>NZ_NBOC01000014.1 GCF_002104455.1 Colwellia chukchiensis | reverse complement strand
CGGGTTCTATCGCTTGAACTACTGATTCATAATCTCTACTTTCTTCAACTGATTCATAAACAAGCTCTAGTTCATTATTAAGCACAAAAAAATCCCCTCTGAAAATATCAGAGGGGATTATCTTATAGCTACAAGATCGTTCAACTATTTCTTAAACGATCGGCATTAAATTATAATAATTAGGCTTTTAGTGTATTAATTTTTGCTTTCAAAAAGGTTAGCGCTTAACCGCTATTTTGCGTTTAACCGAGACTTTCGCTTCAATACGTCTGTTTTCTGCGTGTGCAGTTGCGGTGTTAGCCGGATTAAGTAACTCTTCTTCACCTTTACCTTCGGCTGTTAAACGTGATGGCGCTATGCCAAACTCTTGCACTAAAACATCAACAATTGCTTCAGCACGTTGTTGAGAAAGCTTCTTATTATAGGCAGCCGCACCTTGGCTTGAGGTATGCCCAGAGATTGTTAAGTCTGTATGAGGGTATTGTTTTAAAAAGTCGGCAGCCACCTTTATGTTATCAAGGTACTCTGGTTTTACTATGGCTTTGGCATTATCAAAATTAACCAGTAGGCGCATCTCATCGTTAGCTTCAGTAAAAATAGTACAACCATCGCTATCGACTTTATTGGCTGCAGGGGTATTAGGGCACTGATCTTTGCGGTCAATTACACCGTCGTTATCAGAGTCAAGCTCTGCCTTTGCAACTGGCGCAGGCGCTGCGGGTTTGATTTGGGTTGGTGCTGGTGCCGAACGAACGATTTTTTTCGCCGTATCACCAAAAAAGTAAACCAAGCCAATTTGCGCACTTAAATCTGTGTACTTATTATCAAATTGATAGTGACCATTACCTTCAAAGTATACCGCGCTGCGCTCACTGAGGTAATGACGATAACCAGCACCTATGTTAGCGGAAAGGTCAGAGTCAACAACATCGATGGCACTAGCTCCGGCCATAACATAGAAGTTTTGCTTATTAGGAAAGTACAAATAATTGGCCGCTATGTTTTTACCTGAAGGGGTACTTGGTGCCCAACCCGTTCTGGTTAGGTTAAGACGAGTGTAGGAAAGCCTTAATTCTGAATACTCACTCAAGCGGTGGCCAAACTCTAACCCTATGCCATTAGCGTGTCTAATGTAGTCAACATTGTTTGGCGCTAATCTGTCATCGTCAGTGTTCATGCGCATGCCATGAATACCCAAATAATTTTTTCCGACTAAGTCAGCCGCTTTAGGTTGCTCTTGTGCGTTGACATTAAAAGCACAAATTAACCCCGAAATTAATAAACCTAATTTTTGTTGTTGGCGCACAATAAAATTCCTTTTGAAGTAGATGTTAACAATTTGTTTCACTGTGTTTATGGTATTGGATTTTAAGCGCAAATGCAGCATTAATATAACATTTAAGTAGAGAATTTTATGCTGTAGCAGTATCTGAGACAGATTTTTACGGCGCTATTGCCAATCGTTAAGGCCATATTTAGTCAGTAAAGGTTTTAGCTTACCAGAGCGACGAAAATCACGAATACCAGAATTTAAGATACCTTGCAGCCTAGCTGCTTTTGCATTGGCTATTGCAATGTAAAGCTCAGTTTTCTTACCTTGGTGACCGGCATGAATAATATTATTCAGTTTTAAGCGCTTTATTTCATGGAGCACTGTGGCTTTATTGTCTAATAAAATATCAATTCGGCCTAATTGTAGCTGCGAGAGTAGTTGTGCCAGTGGCGAGTCGCCATGGCCATATGAAAATAGCTCAGGCCTTTGCTGGATAAGTTTACTGAGCTCTTCACCGTAGAAATAACCTTTTATAATCCCGATTTTATGGCCGTTTTCAGCGTATTGGGCAAGTTGTTTAACAGTACTAAAACGCCAAGTATTACCTTGGGTAACAAAAAATCATTATTTGTAATACCCACTGATAGTTTAGAGCTAACCAATTGATAATAATCGATATGTTGTTTTGTTAAACCTAGTACAAGGTCAATGTTATTTTGTTGTAAGTATTTGATAGCGCGCGCCAAAGGCATGGTTTGATTTAAAGGGCTTAGTTCATTATCAATTAAAATAGCGTTAATCATTTCGACCACATAGCCAGGTTGTTGGCTATCCGTACAAATGTACGGGCACCAGATATCTGAGGCAATACTGATCTGGTTCGCGTAAGCTTGACGATTAAACGCTATTATCACGCTAAAGATTAAACGCTATTATCACGCTAAAAATGAAGAGCTTTATCCATAGACTAGACTTACAATAGGTCAAAGGCATAGGCAATTTTTTCTTGTCTAAAGTACAATAGTATTATGCAGTTATATTTTGATTTCGCAAAGTATTAGGGTCTGATCTTTCGAGATTACTTTTACAGCGACTTGTTTGGTATTTATACAAGTGCTGTCTTAGGTTCATTTAAAACAACCGTAGGCTTTGTTGCTCGTTTTTTAAATAGTCTAACGATTATTCAAAGCTCGCGCCGCGATTACATTCGTTTTAAATAGCATAAGCTTTAACCCTGAAAGATCAGCAGACCCTAGTTAGGTTTTGCGAAATGCGTTTAATTGTTAGGTTAAATCTGCTGTCGTGTATTTGATTGTGATGGCAGCCGGGTATAATGCCAGGTAAACGATGAAGAGGCTTCATCAAAAGTGGCAAATAAACTGTGAGTTAATGACTAGGTAATAAATATGAATACACAAACTGCATATGGGATTGGCACACCAGGGAAAAAATGGACCGATGGTGATAAAGAAACTTGGTTATCACAACAACAAAAAAAGCGTAGTTATTATCAGCAAGTGGTTACCAAACTTGAAGATTTAGGCACTGCATTTACTATCGAGCAATACGGCAATTTGTTATATGGCGCAGACAATTACCCTCTTTATGCCGTTAAATCATCTAACTGGCAAGCGGATAAACCGACAATTTTAATTACCGGCGGCGTGCATGGCTATGAAACTAGCGGCGTACAAGGGGCCATTCGCTTTATAACAACAGCGGCGGCACAATATGAAGCGAGTTTTAATTTCGTGGTATTGCCATGTATTAGCCCCTGGGGATATGAAACTATTAATCGTTGGAACCCGTTAACGCTCGACCCTAACCGTTCATTTTATGAAGGTAGCCTAGCGCAAGAATCTGCAGCAGTAATGCAGTATATAAAAAACCTTAGCCTCGAATTCTTGGCACATATTGATCTACACGAAACTACCGACAGTGATAATACGGAGTTTAGACCTGCACTAGCAGCCAGAGATGCCATTGAGCAGAAGAATTGGAATATTCCAGACGGATTTTATTTAGTGGCTGATAGCACTAAACCGCAGGCAAACTTTCAAAAAGCTATTATTGATTCAGTGGCAAAAGTTACTCATATTGCGCCTGCTGACCAAGACAATAAACTGATCGGTGTTCAGTTAGCGCAGTTTGGTGTCATTAATTATGCTGCTAGAGAATTAGGCTTATGTATGGGCTTAACGGATGCACCTTATGTAACTACCACAGAGGTCTATCCAGATAGTCCAAAAGTTGATGATGAAAACTGTATCCTTGCACAAGTTGCGGTTATTACTGGCGCATTAGATTTCTTATTAACGTTATAAACAGGCCAAGCGCTGCATGAATACGGCTAACTTTGTTAGTAGAGTCGGCGGCGCGAGATGTTATTTTTTGCATTATTAAAAGAGGAAGAGTTTTTCATGCCAAAAGCAAGTGATATAAAAAAGAATGCTGCCATAGAGTACAATGGTAAAGTCATGATAGTTAGAGATATTGAACGTTCAGTGCCGCAAGGTCGGGCGGGTGGTAGTTTGTATAGAATGCGCATGTATGACGTTGTCACTGGCGGTAAAGTTGATGAAACATTTAAAGCAGAAGACATGCTTAACTTTGCTGATTTAACGCGCAGGCCGGCAATGTTTTCATATATAGACGGCGACGAGTACGTGTTTATGGATAACGAAGATTACACGCCTTATAACCTAAATCAAACATCGATTGCGGATGAGATACTTTTTATTAATGAAGATACTCAAGGTCTTCAAGTTATCTTAGTTGATGGTGTGCCTGTGGCCATTGATTTACCCTCTAGCGTTGAATTAGTGATCACGGAAACTGATCCGTCGATTAAAGGCGGCTCGGCTACCGCGCGTACTAAACCAGCAATACTCTCTACCGGCTTAACGGTGCAAGTGCCTGAGCATATTTCGACCGGCGATAAAATTAAAGTAAATACTGAAGAGCGCAAATTTATGGGCCGTGCTGATAAGTAAGCCATAAAAGAAAGTAGCAACACTGACAATGTGCTAGTGAACTTGAACACTAAAAACCCGTTAAGCGATTAACGGGTTTTTTATGGTTTTCTCATGTAGGTGCTGTAATTTGTCGTGCTAGTGTTTGAGTACAATTGCTTTACCGCGGCCGCCACTTTCTGCGGCTGCATCTAAACTTTGTGCGTTGGCAATAATTAACTGTACAGCGCCAAAGCGATTTTCTTTCAGTTGATAACCAAGTTGTAAAAGGGCGGTCTTTTCTTGCTCAGCTATGCCTGGGTAATGCTCAATCACGTCTTTAGGTAATAGCTGGTGGTGAAATCTCGGCGCATTAACCGCTTGCTCTGCATTCATATCAAACTCAATAACATTTAAAATAGACTGATAAACTGAGCTAATAATTGTGGTGCCCCCTGGTGAGCCGGTAACAAGCTTAACCTGATCACCTTTTAGCAGAATGGTTGGTGTCATCGACGATAACATACGTTTATTGGCTTGAATTTCATTGGCTTTACCACCCACTGCACCATAGACGTTTGCCACACCAGGCTTAACACTAAAGTCATCCATTTCATCATTTAAAATAAAGCCAGCGCCGTCAACGATCACGCCACTACCAAAGGTGTAGTTTATCGTGGTGGTATTAGATACTGCATTGCCCCATTTATCGATAATTGAAAAGTGCGTGGTATCTCGGCTTTCTTTTAGTCCGGGTTGAATGGTTTTAGTGACCGAAATTCGCTGGTCCGAAATGTCGGCAATGCGGGTTTTTAAGTAGCTATCTGCCAATAATTTTGCTTGTGGTACTTCATAAAAATCCGGATCACCTAAATATTCTGCCCGGTCAGCAAATACGCGTTTACCTATTTCTGCTAAACGGTGCATATAAGGGGCGGAGTTATGAGCTAAAGGCGCTGTTTTGTCCGCTAATAAATCGTACATATTTAACCACTGCAATATTGCAATACCACCAGAGCTAGGCGGTGGCGCTGTGATCACTTGGTAGCCACGCCATGATTTTTGTAGAGGTTTACGCCAAGTGGCACGATAGTTTTTTAAGTCTTCATAACCGATGATACCACCGTGCTTGTTCATAAAGTCGGCAATGATTTGTGCGGTTTCGCCGTGATAAAATCCATTGCGCCCTTGATCGGCAATGCGTTGTAGGGTTTTCGCTAAATTTTTCTGTTTAAATACTGTGCCAGTTTTTGCTTTGGCAAAGTGCTCAGCAAAATTAACGTTTATGCCTTGTTGTTGAAAGCTTTCAATACGCCATTTAATGTTATCTTCAAGGTTTTTATCAACAATAAAGCCTTGTTTTGCTAGTGTAACGGCGGGCATCACTAACGACTTCCATGGCAAAGAACCATACTTTTTGTGGGCTTGCCACATACCATCTACGGTTCCTGGAACGCCAGCAGATAGGGCACCATAAAGAGATAAATTAGCGATAACATTACCCGCATCATCTAAATACATATCGCGGTGCGCTTTTAATGGTGCTACTTCGCGATAATCTAAAAAGTCGCTTTGTTTATCTTTATAAATCACCATAAAGCCACCGCCACCGACATTGCCAGCTTCTGGCAAGGTTACCGCTAAAACAAATTGGGCAGCAATAGCCGCGTCAACGGCATTACCGCCTTGCGCCAATATTTTTGCCGCAACATCCGCACTATAACCATCAGGCATAGCCACCGCGGCTGATGATAATTTTGCTGGCTGGTTTGCGACAACAGTGAGAGAGTAAGAAATTAAAGCGATACAAAGCAAGAATTTATTTATCATAGAGCCAATACATTCCAAGAGTGAGGTAGCAAATAGATTACCCTGATAACAAAAAATGTATAGTGGCTAAGCGCAATTAAGCGATAACTTTTTCTAGTGTGTAAGCAACACTGGGCATCAGCATTAACTAAATGTTTAATTTGCTACATTGAAAATGTTAATTCACTTAACTTTATTGGCCTTTATGAATAGCAAAGGTTCATTTTGCGATTTGTGAAGCTGAGTTAACTAGACTTAAAGTAACTCAGCAACAATACGTTTAAGTAAATAGGTTTCACGCTCGATTGACAAACCTTTCTTGTCACTATTTTTAATCACGGCTTCATTGTGCGCTATAGCATCATGTATATTGATCCACAGTGGTTGCATACCATTGGCTAATTCATGAGCTTCAAATGCGGGGGCTAGGCGCTTTTGGTCAACGTCACAGGTATAACAATAAGACAGCATATGTACAATATCGTAATCATCTTTATACCAATGGCGATATTCTTCATAGCAGCCAAAAGCTTGAATATTGGTAATGTTTTGTGCGCCAGTTTCTTCACGTAACTCGCGTATTAGCCCACTAATTTTATCTTCATTGTCATCAATACCACCACCTGGCAAGCTGTAGTCGTGATATCGCCTGGTGTAAAGCAAAAGAATTTCTTCACCATTTAAGACAATCGCCCGTGCTGCTTTTCGGGTGAATTTTTGCACTGAAGTTTTGTTTAAATCTGGAACTTTTGTTGATTTTAATAGGCGCATTGTTCGGCTAGTTAACAAAAAAGGGCTAATAATGGCTAGGGTATTAAAACAATTCAAGTAATTTTGTCACAATATTTGGTTATTCATCCATTGGCAAGTAGGTTGCGCCGCTACACTTAGTATTAACACTAGCAATGTTCTTTCGTTTCACTGTTGATATGTTTCATTGTGGTTGCGAATGTTTTCGAAGTGAAATATTTATTTGATTTTTTCGAGTAAAATGAAACTTGCTGTGTAATACTACAAGTGAAGTAACGTGAATTAGGAGAGTATTATGGCTCACGAAGAAGCAATTAAAGAATTGGAGTCTAAGAATAAGGCTATAGATGTGTCGAAAACAATTGAGCAGCAATTAATTGATGCCAACGCTGAAATTGAAGATTTAAAGCTACAAATTGCTTGGTTAGAGCGCTCTTACGAATAACAGCAATTTAGCGAATAAAAGCCAAGATAAGACCATTATCTTGGCTTTTTTAATGGACGAAATTTAGTGTAGATTATTATTTAGCGCGAGTGTTTGTATTGGCGTGGTAGTTAGCAAACCCTAGTAATAGCCTTGCTAAAACATTGGCTTGCATATAAAGTCAAAAGACGATTGTAGTGACTAGGTGTATCTTTAATGGCTAGTAGTCGCGGCAGATAAGATTTAGTTTTCGCTTTGTTAGGACCAACCTATGTTAGCAATGCATGGTGAATATAAAATAGAAGTAAACGAACACATTATCCGCGTTTTAGTTAAAGGCGCCTTTAATGATGTGGCAGCAGAAGCGTTAGCTCAAGAGTTAGTAGCAAGGATAGAGGCATTTGATCATGCTCCGTTTGTTATTTTAGCGAATTTACTAGAATTTGATGGTGGCACGCCAAAAGTCTTTGCGGTTTCCGATGAATTCAATGCTTGGCTAAACCAGCACCATATGATTGCAAAAGCATTAGTTTTTACTTCTGAGGTCCTCATTGGTATTGAAAAGGCATTAGTAACATCAAAAGCTAGACAAAATATTGAGTACTTTCCAAGTGAAGCTGAAGCCTTGGTGTGGTTAGCGCAACAAGTTAATGAGTTTTATGAAAAGTTAGCATAACCACAAGCTTGTATTTTGAGCTAAATGTTAGCAAAGAACATTGAAGCTATTTGAACCTATACTGAAGCTTCTAGTACATGACAGGCAAAGGCAGCACACACCTTAAGCTTTATGCTCGCTAATAATGTTAAGTTATTACCCTACTTTCAATCACTTAAAAATAATTACCTTGCTTTAAGTGTTGCAGGGTTATACTTTAATTTATCTTGTTAGCCATGCTAACCTGAATAAGAAAAATACATAATAGGTTGGCAGCAATGTCTTTTGATACGATCATATCTAGTATAAATAATATTCTTTGGGGCGAGGGGCAAGTGCTTATTTATGTCTTGCTTTTTGCCGGTTTCTGGTTTTCTTTTCAACTTAAATTTTTGCAAATATTTAATTTTCGCCATATGTTTTCGGTGCTAAAACAAAGCAGCAAAGTTGACGATGAAAAAGCAACCAACTCTGGTATTAGCTCTTTGCAGGCACTATTTATAGGGTTATCGGCTCGAGTAGGCACTGGCAATTTAGCGGGTGTGGCAGTTGCCATTTCACTGGGCGGTAGTGGCGCGATATTTTGGATGTGGGTTATTGCCTTATTGGGTATGGCGACTGGTTTTGCAGAAAGCATTTTAGGGCAATTATATAAAGTTAGTGATGAACACAAAGAGTACCGTGGTGGTCCAGCGTATTATATTCAGCAAGGCCTCAATCAACGCTGGTTAGCGAGCTTATTTTCAGTGTGTTTGTTTTTAGGTTATGGCTTTAGTTTTAGTGCTATGCAAGCAAATACCATTGCCGACTCGTTAAATCATGCTTTTAATATTCCAAGTTTTTATTCTGGTGCAATTATTACGCTGTTAGCGGGTACCATAGTTTTAGGTGGCTTGAAGCGAATAGCGCGTTTTGCTGAGTTAATTGTGCCATTTATGGGGCTCGCTTTTATTTTAGTGGCAGTGGTGATCACACTGATGAACCTTTCTGCACTACCCAGCATGTTTTATAATATTTTTAGCTCAGCTTTTGGCTTAAATGAGGCAGGGGCAGGCATGCTAGGTGCAGCCATTAAAAATGGTATTCAGCGCGGCTTATATTCTAATGAAGCTGGCGCGGGCAGTGTGCCTCACGCAGCGGCCAGTGCTCGGCCAGTGCCTAATCATCCGGTCACCCAAGGTTATGTACAAATGCTAGGGGTGTTTTTAGACACTATGGTGCTATGTACGTGTACCGCGGTGATTATTTTATTAGCCGACCTAGATGTTAGCGGCGAGATGGAAGGTATACGCTTAACGCAAAATGCCATAACCTACCATTTAGGTGAAAATGGCGTGTATTTTGTTTCAGCCGCGATCAGCCTGTTCGCTTTCACCTCTGTCGTCGCAAATTATGCCTATGCAGAGAGTAACTTACATTTTTTTAAGCTCGATAATAAACTTGGTCGAACACTATATACTTCAATGTACTTGGCTATGGTGTTCTGGGGAACCAGTGCCAGCTTAACGCAAGTATGGCGCATGGCTGATGTTGCCTTAGGCTTAATGACGCTAGTTAATGTCATTGCGATTGTGCAATTGACGCCAACCATAGTGGCATTAACAAAAGATTATAATGCGAAACGAAATATCGCCAACTCCAGCAATAAGGAAATGGCATTTAAAGCCAAAGATATTAAGCCGCAAGGGCGACTATCACCGGGAATATGGCCGGATAAATAGCGGGTATTGGTCATTACTTCCTTTGAATGAATAAGAGCAAATCAAGCCCATTGTTAGTTGACTTGATGTAGATCAAAAAACTATTAGTTACTTAAGGTATGCTTGCAATTATAATTGAGTTGCTTTTCGCTTTACATTTCAATCAGCAGTCGCATACTGCTTTCTATTTGTTTTGCCTGCTGTATTGCACACAAACATCATCTTAAAATTTAACTTATTCATCGGCAGACAAGGTATAGGTAGGTTATGGCATTTTCTGATATTTCATTTAAAAATAAAATACTTTTGCTCTTGATAGGGCCATTATTAGGTTTTATCTGGCTAAGCGGCTCAACAATAAAGCAACACTATTTTATGAATACAGAAATGGCAAAACTGTCACAACTAACTCAATTATCTATAGTTTACAGCGAGCTTGTACATCAACTGCATATTGAGCGTGGTACGACCGCTGCCTTTATCGGCTCAAACGGCGAGAGCTTTTCTCAGCGGTTAAAAAAAACAATACCTAGCCTGGAACTGCCAAATGAGCAAGCGCATTTGGCAGCTTCGTTACAGAGTTTAGCTCATCAATTTAAAGTTTAGTGACCATGTTGCGATTTAGTAATAAAAATAAGCTGATTGTTAGTTTTATTGCCATATTACTACTTGGCTTACTTGCCTCAACGACAGTCGCTTATTTGCATGTTAAAGATCGTCTTGAAATTGCATTTCAGCAAGAAATACAGTTGCAAGCTGATATTATTTCTCAACGGCTTAACCATTGGAGTAACGGCGCTATAGTGCAAGTAGAGCACTTTGCACTTTACCTTGCAGATGTCGATATTCAACACAATCGAAAACATAACCTTGCATCCTTTGTTAATATGCACCCTGACGCTCATCAACTCTATTATTTGGGTTATGTCATAGATAAAGAAGGCTACTTTTCTTTTGATAATTGGCAAGCGCCAAAGGGGTATGATCCCAGAAGCCGTTCTTGGTATATAGAAGGTAAACAAGCAAAAGCGCCAAAGCTTGGCAAGCCCTATATCAGTGTCTCGGCTAACCAAAGTGCCTATCTAGCGGTAACATCGCCAATCATACAACAAGGTCAATTTATTGGTTTGGCCTCGGCTCATGTTAAGTTTGATGATGTGCTAGCCTTATTAAGTGATATAGATAGTAGTTTGATTTCAAAAGTCTTTTTAGTTGATCAATTAGGTAATCTCGATTTACCCGCAAAACAAAATATTAAGATGGAGTGGCAACAAGCACTAAAAAAAATCATTGCCCAACGCAATACCGCAAAGTTGACCTCAATTGACAACAACGCAGAGGTACTTTTTTATATCAGCAAGTCGATTGACAATATGGCTAGTCGTATAGTTTTTGCCGTTCAAAAAGAAGCTATAGCACAGAAAATCTACCATGATACCTTTAAGTTACTGATAAAGTTTCTGCTTATTTTTATTGTCGTTACCATTGCGCTTTATTTATCAAACCGGCATATATTGGCGCCGCTGTTTAACTATCTTGAATTAGATAGTGTGACGCGTCTACCGAGCAAAAACCACTTCAAACAGCAATTGAGTGAGGAATTTTTGCCTAGCTCACAAGCTGGGCGCTTACTGATCATAAGTATGGAAAATTATAGCCGTATCACAGCGACATACACTTCAAAGCATGTCAGCATGTTACAAAATCAAATCAAAGAGCGCATCCAACAGCAATTAACGGTTACTGCCTTGCTTGGACACTTTTCAGAAAGTCGATATATTGCATATATTCAACAAGATAGTAGCAATATTGAACCGTTAAAGGCGTTAACTTCGGCCTTAGCCGCGCCATATATGATTGCAGGTAGTGAGATTTATTGTACCTTTAGAGTCGGGGTGAGTAATTTTCCCGAACATGGACAAGACGTTGAAACCTTAATTGATAATGCCTTTTCTGCTTTAGCGACCGTCAACCGACAAGAAAGTAATACCTTTACGATTTTTACCGAACAAATTAACCAGCAGTTTAGCGAAGCAGAGCAAATCAACAATGCGATGACAAAGGCACTTACTACAGATGAATTTTTTATGGTTTATCAACCACAAGTCGATACAATATCAGGTAAGTTAATTGCTGTTGAAGCCCTAGTGCGTTGGCAGTCTGAGGTTTTAGGGCGCGTGGTCTCGCCGGTAGAGTTTATTGCTATTGCTGAGTCAAATGGCTTGATGGTGTCTTTAGGTGAAAAAATTATTGACCTTGTATTTGCTCAAGTTCAGCAGTGGCAAAAACAAGGGGTTGATTTAAACAAAGTATGTTTAAATATTTCACCGCAACAACTTTTAGCGGCCAACTTTAGTGAGCTTTTGCTGTCTAAAGCAGAGCACTACGCTATTTCACCTGCACATATTGAATTAGAAATAACAGAAACGTCATTATTAACGGATCCGAAAGAGTGTATTAGTATTCTACACAAACTTAATGATTTAGGCTTCACTATAGCTATTGATGATTTTGGTACTGGCTACTCTTCTCTTGAGTATTTAAATACAATGCCACTACATAAGCTGAAAATAGATCGAAGCTTTATTGTTGATATTGACAAAAATATCAAAAGTGCTGCTTTAGTTAAAACTATTATCGCCATGGCAAATAACTTGAATTTACAAGTATTAGCAGAAGGCGTTGAAAACATGGAAGAAGTACAAGCATTGCAAGCGCTAAGTTGTCAGTTTGTGCAAGGCTACTTTTATGCTAAGCCGTTAACAGCGACAGATTTAGTTATTTATATTGATAATAAAAGTAATATCAATCGCTGACGATCACGCTAGGTGTTCTAAATCAATGATAAAACGAGCTACCTCAACGTTTGTTGTTGATGAGTTGGCGCTTTTCTTTGGCCATAGCACTGACTTGCTGCTCAAGTTTTTGCTCAAAGCCTAGAGCGAAGTAAAGCTCAGCCATTAAAAAAATGGGCCCAATGATTAAACCCATAATATCATCAAAAAAAGCCGGCTTAGCTTTTTCATAGATATGACCAATAAATTGTAAGATCCAGCCAAGAACAAATACCGCAATGGCAAGTGAAAATGCATTTTCAGCGCTGGCAGCAAAGCTTGCGAGATAGAGGTTTAGCAAAATGTAAACTAGCATGCCAGCGGCAAGCTTAAGGTGTAGTTTTGCATAGTAAAGTAAGCTAACGGCAAATAAAACCATCGCAGGGGTATAGCTTATTTGACTGCTGCCAAGTTCCGCTTGAAAACTTGTTAAACTCAATAGTACCGTAATAGCCCAGACAATAAGTGGAATGCCAATAAAGTGACTAATCATATTGCGACTATCTAAGTGCACACTTTTATAATTAGCTAATTGCTCTGCGATGGGCTTCACGGTAACTCCTTGGCTTAAAAATAATTATCTACACCCAACATTAGTGGTGCTGAATTGGCGATGAAAAATTTAGTGTAACAATGGCAAGTACTCTTGAGCGATACCAGTGGCGGTATTGGTACTTAGCGCCTTATATTAGTTGACTAATAGTCAATCGCGAGAGTTGCCCTAACATGTTGCTAATTACCATGACAAGTTGTTAGCTAAAAGTAAAGTGGTGCTAATAAAAAGCACGGCGATTAGTCGTTTGAAATCAGCAGTTTTTTTTGATAACGATTAATTGTGAACTATTGCAGTTGTGAAAGCTTACTCATACAATAAACCCCCTCATTTTCTTTGTAATGCATTACTATGTCTTCAGATAGATTAGGTACCAGCCTTAATTATAAGCGCCAAGAGCAAGGTTATCGCGATCGCGCGTTAAAGCTATATCCATGGGTTTGTGGGCGCTGTGCGCGTGAATTTGTTTATTCAAACTTAAAAGAGTTAACCGTACATCATATCGATCACGATCATACTAACAACCCTAATGATGGTAGCAACTGGGAGTTACTCTGTATATATTGCCATGATAATGAGCATGCAAAATATACCGACCATGCCAATTACCAAACCGAGGTTAAAGCCGGTGATAGTAATCAAGACACAGCAACCTATAATCCGTTTGCTGACTTAAAGTCTATGCTAAAAAAATAATCGGTTTATGGCCGCTTAACAATATTAATAAAAGGAGTTTAAGTGGCAGGAGCAAGTTTATTAACCTTACTAGATGATATTGCCGCTGTACTCGATGATGTGGCGATATTATCGAAAGTGGCCGCGAAAAAATCTGCTGGCGTCTTGGGTGACGATCTCGCACTCAATGCGGAACAAGTGTCTGGGGTTAAAGCCAATAGAGAGTTAGCGGTGGTTTGGGCGGTTGCCAAGGGCTCATTTGTTAATAAGTTGATTTTAGTACCCTCGGCGTTATTGATTAGTGCTTTTTTACCGCCACTGATCATCATTTTGATGATTGTTGGTGGCTTATTTCTTTGTTATGAAGGCTTTGAAAAGGTCAGTCATAAACTTTTAGCGAGTAAAGAAACCTCAAAAGGTCAACATCAAACACTTGTGCAAACGGTTAGTAATGACAATGTTGACCTTGTTGCAGTGGAAAAGTACAAGATAAAAGGTGCAATTCGCACTGATTTTATCCTTTCAGCTGAAATTATTGTCATTATCATGGGCTCAGTGCAATCAGCGGCGTTTCAAACACAAGTATTGGTTATCTCAACATTGGCTATTATTTTTACTGTTGGTGTTTACGGGCTGGTTGCTGGCATTGTCAAGCTAGATGATTTAGGGCTGTATTTATTGCGTAAATCACACTCGGGGCACTTTAATACGCTGCAACGAGCACTCGGTCGAAGTTTATTGATATTTGCTCCCCAATTAATGAAGCTGTTAACCATTATCGGCACTATTGCTATGTTTTTGGTTGGTGGTGGCATTATTGTTCATAGCTTTTCTTGGCTGAGCGAACAATTTCACCACCTTGAACTGTGGTTAACTCCATACATTGGCTTGTTAGCGGAAAATGTTTTACCCATATTGCTTGATGGGATTGTCGGTTTTATCGCTGGTGGTTTAGTGTTAGTTGTGGTTAAAGTTATTTCTCGTTTGAATAGTAAGTAGCTAAGCAATGGGGGATGGTGCGTTTAGTTTGATTTAAAACAAGCTTTCTGAGCATCTAAGTATGAAATTACAAATAAGATCAATTTCGCTATTGTATTTTGCTGTCAGTGCCCAGAGTATATAGTTGAAGACAACAACAAAGGTAGCACTATGAAAATAAATATTTCTGGACATCACGTTGAAATCACCGAAGGCATTAACTTAGCAGTTGAAAATAAATTTGCCAAAGTTGCCAAACACTTCCCAAGCTTAATGACCTTAGACGTCATCGTTACCGTTGAGCCTAATCAACAGAAAATAGAAGCTACAACCTCTTATGAAGGCGCAACCGTCTCAGTTAATGCCACCGATAAAGAGCTCTATGCCGCGATAGCAAGCGCCGCAACTAAGCTTGAAAAAGCCTTGGCACATCGAAAAGGCGTGTTATCGGCAAGAAAGAATAAAAGATTTGAAGTTGAGCAATCAAATGCATTTGAAAGTGTGTAAGCTTAATAAACCATAGTTAATCCCTTGAAAGGTCGTCGAATGCACGACCTTTTTTATTGCTGGTATTTATACATTGTATGGCAGAAACTGAGCTTGGTACTTATTGGCTTATGTATAGCAGTAAGGTAAAGCCTAAGTGTGGCTATTATTGCACGGTTTACGTAAAATACGCACTGGGCTTTTTGTTAAATGTTAGCATTAGAGTGTCCATACTATCCGCCAAGGAATTTCATGAAAAAAACTTTCGAAATCAGCCATGATAAAATCAAACCCGCACGCATGGTTGAGTCTATAAAACATCAAGTCAAAAAGTATTTAAAACGCGAGCGCAATAAGGCTTTACCAGAAGCAGCAGACTATTGGGACTTTGATTGTAAAATAGGCAAAACAGAGCAAACTGCCGATATGGTCCATGTATCTAACATTAACAAAGCGATGGATAATATTGTCGCCACCGGTGTCACGTCTTTTTATCTTGAGATTTTAGCGAAACCAGCCGAACGTCAGTTCATTGAAAAAGAGTCTTAAGCGCCAACAGCGCTTGCTCAATAACCTGTCTTAGCATCTGAGCTTTAATACATCCTAGTGTTTGCTGTAGAGCTGCTGCCATCAGTGTTAGCAGTTAAACTCGCAAAATAACGCGCACTGACTATACTTGCCTTACCGAATTTTCGGTAACACTAGGAGAGTATAATATGAGACAGTTTATTAAGCTGATAAGCTTATGTTGCATACTCTTTGCCGTTTCTTCTCACGCTGAGCTTGAGATCTATAAAGATTATGATATTGGAACAGAAGTTATTTCGATGACTACGGTACGCATTGCACCGAATATGGGCGATGTCTATTTGGCTGGCATTAAACAAAGCTGGGTAAAAGCCGTTAAGTTGCAGAAAAAACTAGGCTATATCAAAGACTGGAAAATATATAGCAGCGAACTGCCGCAAAGCGGTGATTTTAACATGGTATTGATGGTGGTTTTTGACAGCAGTGCAGACTTAGAGCCCAACCAGAAAAAGTATAATACTTTTATGAAAAGTTGGGGTCAGGCTAATCAAGATAATGCACGCGAATTAACAAAAACCTATCCTAACGTGAGAACCCTCACTGGGGAATATCGACTGCGAGAAATCATCTTAAAATAATCACAGCACAGTTTGCTACACACTAAGCTTTAACCTTAGATGTGTGGCGAGCAAATTAATCAATGGCAAGGGCATTATTTTAATAACCAATTAAGCCATTAATATGGGCAACCGCACTGCGCCCTAAAGCGTTTAGGGCATAGCCACCTTCTAACACAGAAACTATGCGCCCATGCCCATAGCTATCAGCAATTTGTTTGAGTTGCTCGGTTACCCAACGATAATCTTCGTCTATCAAACTCAGTTGTGACATTTCATCTTCAATGTGAGCGTCAAAGCCAGCTGAGATAAAGATCATCTCCGGTTTAAACTTATGTAATGCTGGCAACCAGTCATCCAGTATTGCTTGGCGAAAGTCAGCACTTTTTGTTGTCGCATCGAGCGGGGTATTAATAATGGGTGCTTTATTACTGGCTTGTATCTCGAAAGGGTAAAATGGGTATTGATAGGTTGAGCAAAATAAAAAGCCTTTGCGGTTTTTTATGATATCTTCCGTACCATTGCCGTGATGAACATCAAAGTCGACAATGGCAACCCGTTTTAATTTATAGTGTGTTTTAGCGTAAATAGCGGCAAGGGCAATATTATTGAAGAAGCAAAAGCCCATGGCTTTGTCGTGTTCAGCGTGATGCCCTGGCGGTCGAGTAACACAAAATGCCGATGAAATTTCTTTGTTCATAACTAAATCAACCGCATCAATAGCAGCGCCAGCAGAGAGCAGGGCGGCATTTAAGGTTGCCGGGCACATACTCGTGTCGGCATCTATTTGAAAGTCACCCTCACTGGGCGCATTAGCAAAAATGTACTCTACATAGTCTTTATCATGGGCTAAATATAGCCGAGTTTTATCAATCGCTTTAGCCTGGTATTGTTTAACGACATAGTCTAAACCACTGCGAATGAGCTGATCTTGGATAGCATTTAAGCGCTCAGGGGCTTCAGGGTGATGCTCGCCCATCTGGTGAGCTAAGCACTGGTGATGGCTAATAATGCCAACGGTCATATTGAAACTCCTATTTAGTGTTATGTCTTGTGTTTAAAACGATACAGCCATCACCGACGCATTGAGTATAATGTGCTAACAATCAGTGGTTGCTAGATTATATTGATAGCCCGACAGACTTTATGACGCTAATACTACGTTCCGTTAATATTATAAAGTGTATGCCAAACTGACTTCGTCGTAATCTTCCGATGGTTTTCTAATAAAGCCTGCGTTTTCAAATACTTTTAGCATGGGTGCATTGTCTCGGCGCACGCACGCTACCAACTGTGATAAGCCTCTGATTTTCGCAATTTTGATTATTTCTGACAAGAGTGCTTTAGCCATACCTTTGCCGCGCTTGCTTTCTTTTATCACAAATGCAACTTCGGCACTGTTACTGGCTTTAAGGTAATAATAGCGCCCAACTGCTTGAATCGACTCTCCTAAGTCATCATGCTCGGTTAAACATAGTGCTAAATCGATATGTTGATTAACACTAACCAAGTTACATGACTTTTCACGACTCATTTGTGTGGCGTGATGGTTATAACGCATCATCAAGGTTTCTTTGTTGTGAGAATAAAAGAACTCTTGTAGTTTACGCTCATCTGCTGGGGCTAGTGGGCGAAGAAAATATTCTGAGTCTGCGAAGGTAAAGCGCTTGATGGCAATTTTACCCAGTTCAGGTACCGAGGTCGGCGTGTTCTCTTGGTATTCAGGAACCCAGTAATGTTTGCGCACATCACTGAGAAGTTGCGCCCTAAACTTAGGATGGGCAATACGAATTAACTCTAACGCACGTTCGCGAACACTTTTGCCTTGCAGTGAGGCAATACCATATTCTGTGACGACATAGGAGACATGCCCGCGAGAGGTGACAACACCCCCCCCTTCAGTGAGATGGGCAACAATACGAGAAATTTTGCCATCTTTTGTGGTTGATGGTAAAGCGATGATAGGTTTGCCGCCTTTACTTAACGATGCGCCGCGAATAAAGTCCACTTGACCACCAATACCACTATAAAAATGATAGCCAATAGAGTCAGCAACCACTTGTCCGGTTAAGTCGACTTCGATGGCGCTGTTAATAGACACCATTTTTTCGTTACGCGCTATGTTAACCGGTGAATTTACATGCTCACTAGGGTAGAACTCAACATGTGGGTTGCCATCGACAAATTTGTATAAACGCCGTGTACCAACGCAGAAGCTGGCAACGGTTTTGCCTCGATGGAACGTTTTTCTGCGGTTGTTGATCACGCCTTTAAGCATTAAGTCGATAATACCTTCAGAAAGCATTTCACTATGCACGCCGAGATCTTTATGGTTTGCTAAATACCGTAATACCGCTGATGGAATATTACCCATACCTATTTGTATGGTAGCGCCATTTTCCACCAACATAGCCACATATTGACCAATTTGCTCAGTGACTTGATCTACCTCTGGCTCAGGTAACTCAGGTAAATACTGTTTGACTGTGATATGGGCATGAATTTGATTAAGGTGCACAAAACTATGACCATTGGTACGGGGCATTTTAGGATTGATTTGGGCAATGACAAAACGCGCTTTTTTTATTGCAGCTGATACAATATCAACACTAACGCCGAGAGAGCAATAGCCATATTCATCAGGTGGGCTGACCATGATCAAGGCCACATCTAGCGGTAAAATATTTTTATTAAACAGTTTTGGAATTTCAGATAAAAAAGTGGGGGTATAATCTGCGCGCCCTTCATTTATGGCTTGACGAACGTTAGTGCCACCTATAAAAAAGGCATTAATTTTAAATAAATCTTGATGTTGGGGTTCAGCCCAAACATTGTCAGATAAGGTTAGGATATGAACCGCTTCAATATCATGCAATCCGGCGGAGTTGGCAATTAAGTTGTCAATTAATGCGTTTGGTACCGCCGCATTTGAGCCAATAAAAATTCTATCCCCAGACTTAAGATATTGAGTCCAATCAATAACTGGCTCACCTTTTTGTTTCAATGGCATAAGCTGTCTCTTTTGTGACGCGATTTTAATGCTTAACGAATGTAACCTTGCTTAATTAACCTAACGACAGGATATCACAGCAGCATAAGTCAGTATGACAGAACAGTAAATATGTTTTTTGATCGCCGTCAAGTTGAGCGAATCGCTGGCTTTTTAAATTGTGGCGTTATCACTTAAGTGTAAAAAATCGCCGTGGCTAAAGCGCAGTTTTTAGGAGGGGCAGGGCATAGGTCGATAAATTGGGCGCCAATGTTTAAAAACGACTCATGTAAACAGACTTAACTTACCCACCGCTGCGGTGGCGTTTGGGCTTATGCGTGGCTTCGTCAGCGCTTATTCCAAGTTGCCACGCTATGCCATAAAAAAGTTGCCAGCTGTGTTTGCTCGCGGAGTGTAATTGTTCATGTATAATGCTCACGCGTTGGGGATTATTGTAAATATTGACGCTTTACGAGACCTGAGCATTATTCTACTGTGATGTTGTTAACCAAATATATTGCGCATTAACGTAATGGCTTGGTCAACGGTTTTGCCGTCTTTAACACTATTGACAATCGTGCTGCGCATATTGTGGATAAAGTCGGGTAAATCATCCTCAGCTAGTGCTTTATCAACAATAGCTTCAGCCGATTCTTTGCTACGCTTTAGTGACCTTACTACCCCAATTTTGGTTTTGCTTGGTTTGTCGCGCATTTTAAGGTAATTCGAGTTTGCTGCGAGATTGTTATCGGCAAATAAAAACAAATCGATAAGGGTAGCACGATATTGCCAAAGCTTAAGCTCAGTCTCATCACTGGGTTTGTCGCTGCGCCACCATGCAGTATTTCTTAGCGTAAGGATCATTTCATGCCAATAGTCATCAAAGCTTTGTTGGTTGAGTTTAACCACACCAAGCCCCACTGAAAGTGACGACATTTTAGTGCTGGTTAAGGCGATAAACTGATCAGGGCGGCGCATGGCCAATAGTCGCGTGGCAACACTTAGTGTTGCATTTTTAGCACTATCATCGGCAGCAAATATCGCTTTAAAGGCGTCAACAAAGCGCAGATAATCGCTCTCAGTCACCTCGCCTGCTAGCGGGATATGTGCTAAGGCTTGATCGAATGCCTGCGGTTTTGTTTGCAAGTATTGATGAAAGGTATTTGCTGCACGGGTGCTAGCAAACCATTCAACATCAAAATCATACACACTAATATCATGGCGCGCGGTATGTTTACCCGCAAATGCTAGCCTATCTTCTTCACTCATATCGCTAAAGCTTTTATCGCAAATGCTACTAAGGTAATCCAGAAGCCTTAGTCGCTCAGTGAGCGCCTGCCGTGATGCATTATCGTGCATAAAGTTAACAAAAAGTGGCCAGGGAATAACGCGCGCCATTTTTAATTGACAAGCGCTTACCCCATTAGCCAAGGTTTGTTGTAATTTTTTTAGCGGCTTTTCTTGGTCAGGGTTTAATAAGTCACGGTTAAGGTCGTGAGCGCAAATGCGATGCAACTCTTTACACCAATCGAGAAAGTTATCGGGGTGGTTAGTTACCTTTACCGCCATTAAGTTTAAGCTAAGGTCGGCGACAAAAGTAAGAGTATTTTGATAAATAGATTGTTCACTAGCACTAAGTGCCATGGCATTAGGAGAGGTAAGCAGTTTACGCATAAAAATAGGGGGCCCTGACGATGGAAAAATAAAAATAGGGCGGCATGATACGTGTAAAATCGTTGAAGGCAAGTGCTGAGCAAGTTTTTTAATTAAGAAATGTACAACTGCTGATAAAGTCGGCATAAATTGGCGTAATAGCGTGCAAACTGCTGTTCCAAGCTGCTTAATACCCGCAAGGGTTTTCGCATAATGTTACCCTTATCCGCACAGACTCACTAGTCTCATTATGCTTTGAATATCCAGAGCAGCAATGAGCGAGTATCCATCAACGAAGCAATTTACACTGAGTATGTTGTCATTAAACAGCTACGCTAGAATAAGCAATGCTAAGGTAAGCGTATTGATGCTTGTCCTTGGTGAAAAAAGTCAGTACGCTAGTGGGGTGTGGTCATACCACTTTGCGTCAGTTTTGTTAGTATGGCGCCTTATGTCAGATGATTTTTTAGCTATTGATAACGAGGAGCGAGTTAATGCAGCAAGAGTCCTTATTTATTACCGATAACGAGCAGCAACTTCACTTGCGACATATTTGGCAGCGCCCAGGCGGGGTGCCAATTTTTTTACTGCATGGTACGATTGAAAATGGCTTTATTTTTTACTCTGAGAAAGGCAAAGGTTTAGCTTGTTTTCTTGCTGAACAGGGCTTTGATGTCTATGTTGGCGATTTGCGCGGCCGTGGTAAAAGTACTCCTTTAATTAATGCGCAGTCATGTTTTGGCCAATATGAAGCAATAACGCGTGATATCCCCTTGTTTTTAGAAAAAATTCAGCTGTTAAACCCGCAAAAAATACACCTTATTGCTCACTCATGGGGCGGCGTGCTGTTAGCCAGTTTTCTTGCTCGTTATCCACAATGGTTAGATAAAGTTCTTAGTCAAACCTGTTTCGGCACTAAACGTGTGGTAACGGCCAAAAACCTTGAGTCTTTTGTGAAGATTGGTTTGATCTGGCGTTATATTGCGCCTTTATTAGTGAAGCGGCATGGCTATTTAGACGCGAAAAAATATCGTCTAGGTGCTGATAATGAAACCAAACAGTCATTGCAAGAAAGTTTAGCTTGGGTCAAGCCGGGGCACTGGCGTGATCGTTATGATGGCTTTGACTATCAACAGGCCGCAAACGCAATAACTTGGCCACCAACATGGCATTTTACTGGCAGTAAAGATCAGGCTTTGGGCCATGCTCAGGATGTACAATTATTTATTGATGAATGTGGGAATACACAAGCCAAATTTAGCTTATTATCTAAACAAGCTGGCAATCTTGTCGATTACGATCATATTAATATATTAACGCATCCGTTAGCGGTTGAAGATCACTTTTTGCCATTGGCCCAGTGGTTAAAAGATAAATCTTAAACTTAACTTTATGCGATAGTTATTGCAGTTTATTAAAACCTTGGCATTAATCTTCATCAATATATTCATCAATATCTTCATTATTTTCCATGGCTTCAATATTGATGATGGTTGAGCGGTTAATGGTGATCTTAAAGCGTTGTGCTTGCCTACGGTGCTGTCTATCTGTATACATAACAACAAGGTTAATTTGATAACGTCGCTCGACCGCTTGCTTCGTCACTTTATTGTTTGATTCAAGCGAATATAAACGACCTTCCCCTTTTTTTAAAAAGCGAATAAAAGGCGTGAGATTAAAGTATATTCGTTGTTGAATTTCGTCATAGCCAGGCATAAAGCTTTTAACATTGACTTTTGTATCACTGCGAAAATGCAGTAATCTGGCGGCTTGTTTATTTTGATGTCGCCGGGTCTGAAATAACTTATCTACCACCTTAGGTAGATCTTTATCACGAATATATTCGAGCCAGATGGTTTGATTAGCTATGGTTACTTTATTGAAGCTATTGGTATAAATGTGCTTCCATTTTGGTAGTCCTTTTTGGATCTTACGCCAAATAACACGGGTAATATCATCTTTAAAAATTTCTCGTAAGCCATAAATAACCCCTAACATGGCAACTAAGGCAATAGTGACTTCAGCAAAGTTAGCGCGTGCATTTAAAACTAATACCATTACAAAGGCCATGATGACCGCCGTAACTGTACCACGCACCACACGCTTTAAATTGCGGTTAAGACTTTTAACATCTTTTTGCAATACCACGCCATATTCAATCAGCCTTTGCAACAGCCGCATTTTATTGGTGATACGATTTGGATCATCTAACGTTATTTGCGAATTATATTGGTTACTTTGTCGATATTCATTTTCACTACGACACAAGGTGATCAAAAAATTGCGTTCGGCACTAAAGTCACTACTTTTAGGGCCACGTGAGAGCAACTTTAAAAAAGATTGCTCTACCTGCCAGCTTAGGTAGTTATCAGCATTTTCAAAAAAAGGCCTAAGTTTTTTATCTGGTGGTGTATAGCGTCTTAATTTTTTTAATAAACTGATAATTTGCTCAGCTAAAACAATGGCCTGCGGATAAAACTCTTCACTTTCTTTTAACTTAATGGTTTGCTTTATATCATTATCTAAAGCGATTAATATTTGATAAGAAAAAAGGTTTAGGTTTAAGCGGTAATCGCGGATCTGTCCTTTTTTTTGACTAATAAAGCGGCTGCGCACTAAGGGCAGGTGCATTTGATCAGAATAATAGGCGCTGTGGTTTTCTATGCTGCTATGAAAGTAATGTTCTTCAGTTAAAGTTTGTGGGCCTATGCCCATTTCAATAGGTAAAGAAAAGTATAAATCCAGTCGCTTATGATCAGTAGGCAACAGCTGATAACTGACTTTGATAGAAAGATTTTCATCTTGGGTGAGGGTCAGGTTATTCACTTAAATTTTTACGCTCCCTACATTGTCTCGCTGTACATTGAAAATAAGTAATGATACTTCATTTATGGCTGCATGAGTTTAGATACATCAGCGCGGTTAAAAGTTTTTATTAAAAAATACCTTTATCTACCTATAGTGATATTGCGGCGTTTACTGTTGATTATAAACAGTTCACTTATCCTTTATACAGCTGACAGTTGAAGCGGTACAGTGATATTAATTTTTTGTTGAATTTAAGATTACATATATTTAAATATAGGGTAAAGTAATGTTTAACAATGGAACGTTTGTACAAAAATGGAGTTTGTTCATGAATATGATTAGTTCAAGCAAAATAGTTAAATGCTTGATCTTGATCCCGCTTTTATTTGTGATGTTTGCCTTTAAAGAGTCCTATGCTCAAGAGCCACTAAGTTCTTACCACGAGCTCAAAACCATACCGCATTTAAATAGTGATGAAAATCGCCGCTTTGTTGCTCAAATACTTAGTGAGATAGAACAAGCAAAATACCTTAAATTACAAGCACCCATTTATGCCTATATTGCTGAGCTCAAAACCAACAAAGGTAATTGGATTGATGGAAGAAATTACCTCGTTTTGGCGATTGCGACATTAAAACATGTTAGTAATGATCATTTATTAATCGATGCGTTAGCCAGCATCAGCGCAATATTTATTATGCGCGGTAATTACTCTGATGCCATATTCTATGTTCAAAAACTGGCGGAACATTCATTTGAAACCGGTAACAGCCGAGGGCAAATTATTGCACTAAATCGTTTAGCGAAAAGTTATATTGAATTAGAGCTATATCAACTAGCCCTTGAGCCACTGCAAAAAGCGATTCAGCTAGCCCAACAAACTAAAAATTATGATAGTGAGCTATTAGCAACGCGCTATTTAATTAAATTACGAAATAACTTGCCTGAGGCTGATCCACAAGAAACCTTTACGCTCATGAACAAGGCGGAACGTATTCCTGTGCAGGGTAAACTTGACGATGGCTACTGGTATCGCTTAAAGGGGGTGGTTAATCAAGGCTTAGGAAATTTCTCTGCAGCTAAACGCTGGTATGCTCTAGCCTATACTAAAGCCTCATCTAGTCATGATGTGCATTTATTACAAATGGTTAACAAAAGCTTCGCTGAGTTATATTTAGCACTTAACCAGCCGATACTTGCGCTTGATTACGCCAGCGAGAGTTTACGGTATAATCGACAAACAGCACATTTAAATAACCGCGCAGCGATACATTACTTACTCAGTAATATTTACCAACAAATGGGCGATGATAAAAGCTCGTTAAAGTATTTACGCACTTACGCGGATTTTCAGCGTTTAGCTCGGGAAAAAAATACCGTGAGCTTACTTACCACTATGGATAAACGCTTAAGTAGTATTAAAAGCCAACATAAACAAGAGGCACTTAAAAATTCCTTGCTAACCAATAAAATCGAGGCTCAGGAAAGTGAAAAAAAACAGCAGTTTTTTATTTTTATCATTGTCGCACTGACGCTAGTATTTTGTTTTTTTCTCTTAGTGTTTATCGCTCGCCAGCGCATACTCAAAGCCCAAATGTTGTTGTCAATGAAAGACGAGTTAACCGGCATTTATTGTCGAAGTTATTTAAAAGAGTTTTTACCCGCGATGCAGTCTCGACTTGATCGCGAGCCCGATAAAACGCTGTCGTTAGGAGCATTAATACTAGATTGTGATGACTTTAAGTTTATTAATGACACCTTTGGCCATGATGGTGGCGATAAAGCCTTAAAGGCAATTGTTAACACCATAAAAACTCAGATACGAGAGCATGATTTATTGCTTCGCTGGGGCGGTGACGAGTTTGTGTTATTGTGTGAAGCCATTACCCAAGTACAAATGCGAGAGCTCACCGAGCGGATAGTAGCAGCAGTCAGCGATATGGTGATTGAATATGATGAACATTCGTTAACGGTTACTGTATCGGCTGGTTATGCTATACATGACAGAAATCAAAGCTTTAATTTTGATGCCCTGATTAAGGAAGCAGACGAGTTTTTATTAGCAAGTAAAAAAGCGGGTAAAAATAGCTATCTTGGTGAAGAATTTGTGGATGAATCAATGCAATATCTTCCCAATAGCTATGTAATCAGTGAAGTTTAATTCAGGTTTTTTAATGCGTAAATCAGATAAAAAGATAGATCAGAAAATTATAAACGCTTTAACACAGGTGTGTGAAAGCGCTCAACGCAATATCGATGGTTTTGTTTGGCTAACACATGACGTGAACTTTAAAGCGTTATCAAAAAGCTTAAAAGTTACTTGTGTATTTGCAAGTAATGAGTATTTAGCCGACTATTTAAAATCGGCAAATAAACAGCATTTACGGCAATTAATTGTTCATCACTTAGCCGAAATTGACATTGTTTTACAAGATGCTAACCAGCAAATAGTCTTAGTTAGTGAGGCAAGTTTTAATCAGCAACACGCAAAACTCAGGCATTAAGCAGCTATTATTGTTCAAGCACGACAAGTGTTAAAGGCGGTTAAAGAGTAAAATGTAATAACAAACATGATCAGCCATTATTGCAGCCGTCAATCATGACAATATCAGCAATAACATGTTCAGGAGAGTGTATGAGTAAGTTAGTGGTCAGAGCGGCAACTGCCGATGATGCTAAATTATTATTTAAATTTATCAAAGATCTTGCGAGATATGAAAAAGCGGAAGCAGAAGTATTAGCGACAGAGCAAAGCATAAAGCAATCGATTTTTGCAAAAGATAGTCATGTTTATGCGTTAATCTGTGAGCTTGATGGCGTGGCAGTAGGCTCGGCGATTTATTTTTTCAATTATTCCACTTGGCTAGCCAAGCCTGGTCTATTTTTAGAAGATTTATACGTTATGCCAGAGCATCGTGGGCAAGGCGCCGGTGTTGCGCTGTTAAAAGCCTTAGCAAAAACTGCCAAAGATAAAGATTGTGCGCGCTTTGAGTGGAATTGTTTAGACTGGAATACGCCGGCCAGAGAGTTTTATCATTCGTTAGGGGCAATCGCGCAAACTGAGTGGGTAGGTTATCGTATGAATGGCAAAACTTTAACTGAATTTGCCGCTGATTATTAAGTTACAATACTCGCAGAGACATTTAGCCAATATCGTGGCTACGGGCTAAATGTCTTTTGAGCACAGCCTAGTATTGCTCAGGTTTTGGCTAACGCTGTACGGTTAAAAATTATATATTACGCATAAATTTTATTAGCCCAGCGGGTTAGGCCGGCGGTGACACTGCCAAAGTGATCGCCAACCACTATCTGACAGCCAGGCAATTGCTGCTGTAAAAATTGCTGTAATACGGGGGACTTAGCCGTACCACCCGTAACAAATACCACATCTGGCTGGGTGTTTGCCTGAGCTATCGCCTCTGTCATTAATGAGGCAATAGCATTGAGCTGGCGCTGACAAGCATTGGCAAAGCAGCTTCTATCTAGGTTAATGTGTAAACCTTCATCTATATCGGTTAAATCAATGTGCTGGCTTGCTTGCTCCGTTAAGGCAATCTTGCTTTGCTCGGCAGCATTAACGACCCGATAACTGAGTTTTTGTTGCTGTACACTGAGCAGACGTGTTAATAGCTCGGGCTGCTCTGCATCACGAATAAGTTGTTGTAAAAAGCGTGCATTTTCAGCACTATAAAACTCGCTTTGTAATTGAATATTATTAATGGCCATCGCTTGCCAAAAGCTATTACTGGGCATAGGTTTACCACTTTTTAGCAAGCTATTTTTACCAAAACTGGGCATAATGGCTTCGATGGCTAAGGCGATATCAAAATCATTACCACCGACGCGCTCGCCACTGTGGCTTAGTAGGTCATGTGCTCTATCCATTGAACTTGCTTGTTTTGGCCCCATTAATAACATAGAGCAATCAGTGGTACCACCACCAATATCCACCACTAGCACTTTTTGCTCTTGGCGCAAGCTAGCTTCATATTCAAAGCCTGCCGCAACGGGTTCATATTGGAATTCAACCGCTTTAAACCCGACGCGTTTTGCTGCGTTGCTAAGTATTGCCAGTGCCTGTTGGTTACTTTTTTGCCCTTGTAAACCTTGAAAGTTTATTGGCCGACCGATCACGGTTTCATCAACCATTCTACCAAGGCTTGCTTCGGTCAAGGATTTAATATGACTCATCATGGCGGCAACAATATCTTCGAATAAGGCGATTTGCTGTGGCATTAAACCGCTAGCACCAAGAAACGATTTTGGCGATTTGATGTAGTAGCCCTCATCGGGCGCTTGTAAATAATGATTTAATGCTGCTTTGCCAAAGGAGAGCTCAGTAGGGTAGCCGTCTAACGTTAACTCACGCAAGCTATTGCGGCCTTTTTGTAATTGTAACTTGCGTTGCTGTTGAAAGCTGTCTCGCGCTGGCGAGCTTAATTGCTTAAATAACCAGTTAACGATAATGTCACGACTGGGTGCATATAAGGTTGACGGAATATATCGACCATGATCGCCTAACGATAACAGTTGTGGTTGATGATCTGTCATCACGCCGATAGCACAGTTTGACGTACCGTAGTCAAATCCAATCATGAAAAGCTCCTAACGAAAAAAAGGCCGCGTAGCATACTGAGTTCGTTGGCGCTAAGCAAGGGCTTTGTCCATTACAGCCGATGTAAACTGTACTTGCATTCTTGATGGTCGAAAGTAACTTAACCAGAAGGCATAGCTAAGATGGTTTTAATATCAATAGTGTCTGTATATTGCACTAATGCTTTAGTGCGCTTCATACGCGCTAATACCGCCATTCTATCGGCCAACTCATTACCTTCTATGTTCGCGTGGCCTTTAACATGGCTAATAATGATTTGATTTTTTAAAGCTTGGTATAGACTAAAGCATTGTTGGATCACCGCCAGATTTTTGATTTCTTCGCCTTTGCCGCGCGTCCAACCTTTTGCTTGCCAACCTTTGGCCCATTTAGTGATACAGTCGATTGAATATTTCGAATCTGACAGTATTTGCACGGTTTTACCTTGTTTAATAGCTGCTTGCGCATACTTAAATGCCGCCAGCATGCCATTAAGCTCGGCGGTGTTATTAGTGCCCATAGGCTCATATAAGCCATACCACAACTCGATTAGTTGTTGCTGATGATAAATAGCTAGGCCAGTGCCCGACTTGCCTGGGTTCGGCGAGCAGGCACCGTCGCAATAAATGGCAATATCTGCCTGAGCAATACCCGTCGCAGCCTGCTTTGGTGCACTATTATCAGCCGCCGCTTTATTGCCGCTATTTTTGCTCAAGGCGCGTTGACTCAAAGCTTTGGTATAACTGGCTTGAAAGGCGGCTTCGGCCTCAGCTTTTGTTGCAAAGCCCATATATTGGGCATCAGCGCGACCTTGAGTGTGGTTTTTGACATCTTGCCAGCTTTGGAAAATACCGGTTTTAGCGCCTTTCCATATCACATAATATTTTTTACTCATAATTCTCTTTGCTTTCGTTTGGTCATTATTGGCGATTGATTACCACTAAGCTGCTAATGCTATTTACTGTCTTTGTGGTTGTTATACGACCATATCACCAGCGCGACACCGGCAAGAAAAAATGGAATACTCAGCATTTGTCCAGCGGTTAAGGCAATATCTGCCGTATAGGCTGCTTGTTTTTCTTTTATCATTTCAATAAGAAAACGAGCGCTAAACACCAGTATTAAGAAAATACCTAAAATTGAGCCCGACGGCGTTTGCGCTTTTTTTTGTTTATAAAAAATTAATAAGGCAAAGAAGATAGTTAAATAAGCAATGGCTTCATAAAGCTGTGAAGGGTGGCGCGGCACGTTGTCAATGCGGGCGAATATGATTGCCCACGGCACGTTGCTCACGGTTCCGAGAATTTCAGAATTTACAAAATTAGCGCTACGGACAAAAAAGCCAAATAATGCGGTACAAATTGCTAGCCTATCTAATAACCAGCTGAATGCTAATTGGTGTTTTTTACTATAAATGCCAGCGGCAATAATAGCGCCTAAACCGCCACCATGGCTTGCCAAGCCGCCTTCCCAAATGGCGAATATTTTTAGTGGATTAGCAAAATAGTAGCCCGGTTCATAAAAGAAGCAATGCCCTAAACGAGCACCAACAATGACGCCAATAACGATGTAAACTAACAAATTATCTAGCTTGGCAAGATCTTGCTGCTCTTGTTGAAAAATCCACTTCATTACTTGCAAACCCGACAAGATAGCAGTGGCAAATAACACGCCATACCAATGTACAGTTAATGGTCCTATGGAGAAAAATACTGGATCTAAGTCCCAAACTAAATGTTGCAATGCTTTACCCTTAATATCATGAATGTTGAACTTTTTTTGCTTAACTTGCCGGACTGTTGAGCGTTAGGTCACTGTTTGACATATTCTAACAAGCAAGCGCTAGCTTAGGTGAATTTATTTTCTCATCTATTAACGAGAAGTTATAAGAAAATTTTGTTAGCCATGTCTTTAACTAAGTTGACAGCGATACAGTTAATCACTTAAACAATAATTAGCCATCAATCTTAATACCATGTGAGTCAGTAATAAACAGAACGCTTTAGGGACAGTTTTGAACGATTAAGGAATTATAAAGCGCAGTGCAGACACTAAAGTAAAATGTGCTAGTGCTGCACCAGTGCATTAAATACCGAGTTAGTTAATGTGAGTTGGCTTAAAGTACATGTTGGGAAATTATTTTAGAGATCGCTAAAATCTCAGAGCGACCATTAAATTCAAACACCACTTTACCAAGCGCGGAAAAGTAAATTTCTAACTCAGAATCAAGATCAAATGTACCCGATGTTTCAATCGAGTAGGCAACAATGTTTTTGTACGGTAATGACGTATAATCAACTTTACTGCCGGTTATTCCTTGTACATTTACCGCAATAATGCGTTTATTGGTAAATACCACGCCATCACGCATGGTTTTATACGCGTCGACTATCTCTTCGTCGGTGAGTAATAACTCTGTCACTTTTTCGGCGTATTCAGGCGCTTGTTTTAATTTAAAGAAACCTTTGTTATTAAAATCAATCATCTAATATCCTTAAAACGGTTGTTAATGACTCATTATCATAGCAGATACTTGCCATAACACTCAGTAAATTAGACGTTTTTTATAAACTATGTCGGCTTAATTTAATGCCGCTATACATCTAAGCACGGTTATTATCATAGCCAATAGCGGGGATAGTGCCGTAAAGGATTGCGAGATAAATTGTTCACAATTAATGCATTGGCCAATAATATTAAAGAGCCAAGTGCCACGGGTGATACAACAAATAAATACCCATTACTGTGTATTTCCGAGCTACCAATAACGGCAATTAATGCTGTGGCACCGCCAGGAGGGTGCAATGTACGCGTATAATGCATGACGACGATAGACACTGAAACCGCTAGCGCACCAAGCAGTGCAATATCTAAAGTTAGGTACTTTTGAATAGTCACGCCAATAAAGGCCGATAATATATGCCCGCCGACAAAGTTTCTAGGCTGTGAAAAATCAGCCTGTGGCGCGCCATAAATAAGCACCGCAGAGGCGCCAAATGAGCCAACAAGAAACATACTTTTCAAAATATCAATATCGGTTAGACGACTAAGTATGGCGATCAAATACATACCGATAAAAGCACCTAACCAAGACCACATTACTTTTGAAGTTCGTTGTCGGGGTGGGCAAATATCTCCACCGCGCATTCTGGAAAAAACAACTTTGATCATATTGAAAATATCATTCCTGTCATCAGGTATTTTGCTCGCTTTAACGAGTTATTTGTTGGTTAATGTTACGCGACCAGGTTGGTTAGCTTATGATGCGAAAGCTCAGATGCCAAATATCGCATAGTGCTGAAACATCCTTGAACGCTTGCGGCGATTGTTTATCATTGACCCATATCTGTACACGATTTTCGCTATGAACTATTTTTGCAATACCAGTCACTTCGGATAATCGTTGATAAAATATTTCTTGATCGCTTTGGCACTTAAAAATACCCACCGTGATTTCTATTTCAGTACTCATAATAGATGGCTCCCATTATAACTTGTACAAGCCATATAGCCTATGCACTAGAGGTATTTTTATCTGGCTAATATCCCACATGACATTAAGAATGAACAATAATTAAAAGTAAAGGCTTATGACTAAAGGCTATTAAAGAAAATCTTTTGCCGCACCGTTTTCGCATTTAACGCAGTTGAGTTGCTGGCCCAACATAGCATCGCGAGTAGTCTGCTTGAGCACCCAAGGACGATTAATAAATGGCGGTTGATGTCTGACATGTTGCAAATGACCACAGTTAAGTTTTGCAACCCAGTGTTGTTGCTCATCACGTTGATAGCCAATAATGGCTTGTAACATGTTGCTCCCTTAAAATATCGGTTTATATGTTTTGCTTTTGTTGCCTTTATTAGCGCGCGTCTGGTGAAAGTTTGCTGGAACGTTTATGCTTACTAACTTGCTCTTTTTTTAAATAAGCCCAGCTAACTAAAAACAAGATGACCACAAATGGTAGGCTTGTTAATACTACACCATGCCAGCCTGAGTTGAATAGAATCCAACCCGCCATTAATGATGCCGTAGCTTGTAAGGCAAAAATAACAAAATCATTTAAGGCTTGTACTTTATGTCGTTCGCTGCTGCGATAACTTTGTGGCAGCAAAGAAGTACCGGTAAGAAAGAGAAAATTCCAGCCAATACCTAGCAGTATTAACGCCCACCAGTAGTGCATTACTTGCTCACCCGACATGGCAATCATAATCACTAGCGCATAGATGACTGTTCCAAGCAGCATGAGATTTTTTAAGCCAATATATTTAACTAACAACGCGGTAAATAACGACGGTATAAACATAGCGGCAATATGACTTTGTATTACCCATTTGGTGTCATGTAAACTGTGCCCTTGTATTTTATGCATACTTAAAGGGGTTGCTGTCATTAAATAACTCATTAACGCAAAGCCAATTGCCGCCGCCAATAATGCAATAATAAAAATAGGTTGTTTAATGATCGTACTTAATGGCCGCACTTCACCAGGCTGATGTTGGTGGTGAATATCGGGGTTGCGAAAGCCGCGCATCAATATCATGGCAATAATAAAAAGCACTGCTAGTAATAAAAACGAGCCAGCATAGCCATGTGGCGAAGCAAGCCAGTCTTTGGCAAGTACGGCAATCTCAGGGCCTAAAAATGCCGAGAAAATGCCGCTTAACATTAAAATGGATAACACCGTTGGGGTATCCTTGCTATCGCTGACGCTTTCTATGGCGCCAAAACGCAATTGCTGAATAAACGCGGTACAAACGCCAAATAACAAACTGGCACAGACCAATAACTCAAAGCTGGCAATTAATGCCGCCAAGCTAGCGATTAAGGCTCCAATAAAACCTAAGCTAAAGCCGGTAAATGTCGCGAACCGACGACCTTTGTGTTTAGCCAACATAGCTGCCGGAATAGCCGCGCATGCTACACCTAAGATCATCACAGTAACAGGAAGCGTAACCAAAGCTGGGTCAGCCCCCATGCTTGTCGCCAAAATGCCACCGATAAATACAATCACGGGTGATGCTGACATAACTAAAGCTTGCACTAAAAAAAGCAACCAAACATTTTTAGGTAACTTCAATAGTCGCTGCAATGTGAAATAGCTGAGCAGTAAAAAGCTCAAAGTGATAATAATGTTGCTTAGCATGAAAACACCTTAAAACAGCAGCCGTTAAATTGAATGAAAAACAGTTCACTATCATACTGATATTTTAGCTAAGAAGGGCAATTAATATCAGTTAAAAATAAGGATTATCAAATAGAGTGCCAAATGATAAACTTGAGCTGAAAAATAATACGAGATGAAAGCGTAATAATGAAATTTAGCCCGTTAGTTCAAGAACTTATAGACTCTCTTAAATGTTTACCAGGTGTTGGCGCAAAATCTGCGCAGCGCATGGCATTTCATTTACTTGAGCGAAATCGTCAAGGTGGCAGTAAGTTGTCACAATCCTTAGCGCGCGCGATGGAAAATATTGGCCATTGTCAGCAATGCCGTAATTTTACCGAGCAAAGTTTATGTGAAATCTGCCAAAGTTCAAAGCGAAAAATTGCAAGCCAGCTATGTATTGTAGAAACTCCAGCAGATGTAATTGCCATTGAGCAAACTGGTGAATTTCAAGGGCGCTACTTTGTTTTAATGGGACATTTATCACCGCTTGATGGAATTGGTCCCGACGATTTAGGCTTGGATGTTTTAGAAAAGCAGCTGGCTTCAGGGCAATTTAGCGAAGTCATTTTAGCGACTAACCCAACCGTTGAAGGTGAAGCAACAGCGCATTTTATTGCCGAACTAGCGCAAACTTATGCGGTAGAAATTTCTCGCATTGCCCACGGTGTGCCGGTTGGTGGAGAGTTAGAGTATGTAGATGGCAACACCTTGTCACATGCACTGTCAGGACGAAAAAACTATAGTTATTAGTCGACATTGTCTTATGGTAATGGCTTATGGCATAGTTTTGTTTTGTTTTGTTTTGACCCATCACTTAGACAGAGAACTACTGAGATAACCGCTATTAATATAATCACAGACACTAAGTTACCAATTAGCCTTGTTTTTAGCCTGATATTTATAGTTGGCTGTGCGTCAAGCAATAAAGTAACGCGACTGACACCAGCTGACGCTATTATCAAATATAAAACAAGCTCAGCGCAACCAGCGCGATACGAGAACCTATATCCGGGTAAAAAAGATTACCCATTAACCTGTCAAGCGCCGTGTTATCCGCCATCGCCAGCACTTGCCTGTGCAACTCCTGCCGAAAGCTGTCGTTTTGTTGGTAGACAATTGGCCATTGAGCCAACGACAGGTTTTACACTACGTTGGTTAGGCCACGCAAGTTTTTATCTACAAAGTGCTGATGGCAGTCGTTTGTTACTTGACCCTGTTAGCCAGCAATTTGATTGGCCGGTGGATTGGGCATTTACGTTAGCTGGTGGTTTTTTTCGGCCTGAGCCTCCTTGGTTGTCGGCAAATGAGCTGGCAGAGGTCGATGCGGTTTTGTATTCGCATATTCATTATGATCATTTTAATAAAGCCGATATAAAAAAAATAGGTAATCAAGCACAATATTTTGTGCCTTTAGGTTTTGCTCAGCACTTTGCTAATGATGGTTATGACATTACTGAAATGGCTTGGTTTGCAAACACAAAGTTAGCCGAGTTGACGCTTAGCTTTGTGCCTAGCCATCACTTTAGCAGTAGAGTGCTAGTGCCTTATATTTATGAAGATAACGATGCGACACTTTGGGGCGGTTGGGTTATCGAGCAGCAAGGTAAGCGGGTATTTTTTGCAGGTGATACCGGCTATTCAAAGCACTTTAAAGATATTCAACAACGTTATGGTGATATGGATATTTGTTTGATGCCAATAGCCTCTTATTACCACAAAGAAAACAGCAATTGGTATCGGTATGTGCACACCACCCCCGAAGATGCCTTAGTTGCAGCACAAGAACTCAACTGTAAAGTGATGATCCCTTGGGGGTATGGCAATAACAGCTGGCAAATGGGCGATCATAGCTCGCACTCGGCCTTGCTGCGCTTATTAAAAATGCATAAAACAATGCAATCTCAAGTGCCGTTATACATATTAAATGAAGGTGAGGCCGTAAGACTTTAGCTTTTTCGCGCTCTTGTGCATATAGCGCCAACTTAGCATGCTGATCAGGTTTGCTTTCCTGCTTCGTTAGTTATCATGTGCTTGCAGGGAGTTTGGTTTATTAATAACAAAATGCCAGAGCAGGCCAATAACCCATAAGCGCTAACGTAATATTAGCCGCCGTTAGGCAGCTAATATTTTAACGCTAACACTTGGGTATTGTCGTATCGTAAACGCTATGACTATTTTACACTTAGTGCCTTGTCACCACGGGCTATGCCAACACAGCCAGATCTAACCGACTCGATAATTTCTGTTTCATTGGCAAGTACTTGAATAAAAGCATTTATTTTTTCAACATCGCCGGTTAATTCAATAGTATAAATTTGCTTACCTATATCAATTATTGAGCCTCGAAAAATATCAGTAATGCGTTTGACTTCACTGCGCGACTTTTCATTCATGGCTAACACTTTAATGAGCAATAATTCACGCTCTACATGGCTGCGTTCAGTTAAGTCGGTAATTTTTATCACATCAATGAGTTTGTTAACTTGTTTGACTATTTGCTCGAGTATTTTGTCGTTACCTTTGGTAACTATGGTGATCCGCGATAAGCTGGCATCTTCTGTCGGCGCAACAGTTAAACTTTCAATGTTAAAGGCTCGTTGCGAAAACAAGCCAACAATACGCGATAATGAGCCCGCTTCGTTTTCTAATAATATTGCTAAAATTCTGCGCATTAGGCTTTTACTCCTTTTTTAATCCACATATCATCAACTGCGCCAGTGCGTATTTGCATCGGGTATACATGCTCGTTCTCGTCAACTAAGACATCAACAAATACCAGTCTATTTTTGATGGCAAACGCTTGTTGTAGTTTATCGTCTAGCTCATCAAGGGTATTAATTTGAATACCAACATGCCCATAAGATTCCGCCAATTTAACAAAGTCGGGCAAAGACTCCATATATGAGGATGAATGTCGGCCGCCATAGACCATGTCTTGCCATTGTCTTACCATACCCAATGATCGGTTATTTAACGAAATAATTACCACAGGTAAGTTATATTGCAAGCAAGTGGAAAGCTCTTGGATGTTCATTTGAATTGAGCCATCGCCGGTAATGCAGATCACATGACTATCAGGGAAGGCCAACTTTACCCCCATAGCCGCAGGCAAGCCAAAGCCCATAGTGCCTAAGCCACCTGAGTTTATCCATTGCCGAGGTTTAGCAAACGGGTAATATTGCGCCGCAAACATTTGGTGTTGGCCAACATCAGAACAGACATACGCTTCACCTTGAGTTATTTGGTACATGGCTTCAATAACGCGTTGTGGTTTGATTTTACCGTCATCTTGCTGATAACTAACGCTTTTTACGGCGCGCCATTGCTCTATTTGCTGCCACCAGTTTTGGTTATCTGCGGGGTTGGGCGTAAACTCTTGTTGCTCAAGTTCGTTAAGTAATTGTTTAATGACTACATCAACTAAGCCGACGACAGGTATATGGGCATTAATGGTTTTAGAGATAGACGTTGGATCAATGTCAACATGGACAATAGTGGCGTTAGGGCAAAACTTATTAACATTATTGGTAACCCTGTCATCAAACCTAGCCCCCAAAGCAAGAATAACATCGGCATTAGCCATGGCTTTGTTAGCTTCTAAGCTGCCATGCATACCCAACATACCTATAAAGTTATCATGTAAGCCAGATACTCCCCCTAAACCCATCAACGTATTAGTAACAGGGGCATTAAGTTTTTCTACTAACTCGGTTAAAAGTTCAGCAGCACTAGCGATAATAACGCCACCACCAGAATATATTACCAGACGCTTGGCTTGGCTAATGGTGTTAACTGCTTTTTTGATTTGCCGATGATGACCTTTTACGGTTGGGTTGTATGAGCGCATAGTTACTTCGGGATCAAACTTAAATGCGGCGCGCTTGTTTTGTGGCATTAAAATATCTTTTGGTAACTCAATAACCACAGGCCCTGGACGGCCGGTACTAGCAATATAAAAAGCTTTCGCTAAGGTATTAGGAATATCAACCACGCGACGGCAGTTAAAACTATGTTTTACGATTGGACGCGAGCAACCAACAATATCCGTTTCTTGAAAGGCATCGTCGCCAATTAAGCCAGTGGGTACTTGTCCAGATAGCACAACCATAGGAATTGAGTCCATGTAAGCGGTGGCGATACCGGTAATACAGTTAGTAGCACCTGGGCCTGATGTGGCTAGCACAACCCCGACTTCGCCTGTAGCACGAGCAAAACCGTCGGCCATGTGAGTGGCAGCTTGTTCATGACGAACAAGAATATGTTCAACGTCAGCTTGTTGAAAGAGCGCGTCATAAATATCTAATACTGTACCGCCTGGGTAACCAAATAAATATTTAACTTTAAGTGCTGATAGTGTTTTTACCACCAGTTCAGCACCTGAATATTGTGCCTGAGTCATAGCTAATCCCTTGTGTAAATAAAATGATTGATGAATAACTAACAATAAAAAACCCCCGGTCTTTGCAGAGCGAGGGTTTATGTTTAAATTTGTTTTACTTTATTTTTTACACACCACATTGCCCGCGCATTACCTGAGAAAGCACGACGACTAAGAGGAGAGATAAAGGTGTGTAAATTGTGTTCATGTATAAAAATTAATGAGTATCTAAAAGTAATGCCTACAGTTTTAAGGGGTTTTTCGGTCAGTGTCAATGGCAAAATGCCGATAACGGATAAAATTTTGTCATTATTTGCTAATAACTCTGGTCATATGAAGAATAGGCAATGATAGCGTCTTGCCATTGAGTTCGTTTTGGCGATTTATTGCTTAGCGTCGCGTCACTTTTTGTCAAACAAGTATTTGACTGAGTTTGAGTAAGATATTACATTTTTCAACAGCTTAATTAAATAAGTATGGTAGGCTGTTATTACTTTGGGTATTTTCAATAACGTTATTTGGAAGGGTGTATGTTAAAAAGTAAATTAATCATGGTATTAACAATTCTTGGTATTTTGGCTGGCTGTGCAACTACGCCACAAGCACGCGTCAACTTTGATCGCAATAATGATGTTAGCACTACGCACTATAAGACCTTTGCTTGGTTAAAGGAAACTAAAGTGTTAGCTGAGCCGGTTGATGTTAACCCCGTCATGAAAGTTAAAATAGATCAAGCCATAGAGCAGGCGTTTATTGCTAAAGGTTATCAATTGGTCAGTGATGCAGAAGCGGCTGACTTTGCTATTTCATATACCATGGGCAGTCGTGACAAAGTGAAAGTGGACTCATTACCTGTTATGTATCGTTCAAACTTTGCTTGGGGTCATCACTATTATGGCGGTTTAAGTATTGGACATGATACTCGCGTGCGTAACTATACCGAAGGTAAATTAGCCATTGATGTTTACGATGTGAAAAGCCACCAACCGGTTTGGCACGGCTGGGCGGTAAAGCGCATAAAATCATCTGAGCAAGACAATCCAAGTAAAGCCATTAAATCTGTGGTTGAACAAGTGGTAGCACAATTTTAAGTTTAAGGTGCAATAATAAAACGTTTTGCACAGGATCAAAAAAGCGCAGTCAAACTGCGCTTTTTGTTTTTCATACTTTCCACTTAAGCTTAAAGTCGATTGCAAGATAAATATATTAAGCGTTATCTGAGAGTAAAGTGGTGATCAGTGCTGCTGTTTCAATCGGTTGCTCCATAGGAAAACAGTGGTGATCACCAAAGTTTTGCCATTGAATGTTGTGATTGAATTTGGCTGCTCTTTTAACCGCTTTAGGGATGAAAAAATAGGTTTTATTAGCCACTAAAATCTCGACTGGCATGTTAATTTTGTGTACCGCGCGCCATAAGCCTTTAGGGTACGAGCCAAAAATCGATGCTTCCCAACTCGGATCGCAGTTTAAAGAAACCCCCCCTTGGTTATTATTATGACTAGCATATTGGCAATAATCTTCAATGGCTTGTTGATGCCAAGGTTTATAAAAGCCTTTACTGGCAATATCGGTTTTCATCTCAGCTAAGCTTGGCCAACTGGCGGTTCGGTTAGCGACCGACTTTACTAACGCTCGTTGCCGCCAAGCCCCGGTTGCACGCATCAGTTGCTGGGCGACAATAATTTCTGTTTGAAATAAAACCGGGTCAAGTAAGATAATTTTACTGAATAAATCAGGATACTTAGCCGCCGCCATTAAAGTTAATACACCGCCCATGGAGTGGCCTATACCGATCAAGGGCCCCTGCTCTCGAACATTGGCTTGCTGATAAATCGCATCGGCAATGCGATTGGCCATTTTTTGCCAGTTGGGCATTTTAGTGCTGGGTTGAGTAGAGCCACCATGGCCGGGAATATCCGTTAACCATATTGACCAATCAGTAGGCATTTGCGATGCCATAGCAGCTAACGTCATGGCACAAAAGCCGGTACCGTGCAACAGGTGTATACGTTGAGCATCTTCGTGACCGGGCCGATAGTACCCGTTGATCAACTGCTGACTTTTCGATTGATATTGCCATTGCTTGATATTATTAAGGGTCAGCGGCTGAGTTTGAGAAGCGGGCGCAGCGTGCGAAGCAGCATAGTCAAGCATGTTGAGGTTTTACCTAAAAATGAGCATTAATAGCAATAACAATAACAATTTACTGGTCTGATGTGAATGAGTTTATCAATTTCAGCCTGCTTTTCAGGCTAAGACGTCATGCGATAAAAAGGCAGCACTAGATTGGCTGGCAGCCAAAGCAGAATTTCTATTCTTTTGGTGCGCTTCGCTTCATTCTATTGATATAATGCCGATAATTACATTTTTTATATTTTAGAGGTTCTGTTGATGTCGGAAGTTGAAAACCGTCCAACCAATTTTATTCGCCAAATCATCGATGCGGATCTTGCCAGCGGCAAGCATGATCATGTGCAAACGCGCTTTCCGCCGGAGCCGAACGGTTATTTACATATTGGTCATGCTAAGTCTATCTGCTTAAATTTTGGTATTGCCCAAGATTACAATGGCTTGTGTAATTTGCGTTTTGACGATACTAACCCTGAGAAAGAAGATATTGACTACGTTAACTCCATTCAAGCGGATGTTAAGTGGTTAGGCTTCGACTGGGCCGGCGATATTCGCTATTCATCAGACTATTTTGATCGCTTATATGGCTACGCCGTTGAGTTAATTGAAAAAGGCTTAGCTTATGTTTGTTTCTTAAATGCTGAAGAAACGCGCGAGTATCGTGGCACCTTAAAGCAGCCAGGTAAAAATAGCCCATACCGTGATACACCAGTTGAGGAAAACTTAGCACTATTTGAGAAAATGAAAGCCGGTGGCTTTAAAGAGGGCGAATGTGCACTGCGCGCGAAAATTGATATGGCCTCAAGCTTCATGTGTATGCGCGATCCGGTGATCTATCGCGTGAAATTTGCCCATCATCATCAAACTGGTGATAAATGGTGTATTTATCCCATGTATGATTTCACACATTGTATTTCTGATGCCATCGAAGGTATTACCCACTCTATTTGTACCTTAGAGTTTCAAGACAATCGTCGTTTATATGACTGGGTGATCGAAAATATTTCCATTGAAACCACTCCGCGCCAATACGAGTTCTCACGTTTAAATCTTGAATATACGGTAATGAGTAAGCGAAAATTAAACAGTTTGGTGGCAGAGCAGTTAGTCAGTGGCTGGGATGATCCACGAATGCCCACTATCGCCGGCTTTCGTCGTCGAGGTTTTACGCCGAGCTCAATACGCGAGTTCGCTAAACGTATCGGCGTCACCAAAATGGATAACACGGTAGAAATGAGTGTGCTTGAAGCTTGCATCCGTGAAGACTTAAATGACAATGCGCCACGGGCGATGGCCGTGCTTGAGCCGATAAAGCTTGTGATTGAAAACTACCCTGAAGACAAGCTTGAAACCCTTACCGTTAAAAACCATCCCAGTGATGAAAGCCAAGGTTCACGCAGCGTGCCTTTTGCCAAAGAGTTATATATTGAGGCGGAAGACTTTCGTGAACAAGCGAACAAGAAATATAAGCGTTTAGTGTTGGATAAAGCGGTTCGTTTGCGTGGCGCTTATGTGGTAACGGCAACCCGTTGTGATAAAGATGCCGATGGCAAGGTGACCACAGTTTACTGTCAATATGACCCTGATACCTTAGGGAAAAACCCAAGTGATGGTACTAAACCCAAAGGTGTCATTCACTGGGTAGCGGCAGCGCAAAGTTTGGACGCGGAAATACATTTATATGACCGATTATTCACTGTGCCCAACCCAGGCGCTGTGGATGACTTAAAATCAGTGATCAACCCTGACTCGCTCATTGTTGTAAACAATGCCAAAGTTGAACCGTCTTTAGCGACAGCTAAACCGGAGCAAGCGTTTCAATTTGAGCGTCAAGGGTATTTTTGTTTAGACAATAAAATATCTGCACAAGATAAAGCCGCAGGTAAATTAGTTTTTAACCGCACTGTTGGCTTGCGTGATACTTGGGCAAAAATCGCTGACTAATGCGTAAGGGCTACTAAATAAAAAGCTCATAAGTGTTAACTTATGAGCTTTTGTTGTTTTTACCGCCAGCATCTGCTGAGCTTTTTGTTTTGACTGAAAAACTGACAGTTTACAGTTTATAGCTTACAGCTTTTTGCTAATGCGTTGAGTCGCTGATTTCATTTCGCCAACAAACTTACTTAATGTATTTAACATCGCGGGGTAGTCATCGAGGTTATTTTCAATAATTTTAACAACAGCAGAGCCGCTGATTGCTCCCTTTGCTCCCGTTGCTAATGCCGCTTTGACTTGCTCAGGCCTAGAAATACCAAAGCCAATGACTGACGGTGCTGCTTGGTGTTTATCTAAAATATCAATCAGTTTATGACCGGTCATTTCTGCTTCTGTTTCCGTGCCAGTCACCCCAACGCGACTTAATACATAGGTATAGCCTGCGCCAAATTCGGCTACTTTTGCCAAGGTAGCTTCACTGGCATTAGGCGGAGCAATAAAAATAGGCGCGACGCCATGCGCTATGGCAGCATCACGAAACGGTTGGCACTCTCGAATAGGTAAGTCAGCGATGAGGACAGAGTCAACGCCTGCCGCGGCAACATCTCGGTAGAAGTTATCTATACCGCGGGCAAAGACTAAGTTGCCATACAACAATAAACCTATGGGTATTTCAGGGGCATAGGCGCGAACTCGCGCTAAAATATCTAAACAGACATCGGTGTTGATATTCGCGTTTAAGGCACGCAATGCCGCCATTTGAATGGTTACGCCGTCGGCACTGGGATCAGAAAACGGAATGCCCAGCTCTATGGCATCTGCGCCGGCATCAATTAACGTTTTGATGATAGCAAATGACTGTTCAGCATCAGGATCGCCGATAGTAACAAAAGGAATAAACGCGCCTTCATTATTTTTAGCTAACTTTTCAAAAGCTTGGTCATAACGTTGACCAAGGTGAGTTGCTTGGTTCATTATGCTTCTCCTCTGTGTTTTACAGCGCTTTTTTCAGCCGTCTCTGGCGAGATAATGGCATTGACATGGGCTAAGTCTTTATCACCTCGACCGGAAAGGTTAACTAAGAAAATGGTTTCTTCGGTGGCATTATCGGCCATTTTTAAGGCTTGTGCTAGCGCATGAGAAGACTCAAGTGCAGGTATAATGCCTTCATTACGGGCCAACAATTGAAAAGCAGTTAACGCTTCATCGTCGTTAATAGCGACGTATTGTGCGCGGCCTGAGTCTTTTAATTGTGCATGTTGTGGACCAACGGCAGGGTAATCTAAGCCCGCTGATACTGAATACGACTCTTCAATTTGACCATTGTCGTCTTGCATAATATAGGTATAGTTACCATGTAACATGCCTTTAGAGCCGGCAACGAGGGTTGCGCCGTGCTGTGTGGTCTCTATGCCTTTACCGCCAGCTTCAACACCAATGAGTTTTACATCATCGTCTGCGATAAAGTCGTTAAACATACCAATAGCATTAGAGCCACCACCGACACAAGCAATAACATAGTCAGGTAAGCGGCCTTCTTCAGCGAGTAGTTGCTGCTTGGCTTCTTCACCGATCATTTTTTGAAACTCGCGTACTATGGTGGGAAAAGGGTGCGGGCCTGCCGCCGTTCCTAATAGATAATGGGCGTTTTCGTAGTTGGCGGACCAATCGCGTAGCGCCTCGTTTACGGCATCTTTTAATGTGCCGCTGCCTGCGGTTACCGGGATCACTTCTGCGCCCATTAATTGCATACGAAAAACATTGGGTTGCTGACGCTGACAGTCGACTGCGCCCATATAAACTTTACATTTTAAGCCTAATAAAGAGCAGGCAATGGCGGTGGCGACGCCATGCTGGCCAGCCCCCGTTTCGGCAATAATTTCGGTTTTGCCCATGCGTTTAGCTAATAACGCTTGCCCTAAAACTTGGTTGGTTTTGTGGGCACCGCCATGCAGTAAATCTTCACGCTTTAAGTATATTTTCGCTAATGGGTTTTTCACCAAGTTTCGACATAAGGTTAATGGTGTAGGTCTGCCGGCATAACTGGTGAGTAGTTTATTAAACTCTTGTAAGAAGGCTTCATCTGCTTGAGATTCTATAAAGGCTTGCTCTAATTGCTCTAGGGCAGGGACGAGTAACTCGCCAACAAACATACCGCCAAATTCGCCAAAATAGGCGGGTAGGGTATTTTGCGTGTCAGTTGTAGATTTTAACATCTTAATAATTCCGTATTTTGGCGAAAACTTGGTGCAGTTTATCGCGACATTTAATACCTGGGCTTGATTCAACACCTGAGTTGATATCTAAGCCAAATAAGTCTTGATTCATGAGTTGTTGGCAAGCTTGGCTGATGTTGTCACTATTTAACCCGCCTGCTAAAAAGCAATGAGATAAATTTTGCTCGCTTTCAGCTAACACTTGCCAGTTAAAGCATTCGCCACTGCCGGCGCGTTTACCGTCTAAAACGATATGGTCAACATTGCTATTTAACAGCGCTAGCTCGTGTTCTACTGGCATTGCTTTAAATATTTGACAATTAGGCGGCAATTTAGCGCGTAATTGCGCGATATAGTGCGCATCTTCTTGGCCATGCAATTGCACCGCGGCCAGTTGCAATGATTTTGCTAAGGCAATCACTTCTGGTTCGGGGTGATTAACAAAGACCCCGACATACTTAAGCGCTGGATATTTTGTCACTATCGCTAACGCTTGATCTGTATTGATATAACGTGGTGACTTTTTTGCAAAAATAAGACCACCAAATTCCGCACCTGCCTCAATGGCAAATTGGGCATGCTCTGGCGTAGTGAGGCCGCAAACTTTGTGGCGGCCATATATCAATTGTCGACAAGCTAAGTCAATATCGTGTTCAGCCATGACCGAGCTGCCCACTAAAAAACCATCAACGGCAGGGGCAAGCTCTCGTACCTGTGCGTTAGTATAAATGCCAGATTCAGAAATAACGATACGATCATCGGGAATTGTTGGTGCTAAGTCAAAGGTACGGGCAATATCGGTGGAGAGATCGCGTAAATTACGATTATTAATCCCAATAAGCTTAGCGTTTAAAGCAATGGCACGTTGGCACTCTTGCGCCGTCGACACTTCGGTTAAAATGGCTAAGTTTAATGACTTCGCCACCTCAGCAAGCTGTTGGTACTCATCATCCGTTAATACACTTAACATAAGCAGTATGGCATCGGCGCCATAGTAACGTGCCAAATAGACTTGGTAGACATCAAAAAAGAAGTCCTTATTTAACACTGGGCAATTGACTTGCTCACTGACGGTTTTTAAGTAATTAAAGTCCCCTTGAAAGTAACTATGCTCGGTGAGCACGGAGATGCCAGCAGCATACTTATCATATATTTTGGCTATTGCTGCGACGTCAAAATCAGCGCGAATTAAACCTTTTGATGGCGAGGCTTTTTTACATTCTAAAATAAAGCCAGCGTGAGGCTTTTCGGCGCTGCGGCTTAGTGCTTGATACATGTCCTTTTTTGACGGGGTTAACTGATCAATAAAGGAGCTTAATGGCAAGCTTTGTTTTAGCGCTGCAATTTCTTTGCGGCGATTGGCAACGATTTGCGCAAGTATGTTACTCATGATGCGGATGTTCCTGTATTGGAAAGTTTTACTAAATCGGCTAAGGTTTTTGCTGCTGCGCCTGACGCCAGTACTTGTGCAGCGTATTGTGCTGCTAATGTTAAAGTGTCGGCTTTACCCTCAAGTTGTTCACGATGTAAATATAACAGTGCGGCGCAATTAATGATGACCGCACTATTGTGGGCGACTTGTCCTTTACCTGCCAGTATTGCTTTCACCACTTGTGCATTTTCTTGTGGACTCGCGCCTTTTATATCTGCCAAGGTATAGCTATTTAGGCCAAAGTCGGCAGGTGATATTTCACGCTCATGGATTTCACCATGGTGAATTTCCGTGACTTTTGTCTTGCCGTGAAGGGCGATTTCATCAAGGCCGCTACCGTGCACCACCCATGCATGCTTAACGCCGGTTAGCAGCAAAGCTTGTGCCATTGGTTTGAGTAACTGTGGGGTATAAACGCCAAGTAACATTTTATCCGGCTGTGCTGGGTTGACTAACGGTCCTAATATATTAAACAGAGTACGAATGCCCATGGCTTTGCGTACTGGCCCTGCATGTTTAAAGCCGGTGTGATAGGCAGGCGCGTATAAAAAACAGATATTAGCCTTTGCTAAACATTCACTTGCCACTGCTGGTGACATGGTCAAATTAACACCAAAGGCTTCAAGTAAGTCCGCTGAGCCAGACATACTGGAGACGCTACGATTGCCGTGTTTTGCCATTTTTAAGCCACAAGCAGCCGCTAAAATAGCCGCGGTGGTGGAAATGTTAATGGTATTTGCGCCATCGCCACCGGTACCAACACAGTCAGCAACGGCACTTGTTTGGCTTGGAAATGCGCGGGCATTGGCGCGAATTGCGATTGCAGCCCCTGCGATTTCAGCAGGAGTTTCACCTTTCATTTTTAAGGCGGTAAGCAAAGCGGCTAGTCGCTCGGGCGCAACATGGCCATTAATGACTTGCTCAAATACATCATGACTTTGCTGTTGCGTTAATGACTTACCATTGACCAATGTGTTTAACGCACCATGACTAATGCTGTCATTACAGGCAATTACCTTAGCTTGGTCGCTATTATGGCTAATTTTTGTGATTGTCATGGTCAGTCCCTTGTTGTGCTAAATTTGATAGATGGCTTAGGCTTTGTGCTAATAAATTGCTGCCGTAAGTGGTTAGTATTGATTCTGGGTGAAATTGAAAACCAATGGCAGCATCTGCGCTATGCTCAACCGCCATAGGCAGAATGTAGGTTTGTTGCTCGGTTTGAAAACTTACCTGTGCGGTGATGGTTAATTGTGCCGGAACTGTACTGGCCACAAGAGAGTGATAACGTGCAACAGGTAAGGGGTTAGCAATACCTTTAAAGGCGCCGGTTTGAATGTGGGTTACGTTTGAAGATTTTCCGTGTACCACTTCTGGCGCGCGTGATATCACGCCACCATAATGTTGAATTAAGGCTTGATGCCCTAAGCAGATGCCTAATATTGGCAATTTTCCAGCGCACAGCGCGATTAATGCCATTAAGCAACCTGCATTGCTTGGCTCACCAGGGCCAGGCGATAACACTAGAATAACGCCATTAGCGTTAGTTTGTTGTTTATGCATTAAGGTTTGATAGATAAACTCAGCACTTAAAGTGTGGCGATAAATGGTCAACTGATAGCCCAAACACCGAAACTCATCTACTAGGTTATAAGTAAAAGAGTCGAGGTTATCGAGCATAACAATTTCAGGTAATGGCTTAGCCGCAATCATGATTTAGACTCCTGTGTTATGACTGGTTGTACCTGAGTCGTTGAACAGTGCGCTTGCTCGCAAATCCGTAAGTTTTTCGTTTCTGCTTCGGCAATAGCATTGATCACCGCTTGCGCTTTTTGTCGTGTTTCATTGGCCTCTGATTGTGGGTCTGAGTCAAATACTACGCCAGCGCCGGCTTGAATATGTGCGCGCTGATTTTTCACAAATGCTGAGCGGATCACTATGCAGGTATCCATATCACCATCGCCGGTCAAGTACCCGACTGCGCCGCCATAGCTGCCGCGGCGTTTGCCCTCTACCTGACGTATTAAACTGGTGGCCTTCACTTTAGGCGCACCGGATAATGTGCCCATATTCATGCACGCTTGGTAAGCATGCAGGGCGTCTAACTCTGGCTCTAAGGTGCCACAAACACGAGATACTAAATGCATAACATGAGAGTACCTATCTACTTTTAATAGATCTGCAACATGACGTGTGCCTGGTTGACTAACGCGGGCAATATCATTGCGGGCTAAGTCCACTAACATAATATGCTCAGCTAACTCTTTTTTATCTAAGCGCAGATCAAGCTCGATACGGCTATCTAAATCAGGTGATAAGCTGCCATCAGCATTAAAACCACGCGGCCGAGTGCCCGCAATGGGATAAATTTCTACTTGGCGATTGTTTTGTTGGTATTTCAGTGCTGACTCAGGTGATGCGCCAAAGATACAAAACTCGCTATCTTGCAGATAAAACATATACGGGCTTGGGTTGCGCTGTTTTAAGGCTTTGTATGCATTGAGCGTATTAGAGCAGGGCAAGCTAAAGGTACGAGAGGGCACCACTTGAAAAATATCACCGGCTAATATGTTTTCTTTTAAGTCATTAACGATTTGACAAAACGCTTGGTCGCTAATATCACAGCTTAAGGCGGGCGCTTTTTTGTTAGTTTCTGTCGATGTTAATGCTTTAGGAGTAAAACTTGCGGTTACGGCCGTATTTAAACTTGCTTTGATTGCGGCTATTTTTTCCTGCGCAGCCCTATGCTCGGCTGCAAATGCGTTACCGGAAAATAGGTTAGTGACGAGTTCGCTGGTTTGTTGTTCGTGATCAATGACGAGTAAGGTTTCTGCTAAATAATAGACAAAGTCTGGGCAGCTATTTTCACCCTCATTGACCTCGGGCAGGTTTTCGCTCATCGCCATCATGTCAAACGCGAAGGCACCGGCTAAAAATACTGCAAACGGATGCTGATTGTTATTGCTTAGCTGAGTAAATATGCGCAGACTTTGCAACGGGTTAGTCGCTAATAGGCGCGCACGCTCATCGAGCTGCTCAGCGGTAGTAGAAAAAGTGGCTGTAAAGGTTTGTTGGTCACCACTAATTTGCGCATCATTTGCTAAGGCTTGTTTTGCAAACGAGAGGGCATTTTCACCATTGCGCGTTAAGGCGGTAAAGGTGACAACATTGCCATAACAGACGATTTTTACCGCGCTTTCGCTCAGCAGCAAGCTTTTTAGTTGGTGCTTTTTATCAATCTCTGCTGATTCAAGTAACAGAGTATTGGCTTTATTCGCACACAGGCGATGAAAGAGGGCAAGCGGATCGCTTTGATAGTTTACTTGCGCAGTTAAGGTGACGACTGCACCAACTTGCTGATGTTCTATAGCAGACTTATGCTGCGTATTATCGGTATTTTTATCTTGGTTGTTGCTCATAGGTATTCCTAAACATAGTAATATTTATAACGGTCATCCAGCGTAAATGGGCAATAGCCACCATAAAAACCAACGTTTAACTTTAATGCGTAACATTTTAATTCCAGTATGTTTTTCAATTAATTAAAAGCAAAAAACCCGCAAAAGAGTGCGGGTTTTCGATATTTTTACTTACAAGTAAAGCTCACAACCCAGCTATGTTGAGTTATGCCACCACCAAATCAGAGAAATAGTTAGTTTTACTTGTATCATTATGGGTTTTATCTCAGTAAAATTGTGTTATTCACTTGCCTAAAATAGTCATGTTAATTTGACTAGGCAATGCTAAGCCCCTATAGAAGAACCGATTCGCGTAATGATGTCAACCACTGATTTAACAAATAAGCAAGATTTTTCAACGCTAAGGGTTGATTTACACAGTCACACCCGTTGCTCTGATGGTGCATTAACGCCACCAGAGCTTATTGCACGGGCGGTTAACTTGCAAATTGACGTATTAGCGATCACAGATCATGACAGCGTTGATGCCTTAGTAAGTGCCCAGCAAACAATAGTGGAAAACCAACTGCCGATAACCTTAATCAACGGCATTGAAATATCGAGCCAATGGCAAGGCTTTGAAATTCACATTGTTGGTTTAAATATCATACCAACCCATAACGCGCTACAAACGTTAATCACACAACAGCAGCAGCACCGAGAAAATCGCGCCATCGCCATGGGGGAAAAACTGGCTAAATGTGGCTTTGATAATGTTTATGCTGATGCCAAAACTTTAGCCGGAGCAGGCTCAATTACCCGCGCCCATTTTGCCAAAGTACTTTTACAACGCGGTGTGGTGAGTAAAATGCAAGCGGCATTTGATAAATATATTGGTAAAGGAAAACGCGCTTATGTTAAACCCCAATGGTGCAGTATTGCCGATGCGGTTGCTGCAATTCACGCCGCCGGTGGCGTTGCCGTTATGGCACATCCGATACGTTATGACTTAACCAGTAAATGGCTGCGGCGCCTAATTGTAGACTTTAAGGCCGCTGCTGGTGATGGTTTAGAAGTGGTGCTACCGCAAATGAATAACGAACAACGAAAATTGATGCTAAGCTTTTGTCAGGAATACGATTTACATGCATCTATGGGCTCTGATTTTCACCAGCCAAGTCGTTGGAGTGAATTAGGGCGAAATTTAACCATGCCTGAGCATGCCAAGCCCATTTGGCAACTTTGGCAATCAAAAGCCTTGAATTAGTTATTTAATGACAGTTTATAATAACCCTATAGTTTTCAGTTGGAGCGCTTTATGAGTCAATTTTTTTATGTACATCCCGATAATCCACAAGGGCGATTAATGAAACAAGCCGCGGCTATCATTAAACAAGGTGGCGTGATTGTGTATCCAACGGATTCAGGATATGCCTTAGGTTGTCATATTGGTGACAAAAAAGCATTAGATCGCATCTGTAATATCCGTTCAATAGATAAAGCCCATAACTTTACCTTAGTGTGTTGTGATTTATCGGAATTATCGGTTTATACCCGTGTTGATAATAGCGCTTTTCGGTTATTGAAAAATAATACCCCAGGCCCGTATACTTTTATTTTCAAGGGGTCAAAAGAAGTACCAAAGCGATTATTAAACCCAAAGCGTAAAACCATAGGTATTCGCGTGCCTAATAATCATATTGCCCAAGCATTGTTAGCAGAGTTAGGCGAGCCTATTATGTCAACCACTTTATTAATGCCTGGCGCTGATACCGCAGAGTTTGACCCTGAACATATTCGCGATATTTTAGAACACCAAGTGGACCTGATTATTCATGGTGGTCATTTAGGTGAGCGCCCCACCACAGTGATTGATTTTTCCAATGATGAGGTAGAAATTATTCGCGTTGGTGAAGGGGATGTTGAGCCATTTCAATAGCGAGAAAAACAGTTCGGAAAATACTAAAGCGCTACTAACCCTTAACCTTTAACGAGAGTATCGTAAAATATCATGGCGGAAAAAGCTCCCGTTGCACAACAAAACAATGGCAAATCTGGCGTTATGTTACAGCAAGTATTACCGTTTGCGGTATTACATGGTGAAGCGATCGTTGAAAAGCCACAAGACTTATTTATTCCCCCTGATGCATTAGAAATTATTCTGGAAATGTTTGAAGGGCCACTGGATTTACTGCTGTATTTAATTCGCAAACAAAAATTTGATATTTTAGACTTACCCATAGCGCCTATTACCACTCAGTACATGAATTATGTCGAACTTATGAAAGACAGTAAGTTAGAACTAGCGGCTGAGTATTTAGTGATGGCGTCAATTCTAGCGGAAATAAAATCCCGGCTTTTATTACCCAAACAAGCAGTTGAAGAGGAAGAGGCCGATCCGAGAGCTGAGCTAGTCAGGAAACTGCAACAATATGAAGTCATTAAAAACGCTGCTGAGAATCTTGACACAATTCCTCGCGTTGAGCGCGATGTTTTTATTGCTAAGGTCAAGCTAGCGGATAACTTTGTCGCTAAAGTTGTTGATACTGACGTTGACTTAACTGAGTTGCTAGCGGCGTTGCAAGGGGTGATTAAGCGCACGCAAGCCTATCAACATCATCATATCCAAAAAGAGGCGCTATCTACACGAGAACGTATGGCAAAAATCATGGCTATCCTCAATGATACGAAAAACCCGCAAAATTATTGTAACTTTAGTGATTTGTTTACCTTAAACGAAGGAAAACAAGGGGTGGTAGTAACATTTTTAGCGATTCTTGAGCTGATAAAAGAGTCGCTAATTACTTGTATTCAAACACATGTTTATGGCGAAATACGGATCGCGTTACCTCAGTCTTAAGCAAGGGAATAAAAGCACATGACAGCAGATAAATTTCGCCATCTAGATATCGATGATGACAAGCTCACACGTTTAGTGGAAGCGGCTCTATTTATCGCCGATAAACCTGTGTCAGTACAAACCCTCAAGCGTGAGCTTTTAATAGAATATCGTGTTAGCAATTTGCGTATTCGTGATATAATTAAAAACATTGCCGCGCATTATCAAGGCCGCGGTATTGAATTAAAAAAAGTAGCATCAGGTTATCGATTTCAAACACCGAGCGAGCTAAGTACAGATTTAGCGCACTTATATAAAGAGAAGGCGCCGAAATATTCGCGGGCAACGTTAGAAACTTTAGCGTTAATTGCCTATAAACAACCGATTACGCGGAGTGAAATAGAAGACATTCGCGGCGTAGCACTAAGCAGCCAAATTATTAAAACCTTGATGCAAAGAAACTGGATTAAAACGGTTGGCCACAAAGAAGTACCGGGTCGGCCGGTATTATATGCAAGCACACAAGAGTTTTTGGACTATTTCTCGCTAACCTCATTAGCGCAGTTACCAGAATTAATGCCATTGGCGGAGCTTGAACGTTAAAAACGCCATGATGACGTGGCAGCAAAATAGCCAGTAAATTACAGGGGTGTTATAGCCCCAAACTTAAAGAGACAGAGACGTAGTGGAAGCCGCAAAGCTTTCATCAAGTTACTGACGTAAGAGAGTGAAGACCTATGTCTGAAAAATTACAAAAAGTATTAGCCCGTGCCGGTATTGGCTCGCGGCGAGAAATGGAAAGTTATATTAGCGCAGGTCGTATCAGTGTTGATGGCAAAACCGCCTATTTAGGCGATCGTGTCGAGGGCAATGAGCTGATTCGCGTTGACGGTCATCAAGTCAAACTAAAGCCGCCAACAGACGATATATGCCGTGTACTCATGTACAACAAGCCCGAAGGTGAAATGTGTACTCGCAAAGATCCCGAAGGTCGTCCAACGGTATTTGACCGTTTACCTAAACTTGAAGGTAGTCGTTGGATAGCCGTAGGGCGCTTAGATATTAATACCTCAGGCATGCTGCTTTTTACCACAGATGGCGAATTGGCAAATCGACTGATGCACCCGTCAAAGCAAGTTGAGCGCGAATATGCGGTGCGCGTTTTTGGTGAAGTTAATGAAGCTATGCTGCAAACCTTAAGACATGGCGTCAAGCTTGAAGATGGTCCTGCAAAATTTCAAAAAATCACCTACCGTGGCGGCGAAGGACGAAATCATTGGTTTCATGTGGTGCTTTCAGAGGGAAGAAACCGTGAAGTGCGTCGCTTATGGGAAAGCCAAGATGTGCAAGTCAGTCGTTTAATACGTGTCAGATACGGTGATATGGAAATGAAGCGACAACTACCGTTAGGTGGTTGGACGGAATTGAATTTACAGGATGTTAATTACTACCGCAAGTTAGTGGACTTACCTCCTGAAACGCAAAGTAAAGTTAAAGTCGATGAAAAAGCCATGGATAACGCGAAAAGCAGAAGAATTCGCCGTTCGGTGAAAAAGCATCAGCATCGCCATCAGCAAACCACCAGGCGTAGACGTTAATCTCTTTATGTCGTTGAAACTAGCACTTTTACAAGCAGAGTAAATGTCTGAGGTAAAAGTGCAGGTTGTGCTATGGCGTATCATTTTGGCATTGATGACAAAATACGTTATCGTAATTGAACAAAAATGTTCGAATCGCTAATCGCATGCGAAAGGCTTCGAACGTCGTTTATCAGTATATGGTTTAAATAGGACAATACGTGCAAGCAACACCTAAAAGAATCTACGTCGACACTCCTGCGTTATTACAATCAGTTTTTCAAAGTTTCAGCCAAGCCAAAGTGCTTGCCATTGACACTGAGTTTGTGCGAACACGTACTTTTTACCCGAAACTAGGTCTTATCCAGATCAATGACGGTAAAACCCTAGCGCTAATTGATCCCATCGCAGTGCCAGACTTATCCTTATTTTGGCAATTATTAGCAAACCCAAATATTGAAAAGGTGCTCCACGCTTGCTCTGAAGATTTAGAGGTTTTTCTATGTGTTGGTCAATGCCGACCTGTTAACTTAATTGACAGCCAAATTATCATGTCATTTTTAGGTCACGGCATTTCGATGGGTTATGCGGCGATGATTGCCCATTATAGCGACATTGAGCTTGATAAGTCAGAATCTCGTACTGACTGGATGAAACGACCATTAACAGAGAAGCAACTGAGTTATGCTGCTGGCGATGTTGAACATCTGTTTAATATAATACCTGCGCTAAAAGCTGATATTACAAAAGCAGGTTGGTTAGCGGCAGCAAAAGAAGAAAGTGCGCTGATGATAGAGCGTAAATTTACAGCAACCGATGAAAGCCAGCTCTATCGCAATATTAAACTGGCTTGGCGACTAAACTCAGCGCAGCTATATCGTTTACAACAACTGGCTATTTGGCGCTATCAGCAAGCGAAACAAAAAGATCGCCCCATAGGCTTTATTGCCAAAGATCATACCTTGCTCGGATTAGCAAAAGTTAACCCAGAAAGTGTCGCTATTATGGCAAAAATTGAAGGGGTAGAAGCACTCGATATTCGCCATAAAGGCAATGCCATGTTGTCGGTACTTAAACGCATTAATGCAGAAAAAAACGTGGCGTTACCTAAAGCCATCGTCCGACTTGATGAATACCCGGGGTATAAACAAAACTTTAAGAAAGTGAAAAGTTACTTAAATGAATTAAGCAGCGAAACAAACTTACTGGCAGAAAATCTAGCATCAAAAAAACAAATCAATCAATTTTTATCTTGGTATTACAAGTTAAACGGCGCCGAGCATCACTTGCATTTAGTGGATATTATGCGGGGTTGGCGTAAAAACTTATTTGGCGATAAACTGCTCGCCTTCGTAGAAAATAACTATACTGCGGTATAAGCGCTGTTGATCTTTTCGGGTTTAAACGTGGCTAAAGGCAGGACTTGTCTGGTATTTATACGGCGTTCTCACCTATTCGTGTCGCTAGCTAGGTGTTACATGCTCGGCCTTGTCTAAATACCAAACAAGTCGCGGTATAAATAATCATGAAAGATCAACATACCCTAATTTATTTTAAAAAAAAGATAAGCTTAATTAGGCTTCATATCGCTGTGATAACCGTCAATTGCTTGCTAACATAGCAGGTGACATTAATACTTCAATAACCTCATTTATCATAGGTCTCCATTATGCTGTGTAGTATTTATAAAAGTGCCAAAAAAGCACAAACTTACCTATTTATTAACCAACGAGATGACTTTTCAGCGGTGCCAGAAGCATTGATGAAAATGTTTGGTAAACCCGAATTAGTTACACTGGTCAATTTGGCCACCAAAGAAAAGCTTGGCTTTGCTGAGCTTGATAAAGTGAAAGCAGCTTTAACTGAGCAAGGCTACTATTTACAACTAACGCCGCCGGAAGAAGACTTGTTAAAAACACACTTAAAAACAATCAAACAAACTCAGCAAAAGACAGGTGAAAAATAATCATGGGCGGGTTAAGTAAGGTTAAACAATGGTCAATGGCGTTGTGCTTAGTCGTGCTAGCTCAAACGAGCGTGGCGGCAGAACCAGCGCCTAAGTTAACGCAAGCAGGCTTTGAAAACTACCTAGTTAAACTTAAGCAAGAAGCGTTAAGTCAGGGGTTTGAACAAGCTCTCATTGATAAATCGTTTGCGAATGTAGTTTTTCATCAGCGCGCGGTAAAAGCGGATCGAAATCAACCCGAAAAAGTTGAAACGCTTGATACTTATTTGCCGAAACGTTTACCCGATTGGAAAATAAAAAGAGCTCGCGCAAAATATAAAGAACATCAAGATTTGTTGCATAAAATTGCTGATGAATACGGCGTGCAAGCGCGCTTTATTGTTGCTCTTTGGGGCTTAGAAACTAATTTTGGTAAAATTATGGGTAACTATAATGTGATTTCCGCATTATCAACTCTAGCCTATGAGGGGCGCCGAGAAGCGTTTTTTAAAAGGCAGTTATGGGCGGCATTAAAGATATTAAAAGACGGCCATATTGACATTGCTGACATGAAAGGCTCTTGGGCGGGCGCTATGGGGCAAAATCAATTTATGCCCACCTCGTTTATTGCTTACGCCGTTGATGGTGATGGCGATGGTAAAAAAGATATCTGGGGCAATCAAGCAGATGTTTTTGCATCAATGGCGAATTATTTGAAAAAAGAAGGTTGGAATGACGAACTTACTTGGGGCCGTCAAGTAAAACTTCCCGCAGACTTTGATAACTCATTAGCGATTCCGCAGCGCACTGGTGGTCGTAAAAACTGGTTGAAAGCTTGGGCAAAAAGTGAAAAAACACTTGCCCAATGGCAAGCATTAGGGGTTCGCCGCACCGATGGCACTAATTTACCGCAGGTAGACATAAAAGCAGCGCTAGTTTTTCCGGATGGTGAACAAGGTCGTGCTTATTTAGCTTACGATAACTATAAAAGCTTGATGCATTGGAATTTGTCCTATTATTTTGTTAGTTCAGTTGGCCACTTGTCTGATCACATTAAATTTCCACCTATTCACTAAGCCAGAAAAGTAAAGCTATGAGTAAAAAAAATAAGCACTCGCCGTCAAAAGCAAAGACCAAAACGAAGGTTGAACCTTTTTGGCAGACTAAGACCCTAGCACAAATGACCCGTGCAGAATGGGAGTCTTTATGTGATGGTTGCGCTAAGTGTTGTTTACATAAATTTATTGATGATGAAAATACCACAGACGAAACAGAGCTAAAGCCCACCACACATATTGCTCAAGGTGAGCAAATGAGTTATTCGAACATTGCTTGTCACTTGCTAAATGATAAAAGTTGCCAATGCTCGAAATATGAACAGCGCACAGAGCTAGTGCCTGATTGCGTGCAGTTAACGCAAGAGAATTTAGATGATGTATTTTTTATGCCGCCCAGTTGCACCTACCGACGCTTGAAAGAAGGGCGGGGAATACCCTCGTGGCACCCACTATTGCACCATGGTAAAAAGTCGGCGATGCACCAAGCAGGCATGTCGGTCCGAGGTAAAGTCATTAAAGATAATGACGTTGAACTTGAGGATTTTGAAGACTACATCGTATTGTGGCCATTACACGATATAGACTAAGTTAGGCACCAATCGTTGATCAGTTGCGACATCTTGGCGTTAGCGCATGTGTCGTTGCTTGTTTTTTTATTTGCTTGGCTTGTTAATATTACCTTTCGCGCTTGCTATTGACGCTTACAGATAGGGCAATTAACACTTTGGCATCAATAGCCGGCTAACTTTAAAATTTAAAGTCATGCCGACTATGGTCATTATTTTGCTATTAAGCTCTAGTTAATCTCAGATAATGTTTGTAAATAACGTTGGCCATTTTCTACATAGTGCGCCGCAGATTGTTGAAATTGCGCGCGTGTAGACTCATCCAAGGCTTTGATCACTTTTGCCGGCGAGCCCAAGACTAAGTGGCCATCGGGTACTTGCATGTTTTCTGTCACTAAACTGTTTGCGCCTATTAAGCAATTTTTGCCTATCTTAGCACCATTGAGTATAACAGCATTCATACCCACGAGTGTGTTGTCGCCAATTGTACAACCATGAAGCATGACTTTGTGACCTATAGTAACATCACGACCTATGGTCATAGGGTAGTCAGCGTCAACATGCAAAATTGACCCATCTTGAATATTAGTATTTTCACCAATAGTTATCTTCGCCATATCGGCTCTAATGACAACATTAAACCAAACGCTGGCATGCTCGCCTAAGACAAGATCGCCAATTATGGTGGCATTGGGGGCAATAAAATTATTGTCATGCAGTGTCGGGCTAATATCTGCTAACCGGTAAATCATGGCTATTTCCTTATCGAGTTTTAACTTTTTTAAGCTATTTAGAGAAGGTAACGAGTGCTTAAACTTAATTACCTGCTTGGGCTAACTTACGTTATTTTTTGCTGAAAGCAAACTAGACCTTAGCATGCCTTTATTACGTTTTGATGCTGGCTTTATAATGAAAATAAACAAGCTTGATGTATGAAAATCAAACAATTAATGGTAAAACATTAAGCGTATCAACTCATGGTTAAGTTTGAGCAAATGGCTAATTGTTGGTCACATTGTGCGCTATAACACCAAGCATAAAAGTGACAAGCGCATCAATAAATTAGTCCGATTGATATAATTATAATAATAATTTTAACGCTAGTATAAAACTCAACGTTAAAGTCGAATGAAATACCTATTGTACCCAATAGTCGTAGCATAACGCGCTGTAGAGTATCTGCCATGGTATTTTTAATGATTAAAAAGGTGATATATGATTATTGGTATACCAAAAGAAACAGTCTCGGGTGAAAACCGAGTTGCAAGTGCGCCAACGGCAGTTGCCGCCTTGCTCAAGCTTGGTTTTGAAGTACATATACAAAAAGGTTGTGGCACCAAGGCAAGCTTTACTGATCAAGAGTTTATTGATGCAGGCGCCAGTGTCAAAAGCAAAAAAGACGTATGGCAGTCGGATATCATTTTTAAAGTTAATCCGCCTTCTCTTGAAGAAATAGCGCAAATGAAAGATCAAGCGCACCTGATCAGCTTTATTGCGCCAGCGCAAAATGACGAATTACTTACCGCACTGAAAGAAAAACAAATTACCACATTGGCCATGGAGATGGTGCCTAGAATGACCCGTAGCCAATCAATGGATGCGTTGAGTTCAATGGCCAACATTGCCGGTTATCGCGCTGTGATTGAAGCAACCCACCATTTTGGTCGCTTTTTAACTGGGCAAATCACCGCTGCGGGCAAAATGCCACCGGCAAAAGTGATGATCATTGGTGCTGGAGTCGCTGGACTTGCCGCTATTGGCACCGCGAGCAGCTTAGGCGCTATTGTTCGTGCCTTTGATACCCGCCCCGAAGTTAAAGAGCAAATTGAAAGTATGGGCGCTGAGTTCCTCGAGCTTGACTACCAAGAGCCCGAAGATACCGGCTCTGGTGATGGCTATGCGAAAGAAATGAGCCAAGCCTTTATTGATGCTGAAATGGCACTATTTGCTGAGCAGGCAAAAGATGTTGATATTATTATAACCACCGCCATGATCCCTGGTAAGCCAGCGCCTAAGCTGATCACAGCGGCCATGGTGGAATCGATGAAAACCGGCAGCATTATTGTTGATTTAGCCGCCGCTGGCGGGGGAAACTGTGAGTTAACACAAGCAGGTAAAGTGGTTAATGCAGACGGTGTTAAAGTGATTGGCTATACCGATCTCGTGTCGCGATTGCCTAATCAGTCTTCGCAATTGTACGCCAACAACTTAGTCAGCTTGGCAAAGCTACTTTGTAAAGACAAAGATGGCACCTTAACCATAGATTTTGATGATGTGGTTATTCGTAACATGACAGTGGTTAAAGGCAATGAAATTACCTTCCCACCACCACCCATACAAGTTAGTGCAGCTCCTGCTGCCAAAGTAAGCGCTGAGCCTGCGCGCAAGGCTGAAATTAAAGCCGATGAGCCCATGAGCAAAACTAAAAAACATGCGTTAATGGCGGCGGGCGCGATACTGTTTGCTTGGGTCGCTAGCGTTGCACCGGCTGACTTTTTATCGCATTTTACCGTATTTGTGCTCGCTTGTGTTATTGGTTACAACGTGGTTTGGAATGTGAGTCATTCGCTACACACGCCACTGATGAGTGTGACTAATGCAATATCAGGCATTATTATTGTTGGCGCCATTTTACAAGTGGGTAACGATAACCCAGTAATACAAGCGCTGGCGGGAATTGCCATTTTGATTGCAACAATCAATATTGTCGGTGGCTTTGTTGTCACTAAACGCATGTTAAAAATGTTTAGAAAGTAAGGACAACATAATGGAATTTTCTCAAGGTTTAATCAGTGCGGCTTATATTGTCGCAGCGCTATTATTTATTTTCAGTTTATCGGGGTTAAGTAAGCAGCAAACCGCTGAAACCGGTAACTGGTACGGTATTGTTGGTATGGCAATCGCGTTAATTGCCACCATAGCCGATCCCCGTGTTGATAATGTATGGATTATTTTTGTCACTATGGTCATAGGTGCGTTAATTGGCTTGCGGTTAGCAAAGCAGGTGGAAATGACCCAAATGCCAGAGTTAGTGGCAATTCTCCATAGCTTTGTCGGTTTAGCGGCAGTTTTAGTTGGCTATAATAGCTACTTTGAAATGGATCATTCACCTTTGGCCACGTTAACCGACAGTCAACAAATGGCAACCAATATTCACTTAGTTGAAGTATTTCTTGGCGTTTTTATTGGCGCTGTAACCTTTACTGGCTCAGTTGTCGCCTTTGGCAAGCTACGCGGCATAATAAACTCTGCCGCGTTGATGTTACCCCATCGCCATAAATTAAATTTAGCGGCGGGTGTGGTATCCCTGTTGTTAATGATCAGCTTTGTTGAGCAAGGTGGTGGTAACAGTTTGTTGTATATCATGACCATTATTGCACTGGTTTTTGGTTGGCATTTAGTGGCATCTATTGGTGGCGCAGATATGCCGGTGGTTGTTTCTATGCTTAACTCATATTCAGGTTGGGCAGCCGCTGCCGCAGGTTTTATGCTTAGCAATGATTTATTAATTGTTACTGGCGCATTAGTGGGCTCTTCAGGGGCGATCCTATCTTATATCATGTGTAAAGCCATGAATCGTTCATTTATTAGTGTTATAGCAGGTGGCTTTGGTACAGACGTTGTAATTGATAATGATACTGACTACGGCGAGCATGTAGAAACCAATGCTGCGGCAGTAGCTGATATGTTAAAAAATGCTAAGTCGGTGATTATTACCCCAGGTTATGGTATGGCAGTTGCCCAAGCGCAATATCCGGTTTACGAACTAACACAGGCGCTAAAAGGGCACGGTGTCGATGTGCGCTTTGCCATTCATCCGGTAGCGGGGCGATTACCTGGGCACATGAATGTACTCTTAGCGGAAGCGAAAGTACCGTACGATATCGTATTAGGGATGGAAGAAATTAATGATGACTTCCCTGAAACCGATGTGGTGTTAGTAATAGGCGCCAATGACACGGTTAATCCTGCCGCTGCAGAAGACCCGTCTAGCCCAATAGCCGGTATGCCAGTGCTAGAAGTTTGGCATGCTAAAAATGTGGTAGTGTTTAAACGCTCGATGAACATGGGCTATGCTGGCGTGCAAAATCCGCTGTTTTTTAAAGACAATACGCAAATGCTATTTGGTGATGCGAAAGACTCTGTTGAAGAAATTTTTAAAGCCTTGTAGTGCAGCTTAGGCTATTTCGCCAATAAGAAATCGAGCATGATAAGTGCCAGTAGTTGATACTGGCATTTTTTATGGCTGCTATTTACCTGATACGGGCACAAAGTGCTTTATGGGCTTAAAAACTTTGATAAGCTGTACGCTAAATACATTATTAGCTATTTCTACTGCGACCTAACTACACACAATAACTTTTGTGTGCCGATACGTCATATTTATTCCCCTTTTTAAATAATGGCTTTTAGCTCAATCTAGCCAGTAGAAATAAACTAATGAAGCGAAGGTTATTTTTTTATTAGCTACGGAGATAATTGCGGTGGCAGCAGATGTTATTGAACCCAGTATCATTGAACTTTGGGTGGGAACCATAAATGGTTATTTGTGGGGCAGTATTTTAATTTACTTACTAAGTGCCTGTGGTATTTGGTTTACATTTCGTTTGAAAGGGCTGCAAATTACGCGCTTTTTTCACATGTTTAGCATTTTAAAGTCGAGTCGAAAACGTTCGAGCCATGGAATATCATCATTTCAAGCCTTGTGTACATCATTGGCGGCACGCGTCGGCACAGGTAATTTAATGGGGGTTGCCGTTGCTATATCACTCGGTGGTGCTGGCGCAGTGTTTTGGATGTGGCTTATTGCGTTTGTCGGTATGGCGACAGCATTTGCTGAGAGTACGCTTGGTCAGTTATATAAAGAGCGCGACAGCATGGGCAATTTTCGTGGTGGCCCCGCTTATTACATGAGCAAAGGCCTAAACAACAAAAAGCTGGCAGTAACCTTTTCACTTTGTTTATTTTTCGGCTATGGCTTTGTGTTTAGTGCCGTGCAGGCTAACTCGATCACCAGTGCCTTTAATGGCTCGTATGGGTTTAATCCCTTGTATACCGGTATTGTTATTACTATTGCCGCAGCATTGATTATTTTTGGCGGTTTAAAAAATATTGCTCGTTTTGCTGAGTTAACCGTTCCTTTTATGGGCTTACTTTATATATTTGTTTGTATTGGCGTGATTGGGATGAATTTGTCAAAAGTGCCGATGATTATAAGTGATATTTTTAGCTCAGCTTTTGGTTTAAAAGAGGCGGGGAGTGGCTTAGTCGGCGCTGCTATAGTTCAAGGGGTTAAGCGAGGTTTATACTCAAATGAGGCAGGCATGGGCAGCGCGCCAAATGCTGCTGCGGCAGCGGTGCCTTTTCCACCTCATCCGGTTTCACAAGGCTATATGCAAATGCTCGCGGTATTTTTTGACACCATAGTGATCTGCTCTTGTACGGCAATCTTAATTTTGTTATTTCATGATAGCGCAAGTCAAGCTGAAGGCATTCAATTAACCCAACAAGCGCTAGCGCATCAAGTGGGAGCGTGGGGCAGTGATTTCATTACCATAGCGATATTGCTATTTGCTTTTACCTCGATAGTCGCTAACTTTGCTTATGCGGATAACAATTTAAAGTATTTAAAAATGGACAATAGACTAGGAAAGTGGTTTTTACGCATTGGCTTTTTATTCATGCTAGTTTTTGGCTCGGTTGCGACATTACCCGAAGTCATCGCCTTAGCGGATTTATCGACCGGCTTAATGACAGTGGTAAATGTTACGGCCTTATTTATGTTATCAAAAGTGGTGGTGAAAATTACCAAAGACTATCATAGCCAGCAAGATAAAGGCGTGTTGCCCACTTACCAGCCCGATGAGAAAGAGCATCAAGGCTTTAATTTAAGTCAGGGCGTATGGTCAAAAAAGTAACCAACGACAGCGCTTGCAACTTTTATAACACTTAGCGATAACAAAGCTGCTATAATGCGCGCCTTAATATTTTGGCGCGCTCGATTTAGTGACTGCCTTCTTGACAATAATATAAAAAATGGTGAAGTAATGAGTGTGGATGCAATTGGTTTTTCAGCGAATTTACTCAAGGCGGTAAAGGCTTGCGGGTATAAAACTTTAACCCCAATCCAACAACAAGCTATTCCGGTTATTCGCACTGGCGTTGATGTATTAGCAAGCGCACAAACAGGCACTGGAAAAACCGCAGCGTTTACTTTGCCAATCCTCGATGCCTTAGCAAAAGATGTCAAGATAAACGCTGACGGCTTTGATAGCACCAGTACGGTAAATGCATTAATTTTAACGCCAACGCGTGAATTGGCGGCACAAGTAGCAAAGAATATAAAAGCCTACAGTGAGTATTTACCCTTACGTTCTGGGGTGGTTTTTGGCGGCGTCAATATGCCGCCGCAAATTAAGATGCTAAAAAGTGGTGTCGATATCTTGGTTGCAACACCAGGCCGCTTGCTTGAACATCTTGAGCAACGCAACGTCGATTTGTCGCAAGTCAAATATTTGGTCTTAGATGAGGCCGATCGTATGCTGGATATGGGGTTTTATCAGGACATTGAGCAAATCGTCTCATTGATCAAAGCAAAACACCAAACCATGATGTTTTCCGCCACATTTTCTAACAAAGTGAAAACGTTAGCCAAAAAGCTATTAAAAACCCCTAAAACGATTGCCGTAGCCAAACAAAATGCGACATCTGGCAAGGTAAAGCAATCAGTATATTGGGTTTCAGAAACGCGAAAAGCCGAGCTGCTGTCCGAAATTATTGGTGTCAACAACTGGCAACAAGTATTGGTGTTTGCGGGCACCAAAGAAAGCGCCAACATACTGGCAAAAGAGTTGGAGCTTGATGGCATAAAAACCGCGTTATGCCATGGTGATAAAAGCCAAGGCGCACGCAATAAAGCATTAGAAAAATTTACGGCTGGTAGTGTCAGAGTGCTTGTCGCGACAGATGTTGCCGCGCGCGGACTCGATATCAGTGATTTGCCTTATGTGGTGAACTTTCACTTACCATTTTTAGCTGAAGATTATGTGCATCGCATTGGTCGCAGCGGCCGGGCTGGGAAATCAGGTACAGCGATATCACTTGTCAGTCCGAAAGATGAACAGTTTTTGGATAATATTGAAGCTTTAATTGGCCGGAAATTTGAGCGCATCGTACTCCCTGGCTATGAGTTAGATAGGCCGCTACCAGCACATTATGATGCGAAAGAAGATGCACCGTTGAAAAAAAGTCGCTATCAGGCAACACAAGAGAAAAATCAGATGTTGGCGCGCAAAAAGCAAAATGCCAAGCCTGCGGCAAAGCGACGAGCAAAATCGCAGCGGGCTAAAACTAAAACCGCTAAAAAGAAACGCTAGTCGCAATTGGCGTTTATTTTAAAGACACTGTTATGACAGAGCATAAAAACTTTGTTGAAATACCGTTTCAATACCGTTATCAGTGCTGGTTTTGTGCCGAACCAGCCGCTGACGCATTTACCTTTCCTGATCAACACCATATCGTGTTGGACTGCCAACACCCAAAGTTAACGATACCTAGTTGTGTTGAATGCACTGATATGGCTAAACAAGCTGCAGTAGATAGTATTTGGCAGGTTCAACGCCAAGTGAAAAAAGCCCTTATGAAAAAGTACCAAAAAGATTTAGCAATCGGGTTAAATTGGACTGAAGAAGCGCTTGCCAATGCGGGATTTGAAGGTGGAAATTTTGCGGGGTTTCAAAAAAGTGCTTGGTTTATGTATCAAGTGGCAAAAGCTCGGTTGAATTTTATGGGCTGGCCTTTGGTTGTTGACGGTATTGATGTGGTAACCGAAGAAGGTCGCAATGACTTTCAGTTTGATGGTGTCTGTTATCCTAGCCTTGAGCATGCAATTGACCACTTTAGCCGAACTTTTAGTTTAGATAGTGGGCTGCTAAAGCAAATACTGGCAAAACTTGGCAAAGAAAACTTTGCGCAAGCGGTACGTATTTGCCGCTTATATGTAGGCGCTACGCCAGATGAAAAGTTACAAGCGTTACGAACGCTTTCGAGCTGAATAACGCAGGCTATAGTAACTTGCCGCGATAAGCGTTTATTTTCTTGTTAGCTGATAATTGGTTACGCGCTCTGGCTAGCGCAAGGCAACAATACTGAGCTTATGGGCCATGGTCATTTTTTGGCGATAGAGTGCACTATCGGCGCGTTCAAATAAACTGTTTTCACTATCGGCATTATTCATTAAGGCTAGCCCTAAACCACAGCCGACTTTATATTGCGCTAATAGCGCATCTTGTGCGATTGCATGTTGAATTCTTTGCTCAATTGCTGATAGCGATTGCGGTGATGCATCACAAACTATGATGGCAAACTCATCACCACCAAAACGGAAAATGCAATCAGCGTCACGAATACTTTGCCTTAGAGCATCGGCAAAGTGAATCAGTACATTATCGCCTACTGTGTGGCCAAAGGAGTCATTAATGGCTTTAAACTTATTTAAATCACACAGTATTAAACCAACACGGCTTTGACGTCTAATCGCTTGTGCCATTGTACGTTTGATTTCTTCGTCAAAATGTCGACGGTTACCCAATTGTGTCAGGGCATCTTGCATTGCTAACTGCATTGCTTGGTGATAGCGCACAGCGTTATTTAAAGGGTTTAGCAGTAAATGGTGCAATTCGTTCAGTACTTTATAATTATCTAGGCTGATTGGGCTATTGACACTGTAAGTGATAATGCCAAAAAAACATTCATTTAGTCTTAATTCAAATTGGCGTTCGACTTTGCCAGCACGACTGCCTTTTGCGGTGACACTGATCTCAGCATGCTTAAAGTAAAGCCCAGAAAAGTTGAGATATTTTGCAACTTCTGTGGCAAAAATATCAATGAGCTGCTTAATATCTAGTGTTGTTTGTAGGCGCTCCAATATGGCTAAGTTACGTTGGCTTTTTTTGTCATTATGTTGAAATAATGTGAAAGCATTAAACTTTGTATTTGGGTGGTTTACAACATTAACAGTTCGCATCATTCTTCCTAGCTAAATTTAGTATTATTGCTTTAGCTTTTAAGCAATAATAATACCAATTATTAAGAGTTGTCAGCAAAATGGTCGGCGTAGCGTAAAGCTTTTGTGTTCTCGATATAAACTGCGCTCCTTAGCTGAAAGTAAGGCTTCGTTTTTACGCGACATTTTTTGGCAGCTTACCGAAAAACATTTAGACAACACAAGGACATCAAAGCTACACTTATATTAAGTTTTTGTTTCCGCTGCCGGTACTTGCTACCTATACAAGCGCTATCATTTTATCACCCTAAAAGGACTATTTGTGACAAGCCATCTTGAATTACTTGCTATTTTGTCGAGTGCCGTTTTAATTGTATGGCTTTTTCGGCGCTTACAATTACCGGCAATTTTAGCGTATTTAGTGGCGGGCGTTATTGTGGGTGAACATGGCTTGGCGTTAGCACAAGAGCATGTCGATTATGATCATTTTGCCGAGCTAGGCATTGTATTTTTACTGTTCACCCTTGGGCTTGAATTTTCTTTACCTAAATTACTGGCAATGCGTCATTTAGTGTTTACCGTTGGCAGTTTGCAAGTGGCAATATCCGGGCTACTGTTTATGCTTGCTGCCATGCTGTTTGGTCAAAGTTTTGCCGCTGCTTTAACTATTGGCGGAATTTTAGCTTTGTCATCAACGGCTATTGTTATTCGGCAGCTCAGCGAAAGTGGTGGCATGAAGAAAAAGTCGGGGCAATTGTCGGTTGCTGTGTTGTTATTTCAAGACGTTGCTGTCGTGCCCTTGTTGATAATCATACCTTTATTAGCCCAAAATGGAGATTCGTCGTTTGTTTTAGCCTTGTTAACGGCCTTGGTAAAAGGCATTTTTGTAGTGTCTTTATTGCTGTTAACTGGCAAGTGGCTACTACCTAGGCTATTTAACCTAGTTGCCCAAGTAAGAACTGACGAGCTGTTTGTTTTGACAACACTATTAGTTACTTTGGTGGCGTCAGCGTTAACACAGTGGTTTGGGCTTTCAATGGCACTTGGTGCATTTTTAGCGGGTATGATGTTAGGTGAGAGCCAATATAAGCATCAGCTCGAAGCCGATATTAGACCTTATCGCGATATTTTATTGGGTTTATTTTTTGTCACTGTTGGCATGAAGCTTAATATTGAGGTGGTGTTTTCTTCGCCATTACTTATTCTGGCGCTGTTAGTGGGTTTTATGGTGGTTAAAGTATTGATTGTGGCAATACTAGCGAAACGGGCAGGAGAGTCTTCTAAAGATGCGTGGGCCGCGGGCATTATGTTGGCGCAAATGGGGGAGTTCGGTTTTGTTCTAATTGCACTGGCCAGCCAAGTTGAGCTGTTATCAGCGACGACAGCAGCAATATTGCTCGGTAGCGGGGTATTGAGCATGGCCATCACACCTTACATGATTAATCATGCCCGTAGCTGGGGGTTGTGGTTGAGTCAGGAAGAAAAAATTAACACGCAAGGTTTGGATGTACTGCCCAAGAATGTCAGCTTAGAAAATCATGTCATTATTTGTGGCTTTGGCCGTATAGGGCAAACCGTTAGTCGATTTTTAAAGCCCGAATCAATCGATTTTGTTGCTATTGATATCGACCCCTTGCGCACAAGTAAAGCGCGAGAAGCGGGTGAAAATGTCTTATTTGGCTCATCACGCCAAGCTGAGTTACTCCATGCGGCTCAACTTTCAAAAGCTAAACTTGTTGTGATAGCCTTTGGTGATGACAAGCAGTCGCTGGATGTGATCCAAAAAGTACGGTCATTGGCACCAGAGGTGCCAATATTAGTGCGCACGCGTAATGATGATCAGTTGAACGAGCTGCATGCTGCCGGTGCCAATGAGGTGGTTCCAGAAAGTCTCGAAGGAAGCTTGATGTTAGTATCACAAGTGCTTTCTTTAACCGGCGTGCCTTTTTCTCGCATTTTTCGACGCGTGCAAAGAGAGCGCAAAAATCACTACAACCATTTACATGGATTCTACCAAGGTGAACACACAGATATGAGCGCTGATGCTATTGATCGCATCGAGTTTGCCCATGCCATTATATTGTCAGCTGACTCCTACGCTTGTGGTCAAACTATTGCAGCATTAAATTTAAATGAGCGACGCGTTTACATCATTGCTTTGCGACGTGAAGAGAAAGAAATAGAACAACCCGATGCTGATACCGTTTTGCAGCCAGAAGATACATTAATTGTTCGCGGTAAACCTCGGCGCGTAGAGCGAGCAGAGCGCTTTCTTCAAGAAGGGCCTTAGTTAGTCTGAGCGCGAATAGGCGTGAGCAGTGAGCAGTGAGCGTGCTAAAGCCCAAACGTCGCTGTAATTTTCATCAAGTTATTAATGCTGATTACAGCAAACGGCGAACATTAGATGTTTAAGAACTGGCGGATCTTATTTTCTTGTTCTAGCGCATCGTTAAAGCCAAGATTAATCAACTCCTTGCAATAATGCTTATCAAACAATAAATAACTGAGCAAGCTCGACTCTGCATCATTACTAATACCCATACTGCGCAGCAATAACCTGATGGGCATAGGTAATTTATGGTAATACTGTTCGGCAATTCTATTAAAGTTATGACTGGGGTTTAACAAATAAGAGTCAATATGTTTTAAGCCAAGGTGTTGTTTTTTCTTCTCGTTAGGGATTAACGCCAAGGTGTTGTTGATCCTGTCCATACGCTCAATATCACTTTGTAAGGTATCTGAGAAAATAGAGTCGAGCAAATGGCCCGCTATAGCGGCGGTTGCTGGCGGGTGTGGATTGTTAACATATGCATGAATTGGCTCTTTGGGTTGCTCGACACCAACAATGAAAATTCTATCAGCGCCTAGGTGAATGGCGGGGCTTAACGGTGATAATTGATGCACCGAACCATCGCCGAAATGATTGCGCTTTATGTTCACCGAAGGAAATACTAACGGAATAGCGGCAGATGCCATTAAGTGTTGGCTATTTAGCTGTGTCGGCTCACCCCGTCGTTTGGCACGAAACCAAGGAGCAATGGTGTCGTCTGACTGAAAAAAACTGATCGAGTCGCCATTACTATAGCTTGACGCGGTAACTGATACCGCAGCAAGATATTTACGCTTAATATTAATATCTATGCGATTGAAGTCCACCACAGACTCAAGTAATTCGCACAAGGGGGTATTATTTAATAAGCTTCGTGCGCTTTTATTGGCATAGTCGGCCTGAAAGCTTCCTAAAATACCAGCAATAAGGTGGCTAGCAACTCGCATCGCATCACTATGATAAATTCGGCTCGGCTCTAAATTTTTCCACACCCATTCTAACTTTTTCACCCCTAGTTGAAAGCATGAAGCATAGCAAGCCAGCGCGGCAGAATTAATTGCTCCAGCAGAGGTACCACAAATGATTGGAAAAGGTACACCATGATTACGAGGCATAAATTTTGCGATCGCTGATAAAACCCCTACTTGATAGGCGGCGCGAGCACCACCTCCGGTTAAAATCAGTGCGTTATTGCTGTCTATATAACTACGTTTATTGGTCACAAATATTGCCAAATTGTGCAAGTGTTGTCTGTTGAGTCATGATGTTACTCAGTTTTTTGTTTTGTTGCTAGTTGAAAGCAAGGCTTTTAATTTTTTCAGAAAAAAAGGCCAGCAAATGCTGGCCTTTTTAATGACATAAGAATTATTGACTAGTAAAACATTGAACTTACATTAAGTATAAACGCCTACTGGAAAATAAACTTCTAGCTGCTAACGCGTTTGTTTGCAGCGTCGATTAATGGTTGCGATCCATTTTGAATAAGTGCCAAGTTAGCTGAAACGGTTTTCTTTGGTAATTTACTAATCATCAAAGAGCCGGTTTTAACTGAACCACTAGTAGCAGCAAATTCCAACAAGTTTTGACCATTACATTGAATACCATCAAAGATATTACGAATTTTTAATTTATTCGTCTTTAAGAATGAGCGCATACGTTTCTTATCGTCAGCGGCAACATACTCACATACACTTTGTGCAATGTCAGATGCTTGCGCATTCGGTGCTAAGACAATAGACGTCATAGTTAAAGCTGTCATGGTTGAAACTAGTAATAATTTTTTCATTTTAATAACCTTTTATAATGCAAGTAGAGTTAATAAAAGAAAAAACCACAGGATGTACCTAATAACACGGTAACTCCGCTGTCATAGGAAGATATAATATATCGACCCTTAGACCGGTGGTTTTGCGTAACACGTTTTCGCGTGTCTTGCCTTTTCTTTGTCAATTTCAGTATTACCAAATCTGTTGAATATTGCAATCAATTTGTGACAAATTGTATACGATAAAGCATGGGGAGGGTTTTCAGCGGCTTAAAAAGGCCGTGCTAGATTTATTATTTTTCTATACGTAACCTAAAATTACATTTACGCGCAGACCTAAGGTAGCTTTTGTTTTTACTGAGCATTAAAAAAGGGGCCAACGCCCCTCAACTGTGTGCTTGTTAACTGCGTAACTTAGAAGGTCATTTCTGGTATATCACCTTCAACAACTAACTTACCTTCCGTTAAACTTATGATCTCTTCAACCGACACACCGGGTGCGCGCTCAAGTAAATGAAATTTACCGTCTTTAATTTCAATAAAGGCTAAATCCGTTAAAACCTTTTTAATACAGCCCTTACCTGTTAAAGGTAGCGTACATTTATTTAAGAGTTTAGATACACCATGTTTTGAAGCATGGGTCATGGTGACAATTATGTTATCGGCACCAGCAACTAAATCCATTGCACCGCCCATGCCTTTAATTAACTTACCTGGGATCATATATGAAGCGATATTACCGTTAACATCCACCTCAAAGGCGCCCAGAACCGTTAAATCAACATGACCGCCACGGATCATGGCAAATGACTCGGCAGAGTCAAAAAGTGAAGCGCCTTTAGCCATGGTCACGGTTTGTTTACCGGCGTTAATGAGGTCAGCGTCAAGTTCTGCTTCGGTGGGAAATTGTCCCATGCCCAGTAAGCCATTTTCAGACTGCAGCATCACTTCCATGCCTTTAGGTACATAGTTAGCCACTAAAGTTGGAATCCCAATACCTAAATTAACGTAATAGCCGTCTTGTAATTCTTGTGCAACGCGCTGGGCTAGTTGCTCTCTTGTTAAAGCCATAAATTACTCCTTAGAAACAGCTGTTATTATGAGTCGCTGCGAACAGTGCGCTGTTCAATGCGTTTTTCAAAGGTGCCTAAAATTAAGCGGTTAACATAAATACCTGGTGTATGAATTTGATCTGGGTCTAACTCGCCAGGCTCAACAATTTCCTCGACTTCAACCACAGTAATTTTGCCGGCAGTGGCGGCCATAGGGTTAAAGTTGCGTGCGGTTTTTCTATACACTAAATTGCCGTAGCGGTCTGCTTTCCATGCTTTAACGATGGCAAAGTCACCTGTTATTGCCGGCTCTAATATGTAATGCCTGCCATCAAACTCACGTTCTTCTTTACCTTCAGCAACCGGCGTACCATAACCTGTGGCAGTATAAAATGCTGGGATCCCTGCACCACCGGCGCGCATTTTTTCCGCTAGCGTGCCTTGTGGGGTTAACTCGACTTCTAATTCGCCATTCATCATTTGACGTTCAAATTCTGCGTTTTCACCTACATAAGAGGCGATAATTTTCTTTATTTGCCGATTGGGTAGTAATATACCTAAGCCAAAATCATCAACCCCGCAGTTATTGGATACGACAGTTAAACCTTTGGTGCCTTTGCGCTTTATTTCGCTAATTAAATTTTCTGGAATTCCACATAAGCCAAAGCCACCAGCGATGACGGTCATATTGTCTTCGAGACCGGCCATCGCTTCTTCATAACTTGACACCACTTTGTCAAACCCTGCCATTGTTTGCTCCTCACTATACTTGTGTTGTTGTTCACAATAGATACAGATAATGATACTTTGCTTCTGCTATCTTATGCTTAATTTAATATATGATCGTTATTTGGTTATTTTGCTCGATACGCTACCGATACTTTAGAGACAGGCTTTTTGCCTAATTTATCACTGATAAACCAGCCCGCAGCAAGCAATTTATCGAGCTTGACACCGGTTGCAATGCCTAATCCATTTAGCATGTAGACTAAGTCTTCTGTAGCGACATTGCCCGATGCACCCTTAGCATAAGGGCAGCCGCCGAGCCCTGCAATGGCACTATCGACTACCTTAATACCCATTTGCAGCGCGGCGTAAATATTACTTAATGCTTGGCCGTAGGTGTCATGAAAGTGCACGGCAAGGTTTTCGATGCTCACTTTAGCGCTAACCGCTGCTAACATTTCACTGACGCTTTTTGGCGTGCCGACACCTATAGTGTCGCCAAGTGATATTTCATAGCAGCCCATGTTGTACAATTGCTCTGCAACCTTGGCGACTTGTTCGGGGGCAATATCACCCTCATAAGGACAGCCAATTACACAAGAGACATAACCTCGTACCGGAATATTGGCTGCTTTAGCCGCTTGCATTATGGGAATAAAACGCTGCAAGCTTTCATCAATTGAGCAATTAGTATTTTTTTGACTAAAACTTTCCGATGCAGCGCCGAATATTGCCACCTCATTGGCATTAACCGCGATGGCGGCGTCAAAGCCTTTCATATTAGGCGTTAGCGCCGCATAAGTGACGTTATCTTTGCGTGTTAAGCGATTAAATATTTCGCTAGATGTGGCCATTTGAGGCACCCATTTAGGAGACACAAAACTGCCGCTTTCAATGTAACTTAGGCCGGCGTCAGCTAACTGCTCAATTAAGGCAATTTTATCGTCTGCGCTGATGGCCTGTTTTTCGTTTTGCAAGCCGTCACGGGGACCAACTTCAACAATTTTTACCGACTTGGGTAGGTTAGACAAAAAACTATCAGTCATTATGCGTCCTCTGGGGTGAAAGCAATTAATTCTGCGCCGCCATCAACCATGTCACCATCATGATAATAAATGCTATCAACCACACCATTACTCGGTGCGCGAATGGTATGCTCCATTTTCATGGCTTCCATAATCATCAATGGTTGCTCGGCTGTTACTTGCTCGCCGGCTTTAACCAATACAGACACCATAGTGCCATTCATAGGTGCGATTAAACCGCCGTGATCGCCACCAGTATTAGCATCACCGCAGTCGGGTAATACATGGGTGAAATTCACCACACCATTTTGATGATAGAGGCTAATTTGGTTATCATTTTGCGCTATGGTGGCGTGACTGCGATAGCCATCAATACTGGTATAAATGGTATTGTTTTCAATTCTGCCTTGGCAATCAACAGTCTGACCATCAACGGTAATCAGGTAGTAACAAGCACTGGCTTGACGCTTTTGTTCAACCGTGATCGGGTATTCAATGTTGTTGTGAGCTAAGGTGATATGATGAATGTTCGCTTCATTTAATCGCCAAGCGTTGGTCATATTCCACGGCGAACAAGGGTCGTTAGTATGAGCCGCATTTTTTTGTGCAGCTTGCGCTTGCGCTAGCACTAAATACAGGGCAGCCATGGGTAACTCACCAGCAAGTGCTTGTTCGTCTTCGTGAAAGATTAATGCTTGGTGCTTGTCAATAAAGCCAGTATCGATTTCTGCGTCAATAAAGGGCTTGCTGGTGGCTAAATTATAGAGAAAATCAATATTGGTGGTGACACCATTGATACGATATTCAGACAAGGCTTTTGCCATGCGCTGTAACGCCTTTTCCCGGTTTTCGTCCCAAACAATTAACTTGGCTATCATAGGGTCATAAAATACGCTGACCTCATCTCCTTGACGAACGCCGGTATCAACGCGCACATGCTCGCTTTCTACTGGGGGCTGTAAAAACGTCAAGGTGCCGGTAGCCGGTAAAAAGTCGTTATTTGGATCTTCAGCGTAAATGCGTGCCTCAAAGGCATGACCGTGAATTGTTAATTGTTGCTGAGTTTTGGGTAACACTTCACCAGCGGCAACACGCAATTGCCACTCAACCAAATCTTGACCGGTAATATATTCAGTTACTGGATGCTCAACCTGTAGGCGAGTATTCATTTCCATAAAATAGAAAGCGCCGTCAACATCCAGTAAAAATTCAACGGTACCCGCGCCACGATAGCCGATGGCTTGTGCTGACTTTATGGCAGATTCACCCATTTTTGCCCGCAGCTCGTCACTCATGTTAAAAGCGGGGGCTTCTTCAATCACTTTTTGATGGCGACGCTGTACTGAGCAATCTCGCTCAAAAAGGTAGACTGCATTTTCATGGTTGTCACAAAAAACTTGTATTTCAACGTGACGTGGCTGGGTAAGGTATTTTTCAACGAGCATAGTGTCGTCACCAAAAGATGATTTAGCTTCACGTTTTGCCGCTAAAAAACCGGCTGAAAACTCTTCTTCATGCCAAATTTGTCGCATACCTTTGCCGCCACCACCGGCTGTTGCTTTAAGCAATACAGGGTAGCCCATCTCATCGGCGGCTTTTTTAATCACTGCCTCTGACTGATCTTCACCGTGGTAGCCTGGCACTAAAGGCACCTGTGCTTTTTCCATAATGTTTTTAGCTGCAGATTTTGAGCCCATGGCTTCAATGGCTGCAACAGGCGGACCAATAAAGGTTATGTTTTCATCGGCACACATACGGCAAAACTCAGCGTTTTCAGCAAGAAATCCGTAACCTGGGTGAATAGCCTGAGCGCCAGTTCGTTTTGCCGCCGCGATGACCTTTTCTGATAACAAGTAACTTTCGCGCGAAGGTGAGCCGCCAATGTGGACCGCTTCATCGGCCATATTAACATGCAGTGAATTCGCATCAGCATCAGAGTATACGGCAACCGTTAAAATGCCCATTTTTCTTGCTGTCTTTATGATGCGACAGGCGATTTCACCACGATTGGCTATTAGTATTTTAGTAAACATGAATATTATCCTTCGCCTTGCTCTAATGTATTTTGTTGCCCAGTTTGTGTTGTTAATTCAACTTGCCATGCTGGTTGGCGTTTATCAAAAAATGCGCCGAGTCCTTCCTGACCTTCTTTTGAGACTCGAATCGAGGCAATACGTTGGCTTGTCATCTCAATTAAAGGAGTATCTATGGCTTGATATGCAACATCAAAGGCCAGTTGTTTTGCTTGACGTACCGCTAATGGTCCGTTTGCTAGTAGTGTTTGCACCATATTTTCAACTTCAGTATCTAAGCTTGCTAATGGGTATATCTCATCAACTAAGCCAAGTTGTTGCGCCTTGTCAGCAAAAAACCGTTCAGCAGTTTGGAAGTAGCGCCGACAGGCTTTTTGTCCAATGGCGTTAACAACATAAGGGCTAATAGTGGCAGGAATTAAGCCCAGCTTAACTTCGCTTAAACAAAAGCTGGCTTTGTCACTGGCAAGTACAATATCACAACAACTTGCAAGCCCAACTGCACCACCAAACGCCGCACCTTGTACTTTGGCAATGGTAGGTTGTGGTAAAAAATTCAGGTTTCTTAGCATTTGTGCTAAGGCGTTTGCATCAGACAAGTTTTCTTCATAAGTATACGCCGCCATGCGTTTCATCCAGCCTAAGTCTGCACCGGCAGAGAAGCTTTTTCCTGTTGCTGCAAGCACCATAATATTGATGTCATTGCATTTAGCAATGGCATCAAATAGCTGGCTTAAGGCAAATATAATGCTGTCATCAAAGGCATTGTGCTTATCGGGATTGTTTAACGTTACGGTAGCCACGCCGCGCTGGTCAACGTCAAATAAGACGTACTCGCTAAGGCTTTTTATATGAACATGTGAAAGCATTTTATTCTTGCTCCTACATTCTAAAGAGACCAAACTTAGTCTCTTTAATCGGTTTATTTAACGATGCAGAAATAGCTAAGCCTAACACCTGACGAGTGTCTGCAGGATCAATCACCCCATCATCCCATAAACGTGCTGAGGCATAATAAGGGTGTCCTTGGTGTTCATAGTCATCAATGATGGGTTGTTTAAACGCGGCTTCGTCTTGTTCGCTCCATACCTCACCACGTTTGTCTTTTTGATCGCGTTTAACTTGCGCCAAAACTCCGGCGGCTTGCTCACCACCCATCACAGATATTCGTGCATTTGGCCACATAAATAAGAATCGAGGATCGTAAGCACGACCACACATACCATAGTTACCCGCACCAAAACTGCCGCCAATTAATAGTGTGAACTTAGGGACTTGTGCCGTTGCTACAGCCGTCACCATTTTTGCACCATGTTTTGCAATGCCGCCGGCTTCATACTGTTGCCCCACCATAAAGCCGGTGATGTTTTGTAAAAATACCAAGGGAATTTTACGTTGAGCACAGAGCTCGATAAAGTGAGCGCCTTTTTGTGCTGACTCGCCAAACAGTATGCCGTTATTGGCAACAATGCCTACTGGATAACCAAAAATATGGGCAAAGCCACAAACTAAGGTGGTACCGTATAGCGCTTTAAACTCATCAAAGTTACTGCCGTCAACAACTCGGGCAATGATCTCTCTGACATCGAAAGGTTGGCGTGGGTCTTTTGGTACAATACCGTAAATTTCTTCCGAACTATAGGCAGGCTCTTGCACGGCTTTTATGGCCATTTGTACAGGTTTGACACGATTTAAATTACTCACTGCACTGCGAGCGATTGCTAGGGCGTGATGATCATTTTGTGCATAATGATCGGCAACACCTGACGTGCGACAATGCACGTCTGCACCCCCTAAATCTTCTGCACTCACTACTTCACCCGTAGCGGCTTTTACCAGTGGTGGCCCGGCAAGAAATATCGTGCCTTGCTCTTTAACGATAATAGACTCATCCGCCATTGCCGGAACATACGCGCCACCAGCGGTACAAGAGCCCATGACCACAGCAATTTGTGGGATGCTTTGCGCCGACATATTGGCTTGGTTAAAGAAAATACGACCAAAGTGCTCTTTGTCAGGAAAAACATCATCTTGGTTGGGTAAATTTGCGCCACCTGAGTCAACTAAATAAATACAAGGTAAGTTATTCTCTTGCGCTATGGTTTGTGCGCGTAAATGCTTTTTCACCGTCAGTGGGTAATAGGTTCCGCCTTTAACTGTGGCATCGTTGGCAACAATAATACACTCTTGACCACCAACGCGACCTATACCGGTAATAATCCCAGCGGCAGGAACATTGTCATCATAAACCTGATATGCGGCTAATTGAGATAACTCTAGAAAAGGTGAACCTGGGTCGAGCAGGGCATAAACGCGGTCTCTTGGCAGTAATTTTCCCCGTGATAAATGACGCTCTCGGCTACGTTCGCCACCACCAAGTTTAATTTCAGCTAATTTTTCTTTTAAATCATCAACTTGTTTCTGCATATGCTGAGTATTTTCAATAAACTCAGGGCTGCGGGGGTTAATTTTCGATATTATCTTAGCCACGGTATAACCTTATATTTTGTTGAATGTTAACGTCATTAGTGTGCAAGAGTTAACAATGCTAATTGATATTTTTTTGACTCTTTTAATGCTTGTAAATCGCTTTTAATCAAGCGAAGGTTAATGACAGCAAATGATTGAGTCGAAATCTGAGTAAAGTTTTCTACGCATTTTGGCCATTTAGCTAAGCGTGAGAAAAGTACCCGTAGCTTCTCGCTAAATAGAGGTACTTTTGTCATAAGTGCGCTTAAATGGTTAAGCTTAAGTCGTATTTAAACAGACTCACTAAATAGTTCTCGGCCGATTAACATACGACGAATTTCTGAGGTACCCGCGCCTATTTCGTAGAGCTTGGCATCGCGTAATAAACGCCCCGCTGGAAACTCATTAATGTAGCCATTACCGCCAAGTAATTGAATGGCATCTAGTGCCATTTTGGTGGCTAATTCAGCGGAGTATAGTATAACGCCTGCCGCATCCTTACGCGTGGTTTCTCCGCGATCAGCAGCCATTGCACACATATAAGCATAAGATTTTGCCGCATTCATTTGCGTATACATATCGGCAATTTTGCCCTGAATTAACTGAAACTCCCCAATGGCTTGCCCAAACTGCTTGCGATCATGAATATAAGGCACAACTAAGTCCATACAGGCGTCCATAATGCCAAGTGGACCACCGGTTAATACCAAACGCTCGTAGTCTAAACCTGACATTAACACCCGTACGCCTTTGCCTTCTTCACCTAAAATATTCTCGGCTGGTACAACACAGTCTTCAAACACTAATTCACAGGTGTTTGAGCCACGCATACCTAATTTGTCAAGCTTTTGATGGCGAGAAAAGCCTGGAAAGTCGCGCTCGACGATAAATGCGGTAATACCTTTAGAGCCGGCTTTAATGTCAGTTTTGGCGTAAATAATATAAACATGAGCGTCAGGACCATTGGTGATCCACATTTTGTTGCCGTTGAGAATATAGTTGTCACCTTGCTTTTTGGCACTAAGTTTCATGCTAACGACATCAGAGCCTGCGTTTGGCTCAGACATTGCCAAGGCACCAATATGTTCACCAGTACAAAGTTTAGGTAAGTACTTGGCTTTTTGCTCATGATTACCATTTTTGTTCAGTTGATTTAAACACAAATTTGACATAGCACCGTAGCTAAGGCCAACCGATGCAGAGGCACGCGAAATTTCTTGCATGGCCACCATGTGCTCTAAATAACCTAAACCTGAGCCACCATATTGCTCGTCTACTGTCATGCCTAACAAGCCTAAATCACCAAACTTTCGCCATAAATCCATCGGAAACTCATTGTCTTTATCGACTTGCTCGGCGCGTGGTGCAATTTCATCACGAGCAAACGCATTTACCGTATCGCGGATCATGTCCACGGTTTCGCCTAAGTTAAAATTCATTGATGAGAAAGTAGAAATCATACTAGTACCTTTAATATTGGTTTGTCGTGTTAACGCTTGCAGTGTTTGGCGTTAGCAGTCATGTAATGTGTTTTTGTTGCAATTAGCGTTATTTATCAATAGCGGCTAACGCTTGCTGACAGTTATTTTCTAAGCCGGTTAATTCAATTAAAACCGCTTGAATGTCTTCGAGTTGCTGATTTAAATCGTTTTTCTTATTCGCAATTAAGTCCATGATGGTTTTTAATTGCGTGACACTGGTTTTATCTGCATCGTAAAGCTCAAATAAGCGTCCAGTTTCAGCCAAAGAGAAACCTAAGCGTTTACCACGTAAAATTAACTTTAGTCGAACTCTGTCCCTTTGGTTGTATATTCTTGTTTGTCCTTTACGACGGGGTGTTAACAAGCCTTGATCTTCGTAAAAACGAATACTGCGGGTGGTAATATCAAACTCTTTGGCTAGCTCACCGATCGCATAGGTTGCTTGATTTTTATCGCTCATTTTTATCGCTCGTTTTAAGACTCTTTTATCAAGGCTATACCTTACAATAAGTTTACGTTAACGTAAAGTGTAGGTTGTGAGTTGGCAAAACGCTCATAATTGTTGAGTGCATGGCGATAACAGCCATTAATAAACGTGCTTGGTTTTATCACTATAAAACTGTAAAGATTGATTGTCAGTTTAGCAGCAATTTATTTGTTGTAGACTAAAGGGCTAGAAAGTTTACGTTGGCGTAAAATTGAAATTGCGGTAACCTGTTGCGCAATTCTTATCAACGTATGTCTATTTTTACGCAAATACACATCGAACATCACTTTATTGGAGAGCTTTATGTCTACTCAAGATCCCATCGTTATTGTCGCTGCAAAACGTACCCCCATGGGTGGTTTTATGGGCGGTTTATCAGCAGTAAGCGCCACTACTTTAGGGGCAACCGCAATTCGTGGTGCAATAGAAGCCGCCAATTTAGCCAATGATCAGGTTGATGAAGTTCTGATGGGGTGTGTGCTGCCAGCGGGTCTAAAACAAGCACCAGCACGCCAAGCGGCACTCGAAGCTGGCTTAGACTTAGCTACAGCCTGTATCACCATCAATAAAGTTTGTGGCTCAGGGATGAAAACCGCCATGCAAGCCCATGATGCCTTACTTGCTGGCTCTATCAATGTTGCTGTTGCTGGTGGCATGGAAAGCATGAGTAACGCGCCACACTTGTTACCTAAAGGTCGAGCGGGTATTAAAATGGGACACGGTCAAGTACTTGATCACATGATGACAGATGGCTTAGAAAATGCCTACGATGGCATTGCTATGGGCTGTTTTGCTCAAGAAACTGCAGACGACTCTGGCTTTAGCCGTGAAGACATGGACGCCTATGCAATCCGTTCTTTAGAGCGCGCCAATGCTGCGATCGCTGATGGCGCTTTCGATAATGAAATTACGCCGGTGACCATTAAGTCTCGTCGTGGTGATTCAGAGTTTGCTGTTGATGAACAGCCAGGTAATGCTCGACCCGATAAAATTCCAAGTCTGCGACCAGCATTTAAAAAAGACGGTACAATTACTGCTGCTAACTCAAGCTCTATTTCTGATGGTGCTGCTGCGTTAGTGATGATGAAACTTTCAGAAGCACAAAAGCGTGGCTTAACTCCTTTATGTAAGATTGTTGCCCACGCTATGCACGCGCAAAAGCCCGCAGAGTTTACCGTTGCGCCAGTTGGCGCCATGCAAAAAGTATTAGCGAAAGCCAATTGGACAGTGGCCGATGTTGATTTATTTGAGATTAACGAAGCCTTTGCCATGGTGACTATGTTAGGAATCAAGGCCTTAGACTTAGACGTAAATAAAGTTAACGTCAATGGTGGCGCTTGTGCATTAGGTCATCCGTTAGGGGCAAGTGGTGCGCGTATACTGGTAACTTTAATTCATGCACTTAAAAACAGAGGCTTAAGTAAAGGTTTGGCATCTTTATGTATAGGTGGCGGTGAGGCAACTGCCATAGCCATTGAAATGATGTAATTATTGGCGTTAAACGCTACTAATGCTATCAAAGCCCACCCTGGTGGGCTTTTTTGATCTGCTAGATAACTTACGATGAGCATTGCTGTTTTATAGGCACTATATTGAAACATCATAATTAGTAACAATTATCGGCGACCTAGTACTTGCAATATTGAGTGAATACTCGCTATATAAGACGCTAACCTTTACCCATAACCATAAAATAGCAAATAATAGGTCAACCATGAAAATGTCTTTTATACCCATGATAATGTTATCTTTATTAAGCCTAACATGGACCATAAATGCTCACGCTGACGGCTTAGCTGATTTACAGCAAGCTTTAGCCAAGCTAAATGGCAGTGCGCCTGTAACGGCTATGTTGGATGTTTCTTTTTCTGAAACCCGAGGCGATGGCAAAGATAAAAAAGTAAAAACAGGTGCAATCACATCGCACTTATTTGAAAATAACATGGGCTTAAATATCAGTTACTCTAAAAATGTTTTGCAACAAATAGCGCAGGAAAATCAGACAAAAATAAGCAATAAAAACGCCGATACGCCAGCACTTAATGGCGCTGAAATATTGTCAGCTTCTTCGCTCATTCCTATCCTTTCATCGGCACAAAGTATATTGGACATCATTAGCCAAGGTGACTTTATCGGTGAAAATTACATCGACTACCAAGATAAGCCAACCCGGGTTTTAAACTTTGAATTACCACTTGAGAGTTTTATTGAAGATAAAAAAATTCGTGGTTATGTTCGAAAGTTCAATGGTAGTTATCAAGTGTTGATTAATGAGGATGGCGTGCCGATTGAAACGCGCATGCGTTATAACGGCAAAGGCAGTGCGTATATCTTTTTTTCTCTGTCAGCAGAAAGTGAAATTACCTCGCAATATACAGTCACAGGAGGACGTTTGGTGAGAATAAATAAAACCGTTGCCTCGCATTCAAGCTCAACATTTAGCGATCGCACTTATCGCGGTACATGGCAATTAGCAATTTTATAACCGCTAAACAGCTAGTTAAGTACCAAGTTTGGCTGGCAAGTGGTCGCTAAAACGTTAACCGTTTGCAAAATAGAGTGCTGGTATAAGAGTGTTTTCGCGCTCGAAAATTTCAGCAGTTGTTTGGTTTTGTTCATTACCCGTGCCTCGTTCTTAACTGCTTTTATAATAAGCAAAGCCGCACTAGGTAAAAATAGGAGCAAAAGGGGGCAAAGCCGTTCGCAATAACGACTAGTTTACAAGGCCGATTTTTTTACCACTGAATTATGTTAGCGTCTTTATAAACAAAAAATGAAGTTTTAGCATAGCTAACGTTAAGGGGGATTAAAAAAATATGTCAGTGTATCCATTTAGTAAGTTTGCCAGCAAAATACCAGCGGACTGGGTTGATTTTAACGGCCACATGAATACCAAATATTATGGTTTAGTGATTTATGATGCCCATATAGCCTTTACCGAGCATTTGGATTTAGGCGAGCGTTATCGGTATGCCAATAACTGCAGCAAAGCGCTCGTTGAGAGCCATTGTATTTTTGAACGCGAATTATGTGAAGGTGACAAGATTGAAGTTATTTCTTGGTTATTGTCTGTTGATCACAAACGATTACACACCTTTCATGAAATCTATTGCACCAACAAAGGCTATCGAGCGGCAGCCGGTGAGCACCTTGATGTTCATATTGACCTGACAACGCGGCGGGTATCGCCATTTCCTGACGATGTTTTTCAGCGATTACAGTTGATCGAGCAGCAATATAATAAATTACCCAAGCCTTATAAAGTGGGTAGTCGTATTAAAGTACCTATTAAAACATAGCAAGCTTTGACTAGGCGGTTACTAAACGGTAATTTTTCAGTGCTCAGTCTCATAAAACCCTGTTAAGAGCTTCGCAATGCAACTTAGTTATCATCGCGATTATCAACATTGCATATACATTGCATCAACATAGCATCAACATAGCATGATGCTATGTATATGCTTAGCAAGATAGCTGGCTATCTGCTTTATTAAGGGCTAACCGCAAGTGTTTTACCAAGTCGACTACTGTCCATTGCCATCGATATTAACCGTATGGTCCATAATGCGTCATTCGCTGATACGGGTGCTTGTGCGCCAGTATTGATGGCTTCGGCCATTTTTTTATAAAAGTGTTGATAACCGCCAGCTAGGGTTTTTTCAGTCTGCGATGACGTGGCCAAATATAATTGACCATAATCTTGTGGCATTTCTTGGCCCCAGTCGTCGCCAATAGGCACTGCACCTGCTTTTAATTTCGCTTCTTGTGGATCAAGTCCAAATTTTCGATAGTGGCCTTTATCACCCTGAATATTAAAGCGTAAGTTAGGTCCGGCACTAAACAGCGATGCTTGTAATGAGGCGAGCATATCGGGGTAATGCAAGCTGATATTAAAATAATCAATTGTGGTTGAGTGTTCACGCATGATCTCACATTGCGCGGTAATTGCTTTGGGTATGCCAAATAATTGTAATGCTTGATCGATTAAATGCGGCCCCAAATCAAACAATATGCCACCACCGTCTTGGGCTTGTTCACGCCAACGTGGGCTAACCTTTGGTCGAAAGCGATCAAAATGAGACTCAAAATGCTTAATGTTACCTAAGGCATTGGTTGCTAGGAGTTTTTTAACGGTTAAAAAGTCGCCGTCCCAGCGACGATTTTGATAAACACTTAGCAGCAGCGATTTTTCCTTTGCTAATGCAATTAACGCCTCACCGTCAGCTACGTTTGTAACGAAGGGTTTTTCTAATATCACGTGTTTGTTATTTTCTAATGCGAGTTTCGCCAGCGAGTAATGAACATCATTCGGCGCGGTAATGATCACTAGCTGGGCATCGGTGGTTGTTAGCATTTCTTCGGCACTAAAGTAATGCGCGGCATTAGGCCAGTCTGTTTTTACTTGCTTTTGTTGGCTGCTACTAATGGCTGCAACTTCAAATTCAGCCAAGCTACTGATAAACGGCAGATGAAAAGTTTTGGCCGAAAAGCCATAGCCAACAAGGGCGGTTTTAATGGTATCAACGTCAGTGTTTTTCGCCATGAAGATGCCTTGATTAACCTTATTTATCAAACAGTGTAATGATAGTTTAAGTTTAACAATTTTGGCGGCTCTGTGATATAGCCGCATATTACGGAGGCTTGCAAATAGCGCAAAATCGTAATGACGTTTCTTTTTGATTAGCGTAATAACGCGTTAGCTTGTTGGCTAGGTTGACATAGGGCTAACCGCTTAGGCTGATATCAATATCTTTGCGATTACACTTTGTATTCGGGACTTGATCAAAGCATTGCTTAGGCACGATGTCGTGAGTCGCGATATTGCTTTGGCGACATACCCACTAATTTTTTAAATAGCCGCGAAAAGTAATAGGGATCGCTATAACCAAGACCATTAGCAATGTCTTTAATGGCAATGTCACTATTATCTAGCTGGCTACAGGCGTGTTGAATTTTCATATTAATAAAATGTTGTATCGGCGAGCTGTCGGTAAGTTCTTTAAACTTCTTGGCAAAATGAAACTTTGACAGTTGGCTATAATGGGCCAAGGTATCTAGGCTGAGTTCTTGATGTAAACTATTGCGCATTAAAGCTTCGACAGCCTCTAAATCAAAATTAGAGCTGTTATTAAACTGCGTAAGCCTTAGTTGCAAGGCCAGAAAACTTAACGCTTGCTGTAAAATATGCACAGCATGAATGACATTAGTGGCGGTATATCCGCGCGCACCGAGCGCCAGTAAATGGTCAAAGTCGCTAACAATATTGTTGAGTACACCGACATGAGCAACACCTAAGTCCATTTTCATCAGCAGCCGTTCGGCAAAATCGTGTGCTAAGGTGCCGGTAAAATTAACCCAATAAACAATATTGCTTGAAACTTTATGCTCAGGTTTGTTGTTTTGCGGTTCAGGGCTCGTACTATTAACTGCTATTTTCGGGCTTTTATTTAGCGTAAAAGTGAATGGGGTATTAGGGTTGATAATAACAATATCGCCACGTTTTATTACTCGTTCTTTATTTTGATAAACTAGTTTTCCAGTGCCAGATAAACAGTAAATTAGCGTATGGCTATGATTGTTCTCTTGTTGTAGTTTGTAGTTGTTTTGGGCTTGTGTAATTCCTAATGATACAGGATATAAACCATCGGTCAATCTGTGCTTAGCCAATTTTTTTAATAAAAACACCGGAATAAACAATCGAATATCGGCCGAATTATCTGCTGTGATTTTTGGCATTTTGTTAGCTGTTTTTTTTAGTGGTCTAATCACAATATAGTCCATTAAATTGACAACAAAATCAATGTTCATTGCTTGTTTTATATGGTCTAATTTTAGTATTAGGTTTCCATTATTCGCTTTTTACGACTAAAACTAGGGCAACAGCATTTTCGCTTACCTTCAGCAGAGCTGCAATTAAGTTGTTACCAGTAAAAGTGATGTTGACAATTAAGAGAGCATAAAATGAATACACCCAGATACCAGTTAAAAAATAAGATCCGCATCGTTACCGCGGCATCTTTGTTCGATGGTCACGACGCCGCCATTAATATTATGCGCAGAATTTTACAATCGAGTGGCGCGGAAGTTATTCATTTGGGTCATGATCGTAGCGTTGAAGAAGTGGTCAATACCGCTATTCAAGAAGATGCTAACGCGATTGCCATGACGTCTTATCAAGGCGGTCATAACGAATATTTTAAATATATGTATGACCTATTAAAAGAAAGGGGTTGTGAGCATATTCGTATCGTTGGCGGTGGTGGTGGCGTTATTCTGCCTGAAGAAATTAACATGTTGCATGAATATGGTATTACCCGTATTTATTCGCCAGATGATGGTCGCGAGCTCGGTTTATTGGGCATGATTGATGACATGCTAGAGCGTTGTGACTTTAAAACCGGTTTAAATGTCACTAAAGACGACGTAGCTAACTTAAAGAAAGACATTGCGCTGACGGATAAAAAGCAAGCTATTGCTCGCTTGATTTCGGCGGCAGAAAACGCCCCCGAAGAGAACAAAACCGATCTGGAAAAAATTCGTAAAATTGCCAAGGTTAGTAAAACGCCGGTTTTGGGTATTACCGGTACCGGCGGTGCGGGTAAGTCTTCTTTAGTTGATGAGTTAATTCGTCGCTTTTTAATGGCCACAGACGATAGCAAAATTGCCATAGTTTCTGTTGACCCGTCTAAGCGTAAAACCGGTGGCGCCTTATTAGGTGACCGCATACGCATGAACGCGGTCAATAACGATCGTGTCTATATGCGATCGTTAGCGACCCGTCAGTCAAATCTAGCCTTATCGGTTTATGTAAATGACACGCTTGATATTTTAAAAGCCACTGACTTTGATTTGATCGTGCTAGAAACTTCAGGCATTGGCCAATCAGATACTGAAATTGAAGAGCATTCTGATGTTTCTTTATATGTGATGACGCCAGAATATGGCGCGGCAACGCAGCTAGAAAAAATAGATATGCTTGATTTTGCTGACATAATCGCGTTGAATAAATTTGATAAGCGTGGCGCACTCGATGCACTGCGTGATGTGAAAAAACAATACAAACGTAACCGTGGCATGTTTGAAGCTGGCGACGATGAAGTACCCGTATACGGTACAATCGCCTCACAGTTTAACGACCGTGGTATGACAAAGTTATACAATGCCGTGATCAGCGCCCTTAATACTAAAGCAAACTTTGAAATAGCGGCACCGCTGAGTATTGAAGGTACACTCGAAGAGAAAAGCAGTGTTATTCCGGGGAAACGCGTACGATACTTGTCTGAAATCTCTGAAAATAACCGTAGCTATGATGCTTGGGTTGAGCAGCAAGCCAAGGTGGCGCAAAAACTTTATGGTATACATCAAGCCATTGAAACGGCGAAAGAGAGTGGTGAAGAAAGTGGCGGTGAATTAGCCCAGCAGCTTGAAACACTCTACAAAAAAGTAGAACTAGACCTAGATCCGAAAAACAAATTGCTAATTGAGCAATGGGCAGACAAAGTTCAGCGTTACAAAGCCCCGGAATTTAAATTTAAAGTGCGTAATAAAGAGCTGGCTATTCAAACCCATACTCAATCCTTGTCTGGCTCTGACATTCCAAAAGTTAGCATGCCGAAATATCAAGGCTGGGGTGATATTTTAAAATGGATTTTACAAGAGAACGTGCCTGGTGAGTTTCCTTATACCGCAGGCTTATTTCCGTTCAAGCGTGAGGGTGAAGATCCAACCCGTATGTTCGCTGGTGAAGGTGGCCCAGAGCGTACTAACCGACGTTTTCATTATGTGTCAAAAGGTATGCCAGCTAAACGTTTGTCTACCGCGTTTGACTCAGTAACCTTATACGGTAACGATCCTGATTTGCGACCTGATATTTACGGTAAAATTGGTAATGCTGGTGTTTCAATTTGTTGCTTAGATGACGCTAAAAAGCTTTATTCTGGTTTCGATTTAGCTGATGCCATGACCTCGGTGTCGATGACCATTAATGGTCCTGCACCTATGTTGTTAGGCTTTTTCTTAAATGCGGCGATTGATCAACAATGTGAGCGTTATATCACTGAGCACGGTTTAGAGAAAGAAACCCAAGCCTTAATTAAAAAAATCTATAAAGAAAAGGGCTGCCCACGTCCACAATATCAAGGTGAGTTACCTGAAGGCAATAACGGCTTAGGGTTAATGTTATTGGGGGTCACGGGCGATCAAGTATTACCACCGGCCATTTACCAAGAAATTAAAGATCGTACCTTAACCTTAGTGCGTGGCACAGTACAAGCCGATATTTTAAAAGAAGATCAAGCACAAAATACCTGTATTTTCTCTACTGAATTTGCTTTGCGCTTAATGGGCGATGTGCAGGAGTACTTTATTGAAAAAGGCGTGCGTAACTTCTATTCGGTGTCAATTTCTGGTTACCATATTGCTGAAGCCGGTGCGAACCCCATAACGCAATTAGCCTTAACGCTTGCCAATGGCTTTACTTTTGTAGAGTACTACTTAAGCCGCGGTATGGACATTAATGAGTTCGGCCCTAACTTGTCGTTTTTCTTTTCAAACGGTATTGATCCTGAGTATGCGGTAATTGGTCGTGTGGCGCGTCGCATTTGGTCAAAAGCCATGAAACATAAATATGGCGCTAATGCCCGTGCTCAAATGTTGAAATACCATATTCAAACCTCAGGTCGTTCACTGCATGCGCAAGAAATTGACTTCAATGATATTCGCACTACATTACAAGCGTTATATGCGCTAAACGATAACTGTAACTCTTTGCATACTAATGCTTATGATGAAGCCATTACCACTCCGACAGAAGACAGCGTTCGCCGCGCCATGGCAATTCAGCTGATTATTAACCGCGAGTTAGGTTTGTCGAAAAATGAAAACCCCATTCAAGGTGCCTTTATTATCGAAGAGTTAACTGATTTGGTTGAAGAAGCGGTATTAACAGAGTTTGATCGCATTAACGAGCGTGGCGGGGTATTAGGCGCCATGGAAACTATGTATCAGCGCAGTAAAATTCAAGAAGAAAGCTTGCATTATGAGCACTTAAAGCATTCAGGTGAGTACCCGATTATTGGCGTTAATACCTTTTTAAGCTCTAAGGGCTCACCAACGGTTATTCCTGAAGAAGTCATTCGTGCCACTGAAGAAGAGAAAAATTATCAAATAGAGATGTTGGCCAGTTTACATAAAGCCAATGAGCAACAAGTGCAAGAGCTGCTAAAACGCTTACAAGCCGCAGCAATTAAGCATGAAAACATATTTGAGTTGATGATGGACGCTTGTAAAGTTTGCTCGCTAGGGCAAATTGTTAATGCGTTATTTGAAGTTGGCGGTCAATACCGTCGCAACATGTAAGGAGCCATTAATGTCTGATTATCAAGCACCCATGCGTGATATGCAGTTTCTATTGCATGAAGTTTTTGACGCAGAAAATTTATGGGCAACCATGCCAGCGGTGGCAGAGTCTGTTGATACAGACACTGCCGATGCCATTTTATCAGAAGCTGCCAAACTCAGCTCAGCCGTTATTGCCCCCCTCAATCGTAATAGCGATGAGCAAGGAGCAACGTGGCAAAATGGTGCAGTAACCACTCCCGAGGGATTTGCCAAAGCTTATCAACTTTATTGCGAAGGCGGCTGGGGCGCGTTAAGTGGTGATCCAGAGTATGGCGGCATGGGGATGCCTAAAATGTTGCAATCGTTTGTTGAAGAAATGACGCAATCGGCGTCTATTTCATTTGCACTTTATCCTATGCTAACCGCGGGGGCATGCTTGGCTTTATCCGCCCATGCCAGCGAAGATATGAAGCAAACTTATCTGGAAAATATGTATTCAGGTAAGTGGGCTGGCACTATGTGCTTAACAGAGCCTCATGCCGGCAGCGACCTCGGCATTATGAGCGCAAAAGCAGAAGCACAAGCTGACGGGAGTTTTGCATTATCGGGTACTAAAATATTTATTACCGGCGGTGAACACGACTTAACGGAAAATATTATTCATTTAGTGTTGGCAAAAATTCCTGGTGCGCCTGCGGGCCCGCGTGGCATTTCTATGTTTGTGGTTCCTAAATTTTTGTTAAATGACGACGGCAGCTTAGGCGCACGAAACACAGTTACTTGTGGCTCAATTGAGCATAAAATGGGCATCAAAGGCTCAGCAACTTGTGTGATGAATTTTGACGGCGCGAAAGGCTTTTTAGTTGGCGAGCAAAACAAAGGCTTAAATTACATGTTCACCATGATGAATTATGAGCGTTTAGGCATGGGGATTCAAGGCGTTGGTGCAGCAGAAGCCTCTTACCAGCAAGCCGCTAAATATGCCTGCGAGCGTATTCAGGGGCGTAGTGCTACGGGCGCGCAATCGCCTGAGAAAAAAGCCGATGCGATTATCGTCCATCCTGATGCCGCCCAGCCTTTCAACGCTTAAAACCACCTTTCATTGCACACCACAATCACATCTCTACGTACTGAATTTAAAGGCTTTTTGTCTTTTTCTCGTTTCTTTGCTTTTCAATGATGTTCAAGCGTAACCTCGGAAAGTGTGTACAAACTTGAGTACAAATTCCGTTTTAGAGGCCTTTGGTGAAAATTCCATGACACAAATCTGGCTGTAGGCCTTGTGTTTACTGGGTTTGATGAAGAAAGTACTTCCTGCTTTTGGTACTTTGGTTTCGACATTACAAAAGCGGAATAAATGCGATCATCTCTAGTTTTTTGTTTATAAGTTTATGAATTTAAAGGGTTCGTCATTGTGGTTTTTGATGTGTCATTGTTGCGAGTGTACAAACAGTGTGTACAAATTTTTCTCGTTAGGCGTGTTGATTGCTATTCATGACACAAACCGCCTTGTAGCCCTTGTTATTCATAGGTTTGAGCTGAAAAGTACCTAATAGCAACATTCGTGTTTCGATAAGGCTGATCTTCTGAACAAATCATGCATCTTTCTGACCATCAACAAGTGATGAATCAGGCGATGATAGCTTTACATTGATTTTCAGGAGAATGCAGATGACAGCAGTAGCGCACCAGGTAACCCCTTTTCTAACATCTTACGAAGTGATGGCTCGTTACCACATTAGCTATACGACGCTCTGGCGAAGAATAAAAGATGGCAGCTTGCCGCAACCTCGTATCAACCGAAATACACGAAACAAGCTGTGGCACATTGAAGATTTGGAGGAGTATGAGAAGAAAGAGGACTGAGCCTCTTTCTTTTATTTTATTGTCCGAAACGCCAGTTGAACGGAAAGCCTGTCGGCTCGATGATGGTCTCTAGCTGTTGATACCAAACGTCGTAAGCATGACGCATTTCATCCAGGTACTGATATTGGTTGTAGATAGCATCCAACCCTTTTTTGCTGTGGCCAATCATCAACTCGGCAACTTCTTGCGTCGTGATGGCCGACATTCGCGTTCGCATAGTTCTGCGAAGATCATGCATAGACCAATGTTCCATCTCGACACTAAGCGACCTGCGAGCCCAAATTTTCACATTGTTAGGAATAGTGGTATCAAAGCCATTTGTGGCAAGCTCTTCTTGTCCGTTCGCGGGAAACAAGTAGGTTGATTTGCTCATCTGCATCGCCAGTTCAATCAGCTCAATAGCTGGCTTAATCAATGGCCGCATGATCGGCGCTCCAATTTTCTCACCTTGTTTGCGGATCTCTATGGGCACTGTCCACATTGCAGATTGCAAGTCAAAGTGATGCTTTTCAGCTTGAATGAGTTCGCCCTTGCGCCCTCCCAATAAGAGAAGCAGTTTTATGTAGATGCGATTCTTCTCAGTGATTTTTGACTCATGCAAATAGCGCCAAAGTATCCTGATCTCGTTGTCATTTAGCACCCGAGTTCGTTTGCCTTTCTTACCGCCAACCTTTTTTGCTGTGATCCCAGCGGCAGCGTTAATTTCCAAAATTTGTTCATCAATCAGCCAGTCATAAAACTTGTGCAGCACAGACACCAGACGTTCTGTGTTTGAAGGGGACGACTCCGAAACCTCACGAAGACAGTTTCGCAAGGACAATTCATTGATGTCAGTTAATGGGTACTTGCCAAGTCGGGGCAGCAAATATATTTCACTGCTGCGTTTTTGGTAGTGCCACGTTTTCTCCTTTAGCCCTTGCTTACCGGCAGAGTCTATCCAGTCTCGAAAAATCGATTCGAAGCTTTGATTGGCAGAATACTTGGCCCGTTCCTGCTGTAGGTAGAGCTTGGGGTTTCTGCCCTGGTCGAGTACCGCCCTTAACCTATCCAGCTCATTCCTAGCTTCAGCAAGCTTCATAAGTGGGTAAGTACCAATGTCTACCCGCTGTTGCTTGCCATCGAAACGATAACGAAACTGAAAAACAATTTTGCCCTTGGGCGATACCCGAGCACTTAGCCCATCTCGGTCGGCTTTTACTACGGTTTCTTTTGCTTCTTTATTTAACCTGGCATCGAGCCAGCTAACTGATAACGCCATGTTATAAGCCCAGCCCTAGTTTGGATTTTAATGATTGTTTACGTGATTCTGCTTTGGGTTCTGGCGCTGTACTCATGGAAGTAACGTCACCATCTGGTGCATGGCCATCCACCGGTGCAGATGTCGTGGATAGATTGGGTTGGCTCATGTGAATTAACCCAAAGGTGGCCAGCATCCGCAGACGCTCAGCGCGTTCCCGTGGTGGCGTCTTTTCCAATTCTTTGAGCAGTTCAGGGTGGCTCCCTGGGGGAATGTTGACGACAACTCTCATAATCAGGCCCCATAAAACCAGAAGCCTCGGACGTTCGCCAAAACAGACTGTTCCGGCACGATTATCTTGCTTCGTGAAAAAATCTCCTTGGCCGCTTCCTTATAAGCCATGGCTCCACCTCCGGCGATCAATACCAAGTCCGCATTGATGCTTTCGTCACGCATGGATTGGCGCATGGCTGTAAGAGCAACAGGCGCTACCTTTTTCATGGCAGCATTCAGATAAGGTGAAATATCGACTTTTTCTCCAAATAGCAGGACCTGTAAGTCGCCAGTTCTCATGGCTTTTTCAAGTCGATCCATTCCGACTTTGGCACCGTGATCTTCTGAAATCAGCTTATCAATGGTTTCCAGTAGCACGGACATTGCCTGAAGACTGGTTCCTGATGAGCTGTAGCGAATTTCTCCGGCCTCAAGGGCAACCCAGTCAACAGAAAAAAAGCCGGGATCGATGACGACGACGCGACCTTCTTCAATCAAGCCCAAATCACCACCTGTTTGAACTAGATCCATATAGGCACCGGCAGGCTGCGGCAGCACTTTGACGTCATGAACGGTGATGCTGCGTTTAGGCGTCACTTGATGGACACCTTTTAGGCGCTTCACAAGGTCAGATTTACGTTGTGGTTCATGAAACTGGGAAACCGGTAATCCAGTGACAACCAAATCGATGGATTCTGTTTCAGCCATTAACAAGGCGGCATGAAAAAGTGCCTTATAGGTTTTTGTGGTGGGATATTCCGGGTGAAGCTCTCGTTCCCAGCCTTGAAGGCGTCCAGCAGGAACACCAGCGGCCCAGCGCTCATTATCGACTGACACATACAAACAAGTTTCATCATCGCCTCCACCGATACGCTCTGGCATACGATCCGCAGGACCGGCACCCGCAGGCAGAATAATGGTTTTCGGTTCACTGCCTGATTGGCCAATTGCCAGCTTCAGGTTTGAGTAACCGATATCTACGCCTAGTACAAACATACTTATCTCCTGTGCACTCAAAGTGCTCTAACGGTTTTCAATCAACCGCACTGGCCACGCTTGGGCATTTCCAAGTGCTCTGGCGGTTCACTCAAATGTCATTATCAGGATTCGGTGCACTGGCGGTGGGCAGAAAGGTGACAAATCCTTTCATCTATCTGCCTGTTGCATTTTCGCAAAAGTATGAGAATAGGCTCTGTTTGGCGGCGGATGACCTAGTCAAAAAAATCGAGACGCCAAACGTCGTTTGCATTCTGGCCTGAACTCGCCAAACGGTTTGTATCTTCATGACGATACGTCGTTTTAGGCGTTTTTAAGTGAAATCGGGCTGTATCCCTTGTCAGGTATGGGATTGCGCGAGTTGATTTATATCGAGACGCCAAACAGTGATTGTTACGGCAGTTTTACGTTTGGCGTTTCGATCCAAAAGCCAAACGGATAGTGGTTTTGGCTTTTGGGGTTAATTGGATGGGGAAATTGGTTTGGTAGAAATCGTCAATGAACAATGGAAAGCAGAGGTATCAGATTTACTTCAGCAAGAAACAGACAGGCTAAAAGCGCTGGCACGAGCTGAAGTTGATGACTTTTGGGTTACCCATTACAAGGTTCGAGAGAATGAGCCCTTTAAAGACTGGGGTCTGCTTGGTGTCCGTATCAGAGACTTTAAGTATGGCTTTGGCATAGAGTGGTACATCAACAGTTTTCACGGTCAACGAGGCAAGCGCGTAGTCTTTAGCAAGGGGCTGCGTATATCAAAGACGAAGCTGAGATACGCATTTTTGGACTGCCAAGGTCTAGCCAAAGAATGGGAGTTAGCGCTGGCCATGGAGAAAGAAGAATTCTTCAGTGATATTCGACGCCAGGTTGATAAGCTCAACATGCTGCGTCGCAGAGTGAATGCATATTGAGTCAACTGCGCTACTTCACTCGTGGTAACTGGTCCCAGCGTGTTGTATAAGCGGGAGACAAATGCTCTCGCTTCATCGACCAATCTTTCTTCGTACCTTGTCCAGCAAAGAAAACCTTTCCGGCACCGCTTTGGTTAATGGTGTCCAATACAGACATTAACTGCTGGCTATTAGCGCGGGTCGATACGTCATCGAATAGTCCTGGTTGAAACATGCCAGGATCGTAAAAGTCAGACAGCATGACGCCCGCTTTGGCATAACGAAAACCATCCTTCCAAATTCGCTTGAGTAAGTGATTGGCCAGCTCGATAAAATCCCGCGTATCGCAACTGGGGATCAGTAACTCACCGGATGCGGAATTGCTGTACTGCGGCTCGTTGTCCTTAAAGGGGCTGGTTCGTATAAACACGGTCATCACTTTGGCTTGCTGCTGTTCTTTGCGTAGCTTCTCAGTGGCGCGGGTTGCGTATTCGCATACGGCCTCACGTAACAATTCAAATTGCGTTACTTTTGCGCCAAATGAACGGCTACAGACGATTTGCTTCTTAGTTGGCGGGATCTCTTCAAGTTCAATGCACGACTCACCATTGAGCTCTCTGACGGTTCTTTCTAAAACCACCGAAAACTGGTCTCTGATGGCTCTAGGAGAGGCATTGGCGAGATCTAAGGCTGTGGTGATACCCAACGCATTTAAACGCTTAGAAAGCCGTCTACCAACGCCCCAAACATCATCAACCGGAACTAATGCGAGCAATCGACGTTGCCGTTCTGGATTGGTCAGGTCTACAACGCCCTGAGTGGCTGGATACTTTTTAGCGGCATGGTTTGCCAGTTTGGCGAGTGTTTTAGTCGGTGCAATGCCTACACAGACGGTGATCCCAATCCAGTGGCCTATGCGCTCTCGCACTTGTTGTCCGAACTCGACAAGAGATATGGCAGACTCAATACCGGTTAAGTCCAAAAACGCTTCGTCAATGGAGTAAACCTCTACTCGTGGTGCCATCTCCTCCAAAGTGCGCATCACTCGACTGCTTAAATCCGCATACAGCTCATACAGTTGGCTAAGAATTCCCGCTAAAAATAGACGAGTAAGTGAGCAACCATTCTGCCGCATGGGTTGCTGGCGTCTAACACCAGAAAAATCACCCAGCCCAACCCGCTGTCTATTTTTTAAGGTGGGCATTCATCTACATGTCTAATTTTTTACCAATTTGATCGCTAAGATGTACTAATTTGATTACCGAGGGAGACTGACGGACTAATTACTTAGGGGCTTAATCGTACAATCTCCACTCGACACCACACAACTCACTTCTGGACATTTCTGAGTTGCATTTTAGCTAATTTAGAAAAACATGAATTAGATAAAGTATGGAAATTTCAAATCAATATGAGGCGGACATGAAGAAATTGAAAAAAGTAGCTTAACTGGGTTGGTCAATTTTGGTTGACCACGTCATGTTCCGGTGAGTACGCAAGTCATTGGCGCTAACGAATATGAAGGTCACTTTGCTTTTGACTTACTCTATAACAACTCTTCAGATATACAGCCTAATACCTTATCGACCGATACGCATGGTACCAATAATGTTAACTTCGCTATATTAGATTTCTTTGGTTACACATTCGCCCCTCGATACGCGAAAATGAAAAAGGTGTTTTTTGAGCTATTTGAAGTGACTGAAGAGAACGGAGGCCGTATTCAATTAAAGAAAGATATTAATCATAAGCTAATTGCTGAAGAATGGGACAATATTCAGCATATTGTTTGTTCATTGAGTCGTAAAACCACCACTCAAAGCACAATCATTAGAAAGTTGAGTAACGGCAAGAGCCGAAGATTGTCAGCATTGCATGAGTACGACCGTTTAATTAAATCTATTTATGTTTTGGAGTATGTTGATAATTCAACGTTGCGTCATTACGTCCAGCAAGCCTTGAACAGAGGTGAAGCATACCATCAGTTAAAACGTGCTATTACTTCAGTTAATGGCAATAAATTTCGTGGGGGGAATGATTACCAAGTATCACAATGGGGTTCTAGGGATTTTCCCCTCTAAAAAGACTTAATCCTCTGTAGACCACACCAATAAATGGCTGCGGAGGTGGGTTACTACTTATAAGTGTGGCAAATTAGGTAAATATCGTACATTTAATAC
>NZ_NBOC01000013.1 GCF_002104455.1 Colwellia chukchiensis | reverse complement strand
GAGCAGATATAAAACACTTCATACTTCCAGATAAAAGAAAGCACCGAACGTTTCCACGTTCGGTGCTTTATATTCCGAGCCGATATCCGTTGCGATATAAGGAATGATCCTTATCCGAACGGCATTACCCTTATCTGGGGCCTTTAGTTTTGTCTTGCGCTAAATTATTGCGAAATAAACCATGACATTGTGCAGGTTTCGTGGCGTAATTAGCGCATCGTCTGGCATGTTAATAAATGAAAAATAAGGATAATTATGAATCGTCATACCAAACTTGCATTAATGGTGGCACCGTTTCTTATTTTAGGCGGTTATATTGCCTCAGACTTCTATGTTGAGCAGCAGGCACAGCAAACTCGAGTCTTTAAATTACAGCCCTTTGGCCATTGTGATGTGCTCAATCAAAAATGTATTTTAAAGTCTGGTGAGTTTGAAGTTAACATTTATGACAAGGCTGGTATAACTACAGTCAACGCGACCTTTCCACTCGATAGTGCGACATTTTTTTTAGTAAACAGTAGCAACCAAGCCAGTGTGTATCCGCTTGGTATGCAGGACAGTGCCTATTATTGGCAAAGCCCTACACCGCTGCGAGAGCGTATCAGCACAGCAGGTGAAAAACATAAGCTACGCTTGATTGCGAACATTAAGGGTGGGCAATATATTGCCGAATTTAATACGCAAACAGCGCAATAGTGTGCTTAGGTTTATAGCGCTAGATAATGGGTGATATGTTGACAAAAAGCCATATAATCAAATGATTACTATCAGGGTTAGAGGAGTTTTATGTTTCCTAATTGGCAATTAGCAGGCATAAGTTTTGCGTATATAGGTTTGTTATTTGTGATTGCCTATTTGGGTGACAAGTATCGGCATAAGCTGGTGCGAAAAAGCCAAGCGGTAATTTATGCGTTAACCTTGGGCGTGTACTGTACTTCTTGGAGTTTTTTAGGCACTACAGGACAAGCGTCGAGTAACTTTCTGTCGCATTTGCCTATTTATATCGGTCCAATACTGCTGTTTCTTTTTGCTTGGCCTTTTATTCAACGTATTATCCGTGTCAGCTTAAAGCTAAACCTCACCTCGATAGCCGATTTATTAGCGGCTCGTTTTGGCAAGTCACACCAGCTAGCCATTTTAGTCACTGTGGTGGCGCTAGTGGGCACTATGCCTTATATCGGTTTACAGCTAAAAGCCATAGTGTATTCATTTAGCCAGCTGCAAGCCGAGCAAAGCTTAGCTAATTGGCATTTTGGCTTAGTGGTTAGTTTAGTGTTAGCGGGTTTCACCATAGTATTTGGGGTGCGTAATATCGATGTTACCGAGCGCCACCCGGGTGTGATGTTAGCCATCGCCTTTGAGTCACTGGTTAAGCTTTTTGCCTTTCTCGCCGTTGGGCTGTTTGTCACTTATGTGCTATTTGATTCGCCGATGGAAATTTGGCATAAATCTTCAGCCAATATTCAGCTTGAGCAACAATTAAATTTTCCTAATATTATGTCTATGGTTGCCATGTTAGTGGTGACAATGGCAGCGTTTTTATCGCTACCGCGACAGTTTCAAGTGATGGTGGTGGAGCTGAAAAATGAAAAAGATACCTGGTTGAGTCGGCGCATTTTTCCGCTGTATTTACTGGTATTTGCGATTTTTGCTGTGCCATTGGGCTTAGCCGGTCACTTACTATTAGGCGATAGCGTACCATCAGATGCCTATGTGCTATTTTTACCTTGGTATGAGCAACAGCCTTGGTTAACGCTATTAACTTTTCTTGGCGCAATATCTGCGGCTAGTTCTATGGTGATTATTTCCGCCATAGCGTTGAGCACTATGCTCAGTAATGAAATTGTTTTTCCGTGGTTGTATCGCAGTAAAAAAAGTCAACACAGCGATTATGATCAGTTTCGTTTACGGTTATTGACGATACGAAAAGTGTTGGTGTTGTTTGTAATTTTGTTGGGTTATGGCGTGTTTTTAATGGCATCACCCGATACGCTCAGCTCAATGGGGGAAATTGCTTTTGGTGCCTTTGCGCAATTAACACCGGCGTTAGTAGCCGCGTTTTATTGGCGAAGAGCGACATTAACCGCGGTTTATGGTGGCATAGTGATCGGCTTTGGTGCTTGGTTGTTGCTTAATTTTATTCCCCAGTTTGGCCTATACCCCAACCCGTTTGACGGCGGTTTTTTGCCGGCGAACTCGATGGCAAGTTTGTTGTCATTATCGGCCAATATATTTGCTATGTGGTTGTTATCTTTTGTCAGTCGGCAAAGCGTACAAGAGCGTATGCAAGCGTCGTTGTTTATGGAGTACCAAGCACCGAAAGCTTTGCAGTCGCAAAGAAATAAACAAATTAATGTGCAAGAATTGGAATTATTGGTTTCACGCTTTGTTGGCGAGCAAAAGGCCAATGCCAGTTTTGCACAGTTTCAACGCCTGACGGTTAAAGCCGACATGAATAATGTTGCGTACAACCAGCAGCTGTTACAGCATACTGAAAACACCTTAGCCAGTGTGATGGGGGCGTCGTCAGCTCGTTTAGTATTATCGTCTGCGTTAGAAGGTCGCGACATTGCACTTGATGAAATTGCCGTACTAGTGGAAGAAGCGTCAAACCAACGGCAACAATACAGCCAAGATTTACTGCAAAGCGCGATAGAAAACGCCAGTGAGGGTATTTCGATTGTTGATAGCAAGTTAAATTTAGTGGCGTGGAATAAAAAATATCTCGACTTATTTAACTACCCGAACGAGTTAATTTACCAAGGTAGCCCAGTCAAAAACTTAATTCGTTATAATGTGCTGCGCGGCTTATGTGGCGTGGGCGATGTTGATCAGCAAGTTAAAAAACGCTTAGATCATTTGCGTGCCGGCAGCCCCCATAGTTCGGAGCGCGAACACAGCGACGGCCGGGTGATCCGTATTGAAGGCAATCCGTTACCCGGTGGTGGCTTTGTGATGTTATTTTCTGATATTACCACCTACCGACAAGCTGAGCGCGGTTTGATAGAAGCGAATGTAGACTTGGAAACTCGGGTGCTAGAGCGCACCAAAAAGCTTGAGCAAACCAATGAGGCGCTAGCCTTAGCACGGGAAAAAGCCGAGCAAGCACACATTAAAAAAAGCTTATACTTAAAAGCTTGTAGTCATGATTTGATGCAGCCGTTAGAAGCGGCACGTTTATTTACTGCTGCCTTATCGAGCCAAGGTAATTTAACCAATGCCCAGCAACGTCAAGTGGATAATATTGATCACTCGTTAAAAGTGGCAAATGATTTGGTGGCAGATTTAGCGGAAATTGCCCGTATAGAAAGTGGCAATATCAAACCAAAACTTAGCAATTTTTCTGTGCAATCTTTGTTTGACGATCTGGCGAAAGAGTTTTCTGCCAGCGCCATTGAGCTCAAGGTCGACTTTCGTGTGCATGGCAATCAATTATGGCTACGCTCAGACCGAAATTTATTGCGACGAATACTGCAAAACTTGATCGGTAATGCCTTTCGATATGCGAGTCCGGGTAAGGTTTTGCTTGGCGCGCGCCGCCATGGTGCACTGGTTAATATTCAAGTTCTCGACAATGGTCCAGGTATCCCAGAAGAAAAACACAGTGTGGTATTTGAGCAATTTATTCAGTTAGATAATCAGCAAAGTGCCTCGACCGGCGGTTTAGGATTAGGACTGAATATCACTCGCAGTTTGGCACAGCTATTGTCGCACCCGTTAGCCTTACATTCACAAGCCGGCATGGGTTGTAAATTTACCGTCGGCGTAGCTCGGGCATCCGCACAACCACGGATATCGGCGCCACAAGTGAGCCGCCAACTTGGCCTAACGGGTGTTACTGTGATGTGTATTGATAATGACCAAGCCGTGCTTAGTGGTATGGTAGAGTTATTATCGGCATGGCACTGTAATGTTTTGGCGGCAGACTCCTACCAGCAAGCATTAACACTTTATGCTGAGCATAAAAATGAGATTGAAATATTGTTAGTTGATTATCAGTTAGAGGCCGACTTTAACGGTATTGCCTTAATTGCGGAGTTACGAAAACTAAGTCAACATTATGTACCGGCTATTTTAATCACCGCCACCACTGACAGTGATTTAGAAGAAAAAGCGCAGGCGGCCGATATTGGCTTTATGCGTAAATTGGTGAAGCCTGCGGCGCTTAGGGCCATGATGAGCGCGATGTTAACGAAAAAGTTACAAGCAAAATATTTAAACTGATATCGGGTTTAATTTCGGCTAGGATTAGCTGTCTTGTAAGTGCATATCTGCAATATCAAGTTGGGCGATGGCAATCACTGCTTGGGTACGATTACGAACATCTAATTTACGAAATATAGCCGTGGCATGGGCCTTAATGGTTGCTTCTGAAACATTTAAATCATAAGCAATTTGCTTGTTAAGCATGCCTTGCGCAAACATCATCAAAATTCGGTACTGTTGTTGCGTTAAACTGGCAACACGCTCTGCTATGTCGTTATTGTCTTGAGTGAGGTCCGCCGCACTGTAGTCAGCCGGTGTCCAAATATTGCCAAGTAACACTTGCCCGATAGCGGTATAAATATCCTCCACCGGCGTGGATTTTGGAATAAAGCCAGAGGCACCATAGCCCATGGCTTTATGGATAGTGTCGTGATCTTCATGCGCAGAAACCACTACCACAGGAATTTGTGGAAAATGATTACGAACATGGATCAGCGTATTAAAGCCAATAGCGCCGGGAATGTGTAAGTCTAACAGCAACAAATCGCTATCGCTGTGATCGCTCAATTGCTGTTCTAACTCGGCAATAGTTTGTGCTTCTAACCAAAGTGTTTGGGTTAGTTTTAATTTCAAGGTGCCTAACAGCGCCTGTCGAAATAATGGATGATCGTCAGCTATTATAATTTTTTCTGGCTGCATCATAGAATGGTTTCCTTTATAAATCCCCAACACTAACTTAAAAGACTTAGCAGTCTTTGTTTATTAGACCTTAGCCTAATGCTCGGGCTAAGGTCTATTGCTAAGCATAGTTGATTCCGCTACTTAATGTCAGTAACGTGACCGCGTATTATGCCGAGTCAGTGCTATTGGCGCGCTGGAATATTGGCTAAAACCGCCACCAATAACTGCCAATATTGCGCTACTGTCGCGATTTGAACTTTTTCATCCGGCGAGTGCGGAAACTTAATGGTGGGGCCGAATGACACCATATCCCAATGTGGATATGCCGTTTTAAATAAGCCACATTCTAAACCGGCATGAATGACCATGATCTCAGGAACTTTATTAAAAAGCGTTTGATAGGTATCGCGTACAGTTTGCATTAATGGTGAACTGGTATCGGGTTTCCAACCTGGGTAAGCCCCTGAAAATTTAATGCTGGCGCCGGCCAGTTCAAACACAGACTGCACCATAGTTTGTGCCTCCAAACGGCCGTCATCATGTAAGCTGCGGATCAAGGTCATGGCGACAAACTTATTGCCTTTACTGCGCATTACCCCCAGGTTTAAGGAGGTTTCGACAATACCTGCTATGTCATCACTCATGCGTAAAACGCCATTAGGGCAAGCGTTTAATGCCCGTAAAATGGTCGCTTGTGTGTCTTGTGTCCAACACTCATCGAAGGTTTCCGGCGAAATTAACAACATGTCAATACCCGTTTCAACCGCAGATAAGTTATGGCGTATAGTGCTTAAATACTCAGCCAATTTCGCTTTTAATGGCGCAATATGTGCTCGGCTAATTACAAAGCTAGCATCAGCTTCACGCGGGATGGCATTACGCAAACTACCACCGTTTAATTCCGTTAAGCGGATATCAAACTCATGACTGGCCTCGAGTAAAAAACGCACCAAGAGTTTATTGGCATTCGCACGGCCAGTATGAATATCAACACCGGAATGGCCGCCTTTGAGGCCGGAAATTGATAAGTTAAAAGACTCAACATCTGCCGGTACCGCTTCATTTTTGATGGCGAATGTAGCCTCACCATCAATACCGCCGGCACAGCCCATATAAACTTCGCCCTCTTGCTCAGAGTCGGTGTTAATCAGCAGTTCACCTTCTAACCAACCGGCTTCGAGGCCAAAGGCTCCGGTCATGCCGGCTTCTTCGTCTATGGTTACTAATACTTCTAACGGGCCATGCGGTATATCATCACTGCCTAAAACCGCTAAGGCAGACGCTAAGCCTATGCCATTATCAGCGCCGAGTGTGGTGCCTTCTGCAGTAACCCAATCGCCATCGGCTTCACTAATAATGTAAGGCTTTATCGCATCGGTGAGAAAGTCGTGTTCGGTATCGGCTTTTTTTTGCGGTACCATATCCATGTGTGCTTGTAAAATAACGCCTTTTTTATTTTCCATACCGGCGGTGGCGGGCTTTTTAATAATCAGGTTGCCAACCGCGTCTTCTTTAACATTTAAGCCTAGCTCTTGCGCCCAAGATTGGATCCACAGCGAGATTTTTTGTTCGTGTTTTGACGGGTGTGGAATGCTACAAATGTGTTGAAAAATTTGCCATAACTTATTTGGTTGTAGATGTGCTAGCGTGCTCACAGGAGCTCCTTAAATGTTGCTCTCAGCCGTACTGAGGGGGATTAACTCTCGGCATTTTGGCGGTTTATTTATCCGCCATTAAGAATTGCCATTGTTCATTAAAATCGTTACTGGGTTTTTTGCTGAAATCAGAGCGTACATATTGATTAATTTTACCTTCAGCAAAGGCCATTAATATATTGGCTAACGCCTGTTCGGAAATGGTAAAGCCTTTACCTTCTCTAAGTTTACGCTCGCGTAATACTTGTTTAAATTGTGATTCGAGTTTTTCAAAAAATTGATTTACGCGCGCCCGCAAACGTTCATTTTCGCCCATTAAGGCATCGCCGGCAAGAATGCGACACATACCTGGGTTGCGCTCAGCAAAAATTAATAAGACATGCAAAATATGATGGCAGCGGATTAAAGCTTCTTTGTGATCGCTTAGAATTAAATTCACACGGGAAAAAATCGACTCTTCAATAAACTCGATTAAACCTTCAAACATGCGGGCTTTTGACGGGAAATGACGATATAAAGCCGCTTCTGATACCCCTACCTCTGCCGCTAACTTAGCGGTGGTGATGCGTTGCCCAGCACTAGTTTGTAGCATCAGCGCTAAACACTCTAAGATTTGTTGTTTGCGATTAGGTTTTTGTGTCGCGGTCATAAATCGTATTCTCTATTGTTGTTATTTTATCCGCCATTACCCCTGAGAAGGGCATAACGGCAGCATTAGCCTAAGGGTGAAGTTATTATATCGCTGCTAGCAGGCATTGGCAGCCATATTACCGGTTTGAATTTATTGGCCTCGTGATTTTTGCAGGGTTAATTGAATTTGTTCAACTAATTGTTTTGCTAACGCGGTTTTACTCATTAAAGGTAAAACCTTTTTATCCGTGGCACTAAATACCGTTAAGGCATTATCGTCACTATTAAAGCCTTGCCCTGCCGTTGCAACATTGTTCGCCGCTATCATATCAAGCTTTTTGCGGGTGAGTTTATCACGGGCATATTGTTCAACATCTTGGGTTTCAGCGGCAAAGCCTACGGTAAATGGTTTGTTGGCCATTGCTGCAACATCAGCCACTATGTCAGGGTTTTTGATTAAGTTTAGCTGCATGCTGTCTTGAGATTTTTTAATTTTTTCACTGGCAACTTCACTGATGCGGTAATCGGCGACTGCCGCACAGGCAACAAAAACATCGGCGCTTGCCGCTAGCGCTAACGCTTGTTGATGCATTTCTAGCGCACTGGTAACGGCAACTTTACGACACCCTGCTGGCGTTGTTAAATTCACTGGCCCTGAAATTATCGTAACGTCAGCCCCTAAGCTTTGTGCAGCACTGGCTATGGCGTAGCCCATTTTGCCCGAGCTATGGTTGGAGATATAACGCACAGGATCAATCGCTTCACGGGTTGGGCCTGCGGTAATAAGCCATGTTTGCCCTGCTAACGGTAGCTGTTTTTTGTTAGCTGGCACTGAGTTATGCGTGGCAGTCAGTTGCTGGCAGGTTAAATCTACTAATTCTGCCACCTCTAACATGCGTCCTAAACCAACATCGCCACAAGCTTGTTCTCCCGCCCCAGGGCCGAATATCGCGTATTGCCGTGCAATTAGCGTGTTGACGTTATTTTGCGTGGCAGCTGCATGCCACATTTGTTGATTCATGGCTGGGGCAATGGCAATGGGGGCTGCTGTTGCTAAACACAATGTACTGAGCAGATCATTAGCCATACCAGCGGCTATTCTGGCGATTAAATCAGCACTTGCAGGGGCAATTAAAATAAAATCAGCCCATTTTGCCAGTTCGATATGACCCATTGCCAGTTCTGCTTGGGTATCTAAGAGGCTATCGGAGACGGCATTGGCAGAAACCGCCTGCAAGGTCAATGGGGTGATAAAAGCCTTAGCGCCTTCGGTCATCACCACGCGGACATCAGCCCCGAGATCTTTTAATCGGCGAACCAACTCCGGAGTTTTATAAGCGGCAATACCACCACTTATCCCTAAAAGAATTTTTTTATCCTGAAGAATTTGCATAAACTGCTAATCTTAATAACAACAATGGCCGATAAGATAGCATTGTTCACACTTTTTTTGAAACCACTTTGCAAGGATGCATGTATGTTAAAAGACTGGCCCACTGACGAAAAACCCCGCGAAAAGTTACTCCAATACGGTGCCGGCAGTTTAAGTGATGCTGAATTACTGGCTATTTTTTTGCGCACAGGCGTTAAGGGCGTTCATGTTGTCGACTTAGCGCGAAATTTATTAAAAAGCTTTGGTAGTATTTCGCAAATATACCAAGCGCAATTAGTAGAGTTTTGTCAACATCATGGCTTAGGTAAGGCAAAATATGTGCAACTTCAAGCCTGTTTAGAAATGTCAAAGCGCTATTTAGCAGAGCAAATGCAATCAGGACAAACCTTAACGTCATCTGCGCGTACACAGCAATTTTTAACCGCCGAGTTGCGCCATGAAACTCGCGAAGTGTTTGCGGTATTATTTTTAAATACGCAACATCAAGTACTTAAATTTGAACGCTTATTTCACGGCACGATCAATGCTGCAGCGGTATATCCGCGCATTGTGGTTGAGTCAGCATTAAAGTATCAAGCCGGTGCGGTTATCTTAGCGCATAACCACCCTTCTGGTATTGCCGAACCCAGTATTGCTGATAATCAAATTACTTCTCGTTTAGAGCAAGCTCTTGCTTTAATTGATATTAAGGTGCTAGATCATATAATAGTTGCGGGTTGCCATTGTTACTCGTATGCTGAACACGGTCGCATGAATGATTCATAATAGAGCCGATATTGATGACAAACTAAACGGATAATTTAAGCGTGTAAAAAAGGGGTCGCTATGAGCGAAGAAGATCAGGATTTAACTAGCGCAGCAAGTGAGCGTCGACAAGCTTTTCGTATCGACATGGAAAAAGAACTCATTGACATGAGGTGGACCGACAGCCATGGCCGTCAGCAAGCGAAAAAAATCGCATGTTTGGATTTTTCTCGTGGTGGATTAAAAGTAGATTGTGATTGTGATATCGAAACAAACACCGAAGTGACAGTGATCTTTCAAGCGTCGAAACCGAAAAGCCAACAATTAGTGGCCAAGGTACTGCGCTCTGTAAAACAAGACAATGGTTGGTATCAAGTTGCCATGCAACTGACTGATCTCGCTTAATCTGGCAGGTAATTATTGAGCTATAATGAATTGGCTGTCGTATAAAAAGTAGTAACAAGGAATAAGCAATATGATGATTTTAGTAGGCGGGGAAAAAGGTGGTAGTGGTAAAAGTTGCCTTGCGCAGAATTTAGCTGTGTATTTTGCCCGAGAAAAAAAAGCCATTGTGTTGATGGTTGATTGTGACCCACAGCGCACTACCTCAGATTGGATACAAGCAAGAAACGCAGACCCATCGTTACCCGCCATCAATTGTATTCAACTTTACGGAAAAATTCGCAATGATTTACTCAGTCTTAACCAGCACTATGATTACGTGGTGGTAGACTGTGGTGGCCAAGACAACTTGGCGTTGCGAGCGGCCATGTCGGTGGCTGATCATGTTGTGATCCCGTTAAGACCAAAACGTCGAGATTTAAAAACAGTGCCGCACATGGAAGATATGCTGAGCACTTGTAAAATGGTTAACCCTAAAATGCTGGCATCATTTGTTATTACACAAAGCCCGTCGTTGCCGAATCAAGCTCGTCGAATTCTCGAAGCGAAAGACGTCTGTCGTTCTTACGGCATTAATGTTTTAGATGCCGTAACCTTTAACCGTAATATTTATGATGATAGCGAAGAGCTTGGCTCGTCGGTGTTAGAAATTGAACCAGAAGGCAAGGCAGCGCTAGAAATCGTGGCGATAGCAGAAGAGCTATTAGCGATGAAACCGGATAATTCCCATGAGTTTAAGTGACCTAAAAAAATCCAAGGATGGTCCCAAAAAGAAGAAGAACTTCACGGTTGATGAATTTATCGCAGATGCTGAGAATTATGCCAAAGGGCAACCTAAAATTGTCAGTCGTGAACATGATGAATTAACGTTACAGCAAGCCGTTGTTGCGGCAAAAGCGTATGCAGATAAGAAAAAAGCCAGTAGAGCGGAAGCTGGTCGCCGCTTTCGTCCTGCTACCTTTACGCTAAGTGAAGAGGCAATTAGTCAGTTACAGGCACTAGCACAAGATACTCAACTCGCTAAATCGCACATTATCCGTATACTGATTGATGAGCTGTGTAATAAAGATCAAAAAGAAAAATTAACCAAGTTATTAGACTCAGATATAGACTAAAGCTGTCTTATTATTACTCGATTCGTTGAATAATAAGGCAGGATCTGCCAGTGTCGCAACGATTTTTATTGTTAAGCTGTTGAAAAATATCAACTTTAAAATCTATTCTGTTAAATTGTGATAAAGACTAGTATTCAATTTTCACTTTCACTATAATATGCCACCTTTTTCAGGATCCCGAGGCGACGGTCTTGGGGAAATATAGCTCGAGCTGAAATTAATTTTGGAGTACTCATATGTCTAAAGTTTGCCAAGTAACAGGCAAGAAGCCAATGGTTGGAAACAATCGTTCGCATGCAAGAAACGCGACTCGTCGTCGCTTTTTACCAAACCTTCAAACTCACCGTTTTTGGGTTGAGAGCGAAAATAGTTTCGTTAAATTACGTTTAACTCCGAAAGGAATGCGTATTATCGATAAAAAAGGTATTGATGCAGTGTTAACTGACATCCGTGCCCGTGGCGAAAAAGTTTAAGGAATTACCATGCGTGATAAAATTCGTTTAGTTTCTAGTGCTGGTACTGGTCATTTTTATACTACTGATAAGAATAAAAAGACTATGCCAGAAAAAATGGAAATCAAAAAGTTTGACCCAACAATCCGTCAACACGTGATTTATAAAGAAGCTAAAATCAAGTAATTGTTAGCCTCTGATTAAAAAACCCAGTTTATACTGGGTTTTTTTTGCCTGAAAAAAATACGCGCTGAGCGGCTCGGCCATAGTTGCTATGGCATTTTTATCTGATATAAACTCTCTAGCCAGAAACAAAGCGATTGTTTTGAAAATACTCATGGTTAACCATAAGGAGTTTTCTTATTAAGCCAAGTAAGCTACCCGCGATTATTGCCGGCCCGCTCATTCGCCATGTGAGTCAACAGCAACTTACGTTTTGGTTGGTTACTAGCCAATCTTATCGAATAACCTTACAGCTGTTTGTTGCTGATCAGCCGTATAAGGAAATTGAACTAACACCCGCGCAGCATCAGCAAGTGCCCGTGGCTAAGCATGCGATTGTTAATTTACTTTCTATCTCATTTTCCCAAGCACTGCCAACCGATACCTTACTCGCTTATAATTTTATTTTCAGCACTGGCGAACAACAACTGTCATTGTCAGCATTGCTGCCAGAGTTATTATACCCACAACAAAAATACCCAAATTTTGTAATTCGCAAGACGCTTAAGCAGGTATTACATGGCTCGTGTCGTAAGCCTCACTTTGATAGTGGTGACGGCTTATTGCAAGTGGATCAAGTGATTGAACATAGCATCAACCAAAACCAAGAAAGGCCGGCGTTATTGATGATGTCGGGCGATCAAATATATGCGGATGATGTTGCAGGTCCTATGTTGGTGGCGATTCATCAGGTAATAGACTTGTTAGGCTTACATGATGAACAATGGCAAGGTAGTGTGGTGAGTACCAGTGAGGCGCTTTATAAAAGTCGCTATTGCTACTATCAGCGCGATCAGCTGTTACCAGACACTCGAGCGAATCAAGCTGTGTACGATAAACTCTTTGCTGCCAGTAAAAAGCCGATATTTACCTCAGTAAATGCGAAAAATCACTTGGTGACTTTAGCCGAAGTCATGGCAATGTATTTTTTAACTTGGTCGCCAACATTGTGGCGCTTGGTTGATTTAAATCGCCATCATGTGCCCGCTGTCCATGCAGCTACTTATCAACGCGAAGCTAAGGTCATTGCAGAGTTTGCTGACGGCTTGAGTGCGGTCAGTCGGGCATTAGCCCATATTCCCAGTTATATGATTTTTGATGATCATGATATAAGCGACGACTGGAATTTAAACCGAGCGTGGGAAGAAGCCGCTTATCATCACCCATTTTCGCGCCGTATTATAGGCAATGCCCTAATAGGTTATTGGCTGTGCCAAGGCTGGGGGAATGCACCTGATAAATTTTTGGCGATTAATAATAAAGTGCCCCGTTACTTTACTGAGCAGGGCTATTGCCAACAAGAGCAACTAATAGAACAATTATTAGCATGGCAAGATTGGCATTATAGTTTAGCCACTGAGCCTAAGGTGATTGTTTTAGATACCCGTACTCAGCGATGGCGCTCTGAGCGCAATGCCAATAAGCCTTCTGGGTTAATGGATTGGCAGTCATTATCTGAGTTGCAACAAGAGTTGCTTAATCAACCTAACGTTATTTTAGTGTCGCCAGCGCCAATTTATGGGGTAAAAATGATAGAAACAATACAGCGCATTTTTACCTTTTTCGGTTTTCCGTTAATGGTTGACGCCGAAAACTGGATGGCACATTCAGGTACGGCTAATGTCATGCTCAATATTTTTCGCCACCCGAAAACACCACCCAATTTTATTATTCTATCAGGCGACGTGCATTACTCATTTTTTTATGAAGTAACTCATAGATTTAGGCGCAATGATGCGCGTATTTTTCAAATTACCAGCAGTGGCATAAAAAACCAATTTCCGCGTCGGTTATTGCAAATATTAGACTGGCTAAATCGCGTGTTATACGCTAGCTATTCACCGTTAAATTGGTTTACCAAGCGTCGGCGTATGAAAGTGCAAGTGCGCAAGCCATTGACAAAAACCGCCAATACCTTAGTTAATCACAGTGGTATCGGTTTGATCACCTTAACGTCAGATCACAATGTGGTACAGGCACAGCAATTAACCACGATGAATAAACGGGTTAGGTTTGCTGACAAGGATAGCTCAGAACATTAAGCGCTTTTTGTTGCTAGAGAGGCGAGATAACAGCTAGCTATAATGAGTGTCGTTGTCTTTATTGGAAAATATCACATATAAGACTTGATAGCCGTTGGTAAATTTGGCAATTTTTCGTATCATGGCGCCAGTGTTATGTCTGGGGATGAGTTAAGGTGAAACTATCAAAAACCGGTTGGAATAATGTCATAATTTTTGCCGTCATGGCATTTATTCTGCTCATTAACGCGACGAACAAACAAGGCAGCCCGTTTGCTGATAGCGCAGCACAAGGTGCGCAGCAAAGTACGACCCTAGTGGCTGAGCAACAGCTTATTGTTGCGCTAACAATTGATAATGTCATCACGATTGAGCGCGTTGGTCGCCATTGGCGGGCAAGCCCAGAAAAAATTTCCGGTCAGGCATTGACGCAAATGATGAGATCTTGGCAGCACAGTACAGGCGAGCTTATGACGAGCGCGCCGATGCTTGATCGTCAACTTTCTTTAGATGTGCAACTTGAGTTTGCTGAGCAAGCACAAGCTGTGCAGTTAAACTTTTATGCAACCGAGCAAGCGTTAATAATGTTTAATCAAAGCACACAGCAGTGGCAAATGATGCCATTAGCTATGTATGGGCAATTATTTCCCAGTGAAATCTTTGCAAACTAAGGCATCATAAGGGCAATACATTCATGAAAAAATGCGCGATATTATCAATGGACAGCTTAGCTGGCTTTGAAACCTCTGACAGCTTACTTGATCAGCCTATGCTGGCGCTAGGTTGGCAAACGGAACGAGTATCCTGGCGCAAAGAACAGGTTAATTGGTCTGATTATGACGTAGTGCTCATTCGTAGCCCTTGGGACTACCAAGATGACATGGCGGCGTTTATTAAGGTATTGGCAAAAATTGAACAATCAAGTGCGCGTTTAGAAAACAGCTTGGCGGTGGTGAACTGGAATATCAATAAAAGTTACCTAAAGCAATTAGCCTCACAGCAAGTAACCATAGTGCCGACATTATGGCCAGACAAGTTTGATGCCAGTGATATCCCTGAGTACTTTCAGCATTTTAATAGCGAACAAATCGTTTTAAAGCCGCGGGTTAGTGCTAATGCAGACAATACCTTTTGGTTGAAAAAAGCCAACTATACGAGCAATATTGCTGCATTACAGCAAGCATTTGCACAGCGAGATTTAATGGTACAGCCCTTTATGCCCGCTATCTGTCAAGAAGGTGAATTTTCGTTGTTTTACTTTAATGGTCAGTACAGTCATGCGATTTTAAAAACCCCAGCGCCGGGAGATTTTCGGGTGCAAGAAGAGCATGGCGGCGTTTTGCTCGCCATCACGCCCGAGCCTGAATTAACGCGTGTTGCGGATCAGACCATGCAAGCGATTCACCAGCTCCATGGCGATTTACTGTATGCGCGTATTGATTTTGTCCGTTTTAATACGAGCTTTGCGCTTATGGAAGCTGAGTTAATTGAGCCATCGCTGTACTTTAATATGGATGAAAAATCGCCGCAGCGGTTTGTCGACGCCTTTGCGCAACGCCTTCAAACGCAAGCTAAAAACGCCGTTGTTTTAGGAAGTTGCTAACATGCCAGAATTGCCAGAAGTGGAAGTATGTCGCTTAGGCATTACGCCACATATTATTCAGCAGCAGGTCAGTCATGTGCTGGTGCGCAATAGTAAGTTACGTTGGCCAATCCCTGAACAGGTACAAAGTATTGTGGGGCAAACGGTGAATAACATTGATCGTCGCTCAAAATATCTACTATTGCGCTTTTCTAGTGGCACCTTGTTATTGCATCTTGGGATGTCAGGCTCGGTTCGCATTTTAGTGCAAGAGACGCCAGCATTAAAACATGATCACTTTGAAATTACCTTTGCTAACGGCAAAACGCTACGCTTAAACGATCCACGTCGTTTTGGTGCTGTATTATGGCTGCCTCAGCACCAAGATCAGCAAGGGTTACTAGCTAAATTAGGCCCTGAGCCATTAACTGACGATTTTGCCTATGGTCACTTATACGAAAAAGCCAAACGGCGCCGAGTTCCAATCAAAACGTTTTTGATGGATAACCATGTGGTGGTTGGGGTTGGCAATATTTATGCAAACGAAGCACTTTTTATGGCGAGTATTCATCCTGCAACGCCAGTGAGTGCTATTAGTGAGAAAAAGTTTAATCAACTTACCGATATTATTAAGCAAGTGCTTGCGGCGGCGATCGCGCAAGGCGGTACCACGTTAAAAGACTTTACCCAAGCCGATGGTAAGCCGGGCTATTTTGCCCAAAAATTGTTTGTTTATGGTCGCGCAGGGGAAAAATGTGACGGCTGTCAAAGTGTCTTAGCAGAAATTCGACAGTCAAATCGTAGCTCGGTATTTTGCCCTCAGTGTCAAGTGTTACCATCTGAGCCTAAAAGCAAGCCCAAGCGCAAGCCCTAGTCCTGAAGTTGTTGGTCGGTTACCCTAGGCTAAACATGAGCTTCAACCATATAAAATGTTGGCCAGTTGCGGTTACTTATTATGTATGGTTGCCTCCAGTGCAAGCTTGACACTGGGGTGAACAAATTCCGTCACGTCACCATGATGTAACGCGACTTCTTTAACTAAAGTTGATGAAATAAAAGAGTTTTTTTCTGCTGGAGTTAAAAATACTGACTCCAAATCAGGTGCCAAACGTCGATTCATATTAGCCAATTGAAATTCATAATCAAAGTCAGATACCGCTCGTAAACCGCGGATCAGTACTTTTGCTTGGTGCTCTTTTGCAAAGTCGACCAATAAGCCGGTAAAGCCGACAATAGTTACATTCGCTAAATGCTGCGTAACGTTTTCAAGTAAGGCGACGCGCTGCGCTAGGTCAAAATGGGGTTGCTTACTTGGACTGGCGGCAATCCCTACGATGACTTGGTCAAATAGCTTGCTAGCACGCTCAATTAAGTCGGCGTGGCCATTGGTGACAGGATCAAAAGTGCCGGGATAAATTGCTTTTACTGACATAAATTAAATGCTTTTAACAAAGAATAAAAAGCTATTGTAATTGCACGGTGCATTAAATTCAAAAAACAATCACAATCAATCACTTTTGTCCGTAACATCAGTGCTGTGCTTGGCTTGGTCGAAACAGTATTTTAAAACAAGATAACTACTTTCCTTGTGGAAAGGAAAGCCGAACACTATTCACTTAAAGTATTTACTCGAAATACTTTAGTTTTAGCAGAATTTGATAGTATGATAGAAAAATATCTCTCAACTAAAGATAAGAAGTAATATCAATGAAAACACGGGATAGGATCATTCAAGCCAGCATTGCTTTGTTTAATGAGCGCGGCGAACGTAATGTAACCACCAATCACATTGCTGCCGAACTTGGTATTAGCCCAGGTAACCTTTATTACCACTTTCGTAACAAAGAAGACATTATTTTGTCCATTTACGAAGAGTATGCGCGAAATTTATTGATAGAAACCATGCCGGAAGTCAGCCCAGATGTGAAACCACTAGATGCCATTATTTTATACATGGACGTGGTTTTTCAGGCCTTAATGAAGTTTAGATTTTTTTACAGCAACCTGCCGGTATTGCTAGCAAAAAACCCCTTACTTCACGATAAATATGTTGAAGTACAAGGCTTTATTTCGCAGCGTGTTAGTGGGCTATTGCTGTCTTTGCGCGATGCTAAAATGATGGAGTTTTCTGACGAAGATTTACCTGATATTGTCAGTATTTTGCGCTTAGTAAATACGTTTTGGCTGAGCTTTTATCAAACGCAAACTAATGACAATGAGATCAATGATGCGGTTTTCTATCAAGGAGTGCTAAAAATTTTAGTGATCATCCAGCCTTATATTAGCGAAGGTGCCAAGAGTGAGTTTTTAGCGGCTCGTGCTATGTACCGTAAACGTTGCCAAGAAAGTTTAGCTTCTGCTTAATGCTGGCATAAATGCGCAGCTGTGTTGGCACTTCGCGATTAATTGCTATTATAGCCTTGTAATAATGCTTGCCAGTTGTCTTCATGCCAGTGCCAGCGCGCTAATTTAGCGTTTTCTTTTCGAAATGATCTAAGCAATCTCGCCAAATTGGCGGCAGGCCATTTATTTTGCTGCTGACGTTGCTCGCCTTGGTCAAAATCGATTAGCCATACCTTATCCTTATCATCAATGAGAATATTATGGGCGTTAAGATCATGATGATATATTCCGTGTCGATGAAACATTTTGATCACTCGCCCGATTTCTTGCCATAACGACACTGAAATTGCATGCGCGCTCAGCAGCGCGACTAAGTCGTTGGCGTTGTTAATGCGGGTAGATAATAAGTCAGCCTGATACCACAAACCCTGCTTAATGATGCGAAACGCCACCGGCTCTGGCGCCGGCAAACCCAGTTCTTGCATTGCTTGTAGCAACGTAAACTCTCGCGCTGCGCGCGTATTATTCATGCCAGTATAAAAGTAATGGTCATGAATAACTTTGCCAATTAAGCCACCGCGATAATAGTGGCGCAATACCCAATGCTGGACACCGTGCTCTGCCTGATCTGTGGTGATAAACCAAGTTGTGCCGCGTCCTTCGGCGCTGCCGACGATGGCTTGTTGTTGCTGCCAATAGTGACTGTCGAACATGTCGGGAAGAAAATTGTTAATTTTAGCGCCTTGGTATCGGCAATAAACCTTTCCCTGTTGAAAAGTTTTTTCGTGACAGGGTTTTACAATTGCAGGCTGGTTCAAGATAATAGACCTATATTATATTTCTGCTGCTATTGTGGTGAATCCTTTATGCTGGGTCAATTATCTGCACCAAAAAATTTATGTTTATTACGCTTATCGGCCATCGGTGACGTTTGTCATGCTGTCGCCATGGTGCAACTTATTCAGCAACAATGGCCAGAAACCAAAATAACCTGGGTGATTGGTAAAGTAGAAGCTAGCTTGTTGCAAGGCATGGCTGGTGTTGAATTTGTTATTTTTGACAAATCCGCTGGCTTAAAAGGTTTTCGCGATTTGCGTGCAACATTGAAACAGCAAAAATTCGATATTTTGTTACACATGCAAGTGGCATTACGCGCTAGCATTGCCAGTTTGTGTATACCAGCAAAAATTAAAATTGGCTTTGACCAGCAGCGCGCAAAAGAAGGGCAATGGTTATTTACCAATAAGAAAATAGCCGCACAAACGCAGCCACATGTGCTTGATGGTTTTATGGGCTTTGTTAAAGCGTTGGGCTTGGAGGTTGCACCACCACAGTGGCAGATGCCATTAACGGATGTTGACCAATTGTGGGCGAGTGAAACGCTCAGTGCCGGCAATCTTACTGGTAAGCCGATTGCCGTAATTTCGCCTGCCGCCAGTAAAGCGGAGCGCAATTGGCACGCTGAAGGCTATTCACAAACGGCACAGTATTTAACTGCGCGTGGCTTTAAGGTCGTTATCTGTGGCGGTCCGTCAACTATGGAAAAGCTCTTAGCAGAAGCCATTATTAGTCGCAGTGATTTTAGTATCGGTGACAATGAAATATTAAACCTAGTTGGCAAAACCACATTAAAGCAATTGCTTGCCGTTTTAAATATTGCGCACTTAGTCATAGCGCCGGATACTGGACCGGCGCATATGGCGGTGACCGTTGGTACGCCAGTCGTAGGTTTATACGCGCACAGCAACCCTAACCGCACCGGCCCCTATTTGTATCAACAATATGTGGTGAGTGCTTATGAGGCGGCAATTCAGCAACAATACCAACAAAGTGTTGAAAACTTACCTTGGGGCACACGGGCAAAAGGCAAAGAGCTGATGATGCAAATTAGCATCAATGCTGTGCAGCAAAGTATCGAGCGCTTAATTAAAGATCACTACCCTGAGTTGCTTTAAACCGTTTATGTGAATGGGTTTGCTTGTCTTCAACTTGCGAGGGTCATGATGTTGCAAAAATATGTTACTGGCTTTTTATTTTCAGCTGATGCCAGCCACTTAGTGTTGATCAAAAAAATAAACCCGTCATGGCAGCGTGGTTTGTTTAATGGTATTGGCGGCAAAATTGAAACCGAAGAGTCCTCGGTTGCGGCTATGGTGCGTGAGTGTAAAGAAGAAACGGGTGTCGTTACTAGCCCAAAAGTTTGGACACAGTTTGCCGATATTTATCGCCCGAATGCCTACCAAGTAGATATGTATTTTGCCCGCACCGATTTAGCGTACCAAGCAAAAACCCAAGAGGCGGAAACAATCCATTTATTTAAGGTCGCCCAACTACCCCAGCAATTGCTGCCAAACTTGCGCTGGTTAATACCGCTGGCCTTAGATCAACAAGCGGACTTTTCGCAAATTATTCGTATTCAAGAAATTGCACAACCTCGTATCAAAGCTTAAGGATTTAATCATGATATTGCTTTATGTAACCGCAGTGGCAAGGGGCTTGCCATGGTTTTTATACTCAGATCAGGTGATGCCAAGATGATTAAAAGTGCAAAACTTCATAAAATGGTCGGCCTGATTTTAGTACTACCTATGTTGGCATGGACAGTAACAGGCTTAGTGTTTTTTATTAAGCCAGGTTACCAAGCGGCGTACCAGCAACTGTCGATTAAAACCTATCCGTTGTCGCAAACTTTAACATTGCAAGCTCAGCCAAACTGGCAAGAAATTAAAATTGTGCGTAGCATTTTAGGTCAACATTTATTGGTAAAGCAGGACAATAGCAGCAGACATTTAGATCTACAGACCCTACAAGATAAAGCGATGCCATCAGCGCCAGCCGTTAAACAGCTGTTAACGGATGCTGTGCGTCAAGACCCTGAGCGCTACGGTGAGATTGTAAATATTACCGGCTTAACCGCAACCACAAGTACAGGGGTTGAGCTTAGCCTGAATTGGCAACGCTTAAGCTTAAGCCAAACAGGGCCAGACACTAAATTAATTAATCAGCTTTATAAGATTCATTACCTGCAATGGACAGGCCATCAAGTGCTAGATCAAGTGCTGGGTATTTTAGGACTCGTGCTGCTAATCTTGTTAACGGCCTTAGGGATCAGGTTGTATTTAAAGGCGCGCGTTTAACGGCTAACCAAATGAGCAGGCACGGGTTATTGCAGCAACTGTTGTAAGGCGTTAAAGGTTAACCGAGTTGCCCCTTGATTGGCTTGCACAACCTGATAAGCATTATTGCCTAAGCTTTCGGCGAAATTGTTATCGGACAATAAACGTATTACCGCCTCTGCAAGTGCCTCGGGTATTGGTTGATCATTGGACAGTTGCACGATCGCGTTCGCAGTATGCAATTGGGTCAATATTTCACTAAAATTGCTCATGTCGGGTCCGACAATAATAGGCTTTTTAAATAAGGCGGGCTCTAACGGGTTATGACCACCAATGTCACTGAAACTGCCGCCCATAGTAACCACGTTAGCCAAGGCACAAGCCGCTAAAAGCTCCCCTAAACTGTCAATGACCCAAACTTGTGTGGCGAGCGTAACGCTTTGTTTTTGGCTGCGTCTAATAACCGTATTACCTGCGTTTTGCGCTAGGGTTGCTACTTGCTCAAAGCGCTCTGGATGGCGCGGAACAATGACCAGCAGCGCAGTTTTATCTTGTTGTTTAACTTGGTTAAAAGCTTTTAATGCCAGCGCTTCGTCACCAGGGTGGGTACTGGCAATTAGCCAAATATTGCGTGGTTCGTTGAGTAAGCTAGCAAGCTCTTGTTGTTTGGCTGCAAGCGCTTTGTTGATGGCAATATCAAACTTGAGGTTACCCGATAATGTGCATTGCGCTGGCCTAGCACCTAAGGTAAGAAAGTTATCTTGGTTCACTTGGCTTTGGGTGAGAATTTTATCAAAACGCTGGATGGTTGGGCTTAGCAAATAAGTGAGCTTTTGATAGCTGCGCATAGACTTTGCTGATAAACGACCATTGATCAGCATCAATTTGACCTGTTGGCGATGACATTGCGCAATAAGATTAGGCCACAACTCAGTTTCCATAAATATCATCGCTTGTGGCTGCAAGCGTTGTAAAAATAAATGGCTGGAAAGCAGATTATCTAGCGGTAGGTAGCAATGTTGTACTTTATCGGCAAACAATTTTTTTACTTGCGCCGAGCCGGTCGGTGTAAAGCTGGTGACAGTTATCGGTAAGTCATTGTAATAATTTAGTAATAGCTCTATAAACGGCTTTAACGCTATTATTTCACCAACGCTTGCGCCATGGATGACAATGCCGTTAGCTTGCAGTTGTTTTGGTAGTATTCCTAAGCGCTCGCCTAGTCGCTGCCGATACGCTTGTTGTGTTATCGAGCGTAATAATAATGCCAGCAGCAAAATGGGCGTTAATAACAAAAAGAATATACGGTATAAAACTAAAGCTAAGGTAAAATGCACGCACTAAACTCAAAAATAATCATTCTTGTGCGCTAGTATACCTAATATCAGCGACAAAAAAATTAATGGTGTGTTAAATACTGCCGCCTAGCGTTTAAATATGGTATCGAGAATAATTGAAGAGTTGGTTCGGGCCACTCCTTCTAGTGAGCACACCATGTTTAAGACTTCACTGAGTTTTTCTAAGGTACGGGCTTGAATGGTAACTAATAAATCATACTCACCACTGATCGAATAAATATGACTAATTTGATGGACTTTACGCAAGGCAACACAAATAGTTTGTCGTAAATTAGGGTTAACCTTCAACGACACATTGGAAGAGATTAAGCCGCTGGTATATTCACTTCCTAACACCACACTGTAACCCTTGATGATGTTATTATTTTCGAGTTTATTGAGCCGATTTTGAATGGCGGTTCTTGAAACACCGGTGGCTCTAGCCATATCGGAAACACTTGCCCGAGCATTTAGTCGCAAAATGGATAATAGTTCTTCATCTTTTTCGGTTAACACAGACGGCCCACTTATTTTAAGCAAAAAACACCGCTAATATTACACTTTGACAGCCTTATATGTCAATTTGACTATTAAAAGTGACACTTTATTAAGTAATGTCACTTTTATTGTTATCTGGTCTAGGCTGATAATACGATGATTGCAAGCAGCTAACTTTTTAAGGATTTACCGTGACAAATTCTACCCGTACTAATAATTTTTATCGCCACTTAACTACACAAATTTCACAAGTAAAAGCCGATGGTTTGTATAAAGCAGAGCGAGTGATAACCACGGCACAGCAGCCGAATATTTCGGTTAGCACCGGCGAAAAAGTGATTAACTTTTGTGCAAATAATTATTTAGGCTTAGCAAACCACCCCAGTTTAATTGCGGCAGCTAAACAAGGTTTAGATGATCATGGTTTTGGTGTGGCATCGGTGCGCTTTATTTGTGGTACGCAAGATATTCATAAAACCTTAGAACAAAAATTAAGTCAGTTTTTAGGTATGGAAGATACCATCTTATATTCTTCATGCTTTGATGCGAATACCGGCTTGTTTGAAACCTTATTAGGACCAGAAGATGCCATTATTAGTGACTCACTTAACCATGCCTCTATTATTGATGGTGTGCGCTTATGTAAGGCCAAACGTTATCGTTATGCCAATAACGACGCGGCGGAGTTAGAAGCACGTTTAATTGAAGCCGATAAAGCTGGCGCGCGTTTTAAGCTCATTGCCACTGATGGTGTATTTTCGATGGATGGAGTGATCGCTAACTTACAAGCGGTATGTGATTTAGCCGATAAATATAATGCCATGGTCATGGTTGATGATTCGCATGCGGTCGGCTTTGTCGGCGAGCAAGGTCGTGGTAGTCATGAATACTGTCAAGTTATGGGGCGTGTAGACATCATTACTGGTACCTTAGGTAAAGCCATGGGCGGTGCTTCAGGGGGCTATACTGCCGCGAAAAAAGAAGTGGTTGAATGGTTACGTCAACGCTCACGTCCTTACTTGTTTTCTAATTCATTGGCACCGGCGATTGTGAATGCTTCGATAAAAGTTTTGGACTTATTAGCACAAAGTGATGACTTACGAAAAACCCTAAAAGACAATGCCAGCTATTTTAGAACGCAAATGGAAGCGGCAGGCTTTACTTGTGCAGGTGCGGATCATGCGATAGTGCCCGTTATGCTAGGTGATGCCAAAGTTGCCAGCGAAATGGCTGAGCGTCTGTTAGCGGAAGGCATTTATGTTATAGGTTTTTCATTCCCTGTAGTGCCTAAAGGGCAAGCGCGTATTCGCACCCAAATTTCTGCTGCACACACTAAAGAGGAATTAGATACTGCCATTGCAGCGTTTATTCGTATTGGTAAAGAAATGAACGTCATCGAGGGTTAAAGATGAAATCGTTAGCAAAATTAAAACCAGAACCAGGTATCTGGATGACCGACTCCGCAATGCCTGAGCTTGGTCACAATGATCTGTTGATCAAAATTAAGAAAACCGCCATTTGTGGCACCGATATTCATATTTATAACTGGGATGAGTGGTCACAAAAAACCATTCCTGTGCCTATGGTGGTTGGTCATGAGTATGCGGGCGAAGTTGTCGGTATTGGGCAAGAAGTGAAAGGTTTTGCCATTGGCGATCGTGTCTCGGGAGAAGGTCATATTACTTGTGGTCATTGCCGTAATTGCCGTGGTGGACGAACGCATTTATGCCGTAATACGGTTGGAGTGGGCGTCAATCGTGCCGGTTCTTTTGCTGAATACTTGGTTATTCCCGCCTTTAATGCTTTTAAATTACCTGATGAAATTTCTGATGATTTAGCCGCAATATTTGACCCTTTTGGTAACGCAGTGCATACCGCGTTGTCATTTGATTTAGTGGGTGAAGATGTGTTGATCACAGGGGCGGGGCCGATAGGGATTATGGCGGCAGCCGTGGCAAAGCATGTTGGCGCTCGTCATGTCGTTATTACAGATGTCAATGAGTATCGCCTAAATTTAGCCCGTAAAATGGGCGCAACTCGCGCTGTCGATGTCAGTAAAGAAAATTTAACAGATGTGATGAAATCACTCGGTATGACGGAAGGTTTTGATGTTGGTATGGAAATGTCCGGTGTGCCAATGGCCTTTACCGATATGCTTAACAATATGAATAATGGCGGAAAAATCGCTATGCTAGGTATACCTGGGCAAGATATGGCTATTGATTGGAGTCAGGTCATTTTTAAAGCATTAACCATTAAAGGTATTTACGGGCGTGAAATGTTCGAAACTTGGTATAAAATGGCCAGCTTAATTCAATCTGGACTCGATCTATCACCGATCATTACCCATCATTTTAATATTGATGATTTTCAGCAAGGGTTTGATATTATGCGCTCGGGCCAGTCAGGAAAAGTTATTTTAAATTGGGAAGTCTAATGGCAAGCAGCGACGAAAACTTTAAACATATGCAAATTAGCGAATTACATCCGCTATTAAAAGATGACAGCCACTTAGTGGTAGATATTCGTGATCCGGCGTCATTTCAAGCCGGCCATATCCCCAATGCGGTGCATTTAAGTAATGAAAACTTAGCGGACTTTTTGCGAGATGCCGACTTAGACGCGCCGGTAGTTGTCTGTTGTTACCATGGTATTTCTAGTCAGCAAGCCGCGCAGTTTCTTATCAGCCAAGATTTCACGGATGTTTACTCGCTTGACGGCGGTTTCACCGACTGGCAATTACAATATCCGGACGCGGTTGCACGTTAATGTCGCTACCGTTAGAGGCGTTAGTAAAAGTAAGGCAACAAAATATTGCCTTACTTTTTTGTGATTACCTTAAGTCTCATCAAGTACAAACCCAGGTTGTAAAAGAAACCGATGGCTTTGTTATATATTGTCAGCAAGACCAGTATGAGTTTGCACGGCAGGAATTTGAGCAATTTATTGCTAATCCGAGCCACGCCAAATATCAGCAAGCCGCTTGGCACAACGGCAATATTACCGCGCTTGATGACAATACCCCCAGCTTATTGAGTAGCTTTAAAGCGCAGTTTTTTCAGCATGCAGGGGGCGTTACTTTAGTTGTGTTTGCCTTATGCTGGGCCGCGTTTATGTTGAGCAATTTCGGCTGGGCACAGGCGGTATTTTATCACTTGCAGTTTTACCCGACGTTAAGCGTAGAAGCCATGCTGCAAGCGCCACACCGTTTACTAGGCCCTGCATTTATTCACTTTTCTTGGCTTCATATTGCTTTTAATACCATGTGGTGGTGGCAATTAGGGGGCTCAATAGAGCGTTTGTTGGGCAGTACAAACTTGTTTGCATTGCTGGTGGTGTCGGCACTGGTGTCAAATGTTGGCCAATATCTTGTTGATGGCCCGAACTTTGGTGGTTTATCAGGTGTTGTCTACGCTTTAGTAGGCTATGTGTGGTGGTATGGCTGGTTAATGCCCGAAAAAGGGTTGGCGTTGTCGACACCTATCATTGGTTTTATGTTGTTCTGGTTGTTATTAGGTTACACCAGTTTTATGCCGATAAATGTCGCTAATACCGCGCATTTGTTAGGTTTGGTCAGTGGTTGTCTATTCGCTTACGGTAAGTTTTGTCAAACAAAATGGCTAAATTAAAGCGGGCTATACTTTGCTAAGCAACTAACATTGCTGCTTTAGCGATGCAAAGGCTAGTTATCTAACCATTGAGTAAATAGCAGCTTTTTCACTAAAGGTTGGCCCGTTTCTTCCGTTAAAAGTTGTTTTACTTTTTCTTCACATAAACGCTGAATTTCATGGCGGCCATTAATTGATTTTACTTTCGACTCAGGCTGTTGGCCGATAATATTAATAATAGCGTCGCGTAATAACGGCGCATGATGCTCAACCACTTCGTAATTGCTGGCATCTTCGATCATTAACTCAACGCTTAAGCGCACATAACCCATTTTGGTTTGCACAGTAACATAATTGGTGACTATGGAGGGCTCAAAACCAAAGTAAGCATAATTGCTCGCTTTGCTCAGGGAGGAAACCAGTAGCGCTAGTAATAAAATGATAGATGCTTTCATGTCTTAACACTCACACGGAAAAATAATTCGACTTAGTGATAATAGCTAAATGATAACGCGAAATTGCTTGAGGTGCTGTGTTTTTTAGCAAATATTTAATTTTGTTTGCTTTTTGCGGGTGACAATGTCAAATCAAACAAGCTGTATACTAGCGAGCATTAGTGGCGCTAGACTATATTTTTGTTGGCTGAAACGCTATGATACGGCGTTTTCCGGTTATGTGTTTTTGCAATGACAACAGAGCATTCTTTATTTCCTGTACAAATGCTGGCAAATTGGCAGTCGCCAGAGCAGTTTACCTTATCTAAGCACTTGCGTAGCTGGTTACTTGATCCAACGTCGTTAACGGCGCGATTGCAAGGTCAGTGTCAACATTTTCGTGTTGAGCTATTAGGGCAACAAGTACAGATTTGTGCGAAAGCTGAATCTAATCAAGATATTGCCGCCGGTGAGCAGGTTCTAGTGCGTGAAGTTTTATTGTATTGTGATGAAGTGCCACAAGTGTTTGCCCGCAGCTTATTACCGTTAAGCTCGCTAACAGGCAACCAGCAACAACTAGCAAATTTAGGCACACAATCTTTAGGGCAAGTGCTGTTTAATCATAAAGATTTAACCCGAAAAAATATCGAAGTGGCTAAATTTGCGCAAGACTCAACCGTAGCGCGTTTAGTCAATTATCTAGCCTTAACTGCACCACAGCACACCTTATGGGGGCGTCGTTCCACTTTTGTACTCGATGCTAAGCCATTAATGGTGGCCGAAGTTTTTTTACCTGGTGCTTTTGCATATCAACCATAAAAGGGCAATAGCTTGAGCGAGTTAAGAAAAAAATTAACGGCCATTAAACACATTACCCGCATGGATAAGCCCATAGGTACCTATTTACTGCTATGGCCCACCTATTGGGCATTGTGGATTGCTGCCGACGGTTGGCCGCCTTTATCATTGTTGTTGGTCTTTAGCTTAGGCGTGTTTTTGATGCGCAGTGCCGGCTGTATTATTAATGATTTTGCCGATCGTAAAATCGATGGCGCCGTTGAGCGCACGAAAAATCGTCCCTTGGTGACCGGCGCGTTGTCAAGTAGTGAAGCACTGCAGCTATTTGCCACCTTCTTACTTTTGGCGTTTGCCCTAGTCTTAACTTTAAGTGCCTATACCATAATGTTATCTGTGGTTGCGGCTCTATTAGCGGCGAGTTATCCATTTATGAAGCGTATTACCCACTTTCCACAGCTAGTGCTTGGGGCGGCCTTTAGTTGGGGTATGATCATGGCATTTGCCGAGCAGCAAGGGCAAATACCGACCGTTGCTTGGTTATTGTTTAGTGCTAATCTGCTGTGGACTGTCGCCTATGATACTATGTATGCCATGGTGGATCGTGAAGACGATGAAAAAATCGGTGTGAAATCAACCGCGATAATTTTTGCACATCATGACAAGCGCATTATCCTGTTTTTACAGTTAATGACCTTAGCTTTATTATTTACCGTTGGTGAAATGTTAGCGTTTGGTTGGCCTTATCAGCTTGCGCTTGTTATTGCCGCGGGCTTATTCAGCTATCAACAAATCTTAATCGCTCAGCGCCATCGCGACCGTTGTTTTCAAGCATTCTTAAATAACCACTATGTTGGTTTAGTGGTGTTTTTAGGTATTACGGTAGAGTATTTATAAGCCCCATCACTGACCTAAAACAAGTGTTAACTTCGATGACTAGGCATGGCTAGCACTTGCTAGCCATGCGTTTTACTATACCAAGATTAAGGTATGATGCTTTGTAGCACTTCAATTTCAACTAAGTTGCTAATTGAGGCTCTCAACTGGCTCAATGAATTGCTGGCCACTAATTGGCCGTTATCATCTAAATCAATATAGCCTTGCTCTCTCATGGCTGCTATTAAGGTTGACTGGGCTTTCTTATCAATAAACTCAGGGGCACTAATGTTATTTAATACCGACAACCTTTGGGCAATGACGAGTACTTTCTCGTCGAGACTAGACTTTTTAATCGGTGCTAACTGAGTCAACAATGAGCTGATAATCGCAACACGTTGCATAGTTTCATTAACACATTCAGCGACTAAACGAACTTTTGCCCGTTTATCATCTTCCGCACACAAACTCCAAAAGCCTGACTTACTTTGCTTGGCAATATTGTGTTGCTGCAAGTGGTGGCAAATGGCAAGCGTTTGTTGTGCAACAATATCGTCGTTTTGCCATAAAAACATATCACTTTTAAGTAACTGAACTAAGCGTTGAATTTGACTGATTAAGGCGGTTTCAGCAACTTTTGCGTTACGCTCTAAAAAGCGGCATACCAAGGAAGGTACGATAAAGGTATGGAGAATATTATTACGATAATAGCGCAACTCTAATACGGCACTGTCGGTAAGCGAGATAATTTCACCCAAGCTGTCTTGGTTGACGGTTAGCTTATCAAGACTAATAACGTGCTCTAGTATTGCTGCACCACTTTCTGAAGGTAAGGTTAATTCATTATGGTAAGGGGCCGCATGCTGCAACGCCAAGAAAAAGTCGATTTGCTCAATAAGCTCTATTTTACTTAAGGCCTTATTTTCAGTGGCATGTAAAATTAAAGCCACTAAGGCCACACCGTTTAATGCTGCACATTGATTGATGTTGGTCATCACTTGCTGTGCAAGCTTGTTGACACTCGGATTTAACCAACTTGGCTTTTGTGGATCAATCGGGTCTATGGCTTGTTTCCAGTCAGGTACGTCTTGGTTTAAAAACTGATTAATATTAATAGGCTCACCAAAGTTAACATAACCATTACCATAGTTACGCAGGCTTCGAATCGCTTTTATAACCCCAACAATTGATTCGCCTTTCTTTTGACTACCGCTCAATTCTTTATGGTAAGTACCCACTTCCATAACGTGTTCATAACCTAAATAAACTGGCACTATTGTCAGCGGGCGATTGATGCCGCGCAATAAGCTTTGAATGGTCATGGCAAGCATACCGGTTTTCGGTGTCAGTAAACGACCAGTGCGACTTCGTCCACCTTCTGCGTAGTACTTGACCGAGTAACCACGCTCAAAAAGCAAGCTCAGGTATTCGCGAAAAATAGTGGAATAAAGGCGATTACCTTTAAAGCTACGACGAATAAAAAATGCGCCGGCCTTTCTGAAAATCGGGCCTGCAGGCCAAAAGTTTAAATTAATGCCGGCGGCAATACGCGGTGTAACTAAGCCTTGTTGGTAAATGACATAAGTCAGCAGTAAGTAGTCCATGTGGCTACGATGACAAGGCAAATAGATAATTTCATGACCTTCTTGCGCTAAATTGCGTAAGCGCTCTGCTTGATTGACCTTAATGTCACGGTAAAGTCGCTTCCAGAGCCAGCCTAAAATGCGCTCGCCAAGGCGCACAGTTACATCTCGGTAATCACCGGCTATTTCATCCATGATTGCTAACGCTTGTTTTTTTGCTTCAGCTTCACTGATGTTTTTATTTTTTATTTCTTCGTTGATCACCCGTTGTATCGCGGGGTTCACCAATAAATTTTTAAACATTTGTTGGCGATGCATAAGTCGAGGGCCAGTTGCTGCTATGGTTTGACGATGAAAATGAAAGCGCGCAATGCGCATGAGTTTGCGAGCACTGGCCTCGTTGCTACCATGTTGATCGGCCATCTGGCGAAAAGATATCGCCTCACTAAAGCGCACCATAGTATGACGACCTAAAAACAAGACAATAAAAAATTTACGCAGCCAAGTGGGAGATTCTTGATCTGCCAGCAAGGTGCCGACATTAGTATTGTTTTTTTCTTTCGTTGGCGTGCGACCCCAAATAACATTGGCGGGGATTAACTGTGCGTCTAGTTGTTCGTTACTGGCATGGGCACTGAGCAATTCAAACCCTTGTGCAATTGCCGAAGTTTTTGCGGTTTTACGCCACTGCAGCAAAGCCGTTGGTTTGGCTAAGAATAATAATCGAGAACGGGTTTGACCATCGACTTCTACCGGGCTTAATGGATCAGGAAGCTGGGCTTTTTTACAGGCAATACGCAGTGATAATACATCACTGGCAGATTGGTGGCGCAAGACATAAAACACCGGCTGCTCAGCGTTTAACTGGCCGTTGCTAATTTTCTCATCTGCGACAACTCGACAGCGCACCAATAAGGCGACAGGTAAACGTAATAATAAATAAAAAAATTTACGAATGGCTAACATATTGTTTTACTCAGCTTTATTTGACCGTTTATTGTAGCACTTAGGACAAAATATGTCTCTTTTGCTAACAGCGTTACGTCATCGGTTATTTGCGCAGTTATCAGGGCTGATCCGTCATATCTGTATGGCATTTTTTTGTCAAAATAATATCAGGTGTTGTTAAATATTGGCTTTTAATAACGCCAATAAGCGTTGAGAAAGCGAGTAATTAACAAGCGCTGCGAGTATACTCTATTTTATCTTTTTCTTTTTCTTTTAGTATTCATTGTTATGGTCATAAAGACGCAAGCGCCTAAAATAGCGATTTTTGTTGATGTACAGAATATTTACTACACGACACGCGATACGTTTCAACAGCAGTTTAACTACCGCACATTTTGGCAGCAGATCAGTCAATCAGGTGACATTGTGGTGGCTAACGCTTATGCAACGCAGCGTCATGATGATCAGCAGCATAAGTTTCAAAAAGCCCTCAAACATATTGGCTTTGATGTTAAGTTAAAGCCGTTTATTCAGCGCAGGGATGGCTCAGCGAAAGGGGATTGGGATGTTGGTATCGCTGTTGATGTGATGACAGTGGCACCTGAGGTTGATATTGTGATATTACTTTCGGGTGACGGCGATTTTGATGTGTTGTTGCAAACTATTATGGCGCGTTATGATGTGACAACCTATGTATACGGTGTTGCAGCATTAACGGCCCAGTCGTTAATTAATGCGGCTAGTAAGTTTTACATGATTGATGGCCCGTTACTGCAATAGGCAATCGCAAGTTGGCGTTTATCGTATGTTGCTATGAAACTTGTTATTCCCTTTTTCGCTTAGTATTGTACTATGCATTTGGTCAATAATAACAATTACACTCAAGGAATAACCATGTCAGTAGAAGCTTTATATAAAGTTATTTTATACCCTTTTATTAATGAGTCACTTGCCAGCTTAACAGCAATGACCAACTTAGTTGGTGAAGCCGGTGATGCCTTTGTTGATAATGTTGATGACTTTCGCTTTAAGGGATATGCCGTTTGCTCAGAGGTGACGGGAGGCTTAGACGGTGTGATCATGATGCACCACTACCCAGAAACCGCCATTGCCATCGGCAACTCGGTTTGTGAGCATATGTTTGAAGAGAAGTACCAATTTACTGAAATTAATGAAGACTTAAGCAATGCCCTCGCCGAGTGGGGTAACACAATTGTTGGTCGTTCTACGGATTTACATGGCCGTTATAGCTTAGATTATAAATTTTCTAGCCCGTACTTTGTGCATGATGTTAATGATATGGACAAGTATTTAGTTGGGGTTAAAGAAGTCATCACTGTGCCCATTAGCGTTAATGGCGTTGGTCGCTATTACTTTAATTTACTGATCCGTAATGTTGAATATCAATCCATAGGCGTTAAGCGAGAAGCTAGTACCGGTATTGCCAATCCTCATAGCAAAGTATTGCCTAGTGAAAGTAAAATTTTATTGGTCGATGATAGCGCCATGATCCGTAAAGCCTTAAAGCGCTATTTGTCACAACTTGGCTATAGCAATGTTATTGAAGCCAATGATGGTGCCGTTGCGGTTACTATGGTGCAGCAAGAACAACCTGATTTTATGATCATGGACGTGGTTATGGGCGAGATGAACGGTGATCAAGCGTTAGCTAACATTCGTGCCAATGGCAGTAATGTGCCTGTGGTTATGTTGTCATCGGTAACCGATAAGGCGCTTATTGAGCGTTGTCAAAGTTATGGTATTTCAGGGTTTATCTTTAAGCCTATCCAAGCCGATACCGGTGCAGAAATAATCAAAGACTATTTAAAGATAGCGCAGTAATATATTGCCAGATATTGATGATACTCTGTACCTGCTGAGTATCATCAATGTGATTTAACGGACGTTAAACCGGTTATTTGGCGTGCGAGACCATAGGTTTATTTTTCCGCTTGCTCTGTGGTGGTTAATTCACCAATATTAAGCACCGGAGCAGCATCAATTTCCGACGCGCCCATCATATCTGCGATTTGTTCAACACTGGATAGCAATTGATATTGTTGCCAGTCTTTTAGCGCACTAAACTTTTCAACAAAACTATCTTCAATGGGTTGCGGCGCATTAGATAATGTTTGTATGCCCTCTTCGGTTAGATATAAGGCAATGCGTCTACGATCGCTATCACTTCTGACTCGCTTAATATAATGCTTAGCTTCTAAGCGATCCAAAATACTGGTTACCGTGGCCTGGCTTAAGTGTACGTTAGTGGATACATCTTTGGCGGTAATACCCTCCATGCGCTCTAGCTCTTGCAGTATCAGCAACTGCGGGCCCGTAATGCCGGCTTCTTTGCTGAGTTTTTTTGAGCGTAGGTCAATGGCCCGAATAATTCTTCGGATTGATATAAATAACTCATCGTATTTTTCCATGGTGTGTTTGCCTGCTAGGTCGCACTTATCAACTTTGCTGAAATTCTAACGAGGAACGCTGGCAATAACTAGTACTTTCTTGCTTTCAGGAAATTCGATTAGCGATTGCGTTTATTTGTCTCTTTTAGTGCTGTTTTTCTAATCAAGTCTTGATTTTAATGCTTAACATCGTTAGTATGCCCATCATTAGTGTACTAACTAATAATCGTGAGTCTTTAGGAGAGGTAAAGTTATCAAGAATTTATATTATGTTTTCAGCACAGCTAATACTGATAAACAACGCACGATTAGTCGCGAGTATTAGTGGTGATACCCCACCAAATTTTATGCTTCTGTCAGTTGTGAATTAAAATAAAAAGCTAATTATTATAGCTTAATCAACTACTCACCATCGGGCTGAGGTTTTTCTACCTTATCTTCGATGATTAAGTCAGTACGACTGACAAAAATAAAATTAAAGTATAAAGCGTTAGCTATAGCAGTGTTTCTCGCTAACACAGCGCTTAAAAGGCGACGATTTAAATCATGTTAATTAGTTTGTACTGGAACTAAATTATCAGTAAATACCTAGATATTTTTAGCCTAGCTGTTGCTAAGTCATGATTTTGAGCGCAGGCGGCGCAGTACAGAAATTAACTGGACTAATAGTGAACAAGCTAAGCGCTTATGACGAACGGTTTTGGGTATTGATACGCCACTTTAAGTTACACCTAAGCAGAGCAAACAAACTAGCAGTATATAAAACAAGGATTTACCGTGAACATTAAACATTGGCAAAAGATCGTTATTAAAGTCGGTAGCGCATTAATCGCCCCAGAAAAAGCAGGTTGCAGTAGTCAATATTTACGCAGCATTGCAGATTTTATCAAGCAATGTCGTGGCTTAGGCATTCAAGTTGTTTTAGTGTCTTCGGGCTCGATTGCTGCAGGATCACATTTATTTAATCGCGGCACGGCGAGTAATGATGAAGCAAATATTGTGGTAAAAAAAGCGATGGCAGCGGCAGGCCAAGCAGAAATGATGGCAACATGGGATGAATTATTTGATTTTCCTTCCGCGCAGCTACTTTTAACACACGCTGATTTACGCAATCGCGTTCGCTATGAAAGCATCCGGGAAACGATCACTACCTTATTAGCCCATGACATTTTGCCGATCATTAATGAAAACGATGCCGTTACTACCGATAAATTAAAGGTGGGGGATAATGATAATTTATCCGCTATGGTAGCCACGGCTGCCCATGCAGATGCGCTTATTATTTGCTCGGATATCGATGGTTTATACGAAGAAAACCCGCATCTTAACAGCGACGCGAAACTGGTCTCAGATGTATATAAAATTGATCAAGACATTTATGCAATGGCCGGTGGTGCCACCAGTGCTGTTGGCACTGGCGGTATGAAAACCAAAATTCAAGCGGCGGAAAAAGCGGTTTCACATGGTATCGACACTTACATTGTTAATGGCTTTCAGGCGCAAAGCTTTCAGCATTTGTTAGCGAATAGAAACCCAGGTACGCACTTTTATTCTCATAAAACGCCTATGCTAGACGGTGTGCATTGGATGCGCCATACCACCCGCGCCCAAGGTGAGCTGATTGTCAGTGATCAGTACGATATTAAAGATAATGATAGCAGTGACCTCTTGCAGGCTGATGACCTGCTCAGCGTTAATGGTGATTTTGCGTCTGGTGATATTGTTATGTTGCGTAAAGACAACGGCGATAAATTAGCAAAAGTAAAAACCAATTACAGTAGCTGTTTGCTCAACTTTGTTGCTGACAGCGATAACCAAGATATTTCTGAACAATTTGATAAAACGCAAAGCCCAATTCTTTCTACTCAATATATTGCGTTAATGGAGTCTTAATGAACACAATTACCAACATAGCATACAGTGCAGCACAAGCTGCAAAAGTGATGGCGATACAAAGTAACGAAACAAAAACTAAGCTACTTACTGATATGGCAGATGCGCTTAGAGCAAACAAAAGCGATATATTTCAAGCGAATAGCTTGGATATAAACTTTGCAAAAACAAATGGTCTGAGCGAGGCAATGCTAGACAGGTTGCAATTAAATGACCAACGAATAGAAGATATGGCAATAGGCTTAGAAACGGTAGCACAGTTGCCGGATGTTGTTGGCAGCATTAATGGTCAAAAGGTGATGCCAAATGGCCTTGAAATTAGCAAAATGCGTGTGCCGCTAGGGGTGATTTGTATGATTTTCGAAGCACGCCCTAATGTTACTGCTGACGCCGCGGGATTATGTATTAAGTCAGGTAATGCGGTGATTTTAAGAGGCGGTAAAGAAGCCTTAAACAGTAGTTTAGCCATTGCCAAGGTGTTACAGCAGGTATTGATAGATTATCAGTTACCAAAAGAGATCATTACCGTTATTGCCGATCCTGATCGAGGCTTGATGAAGCAATTACTGACTCAGAAAAAATACCTGAATTTAGTTATCCCGCGTGGTGGTGAAGGGTTGATTAATTTTGTCAGCGAAAATAGTCAAATTCCGGTTATTCAGCACTATAAAGGCGTTTGTCATCTTTATGTTGATAAAGCCGCCGATCTTGAAAAAGCACTTAAACTGTTGTCGAACGGTAAAACTCAACGTACCGGTGTTTGTAACGCGTTGGAAGGGTTATTGGTGCATAAGGATATTAGCGAAGAGTTTATGCCAATGGTTGCCAAACACTTGCAAGAGAAAGGCGTGCAGGTTAATGCCTGCGCAGCAAGTGAGCCCTATTTTGACAACAGCAAACCAATAGCGCTCGAAGATTTTGGTGCAGAATACTTAAGCTTAGAGATAGCAATACGCGCCGTCGATGATTTTGCGCAAGCGGTAGAACATATTGACCAATTTGGTAGTAATCATACTGAAGTTATTTGTACTGAAGACCAACAAACGGCGAGCAAATTTCAGCAACTTGTTGACGCGTCAGTGGTTATGGTTAACGCCTCATCACGCTTTTCGGATGGCTCTCAGTTAGGGCTTGGTGCTGAAATCGGCATCGCAACCACTAAATTACATGCCTATGGCCCTATGGGTATTGAATCTTTAACCACAGAAAAATACTTGGTTAATGGTGCAGGGCAAGTCAGGAGCTAATCGTGACAATGCAAGATCGCCCAATTGCCTTTATCGGTGGTGGCAACATGGCGCAGGCAATCCTAACGGGGTTGCTGGCGGCTAAATTTGCGCCAAGTAACATGCTAGTATGTGCGCCTACGTTAGCAACTCGTAAGGCGTTAACAACCAAGTTTTCACTAAATGTCAGTGAAGGTAATTGCGATGCGATTACGTTTGCAGACGTCATTTTTATTGCGGTGAAACCCAAACTGGTTGAAACGGTTGCTAGTGAGCTAAAGCAAGCGATGAAACTCGCTGAAAAGCAGCCACTGATTATCAGCCTTGCGGCAGGTGTAACGACGGCACAACTGCAAAAGTACTTTGGCGACAAGAGTCATGTTTTTGCGGCGATGCCCAATTTGCCCAGTGCTGTTGGTCAGGGTTTAACCGGTGTAGTTGCGGGCAAAAACTGTGATACTAACAGTATTCGCTTAGTGGACGAGTTACTAAGCTGTTGCGGTAAAACGCTTTGGCTGAAAGATGAACGCCAGATGCCGGCAATTGTCGCCAGTGCAGGTAGCGCACCGGCATATTTCTTTTTATTTTTAGAAGCCATGATAGCATCAGCACAGAAACTAGGCTTAAGTTATCAAGATGCGAAAACAGCGGCGCTTCAGTCAGGCATGGGCGCGTTAACTATGGCTGCACAATCACCCTTGTCGGTGGTTGAACTTAAAGAGCAAGTTACCTCGCCAAATGGCACCACGCATCAAGCGCTCGCATCATTTGCCGACAATAACCTTAAGCTAGTGGTCGAGCAAGCTATGCATGCCGCGGCAAAAAAGGCCGCAAGTTATTAGCAATGCTATGGCTTTGCCTAGAGGGATTAATGCGCGCTAACCACTTAACTCTTTACTAATTAGCGCCTTGTTAATTTAAGTTTTGTTAAGCGAATAAAAATAATTATTTATCAGCGAGCATGGTGTGGTTAATGTGCTAGCAAATCAGATCTTAAACGCAGTGGTAGTGAACGTCAGCCAATATTTATTCAAGCACTATAGCTAACGGATATAGTCGTTGTTGATAGACAAACAATCGCAGGAGAATGGTTGTTGTTTGAGTAAAACTAGCGCTAGCAGAAGAAATGGGGTGGCTAATGGGACTTGAACCCACGACAACCGGAATCACAATCCGGGGCTCTACCAACTGAGCTATAGCCACCACTGAGTATTTTTTAAAGTGCCTTGTGTTAAGGCGCGGAGAGTATATTGTATTTAGGCAAGGCTTGACAAGCAAAATCTTGTTTTTTGATGGTATTTTACGGTTATTGTGGTTGGAGTTGCGACGTTTTAGGGTTTTACTGTTATTGTTTACGCTCTTTGTGTATTTATTAACGACATAAAGCGGGTAATTTGGCTAAAATTAATGTCATAGACTTATCAATGAAATCGTCGGCATTAACGTCTGTCGACAACAGGCGATATTAAAGATGGCGTTATTTCGATTTGCTTGATTTTCATAACACATAGGTGACTTACTATGCCCTTAGATAAAATATCTGCCCAAATTAGTGCAAACTTAGCGTCGGCCGAGCAGAAAATGCCGCCAGTGGATCAATGGCACCCGCCTTATAGCGGTGAAATTGATATTGTAATTAAGGCTGATGGTCATTGGTTTTATCAAGGCGGCATTTTTAAACGTAAGTCACTGGTTAAACTATTTGCCTCGGTATTAAAAAAAGAAGCCGATGACTACTTTTTAGTAACACCTGTTGAGAAGTTTGGTATCAAAGTGGAAGATGCACCGTTTTTGATCACGCAATGGCAATGGCTAGATGAACAAAAAACCATAATGCAAGTTAGCACCAACTTAGAGGATAGTTTTATATTAAATGCCCAACACCCGCTTAAGATCAGTGATGATGGCAGTTTATATGTGACTGTACGGCGTAACTTACCGGCAAAAGTGCACCGCAATGTTTATTATCAATGGGTAGATTTAGCGCAGCAAGAGAGTACAAAGCAAGGCACTGAGTTGGTATTTTTCAGTGCCGAGCACCGCTTTTGTTTGGGGCGATTAAGCAACTAACCACCCCTTATATTACCCGAGAAAAGCGCTGTTTATTAACGTGTTGTTTCATATACGCATCAAAGCTCATACAAATGTTACGGATTAATAAACGGGCTTTTTGCGCAACACGAATTTCATCTTTATTGTTAGTCATTAAACCGTCATTAATAAAGGTTTGCAGTAACGGCAGGTCGTCGGCAAAGTAATCGTCAAAGCTAATAGCAAACTGCTGATTAATTTTGTTTTTGTCGAGATACAGGTTGCACATTAACTCGCGGATCACTTCACCCCGAATAATATCATCTTGACTTAAACTTACCCCTTTAACATGGGCATGGCCTTGATGATCAACCGATTTATAGTAGTCTTGTAATTCTTTAATATTTTGGCTAAAACTGTGGCCGATCGCGCTGATAGAGGACACGCCTAAACCTAAAAGATCGCAACCACCTTGGGTGGTATACCCTTGAAAATTTCGGTGCAAGGTGCCGGATTTTTGCGCAATGGCAAGCTCGTCTTCAGGTTTAGCAAAATGATCCATGCCGATAAAGTCGTAACCAAAATCACAGAGTTTTTCGATGGCTAATTGCATCAGTGCAAATTTTTCATCGACACTGGGTAGCCATTCATCGCGCAGTTTGCGTTGGGCGGCAAAGCGCGACGGAATGTGGGCATAACTAAACAGCGAAATGCGATCGACATCCATTTCATGAGCTTTATTTAGGGTGCGGGTAAAGGTGTCGATATTTTGATGAGGTAAGCCGTAAATCAAGTCAATATTAATGGACTTAAAACCCACTTGCTTAGCATGGGCAATGAAGTCTTCAATAAATTGGGTAGATTGCACACGATTAATGGCTTTTTGTACTTTTTCATCGATATCTTGCACGCCAATACTTAAGCGGTTAAAGCCTAAGCTATAAAGGTGTTCTGCCAAATTTATTTCTATTTCACGCGGATCAATCTCGATACTCATTTCGACTTGCTCAGCAAAGCTGAACTTTTCTTTTAACAGCGCTACTAGCTTAGACATTTGTTCGTGACGTAAAAAGCTAGGTGTGCCTCCGCCCCAATGTAATTGCTTGACGGTATAATCTTTAAATAGTGGTGCTTTTGAGGCAATTTCTGTTGCCAAAAACTCAAGGTAGGTATCGGCTTTATCGCGATGGCGGGTGATCACCTTGTTGCAGCCGCAGTAGTAACAAAGACTATGACAAAAAGGAATATGCACATATAAAGACAGCTCACGGTTTGGTGAGCTCTCAATGGCTTGCACTAAATGTTCATGCTTGAATTGATCATGAAACTCTAGGGCAGTAGGGTATGAAGTGTACCTTGGACCACTGGTGTTGTATTTTTTTAAAAGTGCGCTATCAAAAAATTGAGCTGCTTGCATGAGTCTTCCCGTTTATCGATTTGACGCTATTATAAATAAACGAGCCGCACAAACATTGATCAAGCGCAATGCTGGCGGCTTTATTGTGACTTATGTCAATTATTTTTTATCTTTTATATGTAAAACAGCTAGTTATAATGTTTTTTGTTACCCATGGCAATAGGTGAAATATTAGTCACTGCTATTGGCCGTTAAAATATGCGCGCGCTCATTGGCATATTGATGCAACAATTCAATATCACGGCGAATATCATCAGCCAATTCGGCTTCAAGCTTCATGCGTTCAAAATCAAGCTTCATGCGGGTTTTCTTATCTAAGGCTTTCCGCTCTTTGAGGATTGGCATATGCTTAATACCGTTATAAAACTCAAATATAGCCGGAAACTGTTTATTTAGCGCTTCGCTTAACTTTAACGAGTCGAGTAGTACACTTAAACGCCAGCAGCCTTCAGCAAAATCACATTGCTCCTCTTTCATGGCACGCACAATGATAATGACACTGTTGATAATTTTTTTATCGTGCTGAGCCAACGCCAATTGTTGTGCGTCAGCTTGCTGTTGTTGTGCTTGTGTTTGCTGTTTTAATTGCATCAGTAACTTAGTGGCAATTGCTGCTAGCACCACAACAATGACCAAGGCGAATAACACCAAATACAGCCAAGGGTTTGTAAGCATGGTATTCACCTATTCAAATTTTGACAAATCACTTTGGTCTAACTTATCCCATAGCGCATCTTCCGATGTTGGCTGATGCATGTCTGCTGCTTCTGCATCATTTTCATCATCAAGGCCTAAAAGCTGACTTAGCTTTTCATGCTGGGTCATTAAGTCATTAAAATAATCTACCTCAATCGACGTTAACGCGGTATTTGTATCTTGCTTCTCAATAATCTCTAGCAGCTTGCTATCTTGTTCAATCGCGCGTAATTGCTCCGCTAAGCTCGCTACCGGCTCTGCGGTGCGAATAGCTGCAATCGGAGAGTTAGCCTGTGTTTTTTCTTTGCTTTTATCGGTTTTAGTGTTGCTTGGTGTGCGGCTAGGTTTACCTAAGTCAATTGGGGTTTTATTACCGATGCGTGGATCTTTGTTAGCAGATGCGTGTGTGTTTTTATCGGATTTTTGCTGTGCTTCTTTTTGGCGATTGCCAGCTTCTTTACCTTTCTTCTTTTTCGCTTTACGAGGCGCTGGCTGTGCTAGCTTTTTTTTGTCATCTTTTAACATGCCAATTGAGCCGGTGCCGGGCTTGCGTGATTTCTTGGTACGAGACATAGTATTTACTTTTGATAATGAACAATGTTGACTATTTTACGACATTCCAGACTAAACAGCGATAGCCTGAAAAAAAGCGACGTAAAAACGTCGCTTTTGGAGAGTTATGTGGCGTATGCCATCATATTTTGTTCCGCTAATTTTTAAATTAACCTAAGCCGTTGTTACCGCCCTGGTTATTTGCTGCATTCCAATCTTATTATGGTGACTTCCATGCTTATTTTATTATTTTTGGTCGTCATGACACTTTATTAAGCTTTCCCTATGACCCTAACGGGCGATTTTAATCACATGTTTCCTACGTTTTAGTAAACCATCCCTATTTAAAAAATCAATGCTGCGTTTACTAACGCTAATTTGCTTTCCATGCAAAATTGTCCGTTTTTTTATTGTGCTATGTAAATATAGCTGAGTGATACTTTACCCAAATATACATAACCGGCAAGCTATTTTTTCGCTTATTTATTGTACAAAAAACCAATAACCTGCAAGCTATTGTTTTTAAATGTAATATTTTTGTTAACAAGTGTAAATTAATTTTAGCTTAGCGACTGTTTTTTGTACAAATTACCGGTAATTGACGTTGCACACTTATACGAATCGCTTCGTTGAAAGGGCTGATGACTTAGCTGTTCTGGTTACTGATCACAAAATATAACCAAACGCTTGCATGTAAACAACATAGCTTATGCGCGATAAACCCATAGTTATATCGCGCCTAAGCAGTTAGTCGTCTTGCTGATGTAGCCATGCCGCATGATTGGGCGCTTTTTTGGTTAATGACCATTCTTCTACCATTAACGGGGCAACGCGCTGTAGTTCGGCATATTGTTCAGCGGTACCGGTATTAGCTGCAAGTTCTAAACGGTGACCATTGGGGTCGAAGAAGTATATTGACTTAAACACACCATGATTTACTGGCCCTAACACTTCTACGCCTTGGGCTTGCAAATCATTTTTAGCGGCTACTAAAGCGTCAACATTTTCAACTTCTAGGGCGATGTGTTGTACCCACTGCGGCGTATTTTCATCACGGCCCATGGCAGGCGAATTCGGTATTTCAAAAAAAGCCAATATATTGCCCATGCCGGCATCGAGAAAAATATGCATATAAGGATCAGGTGCCTTGGTGGAAGGCACCTCGTTTTCTGCAATGGCCACTGTTAAGGTCATATTTAAATGCTTTTGGTACCAATCAACCGTTTCTTTTGCATCTTTGCAGCGATAAGCAACATGATGCAAGCGTTTTACATTAATCATAGTATTGTCAATTCAAAGTTAAACTAAGCCTGTTAGACGTTATTATTAGCATAACTGCTTTAACGAGCGCCAATTTTCTGCTTGCTTTGCTGCTAGGGCATTGTCAGCATTTAAGTACGCTTTTGTTTACATTGTCCGATAGGCCTTACCCTATTATACGCTGCCAGTTTTTCGCCAACTGTGGATCAAGCACACTAAACTCAATGCCGGCAAGCGGAGAGTCCGTGATACTAATGGTCGATGATAATAGCTGATCATCGCGAAAATAATGACAACTTAACTGACTATGCTCAGGATGATGAGCCAAAATAGCGGGCAATGATTGTTCGGTAGCTTTTATGTGGTCAACAGCAATTAATACATCGTTTACCGCTAAACCGGCATTAGCCGCTGGCGAAGCGTCAAGTACTTGCGTGATGAGTAAGCCATTGGCATGTGCTTTATATTGCGCGCCAAAGTAGACTTGAAAATCAGCGCTTTTGCTGGTTTCTAAACTGTTTAATTTAGCAAATTTTCGTTTGTCTAGCGACACACCAAACTTGGCCAGCAAGTCGGTTAAGTCAATGCGCTCACTATCATGTAACAGCTGCTTAAACGGCGTTGTAATATCCTCAGCGCATAAGATATTGGCGATATTGATAAAGTCATCTTCTGTGGTACCTGTGCCGGTGCGACCAAAGTGTATCCACAGCTCGCGCATTAAAGTATCTAGGCTGTACTGCTGCTTAGACTTTTCACGAATAGTTAAATCTAACCATAAGGCAATTAATGCGCCTTTTGCGTAATAACTGACAATGTTATTTACCGCATCAGGGCCTTGCTGATAAAACTTGCTCCAGGCGTCAAAACTTGATTCGCTGACACTTTGCTTTAGCTCGCCTGTGCCGCGATGCACTCGGGTAGCGGTTTTCGCTAAAATGCTCAAGTAGCTATCAAAGTCAATTAAGCCAGTGCGATACAGAGAAAAGTCATCGTAGTAAGACGTAATGCCTTCAAAAGCCCAAAGCTGTTTGGTGTAGCTTTCTTGTTGTAAGTTATAGGGCACGAACTCTTTAGGTTTGATCCGACAAACATGCCAAGCATGAAAATATTCATGTGAACACAAGCTTAGGAAGGTTTTATACTGCTCAGTTTTGTCGGCATTTGCTTGTTGTGGATTTGGTAGGTCAAAACGGCTGGCTTGTAGCACTGTGGAGTTTTTATGCTCTAAGCCACCAAACCCTTGTGCTTGTAAATGGGTGATAAACCAATACTCGCGAAAAGGCGCTTCGCCAAATAAGTTAATATGATGCTGGCATATGCTCTGCAAATCAGTGGCTAAGCGCGCCGTATCGCCATAATGCTTACTGGTAAATACGATATGATGCACTACCCCTTCAATGCTAAATTCTGTGCAGTCAAAATCACCGAGCGCCACGGGGCAGTCAATTAAGTGCTGGTAATTATCCGCCACATAGTCGCCAAATTGAAATTTAGCCGTGCCCTTAGCCCGTGGTAAGCCAGTAGCTACGCGCCATTGTTGATGCTCAGGCAAAGACGATGGCGTAAGGGTAACGGTGCAAGGCAGGTCGCTTAATTCTTTCACTTGTAAAAATGTTGAACTGCCATTAAAAAAACCGCGTTGACTATCGAGGTAGGCGGTGCGTACTGATAAGTCAAAGGCAAAAACCTGATAGCACACATGCACCTGCTCGCTGCTGGCGACTAATGACCAAGTTTGTTTGTCGATTTTAGTTAGGTCTATTGCGTGTTGTTGTTCGTTGACGGCAGATATTTCGGTAATATTTTTGGCAAAATCGCGGATCATATAACTGCCGGGTAACCAAGCGGGTAAGCTAAGGGTATAGGCCTGACCAGGGTTAGCGCTAAAGGTTAAGTTCACCTCAAATAGGTGGCTGTTAGGTTGGCATGGAGAAATTTGATAATGGATCATAATCGCGCACAAAGGTTGAAAAATAGTAGTGCACTAATGTAGCAGAGTTGCTGAGATAAAACAGTGGGGAAAATGTTCTGAGCTTAGACTATCTCGCCATTGATAACTTGTGACAGGAGGTGGTTATCGCCGCCCTCCTGTCACAATTGGTGCTTACATCAAAATTACAGTTTTGCTGTTATTTAAGCAAACACGCTGTTCGGCATGTACTTTTACCGCATGACATAACGCGGTTGCTTCTAGGTCGTGACCAAGGTGTATCATGTCTTGCACATTATAGGTATGGTTGATGGGCTTAACTTCTTGCACGATAATTGGCCCTTCATCCAGATCTGGGGTCACATAATGGGCGGTTGCCCCTATAACTTTTACTCCTCTTTGATGGGCTTGATGGTAGGGCTTTGCGCCTTTAAAGCTGGGTAAAAAAGAATGATGAATATTGATGGCTTGACCACGCAGCTGCTGACAAAGTTGATCAGAAAGTATTTGCATATAGCGCGCCAGTACTAGCAGATCACCTTGATACTCTTGATAAAGTGCCCACAGTGCCTGTTCTTGCTCGGCTTTGTTATGCTGAGTGACCGGCAAGTGGTGAAACGGGATATTATGCCATTGTGCTAAAGGCTGGCAATCAAGGTGGTTGGAGGTAATCGCCACAATATTAACGGGTAAAACTCCGGCCTTCCATTTAGTGAGCAATGAGACAAGGCAATGGTCATATTTAGATACTGCAATCACCACATTAGGAAAATTATCCCGCTCTCTGAGTTGATACTGCATATTAAGGGGTTGAGCTAACGAGGCTATAGCGTCGCTGAACTCTGCAAAGCTGACATTAAGGTCACGATCATCAAATGCGATGCGAGAAAAAAAACGCGCGGTATCAGCATCACTGTATTGGCATGTTTCAGTAATAAAGGCGCCATGCTGGTATAAAGTTTGTGAAACTTTTGCTAAAACGCCAGAGGTATCAGGGCACTGCCAGGTAAGAATATAATGATGAGTGGTTTTCATAATTGTGGTTCAATGATTGTTGATTACCTCAGTCTGGCATGTTTACTAGGGCAAGATAAAGATTTTTGTGCTATATGCTAATGCCATTTCCAGTCAATTATTCTTCAGTGCTAAGTTGATTTTTATGTTGAATATACAGGGCTTCAACTTTTGCTCTGGCCCAAGGCGTTTTTCTTAAAAACTTTAAACTAGAATTTATGCTTGGGTTGTCTGTAAAACAACGAATTTTTATTGTTTTACCTAAGTAATCATAACCAAAATGTGCCACCAGTTGACTGACCATGGTTTTTAAAGTGATACCGTGCAAAGGGTTATAAGGTTGATGGTCCATAATGTAATGCCTACGTCGTATGTAGTCGCTATTCTATCACGTCATTTTGTGATAGTTAAAAAATAAAAAGCCCGCAATAATTGGCTATCCAACTATTGCGGGCGTTTCATTAATGTTGCTTTAATCAACTAAACAGCTAAGTAGCAAATCTTGAGCTGACTACAAATTAGCTAAAATGTGCCGCCAGTGCATCGCTGCCACCTATGAGCTGACCATCAATAAAGACTTGTGGCACAGTATCGGCGTTTGTTAAAGCTTTAAACATGGTCAGGTTGACATCTTTACCCACTTCTAGTTCTTCAAAAGTTAGCCCTTTTTCTGTTAACAAGGCCTTAGCTTTTTTACAGTACGGACAAGTTGGCTTGCTAAAAACCGTAATGGCAGACGTTTGGCAGGCTGCAGGGTTAATGTGCTTTAACATAGTGTCTGCATCTGAGACTTCAAATGGGTCGCCGGGTACGTCGGGCTCGATAAACATTTTTTCAATAATGCCGTTTTTAACTAGCATGGCATAGCGCCAACTGCGTTTACCAAAGCCAAGATCAGCTTTATCGACTAACATACCCATTGCCTCGGTAAAGGCACCATTGCCATCGGGAATAAAGCTAATGTTATCGGCATGTTGCTCTTGAGCCCACGCATTCATAACAAAGGTATCATTAACCGACATACAAACTATTTCATCAACGCCATTTTTAAATAGTGTTGGGGCTAACTCGTTATAACGCGGTAAGTGCGACGATGAACAGGTTGGTGTAAATGCCCCAGGTAGTGAAAAAACAATTACGGTTTTATTGTTAAAAATATCATCACTGCTACGGGTGGTCCACTCGTCATTATTTCTTAATGTAAAAGTTACATTAGGGACTTTTTGTTGCTCTTTATTTTCTAACATAATGGCTCCGTCTAAGGTCTTGTAAATAATGTGTGAATTAAATATAGCGTTATTATTACCTAAGTAGACATTTTGTTAAAATGATTAATACCGCTTATTGTAATCGTAAAATTCGATTGATAAAAGTTTGTTGATCCGCTTATTGTTGCGCCTTAAGTGAAAGGGCGTTGAGTTTATTGCGATGCATTAAGGTCAACGTGAAACTTAAAGCAGGCGCATTTTATACGATAGTGCTTACGCGATAATATTGCTACGCTTGCTTTGCTAGTGCTTGGCGTTAACTAGATGATTAGTGGCAACAGAGAAATCATTTCCAGTTTTGCTCTTGAAATGCTAAATTAAGGGCAATGAAGTTGTATATACAATTTGAGTGAGAGGGTAAATGTCAGAAAGTTACAGTTTAGTGAAAGGGTCTGTGCCTTTGCTTATTAGCATGCCGCATAATGGCCAAGCATTGCCGGAAGATATTGCGCAAGTTATGACAGATAAAGGGCGCGAAGTTGCTGATACAGATTGGTATATGGATCGGCTATATGCGTTCGCCCGTGAGCTCGGGGTTTATTTAATAACGCCCAAATATAATCGCTATGTTATAGATTTAAATCGCGACCCTAATGGGGTTGATTTATATCCGGGGGCAAATAATACCGAACTTTGCCCTACCACAGCATTTGATTTATCCCCTTTATATCAAGCCGGTTGTGAGCCAACAGCCGAGCAAATTAGTCAAAGGGTTAAGCAGTATTGGCAGCCCTATCATGATGCGCTGGCAACAACACTTGAACAAATCAAAGCTGAGTTTGGGCAGGCGGTATTATTAGAGGCTCACTCTATTCGCTCACAGGTACCGCGCTTTTTTCAAGGCCAACTACCTGATTTTAATTTTGGTAATGCAGACGGAAAAAGCTGCGCACCTGAGCTAATGTCTGCGTTAGCAAACTTAGATTACGCACCTTATAGTATGGTTTGTAATGGTCGCTTTAAAGGTGGCTATATTACCCGCGCTTTTGGTCAGCCAACGAGTAATTTTCATGCAGTGCAGTTAGAGCTCTCTCAGCGAACATATATGAACGAGCAGGCCATGACTTATGACGAAGCACTAGCGCAGCAAGTACAACCTAAATTAGCAGCGTTAGTTCAAACCTTAATAGCGTTTGCAACAATTACGCGCTAGCGGAGTGTCTCAATGAAACTTTTTGTAAAAAAAATCTTACTGGCTGATGGTTGGGCAAGCAATCAAACCTTAACCATAGAGCAGGGACTGATCACTGAGATTGCCGCTGGTGAAAGTGCTGGTGCAGAGCAAGCCAAAGGGGTGGTAATTCCGGGTATGGTTAATTGTCACTCCCATGCCTTTCAGCGCGCATTTGCGGGTTTTAGTGAGCAAGGGGGGGAAGGGCAAGATAGCTTTTGGACCTGGCGCAAAATTATGTATAAATTTTTGCAACAACTAACGGCGCAAGATGCGCAAGTGATTGCCACCCAGCTCTATATTGAAATGTTAAAAATGGGCTACACTCGAGTAGCTGAGTTTCATTATCTGCATCATGATATTGATGGTAACAATTATCCTGAGTTAGCCACTATGGCAAAGGCCATTTTTAATGCCGCGACAGCGTCTGGTATTGGCTTAACCTTATTACCTGTTTTGTATAGGTTTAGCGGTTTTGGCGCACAACAAGCAACTGATGGGCAAAAACGTTTTATCAATTCGGTAACACAGTTTAATCAGTTGGTGAGTGATTGCTTTGCTCTGGCGAATTTACAGCCAAATTGCAATATCGGTATCGCACCCCATTCATTACGCGCAGTAGATAAAAGCTCGCTACAAGCTGCGGTGGCACATGTACGCGCACTGGACAGTAAAGCGCCAATACATATTCATATTGCGGAACAACAAAAAGAAGTACAAGACTGTCTTGCCCACTATGGCCAACGACCAGTGCAGTGGTTACTTGACAATGCCGAGTTAGACCAGCATTGGTGTCTAATTCACGCCACGCATATCGATGAAAGTGAGCGCCAAGGTATTATTGCCAGCCAAGCTATTGCCGGCATTTGTCCAACCACCGAAGCTAACTTGGGCGATGGCGTTTTTCCTAGCGACGAGTTTTTAAGGGAAAATGGCACCTTTGCTATTGGCTCGGATAGTCACATATCGGTTAACCCTATTGAAGAGCTGCGTTGGCTTGAGTATGCGCAACGTTTAGTTAAACAACAGCGCGCGCTACTAACAAGCAATGAGCAAAAATCAGTAGGTTTGAATTTATGGCAACAAGCCGCTATCGGCGGTGCGCAAAGTACTAATAGCAATACCGGTACATTGGCGCTTGGTAAACAAGCCGATTTATTAGTATTAGATGATAGTCAATTGCGCTTATATGCTCATAGCGACGACCATTTGTTAGACAGTATGATATTTGCCAGCCGCGAGAACCCTGTGCTTGACGTGATGGTCAATGGTAACTGGGTTATTCGCGATGGTGAGCACAGCTTGACAAAAAGTAGCGCGGCAAGCTTTGCCGAACTCTTGGCCAAACTGTCCGCCTAATAGCGCCAAGGTGATTGAAAACGGCTAGTGTTGATTGTTATGCAAAGCGTTTACGGCATGAGTGTATCTCATGCCGATTTTTATTATAACAAATTAGCGTATTGGGCAATGGTTTCACAGACTTTAAGCAAATTTTCTCGCTGTAGTTTCGGGGTGCGCTTTTTACCTAGGCAATAGGTTTCGTTAAAGCGATTAACACTGGCACGACTAGCGGTAATTTCAGCAACATAGGCTTGTTCTTGTGAGTTAAAAGTTGCAAAGTCACGAGATAAATCTTGATAAATTTTATCGGACTTTAAACGTATTTTAGTGTCAGTTGCATCAGAAAACAGACTCAAGATGCTAGTTTTTTGCTGCGCTAGCCACAGGTTAAGTTTTTCATTGGGATAAAAATGAAAATATAATGCAATAGCCACGATTAAGATCAATAATTTTTTCATACCCTACCTTATACTTAATATGTGCGGGTCAATAACAGCGACCTAAGCGCATTTTATAATTGTGCACACTTAATATTGTTGTTTTATTAGTCGAAAGCTAATGAGAATAGCTCTAGGGTAATCAATTTTCTGTGACTAATACAATATTTTGCTTTTTTTTTTGATGGGTTAGCTGTGCTAATCCGTTATAATCAGCGGGCATTTTCGAAATAAGGAGCCGCTTTGAAAGCCAACGACCGTAAAGACAGCAAAGTCAGTCATCAAATTCCGATCAAAAATGTTGAAATTCATCAACCCAATAATAATGATGGCTATAAACCACGCGATCAAATATACGTGCGCAAAGTTACCGGCGTTTTCCAGCAATTACGCCAAAAAATGAATTTTTTCTTCTTAGCCTTATTTGCCCTGCTGCCATGGATAGAATACAACGGCAATCAAGCCATTTTATTGGACATTAGCGAGCAACGCTTTACCTTGTGGAGTGTAACGCTTTGGCCACAAGATCTAACACTTCTGGCGTGGATTTTTATTCTTAGTGCTTTTTTACTGTTTTTTGTCACGACTTTTTTGGGGCGAGTGTGGTGTGGATACTTATGCCCACAAACGGTGTGGACCTTTATATTTATTTGGTTTGAAGAAAAAATCGAAGGCACAGCAAACCAACGTAAAAAGCTTGATAGCCAACCTCTCAACGCTAATAAATTTTGGCGTAAAGCGTTAAAGCACTTTTGTTGGGGGCTGTTTTCTGTGTTAACGGCGCTAACTTTTGTTGGCTATTTTGCCCCAGTTCGAGAAGTGTTCATTGACTTTTTCACTTTTAATGCCTCATTTGCGTTAGCGGCTACGGTTTGGTTTTTTGCATTTTGTACCTATGGTAACGCCGGCTGGATGCGAGAAATCATGTGCTTACATATGTGCCCTTATGCCAGGTTTCAATCGGCGATGTTTGATAAAGACACACTAACAGTATCTTATGATGCAACTCGCGGTGAAAACCGTGGCCCACGCTCTAGAAAACAAGATCCCAAAGCTTTAGGGTTAGGCGACTGTATTGACTGTAACTTGTGCGTACAAGTGTGCCCAACGGGCATAGATATTCGTAACGGCCTGCAGTATGAATGTATTAACTGCGGTGCCTGCGTCGATGCCTGTGATGGTGTAATGGAGCGGATGAACTATGATAAAGGCTTAATTCGTTATACAACAGAGCACGAGCTAGAAGGGAAGAAAGTCAATATTTTACGCGGTAAATTGATTGGCTATGCCTTAGTGTTAACCGTGATGACCAGTTTATTGGTGGTAGAAATCAGCAGCCGTGTACCAGTATCTCTGGACATTATCCGAGATCGCACTGAGCTGGCAAAAGAGAACTTTAATGGTGATATCGAGAACGTATATACACTGAAAATACTCAATAAATCACAAAACGATAACCGCTATCGCCTGTCGGTAAAGGGCATTAATAATGTAAAATGGCACGGTGAACAAGAGGTATTTGTCAAAGCAGCAACCGCCTACACCTTGCCGATCAGTCTCTCTGTGGATCCATACGAACTCGACAGTTATATGACAGATATCAGCTTTGTTGTGGAATTGGTCTCTGACACGGAAGAGGTGAAACTAGAACATGAAAGTCGCTTCTTTAATAAACGCTAATGGCCGCTTTCGATTTTAGTTCACTGTCGCCAGACCTGATCCTTGATGGCATAGAAAGCACCGGCTTGATGGTGGATAGCAGTTTGTTAGCGCTGAACAGTTATGAAAATCGCGTTTATCAATTTCATGACATGGATAAGAACAAATACGTCACTAAGTTTTATCGGCCGCAGCGCTGGACACCAGCACAAATTCGTGAAGAACATGCGTTTGCGTTTGAATTAGCCGAACATGAGCTCCCATTAGTAGCGCCACTAAAAATTGATAACGAGTCGTTGTTTACGCATCAAGGTTATTATTTTGCTATCTTTCCTTGTCGTGGTGGGCGTATTTTTGAAGTAGACAACTTAGATCAGCTCGAATGGATGGGACGATTTTTAGGGCGAATTCATGCGGTGGCAGCTCAACGGCAATTTACTGAGCGCCCAAGCTTTAGTAGTGAAGAAATGCTTCAACAAGCCCAGCAAATTATAGCGAAATCTCAGTTTGTACCTAAGAGCTTAAGTTTGCCTTTTTTCACTATTTTAGAGCAAGTTATTGCCATTGCCAGCCAACAGTATCAGCCGGACGGCGAAATTCGCTTACATGGGGATTGTCATGCGGGTAATATTTTGTGGACGCCAGCCGGGCCGCATTTTGTCGACCTTGACGATTGTAGAACCGGGCCTGCTATTCAAGATATTTGGATGATGCTTAGTGGCGATAGACAACAACAGTTAATGCAGCTAGAAACCATATTAACCGGCTATGAAGAGTTTTATCGCTTTGACAGCAATCAATTGCCTTTAATTGAATCATTGCGTACTATGCGAGTAGTTAACTATATGGCTTGGTTATGTAAACGTTGGCAAGACCCTGCTTTTCCTCATAATTTTCCGTGGTTTAATACCGAAAAATATTGGGAACAACAAATATTGACCTTGAAAGAACAGGTGTCGGCGCTGCAGCAGCCGCCGTTAAGTTTAGTACCTTACTAAGCTGAAATAGCGATATAGAATTTTATTTAATAATGATTAGGACGTTTATTTTTATGAAAAGATTAGTGAGTTTATTCGCATTAATATTGTTACCAGTATTATCTTTTGCGGCAAATTATTCGGAAGGTGAGCATTACACAATAGTGAATGATGAAGTCACCGCTAAGCCAGAAGTACGTGAGTTTTTCTCTTTTTATTGCCCGCACTGTTTCCAATTTGAACCTTTTATGGCGAAATTAAAAAAAGCGATCCCAGATAACGCCAAATTCGAAATGAACCATGTTGACTTTTTACGTGCCGCATCGCCAAAAGTACAACACTTGCTAAGCAAGGCAGTGGTTGTGGCGCACCAAATGGGAGTTGAGAAAAAAGTTATCGCCGCGTTATTTAACTATATACATGTGCAAAAAGCCGTTTTTACCTCAGAAAAAGATATTCGCAACGTGTTTGTACTTAATGGCGCAGACGGTGAAAAATTTGATAAGTTAATGAAAAGCTTTGGCGTAGCAAGTAAAGCCAAAGCCATGAAAAAACAACAAGATTATTTTGCAAACAAAGGGGCGCTTACTGGCGTACCGACTGTGATTGTTAACGGTAAATACCGCGTCGAGCTGAAAGGTCTAGACAGAAATAATTTTGAGCAAGACTATATCAATTTAGTTAACCATTTATTGACCTTAAAATAAGTGCGTTAACGTCGCTCAAGCAGAAAACACTAAAACAAGAGGCTACGGCCTCTTTTTTTTGCTTGCATAAATGACGTCATGCGAGCTTAAATTTAGCTAGATTTGTTATTTTTGTTTGAGATTTTTTCTTTTATTTTTTGCGAAAAGGCAGATAACGCATTGTGCTCTTTTTATAAAGGTAGCCGCTAAGAGCTAGGGCAATCAGTAGCAATATCAAACTGAGAACTAGCTGCTGCTGGCCATCAACGCGCAAGCCTGCACCCATTAATGAAAAAATGGTCATTTGTGGGATAAAGCCAACCGTTGAGCCTAATAAGTAAGCTCGTAAGGGCGTATTAGCCGTACCGGCTAATAAGTTGGTAAGGAAATTAGAGCCAGCGGGTACCAAGCGAATGATAAGCGCTTTTAAAAATGTATCCCGACTAAAAAAATATCGTACTTTAGCGACAGGTAAGGGATATTTTTTTTGCACTCTTTTTGCAAAAAAATGACGGGCTAATATGAAGGTTAGCGCACAGCCAATACTGGCCGCCAATGTTGCTAACAGGGTGCCAAAACTCGCACCAAACAAATATCCTGCACTGACTGCTGCGATTTGTCGTGGTAATCCCAAGGCCATCGCCAAAGCGACTATCACAGTAAATAAAAGGGCGGCGTATTTATGATCTGCGAGTAAGGTGTTTAAGTAGCGGTTAATGTCATCGCCGTAGTTTCCCAGCACAATAGGTAATAAAGCCATAGCTAAGAGCAATGAAACGAGAGTGCAAACCGTGGCAATGGCTAACAGCGGCGTCTTAGACATGAGTTGAGGTATCACACCAGCTTGTTTTCTTGTTTTTAGGCAAGTAAACCTTGGCAAAACCGGCCTTAAGCAAGCTATCGGCTAGGTTTTCACCATCAATAAAAACATCAGCGGTAATACGAAAATATTTACCTCGATTTAAATTTTTTAGCTCGACTGTTTTTGCGCCAAGTAGCTTACGCTGAGTAAACTGTTTTGCCAATAAAGCTAAGCGCTTTTCTTGTGGGCATTTAGCTCTCAACTCTGGAGTGTCAATATTATTAACACGAATTGGGGCATTTTTGCCGATCAACGCCGGCCATTGGTCAATATCAACACGAAAAGTGTCGCCATCATAAACCTGAGTGATACGGCTAACGGTTATATTGCCGTAGTCGTTAGCAAATGCGGGTATTGCTAACAGTAATAAAAGCAAGTAAGAGGGTTTCGACAACATTGGCATAAAGCACCCAATACGAAAAATGCCTGCATTTTGCGTTGCTTTGTTGTTAATTACAAGGGGTGTGTAGTGGTCAAGTTAAATTAGCCACTACACACTGTAGTGGCATAGTGATATGCAAACGGCTGCGGGAGTTTACTTGCCTAGGGCTGCTGACCTTTCGAGATAACTTTTACAGTGACTTGTTTGGTCGTTAGACAAGGCAGAGCATGTGACCTGTCGCTAGCGACACGAACAGGTGATAACGCCATTTAAATTTCAAACAAGTGCTGTCTTTAGGTGCATATACAACGAATGTAGGCTTTGTTGCTCGCTTTTCAAATAGCCTAACGATTATTCAACGCTCGCGCCGCGATTAAATCGGTTTAACATTGAATAAATGTTAACGCTGAAAGGTCAATAGGCCCTAGTTATTGGTTAAATCTTGTAAAATTTTCGCTTTGGCACTGCTAAATTCTTGCTCAGTTAGGAAGCCTTGCTGCTTTAGCAAAACTAGCTTGTCGAGCGCGGCCACGAGCTTGGCGTCGGTTGTGCCGGTTGGCTCATTTTGTTGTGGCTCAACTAGGGCATCTGTTTGGTCAGCATGAGTTTGGTTAGTTTGATTAGTTTGAGTTTGGTTAGCCGTGGCAGCCGTATTATGGCGCTCTGGTATCACTTTTGGTGCAGGCGCTTGAGGCGGCGCTAATTGCACTTTAATTTTGCGTTTTGGTGTTGCTTCTGGGTTGAGCTGCCCCGAAATTAGCCATTGCCAATCCAGCGCTTTATTGAGCGCTTGCGTATAGTTAAGTTTAGTATGGCGAATATTGCCAACTCGGTAGTATAGGCAAATAAGCTGTGATTTTTTCTGCTCTAGGGTTAAGCGCAGCTGAATTTTTCGCTGTTTATTGTCTAACATTTTTAACCGATGCTCTTTGGCAAAGGCTGTCATTACGGCTTGTTCACAAGCGTTAGAAAAAGCCTGCTCAGGCGCAGCACTGACCCGAGAGACTAGTTCATCATTAAGTAATAACTCACTGTGTGTAATGGTTGTAAGATCTAGCGTTGTTTCTGCTTGCTTTGCGTGGCGCTTAAAGAGCGAAAGCGACTTTGTGGCGGTATTAACCTGAAAGTTACTCCATTGCTGATATAAAAAATGTTGCCTTTTGCTATGGCGACGTTTTAAATACCAAAAGCTAATTGATAGCATGATCACAACCATTACTATTAAGCTAAAACCACTGCTGTTATTGGCGGGCGTGCTAACTGGCGTTGCGGGTGTGGTGGCAGTATTAATATCGGTAGACGCATTAATGGTATAGATGCGCGCTTGCTTATGCTCAAGTAATAACAATTCACCGTCATGGTCTTGGTGCAGGCTAAATTTAGCGGCCGCGTTATTCTTCTGTAGCTCCAACACCATGGGGGGATCTTGTGAACTTGCTGCGCTCTGATCTTGGTTTTGTAGTGGTATTGGCTGTAAGAGCCAGTGGCTTTGTGCTTGCTTTAAGCTTAGCGCCTTGCCGCGTAAGCGAGCATGGATACGACCATGATAGAGTTTAGGCTTGGTAAGTTTGGTGGCTAGTGGTAAGTCTTTTTTTATTTGTGCTTTAGGGATGGCTTTACGCCAATCATCGCCGATTCGTGCCGCTACTAAGCGCTGTTTGTCTTGGTGAGTAATATGCAGTAGCAAGCTGTGCATACCCCGCTTAAACCAATCAAAGTGTGTTATGGGTTGCCCGACAATGATGGCGGTTTCTTTGACGATGTTCGCCTCTTTAAGAAACGGGTTATCCACAGGGGTCATATAACCGAGTAAGCCAAATTTGCTAGGATTGATACGTAAGATCGTTCCTGCATATAGCGGGTCGTTTTGTAACGCTTCGCTGTAAGAAAGTGCAACGAACAGCAGTCCATAATCATCCTGCCAAGACTCAATAAAAGGATTAAAACTTAATTGTAGTATTGGCTCATTGACTTGGTTTATGGCAATGCGCATCACTTCGTGCTGTTGATTTAGTTTAGGTGCTTGGCCATTAAACTGACTTAATTGCCAACGCATAATTACTGCATCATAAGGTAAATTCAACTCATTGTTGGCAGGCTTTAGCTTACTGGCTTTGGTTTTGCTGATTTCAGTATGGGCGGTGTAAAAGGTTTGGTAGCCGTCGCTATCACGATAATGAAAACTTGGATCTAGCGTGATGGCGTTAAGGGCAATAATTTGGCGATTGTTTAAAGCCGCCTGTAAATCAAAGAATGGTTTGTCATTGACCTGATTTTCTTTCAGCAGAAAAAGCTTGCCGGCTTTGGTGGTGAGAAAATAACTGTTATTGTGCGCTGATACGGGTAAAACGTCTTGCCACGCATCATTTGCTAGCGGAATGTGTTCAAGGCTAGCAATAGCTACTAATTGCGCAGCGTTGTCGACTTGTGCAAGTGCTGGCTGACTGAGTAAAATGAGCCAGAGCGCAAATAAATAACCTAGGCATTTAGTTGTCCAGCTAGTTTGCTCCATAAAACGCTAAGTCCTTGATAGTCATTGCATATCACAATAAGTTAATGTTTAGACAATAAAGTGGCCTGTTGCACATCGATATATTGGCTTTTTTGTTTATTATTAAGATAGCTTAATTTGCCGTCAACTATTATTTGGTCGTTTCTTTTCGCATGCTTGGCTAAATATAGTGCTTCTTTCCCCCAAACATGCAGTGGACGTTGTATAGTGACCTCATAGCTTTTCCCGGTTACAGCAGATACGACCCGCTGTTTTGAGCTTAAACTAATTTCTGTTAACGTTTTATTGTGTTCTGTGGTTAAGATTTTAATATCAGAGCTTATACTGCCGCTGCAGTGTATTTGGTTAATAGATTTAGCAAAGCCTTTTGGATAGGTTTGTGCGTAACTGGCATGAACAACTTCGCGGTTGTTTGTTTTACTATTGATTAAATAGCCATGCACTAACGTAATATCGCCTTTATTGGCATGGATAAGGGCAGCTTCAACTATATCACCCACCACTTTGACTGTGTGGAAATGGGTCCACTCTTTAAAGCAATTATTGGTTTTATCAAACCAACGGCTATGAGTCGCTAACGTCAGCTCGGCAACGGCAATTACTGGGTTAGCCTGATAACGAATTTCAGGCTTTTGTACCAAATTACCAAGTAAGGTTACTCGGCATATATGGTTTGGAAAAATTTGGCTATGATCGCTGTTGATAATAAGTGCCTAGTAATTGTGTGAGTGTTCGATAATAGCTATTTTTCAGCGTTGTCGGCAAACTAACTTTCGCTATTACCCATGTGTTGATTAATTTCGATATCAAATAAGTTTTTGATTAACATTGCAAACTCCTGAATAAAGCTCACCTGCTCAGCATTAACGGGGTTATTAATAACGCCTGACAATATTTCTTGTAAGTCATAAACAATGGCGTCTATTTCACGAACAATGGTGTTTCTTTGGTTAAAGCTTAAGTGCTCATTTTGATTACACAGGTTGATAATTTGTTCACTCATTTCTTGCTCTATAACTTCTAAAACTGAGGTTTTAGTCTGCTTAGCGCTGGTGCTATGTTCAAATAAGCTCAAATGTTCAGTGAGATATTCAATCACTTGAATATAGCCTTCAGTATCGGTGACCATTTTGTTATCTATGTTATTTTTATTATGCCTTCTACTTTACTCGTAAATTAAGGTGTTATTCAAGTGGCAATAATAATTGTTGTTAGCTAAGAAGAAATGATAAAGAAGGGAATATTGTTGAAACTCAGGCACCTAAGTTGTAGCTAAAATAGGTGCCTGATATCTGCTAGTTATGCAGCCGCGTTTGTACTTTCAAAGATTTTATCTGCAGAAGCTGCGACAAAACCTGAGTACAATTCGCCATTTTCCATTGGGTAGCGCTTAGCAAACTCGTAAAAACAGCTCGGAACTGCAACGGTTTTATCGGAGAACTCCACTAAAACATGATCTGCCATTGTCGATGATTGCTCTAATTTAACGCTTTCATCGCCTTTGATCTCACCGCCAGTGGTATTTAAGGTAAAGCCGCCGGCTTTCACTGCTTCATTTACTGCTTCAATAGAGTCATAGTTGGCTAAGTGGTTAATGCTAACGGTAAAGTGGTTAGCGCGGTAGCCCCAAGCTGAAACCCAAGCGGCGTATTCACTCTCATTAAGTAAGTCTAAGTATTCTTGATGGCTCACTTGCCAGTGGGTGCCAGAGTATAAAAAGCTTTCTGCGTCAATGGCGCTGTCATCAATGCTGTCGACCATGTTTTTGATAATGGTTTGTACGCGCGGCGAAAACTCTTCAACCAGTAGCTCACTAATGAACACTTTTGGTAAGTTAGTGTCGCTGTGCTCAAAGTGTTTAGCGTAGAGTTTTTTCGCTTCAAAGTGGTATTCACCGCCTTCTTTATAACCTAACTTGATTAAATGTGAGGAAATTTTCTCAATATTGACTTTCGAGATATTAAAGGTGCGATAGGCAACGTGGTCGTTGATTAAGTCGTCACCTGTACTTAATAATTGGTGAACTTTTTCTGCAGACGGCGTTACTTCCAAGTAATTTTGCCAAATGTTATTAAATAAAGATTGAACCGGAGTCATGTTAAATTCCTAAAAAGCATAAATAAAATAAGGGTTGAGTTTCTATATTGGCTGAGTGGTATGTAAGGCTAGTGAGGTATGCTTTCAATAGCGATGCCAGAATATTTTGGCAAGCTTGGACGATAACCACTCAGAACAAGTGACTATATTTGATCGATATTCTTAAAGAAGCTGGGACGGATCCCAGCTTTTTTTAATGGGCAATTAAATTTCATTAACATTAATGCGTGTTAAGTTACTTAATGGTTAACCCTGGGCTTAAGGTTGCAGGGAGTGCTACTTGCTCTGCTTCTACCGATGCAACTGGGTAGGCACAGTAATCTGCTGCATAATAGGCGCTAGCTCTGTGGTTGCCACTGGCCCCTATGCCACCAAATGGTGCCGCGCTGCTAGCACCGGTAATCGGCTTATTCCAGTTGACAATACCGGCGCGAATGCGACGGAAGAAATGCTTGTACAAGTCTTCACTGTCACTCAATAAGCCTGCAGATAAACCAAATGATGTATTGTTTGCTTCATCAATGGCACGGTCAAAGTCAGTGTAGCGATAGACTTTAAGAAGTGGGCCAAAGTGCTCGTCATCTGGCATAGCAGAAATGTTAGTAACATCCACAATTCCCGGTGAGATAAAGCCAGTGCCTTGTTCAAGGTGTTTCATCATAACAATTGACTCACCACCTAGATCTAATAGCTGCTGTTGCGCTGCCACTAAGCCTAATGCCGCTTTTTCAGAAATCATGGAGCCAATAAAAGGCTGCTCTGCATCGTCAAAGTAACCAATCTTAATCGCTTCAGTAGTTGCCACCAATTTCGCTAATAAGGCATCACCTTGGGCGCCAGCTTCGATAAATAAACGGCGTGCACAGGTACAACGTTGGCCTGTGGTTATAAAGGCCGACTGGATGATATCATGGACAACGGCGTCGATGTCGCTGACGTCTTTGACGATTAATGGATTATTACCGCCCATTTCTAATGCTAAAATTTTACCCGGTTGACCGCCAAATTGTTCATGTAAAAAGTGGCCAGTGCTCGAGCTACCAGTAAAGAATAAGCCGTCAATTTGTGGGTGATTGGCTAAGGCTTTGCCGGTTTCTACTTCACCTTGTACCATGTTGATAACACCAGCGGGTAGGCCAGCTTTTAACCACAGTTTTAAGGTTTCTTCAGCCACCATAGGGGTAAGCTCACTGGGTTTAAATACCACGGTATTGCCGGCGATAAGTGCTGGCACAATATGGCCATTAGGTAAATGACCCGGGAAATTATAGGGACCGTAAACCGCGACTACGCCGTGTGGCTTATGGCGAATAAACGCTTTCGCGCCGGGCATTGGGTTTTCTACTGTGCCCGTGCGCTCTTCATAGGCGCGCACAGAAATAGCAATTTTGCCAACCATAGCACCGACTTCGGTGCGCGTTTCCCAAAGCGGTTTGCCGGTTTCAAGGGCAATGGTAGTCGCGAGTGCTTCTTTGTGCTCAGTCAGTAGTTCAGAAAACTTAACGGTAATGGCAATTCGATCTGCAATAGGCATATTAGACCATGTCTCGAACGCACCGCGCGCCGACATCACCGCCTCGTCAACTTGTGCAGGAGAAGCGCTATTACCTTGCCAAATTACTTGGTTTTTAGCGGGGTTTTTTGAGACTACTTCATGGCCTAAGCCTGCTGTCCATTGACCATTAATAAGTTGTATATTTTGTGACATTTTTTGACTCCTCTGTGCGCTTTGCACTCATGAGTAAATTAATTTAACACGCCGTCTAATGGCAGTTTAATCATTAGTTAGCAATCAGGCGTACCCAGTCGCCTTCGTTCACCATTAGTGCATCTGCAACCGCTTGTGGTAACACGACTTGATTCGCCGTCTCGCGCAATAATACCGGTGTTTGCACTGCTCTAAAGTCAGCGACTTTGGTATTGCAAACCATAAAGTTATTGTCGCTTTCAACTTCTCCAATTAAGACTTGGCATTTTTGACTTTCACAAACGGTTTTTACTTTTGATGCTTGTGCTTCAACCGTGGGGCCCGCATCGAAAATATCGACATAACCGCGACGTGCGAAGCCTTCAGCTTCCAGTAACCTTAAGGCAGGTACGGTTTTATCGTGTACCTTGTTGATCACTTGTTGTGCTTCAGGGCTTAGTAAGTTCACATAAATCGGGTATTTCGGCATTAACTCGGCGATAAACTCTTTTTTACCAATACCGGTCAAGTAATCTACGGTTGGGAAGTCTAAAGAGAAGAAGTTATCTTCTAGCCATTGCCAAAAGGGTGACGAGCCGTTTTCATCTGAGACGCCACGCATTTCGGCAATAACGGTTTCACCGAAGCGTTCGCTGTGCTCCGCCATAAATAGGAAACGACAACGAGATAAAAAGCGTCCATTACGGTTTTTACGGTGAGTTTCGCTAAGAAACAAGGTGCATATTTCTGAAGCACCTGTGTAATCGTTACACAGCGACAAGGTTTCGACCGTATTGTAGATATTAAGCTCACGAGAGCTGTGTACCACTTTACCTAAATGGTAATGGTAAAAGGCATCTTCTAGACCAACCGCCGCTTCAATACCGCAAGTACCTACCACAATACCTGTTTCGGTATCTTCCATCACAAATAGGTAGCCTTCATTACCAGGCTCTGTCACTGAGCTATTGAACGATACTTCAGCGTGTGCGATGCGTTTTCTTAGTAATTCTTCGTTGACCGGCAGTGATGTAAAACCGTGTCCTGACTCAACAGCAATGCGATGAAGTGCATCATAATCACTATCTTGTATAGGGCGTATTATAATCATAGAAAATTCTCAGTGAGGCATTTCAACGCCTTGCATTGCAGGCGTTGAAATGTTTAATAATGGATAGGCTTACTTCGCTAATTTAGCCACGGCTTTTTCAAAACGTGCTAAACCTTCGATAATGTCTTCATTTGGGATCACCAATGAAGGGGCAAAACGAACAATGTTAGCGCCAGCAACTAAAGTCATAACACCTTCTTCCATTGCTGCATTTAAGAAGTCTTTGGCTTTGCCTTGATAGTTTTCGTTAAGTACCGCACCAATTAATAAACCTTTACCACGAATTTCACTAAAGACATGGTATTTTTCGTTAATGGCATTTAAACCATCGACGTAAACTTGCGCTTTTGCTTTTACACCGTTTAGTACTTCTGGCGTGTTAACGGTATCAAATGCGGCTTCTGCAACAGCACAAGCTAATGGGTTACCACCGTATGTACTGCCGTGGGTACCAATTTTAAGGTGCTTAGCAATGTCAGTGGTAGTGATCATAGCGCCGATTGGGAAACCGCCGCCTAATGCTTTTGCAGTCGTTAAAATATCAGGTGTTACACCTAAATCCATGTAGGCGTATAACTCGCCTAAGCGGCCAACACCGGTTTGCACTTCGTCAAAAACTAACAATGCGTTGTGTTCGTTACAAAGCTCACGCACACCTTTAGCAAATTCATCTGTTGGTGTAACAATACCACCTTCACCTTGCAGTGGTTCCATAACCACAGCACAAGTTTTATCAGAGATAAGCGCTTTAACACTGTCTAAGTTGTTGTATTCCGCATGTACTATGTCACCTGGCTTAGGGCCAAAGCCGTCAGAGTATGCAGCTTGACCACCAACGGTTACGGTAAAGAAAGTACGGCCGTGGAAACCTTGTTTGAACGCAATAATTTGTGATTTTTCAGCACCATAGTTGTCAAGTGCCCAACGACGAGCTAATTTTAATGCCGCTTCGTTTGACTCAGCGCCTGAGTTAGCAAAATACACTTTATCCGCAAAAGTATTATCGGTTAACTTTTTCGCTAAACGTAAGGCGGGTTCGTTAGTCATCACATTCGACAAATGCCAAATTTTATTGGCTTGCTCTGTTAACGCACCAACTAATGCAGGGTGACAGTGTCCTAAACAGTTAACTGCAATGCCGCCAGCAAAATCAATATATTCACGATCTTGTTGATCCCAAACACGTGATCCTTGACCGCGAACAGGGATAACAGCAGATGGTGCATAGTTAGGTACCATAACATCATCAAATAACGCACGATTGACTGGCATGTGGTTAGACATTGTAAATTCCTCTTAAATTTAGGGTATTGTGTTCAATAATTGTTTCTTAGTGTTACGCAGTATTAAGAACGCAGCAACTAAGGCCTTTAGGCAGCCTGAATGTTTGCAGACAGGCGAACTAAAAAATAGGCAAAGATTATGACAGAAAAAACCACACTTGTCTCATTTAAATGCGCTACAGCCCTTGTAAAGCAAAGGCTTAGCCGTTTTTATTCAGTAATACTGCATAACTATGTTTTTTGATTTTTTTCGGCATCAGCAAGCGTACATAGGTCCTATATATCCTAAGCGCTGTTCGTTATTGGTGTGGTTATTTCATAAATAATCAAAAATAATTTAATTAAATATTAATTTTATATGGTCGATATCACTTTTCTTCAGCAGCGCGATATCTTTGGTGGTTAATTGTCCTGCGCTGAGTAATATTTTGGCTTCGTCTGTGTTGATCAAATCGGCTTTCGCTAGGCTTCTAAAGGCAATATAGCTTTTTGCTTTAGTGATTAACTTGGCGATTGGGCTCATGTGTTGAATATTAACCGCATAGGCTAAATCAAATAATGGCTCGGTAATTTGCAAACGATCAAAGCGCATTAATTCCACCATGTCGGCGGCGACTTTACTGCTGCGTTTTACTAATTGCTCTAATAATAATTCTGGCGCTGCATCTAGACCTACTAATGCATCATGAAGCTTTTTATCTTTGTTTTCATAGGCCTCTCTTAGCTCTTTATTGTACAGCTCGCCGTAGGTATTTAAAAAGCCGCGAGTGACCGCAAGTAAGCCTAAGTTGCTGAGCATGGCAGCGGTAAATGCGGTGAACTCATCTAAGCCTTGTTCTTTGGCTAAAACTTTAGCCGCCAAAGCTATGGATAAGCTATCATTCCAGAGTTTTCGCTTCATTAATGGAAATGGGGCGGTACTGCTAGGTAACCAATGTTTGAGCATAAAGGTTGGCATCACCAACTTTAGGTTGTCTAAGCCAATATAGCTTAACGCTAAGCTTGGTTCAGTGACTTGCACATCGGCGCGTTTTCGGTATTGCGGTTTATTGACTAAGTTAATTAACTCTGTGCATAACCAAGGTAAGGCTTTGGCCAGTGGGGTTATGCGATTAATGCTGGCGGCTTTTAGCGCCAAAATTTCCATAATCGAAGGCGCGGCATCTTCAATTTTTAGTACATTCATGTACAGGTTTTCTTTATGGTCAAAGTCTTTATCTACTTGTGCGTTAACTTGACTAAAGAACTGTCGCATGACTTGATTTCTAAAATGCTCTTGCCCGTGTGCTTGGATAATTTTGTTTTTGTTCGCTTCTTCTTCTACGGCAAGCAATTCGCGGCGACGGTTTAATTGTTCGCTGCCTTGGTGTTTAGCTAAGGTAATTTTTCCGCTTTGTTTTTCGGCAAAGTCTTTACTGATCGCAAGGCTAAGCGCGCGACTATATATGGGAGCAACTAATTTACTGTCTTCAAAAATTTGCATTAATAGATCATTATTTGTTTAGCATTGACAACACGGACAATAGTTTATCGACCTTTAAACGAATTTCATTAGGCCAAAATGACTGGTCAGATATTTTTATCCGCTAGCCTGTATCCATACTAGCATGAGTAACCGGTTGATACTGGTTAATAAAGTTTTGTAACAATTGCTGGCCCTGCTCTGTTAATACCGACTCGGGGTGAAATTGTACACTGGCGATAGCAAGTGTTTTATGCTGCAGTGCCATAACTTCTTTGTTTCCTGCTACGCTCAGCCAAGCGGTAATTTCTAACTCATCGGGAATACTCGTTTCGTCAACGATTAATGAATGATAGCGCGTGACCGTGAGGGGATGCTTTAGTGACTGAAACAAGCCCTGCTTATTATGGCAGATTTCACTGGTTTTGCCATGCATAACCTTATTGGCTTTAACGACTTTAGCGCCAAAGTGCTGAGCAATGCACTGGTGCCCTAAACAGACGCCGAGTATCGGGATCACGCCTTTAAATTGTTCGATAATCGCTAACGATAAACCGGCCGCGTCAGGGTCGCAAGGACCGGGTGAGATAACAATATATTCTGGCGCTAGTTCGGCAATTGCCGCTAAGCTGAGCTCATCGTTTCTACACACCTTCACTTCTTGACCCAGTGCCTGAAAATAGTGCACAAGATTAAAAGTAAACGAGTCGTAATTGTCGATCATTAATAACAAAGCTATACCTGCATAATAATAGTGAAGTCGTAACGCGGGCGCTATTCTAAGCTTTTATTGGTCGCCATTCTACCTTTAGTGTTCACTGCTGAGCTGGGTAGGTTAACGCCTAATGTTTGCCATAAAAAAGGGTTTAAACAGTTTCGTTTAAACCCTAAGTAAAATCGTCAGCACTCTATAATGACTAGCGCCTAAAAGTTGGCGGCCACTTGTAACCACAGCTTGTCAGTGTCGCTAGCATGATCATCAGCATTGTAGTGCGCCAATTTCACGAGCACACTGGTGTGCTTGTTTAGAGAATATGCGGCTGCTAGATCAATTTCTGAGCCGTAATCTATACCATCTACGTCAGATGATAAATCATGATAAGTGGCAGCGAGCTTAACGCCATTGAGTGTAGTTTTTACCGTCAGGTAAATGTCTTCTACCCCCTGACCAGGTGTACCTAAAAATTTATCGGCAAAACCTTGAAACTTATGCAGTGTCGCTAATGGTGTTGAAAAACCAACCCCGTTATCGCTACCTAATGACTCAATACCGGCTAGTAAAGTGACCGAGCTGACTTGGGTGCCCACTTCAAAATTATAATAGTTGGCACTAAAGTCTTGGCTATTGTCGCCGGCATCGCGTTGTGTGGCATAGGCGGCATTTACCGTCACCGCGCCAAAATTACCTTGATAACTTAGCCCGTAAGTATCAGTTGATAAACCGGCTTTAGTATCAAAATCAAGCAAGTAAGCATAGGCATTAACTTTGTGTGCTTGATTAATCACATAGCCGGTATTAAGTAAATGAAATTGTCCGTGTAAGTCGGCATTGGCACCGTCTGGACCAAAAATGCGATTTACGTTGTAAACATAACTGTAGTCGGCAGAAAAGCCTTGTTTTTGATTGAATTGCAAACGATAGCCGTCATAAGTTTGCTCGTTTTGTCGCCAACCAACACCACCAACAAAGCGCTGGTTATTGTGCAGAATACGCTGACGGCCCGCGGTTGCGGAAAAATTATCGGCACTGTATTTTATAAAAATTTGGTTGACATCGGTACCGGTTGGATCAGCAACCGCTGGGTATTTTGTAGCGCCATTGGCGGTGCTGTTGTAGTTATCGATTAAATCCGTCACGTTATCAACTTCAACGCCAGCTGATAAACCTTGAAAACTACCGGTATTGACTGTGATGCGGCTTTTCAAGGTTAAGGCATTAGCATTGGCATCGATACCGTCTTGATCTACGCCTTCGTAACGGGCGCGAAAGTTAAGTTTAACCGTGCTTTCCGACAAGGCTTTTTCAATACCCGCAGCGACTGCGTTTGTTTCTGCAAACGCGAGAGGTGTGGCTAAAAGCGCTGTTGAGAGCACAGAGAGAGCGGAGAGTTTTATTTTATTTTTCATCATATCAACCTTAATGTTTTAAACGTAGAGAGTTTTATTTTGTAAATATGTCGGTCATTAATAACCAAACAACTCAGCTTGTTTTAAGGCAGTTTTTAATCGTTATTATTTGTCGAAACAAACTAAATTTGTTTAATCTGTATACCGGCGAACATGGAAAGCTTGCGCATCAATGTCAGCGCTAAAAGTCGCGGGTATTTTTTTTATGCGCTGAAATTAGCACTAGTTTGTGGCAATGAGAATCAGAAAATCTTTGTTTGCATTGAAGAATACCAATGCCATGATCTAGCGCAATAAATAACGGCTTTTACATGATAAAACAGGCAAGTGCGGTTGGCTTTTGTTGCGACATATTAAGGTGAAAGCAGAGCGAATGTTTGGCTATAACTCGTTAAACTTTTGGTAAAATGCTAGCAACTGTTGTATCGCTTGTTGAGGATTAATTAACCGAAAGTTTACATTAGCACCAGGGCGCATTTGGCTTAAACGAAATAAGTCAGTTTGCATCACAGTACCTAGCACCGGATAGCCGCCCATGGTTTGCCGCTCTTTCATTAACACAATCGGCTGCTCATTGGCAGGCAGTTGCACCATGCCGTAAGTTACCGGCATGGATAATAAACATTGCTGACGTAAAGCGCTGGATAAGATAGGCGCGGGTGTTGCGGTGATATTTTTCGCCTTAGGCTTGAGGCGATAGCCCATGCGATTACTGTCGGCTGAAATTACATAGTCAGTGGCGAAAAATGTCTGCTGTTGTCTTGCGCTCATTTTTAAAAATAAAGGGTTCGCCATAAAGCGTAAAGTGAGTTGCTCTGTGGCGTAAAAATTAATGTCATGCTTTACGCTTTGTTGGCGAGTTGGTGTTTGGCTAGCTGGCTGAGCAATAAAATAGAGCTTGCTACCAAGGGTGAGGGGATTGCCGGTAAAGCCTAACGGCATTTCATTTTGGGTTTGTGCCAAGCTGCCTAACCATGGCTGCTGCTTCGCTTGACAACTGAAACCGCCCTTAATGGCCAAATAACTATGCAGGCCTGATTTAGGCATGGCAAATGCCAAGATATCGCCGCGACTCAGTTGATGGCATTGCCAATTATCAATAACGGTGTTGTTAATGCTTGCTTGGCAATCAGCGCCAGTAATGGCGATAGTGCAACTTGCTTGCGCCCGCAGAGTGAGTTGTCCTAGGGTGATTTCAATGGCGGCGCACGAGCTTTGCTTTACAGGGTCGAGCTGTAAGTTGCGTGAGATTAATTGATTGGCGGTTAAAAAGGCGTATTCGTCTGCCGCGCCACTGGCGCTAAAACCTAGATGTTGAGCATTGAGCCGACCTAGGTCTTGAATGCTGGCATGGCCCTTGGCATGGATAATTTCGAAATAATTGCTGGTCATTGTGTCGAGCCTGGTGCTAAAGCGGTAAATTCTGCTTTTGAAATGGCCCTAAATTGCACATTTTGCCCGACGGCAATGGTGGCAGAAAATTGTCCTTGTTGCGTGCTGTACATGGCTAATGGCGTTTGGCCAATAATGTGCCAACCGCCGGGGCTAGCAACAGGGTAAATCGCACATTGTTGCTCGGCAATGGCCACTGCGCCTTGGGGCACTTGTAGCCGAGGTGAGGCTCGCCGCGGTAAGTGTAAGCTTTCGGGTAAACTGGCTAAATAACAAAAGCCTGGCGTAAAACCTAGTGCATAGCCGCGATAGTGTTGGCTGGTGTGCAGCTCGATCACTTGCTCAACGGACATTTTACAGCGCCGAGCAACCTCGGCAAGATCCCATTGTTGGGCGGTATCATAATAAACGGGAATTTGGATAGTATTGGCCGTGGTGTTGGTTTTGCTACCTGCCTTAGTCTGATAATAACGACTGACGATTTGCTTAATGATATGGCTGGTTTGAGCGCTGAGCAATAGCTGCGGCGGCAAATACAACATTAAGCAATGATAACTGGCTACAGCGCTAATCAATGCAGCGCCAAAGTGCTCGGTGATTAAGTGTTGTATATTGATAATATCTTGATGCTGAGCCGAGCAAACTTTGGCGCACCAGCTCAATAGCAGTGCGTTTTCAGCCACTAAGGTTAAGCGACATTGGGGATTAATTTCAAGTTGCTGAAGTTGTGGTGTCATAGCGGCAGCATTTAGTTATGCGTCTTAATAGCATTGCGCAGCGCTTTGAGCATTGCCAGCGCATTGGGGCTGTCGCCATGCACACATAAGGTGTCGATTTTAAGCGCTAAAGGCTGTTGGTTGATGCTCAACAATGGCTGTTGATTCAGTAAATCCTGACAACGATTTACCACGGCTTGTGGCTCAGTTAACATCGCGCCGGCATCGCTGCGCGGCACTAACAAGCCGTTAGCTAAATAACCGCGATCGGCAAAGGCTTCAAAATAAAGTCTAAGTTGGTATTGTTTGGCGATAGTGGCAAACGCTTGGCTGTCAGGGAGCGATTGGATCATTAACGCCAGTGGCGTTTTGCCGGCTTGATTAAGTTGTGCGATGGCGCGACAAATATCTTCAAACAGCACTAGGTTTTTCATCATGTCGTTATAAAGTGCGCCGTGCGGTTTAACATAGTCAACTTGGCAGTTTTCTATTGCGCATAGCCCTTGTAAGGCTGCCACTTGATATTGCACTGTGGCGATAAGTTGCGCTTGGCTTAACTGCATTGACCGGCGACCAAAGTTGGCTTTATCCGGGTAACTGGGATGAGCGCCGATAATAACCTGATGTTGTTGGGCAAGCTTAATGGTATTTTTTATGGTGAGCGGATCTGAGCCATGAAAGCCGCAGGCGATATTGGCCATATCAATTAGCGGCATAATTTCGGCGTCGTTATTGTTGGCAAATTCACCTAAATCACAGTTTAATTTCATCAGCTGGTTTTTACTCCTTGGCTTGTTGGCTAACATTTCGCTTGGGGTGACTGATCACCACATCGGTTAACGGGGTGCTACTACAACTTAAAATATAGCCTTGTTGTCGCTCCGCATCGGATAAACCATCTTGACAGGCCTGCTGTACCTGACCTTGCTCGAGTTTTACTTTACAGCTGCCACACATGCCAGCACGACAGGAATAAGGCAGCAACAAACCAGCATCTTCCCCTTGCGCTAAAATGCTTTGCTGGTTATTGCCGCGTACAGTTTTGTTAAAGCTTTTAAAAGTAAGTAAAGGCTTACTTTTGCTTTGGCTACTGTCAGTTAGAGGCTTGGTGCTGGCGTTTTTTGTCGATGGCGGCAAAGTAAAGCTTGGAGGGCGCTGTTGTTTTAGCACTTCTACGCTATCACCGCATTTAATTTGGCCCTGATTGAGCGCGATTAAGTTTTGCCCGAATAAAATATCGCCATTGGCTACCTGACGGAACTTTTTCAGTGTTGCTAGCGGCTCTTGCGCTGGGTGTCTGATGCCGGTGTTTGGGTTAACCGTGGTAAAAATACAGCGCGCACAAGGCTTGCTAACTTCAAATTCTACCTCGCCGATACGAATATGCTGCCAAGTATCTTCGGCAAAGTCGGGGCAATTTTCTACCACTAAATTGGGCCGAAACTGCGCCATGGCAATAGGTGGAGAGTTTGCCAGATAATGACGGTTTAGACTGTCCAGCGAGGCTTGTGAAATCAGTAATAAAGGGTAGCCATCGGCAAAGCCGACTTGGCTGGTTTTATCCTTAACAAAGCGCTGTGATGACGCGCCGAAAAACAGTAATTGACAAGGCCGCTGTAAATAGCGACTAAACCAAGAATTGATGGCTACAGAGCACTGCTGAGCGCTAATGGTATCACCCCAAACGATTACCTCAGTATAGTCAACGGCCAGCTGTTGATAGTTGATCACTAATGTTGGCATGTTGGGCGCGGTCACTATTAAGCCTGAGGCGGTAATGTTGGCTTGAATTAAACACAAGCTTGGCTCGGTACGCGCGCTAATAAATACGCCCTCAGGGTCGGTGATAACAAAGCGTCTGTCTAGGGCCAAGCCAAACTCTTCTACCCAGCTAGTTGATATGCTAACGCCGGCGCTAGACTTAATAGGATAGACATGGATACTGCTTAAATTCGCTTGCTGCATTTATTTCCTTAACTGGTATCGGCTGCAAAGTAGGATTATGACCTGTAAACCGCTGAAAACGCAAACTTGTGGCGCTTTTTTAATAGCCTTCTATGGCTATGATAGTGGGTAAAAAGTCATGACTTTGCAATATGTATTTTGTTGGGTTTGAGGTATATTGAGCCGATAGTAAGTTCAACCAATGCGTCAATTGATCTGAGTCGTCAAGGCGCGCAACAATAGAGTTTTTTATGCACCTTCATATTTTAGGCATTTGCGGCACCTTTATGGGCGGTATTGCCGCCATTGCCAAGCAAATGGGATTTCGTGTTTCCGGTTGCGACGCCAATGTTTATCCACCCATGAGCACCCAACTTGCGCAGCTGGGTATTGAATTAAAGTCAGGCTATGACATTGAACATTTAGCTGATGAGCCTGATTTGGTGATTATCGGTAATGCTATGGCGCGCGGTAATGTGATGGTTGAATATATACTGGATCGCAACATTCCCTATACCTCTGGCCCGCAGTGGTTATTAGACAATGTGCTAAAAGATCGTTGGGTATTAGCAGTATCAGGCACTCATGGCAAAACTACCACTAGCTCCATGCTAGCCTGGATTTTGCAGTATGCAGGGATGGAGCCAGGTTATTTAATAGGGGGGGTACCGCAAAACTTTGATCGTTCTGCCCGTTTAGGTCAAGCGCCGTTTTTTGTCATTGAAGCCGATGAATACGATACCGCGTTTTTCGATAAACGCTCTAAGTTTGTGCATTATCGTCCTAATACGTTGGTGATCAATAATTTAGAGTTTGATCATGCCGATATTTTTAATGACTTAAGTGATATTCAACGCCAGTTTCATCACTTGGTGCGTATGGTGCCAAGTAATGGCCTTATTTTATCACCGAAGAATGCGCAAGCGATTAATGATACGCTGGCGATGGGCTGTTGGACAGCCAACGAATTCAGTGTTGATGATGACCACAAGTTGGCGGGTTGGCATGCGCAAAAGTGCTGCCCTGATGGCAGTGAATTTATCGTCAGCTTTCAAGGTCAAGTGCAAGGCCAAGTTAATTGGTCATTAATTGGCGATTTTAATATTGAAAACGGATTAATGGCCATTGCTGCGGCGCGTCATGCTGGTGTGCCAAGCACAGTTGCTATTGATGCGTTAGCAAGCTTTATCAATACCAAGCGCAGATTGGAATTAAAAGGTGAAGTTAAGCAAGTGCGGGTTTTTGACGATTTTGCCCATCACCCGACGGCGATCGAGAAAACTTTAGCCGGACTGCGCGCCCATGTTGGCAGTAAAAAACGGCTGATTGCGGTATTAGAGCCAAGATCAAACACCATGAAGTCAGGGGTACATAAAGATACCTTGGCGGCATCGCTTGCCGAAGCCGATCTGGTGTTTGTCTATCAAGGCGCGCAAGTGCAATGGTCAGTACAAGCCTTAATTGCTGATTGTCAGCAGCCTTGTTATGTCAGCCAAGATATTGATCAGCTTGTGCGTGAGATCAGCAGCCAAGTGCAAGCCGGTGATACGATAGTGGTGATGAGCAACGGGGGTTTTGGTGGCATTCATGATAAACTGTTATCGGCATTGGCCAATGTTAGTCATTAGGCTGTGGCAAGATACTCTATTAAGCTTTTTTAAGGTGAAAACGTGCACAATCAAGCAACAATAAGCAATACGCAAACATTTGATCATAAAATAACCTTAGCCATAACCGGCGCTTCAGGCTCGGCTTATGCACTGCGCTTGTTAGAGTGTTTGCTGGCGGCCAATTATCAAGTGTATTTATTGTGCTCTAGTGCGGCACGCGTGGTATTTGACACTGAAGTGGGGCTTAAGTTGCCGAGCTCGCCGGCAGCAGCAAGTCAGTTTTTGATTGAAAAATTTAACGCCCAAGCCGAACAGATTATTGTGTTTGGTAAAGAGCAGTGGTTTTCACCGGTAGCTTCTGGCTCTGCGGCGCCAAAAACTATGGTGGTTTGCCCTTGCTCAACCGGTACGCTAGCGGCGATCAGTCAAGGCATGAGTGACAATTTAATTGAGCGGGCCGCCGATGTGGTGATTAAAGAGCGCGGTCAATTAATTTTAGTGCCGCGCGAAACACCGTATTCCACTATTCATTTGCAAAATATGTTGTCGTTATCACAAATGGGCGTCACCATAATGCCCGCGTCACCGGGGTTTTATCATCAGCCCGAGTCGATAAATGATTTAATCGATTTTATGGTTGGCCGCTTATTGGATCATTTAAACATAGCCCAAAGCATAATGCCGCGTTGGGGTTATCAACAAAGCGCCATCAGCAAAAACCTAAAACTATAACTGCGGTCAAAGGCTAGCCATCGCACCGTGTTGGTGGCTAAATGCGCAGCTTAAGTTAATACCGGTTTGCAGGTTGCTATGTTGATAGTCGCTAGTTATTCAGTGCCTTGAATAAAGCGCGACTATCAAAAGGTTAAAATGCATCAATGCGGTGAGGTTAATCGGCTTTGGCCACTTGCTTACTGTTCGCTTTAATGGCTTTAATATCAACCCCGTCAAGTAATAGCATGACATCGGCCAGTAAGCGCTTTAATTCTGACACTTCGCTAGGAATGGTTTTTTTCGCTTTTTGCACATAGGCAATCGCTTCTCTGTTTTTAATCACGTCTAGCAAGGCTTTTAAGGTTTCGCTATCATCAACATCAATTTCCGGTAAGGCTTTTTCACTGGCAGCGTTATAGAGTGAATAGGTCGCAATTAAGTTCGCTTGGGCTTCTTTTAGTCTTTCCATCAATAACATCCCCGTTTTTATTGTTAAACCCACATAGCCATGCTCGGTTGGTAAACCAGTCGCCAGCTATAAATGAGAAATTTAATCACCTTGATACCTCTACCATACTGAAAAATAAAAAATAGTCTATTTTTTCTGCAGTTTAGTGATAATAAGTGATACTGGTTGTGCAGCTGGGCAAAGACTACAGAAGCGTCAATGGTCATAAATAGGCATTGAACCGCAAATACCCGCCATTTATCGCATCAGGCTTAAATTTATCCCTTTGATGTGCTTTAGTAGGGGATTAACTATAAGCTATCGTAGTTTAGCGTAATATCAAAAACGATTATGACGCGATAGGTTGATAACTAACTGATTAGGTTAACTAAAATGTCTAATATTATTGCTCGAGTCTCATCGATTGCATTGGCCGTTGCCATGACCCTAGGCACAGCGCAACATGCCTTTGCTGAAAACAATGTTGTAAACGCCACGACAGCCAAGTGGTCGGTAAACAATCCCCAAGGTGAATTTAGCACCGCAAAAATTGACGTGCGCCAAGGTACTTGGATGAACGTGGATATTAGCCCTGACGGTAAAACCTTAGTGTTTGATTTACTAGGTGACATTTACACCTTACCGATTGAAGGCGGTGAAGCAAAAGCGTTAATGACAGATATTGCTTGGCAAATGCAGCCGCGCTTTAGCCCTGATGGTCAATATATTGCTTTTACCTCTGATGAAGACGGTGGCGACAATCTTTGGATTATGAAAGCCGATGGCAGTGAAGGGAAAGCCGTTAGTAGCGAAAGCTTTCGCTTACTTAACAGCCCAGCATGGTCACCTGACGGTAATTACCTTGTAGGTCGTAAACACTTTACCGGTTCGCGTTCACTCGGCGCGGGTGAGGTATGGATGTATCATAAAACCGGTGGTGATGGGGTTATGCTCACTAAGCGACCTAATCAGCAAAAAGACTTAGGCGAACCGGCCTTTTCTCACGATGGCAAATATGTCTATTTTTCGCAAGATGCCACACCAGGTAAAACCTTCCACTACAGTAAAGACTCTGAAAAAGGCATTTATAAAATTAAGCGTTTAGAGCTAGCTACAGGTGAGATCAAAGTAGTGGTTGAAGGTAAAGGTGGCGCGATTCGTCCAGTACCTTCCCCCGATGGTAAATACTTAGCCTTTATTAGCCGTGATGACTTTAAATCTAACTTATATTTGTATGACTTAAAAAGTGGCAAAGAAACCTTAATTTATGAAGACTTAGATCGCGATATGCAAGAAACCTGGGCCATTCACGGTGTTTACCCCAATATGGCATGGTTACCCAATAGCAAAGGCATGGTGTTTTGGTCAGGCGGTCAGATCAATAAGCTGGACTTAAAAAGCAAAACAACAAGCGTGATCCCGTTCCATGTTAAAACGGAAAAGAAAATTCAAACCGCGTTACGTTTTCAACAAGATATAGATCAAGATGAATTTGACGTGAAAATGTTGCGTGATGTAGAAATATCACCCGATGGACGCAAAGTGGTGTATGAGTCTATGGGGCATATTTACCTGCGCAGCATTAGTGACGGTAAAGTGAAAGGTAAAGCCAAGCGCTTAACGAAAAAGAACTCGGCGTTTGCCTTAAATCCAAGTTTTTCACGCGATGGTAAATATGTGGTTTATAGCACCTGGGATGATAAAGCACAGGGTGATATTCGCATGGTATCGAGCCGCGGCGGTAAAAGCCGGGTATTAACTAGCGAGCCGGGTAAGTACATAGAGCCGAGCTTTTCACCAGACGGTAAAACTGTGGTTTATCGCAAGGTATCTGGCGGCTATATTACCGATCCAAGCTGGGGCTTAAATACCGGCGTTTATACCGTTAGCAGCAAAGGTGGCGAACCAAAATTAATTACTGAGTCAGGCTTATCGCCACATTTTGGCGCAGATAACGACCGTATTTATGTGTTGCGCAATGGTGAAACACCACAGCTAGTGGCAATTAACCTCGACAGCAGCAGTACCTCAGCGAAAGAGCAACCCTTATATCAAGGTAAATTTGCCACTGAATATAAAGTTTCGCCAGATGGAAAGTACTTAGCCTTTGCTGAGCGTTTTAAAGTGTTTGTCACGCCTTTTGTTGAACGCGGTCAGGTGATTGATATTGGACCGGATGCGAAAAATTTGCCAGTGAAAAAACTATCGGTTCGTGCGGGTGAAAGTATTAATTGGAATGGCAAGTCCAATGCCTTGTACTGGAGCTTAGGGCCGGATCTATACCAAGCGAGCGTTGCGGGTCTTTTTGATATCACCAGCGAAGCCTCAGCAGAAACAGCGCCACTAAAAACGTACTTAGGCTTTAAAGAAAAAGCCGATAAACCCTCAGGTCGTGTGGCCTTTGTTGGCGGTAAAGTTATCACCATGGAAGGCGAGCAAGTCATTGAAAACGGCGTAGTTGTGGTTGAAGGTAATAAAATTATTGCCGTTGGCGAACAAGGGCAAGTGGATGTGCCCGCCAATGCCAAGGTGATTGATGTCACGGGTAAATCTATTATGCCAGGCTTAATTGATGCCCATGCCCACGGACCACAAGGGAGTAGTGAGATTATTCCACAGCAAAACTGGAAAAACTATGCCGGTTTAGCCTTAGGTGTCACCACGATACATGATCCATCTAATGATACCTCGACCTTTTTCGCCGCCAGTGAAATGCAAAAAGCCGGTGCCATTGTCGCGCCACGTTTATTCTCCACTGGCCGTATTTTATACGGTGCGACATTGGCAGGCTATACCTCACATGTTGACAGCTTAGACGATGCTAAATTTCATGTGCAACGCTTAAAGAAAGCCGGCGCCTTTAGTGTGAAAAGCTATAACCAACCGCGTCGTGATCAACGTCAACAAATGGTACAAGCAGCGCGTGAAGCCGATATTTTAGTGGTACCAGAAGGTGGCTCATTGCTACAACACAACTTGTCGATGATAGTTGATGGCCATACTACCTTAGAGCACTCAATTTCTACCGCCAAGATTTATGACGATATTAAACAATTATGGTCACAATCTGAGATGGCTTACACGCCAACTATGGGAGTTGCTTATGGCGGTATCTCAGGCGAGCATTACTGGTATGACACCACAGATGTTTGGCAGCATCCGCGCTTAAGCAAATATGTGCCTAGCGAGTTTTTAGATCCACGCTCTATGCGTCGCACTAAAGCGCCACATCATCATTACAACCACATTAACGTTGCGAAAGTCGCAAAAGAGTTACAAGACTTAGGGGTAGTGGTCAATGCCGGTGGTCATGGTCAGCGTGAAGGTTTAGCCATGCACTGGGAGATGTGGATGATGGCCCAAGGTGGCATGACGCCACTTGAAGCGATTCGTACCGCCACGATCGCGCCAGCAAAAACCTTAGGCTTAGCGAGCCAGCTTGGTTCTTTAAAAGCCGGTAAATTGGCCGATATTTTAGTGGTCGATGGTGACGTAAGTTCAGACATACGGTTATCAGATAGAGTCGTCTATACCATGATCAATGGTCGTTTATACGACGCTGAAACCATGCATGAAGTGGGGAACTATGACAATAAGCGTGAAAAATTCTACTTTGAACAATAAGCGTTGTTGTTGAACTCGATAAAAAAGCCCGGAAGTTTCCGGGTTTTTTATTTTTATAGTGGTCAACATTATGACCACAAAGTTACCGCTTAGCCTAAGGCTATGTTGTTGAACGTAGGATTTAGCGCTAGCTTAACTAAATTAAAACTCGTTATACTCAACTCAGTAAAGCAAGGTGATATAGGAAAAGGCGTGAATATTGAAGTGTTGGAGAACCCTGAGCCAGAGTTAGTGTCATTTTTAGATGAAAAAATTGCCGAATTTAACTGGGCGCATTGGGAAGTTAGCGAGCGTAAACCTATCGCGGTAAAATTAACTGATGAAAACGGGCAAGTGATAGCGGGGGCGGCTGGCCGCACCTTTGGTGATTGGCTGATGATTAACACCTTATGGGTGGCTGAGTCGCTCAGAGGGCAAAATGTTGGTAGCCAATTACTGACCAAAATGGAACAGGCAGCGCAGGCGCGTGGCTGCAATAAAGCCTTACTTGATACCTTAAACTTTCAAGCTAAACCGTTTTATGAAAAGCAGGGTTATCAAGTGCAATGGTCGCAGCAGGGTTACCCTAAAACCGGCTGTCGGTATTATATGATGAAACAGCTTGCTCAATAAGCTGTGGGCAGAAATATCGAGTCGCTATCAGGAGAGCCTTGTATGAAAATTATTTTATTACTCAATAATGATATTGCCAGTAATTTTGCGCTAAATTTACTATTACCAAGCTTAGCTGCACATCAGGTGCAGGTGTTTTTATCAAGCAAGGTTGGCGGTAATAGCGCCCGGCCACAAGCACTACAAGAGCTGGCCTTATTCGAGCAAACTGGTATTTACCAAGCCCTAGCGCAGTCAAAGACAGCTTCAGCATTCAAAACCTATGCCGATATTCGTCAGCAATACCCGATCGCAATCGACACCTTAAATGACATAAATAGCCGAGCAGGCATCGCCAAAATTAAGGCTGCTGCCGCGGATTTAATTATTTCAATTCGTTATGGGGTGATCCTAAAACCGCCGGTAATTGCCTTGGCAAAACATGGTGTGATTAATTTACATTCCGGGCAGTTGCCCGCTTATCGTGGTGTTATGGCGACGTTTTGGGCACTGCTTAACGGTGAGAAAAAATTGGCGACAAGCTTACATTTTATTGATGATAACAGTATAGATACCGGTGATATTATCGGCTATTCAAGCTTAGCAGTACAACAAGGCCACTGTTACCTTTGGCATGTATTGTCGTTATATATTGGCGGTTGTCAATTGCTAAGCAAAGCAATAACAGGCATAGCAAGCGGTAAAGCGCTAAGTACCACAAAACAAGCATCGCAAGGGCAATATTATAGCTTTCCTGATGCCGAGCAAGTTAATCGCTTTATTCGTCAGTGTGGTGCTTTGTACGAACCGCAAGCTTTGATAAAGTTGCTCACAGAGCACCATGATAATGAGCAAATATCGCGTTAAGCCAAAGGGGGCAAAATGAATATAGTAAGGGTCAATGAATTTGTGGCTGCTGCCGGTAAATCGGCCGAGCTGTTTCGCTTTTTGCAAAGCTTAGTGCCTTATATTTCGGCGGCAAAAGGTTGTATCAGTTGTGAGTTGCTAAAGCATCATCAACATGGCGATCAGTTTATGATCATCGAGCGTTGGGACTGCATTGAAAGCCATCAGCTGGCACTGACGAATTATCCACAAGACGATATGCAAGCGGCGATGAGCTTATTTGGCTCACCACCGAAAGGTAATTATTTCCGTAGCTGCGCAGGTGCTTGAGTTGAAGACCTTTTAGCCGACAGCAAGCACTTGGCTCTAGGCTAATAAGTCGTTTAAGGCTGCGATTATTTGCTGCTGATACTCATCATTGATTAAGCGCTTGCTGTTAGTATCAAAGTTATCGAAAAAGTTCGGAATAGAGATCGAGGCAATTACTTCGCCGGCAAAATAAAAAGCCGAGTCAGTTGCACTAGCTAAAACACTTTTCGCGCCACCAGGGCCAGGCGACGTGGCTAAGAGTAATAACGGCTTATTTTGAAAAACTTGCTGATTGATACGTGAGGTCCAATCAAAAAGGTTTTTATAGGCGGCGGTATAACTACCGTTATGCTCGGCAAATGAAATGATAATGGCATCACTACTGCTGAGCTTATCGTAAAAAGCTTGCGCGGCAGCCGGTTGTCCTAACTCGGCTTCTTTATCTTGACTAAAAAGCGGTAAGGCAAAATCATTTAAGTCCAATATTTCTGTACAAACATTGGGCTGGGCTTTTTCAGCTAACTTAGCCGCATAACTGGCAAGCTGTTTATTAATGGACTCAGTACTAGAACTGGCGCCAAATGCAATTATTTTCATGCGAATACCTTATATCATCAGCAGAGTTAAGCGATTAAGTTTATGGCACAACTTAATCGCATTAATGTTCAAAATGACCTGCAGTTATATCATTACTCTACACTGGGGTAAAATTTAGGTAAAATAGCGCAATTATCTTTGTGAACTGCTTTTATTTAGGACTGCCAGTGTCAAGTTACGAAAAACGCCTCAACAAATATATCAGTGATTCCGGTTATTGTTCACGTCGCTTTGCCGACCAGTTAATCGAAAAAAAGCGGGTCACCATTAACGGTAAAATTCCAGAGCTTGGCACCAAAGTGCTGCCGGGGGATAAAGTGTGTGTTGATGGTAACGAAATTAAAGCCAGTGCCAGTAATCATACTGATAGAGTTTACATTGCTTATAACAAACCGATTGGCATTACCTGTACCACAGAACGTCATGTTAAAGGCAATATTATTGACGCGGTCAGCCATAGTAAACGAATTTTTCCCATCGGTCGTTTAGACAAGCCATCACAAGGCTTGATTTTTCTCACCAGTGACGGTGACATAGTGAATAAAATACTGCGCGCAGAAAATGCCCACGATAAAGAGTATGTGGTCACTGTGGATAAGCCGATTAGTGAGCGCTTTATAGAGCGCATGTCAAAAGGGGTACCTATTTTAGACACCATCACTAAACCTTGTGTGGTCAAGCCGGTCAGCAAGTTTGTTTTTAACATTATTTTGACTCAGGGTTTGAATCGGCAAATTCGGCGCATGTGTGAATACTTAGGCTATGAAGTGACAAAGCTTAAACGCACCCGCATTATGAATGTCACATTAGATAACTTGCCCCTTGGTCAATGGCGCGATTTAACCGCTAGTGAGATGGCTGTAATAAATACGGCAGTAGCCGGCTCGAGCAAAGCTGTGCTAGATAAAGAAGTGCCGCCCGAAGCGGCAACCGCAAGCGTCAGTATTAGCGATACTAAGCATGCTAAAAAAACTATTCATTCTAAAGCCAATGGCAAAGTGGCGCGAAAACTAACTCGCATTGATGTAAAAAAGCCCGCCACAACGACCAGCGGCAAAAAACGCTTAAGTTTAAAAAAGCGCACTTAGGGGCGGTAGTTGCACTGATAATGGCGCAGTTAATTTTTTAAATTCAATAAGTTGGCTGGTGAATATTGATCGGTCAATAGTTCAGCCTGTTGCGGCCAATCTTGCGTTGTAGCCGTTGATATCATCAGACGACTGAGCTTGATGATATCGACATTATACTTGGCTAACACAGGCGCTAAAGCTTGTGCTGTGGCATGCATGGTTGGCGCAGTCGGCAAAGCTTTATTGCTGGCAATAATAATGCGGTTACCACTATTTTTTTGCTTAACATTAAAAAAATTGCCAAATACGGCTTGATATGTGGCGGACTCATATTGATATAAGTCACTGACAGAAAACGTATTAGCTGCTAATACCCCGTTAGCACTCAGCAATTGTTTAGCTTCTTGTAAAAACTCTTGGGTCATTAAATGCTCAGGTATGTAGTCACCATTAAAAGCGTCCAGTATTATCCAATCATATTGTTGTTTTTTTAATAAAGCCCGCTTAATAAAAATACGGCCATCTTGGGCAACTGTGCTGATGTTGTCATTTTCAAAAAAAGCAAAATAGTTGCGTGCCACTTTGATCACGGCTGGATCAATTTCGACATTAGTGATCTTTGCTTGCGGGAATATTTGCAGCAAGGTATTTGACATAGTGCCGCCCCCTAAGCCAATAATTAAAATGCGCTCAGGGCGAGGGTTAATTAATAAGCTAGTGAAAAGCATTTTGGTGTAGTTAAAAACTAATTGCTGTGGATCATCAATTAGCATACAGCTTTGCTGAGTTTTAGTGCTTTTGACATTAAACTTTAAGCAGCGCAAACCATTGCTTTGCTCCACTAAAATATTGCGATATAACGAGCGTTCACTATGAATTACTTCTGCGCTCGCGCTAAGGTTTAGTAACGTGCTGAGGGCAAAGTTGGTCACTATTGCTAGCAATAGCGAACACGTTAGCTTATTCATGCACAACTCCTTGTGTTTTACTTGTGTCGCTTAGGCCGTTGGCGGCGCTTGAGTTAAGGCGATTAAACACTATAGCGCAGACGCCTAACAACATCAGGGTAGCGCTAAATACTATAATGATATCATTGACTTCAAACCACAATACCAGATAAAACGAGGTAATAATGGTGCCTAAGGCGCTGCCGAGTGTCGAAACAAAATAAAGCTTACCAGCAACTTGGCCGCTGCTATTTTTATCGGTAACTAATAAGCGTACTGAGTAAGGTGAAATCATACCAAGTATCACAGTCGGTATAAAAAACAGTGCCATGGACGCCACTAGTGAGCCATAACGACTATCTTCAATGGCGAGAAAAATCGCTTCCATCAACCAAGGCGCAAAAAAGGCCACTGGTAACACCGCTATACCGGCAAAAATAAAAATCAGCCCGTAGCGATTCAGTGATGCGGCGCTGGTAGAGAGTTTGCCGCCGGCAAGGTAGCCCAAAGATAAGCTGAGCATAAAGACGGTAATAATACTGCCCCAAATGTGTACGCTACTACCAAAAAAAGGCGCAAGAATACGCCCCCCTAACAGCTCAATACCCATAATACAAAAGCCACTACTAAAGGCTAATAAATAAATTAATGGGTTTTGCCAAGGTACAATATTATCAATGTTATTAGTCATTTATCACGCTGCTTAAACTGTGGTTAGCTTGCTTGTTTATTCATCATAAACCTAAGTTTACTCAGATGCTAGCAGCAAAAAAGGCTTGTTACATCACAAGCCTTTTAGTCGCAATAACTTGCAGAACTAGCGTCATAAAAACAGCTAAGTTGATTTAGCCGGTTTGCATCAATAAGGGCTTTAAGAAGCGCGCAGTATGTGAGCTTTTATGCGCAGCTACTTGCTCTGGGGTACCGGTAACCAATATTTCACCGCCACCTGAGCCACCCTCAGGGCCTAAGTCTACAATCCAGTCCGCGGTTTTTACTACATCTAAGTTATGCTCAATCACCACAATAGTATTACCGTGATCGCGCAAACGGTGAATTACCTGTAACAATTGCTTGATATCATGAAAATGTAAACCTGTGGTTGGTTCATCTAAAATATATAAGGTTTTGCCGGTATCACGTTTTGACAACTCTTTTGACAATTTAACCCGTTGCGCTTCCCCACCCGAGAGCGTAGTTGCCGATTGTCCGAGTTTAATATAACTTAGCCCTACATCCATTAAGGTTTGCAGTTTACGTTTAACCGCGGGTATAGGTGCAAAAAACTCAAAAGCATCTTCAATGGTCATGTCTAATACTTGGTGGATGTTTTTGCCTTTGTATTTTACTTCCAAAGTTTCGCGGTTGTAGCGCTTACCTTGGCAGACATCACAGGGCACATAAACATCGGGTAAAAAGTGCATTTCCACTTTGATCAAACCATCACCTTGGCAGGCTTCACACCGTCCCCCTTTAACATTAAAGCTAAAGCGACCGGGTTTATAGCCACGCGAGCGTGACTCCTGTGTGGCGGAAAATATCTCTCGTACCGCGGTAAAAATACCTGTATAGGTAGCAGGATTTGAGCGCGGTGTGCGGCCGATGGGACTTTGGTCGATATCGATAACCTTATCGAGTTCCGCCAAGCCGACAATTTCTTGATACGGTGCTGGCTCTTGTGTGGTGGCAACGTTAAGTTCAATATGAGCAAGCTTGTATAAAGTGTCGTTAATCAAGGTTGACTTACCCGAGCCAGAAACGCCGGTAACACAGGTCATTAAGCCAAGCGGGATCTCTAAATCAACATTTTTAAGGTTATTGCCACTGGCGCCTTTTAACGTTAATAGCTTGCTGTCATCAAATGGCACTCTTGAGGCCGGTATTTCAATACGTTCTTTGCCAGACAAATATTTGCCGGTCAGCGAGTCATCACAGGCTAAAATTTTGTTGACGTCACCTTCAGCAATAATATTGCCGCCATGTACTCCAGCGCCCGGGCCAATATCTATCACATGATCGGCAGCTCGTATGGCATCTTCATCATGTTCAACTACAATAACTGTGTTGCCTAAATCTCGTAAATGGAGCAAAGTTTTTAATAAACGCTCATTGTCTCGCTGATGTAAGCCAATTGAGGGTTCGTCGAGCACATACATGACACCCACCAAACCCGCACCAATTTGGCTAGCAAGGCGAATACGTTGTGCTTCGCCTCCTGAGAGGGTGTCAGCGCCGCGGGATAAATTTAAATAATTTAAACCGACATTGACCAGAAAGCCTAAGCGGTCATTGATTTCTTTGAGAATTTTTTCGGCAATTTGCCCTTTTTGCCCGCTAAGCTCTAAACCCTGAAAAAACGCTAAGGCATCAGCAATGGCATACTCAGCCACCTCATTAAGTGGCGTATCGGCAACAAAAACATTGCGGGCTTCTAGGCGTAAGCGACTGCCGTGACAATCAGGGCAATTTTGGCTATTGAGGTACTTTGCGAGTTCTTCACGTACTGCATTAGACTCAGTTTCACGGTAGCGTCGGTCCATATTATTTAAAATACCTTCAAACGGATGTTTGCGAATAACAATATCGCCCCGATCGTTCATGTATTTAAATTCTATTTCTTGTTTGCCACTGCCGGTTAAAATTAATTGCTGCGTTTTTTCATCTAAGCGATTAAACGGGATGTCGAGCGGAAATTGATAATGCTCAGCTAAGGCTTGTAGCATTTGAAAATAATAAAAATTTCGTTTATCCCAACCACGAATAGCGCCGCCGGCAAGGCTTAGCTCGGCATTGGCAATTACTCGGCTTGGGTCAAAATACTGTTGATTACCTAAGCCATCACAGGTTTGACACGCACCAGCAGGGTTATTGAATGAAAACAGCCTTGGCTCTAATTCTTGCATGCTAAAGCCACACAAAGGACAGGCAAAATTAGCGGAAAAAATCAGCTCTTCTTTGTTAGGCTCATCCATAAAAGCAACTTTGACCGTGCCAGCCGTAAGCGAGAGCGCGGTTTCAAACGACTCAGCAAGGCGTAGTTGAATATCATCACGCACTTTCAGACGGTCAACCACCACTTCAATGGTGTGCTTTTTATGTAATTCCAGCGTTGGTGGATCAGATAAATCACACACCTCGCCGTCAATACGGGCGCGAATATAGCCTTGTGCGGCAAGGTTATCTAATAACTTAATGTGCTCGCCTTTGCGATCTTGCAATACCGGCGCAAGCACCATCACTTTTGTGCCTTCCTCTAATGCTAAAACCCGATCCACCATTTGTGAAATGGTTTGTGCCGCTAGTGGCTGCTGATGCTCAGGACAACGCGGCTCGCCGACGCGGGCATATAATAAGCGCAAATAATCGTATATTTCTGTAATAGTCCCCACAGTAGAGCGCGGGTTATGAGAGGTGGACTTTTGCTCAATGGAAATGGCGGGTGATAAGCCTTCAATGTGATCAACGTCCGGCTTTTCCATTAACGATAAAAATTGCCGTGCATAAGCGGATAGCGACTCCACATAGCGCCTTTGTCCTTCAGCATATAAAGTATCAAAGGCCAATGAAGACTTGCCCGAGCCTGACAGGCCAGTAATAACAATTAATTTATCGCGAGGAATATCGAGACTGATGTTTTTCAAGTTATGGGTACGCGCACCCCTGACTTCAATTTTCTTCATAAAGACTTGGTCACCAATGTAATGCTAAGCGCTTTATCAACCCAAGCAAGGTCGAAAAAGCGCCGAACTGAATGTTAATTACCTTACGCTATATCAAGGCTTAAGCTGTGACTAACGGTTAAAATATCAGTGGAAACCGATAGTTATTAATACGGGTTAGCCTAAGTGTTACTTTTGTCGAGACATAAAGTTTGAACCAAGTATTATCGCATAGTTTTTAATCTGAGTTCAGCTTAAATCTCTGTTTTTGTTCATTAGGTGGGCGTGTTAAGATAGCTCGGTTTTTTCTCAGCTGAATTAAAGTTTATATAAGAGTTATCATATTCATGAGCGCATCCGGTTTAAATAGTATTGAAAAAAAAGCGGCATTTTCACTAGCCTCTGTATTTGGCTTACGCATGTTGGGTCTGTTTATGATCTTGCCGGTGTTTGCCATTTATGGCGAGCAGTTGATCGGTTATAGCCCAATTTGGCTTGGCTTAGCCATTGGCGCTTATGGCTTAACGCAGGCGCTGTTGCAAATACCTATGGGCATACTATCTGACAAGTTTGGTCGTAAGCCGGTGATATTAGCTGGTTTAGTGTTGTTTTTACTTGGCAGTATTGTCGCCGCTACCTCAGACACTATTTATGGTGTGGTTTTAGGGCGTGCTATGCAAGGTATGGGGGCAATTGCCAGCGCCATATTAGCCTTAGCAGCTGATTTAAGCCGTGAAGAACAACGCCCGAAAGTCATGGCCACCATTGGCATGTTTATTGGGCTGTCTTTTACCTTTGCTATGATCCTCGGGCCAATAGTGGCGCAAGCTTTTGGCTTAAGTGGCTTGTTCTGGTTTATTGCCGTGTTAACCATTTTTGCTATGCTGACGATTCAATTTGTGGTGCCTAATTCCATCAATACTGCGCCAAAAGGCGATAATGTTGCCTTGCCGTCAAAACTAAAAAGCTTAATGTTTGATGGTCAATTGTCACGACTTAATAGTGGTGTTTTTATTTTGCACATGGCCTTAACTGCGGTTTTTGTCACTTTACCTAAGCAATTTGTCGCTAATGGCTTGGCACTTGAGCAACACTGGCAACTGTATTTACCGACATTGTTTGGCTCATTTTTCTTAATGGTGCCATTTATGATCATGGCCATTAAAAAACAAAAAGAAACGGCGATGTTTAGCGCCGCGGTGGCACTACTTGCGCTGGCGCTGCTATTACTGTGGTATTTACCTAGCAGTATGACCAGCTTAGTGGTGTTAGTGTTGTTGTTTTTCACCGCGTTTAATTATCTTGAAGCCACTATGCCGTCAATATTGTCACGCCTTGCGCCAGCGGGTGTTAAAGGCAGCGTGATGGGCATTTATTCTAGTAGCCAGTTTTTAGGCGCTTTTGCCGGCGGCGTTATTGGTGGCTTTATTGCTAGTGAATTTGGCGAGCAAAGTATCTTTTTAGTCATGGCCGTTTGTACCATCCTTTGGCTACTGTTGAGCTTAGGTATGCAGCCATTACAAAAGTCGAAAGCGTATAGTTTCGCCACCAATATCAGCACTGAACAACAAGCACAGACGATAGCGCAAAGGTTGGCGTCAATGCCAGGGGTGATTGAGGCAACAATAATGCCAGATGAAGCCGTTGCCTATTTGAAAGTTGATGATCAGCTTGCTGACCTCAATCATATTAAAACACTCTTAAACCATGAGCTGTAAGTTAATTAAAACCTGCCGTTAGGCGAGTAGCCACCTCGTCGTTATTCAATAGCGCAGAGGTAGTCGGTTGTGGTTTTGCCGACAACCGTTAAGGTCACGTCATCGTCAAGCGATTGCGCTAGCAAGGCTGCGCCCATGGGTGATTGTGGCGTCAACAAAGTTATTTTATAGCAGCTTGATTGCTGCGTTAACTGGCAGCGATAACCGCCGGCAACCGGCACAATAAAATACCAATGCTGCTTGGCCTTATCTTGTGCCAACTGCACCAGCGAGCCTACTTTTACCGTCAACTCTTGCTCAGCTTGCGCTAATGCAAGCCGCTGTTGAAAGCTTGTTAAGATGTCAATGGCCTGACGAATTTTCGCTACTCGCTGTGATTGTCCTTGTGCGAGATAACTTTGCTCTATTGCTAACGTGTCGTACTGAGTTTCCGCAACTGATTGATCGTCGATTGCCCCTTGATGAGCTTGATTGGCCGCTGCTACCGCCAGTTGTAATTCTTGTGTAAGTTGCGCGCAAATTTCTACCAAGATGCGGCTTTTATCAATAGTTATAACGCGCCTCCGATTGCTACGTTTCGGCTATTTTTCATCGTAACCTAAAAGTAGGTTTTCCAACAATAACCGTCATCGTAAATGTTTGATCTGACAGGTGTCAAAATAAAGCTTGAGTTTTCGCCAACAAGCAGATATTTTATTCGTTAACTGGTACGACCAAAATTTATCAACTAGCTTTAAAGACAATTAACCAAGACAACGACAAAGTGACTGAATATGAATAATAATGCTGCGTTTCCACACCTATTAGCCCCTCTCGATCTTGGCTTTACCACCTTAGCCAACCGCGTTTTAATGGGCTCTATGCATACTGGTCTTGAAGAAGAAAAAGGTGGCTTTGAAAAGTTAGCCGCATTTTATCAAGCCAGAGCGAAAGGGGGTGTTGGCTTAATTGTTACGGGTGGTATTAGCCCTAACGCCCGCGGGCGCTTAACACCGTTTGGCAGTGAATTAAGTAAATTTTGGCAAGTCGGCAAACATAAAAAAATCACCGAAGCTGTGCATCAATACCCAACAAAAATATGTTTGCAACTATTACATGCCGGTCGTTATGCCTATCATCCGTTTAGTGTCTCTGCCAGTAAAGTTAAATCACCTATTAACCCCTTTACGCCATCAGCTATGTCGGTGCGGCAAATAAAAAATACCATTAAAGACTTTGCCTACTCGGCAAAACTAGCCAAAAGGGCCGGTTATGATGGCGTGGAAATTATGGGCTCAGAAGGCTACCTAATCAACCAATTTAGTTGCGTCAAAGTCAATAAACGCACCGATGAATGGGGCGGTAGTATCGAAAATAGAATGCGTTTAGCACTAGAAATTATTCGCGCCGTTCGTGCAAGTGCTGGTGATGACTTTATTATTATTTTCCGTTTGTCGATGTTGGATTTAGTGGAAGGCGGCAATAGCTGGCAAGATGTGGTGACTATGGCGAAAGGTGTTGAAGGCGCAGGCGCGACCTTAATTAACACCGGCATTGGTTGGCACGAAGCACGGGTGCCGACCATTTCCACCTCAGTACCGCGCGCGGCATTTACCTGGATCACTGAGCGGATGAAAAAAGAGCTGAGTTTACCGCTGGTCACCACCAATCGCATCAATACCCCAGAAGTAGCCGAAGAAATTTTATCTACAGGCCAAGCAGATATGGTGTCTATGGCGCGACCATTTTTGGCCGATGAAAACTTTGTCGCTAAAGCTGCGGCCAATAAAAGTGATGAAATCAATACCTGTATCGGTTGTAACCAAGCGTGTTTAGATCATGTTTTTAAGCAAAAACGGGCCTCTTGTTTGGTTAACCCCGTTGCTTGTTATGAAACAGAGCTTACCTTTGCCACTGCAAACACGAAAAAGAAAATTGCCGTTGTTGGAGCCGGCCCTGCGGGCTTAGCGTTTAGTGTGTATGCCGCGCAACGTGGCCATAAGGTTGAAATATTTGATCGCGCAAGTGAAATTGGCGGTCAGTTTAACTACGCCAAGCAGATCCCGGGTAAAGAAGAGTTTTATGAGACGCTACGTTATTTTAATAAACAAATTTCCTTACTTAACATTGGCTTAAATTTAAACCAAGAACAAAGCGCACAGCAACTTGCTGCCGCTGGTTTTGATGAAATCGTCTTAGCAACGGGTATCGTACCGCGAGCTTTGGATATAAAAGGTATTGAGCATGAAAAAGTAAAATCCTATATCCAAGTGTTGCGTGACAAAGAGCCGGTAGGTAAGCGTGTTGCTATAATAGGCGCCGGTGGTATAGGTTTTGATGTCGCAGAATATTTAGTGGAAGAAGAGTCGCTCACCACCCAACCTGAAAAATGGCTACAAGCTTGGGGCGTTGATAAAGACTATCAAGAAAATGGCGGCTTATTGGCAAAAACTATTGAGGAAAAGCCGGTTCGTGATATTTATCTATTGCAGCGCAAAACCAGTAAAGTGGGGGCAGGCTTAGGAAAAACAACCGGTTGGATCCATCGTGCAACCTTACAAAAAAATGGCGTAAAAATGTTGCCAGGCGTGACGTATCTTGAAGTAAATGAGCAAGGATTGGTGATTTCAATCGATGGTAAACAACAAACCTTAGCGGTTGATAATATCATTGTTTGTGCTGGGCAAGAGTCTGAACGCGGGCTTTATCTTGCCTTGAAAGCACAAGGTGTTGAGGCGCATTTAATTGGCGGTGCTAATGTTGCTGCTGAGCTTGATGCCAAGCGTGCGATACGACAAGCGGCCGAATTAGCGGCAAAAATCTAATTGAGTGAGTAGCTTAATAGCTGCACACGCCAGAGCTTAGTGTATTGGCAATAAAAATTGTTGCCCATAGCGGCAGTAAAAAATTTTGCCAGCAAATAAACTCAACTCGCAGCATAACTTGCGGTACAATCGGGAGAATTTACCTAAACAGCGCAATAATATAGACTGCATGAATAATAAAACTGCTGATTTACCCGCAATTATCGTGGGTATTGTTTAAAATGTTAACCCCTCATACGCGTACACCAATTGCGGCTGAAAATATTAGCATAGGCCATTCAGCCGCTGGCTTTAAAGAGCAGCTATTGGCAAAAATAGCGCAAGCGACGACACGAATATATATTTCTGCGCTGTATGTTCAAGATGATGAAGCCGGCCGTGAAGTACTTAATGCGCTTTATCAAGCGAAACAACAAACGCCGAATTTAGATATTTGCGTGTTCGTCGACTTTCATCGCGCACAGCGTGGTTTAATAGGTGACAAGCAGCACGGGGGAAATCGTGAGTTATATTTAGCGCTTGAGCAGCAACAGCAAGCCTCGATAAATATTTACGGTGTGCCAGTAAAGCGCAAAGAACTACTGGGAGTTTTACACTTAAAAGGCATGGTGTTCGATAATAGCTTGCTATATTCAGGTGCCAGTATTAACGATATTTACTTGCAACAAACGGGGCGTTATCGCCTTGATCGCTATTATTGCCTGCAAAGCCAAGCACTAGCCGATAATTTTTGCGAGTATATGCAGCGTTGTTTTATTGACTCAGGTTATGCACCACGATTAAATCAGGGCCCACTACCAGACGCTAAAACTTTAAAACGCAATATTATTCGTTTAACTAAGTTATTAAAGTCAGCTACTTATCAACCATTTCATGCTGAGCATCCATCACGAATAGCGGGGGATATTCAGGCGGCCATGTTTGTGGGGTGTGGTCGACGCAACAATCAACTGAATCGAGTTATTCGCGAGTTAGTACGCGGTAGCCGTGACGCGCTAATTATTTTTACCCCTTATTTTAATCTGCCAAAACCGCTGTTGCGAGACTTAGACGCTGCGCTTAAACGTGGCATTAAGGTGACTCTCGTTGTTGGTGATAAAAAGGCGAATGACTTTTATAATGCCGATGAAGCAAGCTTCTCGACAGTTGAAATTGTGCCTTATATTTATGAACGGCTTTTAGCGAAATTCTTAACTCGACGTCAAAAGTATTTGGATAATGGCAACTTAACCTTAAGGTTATGGCAAGATGGTACGAATAGTTTTCATTTAAAAGGTATGATAGTTGATGGGCGTTATCACCTGCTGACTGGTAGTAACTTAAACCCGAGGGCATGGGCGTTAGATTTAGAAAACGCCATTTTACTTGATGATAAAAAAGCGCAGTTGAGCGATAAGTTTAGTCAGGAATTTCAACAAATTATTGCACATACGCAAGTTATCAGCCAAGCGAATGAGATTGAGTCGGTGCAAAATTATCCTGATAAGCCAAGAAAACTACTGAGAAAACTACATATGGCACAAATAGATAAGCTATTAAAGCGTTTTTTGTAAGGTGAGCACTTAGCGCTTAGTTTTCGCTGACTATCTTGTCAAAATCAGCATGTAAATATTCTTGTGGGTTAGGAAAATATTGCTGGAGTTGCTTAAGCTTAACTAACTGCTTGATATTGCGATCATAGTGCTCTTTTAACTTATGCCCTAGTGCTGTTCTCGAGAAAGCTAAGTAGAGTCGCGCTTCTTTGCCGATAACTTGATGAGTGTAACGCGTTTCTGGATCAGCGAGCGCTAAATTAACTTTATAGGTTAATACTGCATCAACACGATTTTTTTCAATAAATTTTGCGCTATCGTCTATTAAGTCAAGGCCATAGAAATAGCTGCTTTGCGGTAAAAATTTTGCTAACCCGTAGTCTTTTCTACCCGCTACGGTAAGCCCAGCAAGATCTTCGATTTGTGTAATGTTATGCGCTTTGTCATCATAAATCACATATAACGGGTATTCTGTATCAAGGTGGTATTGCGGAAAAACTAGCTTGTGATTTGTTGAATGGTAACCGCCAACCAGTATGTCTGCACGTCCTGTTTCGACTAAATTTAACGCACGGCTCCAAGTGGTGGTTATCAACTCAAGCTGATAATCTTGGCCATAGACAGCTTTAACTATATCGCAATAAGTGCCAGTACCATTGGCGTTGGTATAGCCTAGCCATTCTTCGCTGACCACGGTCAACTTTGTTGGTGTCGCGAAACACTGGCTAATAAATAGCGCTGAAATCCATATCATTAATTTAATCATAGCGCTCAGTTTAACAGCAATTGCGATGATGCCAAGATGTAAGCACGAAAAAGTTAATAAAAACGGTTATTAATTGTGTAACGTGCGAAAGCTTTTACCCAACAAAGCAGTGCTCACGTGTAGGGTGTTGAAAAAATAATACCAATAAAACTGTTATTTAACCGCTATTTAGGTTAATTTGTCGAATAATTTTTCACGGGTTACACAGTAGTGGCTCGGTAACGGATTTTATGGAGAAATAAAATGGCATATGATTTTGGCTCTAAAGGCTTAGGTATTAAAAATCCCTTTAAACAAGAGGGGTTAATACGCACGCTAGGCGGCTTAGCCATTGCCGCTATTGGTTTATATAGCGTAGTTAAAGTAACGACAATAATTGAGCAAGATATGACGCAAGCATGGATATATGCCTTAGTGGGCTTAATATTGCTTGTATCTGGCTTGAAACGCATGGGTAGCGGCTTATTTCAATTATTTAAGTTTTTCGTTGGTCGTTCAGTGCCTAGCTCGCTATCGTATAACCTGACAAAAAGTGAAACAGAAAATGCCGAATTAGAGCGCAAAGAGCAAGTATTGGCGTATAAAGCGTCAACGCTAGAGTCTATGCTTATGGGGCGCAAAAATGCCACTTTTACTGAGCCACTAGGTTGGATGGGGCGTTTTGTACATTCAATTTTTCCTAAGCTTATTTTTTTACCCTACCCCATTCGCAATATATCGCAAGAAGTGGTGTCGGTACTTACCACTAGCCTTATCGCTTTTCTTGCATTTGGCTTAACTTATTTTGTTTCCTCAAGTGGTTTAGCTGGACAGGCAGGGCATATTATTATGCCGATTTTCTCAATTGTTATTTTGTTGTACCTTGTTAGTGCGTGGCGCAAAGCCGCTAATGCGGTTAGCTTAGACCGAGTTAAGCAACTTAATAGTGCCGGCGCTGCCAGCGTTGCTAAAATCATTACTTTTTCTATTGTGTTTCCTGTGGTTATTGGTGTTGGCTATTATTATCTAAGCCAGAATGTGCGCCTTGATGATAGCGTTTATCAAGTTGCAGATAGCATCGCCATATTTTCAGCGTGGCCGAGCTTATTTACCCTGATTGGGTTAGGGGTTGTGAGTACCGCTTTTGTCTTTTATTTAGTGCATATTCGTAGCCAGCAAAGCAGTACCAGCACTGAGGTCAGTGAATACCGTGAAAACTTGCAAGAGTCGGTTCACCCGAATGAAATTTTTATTAATATTGAAAATATCGTGCTGGCGAATCGTCGCTATAAAGAAATACCGAATCGCACCTATATGAATTTTGATCCGGTATTGGAAGAGCAAAGCCAAGGTAAAGGCTCTTTTTCTGGTGAGTTATTAATTGAAACCCAACCTGAGTATTCAACTGTAACGCAACCAGCAAGCTTTAACATTACTCGTTTGCTTAGTACTGCGTTAGCGCAAATACTCCTAGTGTGCGGTGCTTATTTGTTTTTTAGTTTAGCGTCGCAGGCGGCATCAGGGTTTGAGTTTTTACAAGGTTTTTTTAATAACATTGACTCTGCAACCCGTGCTGCAAATCGTGGTAACATTGCGCCGTTACAAGGCATGGTGACGGAAGTTTCTACACTGATTGTTGCTTTTGTTAGTACCTTGTTTTTATGGCAAATCGTTAATACTATCGGCCGAATGTTGGAAAATTTTTCCCATATATTTTGGGCAGAATTACAGTTTAACTCGTTACTCATGTATATGAAAACTGAAGGCACATTTGCTGAGTCAAAAATATCCACAGGTATGTCAATTCATGACTCAACCCGCAGTGAAAATGTCATTGTAAAATCATCAATTACTCCTTGGGTGGTTAGCTCACGCATTAGCTCAAGCACCTTTGCCACAAGTGGTGCACGCAATGTTGAAATGCCTCGCTATGTTATGTCGATGCGCAAAAACGACAGTGAATTAGCGGCGATTGTTGATGAAATTAAAGCGTTTTTGCGGGCTCGTGAAAATATTGCCGGTTTTTCAAACAGCGCAGATTTACAGCATGCAGAAAACATTTTAAAAGTGAATAATGCCTCGCGCTACAATCCAAACCAGTTAGGTAAAGACGATGAAGCGGCGGGTTTTTTACGCAATCAACCGCAGGTAGACTCGACAGATGATGAGAGCAGTGTCGAGCAGACAGAAAAGCTAAGCCAGTAATTGTTTGGTGCCATTAATGAAGCAAGCATAATCATAGTATTATGCTTTTTTTCGTCAAAATTACGCCCTATCGCCTAGGGCTTGCCGTATTAGCCAGTATAAATTTGCTGGGCTGGATTAAAGCTCACCCAAGAGGTTAATACATATTTATGATCAGAAACCGGAATGTTGCCACGGTGGGTATGGGTAAAGCCACACGGCGCAATCATCATAGTGCCGGCTTTAGGTTTAATGCTGCGCTCTTGATAATAAAAATCTGTTTCACCGCCGGTTTCAACGTCGTTTAAATAAATGATAAACAGTAGCATACGGTGTAAGGCTTTGTTCTCGCCTAACTGTGGAAATATTTCCGAGTGCCAATAGCCATAATTGCCTTTACCCTGTTCATAACGTTGAGCATTAATGGGCGCTAAATTAAATAAATATCTGATCAAGTTAAATAAATTAGGCTTACCCACTTCTTCAAAGTTATCGACGGTTAACAGCACAGGTTGTTTGGTTTTTGGGTGTTGGACCGTTAGTGATATACCACTAATTAAACTGAAAAAATATTTGCCAATATAGTCGGTGATACGCTCGCCACAAACTTGTAAAATGGTTTGTAAGGCAGGTTGAAACTCAGCATGTTGATTTAAATAAATGTCTTGGCTGAGCTTTTTACTAGTATCAACACCATTGCCAGTGCGACCAGCGACTTGATGTTGGCTATTATCAAAATCAACAATAAGCTTTTGACAAAACTCAGGGCTGAGGGCATTGGGGTATAATTCAATAAAATCTGTCATCATATCGTTCTTATTATTTATCTAGTAACAGCATACAACAAACCCGAATGAATTTAATTACCTAGTTAGCAATTTTAGGTAGAATGTCGCCATTAAAAATGTTGGTTAATATATTTTGCGCTGGTTATTGGCGTAATTACAGGCAGTTACTCTTAGCATTGCTCAATGAGATGCTTAGCACAGGTTTTTTAAAGGAAGTAGTCATGATTGAAGAAACAATTAAACCCAGATTTTGTGAGACAGACGGTTTAGGGCATATTAACAATACCGTTGTTGCACAATGGTTTGAAGGCGCAAGAGATCCGATATTTAAGTGGTTTACGCCAGATCTCAACTTAAAGGCCTGGAAATTGATCTTAGCGAAAACAACGGTAGAGTTTCATGCTGAGCTGCAATATGGCGCAGACGTTGAGTTAAAAAGCCATATTAGCCGTATTGGTAATAGCTCGTTTGATGTTTACCAAGAAGCGTGGCAGCAAGGAGTAAAATGCGCCTCGGGTACAGCAGTCATGGTGCACTTTAATTATCAGAGCAAAAAATCAGAGAAAATTTCAGCAACAGCGTTAGCCAGTATGCAACGCCATTACATTGAATTATAAAGACAAAAAATAAGCGAGCTAGCAGTTACTGAAAAAAAATGCACAACCGACGACATCAATACTAAAATCAAGCAAGGTGTTAGACAGTTCTTGGCGGATGAATTTTTGTGAAAAAATCTGTTAAAGCTAGCGTAATTTTTTACGCGTAGTGCTAGAATCGGTTAATCGTTTTAAAATTATTATTCTGAGTCTAAAGCGACTTGGAACGTGTCAAATCAGTAGAGTATGACTTTACTGCAATTATAGGATGTTGTTCATGGCTGGTGTCAATAAAGTAATCTTAGTAGGTAACCTAGGTAAAGATCCTGAGGTTAGATTCATGCCTAACGGGGGGGGTGTTGCTAACCTCACAATTGCAACTTCTGATAGTTGGAAAGACAAACAAACCGGCGAGCAAAAAGAAAAAACTGAATGGCACCGTGTGGTGATGTTCGGCAAGCTTGCGGAAATTGCCGGTGAATACCTGAAAAAAGGCTCTAAAGTCTATATCGAAGGTTCATTGCAAACACGTAAATGGCAAAACCAACAAGGCCAAGACCAATACACCACTGAAATAGTCGTACAAGGCTTTAACGGTACCATGCAGATGCTAGATTCGCGCGGTGGCGCGGCTGCCGGTGGTTTTAACCAACAAGCACCACAACAAGCGGGCAACTTTAACCAACAAGCAGCGCCACAACAAGGCGGTTATAATCAGCAAGCAGCACCTCAACAGGCTTATAATAAACCGGCACAACAAGGTAGTGGTTTTCAGCAGCAAGCGGCGCCACAACAACAAGGTGGCTTCCAACAGCAAGGTCAACAACAAGGTGGCGGTTTTCAACAACAGCAACCTCAACAAGGCGGCGGCTTTCAGCAAAATGCGCCAAAAGTAAACCCGCAAGAGCCGACAATTGACTTTGATGATGATATACCGTTCTGATCCGGGAAAAAATTTTAAATGTAAAGATGATTTTATTTAAAACCCTGTTTATACAGGGTTTTTTATTTGAGCGAGAAAAAAATTTATCGATAATTAAATTCAGTACATTTTAATTTAACCTAGTTGCTCCTTGTATTACATTATGAATATTAAACAGGCGGATATATTTCCATCGGCCATGAGTAAGAGTTACTTCAGAGGGATATTTCACATCAAAAAACGGATACTTGTATTGCTAAAGTATAAAGTTTTTTCTTCACAGGTTTATTGGCTATACCTAGCCTAGTTATTAAAAGTAAAGCGCTTTCACCATCATCACCTCTTTTGCTTACATACCTAAACCCTTAACTAGGGTTCAATAATGCATTGATAATCAAGCTTATTTTAATAATCGTGTTTGTCAGCAATACGCCTATTTTGTATAAAGTATATTTTTTTGACAGATTTCAATTTGTAGCATATGTTTAATGTACTTATTCGGTATTCAATGGATTTGAAATGTCGTTATTTAGAAAGGAAGCTATTTCCCACCAAAGTGAACGGTTAACTGGTGCTATAACCTTAGCCCAACCATTATCTCTCAAGTTAACTGTGCTCATGTTAGTAGCCGTGGCTATTGCTATTATCACTTTCCTTTTTAGTGCTGAATACTCTCGTAAAGCAACAGTGCGAGGCTTTTTAATGCCCAATAAAGGTGTTATTAAAAGTTTTGCTAATCAAGGTGGCACCATAGAAAAGCTATGGGTGCGCGAGGGTGATAAGGTTGTTAAAGGCCAATCGCTTGCGACCATTATCGTTCAGCAAAATAATAGCAAAGGTGTTGATTTAAGTACGCAGCTTACCGAACAACTTAATGCTCAAGAAAATTTATTACGCGATGAAATAGCTCAACATCAAGCGTTAAAAACACAAGAACTCCTCAACTTACAGACTCAGAAACGCGCTTCAGATAATGAAAAAAACGCCCTTGAAAGCCAACTTACTGTAGCGGCAGAAAAACTAAAGCTATTGAAAGAACAACAGCTTGATTTTAATCAACTCAATAAAAATGGCTTTTTATCTAATTTAGAAAAAGAACGTCAACAACAAGCGTTACTTGAAGCGAAACAAGAAAAACAAAATATAGCCCGTCTGTTGCTTCAGCATCAAAACCAGTTGAATCAAATCATCTTTAATCTAACCAATATTCCGCAACAATACGCCCTACGTATAAATAATTTAAAACGCCAACAGGCTGATATTCAGCGTCAACTAGCCCAAGTTGCCAGCAATTATCAATACACGATCACGGCAAGTAATAGCGGATTTATTACGGGTATTCAAGTGGTGGAAGGTGAAACCTTGTCGCAGTCAAAAGCACAAGCAAAACCATTGCTACATATTATCCCTGAAAACTCAGAGCTTGTTGCCGAACTGTTACTACCAACTCGTTCTGCGGGCTTTGTTGAAATTGGCAATAATACGCGGCTCCGTTTTGATGCTTTTCCATATCAGCGTTTTGGTTTTATCAACAGTGAAATTGTTCGTATTGATCAAACATTGATTATGCCCAATGAAATTCAACTCCCAATCTCATTACAAGAGCCTGTTTACCGTTTGCGGGCAAAGTTAACCCAACAACAAATGCAAGCATTTGGCAAAGCGTTTGATTTAAAAAGCGGCATGTTGTTTGAAGCCGATATTATGTTAGAGCAGCGCACCTTAATTGAGTGGTTACTTGAGCCAATTTACAGCTTGCGAGGTCGAGTAAGTTAATTGGGCTTTCGGTTTATGAAAATAAGAGTAAATAGAATTTTTCTGATGAGATTGCTTATTTAATAATAACAATCTTGATGGAAAATAGAGCGGCTGACTTTAGTCAACTTTAGCGAGAAAAACTAAAGACAGCCTAATTAACCGCCCATTCTTATGAAAGAATGAGCACATTAATCACCCGACACTCTTTACCAAAAAAAGAAAGGTCGGATAAATGGAGTATAACATTATGCGTGAATTTAACGAAATTCAAGAATTAACCACTGAAGAAATGAAACAAGTTAACGGTGGCTATTATTTAGATAATCCGGGATCTGAAGCTGGTAAAACGCTAAACGATCTAGGCGAATTAGGAGTGAAATTAGGTTCTTGGCTCTACGACGCTTGGAATTAATATTGTTTGCAGTGGGTTAATACCCACTGCCTTGACGGAGGTTGAATTGGAAAAAGTTAAAAATAACAAATTAGGTTTTACTATATCGATATTTTTTTTGTTCGGAATGCTTTTAAAGGAAAGTGTTTTATTTCCTATTGTGGCATTTTTTATCCTGAATGATTTTTATGCGAGCCAAGTTTCATATGTGTTGTTTGCTTTAATTGTTTCCTACTTACTATTTAAATACGTTATTTTACCTAATAACCCATTTAAAGCAGTTATTAGTGTAGAGGGAGTAAATGCATACAATACAGCTATTGCTATAATAATAGGGATTTTTTCTATAGCACTAGCTTTTTCTTTATGGGGAACTCAGGTTTTTGTGGTCGCACAATTCTCTGAGAGGGCGTTCAGAATTCTGTGTCAGCCTAAATTGCTAAATATCTAATACGCCATCTAACCTACCTTCGAAGTGGATGGCTAATTGTGACAGTGTCAGGTTCCAATTATGGATTGGCATTGTCCATTT
>NZ_NBOC01000012.1 GCF_002104455.1 Colwellia chukchiensis | reverse complement strand
GATAACCTATTAAAACCGCCTCTTCGACTTGTCCCGAAGAAGTGGAGCGCATTTTAGAGATTTATCGCCCCGCGTCAACCGCTAAATGCAATTAAATTGCAAAAATGTGTTCGTTTGCTTTTTATTTGCGCACTATGGCTAAATAGGCAGCATTTAACGTGGTTTTAGAGCTTCCGCAGTGTTTTGGTCATGATAAAGGGTCACCTAAAGTCCTAGGCAAATGACCATCTAGGGTCGGAGGCGCTTAGAGTTAACCATAGCTATATAACGTAAAATTAAGAAACTGCAATTATCACTTTCAAGACATCTAGCGCTAGCTTTAGCTCAGGTAACCTTTCGAGGTTACTTTTACAGCGACTTGTTTGGTATTTAGGTAAGGCAGAGCATGTGACGTGTAGCTAGCGAAACGAACAGCTGATAACGCCGTATAAATTTCAATCAAGCGGCCTTTAGGCTCATTTAAAACGAATGTACGCTTTGTTTTTAGGTTTTGTTTGTAGGCTTTATTGCTCGCTTTTTAAGTAGCATAACTATTGTTCAAAGCTTGCTCCCCGGTTAAATCCGTTTTAAATGAATAAATGTTAACTCTGAAAGATCAACCGCCCCCAATTAATTGCGATACATTATTACATTATATAGGCGTTTGATATCACTTCATGTGATAAGTTAGTATCACAGCAAGTGATAACTTCTACTTGAAATTAATAAACGTGCGGCAACAAAAAAGCCGCTAGCTAACTAGCGGCTTTGTTTACAATAGGTTGATTGCTTATTTTATGGCGGTGAGGGAGGGATTCGAACCCTCGAAGGCTTGCGCCTTACACACTTTCCAGGCGTGCTCCTTCGGCCACTCGGACACCTCACCAATACAAGTTAAAAGCTGTAAGTTATAAGCCGTACTTGTTATGCGGCGTTATGTTAGGGAAATAATCTTCATAACGCAACCTAATTCAAGCAAAGTTTAAACAGCTGCTCATTTAACAAGCAACTGATAATAAACTTATTGATTTTTAGTCATTTCAGCATTGAAGCTTAACATGCGATCAAGAGATTTAAGTGCACCTGTGCGCTCTGTGGCGTCAACGAATACCTCTCGGCCTTCAGGATTTAAAAGTGCTTGCTCTATTTCCTTTAAACCATTCATTGCCATCCAAGGACAATGTGCACAGCTACGACAGGTTGCGCCTTCGCCAGCTGTCGGTGCTTCAAAAAACTCCTTATCTGGACAAAGTTGCTGCATTTTATAGAAAATACCGCGATCGGTAGCGACAATAAATTTTTGATTAGGTAGTTCCTGCGCTGCTTTAATTAGCTGACTCGTTGAGCCAACGGCATCCGCAAGTTCAATAATTTCTGCCGGTGATTCTGGGTGCACTAATACCGCCGCATCAGGGTGTAAGGCTTTCATGTCATGCAAGGCTTTAGTTTTAAACTCATCATGAACAATACAAGCACCCTGCCACATAATCATGTCAGCACCGGTTTGCTTTTCAATGTAGGCTCCAAGATGGCGATCCGGTCCCCAAAGAATTTTCTCCCCTTGCTCATCTAAATGCTCAACAATTTCCAGCGCACAAGATGAGGTGACGATCCAATCTGCTCGTGCTTTTACCGCCGTTGATGTATTGGCATACACAACGACCGTTCTATCTGGGTGTTGATCGCAAAACGCATTGAACTCTTCAATTGGACAAGCTAAGTCTAATGAGCAGGTTGCTTCTAAAGTTGGCATTAATACGGTTTTCTCTGGGGTGAGAACTTTTGCGGTTTCCCCCATAAATCGCACTCCTGCGACTATTAAGGTTTCAGCACTATGATTGTTGCCAAACCTTGCCATTTCTAACGAGTCAGCAACACAGCCCCCTGTTTCTTCTGCTAATGCTTGAATTTCAGGATCGGTATAGTAGTGCGCGATGAGCACTGCATTTTTTTCTTTCAACAGTGATTTAATACGTGCTTTATATTGTTCACGCTCAACCACAGTCAACGACGTTGGTTTTTGTGGAAATTGAAAGTCAAAATTAACAGCTAAATTTGCGTGGGTCATATTCATTCTCAATCAGTACCTTAAAATCGCGAGGATTATAAGCCATAGCAGAATAAATGTGTACTAAGAAAACATCAGTTGAGTTGATAATCTAAGGCAAATAAGAGGAGCGACATGACAACAAATTGATTATGCAAGAAATGTTATTAAAAGTGGTCGGTCGTGAAGGATTTGAACCTTCGACAAATTGGTTAAAAGCCAACTGCTCTACCAACTGAGCTAACGACCGATAAACTACTTTTAATAGATATGATAAAAACTATGCCCGCCACTTTCTGTTTAGCTAAAAAGTGGTCGGTCGTGAAGGATTTGAACCTTCGACAAATTGGTTAAAAGCCAACTGCTCTACCAACTGAGCTAACGACCGATATATAGTTTTAAAACAAATGCCAAACACTAATTTGGTGAAAAGTGGTCGGTCGTGAAGGATTTGAACCTTCGACAAATTGGTTAAAAGCCAACTGCTCTACCAACTGAGCTAACGACCGACATTTGTTCTGCGTTGTACTCTCGTCCAACGCGGGGCATATAATACTTATAAAATTTTCAAGTGCAACAATAAATTTCAGCTTTTTTAAACTTTATTGCGCTTTCGAATAAAAAAACAACAATGCGTGCAAGTTATCAGCACTATCTATGGATTTAAACCCTGTAATCTTGGTTGTGCCAACTTTGCAGCGCTAGAGTTAGGGTACTCTGCAATTAACTTTTTATATAAGGTAATTGCTTTCGCACGATTGTTTTCTTTCTGTTCCACCATAGCTAACTTTAACATGGCGTCACTTCGCTTACTCGAATCTAAATATTGATTCACAACAATTTCAAACTCTTGGCGTGCTTTGGCAAGTTCATTTTTGTTGAACAATAACTGCCCTAACCAATAATGGGCATTAGCCGCATAGCTAGAATTAGGATATTTTCGATTAAAGGCTTCAAACTCAGGTATGGCCTGTTCATAACGCTTGTCTTTAAGCACCATGTTTACTGCGCGATCATAAGCCTCATTTTCAGTTAAGTTATTACTATAATTAACTTGATTAGCACTACCTGCAGGCGCAGTAATGGCCGCTGGTATTTGGTTAGCTGGCTTTAATGCTTCTGAAACACGTCGATCTAACTCTTGATAAAGCTCGCGTTGACGCTCTAATACCTGACTTAACTGGTAAGTATGCAGCTCGGTAATACCGCGCAACTCATTAACTTCATTTTGCAGTTCGTCTAACTGTTGTTGAACATTCACCTGAGCGCGATTACGGGCATCAAGCTTGCGTTCTAAACTGGTTAACTGCTCACTGATACTAAGTGATTGCGTAGAACTTATACCGTTACTGGCATTAACTTCAATAACTGGAGCAGGTTTTGCTGCAACTGCCACATTGGCAGTTGCAGCAAAGGTCAGCCCTAAAATAATAGTACTGGGTTTCATTGCTATACCTGATTAGTAAACCAATACTGCACGACGGTTTTTAGCAAATGCCGCTTCAGAGCGATCTTTGATCATTGGCTTTTCTTCGCCATAGCTAACTGTGCTTAACTGTGATGCTGAAACACCCATGTTTTGTAGATACGTTTCAATTGCTTTAGCGCGGCGTTCACCTAGTGCAATATTGTACTCTGGCGTACCACGCTCATCAGCATGACCTTCAATCAATACATTAACATTGGTGTTTTCATTCAAGAATTTGGCATGCGCTTCTAATACTGACGCAAAGTTACCGCTAACTGACGACTTGTCAAAATCAAAATATACGATATGTTCTGAACGCAATCTTTCCATTTCTTGGCGTTTTTTAGCTTCAATTGCGTTAGCGCGTTGCATTGCTTCAACTTTTACGCGTTCAGCTTCTTCACGAGCTTTTTGTTCAGCCATTGCTGCTTCATTTTTTTGCATCGCACTAGCGTCTTCGCTAGCTGAGTCAGATGAACTACAGGCCGATAAAGCCATGATAGGTAAAACAACTGCTAAGGCTTTTACTGTTTTATTCAAGCGCATTTTATGCATCCTTATTATTTAAAAATTAAACTAATAGTCATTATTATAAAAATGGTGACCAAGAAGGCGACTTCACCTCACCATTTAGTGCTGGCAATCTTGCCTTAAACCTGCCATCGACAGACACTAAACTTAGCACCTGTCTATTATTGTGTAACGTACTATAGATGATCATGCCGCCATTTGGCGCAATACTTGGTGATTCATCCAAGCGGGTTGACGTCAAAACTTGGAATATCCCAGTGTCAAACTCTTGTTTTGCTAGATGATACTTGCCACGCGTACGATTTACCATCACTAATTGACGACCATCAGGTGTCAAAGAGCCGCCTAAGTTCATTTCGCCGTCAAACGTTAAGCGCCTAACTTTACCATCGATTAAATTTACGCGATATAGCTGCGCTTTTCCACCTCGTTCTGAACTAAAGACAATAGCATTACCATCGGGTGTCCAACTCGGCTCTGTATCAATCGCGCGATGACGGGTGACTCGACGCAATTTTTTGCTGGCAACCGTCATAATATAAATTTCAGGGTTACCATCTTTTGACAGCACCATTGCTAACTTTTTACCATCTGGTGACCATTTCGGCGCACTATTAATACCTTCAAAGGAGCTTATTAAATTACGCTGGCCAGTATATATATCTATGGTATGTATTTGCGCCTGACGGTTTTCAAAGGTGACATAAGCCAACTGTTGACCATTAGGATGCCACGCTGGTGACATTAAAGGCTCTCTAGAGCTCAGTAACACATGCTCATTAAAACCATCATAATCGGCAATAACAAGCTGATAAGGGTACTCCCCTTCATCGCGCACAATCACATAGGCAATTTTGGTTAAGAAAGCACCGCGTATCCCCGTTAACTTTTCGTACACTACGTCACTTATACGGTGGGCATAACGACGAAATTGCTCGGCACCTATTTCAACCGTACTTTCATCAAGAATATGATCTGAGCTGCGCACCAAGACACCATTGCTTAACATCTGCGTTTGACCACCTATGATTTGACCACGGATCACATCAATTAGCTGATATTTTACTTGGTATCTACCGATTGATGTTTCACGAACTTCGCCAATCACTATGGCTTCAACCCCCTCGCTGGCCCACGCGGCATAATCAATTTCACTATCATCATTTGGAAACTGTGGAAAGCGTGACACCTTTATTGGATTAAACTTGCCACTGCGTAACAAATCATCACTGATCACTTTAGATAATCGTTCTGGCATTACACCACTACCCAACCATTTAAAGGGCAAAACGGCAATCGGTCGGGCACTATCTACCCCTTCTGTGATCACAATTTCTAATGTTGCTAAAGCCTGCTTGGATAGCAAAGTCGCACATAGGAGTATCAATAACGCTATTTTTTTCATAAAACTAATTACTTTCCTAATTATCAAAAACTTAATTAAATTTGTCAGGTGCTACTGTCAAGCTAATGGTTTTCATTTGTCGAAATATTTCTGGATCTTTCGACACCGGTAAGGTGCCGGCTTTATAAACCGCAGTTTTTGCCGCTTCACAAACAATTCTATCACCTTGGCCTGTGACAACATTAGTCACAAAACCTGATGGTGCAAGACTTATGGTTAATTTACAAGACTTACCTTCCATTGTGCTGCGGTCCGTGATCAAATTTCGTTTGATTGTTTGGGTAATTAACGCAGTGTAACGGCCTATTTCTGTCATCACTTGTTGGCGGCGGGCTTGCTGGCGACTGGCCATTTCTTCGGCCATTTGCTGCTCTAAGAGCTTTTGTTGTGCCGCTCGCTCTCGTGCCTCTTCGGCTTTACGTTTGCGCTCGGCCTCTTGTTTTTTGCGTAACTGCTCAGCTTTTTTCGCCGCTTTCTCTTCTTTTATCCGTTGCGCTTTTGCTTTCGCCGCAGCTTCTGCGGCTTGCTTTTGCTCTAACTCCTTTTGCTTACGAAGTTTGTCCGCAGCATTCGCTTTAGCTTTTGCTTTTTTGGCGGCCTGATCGGCGGCTTTTTTCTCTTGTTCTTTTTGTCGGCGTTCACGCTCTAGCTTTTTAATGCGCTTTTCTTCTTGAAGACGTTTAGCATTGGCCGCTGCAACACGCTGCTCAAGTTCTTTTAACTTTTTGGCATCATCGGCTTTTTGCTTTTTTATCTTATTAACTTGTGCATCAACTTTACTTTTTTCTATTACAACCGCTTGGATAGGCTCCATCGGCACTGCACTAGGCGTTGGCTTTATCGGCGTGGCAAAGTCTCCTAACAACAAAACCGCCGCTAACACAAAATGGATAGCAAAACTTAAAGCTAATGGCACTGAGTATTGAGATGACACTACTGACGCTCCGGACTATCTGTCATTAAGCCAACCGAAGGTACGCCCGCCATTTTTTGTAACATGACCATTAGCTGAATTACCGCATCATAAGAAACTGCACCATCTCCATTAACCACTACGGGGGTGTCTGGCTCTAGCTTTAAATGAGCGGCAACTAATGTCGCCACCTCTTCTGCCGACATCGGCTCATTGCGACTATCGCCAACCGCCAAGTAATAATTACCGTCAACATCAACTGATGCCACTAAAGGTGGCTTCATATCTTTACTTAATGGCTCAGCATCCGCTTGGGGTAAGTCAACTTTAACACCTTGGGTTATGAGCGGCGCAGTAACCATAAAAATAATCAATAACACCAACATAACATCGATATAAGGTACAACATTTATCTCGGCCACCTTGCGGCGCCTAACTCGATTATACATAGTTACTGCCTACCTTAACCTTTCTGCTCAGCAGCGGTTTGTCGTTGTAATATGCTAGAAAACTCTTCCATGAAGTTGCCATAACTATTTTCTAATTTTTCAACATTATGACTAAAGCGGTTATAAGCCATTACAGCAGGAATTGCTGCGAACAATCCCATGGCGGTTGCAATTAGTGCCTCAGCAATACCAGGTGCCACCATAGCAAGCGTTGCTTGCTCAACCGCACCTAAGGCGATAAATGAATTCATAATCCCCCAAACGGTACCAAATAATCCGATGTAAGGACTGATTGAGCCGACGGTGGCCATAAAGGGTAAGTGAGTTTCTAAGTTGTCGACTTCTCTGGACATGGCAACACGCATCGCACGGTGCGTGCCATCTACGATAACCTGCGGTGCATAGATATGTGATTTACGCAAACGGGCAAACTCACGAAAGCCAGATACAAATAGGTTTTCAATTCCATCTATTTGCTCTTTTGCTGACACTTCACTGTACAGCTTGCTTAAATCGGCACCGCTCCAAAATTTATCTTCAAAATCTTGTAATTGCTCTCGAGCTGCAGTGAGTACTTTGCGGCGTTGGAAAATCATGGTCCAACAGGCTATTGAAAAACCAAGCAAGGTCAACATCACCAGTTGAACTAATAAACTCGCCTGGACAAATAAGTCAAAAAATGAAAGTTCAGCTGACACGTTTTAATGCTCCTAAAATACGTTCTGGGATAATACAAGGTTTAGCCATTGACAAGTTGACGCAAGCGACTTTAATTTCCGCCGTACAGAGTGTTAACCCCTCTTGGTTCACAAGCTGTTGAGAAAAAATCACACTGGCTGCTTTCAATCGACTTATGTGAGTTGTGATGGTCAATAAATCATCAAGCTTAGCTGAGGCTTTGTTCTCCATCGCCACCTTTGTGACCACAAAACCTATGCTTTGTTCTAAAAAGTTTGATTGCTTAATACCAAGCGAGCGCAACCATTCTGTTCTTGCTCGCTCAAAAAACTTCAAATAATTAGCATAATACACGATGCCGCCGGCGTCGGTATCTTCGTAATAAACACGAACTTTATGCTGATAATGATTATTAGACATTAATTTTATACAACTGATGCTATGAAATTTCGCAAACACTTATCTTAATAGATAACGCTTACACCCGACAAGGGTTAAGCCTGTTTCTTTACTCAATTTTCATTAATAAGCGAGTTTAATTAACATAGTGAAACATTTGCGGTTAAAAATCAGCCGAGTGCCCACAATATCAATGCCAATCATCGCATATTCTTGAGCCAAACATATAACTAACTTAAGCCATTCTCACCACACGCAAACCTTTACTTAGCTGCTATAGCTTTTGACATTAGAAAAACTAATGCTAAAAATAAATTTATTTCGTTTGCTTGCTCTAAAACAAGCAATTAAAATAGCCATGTTTCTGAGTTAACAGATGAATATTGTTTCGCTGATATGTATTCTAGATAGTTTATTAGTTGTATGTGATAGCTATTGTTACCTCCTCTCTGATATTTTTTGGAAACTTATTTCCTTCTTACAACTTACAATCTAAGTTGGCCCACATAATCTTTTATGTGGGCTTTTTTTTATCTGAATTTAATTAATTGTTTGGCAAAAACAATAGTAAATAATTGATTAGCCGCGGGCTTAATGCTATCAGATTAGCTAATAGCGCGACCCTGAAGTTGCGCCACATATCGATGATGAAGCTTTGGCTTACATGGCCAATAACTAACGGGCTTTAGCTTGGTATGTCAATGCCAAAATGCAAATAAGCTCGATTGGTTGCAATGCGCCCGCGCGGGGTACGCTGTAAAAAACCCTGTTGGATCAAAAAAGGCTCTAAGACATCTTCGATGGTTTCTCGCTCTTCGCCAATCGCCGCGGCGATATTGTCAAGCCCAACCGGCCCACCTGAAAACTTATCTATGATAGCTTCAAGCAGTTTTCTATCCATTAAATCAAAACCTTGGTTATCAACTTCAAGCATATCTAACGCTTTGGCTGCCGTACTTTCGTTGACGAAGCCTTGAGTTTTAATGTCCGCATAGTCTCGAACACGACGTAACAAACGGTTAGCGATTCTCGGCGTACCACGAGAGCGTCTTGCCACTTCAAAAGCGCCAGCCTGATCAATGTCAAGCTTAAGAAAATCTGCCGAGCGCATAACAATATCCGTTAACTCTTGGGTATTGTAAAACTCTAAGCGTTGCACTATGCCAAACCTATCACGCAAGGGCGACGTTAACGCGCCTGCCCTCGTCGTTGCACCAATTAACGTAAACGGCGGTAAGTCGAGTTTAATGGAGCGAGCGGCTGGCCCTTCACCTATCATTATATCTAATTGATAGTCTTCCATTGCCGGATAAAGTATTTCTTCTACTACTGGGCTGAGACGATGAATTTCATCGATAAATAGCACGTCATTTTCTTCTAAATTCGTCAGCATCGCAGCTAAGTCACCAGCTTTTTCTAATACCGGTCCGGACGTGGTGCGAATACTCACCCCCATTTCATTAGCAACAATATTTGCCAAGGTGGTTTTACCTAAGCCTGGTGGCCCAAAAACTAATAGGTGATCTAGCGGCTCTTGCCTTTTCAGTGCTGCCGCTATAAAAATCTCCATTTGTGACTTTACATGCGCCTGCCCCGTATAATCCGCCAACATTTTGGGTCTGATGGCTCTGTCTACCGTTTCTTCTTCACGACTGGCTGTCGGCTCAATTAATCGATCGGCTTCTATCATTGATCACTCTTTAAACTTATCTGTGCTATTAAACAGTACTACCCATCAATATTGGGCTGTTAGGTTCTGCACGCAAATGCATAATGGTAAGTGCTTTACTTATTCATAGTGCTATTGGCAAAGCGTTATCGCTGCTACAGCATAGCTTTTAACGCTTTACGAATTAAATCTTCACTACTGTTACCATTAGCAAACACGGCTTTCACGGCTTTGTCTGCTTGTGGCTGACTATAGCCCAATGAAACCAAGGCGTTAATGGCATCACCTTTAGCGCCATTAACAAAATTATTTGCTAACTTGTCATCTGAGGACTGCATATGGGCAAGCGCTACACTACTGTCTACTTGCCAGTCTTTTAATCTATCGCGCATTTCAATTAATAATCGCTCTGCGGTTTTTTTGCCAACACCTGGAATTTTCACTATGGTGGAGATGTCGTCATGCATCACGCTACTCACAAATTGATCTGCAGACATCCCTGATAAAATCGCTAACGCGAGCTTTGGGCCCACACCATTTACTTTAATCAACAGCCGAAACAGTTTCCGCTCAATTTTATTGGCAAAACCGTATAGCAGTTGTGCATCCTCTCGCACGACAAAGTGCGTATATAACACGGCTTCTTCATTAACTTCGCCCAGTGCATAGATACTGGTCATTGGCATGGTCACTTCATAACCAACGCCATGACATTCTATTAAAATTTCAGGGGCTACTTTCTCTATCAGTATGCCTCGTAAACGTCCGATCAAAATTAAACCTTTTACCTAAGCTATTAATTGACAACACCATACCACTAGATATTTATACAGTAAAGAATAGCGACTCAGTTAATGCAACTAAATGCGTAAACGCCTACGCACGGTTTTGCTCGCCTGACCGGACAATTTATTAATTGAGTCCTGACTATGAGCGTGACATAACGCCACTGCTAAAGCATCAGCGGCATCGGCTTGCGGCGTGGCGGGCAATTTCAAGATTGTTTTTACCATGTGCTGAACTTGAGTTTTATCAGCCGCCCCCGTCCCGGCCACCGCTTGTTTGATCTGGCGCGCTGAGTATTCTGCAATGCTTAAACCATTATTGGTGGCGGCAACAATGGCAGCGCCACGCGCTTGCCCTAGTTTTAACGCAGAGTCAGGATTTTTTGCCATAAATACCTGCTCAATTGCGAACCTATCAGGTTGGAACTGAAGAATAAGCTCACTAACGCCGGCAAAGATGGTTTGCAGCCTAGCGCCTAACTCATTGCCAGCGGCAATGGCTTTAATGCAGCCACTGCCAAGGTATGTAAAATGCCGCCCATGTTGTTCAATCACACCATAGCCAGTTAATCGAGAGCCGGGATCTATGCCTAAAATTATACTCACTATAAGGTGCCTTTTATCATCTATAACTGCTGTTGCACTATCATGCATGCTAATGAAAAAAAACGCACTAATAAAGCAAAATAGCTTAATGTAGTGCGTTGCTTATCTTAACGGCTTTATAGCAAAACTAAGTAATTACTATTCTTGTGACTCTGCTTTTGTTGCTAAACAAGCGATACCTAACTCAGACAGTTGGGCTGGGTTAGCCTGACCAGGTGCATTGGTCAGTGGACAAGCAGCAGTGGTTGTTTTTGGAAATGCCATAACGTCACGGATTGAGCTTGCCCCTGTCATTAACATCACCAAACGGTCTAAACCAAAGGCTAAACCGGCATGCGGTGGCGCACCATATTGTAACGCTTCGAGAAGGAAGCCAAATTTCTCTTGTGCTTCTTGATCGCTAATACCTAGAATGCGAAACACAGTGGCTTGCATGGCTTGATCATGTATACGCACTGAACCACCACCTAGCTCGCAACCATTAAGCACCATGTCATAAGCGTCAGATAGTGCCCCTGCAGGGTTGGCAGCTAATTGCTCAGCCGTTAAATTGGTGGGTGCGGTAAACGGATGATGAATGGCGTGCATTTGGCCATCGACCTCTTCAAACATTGGAAAGTCAACTACCCATAATGGTTTCCAGTCGCCTTGCAATAATTCAAGATCTTCGCCAACTTTCAAACGCAGGGCGCCTAAAGACTCACTCACCACATTGTAGCTGTCGGCGCCAAAGAATATAATATCGCCGGTTTTGGCTTGAGTACGCGCCAATAGCGCATCAACCGCGTCTTGATTTAAGAATTTTAAAATAGGTGATTGCAAGCCTTCAAGGCCAGCTTCTATGTCGTTAACTTTTAACCATGGCATACCTTTAGCACCATAAATGCCAACATACTTGGTTAACTCATCAATTCCTTTGCGGGAAAACTTTGCCGCGCCACCGGGAACACAAATGACAGCAACTCGACCTTGCTTATCATTCGCCGGACCTGAAAAGACCTTAAACTCGACATCTTTTGCAATATCGGCGATATCAACAATTTCCAAGGGGTTGCGTAAGTCAGGTTTATCAGAGCCAAAACGCGCCATGGCTTCTGAATATGGCATACGCGGGAACTCGCCAAGGTCTACATTTAGTAGCTGTTGGAATAACTCGCGGATCATCGTTTCCGTAACTGCCATCACCTGATCTGAGCTCATAAATGAGGTTTCAATATCGATTTGCGTAAACTCTGGCTGGCGATCGGCGCGTAAATCTTCATCACGGAAGCATTTAACGATTTGGTAGTAGCGCTCCATGCCTGACATCATCAACAACTGCTTAAAGAGTTGTGGCGATTGTGGTAACGCAAAAAATTGACCTTTATGGGTACGACTTGGTACTAAATAGTCTCGTGCACCTTCTGGTGTTGCCGCTGTTAGTATTGGCGTTTCGATATCTAAAAAGCCTTGTGACTCTAAAGAAGCACGCACAGCAGAGGTAACTTTGGCACGAAAACGTAAACGCTCGGTCATTTCTGGGCGTCGTAAATCTAAGTAACGATACTTAAGACGCTGCTCTTCTGAGTTGGTTTGGTTTGAATCTAACGGCAAAGGCGCAGCTTTATTCAGTATGGTCAGCTCTAAGCCTAAAACTTCAATGGCACCAGTCGCCATATCTTTATTGATCTGACCTTCAGGACGAGCACGAACCTTACCTTTAACCTGCACACAAAACTCATTACGCAAGGTATTGGCTTTTTCTAATACGTCCGGCAAGTCGGGGTCATAAACCACTTGCACTACCCCCTCACGATCGCGTAGGTCTAAAAAAATAACCGCCCCTAAATCACGACGACGATTAACCCAACCACAAAGTGTTACTTCCTGACCCACATGAGATTCATTCACCTCACCACAATAAAGACTACGCATGTATTTACCTTGAAAAATTCGAAAAAGCTATCAATAAGTTAGCGCTACAACACAATGATTGGCGAGGCAATACGTTAACTTACTCTGATAAAAAATTGCCGATATTATAAAGCAATGTTGGCTAATGTCACCCGTCATTGCTGTAATAATATCAACGCCATAAGTTGAGCTAATAATATTATTGATTAAACATAAAGTGGTTTTTTCCCGCCGCTTTAACTTTATACATTAATGCATCAGCAACTTTTAACAGCTCATTGCCACTATCACCATCATTGGGGTAAATGGCAATACCAATACTACAGCCAATAGCCACTTGTGAGTTGTCTAGCGCAATGGGCTGCTGAATAAGCTTTAAAACTTTATCAGCCACATAGGCCGCCTCATTTTTGTGGTGCAAGCCAGTTAGTAATAAAACAAATTCATCACCGCCAAAACGCACAACAGTATCTGAGTTTCGCACACTGCTGGTTAAACGTTTGGCAACTTCTATGAGTAATTCATCACCTATATCATGACCACGGCTATCATTAATATTTTTAAACCCATCTAAATCAATAAACAACACCGCTAGCAGCAAGTTTTGTCGTTGATGAAACGGTATTGCTGTATTTAAGCGATCTTTTAGCAACACTCGATTGGCAAGCCCAGTGAGATCATCATGGGTCGCCATATACTGCATTTGTTTTTCCAACGCTTTCCGGTTTCTAATCTCAGAATATAAACGCCGATTCCAAATAATAATGATCACAATAACTATGATGATCAAAACCCCAATTTGCGCCGCCACACGCAGCACGACGCTTTTGTCTAAGCCGGTTTCAATACTAATAGCAAACCACTTTTCATAAACTTTTTGACTGTCTTCATCGCTTAAGGTCTGTACGGCTTTGTTTAAAATATTAGCTAGCAAGGGCAATGACTTATTGACGGCGATATGATTGCTGTCTTTGTCCATTTCATCAAGTATCGACATTGACAAACTCACTAAACTTTCTTTTTTTAGTAACTCAGTACCTGACGATAAGCTATCAATAAAACCGTCAACCACCCCTTTTTGAACGGCTAACAAGCCTTCTTCGCTATTTTCTACCAGTAATAAGGTAATCGCTGGGTATTGCTGGCGTATCAAGGCAGCAAAGTAATAGCCCTTCGTTATTGCTAACGTTTTGTTGTTAAAACTATCTAAATGTAATTGCTTACCTAGCTCACGCGGATGCACAATCACCCAAGGCATGCTCCAATAAGACTCGGTAAATAACACCTGCTTTTTCCGCTCCTGCGTTGCCGTCAAACTACCAATCGCGTCAACATCACCGGCTAATAGTGCTTGGTATAAGTTTTCAAAGTCATTATAAACAACATACTCAATTTCGATATCAAGTCGCTGCGCCAGTATATTAAATAGATCTGGGTTAGTGCCCTTAACCTCTCCAAATTTATCGACAAACTCGACCGGTACCCAATTATTCGTCACGCCAAACCTGATCTTGGAATGATCTTTTAACCAGAGTGCTTCTTGCTCAGTAAGCTTTAATTGCGTAAGTTGGCGTTTAAAGTAGCCCGCGCTTTGATCTAAATGCCACTTTTGTTCTAAGCCCACTAAACTTTGCAACGAAACTTCATCGAAACCATCAACTACTAATTGCCTCAAGGCAGGATTACTGTTGTTTAACATTGCATGTATTGGCTGCTGATACTTATAACTTGGCAACCTAAAAAAGTTCGCTTGCAGGTTTTGCTCACTCAGATAATATTCAATAACATCACGTTGACCAACAAACGCATCAAACTCTTTTTCATTTAGTGCCGCAAATAATGACGGATAATCTTGAAAATAAACCAGGTTTGCTTTTAATCCACTGCGCGTTAGGTCATCAAGCAAGCCTGGCGTGGCGACTACTGCTATATTTCTATTTTCTAACTCTAAAATGTGGCTAATACCGGCATGTTGGTTGGTCAAAAAGACACTATAATCGAGACGATAAATTAATGACCCCACGCTCAGCCCCGCTCGGCTGTCATCAGCAACCAAACTGTTAATATGAATATCGGCGCTAACTTGGCTGATCGACTGTGGCTGACTTGCATCTAACACCACAAATTCTACGTTAACATCACTAAATCTGGCCCATAGCTGCCAAAGCTCGACAAAAAAGCCTTGCGCATTGCCATTGGCGCTTGACCCTGAAAAAGGCATTTGCTGATTAACGTAAGAAATGGTGATGACATTTTCAGCCCTATCAATACCTAGCCATTTTCGGATAATTTCCGATTTTTCTGCTGCCGATATTTTTTTCATGCCCTGTTCGATAAATGCCAGCAATGCAGCTTGACCTTTGGCTACCGCAACACCATAACTGCCTTTGTCATAAGAAACTCGGGCATAAATCGGATAGGCGTCATTTAATACCTGATAATCAACAAAATGTTTAGAGAGCTTCTCGCCACCGGCAATTATTAATACCTCTTTTTGTAAGGCCGCTTGGTATAAGGCATGTCGATTAGCAAACCGCCGCAATGTTAATTCGGGGTAATTCTGCGTTAAACTAATGTCATGACTAGAGTCGGTAACAACACCAATGGTATAAGCGCTTAACTGCGATATTTTGCGTATATGTGCGATTGAGCGATGTAAAAACAAATGCTGATTTTGTGTTACAAGTTCGTCGCTAAAGTCAAAAAACGTTGCTCTCGTTGCATTTTTTGATAAGCCTGCATGAATATCTAACTGCCCTGATCGCACTTGCGCTATCGTTTGTTGCCAATTTAAGGCGACAAATTCAACATCAACATTTTGCTTTTGTGCCCACAGCTGCCAAAGTTCAACCATCATACCGTCGGCATGGTTGTTCTGATCAAGAAAATGAAAAGGATAGGAAGTTTTATTAATAGCAATTTTATAGCTTTTTCGCGTCTCTTGACCTTGGGCTGACGCCAAAGACATCGCTAATAGCATCAGCCCCGTTACTAACAAGATTATGTTTTTTATAAACAAATTAATTTTCATTATTATTATTTCTGCCACTGATGTTTATAATTATTGTCGGCATCTATGCTAGAAGCATCGATAATCAAGTTAATCTAAGCTTTTCAATGTTTATCGATAAAAATATCAGGTAAAATAGCCAAATCTATCCCTTTAACACTAGTATAGAATCGACATCATGCAACCATCGGATACCGACTTAATATTCTCTAATAAGCAAAGTAAAATCAAAGACTTCGCATTTGACGCTCAGGTCGTTGAAGTTTTTCCTGACATGATCAGCCGCTCGGTACCCGGTTATAGTACTATTATCGACACCATAGGTCGACTAAGTCAGCAATACGTTTGTGATAATAGCCAAATATATGATCTAGGTTGTTCACTCGGTGCTGCTACATTAGCAATGCGTAAAGCCATTACCGCGAAAAATTGCAAAATCATAGGCATTGATAGCTCTAGTGCTATGGTTGAGCGCTGTAAAATGCATGTCAGTGCTTTTAAGGGCAACACCCCTGTGGAGATTATCGAAGATAACATTCTCAATATTGAAATTAAAAACGCCTCTATGGTGGTGCTTAATTTCACCTTACAGTTTATCGAGCCTGAGCAGCGTCAGCAGTTATTAAACAATATTGCCGCGGGCTTAAAACCTGGCGGCCTACTGCTGTTGTCAGAAAAAATTGCTGATAGTGATAGTGTCTGCAATGAATTATTGATTGACTTACACCATGACTTTAAACGCGCAAATGGCTATAGCGAATTAGAAATAGCGCAAAAACGCACCGCACTAGAAAATGTCATGCGTACCGATACCTTAGACACCCACTTAAGCCGCTTAAAGCAAGCCGGTTTTCGCCATAGCGCGCCTTGGTTTCAATGCTTTAATTTCTTTTCACTGATTGCTATTAAATAACGTCATGACTTCATTTAACAATTTTTATCAAAACATTGCCACTAACCGGTTAAGCCATTGGCTTAATACCTTACCTGCACAGTTAACCCAATGGCGAGAGCAGCATTTACACGGTGAATTCGCACAGTGGCAAAAAACTTTAGCGGCACTGCCAAAAACAAGCGCTAGTAGTATAGATATCAATACTTGTGTTCGGGCTGGCGTGCGCAATGACATTAATGACGGTGAATACAAACGCATTGAAAACTTACTGAAAAAGTTTAAACCCTGGCGCAAAGGTCCGTACCATATTCATGGCTTACATATCGATACTGAGTGGCGCTCAGACTTTAAGTGGGATCGTTTAACTCCACACATAAGTGATTTAAGTAACCGCTACGTACTCGACATTGGTTGTGGTAGCGGTTATCACTTATGGCGCATGCGCGGTGCGGGCGCTAAATTCGTGGTTGGCATTGATCCAACCCAGTTGTTTTTAACGCAATTTCAAGCCATTCAACATTTTATTCAAGATCCACAGGTAAACTTGCTGCCGCTCGGCGTTGAGCAATTACCTGAGTTAAAAGCCTTTGATAGCGTATTTGCCATGGGGGTGTTATATCATCGGCGCTCACCGATTGATTTTCTTTATCAATTAAAAGCACAGCTAGTGCCCGGCGGCGAACTTGTCTTGGAAACCTTAGTGGTTGATGGCGATGAAAATACGGTGTTAGTGCCGGGTGAGCGCTACGCAAAAATGCGTAATGTGTGGTTTTTACCGAGCTGTGATGCTATGTGTGCTTGGCTTGCTCGTTGTGGCTTTAACAATATTCGTGTCGTTAATACTGACATTACCGCCATTGACGAACAACGTAAAACCGACTGGATAGATACCGAATCATTACAAGACTTTTTAGACCCAAATGATGCCAATAAAACCATTGAAGGCTACCCGGCGCCTAAACGGGCAATATTTATTGCCAATAAATAGCTAATACTTGCGACAAGCCTGCTAATGAATCTAGCTTGTCGCGCGCTGCAAGAATAAATTTCCAAGCATAACTCTTTCACTGCTAACAAAAATACGGATTAAAGTTGCACTTTGCGGAGTAAGTTCGGTAATGTAACTAAGAGGCAGTAGCAATATCACTATAACTGCCTAGCTAATGACGAGTCATTCAGTCACTTTTAAATCAACAAGGTCATTAAACCGATATAAAGATTAGAGGTAAAATGGACAGTCCGTGGTTAACAAGACGCTTAACAAACGTTGCAACAAGGCATCAAGATCACCGTAGCCCTTTTCAACGAGATCGAGCACGCATCCTTCACTCTGCCGCATTTCGTCGCCTGCAATCGAAAACTCAAGTAATGGGCAGTGGTGAAAGCGACTTTCATCGTACCCGCTTAACGCACTCATTAGAGGCGGCACAAATTGGCAGTGGCATCATAGCGCAAATTCGTCACAAGTACCCTGAACAAAGTCAGCAGTTGCTGCCCAGTGACGACAGTTTAATTGAATCGCTATGTTTAGCACATGATATTGGCCACCCACCATTTGGCCATGGCGGTGAAGTGGCGTTAAACTTCATGATGCGCGAACACGGCGGCTTCGAGGGAAATGGCCAAACTTTCAGAATTGTTTCACATTTAGAGCCCTTTAGTGAACATTATGGTATGAATTTAACGCGCCGAACTTTACTCGGACTTATCAAATACCCACAAACGTTAGACTGCCTGCAACAAGCGACTTTGCCAGAGTTACCGGCAAGCTTTCGTCAATTACCAGCAGCACAGTGGCATCCGCCCAAAGGTTTATACCATGACGATATTGGCATGCTAGACTGGGTACTAGCACCATTATCCGCCGACGATAAAGCGCTGTTTCAGCAATTTAGCAGTAATCACAACGCCCACAGTAAAACACGATATAAATCGCTAGATTGTTCAATGATGGAGCTGGCGGATGATATTGCTTATGGTATTCACGATTTAGAAGATGCCATAGTAACCGGCGTTGTCAATCAACAAGACTTTACCGAGCAAGTGGTAAATAGGCTTCTCACCATTGACGATCAATGGCTACACGAATATAGCCAAACACTCGCTAAAAAACTCTTTAGTGCCAAGCGTTACCAGCAAAAAGAAGCCATTGGCGGTTTGGTTAATTACTTGATCACTGCGGTAACACTCGTAGATATTAACCAAAGTAATCATACCCACTTTCAAGAGCCGTTATTACGCTTTAATGCTGTACACCCGCCCAAGGCGGCAAAAACATTGCAAATATTTAAAGATTTTGTCTTTCATTACGTCATCAAACAAACCTCAATACAACAGGTTGAGTACCGCGGACAACAGATCGTGATGGAGTTATTTCAAGCTTTATGCTCAGATCCCGAGCGATTATTACCCAAAAATACCGTGGCTCGCTGGCAACACGCAAAAGCGCATAAGCTTAACCACCATAGAATTATTGCCGACTATGTTGCTGGCATGACAGACGAGTACGCCACTAAACTTTACCAAACCTTATTCTTACCGCTAGGGCAAAGTGGATTTGGCAAATATGAGCAATAAATGCTATGGTCAATAGCGTCAGCTGATTGTTATCAATGGCGTTAACCTTGGCTAACATTGGCTAACATTGGCTAACATTGGAGAGTTAAACACAGTATGACAAAAGCATACCTAATAGCTTGGGACAAAGCTTATGAGGTTGGTGTCGATACGATTGATCGCCAGCATAAAGTCTTAGTGGATTATATCAACCAATTGGCTTGGGCCATTGATAATCAGCAAGAACAAGCCATAATACCCTCACTATTTGCTAAGCTAATTGCTTATACTAAATATCATTTTGAGGCTGAAGAAGCCTACTTTTATAAGCTTAATAAAAACGACTGCCTATTACATCAATTACAACACAAGCACTTTATGGAAGAGCTGGAAAACATCGCAACTCGCATCAACGCGAAAAATACACAATTAAAAGACTCTACAGAAAGCAGCTCTGCAATGGAGCTACTTTATTTCTTAACCGACTGGCTGTTGCATCATATTCAAATTGAGGATAAAAAATATTTACAGCAACAAGAAAAACCATAAATTTATGGTCATGCTATTGCGCGTCTTTTTGATAAATAGCGCAAACTGCGCCCGCAGGATCTTTAATAACCGCATATTTATCTCCGCCCATAGACTTAATATCGGTAACTAAATCACCACCTTTGGCTCGCACCGAAGCAATAGAAGCATTAATATCGGCCACCAAAAAATACGGCAGCCATGCTGGAGGTAAGTCTTTATTAACGCCTTGTGCATGACAAACGCCAGCGACAGCGTCCTCACTGTCAGGTGCTAACATCACGTAATCTTCATATTCCCCCATGGCAACACCTTCACTTTGCCAACCTATCACCGCTTGATAGAATGACTTGACTGCGTTAGCGTTAGCGTTAGGCACTGATAAATCAAGCCATGCCATAGTTCCTATTTTATTGTCTGTCATTTTCCTGCTCCTGATTTTGTTTTGGGTTTTTCGGGTAGTAACTTTCTGGCAAGCAATTTATATGTTCAAAAAAGCGTGTGTCTTTGTAAGGTAGCTTCATAAAGCCAGAAATGCCAATACCAGTAATACTGGGCAGCAACTGCAATATTTCAGTAAGACATTGTTTAAATTCAACGCGTTTATCGTGATTTAATAACATTAAGTAACTGTGAATTTTAAGGTGTTTTGGTAACACTTCAAAAATAATACAACCGGTATGATGGATCTGATTTAAACGCGCTAGCACTGCCATTATTTCATCGGGTAAATATAAATATTCGTCTGGGTCTTTACCATCTTCAAAATAGGAGTGTAGCCTGGTAATATCATCAGTTACCGCTACCTCACTGACATCGAAATCTAAAGCTTGTCCCGGCAATGCCTGAAACGGTTCATTTTCATTATCGCGCTCAACGTGTAATGTATCTCGCGCATCAAATAAACAACTTTTAAACACCCCCACCCGATAGATGCCTTGCGCAAGGCGCACCATATTATTGACCGCGCTTTGAAATGAGGTTTTTAATTTTGGGTCAAATAAGGATAAGTTTGAATCAATATACACACCATCTTTTTCCCAGCGTACCGCCAAGCCTCCCACAACCGGAAAGTTAGCCAAGCGCCCAACCGCGGCAATAAAAGCTTTTTCGGTATCCCCCATACCCATGAGAAAGTTTTTAAAATATTTCTCTAATTGTACGTCGTCGATATCATCGAGCTGATCTTGCGCAGATGATTCACGCAGAAATGATTTCCGCGAGCCATAGACGACGGTATCGAGATCTTTTTGATAGTTTTTACTCCACACTGGAATGAGTGGCGTAATGTCACGCGCCAACGGCGGCTTTGCCAGTACGGTATTTTTCAATAGTGCTAAATGTTTAAATAGGTAATCTCCGGCCTTATGGCGTGTCGCTCGATCACCATTGAGCATGCCAGTTAAAATATCCGCCAATAGCCGCGGTAACCCCAAAGATGCGGGCGTGATCACTTTACTGCCGTAGCGACAAGATTGACCCGACGCTAACGCATATAACGTTGCTGCTAACCCTTGTTCATCAAAGCGTGGCGACGACATTGCTCCACTTATTTGCTCTGGACCAATAAAATAAACATCACCTAGCCTCGCATTACTGTTTTGCAAGTCGCTACTCATTAAATCCATAATATTATTGGCGGTGGTTTGACCATCAACATCGAGTTGAGCGATCACCGCCGAGCCCCAATCAATTAAATAGACTTTTTCGTTTTCTGGATTAAAAACGATATTTGACGGTTTGATATCGCCATGAACATAGGGTCGCGCTTTTTGATGTTGTTTGCTATCGCGCAAATACCGCAAGATTTCAGTTAGCTGAATCGCTATTTTCACCACCAACTCAGCGGGTAAAGGCCCCATTTGAAAGGAAAGCTGCTCTAAGTCAATGCCCGGCGCACGTTGCATATGCACGATTGATTGGCGTTTAATTTTATAATATCCATAAACTTGAGGAATACGACTATGCGTTAGTTGTTTTTGTAACTCCGCTTCATCAGCTAAGCGATCTTGCACATGTAAGGGTAAATCTAGCCGAGAAAACTTAAAGACATGCGGCTGTTTTTGTTCATCTTCACCCGCAAAAACAAAACCATAAGCCCCTTTGCCGATTAAGCTAATATTTTGGTAGCCCAACAAGGTTAATTGCTGTTGGCATAGCTCAACCCACTGTTTTAATTTTGTGGCATCTTCATGATTCAGTAAATAAACCGACTGTTCTTCAGCGATATAAAAATGTTGCAGCTTTCTTTCTGGCATTAGCTCTCCTTAATCACATGCATAAATTATCATTGAAATTGAGCGAAATTGATATGCCTGATTGCGCGTAGCGCATAAAAAAGCCTGCAAATGCAGGCTTTTAAACAATGTTTAACTCAATAGTGCTTACGCCATATGCACTAGCATATTACTTGGCTCTTCAAGGAAAAACTTCCACAGGTTACAAAAACGCGCTATGGTGCCGCCATCAATAATACGATGATCGCCAGACCAACTCACTTGCATAATGGAACGCGCTTCCACTTCGCCGTTGTCATTAAAGCGGGGTAATGTTTGTAACTTTCCTAAGGCAACAATAGCAGACTCAGGTTTGTTGATGATAGGTGTTGCCACAGTACCACCAATAGCACCAATGTTTGAAATGGTAATAGTACCGCCTTTTAAGTCCGCTGCTGGTACTCGACCTGAGCGGGCATCATTGGTTAAACGGATAATATCTGCGGCCAAGTCTAAAATAGACTTAGTTTGCACTTGCTTAACATTTGGCACTAATAGGCCCACTTTTGAGTCAACCGCCATACCAATATTATGATCGTCAAAGTAAGTTAATTCCGTACAATCTTCATTCGCTTGACTATTCACTAGCGGAAATTCTTTCAGTGCTAACGACATCGCTTTCATGAAAAATGGCATCATAGTCAACTTAATATCTTGCTTGGCATACACAGCTTTTAGCTCGCCGCGCAATTTGATCAAATTAGTCATGTCGATTTCTTCACAATAGGTAAAGTGAGGAATGGTCGATACTGAATTTACCATAGCTTTCGCCATGGCTGCTTTTACGCCTCGAATTGGCTCAACGCGAGTACCACCTGTAATTGCTGGTGCTGTCGCTGAAGCGCTGGTTTGACTTTCGGTCGCTGTTGGCGCGTTTTTAAATGCTAAAACATCTTCTTTATAAACCCGACCTTTTTTACCGCTACCCGGCACTTGATGAATATTAATATCTAACTCGCGGGCGACTCGTCGCACTGCTGGGCTAGCAATGGCTTTTTCATTCACTACCTCAGTGGCAGCTTGTGCTGTAGTGGCGACTTTTACGTTAAGTTCTTTAGGCTGTTCAAGTTTTTTAGCAACCACTGGTTGGTTTGTGCTTGCCGTTGACGCCGCTGTCGGCGCGGCCGCGCTACCTGCAATTTCGATAGCGAACAAGGGTTCGTGTACTTTCGCAATATCGCCTTTGGCATAATATAGCTTAACCACTTTACCTTGGTGCATAGCTGGTATTTGCACTAGTGCTTTGTCAGTCATAACATCGGCAATAGGCTGATCTTCTTCAATTAAATCACCTTCAGCAACTAGCCATTCGACTAATTCACACTCAACAATCCCTTCACCTATATCGGGTAAAATAAAGTCTTCAACTTGTCCGTTGGCGCTCGCCTCAGGTGCTTGCGACGACACCGACTCCGTTACCACGGCTTCGCTACTTTGCGATGTTGCCGGCGCGGCGTTGTCGGTTGGGGTCATGGCAAAGAGCGGTTGATGCACCTTAGCAATTTCACCTTTGGCATAATACAGTTTATCAACTACCCCTGAATGCATAGCCGGTATTTGTACTAATGCTTTATCTGTCATTACATCAGCAACAGGCTGATCTTCTTCAATAACATCACCTTCTGCCACTAGCCACTCTACTAGCTCACACTCAACAATGCCTTCACCAATATCTGGTAATATAAAATCAATGCTCATGCTCTAAATCCTAGTAAGTCATACTGTTTTTAATTGCTTCATAGATCTTCAAATGATCCGCAGCATATTCTTTTTCAAGCGCTAACGGATACGGCGTATCCATGCCACAAACGCGAGCAATCGGAGCTTCTAAATGCAGAAAGCATTCTTGCTGTATGGTTGCCGCAATTTCACTGGCAAAACCGGCTGTTAATGGCGCTTCTTGACTAATAACAAAGCGTCCAGTTTTAACTACTGAGTTGGCAACCGTTTCCACATCCCAAGGTAAAATGGTTCTTAAATCAATGACTTCACAAGAAATACCATCTTTTTCCGCAAGCTCCACCGCTTTTTCTACGATTTCAACTTGAGCGCCCCAAGCAAGCACAGTTATATCACTACCTTGTTGCACTACATCTGCCTTACCTAAAGGTAACTGATAGTCTTCATCTGGCACTTCACCTACAGAGGCGCGATAAAGTCGCTTAGGCTCAAAAAATATGACTGGGTTATCATCACGAATTGATGCTAACAATAAGCCTTTAGCTTGGTACGGATTGCGAGGTACTACTATTTTTAGGCCTGGGGTATGGGCAAAATATGCTTCAGGTGATTGGCTATGATATAAGCCACCGGCAATACCGCCACCATAAGGCGTACGAATGGTCAGTTTACCAACATTAAACTCATTACCACTGCGGTAACGAAACTTAGCCGACTCATTGACGATTTGATCAAAAGCCGGAAATATATAATCAGCAAATTGAATTTCTGCAATGGCAGTACTGCCTTGCGCAGCTAGGCCATTGGCAAAACCAATAATACCCTGCTCCACTAGCGGCGTATTAAAGCAGCGGCTCTTGCCATATTTTTCTTGTAGGCCACTGGTGGCGCGAAATACACCACCAAAATGTCCAACATCTTCACCAAAACAAACCGCACTGTCGTCTTCTGCCATCACGGTATCAAGCGCACTATTAATCGCTTGCAATAAATTTATTTTCGCCATTACTTAATTCTCCCTGCGGTAAACGGGTAAGCGTCGGGATATTTTTTAATATGTTCTTTAAGATCGTTAAATTGACGTTGCAGCAGCGGTGGCGCTTGGTCATAAACATCGGTTATTAGGTCTTCAACCGGCGGCTTGGCAACTTTTTCTGCCACTTTTACCGCCGCTAAAACGTCTTCGCGCAGCTTCTCAAGTAACGCAGATTCTTGCGTTTCATCCCACCAACCTTGAGCTAGCATCCAGTTTTTCATGCGCAAAATCGGATCATGTTCTTGCCACTTTGCTTCTTCTTCACGCGTTCGATAACCAGATGGGTCATCAGATGTTGAGTGTGCGCCTAAACGATAAGACATAGCTTCAATTAACACCGGCTTGCCTTCTTTAATCGCGTATTCGCGTGCCACTTGCACCGCAGATATCACGGCAAGAATATCATTACCATCAATACGCAGTGTTTTTATGCCATAACCAACACCACGAGGTGCAATGCCGTTACCCACATATTGCTCATCGGATGGTGTTGAAATGGCATAGCCGTTATTTCGACAGAAGAAAATTACCGGCGCTTGATGCACAGCGGCCATATTTAGCCCTGCATGAAAGTCACCTTCTGAGGCTGCACCTTCACCAAAATAACAAATCGTTACTGCATCTAAGCCTTGTAACTTTTGACCATAAGCATAGCCTGCCGCTTGTGGTATTTGCGTACCGAGCGGTGATGAAATCGTCATATAATTTAATGCGTTACTGCCATAGTGAATAGGCATTTGACGACCTTTACCTAAATCTTTTTCATTACTGAACATTTGGTTCATAAAGTTTTCAAGACTAAAGCCTCGAAACATTAGCGCTCCTTGTTCTCGGTATTGCGCCATGATCATGTCTTGATCTTTTAAACCTGCCGCTCCACCTACACTAGCAGCTTCTTCACCAAGCGCTGCCATATAAAAACTGATGCGCCCTTGACGCTGTGCCGCCACCATACGCTCATCTAAAACGCGGTGAAAAGCGAGCGTTTTATAGGTTTTTGTCGCTAATTCTTGATCTATTTCTGGCAGCACCGCATTGTCATAAATGCTGCCATCTTGTTTCAATATCTTAAGGATTGGAATTTCAACTGAATGACCATCAATAAAAGCGGGTTGATGTACAACCGGGCTTTCGCTATATACGTCAGTGTTCATAACCTTTTCTCTTTTTTATTAACCTTGGCATGCAAGGTGACATGATTCGCTATGCTCATTTCACTCATGTGAGTATAGAAGTTTTCAGCATAAGGTGAATATTTATGTCGTTGTAATGAATTTTTGCTTGTAATAATCGCAGGCACTTTACCTTTACGTTAACTGAAAAACAAGTTAAATGCGAAAAGTTAGTGTTGATAAAGGCGCAACAACGAGCATAAATCTTTACAGTTTTGCTCGCTGTTAAGGCACTTAATTCTTGATTTAATTAGCCGCGGTTTGCCGCTTTATTTTTGCTTAAGTTAAAGCATTTAACCGGCACTAAGCTACAGATGTGAGCAAAGACACAAAAACCACTAGCTTAAGCGTGTTGGCACTACCGTCAGTAAGGCGCGCTGACCAATAGCCACATTGGCATTAGGGAATATAATGGCTTCGCCATCTTGCTGAGTTTTTACTTCAATATCGCCATCTATTGCCAAGACATGGCCTTTGGGAAAGTCAGTAAAGTTTTCAACATCATCAGCAAAAGTAAGTGAAAACTCTTCATGATGGCGATCAATCACTTGTGATATTTCATACAAATTAAAGTCTTGTTCTTGATACGGGACTAAGCCTAGATCTTGGCCAGAAACTAACCGCGTTAGGGTTTCTCTAACCTGTACAAACTGGCTCATATCATTTTCACCAAAGGCACGTACTTTGCCTAGTTCAACGGTAAAAGCATCGGCACCAAACTCATTGGAGGAAAAATAGCTAAAGGTAGTGGTCGGAGAATGAGACAATAAAATAGTATTAACACCACAAGCGTTTAAAAACTGCAGTTGGCTTTTTTTACGCGGCGCGCCATGTAAAAACGGATAAACCGCAAATTTATCACATTTCGAGCCACGAATTGCGGTATGCAAATCATAATGACAACGCTGACGCTCTTGGCCATTGGCACTGGACAGCTTAGCTCCGGCTAAGTAGAAATCGCGCACGGTATTTTCTAACAATAATGCGCGGTGACGCTCTTTATTGATTAAGCCCGCCCCCTGACCTTGGTCTTGCGAATGACCACCAGAAAACAATCGATTCATGTTTTCTTCAACAAAACGCTGCGCAATATTCATCGCTGCTGGGTTACCAAAGATAAATAACACCCGCTCCGCTAACATTAATTCACCGCGAATAAGCTGGGCAATAATGTCATTGCAAATTTCAATGGGCGCGGTTTCATTACCATGCACTGCACTCGATAAAATAATATCTTTACTGGTGGCACGGTTGATTGGCTCAAAGGTAATTAATCCGGTATCTAGTACCCTAACCTTGCTACTGGTGTTGCTCTCTTGGTGGCTAACTTCAAAGCTAAAACCGCCACTAGGCAGCGACCATTCATGTGCTCGGGTCATGGCTAAAAAGTCCGCACTTTGTTGTAAAGTCGTGGCTAAAGATGTGCTTGAGTTGGCTATGTCATTCACGCAGTTTCACCTATTATATTATCGGTCATGACAATTAATTATTATCATCGACACTTGTTACACGCGGCGGCGCGCATAGCGTGCGCACGGCCTTGCTTAATTTATTGCGCGCTATTATACAAGATTTCAACGCCAACGTCCTTGCCTATGCCGTGATTCTTTTTTGTTAAATTGACGTTCCCCCCCTAGTCGATAGCGCTATAATATCGTAACCGCGCAGTTCACCTTTTAAGCGCTGCTGACTAAGCTCTGTTTGAATAGACTATTTTTTGCTTTTTGCTAATGTCGCGAACTAATTACCGATAAAAGTCGATATTAATATCCGCAGTATTAACAGCATGGCTACCGCTATACTGCTGTAGCAAAAGGTGCGTTGAAAATAGTGTTTTTTATTTTTGTTACTAAATAATGCAACAATCGCGGCTAAAATTGCCCCTACGGTGACGGCAATAATCACGGTAAAAGTAAACATAAAAAGGTATTCCACGGTTACTCCTTATTTAAGTCGGTCGCTAATAGGGTTCACTTACATGACTTATCACTTGTTTGGCGATACCATAAGAAAAACCTTTGCTAATAAGGTGTCGTAAGGCTTTTTGCTGCAACTTAATATCACTGATGGGCTCTGCGCCAAATTTTTTTACTTTTAGCGTTAATGCCTTATCAAAATAATCTTGTTCTGTAGTAGGCAAAGCGCCAACGCACGCTGCGATGGTTTGCCGACAAAAACCTTTACTGTATAGTTTTTCTTTGATTTTATTAACACCAATATTTTTTTCCGCCAAGCTTTCGGTTAAGCGCTTTGCGTAACGCAAATCGTTTACTATGCCGCGTTCAATTAGATAAGCAAGTGCTGACTCGTTATATTGCCGATCTGCTTTAAACAAAAAGTCTGCTTTTTGCTGCAACTTTTTTGCCGAGTAATCACCATAACGTTCAATTAGCCACAGCATATAAGACTTAACCCGCTGATAAGAAATATCTTCAGCTTTCGGGGCTGATTTTTTTTGATACATAACTAGTGTCGTTCCTATTGTGCTAGCGCTTGGCGTTATTTACTCAGTATAAGTGGCTTGTAATTGTTGGCGAAACATATCAATTAACAGTGTGATCTCTTGTGCTCTAACGTAGTTGGGTCTGATGATGATAGCAATCGTTCGGTGTGGGCCAGGTTCATTCAAGTGAATGGCTCTGAGCTCAGATTCATTATGCAACAGTTGATCTAAAGCCATATGCGGCACAAACGTGGTGCCCATTCTACCGGCAACCATTTGGATCAGGGTATGTAAACTTGTCGAGTCAAAGTCTGATACCGACTGCTGTTGCTGCAACTTACAGGCACCTAAGGCATGATCTTTTAAACAATGACCGTCTTTTAATAGCATTAAGTCGGTAATGGCGACGTCTTCACTACTGATGTTATCGCTAATATTTGGACATACATCTTTATGACAAACCAAATAAAAGTCTTCTTGCCAAAAATCAAAGTGCATTAAGCCATCTAGAGGATAGGGTAAGGCTAAAATGGCAGCGTCAATTTCTCCACTTCTGACTTGCTCAACTAGCGCTTGCGATTGCGCTTCAACAATTTTTAGTTTGAAGTTAGGGTATTGCTCTCTCACCGCCGGCAGTACTTTCGGCAGTAAATAAGGTCCTATGGTGGGTATAACCCCTAAGGTCATGGCGCTGCTAAACACTTGTTTATGCAGCTGTGCCACTTGCTGCAATTCATCAACGGCTAGCTTGACGTTTTTCGCTTTTGCTAAGATCAAAGCGCCCTGCTCGGTCACTAACACTTGCTTATTGTTACGCTCAAATATTGTGCAATCGAGTTGCTGCTCAAGTTCACTAATGGCGGTACTTAATGCTGACTGTGAAATATGACAAGCTTGAGCCGCCTTTTTAAAGTGTAAGGTTTTCTGCACTGCCAAGGCATAATGTAATTGTTTTAAAGAGATCATCGCGCATTTTCCCGTATTTCTGTCGTGACTTTTTCGCCAATAACCTGAAAAGCCGTGATTCACAGCTAGCAACAAACGCCAATATTGTTAGCACCGTTTGACAAATTGCATCTCGCCGCATCATGGTTCAGTTTATTAGAACATAATCTTCAAGTTAATCAAATTTATTAATACAACGCTTACCCCTATTATACCTACATCGAAAGCAAACACGCTTTTAAAACCAAGCAAAGCAGAATAAATCAATGATTGCCCTGCTTTATATAAATAACAAAATAAGGAAAACATCATGGCTCAAATAGGCAAATTAATCCCTGAATTTAACGCGCAAGCATTCCACAATGGTGAGTTTATCGACGTTAGCAGTGACAGCGTAAAAAATAAATGGTCAATCTTTTTATTTTACCCTGCAGACTTTACCTTTGTTTGCCCAACCGAATTAGAAGATATGGCGAATCACTATCAAGAGCTACAACAGCTAGGTGTTGAAGTTTATGCAGTATCAACCGATACCCACTTTTCACACAAAGCATGGCACGACTCTTCTGAGGCAATTGGCAAAATACAGTTTCCTATGATTGGCGACCAAACGGGTAAAATTACCCGCGGTTTTGACGTCATGATAGAAGAAGATCACATGGCGCACCGTGCAACTTTCTTAGTAGATCCTGATGGCGTGATTCAAGTTGCCCAGATCCACGCTGGTGGTATAGGTCGCAGTGCCAAAGACATGGTGCGTAACGTAAAAGCGGCGCAATATGTCCGCGAAAACGACGGCGAAGTATGTCCAGCGGCATGGGAACAAGGTGAAGCGACATTAACCCCAAGTTTAGACCTAGTCGGCAAAATCTAAACGCCAGCTTGCGCTAAAAGCAAGCACAAGCGTATAGCGTTAGACGGGGCTTGCCCCGTCTTTAAGGCCGCTTTGAACACTGACGCAAGTGACACATATTCAAACTCCTCCATATTGCATTAAGGTGACTCCATGTTAAGCCAAGATATTTTAAAAACATTAGCAACCTACACTCAACAAATGACCACGCAAGTTACGCTAGTTTTACAAACCGGCGAACATGACAAGCGCGCTGAGTTAGTCGGTTTTTTACAACAATTGTCGTCAGTATCCGATAATTTACGCCTCATAGAGCGTAACGAAAATTTAGCCAGCCCAATCAGCTTTTACTTAGAAGTGGCTGGGAAAAATACTGGTGTTCACTTCTCTGGTATACCCAGTGGCCATGAATTTAACTCGTTAATTCTGGCGATATTAAACGCTGCAGGTACTGAACTAAAGCTTGATAAAAGCTTACAAACTATGGTGCAAAAAATTAACCAACCATTACATTTCGAAGTGTTTGTGTCGTTAAGTTGTCACAACTGTCCTGATGTTGTGCAAGCACTGAATCAATTTGCCTTACTAAACGAGCATATTTCTAGCGAAATGATCGATGGCGCGCTATTTCCTGAGCTCATCGAACAACGCAATATCCAAGGTGTGCCCAGTGTTTATGTTAACGGTGAGCGCTTTGCCAATGGTAAAATCGATACCGCACAACTGGTTGACAAGTTAATTGCACGCTATCCTGAAATTGCCAAAGCCGACGAAACTGAGCAACTACCACAACAAGACGTGACTGTGATTGGTGGTGGTCCAGCGGGCGTTGCTGCTGCCATTTATGCGGCGCGTAAAGGTTTAAAAGTCACCATGATTGCCGATCGCATTGGTGGTCAAGTAAAAGATACCGTTGGCATTGAAAACTTAATTTCAGTGAGCAAAACCACAGGCACAGCGTTAACCAGTAATTTACTCGGCCATTTAAACGACTACCCGATCAACAAACGAGAATTTGTCCGAGTTGAAAACATAGCAACCAGTGCTGACAATAGTGTAGCAGCCAAACAATTGCAGTTATCAAACGGCGAACTTATCAAGTCAAAAACCGTGATTGTTGCCACCGGCGCAAAATGGCGAGAGCTTGGCATCCCCGGTGAAAAAGAAAACGTGGGCGCAGGTGTCGCTTATTGTCCGCATTGTGATGGACCTTTCTTTAAAGGCAAAGACGTTGCCGTAGTTGGCGGTGGCAACTCAGGTATTGAAGCTGCACTTGATTTAGCTGGCATGGTTAACCATGTCACGGTATTTGAATTTTTACCTGAGCTAAAAGCCGATCAGGTATTGATCGACAAAGCCCAAGCACACGAAAAAATAACCATTATTAAAAATGCCGCCACTAAAGAAATTATCGCCGACAATGGCAAAGTGGTAGCGCTTAGATACGAAGATAGAGTAACAGGTGAAGTTAAACGCCAGTCGTTATCAGGGGTGTTTGTGCAAATAGGCTTAGTACCTAACAGTCAATTTTTACCTGAGCAAGTGGCTGTTACGCAGCACGGCGAAGTAATTATTGATGAAAAATGTCGAACCTCAGCCACCGGCATATTTGCCGCTGGCGATGTTACAACCGTACCTTACAAGCAAATTGTCATCGCCATGGGGGAAGGTGCTAAAGCTTCGCTCGCCGCCTTTGATCATTTATTGGCAACAAGTTAGTGATAAGTTAGCAAGCTGAACTAACTAGGCTACGCTTAATAGTTCAGCTTTCATTTATTGAAAATTGCAGCACAACTTAAAAAACTGACATAGAAGGACTTTCATATGCCTAAAAAATTAACCACGGCGGCAGGCTGCCCGGTAGCGCACAATCAAAACGTGGCCACTGCAGGTAAACGCGGCCCGCAGTTGTTACAAGATGTTTGGTTTTTAGAAAAGCTGGCACATTTTGACCGCGAAGTTATTCCTGAGCGCCGCATGCATGCAAAAGGCTCGGCTGCCTACGGCACCTTTACTGTTACTCATGATATTAGCCAGTACACCAAGGCAAAACTATTTGCTGAAATCGGCAAAAAAACTGAAATTTTCGTGCGCTTTTCCACCGTTGCAGGTGAACGCGGCGCTGCCGATGCCGAGCGCGATATTCGTGGCTTTGCCGTTAAATTTTATACCGAGCAAGGTAATTGGGATTTAGTGGGTAATAACACCCCAGTTTTCTTTTTGCGTGATCCGTTGAAATTTCCTGACTTAAATCACGCGGTAAAACGCGACCCACGCACCAATCTACGCAGTGGCAAAAACAATTGGGACTTTTGGACCTCATTGCCCGAAGCCTTACACCAAATTACGATTGTGATGAGCGATCGTGGTATTCCGGCCAGTTATCGTCATATGCATGGTTTTGGTAGCCATACCTTTAGTTTTATCAATCATGATAATCAACGTTTCTGGGTCAAATTTCATTTTATCTGCCAACAGGGCATAAAAAACTTAAGTAATAGTGAAGCTGAAGCCTTAATTGGTCGCGATCGCGAAAGCCACCAACAGGATTTATTAACCAGCATAGATAATGGTGACTTTCCAAAATGGACCTTAAAAGTGCAAGTGATGCCTGAGGCCGATGCCGCAACGCTAGCCTACAACCCATTTGATTTAACTAAAGTGTGGCCACATAAAGACTACCCGTTAATTGAAGTCGGCGAATTTGAACTAAACCGCAACCCAGAAAACTATTTTGCTGAAGTAGAGCAAGCAGCATTTAACCCAGCGAACGTGGTACCAGGTATCGGATTTTCACCTGATAAAATGCTACAGGGACGGTTATTTTCTTATGGTGATGCCCAACGTTACCGCTTAGGGGTTAACCACCAGCATATTCCCGTGAATGCGCCACGCTGCCCTGCCCATAGTTACCATAGAGATGGCGCGATGCGTGTGGACGGTAATTTTGGTAGTACGCTCGGTTATGAGCCTAATGACCAAGCCCAGTGGGCCGAGCAAGCCGAGTTTGCAGAGCCGCCATTAGCATTAGACGGTGATGCCGATCATTGGGATCATCGAGAAGATGAAGATTATTACTCTCAGCCTGGGGCACTGTTTCGCTTAATGAGTGCTGAAAAACAAACGCTATTATTTGAAAATACCGCCAATGATTTAGCGGGTGTGCCAAAAGCCATTCAGCTGCGTCATTTAACACATTGTCATCAAGCCGACCCGGCTTATGCGCAAGGTATCGCAAAACTGCTCAACATATCGACCAGTGAATATACCTAATTCATTTGCCTTGACAGGCCTATGAATAGCTTAAGCTGATTAACTTAAAAGGTATCGCGGAATTAGCAAAATGAAAAAACCAGATGATCTCTCATCTGGTTTTTTATTTAAGTGGTACTGCTGGTTAAAAATGCTTTACATTACAAACCTGCCGCGCTAAATGCGCCGCTGACCAGTTGCTCTGCTTCGCTAATAATTAATTTTAGGTGCGCATCATCAATAAAGCTTTCCGCATATATTTTATAAATATCTTCTGTGCCTGAGGGCCGCGCGGCAAACCAGCCGTTTTTCGTACACACTTTAATACCGCCAATGGCGGCATTATTACCAGGGGCATGGGATAATACTTGAATGATTTTTTCCCCTGCCAAAGTCTCAGTGCTAATAGCGTCTGGGGTTAACGCGCTTAATACTTGCTTTTGCTTGAGATTAGCAACAGCTTCTACGCGGCCGTAACTTGGCTGACCAAGTTGTTGCGCTAAATCGAGATATAGCTGGTAAGGGTCTTTACCCGTTACCGCCAGCATTTCTGCCGCTAACAAGGTCATGATAAAACCGTCTTTATCTGTGGTCCAACAACTGCCATCACGAGCGATAAATGAGGCGCCGGCACTTTCTTCACCACCAAAGGCGTAACTGCCATCTTGTAAACCGTCGACAAACCACTTAAAGCCGACCGGCACTTCCGACAACGGGCGATCGAGCAAATGGGCAACGCGGTCAATCAATGAGCTTGAAACTAAAGTTTTGCCAATTTTACTGCTTGCGGGCCAGTTTCTGTGGGTCATTAAATAGTGGATAGCCACGGCTAAATAATGGTTAGGGTTCATCAAGCCGCCAGATTTAGTAACAATACCATGGCGATCAAAGTCAGGATCATTGCCAACGGCGACATCAAAGGTATCTTTTAACGCGATTAATCCCGCCATGGCGTAAGGTGATGAGCAATCCATGCGAATTTTACCGTCTTTATCTAACGGCATAAAAGCAAAACTGGCATCAACCACAGGGTTAACCACATCTAGCTTTAAGCCATATTTTTTCGCAATGACTGGCCAATAAGCTATGCCTGAGCCACCAAGTGGGTCAACCCCGATATGGACACCCGCTTTGGCAATTGCTTGCATATCTATAACTTGGCTTAACTGCTCAACATAAAAGCTGATAAAGTCTTGACGCGTTAACAAGGGTGACGTAAGGGCTTGGTGATAATCAAGGCGCTGCACCTCAGTTAGGTGATTGGCGATTATTTGATTAGCTCTTTGTTCAATGAGGCCAGTGATCTCGCCCTCGGCAGGCCCACCATGGGGAGGGTTATATTTAATACCGCCGTCACTGGGTGGATTATGCGACGGTGTAATGATCAAACCATCGGCTTGCTCAGCATGGCTTTTATTATGCACTATGATCAAGCGTGAAATTACCGGTGTGGGCGTAAAGCCATCATCGCTTTGCACAACAACCGGTACTTTATTTGCAATTAACACCGAAATTGCCGTTGCAAATGCGGGCTCAGAAAGCGCATGGGTGTCTTTACCTAAAAATAAGGGACCTTTTAAGCCTTGTGCTTGTCGATACTCAGCGACCGCCTGACAAATGGCTTCAATATGCTGCTGATTAAAGCTAACTTTACTGGCATTGCCACGATGACCTGAGGTACCAAAACTGACTTGCTGCTCAGCAATTGTTATATCTGGCGTTTGTAAGTAATAGTCACAGACCAATCGCGCAACATTAATTCTATCTTCTGGTCGTGCTGGCTTGCCAGCATGGTGATGAATTGTCATTAAAATTCCTTATTTATTCTAAGGCTTGTGCCTTAACCCCTGCCAAAACCCTTTGCAAAAAAACTGCTAGAGTAGGTCTCTAATTTTTTCGATATCTTGTTCGTTATAACCTAAGGTGCGACCGACTTCGGTCAGCATCATCTTTTTGCGTGTGGTGTTAGAGTTTGTGATCACCCAATATGGGCTGTCAGGAATTTGTCTAGGTTTAGTGCTACTACCACTGGCCGCTAATGCTTCTTCGCTGGCGGCAAAATATAAACGGTCACGACCACGTATCTCACAAACAGCAGCAAATTGTTGGTTATGGACACGGTACAGTGCCGCTAAAATAAGTAAAAACCGACCAACGGCACCACGCTGCATCGCTAGTTCTTCGCGATTAATATAGTTAAATACCGAACCAGTGCTAGCAAAAGTTGCTGTTTCGATGGCCCGCTCTGGCTGTTGCGTTGTTTCTTGACTGGCAAATGCTTCTTGGCTCACAACCGTTTCAGCCTCTGCAGCAACTTCAGTGCGGTTGTCATTGGGTAAGTTAATTAGCCGACGTAGTATCGACGAAGCACTTTCGCCAATATACTGTGTATTGGAAGCAATATACTGATAAAGCTCTTCATCTATTTCGATGTTTTTCATTGATGACCCTAAGGAAATTATTATAGATCGCGGCAAGATTATACTTACGTTAATTGCAAGTCTCTATAGTGGATTGACAAATGCCTGAAAAATTTTTTAATTGTTAAGTACTCACATCGCACAATGCCCATTAGCGTAAACCCTTAATGCGCCAAAATTAATGCTATAGAGCATTGCATGCCAAACTTAAAACCCGCACAATTTACACCTAATCTTGGCAATTAATATCTGCGCAGCGCAAATGAGCAAAATATGACAAAGCTACTTAACTACCAACAACTCGGACAAGGTAAAGATATTATCTTAATCCACGGCTTATTTGGCCGCTTAGAAAACCTTAATATGGTGGCCAAAGCATTGGCCGAACAGTATCGTGTCACCAGTGTTGACGTTCGCAACCATGGTGACTCGTTTCATGATAGCGTGATGGATTATACCACCATGGCGCAAGATATCGTTGAGCTTATGCAACATCTAGCAATAGAGAGTGCCGTGGTACTGGGTCATTCTATGGGCGGTAAAATCGCCATGGAGTTAGCGCTAAACTGCCCAGAAAAAGTACAAAAGCTAATTGTTGCTGATATTGCTCCCGTGCAATACCCTGCGCATCACAACAAAATTATTGCCGGCTTACAAGCGCTTAATTTTAGTACTATGAAACGTCGCCAAGATGCCGACAAACAACTGGCACACTATGTTGATAGTCTCAGTGTTCGACAGTTTTTATTAGGTAACTTAACGAATGAAAACGGCAACTTCAGTTTTAAATGCAATATAGACTATATTGAAAAAAACTACGCCAATATCATGCAAGCTTATCAAGGCGACAACCAATACCTAGGCACAACCTTATTTATTAAAGGTGCAAACTCTGACTATATTTTACCCGAACACAGAAGCAACATTGTGCGCTTATTTCCCAATAGTCGTGCCCGTATTATTCAAGGAGCGGGACACTGGCTGCACGCGGAAAAAACTCAAGCGTTTAATCGCAGCATTATTAACTTTTTGACAGCGCGGTAACTAAGCTTGATCTGGCTCTAAGCATGTCGAGGCAAAATTTGTATAATCTTAGCAATTCTGCATAAGAAAATTAATGTGTTTAAAAGCAGTGATATGCTATAGTGCGCCGTGAAAATTTTAGGGTGAATTATGTTAGCAGAACACTTTGAATTAATTGAAGCCATAGGGCTGAATTTATTTTTTGCTTTTATCTTTGTTTTCATTGGTTTGTCAATCAATGATGTGATGAAAAAAAACGATGTCCCCAAAATGGGTCGTTTTGTTGTTTATTTTGTACTGTTTTTAGGGTGTGCTGGCTTTATTGCAAAAGGCATTATTCAGTATGTTTGGGAAAGCCAAGGTGTTGGTTAAGTAAGAAAATGGCAAAAGAAGTAGCAGATTTAACAACCATTGATTTATTTAGCGACGAAAAGCGACCTGGGCGGCCGAAAACCAACCCGCACTCGCGCAGCGTACAGGTAAAAATAAATAAACGTAATCAAGTCAAACGCGATAAAAGCAATGGTTTAAAGCGTGTCGAGTTTAAAGTACATACCAGCGTCTTTGAGCGACTAGAAGCGTTAGCAAAAGATAAAGGTATGAGTCGCAGTGAATTAATAGAGTTATTATTAACTCAATCACTTGCACCCGACAATATTAAAGTTTAGTTAGATATAAAAGGTTAGATTGATGGCAATTGTAGGTTTATTTTTCGGAAGCGATACAGGAAACACCGAAGCCGTAGGCAAAATGATCCAAAAGAAATTGGGGAAAAAGCTAGTCGATGTTAAAGATATAGCGAAAAGTACCAAGGAAGAAATAGCCGAGTTCGATTTATTGATCTTAGGTATCCCAACTTGGTATTACGGTGAAAACCAGTGTGACTGGGATGACTTTTTACCTGAGTTAGAAGAAATTGACTTTACCGACAAATTAGTGGCTATTTATGGTTTGGGTGATCAAGAAGACTATGCTGAATACTTCTGTGATGCTATGGAACCGTTGCGTGATATTGTTGAATCAAAAGGCGCGATTATCGTTGGCAACTGGCCAACCGAAGGTTACGAATTTGAAGCATCTAAAGGTTTAGTTGATGAAAACACCTTTATCGGCTTATGTATTGATGAAGACCGTCAACCTGAACTGACTGAAGCACGCGTTGATGCTTGGGTTAAACAAATATATGACGAGCTATGTTTAGCAGAATTAGAAGATTAAATCTGCCTAAATAGACTCGTCAAAGCCAAAAGAAGCCAGCCACTCGCTGGCTTTTTTCATTTTAAATTTGTAATACTGCTCCCCCTTGAGTAATACGGCCAGTAAAAGTCTTCACCGCGAAATCACCTTACCCTTATTGCTGGCAACTTGCCTCTGCTATTATTTTAGCTATAGCTATATTAGCAAGTACTTAATTAACCTTTGCTAATATTAAAAAATGCGCTAGTATGGCATACGCTATTTTAATTGCCGCGTAATAAGTAGATATGAATTTAAAACCAGATGAATTGTCTAAAAATGCCCAAGAGGTCGCCGCATTACTTAAACTGCTTTCCAATCACTATCGACTAATGATCTTATGTTGTCTTGCTGATAGCGAACTGACGGTAGGCGAGCTAAATAAGCAGGTCGATTTATCACAGTCGGCACTATCACAGCACTTAACAAAGTTAAGAGCTAGTGATTTAGTGGCGACACGACGTTCTTCACAAACCATTTACTACCGTATCAAGAATGAAAAAGTGAAAGCTTTACTCTATTACTTGCAACAACAGTTTTGTCATAACCCAGCTGGGAAGCCTTAATCATGTCACGACAACAAGGCATCACAGAAAAAGTCGTTGCTTGGGTACTTAACAGCAAATTACCCTTGTTTTTACTTGTGCTATCAATCTTGTCAGGTGTTATTGCACTAAAATATACGCCTCGAGAAGAAGAGCCACAAATTGTTGTGCCTATGATTGACATCATAGTGACAGCACCTGGCGTCAACGCACAACAAGCGGCACGACTTGTCACAACGCCGCTGGAAAAATTACTGGCACAAATTCGCGGTGTTGAGCACGTTTATTCTGTCAGTAACAACGGCCAAGTTGTGGTAACCCTTAGGTTTCATGTCGGTGAAAACAGAGAAAACGCACTTCTTAATACTTATAACAAGCTGCATTCTAATATTGATCAAATACCGGCGATTGTTAGTGATTGGCGGGTCAGTCCGGTTGAGGTTGATGACGTACCGATTCTTATGCTCGGTCTGTGGAGTAAGGTAGCAAACCAAGTTGACGACTTTGCCTTAAGACAACTCGCCGAAGAAGTCAGCACCTACCTACAAACGATTGAAGATACCAGCGAAGTCAAGGTCATTGGTGGTCGCTCACGCGAAATACGTATTCAACTTGATCCTGAGCAAATGGCTGCGCGGCAAGTCGCCATTAGTGATGTTATTAAGGCTATTCAAGCGTCTAATCAACTACAGCATCTCGGGCAAATCACCTTAGCCAATAGCTCAGTTATTTTAGAGAGTGGCGACGTGTTTAGAGATAAAGCCAACTTGGCATTAGCGCCAATCTCTGCGGTTAACGGCAGCACTGTCATTTTAAAAGACATTGCCACCGTTCTCGATGGTGCGGCTGAACAAACATCTTATCAGTGGCTTGATCACAAACACAGACAAACAGCTAAAAAACATAATTACCAGCCCATGGTAACGATAAGTGTCGCCAAACAACAAGGCAGTAATGCCGTTAATGTTGCCAAAGCTGTGCATGACAAAATAGCCGCGTTGCAGCAAAGCATTTTTCCTGACGGCGTTTATGTTGAAGTACTCAGGGATTATGGCGAAACGGCGAATGAAAAAGTTAATAGTTTAACCACTAGCTTGGCATTTGCCGTGTTTACTGTGGTGGTCTTTATTGGTGTTTTTCTTGGCTGGCGCCCGGCGCTTGTTGTCGGCTTAGCGGTGCCGATTTGTTATGGTATAACCCTGTCTTTAGATTTAGCGTTTGGCTACACCATTAATCGCGTTACTCTGTTTGCCTTAATATTATCGTTAGGGTTACTTGTCGATGACCCGATCACCGGAGTTGATAACATTGAACGTTACTTACAAAAAGGCAAAGGTAGCTTAAAAGAAAAAATTGTCAGTGCCATTAGCGAAATTCGCGTACCACTGGCGATGTCAACGCTAACGATCGTATTAGCCTTTATTCCGCTGGCCTTTATTACTGGTATGATGGGGCCTTACATGGCGCCGATGGCATTTAATGTCCCGCTCAGTGTTATCAGTAGTACCTTAGTAGCATTTTTAGTCACTCCTTGGCTAGCGGCAAAAATTATTAAACCTAAGCTTCACACCCAAACCGGCTCACCAAATCAAGGCTTTAGTCAGCTTTATCGTCGAGTTTTAACGCCTTTACTTACCCATAGAGCTAAAGGCAAAGCGGCTCTTTGGGTATTATTCGCTTTGTTTATTGCCGCTGCCATGTTGCCAGTACTGCGTTTAGTGCCGCTAAAGTTGCTGCCCTTTGACAATAAAAATGAAGTACAAATAATTGTTGATATGCCGGAAAGTGCCACCTTAGAGCAAACCGCTGCCATGACCCAAAAAGTATCGACAATTTTACAGCAACTGCCTGAAGTTAAAGCAATAGCTAACTATGTTGGTGCCCCGTCCGCCATCGACTTTAATGGCATGGTACGACAGTACTACTTAAGGCATAAGCCCAATCTGGCCGATATGCGAGTGATTCTGATCGATAAGTCAGCGCGTCAGCATCAATCTCATGGCGTGGTATTACGCATGCGTGAATTGCTTGCGCCATTAAACCGTGATGGTATTAAGTTGAAAGTGATTGAAGTGCCGCCTGGGCCGCCCGTTATGAGTACCCTAGTGGCGGAGCTCTACGGTGATGAGTTTACCCAGTATCAACAGCTTCGCGACGCCGCCACTAGGGTAGCAAACAGGCTAACAATAGAGCCGCATGTGGTAGAGGTCGACACCAGTGTTGGTGCGCAACAATCAAGGCTGCGTTTTATTACCGATAAAAATAAAGCGGCACTATCTGGCATTGCGACGCAAGATATAAACCAAGCCCTTGAAGTCGCCAACCGTGGCAAAATCATCAGCTTTATGCACCATGATAGCAATGCCACACCATTGCCAATCACTTTGCAATTACCGATAGCACAGCGCTCTTCAATCAGTGACTTGCAACGCATCGCCATCAAAGGTCAGTTGGGTGCTGTCCAACAAACAACGCCACAAGGCATTGAGCTTGCGCCACAGGCATTAGTCGCCTTAGGTGAGTTAGGCCACTTTGCTCAGCAAACTAATGATAAAGCTATCTACCACAAAGACTTAAGACCTGTAGTCTATGTCAGTGCTGATATTTCAGGTCGCACGCCGGCTGAAGTAATTGCTGATGTCAGCGCTGATTTTAACGGCAAAATTGAGTCAAGCAATTGGCAAGAGAGAACGTTTTTAAGTAATGGCGGTGGTCAAAGCTGGACTTTACCCGAGCACATTAAAATGCGTTGGAGCGGCGAAGGTGAATGGCGTATCACCATTCGCGTATTTCGCGATATGGGCTTAGCTTTTGCGTTTGCGCTATTGGCTATTTATATTGTGCTGCGTATCCAAACTCAGTCGGCAGCTTTATCCGGCATAATTATGTCCGCCATTCCGTTGACCGTGATTGGCATTATGCCAGGGTTTTTGCTGCTCAATCAGCTAGGTGAGCGCGAAATAGCCGGCGCGCCTGAGCCGATACTTTTCACCGCAACCGCCATGATAGGTATGATAGCCCTAGCCGGCATTGTTGTTCGTAACTCGCTTATCTTAATAGAGTTTATAACCCAAGCTCGAGCTGCGGGCGCGCCTATCAAGGAAGCCTTAATTCAAGCCGGATCGATCCGAATGCGGCCGGTACTTTTAACGGCTGGAACCACTTTACTAGGTAATTTAATTATTACCCTTGATCCTGTATTTAGTGGCTTAGCTATCGCGATTATCTTTGGCATTATTTCTTCAACCCTATTTACCTTGTTGGTGGTGCCTATCGTTTACGCATTAATTTTTGATAAGCCTAACAACACGGCTAAAACCGAGGAAACATTATGATCACTAAGCTTATTAAAAACAGCTTAATGCCAATTAGCGCTATTATTTTTTTACTGACCATGGTGGCTTGGCTTGCCGGCTCTTTTGATGAAAAAGTTGCACCTGGGTTAGACAATAATTTACAGCAAGCTAGTACAAACAATAATAGTTATACCTTGTCCTATAGTGAGCAAGTCATATATGAGCCAATTTCTGGCGCTATTGAAGCTAAACAAGCCACTATAATATCGTCGCGCATCTTAGCAAGTATAGAAAAAATAACGGTGCGTGCGGGTGATACGGTAAAAAAAGGCGAGTTGTTAATTGAATTAGAACGTAGCGAGCTAGACGCGCAAGTTTTGCAGGCCCAAGAGCGCATCAATGCACTCAGCGCACGTTATCGTGAAGCTGAAAACAACTTGCAACGCGCGAAAAAACTATTTGTTGAAAACCTTATTTCCGCCACGGAACTTGATAACAGTAAGGCCAGTTTTGAAAGCCTCAAAGCTGAGCTAACAGCAGCTAAGCAAGCACTTACACAAGCACAAGCAATCGCGGCTTATGCAAGCATTATGGCGCCTATCGATGGCAAAGTGGTTAATCGATTTGCCGAACCTGGCGATACTGCCCAACCTGGGCAAAAGCTACTAGCCATTTACAATCCAATTTCGCTGCGCGTCGAAGCGAACGTGCGTGAACAACTGGCAATGGGCTTACAGCAAGGGCAAGCGCTTAAGGTAGAGATCCCATCGCTTAACCAAACGCAACTGGCACACATTGATGAAATTGTACCGACAGCTAATACCGCTTCGCGCAGCTTCTTAGTTAAAGCCAACCTTGACTACAACGCCGCGTTAATGCCGGGTATGTATGCCAGATTATTGCTCGCGGCTCAAACTGAGCAAGTACTAAAAGTGCCCAATAATTATATTGAGACGCTCGGGCAATTGAACTTTATTTGGTTACTAGAAAATAATCAGGTGCAGCGCAGATTTGTGCGCCTTGGCAAAGCCGGTGCCGACAATAAAACGGTGATCATTTCTGGCTTAAACGTCGGCGATAAGATCATGAAACCAGTTCAACGTTAACTAATGGTAAAATATGTGATGCCGCAGACAACACTTGAACAGCGCCCTCTTAACGACGGCGTTTGCGGCGAATGTACAATGTTCTATTAAGCTTAGCCACCACTTGCCCTTGCGCGTCTTTAACATAAACGGGAATTTCAGGCAGGTATTTTTCGCCGCTTGCAGTTTTTGCGACAATATCGTCGATTAACGCATCTGTAATGTCAAAATCAGCAGTAACCGTCCCCTTTCCCGGCTTAATATAGTCGATGTCAGCCGACTTATCCCAAACAATATAGTCACGACCCAAACGCGATAAAACCATTAACATGCAAAACGGATCTGTCATCGAGAACAAGGAACCACCAAAATGCACACCAACCGCATTCTTATTAAAAGGGCTTAACTTTAAGCGCACTTGTGCTCGCCGAAAATCGGCTGAGATATCGACTACGCGAATACCACTAAATAAGAATGGCGGCCAAATATTTAATAAATACTTCATGTGCCACGCTTTTTTAAACATATATTTTCCTTTACCCATTAACTGATCAACGAACGCACTGGCACAGACAAAGCAACAACGCATGCTCAGTTACACTAAGCTCCAACAAGCACTGTTAATTAAGCGCTCGCTTTCTGTGCGTAATCAGCTAATAACCATAGTATTGCTAAGGGTTAACACTGACAACACATCTGACCAGAATGTTATTATGCTGTATAAAGCAATGAAAAACAATGACATATATAAAGTGCCATAACTAGCTCTTTCAACCTAGCGCATAACCTCCTATAATTTTTCACAAATTGAAAGCTGATGTAGAGATTTAGATTAATGCCCGAACAAAATAAAGAGTTAAAAAGAGCTGGTTTAAAAATCACCTTACCGCGAATCAAGATTTTAGCTATTTTAAAAAACCCTGATAACCAACATATCAGTGCTGAGGACGTATATAAAATCTTGCTTGAGCAACAAGAGGAAATTGGCTTAGCGACTGTCTACCGGGTATTAAACCAATTTGATGATGCTGGTATAGTTACCCGTCATCATTTTGAAGGCGGCAAGTCAGTATTTGAATTAAGTCAAAAGCCACACCATGATCATTTAGTGTGCCTTAAGTGTGGTAAAGTTGTAGAGTTTGAAGATGAGGTGATTGAAGAAAGACAAGAAGCTATCGCCAAATTACACAACGTTAAATTGACTAATCACAGCCTATATCTATACGGTGAATGTGAAGACGAAGTGGCTTGTGAGCAATACCGTAAATCACAGCTATAGTCACAGTTAAACGAATAAACCTAAGCCCTAGTGATGCAAGTTACTAGGGCTTTTTTTTATTAAATTCAGTGTTCAATTTCACGCCACAACTTACTATATCAACAGTTTTATACTGACATAGAGCAATGCGATACTGAGCACGGCAAAAAGCAAAGCCACCACTTTAAAAATTGCTTGCTTGATACTGTATTTTAAACCGGACATCCCCCCTAGCGCTGTATTACTTTTGTTTGGCGCTTGATGGTGAAAACCTATCAAAGCGCTCAACAGTAAGCTCCAAGTTGCGACTAATAAGCTAGCAACCGCGTAACGATTTTGTGCCGCAATAGAACCATGTAACATTAAATAAGCAATAAAAATCATTGCGACAACAAACAAAAGATGAAGCAACGGCCTGAAGATAAATACACCTTGTATTCGACTTTTTTTCTGCATCTGCTCACCTCATAACGCTTAAGCCAACACCTAGCCTTAGGCGCTGAAATTAAGCAAGTGTGCCGTACTACAGGCATTAATAAACTAATTTTTTTCATAAAAGTAATCGCTTAGCTATTGCACTGCAACTAAAGTACCATTCAATAAATTTATAATATAGGCCATGCTGAATCAACAAAATAGACACCTTAGCTGGCATTACGCTTAACCTTTATCAGCTGCGCACCACCATTACGGACATCTATCATGTATAAATATTTAGCTACCCTTGTTGTTATTACCAGTGCCCTGTTTAGTGTCAAAGGCTATGCCCAATTCACTGCATTGACAGAATTTGGCGACAACCCTGGCGAACTGAGCGCAAGTTACCTGCCGGCAAGCGATAGCAATGACAATTTATTGGTTTTACTACATGGTTGCGTACAACAAGGGCAAGCACTGGCACAACAAAGCGGCTTGCTAAGCTTGGCCAAAAATAAGGGCTTTGCATTGCTGATCCCACAACAAAGTAGTACCAATAACATCAAGGGCTGTTTTAATTGGTTTTCTACACAAGATATTGAAAAAAACCAAGGTGAGAGTTTATCAATTAAGAACATGATCACAACGCTTAATGCCCAGCAAAACTTTAAAAACATCTATATCATAGGCTTATCTGCTGGTGGCGCTATGGCTAGCTCAATGTTGGTACATTACCCTGAGCTATTTAGTGCCGGTGCCATCATTGCTGGCATTCCCTACCCCTGTGCGGATAACTTAATTACCGCGATAGCTTGTATGCGCAGTGGTCCGTCGCAAGAGCCAACACAATTAACCGCTTTGGTAAAAACCATGCAACCAGCAGTTAAACAATGGCCACGCTTATCAATATGGACTGGGCTGCAAGACAAGGTGGTTAATCCTAAAAATGCCCAACACTTAGCACTACATTGGGCACAATTAACGCAGGCAAGCACGCTACCCACCGTCACCCAACACGCTGGCTATAAAGTCAGTCAATGGCAAGATCAAAATCACGCCATAACGGTTGAGTTGATTGAAGTTTTGGATATGGACCACGGCATTGCGATCGCGCCAGCGCTTGGTGATGGCAGCAGCGCAGCACCGTTTGTGATTAATTCAGCCATCAGTACCAGTTTACATTTACTTAATCACTGGCAATTGTAAAACCTTAGCTAGATTAGCTATAACTCACAACAAAAATAAGAATATGTTAATAAATAACAATAAGTTAAGAAAATAAAGATACGGCATACTACTATAGTACAAATTCAATAATTGCAAATTTACTATAGAGTCTTAAATACACTAATGAAAAAAATAAAGTGCGTTATACAAATCAATTATTCGAGATAAAACACGGGGAAAAATTATGAAGCGTTACACCGGAAGGCTGAGTATTTTAGCCATGACTATTTCAGCAGCACTCTCAAGTCAGAGTATTATTGCTGCTGAAAACGATAACTCAGTTAAGGTTGATCCAGCGCTAGAGCGCATTGAGGTCACCGCACGAAAGTCAGTTGAAAGTCTACAAGAAGTACCGGTAACTATGACCTCTCTTAGCGCTGATGAAATGTCAGAGCGAGGTATAGAGTTAATTACCGAAGTGCAACAGTTTTCCCCAAACACTACCCTACAGCGCAGCCGTGGTACTAACTCAACTATCACAGCGTTTATTCGTGGTGTTGGTCAGCAAGATCCATTATGGGGTTATGAAGCGGGTGTTGGTATTTATATCGATGATGTATACATCGCTAGGCCACAAGGCGCTGTACTTGACTTACTTGATGTCGAGCGAGTCGAAGTACTGCGTGGCCCACAAGGCACACTGTATGGTAAAAACACCATAGGTGGTGCCATTAAATATGTCACTAAAGAAATGTCAGGTGACGCGGAGTTAAAAATTCAAGGTACCATTGGTCAATATAATCAAAAGGATATTAAATTAACCGGTCAATACCCACTGATAGCTGATAAGCTTTATATTGGCTTTGGCTTAGCCAATATGCAACGTGATGGTTTTGGTGAGTTTTTAACTTCCGACTTAGCCAACCAAGATAAAGAAAACTACAACAAAGACTTAACGGCGAGTCGCATTAGTTTAGAGTACCATGCGAGTGATGACTTACTGTTAAGCTTTAACTGGGACAAAACAAAAGACGACTCAAACGCCAAAGGCGGCTATCGCTTATTGCCGAGCATACTAACAGATGCACCAGTACCTGATGAGGTTTACGACTCTTATACCAGTTTACCAACATGGAATGAGGTTGAGCTTGAGGGCATTAGCTTTACCGCGAAATGGACACTCAGTGATGCTACATCATTAAAATATGTGTTTTCAAAACGTGATAGTTACTCACCAACCAATATCGACTTTGACAATACCTCATTAAGAATTTTTGATGTACCGGCTATCTACGATGATAACCAAAGAACCCATGAAATTCAGATGAATGTTATCGGCGACAGGTCTAAATTTGTTTCCGGTTTATATTACTATGACGGTGAGTCTTGTGGTCAATTTGAAGCCATTTTAGAAGTCCTTGGTCAATCCATTGGTTTACCTGGCTTAACCCGTGAAGTCAGTGGTTGTAGTAATTCAAAAAGTACCGCTGCCTATGCACAATTAAGTTATGATTTAAGCGATAAATGGTCGGTTACCGCCGGTGCGCGTTACACCAAAGATAAAAAAGAAGCCATTGTTCGTAATGGCTTAGTGTTTGACACCGTTTACCCTGAATCGGGCTGGATTGACGGTTATGTGCGCCCCGATGGCGAGTTAGTGCCTGTGGTGCTTGATGACCGCGAGCAATGGTCTAAGTTTACCCCGCGCTTGGGTGTTGAGTATCAAGCCAATGATGATTTAATGTTTTTTACCAGCTTTTCACAAGGCTTTAAATCCGGTACTTTTAACCCACGCGCCACCGGCCCTGAGCCAGCAGCCAACCCAGAAGATGTTGACTCGTTTGAAATAGGTATGAAAAGTGAGTGGTTAGAGAACCGTTTACGCGCCAACGTTACCTTGTTCTCACTGGATCACAAAGACCGTCAATATATTTCGGTACTGCCCAGTGCCGATGCCAGCGTACTTAACCAACGCTTAGGTAATATCGGTAGCTCAGATGCCAATGGTATTGAAGCTGAATTTACCTATTTAGCGACGCCAGATCTTATGCTATCGGCAAGCTTTGGCTATATTGATAGCGATTTCAAAGAAGTCATAGATACAGACCCAGATACCGGCTTACCCTTTGATAAGTCTGATACCTTCTCTATTTCAAATACGCCAGAGTACACCTTTAACTTAGGGGCAAACTACACGATCGAGTCAAGTGTCGGTGACTTTATTGTCAATGCCAGTTACTACTATCGTGACGATTATGTGTTATTTGAAGAAAACAGCTTATTAACACAAGAAGGTTACGGCATCGCGAACATGAGTGTGGTTTGGTACAGTGATGACGGTCATTGGAATGCCGGCTTACATGTGAAAAACTTAACCGATGAAGAATACATGATAGGGGGTTATCAGTTTGTTGCACCGTTAGATGATGGTGGTTATGCACCAGGCCTTGGTGGCGATAACACCCTGATTGGCTATTTTGGTGACCCAAGAACCGTTTCACTAACCCTTGGATACCAATTTTAGCTAACTATGTTATTGTGCTAAGCCGTAAGGTAAAAAAAGAGCTGGCAAACCCAGCTCTTTTTCATTACAACTGTTGTGTCGTTAAATCAATTACTGGAGTGAACTATGTCAAGCGCCAAAGTTATTATTGCCGATGACCATCCTTTATTTCGCACCGCGTTAAAACAAGCGATTGTGGAGTGTATTGATGATGATGAAACCTTAGAAGTGGATAACTTTCATGATTTACTTAAAGAAGTTAGTCATAACAGTAGTTTAGAGCTGGTTTTTCTTGACCTACATATGCCAGGTAATAACGGCTTTACCGGTTTAACGCAATTACAGAATCACTTCCCTGATATTGTGGTGATCATGGTGTCGTCAGACGATAACTCTGAAACCATGCAAAAAGCCATTAATTTTGGCGCCGCTGCCTTTATTCCTAAGTCCGCCGACTTAAGCACTATAGCACAAGCAATCGATACGGTATTAGCAGGAGATATTTGGCTGCCCAAAGATATCGAGTTTAATGCCGATCAACAAACCGATATCAACCATCAAAAACTTGCCAAGCAGTTAAGCCAACTAACGCCACAACAATACATAGTACTAACACGCATCGCCGACGGACAATTAAACAAACAAATTGCCTATGATCTTGATATTAAAGAAACCACAGTCAAGAAACATGTTTCAGCGATATTACTGAAGCTCGAAGTAAACAACCGTACCCTAGCCGGTTTAGCCTACCAACAACTGATGCTTAGCCCATCTCAACATTTAAACGTCTCTTAAGCGTTCATCACCAGATTATTGTCGCACCGCAAAGGCATAATAACTCAGCGCTCACGGCGGCTACCGCACGCTTTACCTGTTAGGGCTGTTAGCGTTTTTCTGGGTAAAAATTGCAAACCAAAACGTAAGCTCTAACACCATGCCAAACACAATAAACAGCAACAGGCCATGCGAAAAGCCATAACCGTAGGCGATAAAAGCCGCCACTAGTAAAGCACCTAGCATTAAGCATTTTTTTAACATTGTCATTATGCCCTTTATATTAATAAAAGTTTGCTAGTAATAAAGTACAACGTATTTAAGATCAGCGCCAAGCGGCTTTGTAACAAAAGGTGAATTTAGCAAGCTGCATTTCAAGACCCACTAGCGGCTATTGACTTTAAGTCGCTCATTAACACCTTTGCGAGTACTCCAACCCTAGCCTAGTAACTGACGCATCAGGCGCTTTAACGCTAAAGACTTAACCGGTTTGCGCAAGAACAAAAACTCAGCATCACTGGTGTGTTGACGCACGCGTTCAGATGGGTCAGCGCTGCATATTATCGTTGGCTGCTGCCAATGCCAGGTTTTTTGCAAAGCTTGCACAATAGCTACGCCATTTTCGCCATCATCTAAGTGATAATCTGCCAAAATAACATCAGGTACCATTTCACCTGTGGCTAAAACTTTAGCAGCGGAGTCATGGTCATGGGCTGTTAACACCTGACATCCCCAATCACCAAGTTGTGACGCTAACGCCGATAACATCAACTCGTCATTATCGATTAACAAAACCACAACATGCTCAAATGCACGCTCTGGCTGCTCTTTTGCTGAGCGAGAGGTTGAGGCATTATTACTTAACTCAGCTTGACTCACCGCTCGTTGCAACGTCGGTGCTAATTCGGCACGACTTGCACTCACCCTTGGTACTTCAATACTAAAACAGGTGCCCTGACCCAGCTCTGATTTAACCGATATAGCCAAGCCAAGTAATTTTGCAATGCGCTCAGAAATCGCCAAACCTAAGCCCAGTCCAGGTATTTCTCTATTTTGCGCTAAACGCTCAAATTCACGAAATATAGCGGCTTGTTGCGCTAATGCGATGCCGGGACCATTATCCCACACTTCTATGCGAATAGTGTCCTTGTTGCGCCGTACCCCCAAGAGTATACGATTGGCAATACCCGCTTTTGCCCCCCGTTTATCGTCACAATAATGAATGGCATTGGATAAAAAGTTTTGAATGATCCGCCTGAGCAGACGTTTGTCAGAATAAACCAAGCACTGACTTAATTGATAAGAAAACTCGATATTTGCTTGTGCGGCTAAGACAATAAATTCGTTTTTTAGCGGCGCTAATAACTCATTAAGGGCAAAGTGACTTTTTTCTATTTTTTCTGAGCTGTTATCTAAGCGTGATATTTCAACTAAATCTGAGAGTAACGCCTCAACCACGTTTAATGAGTCATCTATTTGCTGCGCTAATGCCGTCAACTCCGCTCCTTGCACTTTCTTTTTTAACATCGAGGTAAACAAAGACAGGGCGTTAAAGGGTTGCATCAAGTCATGGCTGGCTGCCGCTAGAAACCGGCTTTTACTGCTATTAGCAGACTCTGCTTCGGCCTTGGCATTCGCTAATTCTTGCGTGCGGCTTGCCACGCGTTTTTCGAGGTTTTCATTGGCTTTTTGTAAGGCTTTTTCTGCTTCGATGTGGGCAGTAATATCGGAAAAGGTACTGACAAAACCACCACCTGGCATAGATTGCCCGCGAATTTCCAACACCATACCGTTTGGCATGGTACGCTGAAAGTGATGGCTGTCGCCGTTTTTCATATGGGCAATACGTTTGTCTATCATCTGCGCGCTGTCAGCAGTTTTAGCAATAATACCGCGATTGATATTAAATTTAAGTAAGGTTTCCACCGGCAGGCCTGCTTGAACAAAGCCTTCTGGGTAATCCAATAGCTCAATATAACGCTGGTTCCACGCCACTAAGCGCATATCGGCATCAACCACACTAATGCCTTGCTCGATGTTTTCCACGCCTGATTGCAATAACTCACGATTAAAGCGAAACATTTGATTGGCTTCGTCAACAATACTCACCACGTCTTCAAACGGAAACGTTTCTGAGGTGGAGGCGGCTTTCATTACCATACGCGTAGACGCAGAGCCGAGTACGCCAGACAGTTGTAAACGGGTATATTCGACTAAATTATTTGCTTGTTCAACGCCGTTTTGTGCTTGCGACTTGGCCAAGTGCAATAAGCTATCGGCGGCCTCTTTATTAATAAACCTGAGTAATAAGCTATACAAGTCTTGCGTGCTGAGGTTACGGGCGATATCTCGTTGGCTGCGGCTGATGAAAATATCAGCTTGCAGTTTTTCCCCGACACTGCGATGCGTTAACAGTGACACCAACACAAAGCAGATAATATTGCTGAGCAAGCTGTAAAACACACCATGGCTGGTTACATCTAAAAAGTCGAGCCCTAACAAGGCCGTTGGCTTTAACCAATAGATACCAAAGGCGCCAGTTTCCAGCCACGCAATATTAGGGGCAATCATGGGCAAAAATAAAGTATAAAACCACACCAAACTGCCAACAATTAAGCCGGTTAACGCCCCTTTACCATTGGCTTTTCGCCAATACAAGGCACCGATAATTGCTGGGGCAAATTGTGATAATAAAACAAACGACAATAAGCCGATACTGGCCAAATGACTTTGCTGATTAATGCTGCGCTCAAAGGCAAAGCCACATAATAGTATGGCTGCAATCGCCAAACGACGCTGTTTTAATAATAAGCCGGAAAACTGTGCTGAGTTACTTTTGCCAAACAGTTTAAATTTGAGGGTTAATGGCGTGATCACTTCCGTTGCTATCATTGTACTGAGCACGATAGCCGAAACAATGACCATGCTACTCGCCGCGGCTAAGCCACCAATATAGACAATGATCCCTAACCAAGCTTGATTAAAAAATAACGGCAAGGTCAGCACATAAGTGTCGGCATCAACGCTGCCCCCAGGAAAGGTGATCAAGCCTGCAATTGCTATGGGTAAAACAAAAATATTGATCAAAATAAAGTACAGAGGAAACAACCAACGAGCAGTTTTTAATTCATTGGGGTGATGATTTTCTATCATCATCATATGAAATTGCTGCGGTAAAACAAAAATGGTAATTGCCCCTAAAATCGCCTGCGCTATGCCAAGGTAGCTGGCGTTTTGCTCGCTAAATAAGGCGCGACTTTGCTGCTGCGAGGCGAGGTCAGCAAAGCCGTCAAAAACAAAAAATGTCGCAAAAATGCCAACAGCGGTTAACGCTAATAATTTCACCACTGAGCTAAACGCAATCGCCAATACTAGGCCTTGGTTTTGTTTGCTAGCGGCAATTTGTCGGGTACCAAAAAAGATACTAAATACGATCAAAACCACAGTCACCACAAATGCCGTGCTAATACCCGATTGATAAGTGCCGGTAAGCAAGTCAAAACTGGTACTGATGGCGCGTAATTGCAAAGCGATGTAAGGCACAGTGCCCGCGAGTGCAATCAAGGCCACGGTAATGGCTATTTTAGGCGAGCGATCATAGCGAAAGGCAATAAAGTCGGCGATTGAGGTCAGGTTTTGTCGCTTGATAATAGTTAACATTTTCAGCAACATAGGCCAAGCTAACACTAAGCAGAGTATAGAGCCGATATATATGGGTGCTAACCAAGCACCGGTTGTTGCGGCTTGCCCAACCGTGCCGTAAAACGCCCATGAAGTACAGCTAACTGCTAGCGAAAGGCTATATACCCAAGGCTTACAACGCCACTGTGCTGGCGATTGGTTTTGACCTTTATAGGCGACTAAAAACAACAAGCACAAATAGCCAATGGAAAGTATGGTTACCAACCAAGTATCAATAGACAGCCAAGCTAACACATGCTTCCCTTTTTATTGTCCAATATTGCCCCCTGCAGGCAATACAGGTTTTATTTTATCATGGTGACTCATGGCTTGTAGTGCACTAAGGTAGTACTTATTTTCTCAGTGTGCTCAGGTAGTCTAACCATTCATTGTTTTTCTGTTAAAAAGTTATCATAAATGAAAATTACCAACAAATATGTAGTAGAAACAATTGTTTTCTTTAGTTATGTATTATTTGCTATGGCTTGGGTCGGTGGCACGGCAAGTATGCAAAGCATTATGCTATCGCTTGATGTACACAGCCTAGCCGCTGCAAGTTTTATTAGTGGCGCGGTTACGTTAGCGAAAATTGTTGGTACCTTTATTGCCGCGTGGATCGCCATTAAATTAGGGGTTAAGTACGCCTTCTTTGTCTCCAGTTTATTAATCACCATAGGCATACTCACCCCGTATGCGCCCAATTATGAGTTACTGCTGTTAAGCCGCTTTTTAATGGGCTTAGGCGGCGCCTTTATGGTGGTTTATTTTAACCCTATTGTATTACAGTTTTTTAAAGCTGAAGAACGGTCAACCATTAACGGTATCAACGCGGTTGCCTTTAACATAGGTACTGCCATCGTATTATGGCAAATGGATAGCATCAATCAGCTAACCGGCAATTGGCAAAATAGTTTAGTACTATTTTCCATTGCCAGCTTTATTATTGCCCTGCTCTGGTTACTGGTAAAGTTTGAGCAACCTGTCACTATGAGCAATACGCCAGTCAGCGCATCGGCTGACTACAGCTATGCGCAAGGTTTAAAAGATCGCTTTAACTGGCTTTATGGTCTCGCCTACTCAGGTATTTTGGCGTTTTATATTTGCTTATTCACCTTCTACCCCAAAGCCGGCATAGTGCAAAGTAAGTGGGTGATAGGCTTTGGTATTATTGGCACTATATTTGGTATTATTTACAGTAAAAAAGTGCCTTTGCGCTTACCCGTGATCCGCTGGTCTGGGTTAGTGGTGGTGCTCAGTACCGCGATTTTTTCCTTTAGCGAACTGGCGTGGCTTCAAACATTAGCCGCTATGTTGTTAGGGTTTTTCATCTTCTTGCCGGTCACCGCCTTAGTGACCATTCCACACGAGTTACCCAAAATGACCTCGGCGCGCATTACCATAGTGTTTAGTATGTTTTATTCAATAAGTTATATTATATCTACCCTCATTTTATGGCTTTTTGGTCTCTTGGTTGATCTTAACCAAGGCGACTTTAGCTGGGCATTTATTTTAATCACCTTACTCAGCTCAACATTATTTATTGGCAGTTACTTTTTACCTGAAACTGGCGATAAACAAAGCGCTACACAAGGAGAAAACTAACATGCAAGCTGTGGTATCAAAAAACCTTGCTCCTTTACTCGCACAAGTCAATGCCGCCATCGCAGATGCGAAAAAAACCGGCACCGCATTCGAGACAAGCATAGTACGGCAGAATTTAGCTAATTTATCCGCCTTGATGTTAGCTGGCCCCGACATCGCATTAATTAGCAATAACGCCCTGAACATTGACGGTCAAGAAGTTGCCGTGCGAATTTACCACCCTGCGCCTACCGAGTCATTGCCGGTGTTACTGCATTTTCATGGTGGCGGTCATATGTGTGGCAGTATTGAGTTATACGATCCCATTAGTCGTGAGCTTGCCGTTGCTGCCAACGCGATTGTTATCTGTATAGATTATCGACTAGCACCTGAGCACCCCTACCCACGAGGCTTAGATGACTGCCAATACTTGTTAGAAAACTATCAAAGTCTACTAACAGCGTACCCACATAGTGATCAGCTCTATATTGCCGGTGATAGTGCCGGTGGTGCCATTTGTACTAGCTTAGTGATGAACAACCTTAATAATCCAAACATAAAGGTTGCCAAGCAAATATTAATTTACCCCAGCGTTGATTACACCATGAGCTGCCCGTCTATTCGTGAAAATGGCCAAGGCTTTTTATTAGAGGCCGATAAAATACGTTGGTACTTTGAGCAATATTTCAACATAGAGCGCATTGAACTAAACACAGACGATAATAACCAGCAGCTTAAGCGGCTAACCCAAGCATCGCCTTTATTTGGCGTTTTTGATCGCCGTATGCCAAAAACCTTAGTACTTACCGCCGGCTGCGATCCATTGCGCGATGAAGGTGTTTTATACGCCCAAAAAGCCGCACAAGCAGGTGTTGATGTTGAGCACCATCAATTTGCTGACTTGATCCATGCCTATATGTTGCTATCAACGCTCATTCCTGAGCAATACCAGCAAAGTTTCCGCCTGATCAAAGCCTTTATTGACAAAGATTGAACCCTGTGACCGTGCAGCCATCACCCTACTTCCTAATGGGCTGCTCAAGCCAATGCCAGAATTTATTTCTGCAAGTGCTTGAGTTAGCCCTTTTTTTCTTTTCAAAAAGCGCATCAATTAGTTTACTGAACTGCTGACAGGGAAGTCAGTACTTAGCTTTTGTCTGGAACGAAAAAGCTGTGCTGACAGGGAGGTCAGTACTTAGCTTTTGTCTGGAACGAAAAAGCTGTGCTGACAGGGAGGTCAGTACTTAGCGTTTGTCTGCAACGAAAAAGCCTAGGATTTATTAGCCACAAAGAGCCATCAATACCTAGGCTGGCAAGATTTTAGAGGGTGAAATTTTATTGCGCGGTCCAGGCACCGTCCATAGGTAAGGCAGCACCTGTGATACTTTTAGCGCTATCTGAGCATAAAAATAAAATAAACTCGCCAATTTGCGCCGGCGCCATCATTTCAGGTAAAGGTTGCTTTGCAGTCACTAATTGGTATTTAGCTTGCTCAAAGCTGCTATCTTGCTGTTTAGCAATTGCCGATATTTGATCATTAATCAAGGGCGTATCAACCCAACCAGGACAAATTGCATTGACGGTAATACCCTGCTCTGCACACTCTAATGCCAATACTTTCGTTAACCCCACCAAACCATGTTTAGCGGCACAATAAGCCGATTTATTTACCGAGCCAACCAGACCATGCACTGACGCTACATTAATAATACGCCCCCAGCCTTGGCGTTTCATCGCTGGTAGCGCAAATTGAATGGCATGAAAAGCAGCCGATAAATTAATGGCAATAATGGCATTCCACTTTTCCAGTGGAAAGCTTTCCGCACTTTGCGTGTGTTGTATGCCGGCATTGTTAACTAAAATATCAACACTACCCATAGTGCTTATCGCCTTGGTTATTAAGCGTTCAATACTGGCAACGTCTTGCAAGTCGGCATCATCAAATATGGCATTAATACCATATTGCGCAATAAAATCATTGGCTAAGGCTTGACCCTCGGTGGCCGACACTAATCCGTGCAACACTAGGTTTATACCCTGTTGCGCTAGTACATGGGCGGTTGCTAAACCAATACCACTCGTTGAGCCGGTAATTAAGGCTACTTTTTCTTTGAGCATAAGGGGATCCAAATTTTATTCATTTACCGACAAGATTAGCGTATTTTAACCACTGAATAATTGGCACCTTAGTACCATAACAAGGCTTATTGGCACACTTTAAAAAGCCACAGCCAGCAAAAATTGCCGCCAAGTTATAAAACATCAGCGACTCAGCGTATTGTCAATAGCACTCTCCTTTATAACTCAAGATCAAATACCACACTAATCGAGGCAGTAAAAACTATATTCTCTTGCAAGTAACGCCCGGCTTTTGCCATGCTATCTGCCATGCGAGCGCTAGTTGGGTAGGCTTCATTATTCGCGCCATAGCGATGAAAGCTATGATTAGAGCTGGCATTAATGCTGTAAATTGCCCCTAAATTTGTCCCAAAAGCATTCGCCAACGCTTGGCCCTTATTTTTGGCATTTTTCACCGCTAGGTTATTCACCTCTTGTTGCAGTTGCTGCTCTTTTGACGACTTTAACTCAATATTGCGAATTGCGTTAATGTTGACGCTTAAGACAAAGTTCATAAAGTCATTAAGTTTATCTAATTGAGTTAAAGTTACCTTAATATTGCGGCGAGCAATATAGCCAAGCACTTGTGCTGGCTCACCACGGTTATAGTTTTGTTTTGCTTCTGTTGCTATATTTGATGCTGACACTTGGCTTTCAGCTATGCCAAAGTCGGTCAAACCGTCCAGTAACCTATTCACTCGTTGATCCAAATCCTTTTTTGCGTCCAAGCTGGTTTGTTTCATGCTTTGTACGCTTAAGTGCAAGACAGCGGTATCGGGCATGGCCTGCAACTCCGCTTGGCCGGTAACTGAAATATGGCGATGGTTTGGCAAGCTAGAGTTTGCAAAGGCAACACTGGCGTGAGTAAAAGTCAGGCTAACAAGACTCAGTAGCGCAAGACGGCGAAAGTTTTTCATATTTCATCCTTTTTTATATTTGATGGCTCATTGCTCATTAATCCTTACAACGCAAGTAATTGCGATAGCGCACGATCATTAGCAGCTGATCACTAGTGTATAGCGCTGACGATTAACCCGAGCTGAACGCCTGTACGGCGATAATTGCCATGGTGCTGACAACCGATACAAACCTTAACTTAGCACAGACTCAGCAAAGCCCGTATCCTTCATAACCGGTTAACACTTGTGTGAAGCAGCAAAGTTGCGTGTTAGTTTGCTCAACTGGGCAGAAAAAACTACTTCTTATTTGCCGACTAACTCGCTAGAATTGTGCGTTTTATCGATATGGGCAAAACTATGCTGTTTCGTTTTATGCTGTTTTTTGCAACAATTTCTTCCTCTCTTGCTTGTTATGCCTCTGATTTACAAAGTTTTAACAATAAACTTTCCGCCGCTATCGAGCGCGAGTTAACCAAGGTTAATATTCCGGGCGCGGCCTATGCCATTGTCCATAACAAGCAAATTATTGCCATTGAAAGCTTTGGCCATACCGACACCCGCAAAGAAACAAAAGTTGATGCCAACACCGTATTTCGACTCGCTTCCGTGTCTAAACCCTTTGCCGCCACCTTAACCACTATGCTGGCTCAAGAGCAGCTACTCAACTTAACCGACCCCATTACCAAGTATGTTCCTAACTTCCAATTAGCGCGTCAAGGGGCGGCGGATAAAATTCAACTTAAGCACTTACTGAGTCATTCCAGTGGTTTAATGCCCAATGCTTACGACAATTTATTACATGAAAATTGGAGTATGGAAAAAATTATTAGCCGCTTTGATCGGGTGAGCCCTATTTGCCAACCGGAAAAATGTTATGGCTATCAAAATATTGCTTATGGTTTTTTGCAGCCCGCCATTGAAGCGAGCCAAAATAAAAGCTATAGCACCTTGCTGCAAGAACGTATTTTTACACCACTAGCCATGACCCATGCCTCTGTGGGTATTGACGTATTTCAAACACAAGACAACACCGCCAAACCCCATATTCTAAGAAAAAAGGTCAATACTGGCCGTAAAAATAGCGCTGGCAAAGCCATTAAACGCTATGTTTGGCGTACCGTGACAGTTGAACCTGATTATTTTAAAGTTGCTCCGGCGGCTGGCGTGAATGCCAGTATTACCGATCTCGCAAAATGGTTAATAGCAAACTTAGGGCATAACCCTGAGGTGTTATCGCCGGCATTGCTGAATGAGCTAACCACACCGCGCATAAAAACCAAAAAAGATCTACGCCGACGCTATTGGCGCGAGCATTTAACCGACGCGCATTACGGTTATGGCTGGCGCATATATCAATTTAACGGTCAACCCATTATCTACCATTCAGGGTGGGTTGCCGGTTTTCGGGCCGATATTGGCTACTCACCAAGCTTAGGTTTAGGGTTTGCTATTTTGATCAACGCTGAATCTAATGTCATCAATAAAATTTCCAGCCAGTTTTGGGCGCAAGCTCACCAGCTATTGGCGGAAAATAAAGCCTTATAACGTCCAATAGTTGATGGCTGGTTTGCCTTCAAGCATTGGCTAAGCTCAGGTTTAGCTCTGGGTAAGCAAGCTAGATACAGTGAGTTAATCTCGCTGCGCCATAATGTTGCCATCATTGTTCATCAGATTGCCTGATTGTTACCCCACCCGCGACTTTTTACCTTGTTGTAATAGCATCATCATCCCCCTGTTGGAGCAAGACATGCTACGCCCCCATAAAAAGTTGATCCTAATTGACCCTAAAGATACCACTCTTTACCCGCAAAGGCGCAAAAAGCAGCGGCGAGTCTGGTTGAGTATGACGTTACTCCTGGCTTTGCTAGCGATTTTATCGGTCTTACTTGCGCCTTGGGCACGCGCCAACGATGCCGCTCAGGCGCGCCATTTAGCCACCAAGGCAAAGCCCTTAATTAATAGCCCACAACTGGTTTTTCAGCAGGCAGACAACCAACAGACACCCACCTTGCCCGTCGATCAAGTTATCAATGTCAATATCAGTGGTTTAGTAGCTTATGTTAATGTCCAACAAGTGTTTATTAATCCCTACGCCATGACGCTGTCCGCTAAATATCAATTTCCACTACCTGAAGATGCCGCGGTAAAACATTTAACGATAAAAGTGGCTGACAAAGAAATTATTGGCAAAGTGATGGTAAAGCAAACGGCACAAGCGCTTTATCAACAAGCCAAGCAACAAGGGAAAAAGGCAAGCTTAGTAACACAACAACGACCGAATCTGTTTAGCAATCAGATTGCTAATATCCCGGCACAAAGCCAAGTTGTGGTTAGACTGGAATTTATCATGCCGGTCAACTTTCAGCAGCACCAACTTAGTCTCAACCTACCTTTAGCTATTACAAACCGTTATCACAGTCAATATAGCGCGCAGGCGCCTGATGAGCACAACGTAGAGTTTTTTGCAAACCAAGCTAACACGCTAGCCAAGAGTCAGGCTAGCATTACGCTATCCCTGAATGCCGGCGCTGAGCTTGCAAGCCTAGGCAGTAACAGCCACCCGATCGTCAGTGAAAAGCTGCCCAATCAGGCACCTGGGTATTTAATTCGCTTAGCCGATGAGGCCATTATCGCCCATCGCGACTTCAACTTGCACTGGCAATTGCAGCCAAGCGAAACACCGCAAGTCAGTAGTTTTAGCGAAAAAATCGCCGATGATTACTATACCTTATTGACGATTTTTCCACCGCACACTGAGCATGAGCGCAGTTTTGCCCGCGATATCATTTTTATTATAGATACCTCAGGCTCAATGCAAGGTGCAAGCATAGTGCAAGCAAAAGCGAGCTTGCAACTGGCACTGTTACAACTTTCAAACGCCGATAGCTTCAATATTATCGCCTTTAATAATCATGCGACGCTGTTATTTAATAATACAAAAATGGCAACAAGGCATCACCTTAACCAAGCTTTACAATTTATCAATAGCTTACAAGCCGATGGCGGTACTGAAATGTATCGGCCCCTGAGCCAAGCCTTAGTAATGAATAAAGCACAGCAGCAAATGGAGCAAGCCCTTAGGCAAATCGTTTTTATTACTGATGGCGCAGTCGCGAATGAATTTGAATTAATGCAATTATTGGCGCAAGCGCCGAACAACACACGCCTCTTTACGGTGGGTATAGGCGCAGCGCCAAACGGCTATTTTATGAAAAAAGCTGCCCAATTTGGCCGTGGTAGCGCCACCTTTATCCAACAAAATAGCCAAGTGCAAAGACAAATATCAGAGTTAATGACAAAAATTAGCCAACCGGCTATGCGTAATATCAAGCTCACCTTTGATCGCCAAGCTCATCCACAGTTAGAGGTTTACCCAAAAAGCATCCCTGACTTGTATTTAGCTGAGCCGTTGCAAATAGCCATCAAGTCAGCACTGCCGATTAACAGTGTACAAATTGACGGAGAAACTGCCAGTAGCCCTTGGTATCAACAAGTCATTATCGCCGACAACTCGCCCGCAGCTGGCATCGCTAGTCTTTGGGCACGAGATAAAATAGCAGACTTAATTGACACCTTAGTTACTGGGGCCAACACAGAGCAAGTTAAAGCTCAGGTGATAGCAACCTCGCTTGCGCATCAAATATTGTCACCATACACCAGTTTTATTGCCATCGAAAAACAGCGAGCTGATATGCCATTGCAAGCGAAAAGCACAATCGAAAGTCAGCTCAGCACGCTAGCTCAGGCCCATGAGAATTTATTGTTGGCTATGCCAAAAACGGCCCTTGGTTGGCAGCTCCAATGCTTGTTTGGCGCAATGCTGATAGTGCTAGCGCTGTTGGCGTTGCGCTGGCGCAAGCATAATCAACAGCAACCATGATCAGCGCGCAAACCACCAACAACAAAAACACCATGAGGTTAAATGACATGGGCAAAATAATTCCCCTACTGGCGCTAGTTTTCGGACTGTTAATGTCACTGCATGCGAGTTGGTTACCTGCCAAGGCTTGGTTGTCGCAGCAGCTTATTTATCACAGTTGGCAACAAGCATTAGCAGCCCAAGAGCAAGGTACGGCGCCACTCGCCATTAAACCTTGGCCTTGGGCAGATACGTTTGCGCTAGCCGAATTAAGTGTCCCGCGCCTAGCGAAAAATATTGTGCTTTTAAATGGCGGTGATGCCACCAGTTTAGCATTTTCAGCGGCGGCAATTGCGCCCTTTAACCAAAGTCATGCCGAGCAACCTTTTGTTGTTGCAGGTCATCGCGACAGTCATTTTGCATTTTTACAACAACTGTTATTAAAAGATATTATTAACTTAACTGATGTGCACGGCCATCAACAAAGTTATCAAGTAACGGCTATTAGGGTCATCGATGGCACCGCCGCGCACCTGCCATTACCCGCCAATGGCGCTCATTTAGTGTTGATCACATGCTATCCTTTCCAAGGTATCACAGCTACAGCCGATCAGCGCTACCTCGTTATCGCCACGCCACTGGCGAGCAAAAGTGGTGAGAATTGATGCCCGTGGCAACTGATGATTAGTAGCCAATTTCTTTATTAACCGCTGGCGGAATCTTGCCTGTTAGACGAAACTGGCGAATATTTTTGGCGACAATTTTACTGGCACTCGTGAGGTTAGTTGGCGCTGAAATATGCGGTAAAATGGTAATATCTGGGTGTAGCCATAAGCCACTATTTTGGCTGAGTGGCTCTTGCTCAAACACATCAAGCACGGCATGACTAAGCTGATTGTTATCTAACGCATCAAGCAAGGCTTGGGTATCTACAATTGCACCGCGAGCAAAATTAATGATCGCGGCGCCAGTGGGCAATAACGCCAAGCGTTGCTTGTTAAGCAGCCCTGTGGTCGCTGGTGTTAGTGGTAGCAAACACAATACAATATCACTTTGTTGCAACAGCTCTGTTAAACCCTTATCGCCAAAAAAACTGGCAATATTAGTCAGCTTTTTTTCGCTGCGACTCCAGCCCATCACAGAAAAGCCTTGTTGCTGTAATAGTGTCGCGCTGGCTTGACCTAACTCTCCTAAGCCAAGAATACCAATACGGCGCTCATTTGCCGGCACAATGGGCCATTGTTGCCAGTGTTTATTACGCTGTTGTTTGGCATAGCGTGGCATGTCGCGGTGTAAGTATAAGCTCCAAGCTAATGCCGCTTGTGCCATGGTTTGGCTGAGAACAGGGTCGACTAAACGCACCACAGCTATCGGTGAACCCTTTAGTGATGTCATTAAATGCTCAACACCCGCCCAAACACTGTGTAGCCAAGTTAATTGCTCAAAGGCTGCTAATGACGCAAGCTCAGGGTTAGCAACAATCGCCAACTGACATTGTTTTTTCTCGGCCCTAGTTAGCGAATTCGCCAACACTATTTGTTCTTCTGGCATGGCTTGCCTCAAGGCTGCCAACCACATCGTTTGTTGCTGCGCTGGCAATTGGCTAATAAATGGGAGCATCATGTTTTCGTCGTTATAGCTAGGTGCCAATATTATTATTGGCACCCAGGTTAACATCAAGTGAAATAGACTGACCATAACCCTTTAGTGTGATTGATAATATCAATAGGAATTATTCTTACTGGTATCCTAGGGCTAACTAAGGTATAACGGCGCTATGAAAGTTCCTAAACGCCTGCAGCCACTTGTTGAAGATGGCCTAATCGATAACGTGATCAGCCAATTAATGAGTGGCAAAGAAGCCACTGTTTATGTGGTGCGCTGTGGCGACGATATTCGCTGTGCAAAAGTCTATAAAGAAGCTATTAAACGCAGCTTTAAAAAAGCCGCACAATACCAAGAAGGCAGAAAAAGCCGTAATAGCCGTCGCGCCCGTGCCATGGAAAAAGGTTCAAAATATGGCCGCAGCCAACAAGAGTCTGCTTGGCAAAATGCCGAAGTTGACGCCCTGTATACGTTAGCCGCCGCAGGTGTGCGCGTGCCACAGCCATACGGTTGCTTCGACGGCGTATTGTTGATGGAGTTGGTCACGGATGCACAAGGCGATGTCGCGCCACGTTTAAATGATGTGGTGATGTCGGCAGAGCAAGCACAAGAAGATCACGCTTTAGTAATGCATTATGTTAAATTAATGCTCTGCGCAGGTATTATTCATGGTGACTTATCTGAGTTTAATGTTTTAGTAAACGATTATGGTCCAGTGATTATTGACCTTCCCCAAGCCGTTGATGCGGCTGCCAACAATAATGCGAAAGCTATGCTAATGCGTGATATCGATAATATGACGCATTACTACAGCCAGTTTTGTCCGGCGCTAAAAGACAGTCAGTATGGACAAGAAATGTGGGCGCTTTTTGCTCGTGGTGAATTAAGTCCCGAAAGCAAACTCACGGGGTTATACCAAGCAAACACGGCGCCAGCCAATGTTGATACCGTATTAGAAGAAATTAAAGCCGCGTTTGCTGAAGAAGCAGCAAGAGTCGCTCGCATCAGTGCAGCAAATGCTATCGACCCAGAGCATTAATTTACCGCCAAGAGCTCTTTGGCATGGCAGTTAATAAAAAACCATCAATGCGGTGATGATCAAACCCGCCAATATTAACGTTTCACTTGCCATTAACACTACTGGGCGCCAACCTAAGCTTAACACTTGTTTTAATGATGTTTTAACACCAATAGCGGCAATAGCGACCACTAGTAAGTGACTCGACAGACTACGAATGAACTCGATTAACCATAGCGGTATTAAGCCAAGGTTTTTAAGTAACGCTAACACGAAAAACATGATCAAAAAGCCCGGAATAAAGGCACTAACGCCACCGCTCATTTTGCTATCTTTTTCCTTAAAGGCAAAAAATACCATCATCACTATCGGCATTAATAAAGCCACTCTCAGCAACTTAATATAAGTGGCAACATCGCCAGCCTCATGCGATACGGTATAGCCTGCGCCTATGACCTGGGCAACATCATGAATTGCGCCACCAAGAAAAACCCCCGCTAACTGGTCAGAAAAGCCTAAGTAGCTAGCAAGTAGAGGATAAAAAATCATCGATAATGTGCTAAAAGTAGTAATGCCAATGACGGTCATGGCAAAGTATTTTTCTTGTGCTTTATCTTTAGGTAACACGGTTGCAATGGCTGCGGCAGCCGACACGCCACACACAGCCACGGCACCGCCTGATAATACACCAAAAGTTTTTGGCAGCGCTAGAATACGCGCCAATAAAACGCCAAGTAATATCGTTAAGCCCATACTGACCATAACAATTAAAGGTGGCGCTATACCCAAAGCAACAATATCTGCAAAGGCAATTCGCACCCCTAGCAAGCCGACACAAAAGCGCAGTAACTCGCGCGAGCAAAAGTTAACACCAGCTTGCACTTTTTTGTTGCGATAAAAAGCGTGTAGCGCCAATCCTAACAACAGTGCAAACAGCATCACCGGCGCTTGATATCGCGTTGCCACTAAGCTAGCTATAATCGCGGCAATTGCGCATAGCACCATGCCCAAAAATTTAGTTTGTATTGTTAACCACATAGAAAGGTATTACCGGTAAATGAATTTTTTCATCGATATTTACAATCGGCTTAATCGCCAAACATATGACTCTGAGCAGTCATTATTTAATAAAAAAGCCTGCAAACACAGGCTTAAGTATAAGATTATAGCTTAGTTAGACCGCCGTTAACTAAACCAATGATTGTTATGACCTTTAGCCGCCAAACGTACTAAGGCAAAAGCAATAACTAACACCAATATCGGCATGATAGTGCCACTAGCGCCATAAACTTCAAACGAGTTACTCAGTGCAAATGCATGGAACATTTGTACCAAAACGCCGAGCAATGAGACAATAAACAACTGATAGCAAATACCTTTTTTCATTAACAAGGCTAAACTACCTAAAGCCCCCGCAAAAACAGCAAGCGCAAAAGCCGCTGTTGCCCAAAACGGCGTATTGTTATACAGTGCTTGCTCTGGCTCGGATAATTGCCCTAGCACTTCCGGTGTCATGGTAACTTGACCGACAAAAGCCATTACACCTAATAAATTCCACAACAGTGCCACTATAGCAACCGGCATAAACCAAGAGGGTCGCGCAAGCATTGTTGGTGTTTCTGTATTCTCTGACATGATTAATTCCTTATTTTTATCTTTATTTAGAATCGAACAAGTAACAATATAACTTAGTTATAGCACATCAGTTTTATAGCATACCTAGTTGCTAACACAACAAAATTTCAAGGCGAAAGTTATTCTCCCCAAATATCTTTTGGCTTAAGTTTTAATACTTTACGCTCGGTTTTCTTGGCTGCTGCAGGCGTTTTATTAGGGTTATGATAAATTTTACTGGCGTTAGCTTTTGCGCTTTTATAATTTTTATTTGCTAATGTTTCCGCAAGCTTATCTTGCTTTTCATCAACATTGTTATTGTTTTTCTGAACTTTAGCGCGACGTTGAACATGAAACTTCTTATCTACCGCCTGTAAAAAATTGCGCAGCACTTGGTCTTTACATTCACGGTAGTTTTTATGATCCGCTTTGCGAGAAAATGCACTTAATTCTGGCTTACTCAAACGAAAGCCCACTAGCGCTAGCATGTCAATAATATCTTCGGCTTTTAAATTAAAGGCTATTTTCAGTTTGGTCAGGATAATATTATTATTTAAGCGTTTTTCCGTTTTCGCAGGCGCACCATCTTTTTTGCCACGACGCTCATTAATAAAGCCATTTAAAAATGCCGCAAAGGTGCTATCGGGGCAATTAACGTAACTGGGATCATCTTCTTTTTTTAACCAATTGCTAATTTGATCGCGTGCTACCGTGACTTCTCCGGCCGCAAAAATAGCAATAACCTTTTGATCGTTAAAATTAAAAGTATATCTTAGGCGACGTAAAACATCGTTATTAGTCAAAAACTTCTCCAAAAAACCTGACGTTGTTGTTGGTTAGTGTTAGCTAAATTATTCACAGCATAATTGCCGACAATTTGAGTGTTAACACTGTCATAATTCACTGTCATAATTCAATGGTGCGCTATTATACACGCTTTAAATACCCAGATCTGCACTGTAATGCTGATAGTTTAGTTATGATTTAAGCAAGCATGCTTGATTTAACGGTTAATTCAGCCAACAAACTCATGTTAAGATAGCAAAAATTTTTTTAGTGACCCACTACCATGAGTAAAAATGTAAGTTTATTTAACCCGGTTTTAGCTAAACGTAGAGGCAAAAATGCCGATAAGAAAAGCTGGCAAAATTTGCCGGGTAGTAGTGCCACTTTAGCAATATTTCATGGTGCATTATCGACGCAGCAGCCCATTTTATTATTAACTCATGATACGCCATCAGCATTACGATTAGAGCAAGAGCTTGCCAGCTTAAACCAACAAGCGCAGTTGCCTATTTGTTTATTTCCCGACTGGGAAACCTTGCCTTATGATACCTTTTCGCCACACCAAGACATTATTTCTCAGCGCTTGGCCACTCTGTATCAATTATCGCGCATGGAGCATGGCATTGTTATCGTGCCCATCACCACTTTAATGCAACGCTTAGCGCCAAAGCAATACTTAGAAGCTAACAGCCTGATCATTAAAAAAGGCGATCGCAAAGACTTACATCAAATGCGACAAGAGCTAGAAGCCAGCGGTTATCGCTACGTTGAACAGGTCATGGAACATGGCGAGTTTTCCGCTCGCGGTGCGATCCTTGATTTATTTCCTATGGGCAGTCAATCGCCATATCGTCTCGACTTTTTTGATGACGAAATTGAAGATATTCGGTTATTTGATCCTGAAAACCAGCGTTCAAGCGAGCAAGTGGACGGCATAAACTTATTACCAGCACATGAGTTCCCTACCGATACTGCCGGCACAAACTTATTTCGCAGTCAGTATCGCGAGCTCTTTACCAGCACCATAGACAAAGAGTCTATCTACCACCAAGTTAGCAATGGTATTATGCCCGCTGGCATTGAGTATTATTTACCGCTATTTTTTCAGCACACCAACACCTTATGCGATTACCTTGTTGCAAACACGCTCGTGATTGTCAGTGGTGATATTGACCACGCCTTAGCACATTACTGGACCGATATTAATTATCGCTACGAAGACAGACGCTATGATCCCACACGCCCTTTGTTACCGCCAAGTCAGTTATTCCTCAATAGCGAAGAAGTTTATCGTGCCTTAAAACCCTTTGACCGTATCGACTTAAAGGCGGATCTATACCAAGATGAAGTGAAAAGCTCACAAGTGCAATTTGCGGTACAAGCACTCCCTGAGCTCACCATCAATCATAAACTCAAGCAGCCGTTTGAACTGCTCAATAGCTTTATTAACAACAAAGACACCCCCAATAAACTGTTGTTTGTCGCCGAAAGCCAAGGTCGACGAGAAAGCGTCTTAGAGTTGCTGCAACGGGCGAAGCTCAAACCAAGCACCTTTGCCAGCATAGAAGACTTTATCAACAGCGACGCGCTACTAGGTATTACCGTTAATGCCCTTAGCACTGGCTTTGTTTTTCAAGCTAAAGGTAGCGCCAAGAAAAATGCCGTCGCCTTAATTACCGAAGCCGATTTGCTAGGTGACAGAGTTCGACAAACACGACGTCGTAATAAACAACTTGAAAGCCAAAACGATGCAATTTTCAAAAACCTCGCCGAGCTGAGTATAGGTCAACCTGTTGTTCATATTGAACATGGTATTGGTCGCTATATGGGTTTACAAACTATAGAAAATGGTGGCCTGACAACTGAATTCTTAATGCTAAGTTATGCCAATGACGCTAAATTGTATGTGCCGGTTGCATCATTACATTTAATTAGCCGCTATAGTGGCACCGATGCTGAACACGCGCCCTTGCACAAGCTAGGTAACGACAGCTGGAGTAAGGCAAAACAAAAAGCGGCCGAGAAAGTCAAAGACGTTGCTGCTGAGCTACTCGATATTTACGCAAAACGTGCCAGTAATCAAGGCTATCGTTTTACCCGAAATAAAGAGGACTATCGCGCTTTCGCCGACAGTTTTGGCTTTGAAGAAACCTTAGATCAAGAACAAGCCATCAATGCCGTGATCAGTGATATGTTATCACCTAAAGCCATGGACAGGTTAGTTTGTGGGGATGTTGGTTTTGGTAAAACGGAGGTAGCAATGCGCGCTGCTTTCGTGGCAGTCAATGACAATAAACAAGTGGCGATTTTAGTACCAACCACCCTATTGGCGCAGCAACACTATGAGAACTTTCGCGATCGTTTTGCCAATTGGCCGATTAGCATTGAAGTATTGTCTCGATTTAAAACAACTAAGCAGCAAAATGCCATTATTAAAGCGGTGGAATCGGGGCAAGTCGATATTTTAATCGGCACGCATAAACTATTGCAAAACAGCATTAAATATAAAGATCTTGGGCTGTTAATCGTAGATGAAGAGCATAGGTTTGGCGTAAAACAAAAAGAAAAAATCAAACAATTACGCGCCAATGTTGATATTTTAACCTTAACCGCAACACCTATCCCGCGCACCTTAAACATGGCCATGGGCGGCATGCGTGACTTATCTATTATCGCCACGCCTCCTGCCAAACGCTTAGCGGTAAAAACCTTTGTTAGACAACGTGACGATGCCTTGATCCGCGAGTCCATTTTGCGGGAAATATTACGTGGTGGGCAAGTATATTTTCTCCACAACAATGTTGACACCATAGAGAAAACCGCTGCTGATATTCAAGCACTATTACCCGATGCGAAAATTATCACCGCCCATGGGCAAATGCGTGAACGTGAGCTGGAACGCATTATGAGCGACTTCTATCACCAACGCTATAATGTCTTGGTATGTACTACCATTATTGAGACCGGTATCGATATTCCAAGTGCAAACACCATTATTATGGATCGCGCCGATAATTTAGGCTTAGCACAACTACATCAATTGCGTGGCCGCGTCGGTCGCTCACATCATCAAGCCTATGCTTATTTACTTACGCCACACGAAAAGCGCATGACCAAAGATGCGAAAAAGCGTCTTGAAGCCATCGCCAATTTAGAAGATTTAGGTGCTGGCTTTACCCTCGCCACGCACGACTTAGAAATCCGTGGCGCCGGAGAGCTGTTAGGTGAAGATCAAAGTGGCTCTATGAGTCAGGTCGGCTTTACCTTGTACATGGAAATGTTAGATGCAGCGGTCGCGGCCTTAAAAGACGGTAAAGAACTCACTCTTGAGCAAGTCATGAAAACACAAACTGAGGTCGACTTGAAAGTACCCGCACTGTTGCCTGACGACTATATTTTCGATGTGAGCCTCAGGTTAAGTCTTTATAAGCGCATTGCTAGTTGTAAAAGCAAACAAGCTCTCGACGAAGTGCAAGTAGAGCTCATTGACCGCTTTGGCTTACTGCCAGTACCAGCAAAAAACTTAATTCATATCGCTAAAATTAAGCTTAAAGCTGAACAATTAGGCATCACCCGAATCGAAGCAGGGCCTAATGGTGGTAGCATTGAGTTTAGCAGCGAGACAAAAGTCGACGCTATGTTTATCATAGGCTTAATTCAGCAACAGCCTAAAATATATAAAATGGAAGGGGCAAATAAACTAAAGTTTAAGCAAGCTACTGACGATGCTAAAGCGCGCTTTATATTGATCACCACCCTGTTAAACGAATTAGCAAACCAAGTGCGAGAGACATAAACACTAGCTAAAAATATAACAGCCACAATTAGTTAACTTCTGATAAAGCTAACTAATTGAAAATTTAAGTATTGCTTTACTTTTGCTATGATAACGAGTGTATCGATTGGCTAAACTACCACTAACTGGAAACTGAATGAAATTAACACGACTATGGCTCTGCTCGGCAGTCTTAGCATTGCCACTCTCATTCGCCGCGACAGCACAAGAAAGTGCTGAACGCTGGTTTGAAGTAGAAGTTATTCTTTTTAGCCAATTAGGCGACAAAACACAGCTAAAAGAACACTTCCCAGAGCGTAGTGAGTTGCCCAACTATCCCCAGGCTGAAGATTTACTAGCACGCTATTTAAATCCGGATATTGCCAGCCTAAAGCAGTTATTGCCAAGCTGTGATGCGCCATACTATGCAGAAAGTTTAGTGGCGCAAAAAGCAAAACTACCCAAGCTTTTTCGCGCTAAGTCACTCGCAGAAATTGCCCACACACCGGCGGGATTTGCCACAACTGTCAACGATAACGCGCAACAACTTAGCTTAACTGATGACACCGATTTAGGGCAAAACAACCATCTTGATAACATATCTGATGCAGCTGATAAAAAAGTGAATCTAAATAATGAGCATGCAGCGCCCAATGCAATTGCCAGCGTAACAACCAACAGTGCAAGCAGTAGCCAAGCTTCTTTAGACCTTGAAGTCATTAATGCGCCGTTATCGCAACAAGCACTGCAGCGCCAGCAACGCTTGGTATTAGCGGCTGAAGAAGCGTTTCAAACGCTTAAATTTCAATATACCCCGATAAACGAGCCAACACTGCTTTGCCGATTAGCGCCAAGTTTTTTTGCTAACTTATCGCACCATGATGCTAATTTTGACTATGATGGTTTTACCGTCAATAAAGTACCATTACGCATTGATGCTGCAGAACAGGGTATTAATAATCAAACGCACTTATTGAGCCGTGAATCGTTGCAACTTAGCGATGTGATCACGGACTTGCGCTACAGCAAAAATTTTCGACCGTTATTGCATATGGGCTGGCGACAAGTAGCACGTTCAAAAAAGCAGGCAACACCAATAAAAATTTATGCGGGTGATAACTTTGCCGCCTACTATCAACAACAGTTGAAACGCTACAATAAACAATTGCAAGCTCAGTCGGTGGCAAGTGATACCCAGCAACCACTGTTATTAAGCGCGACCGAGCAGCAAGCACTAGATGCCGAAAACGCAGCACAAGCTCGGCAGCAGCAATTAACGGCTATTATTGATAACTTAGCAAATATCACTGACAACAGTGATGAATTATTAGCAAGCCTAAACCTAGAGCAACGGTTAAGTACACCGTTTGAGACTAATATGCCGTCAACAGCAATTGCTAAGCCAATCGCCCCGATTCAGCCTTGGTTTATTGATGGTTTTTTTAATATTCATTTACAGCATTACTTGTTTATTAGCGCTGACTTTTCTGTTTTAGATAAAGATTTAGCCGAGTTTGCCACGGCACAGTTGAGTAGCACCAGCACGAATGCACCAGATTCTCTTGCTCGTGATAAAATGCCTAAACCCATGAAAGCGATTGCCTTTAAACAAAACAGACGGGTGATCAGTGGTGAAGTGCATTATTTTGATCACCCTTATATGGGCATGATAGTGCAAATTAGGCCGTATACAAAACCAACACCTAAAGAAAACAATTAACACGCTTTTGAGCTGTATGACAGGCTAACTAGCAATTTATTGAGGATATTATGGATAAAGAAATTGAAATTCAAGCTGCGGTATTTCGCCGTTTATTAGCGCACTTAGATAGTCGAAAAGACTTACAAAATATTGAGCTAATGAACTTGGCAGGCTTTTGTCGTAATTGCTTTTCAAAATGGACCGTGGCAGAAGCAGAAAAGCTCGGCGTTGCGCTTGATATTGACACCGCCCGCGAACAAGTTTATGGCATGCCATATAGTGAGTGGAAAGCCAAGCATCAGCTACCCGCAACTGAAGAACAATTAGCTAAATTCAATCAATTGCAGGCAAAAAAGTAACTGCACCACCATAAGCCTGTGGGCAAGAGGAGCACCCTACATGAAAAACTACTTCTTTTACATCATGTTAAGCCTCTCGTTGCTCGCAGACAAAACATTAGCAAGCGAACAAAAGCTACGCACCTCTTATTATCAACAAAATATTGCCCCGCAATTGTTTTTTGATAATAACGGCCAACCTAGCAGTGGTATTTTGTTCGATATCACGCATGCTATCGCTGATCGACTGAATCTAGAATTAGAGATGCTTGCCATCCCTCGAAAAAGAATAGAAAGCGCACTACTAAACAATCTTATTGATTTGTGTTGTGTCGCTAATCCTAAATGGTATCGAGCAAACACACTGCAGTGGAGTGGTGTTATTTATCAAAATGCTACGCTGTTGATCAATAACCAAGGTTTAAAAAGCCTTGATGACCTCAAGCGTGTTAGCGAGCTGAAAATTGGCACCACGCTTGGTTATGTTTATCCAGCGTTGACACCATTTTTTGATAATAACCATGTGCTGCCTATCGCAAGCTTAACTCCTGAAGGCAGCTATAAAAAGTACCGCAGTCAGCACATCTCAGGTTTTGTAGGCTCCGCCATTGAAATCGACTATTTTTTTAAAAGCAACCATGATTCGACCATCACACTAAGTGAAGATAATATTCATTGTGCTTTTAGCCCAAGCTTAGCAAGCACGCGCGTTAAAGCTATCAACCAAGTAATTGAACAACTAAAATCAAGCGGCGAGATCACAAAGATATTAAACCGCTATAAAATGACACTCACGCGTTTAGTGAACAGCATTAAATAACGACACTGGTCTTGCTTAAGCTAGACCTTAACAAAAACCTGTAACGCACTGGCTCTTCGGTCTTTACGAATACGTGACTCTAGCCAACGCCCTCGTTGCATCGCTTGATGACGCCTATCTTTGCCGCTACGACGTTCGATATTAGGCAATTTATTGTGCTTTGGCACCAATGTTACTGGCGGCGCCATTGACTCGCTTGCTGGTAATTTTTTTGAGCGCTTTGAGGTATTGCCATTTGACGGTTGCCGACGACGCTCTTTACTGAGCGTTTCTGTTTTCACCGCGTAGGTAGGCGGTAACAGATCAACTGATACATCCATTCAACTTTCTCTTAAAACATTAAAAAACACATTTATTGTTTATTAAATCGGCAAATGTAGCAGAAAGTTTAATCTTTATTTTTAGCTTAGTGCTCTGTCATAACCACTTACAACAGCAGCCGCCCTGTTAGGTATTAGTCAAAGGCGTCGACTTCAGCTGGCGTTAAATAACGCCAATGTTGTAGCGGTAAATCTGCTAGCTTTACTGGCCCAATTTGCTCGCGGTGCAAGCCCACCACCTTATTACCAACCGCTGCAAACATACGCTTAACTTGATGATATTTACCTTCAGTGATGGTGAGTAACACTTCTTTATCGGCAACTTTTGCTAATTTAGCCGGCCGCGTTAAATTCGCTTCACCTTGCAACTGCACACCCAGGTTAAATTTTTCAGCGGTATCGGCTTTTAACGAGTCTCGTAACCATACCCGGTAGACTTTTTGACACTGCTTTTTTGGCGAGATGATATTGTGAGACCAGCGCCCATCATCGGTAATTAATACTAAACCCGTGGTATCAGCGTCTAGGCGACCGGCAATATGCAGTTCAAAAGCGCGATCGACATCAAGCAAATGCAGCAGTGACGGATAAACCTCATCAACATTAGAGCAAATGGTATTAGCCGGTTTATGCAGCATGATATAACGAGAGCTGCGGGCGCTTAGTTGTTCACCCTCAATACAAACCGCATTGTTTTCATGCACTTGTGTTGCTGGGTCTTTGATCACCTGCTGATTAACCGTCACCTTACCTTGTTTTAGTACTTTTTTAGCTTCACTACGGGTTAGTTCGGTACTTTTACAAATAAATTTATCAAGGCGCATGCTAAGTTTTCGCTTATCGCTAACAGGTAAATGGCGACGCTATTATCGCCATTTATGTACATTTAGCAAGTCGTCAGAGCGCAAATTGCCATCACACTGTGATAGCTGGGTGTTAATAATAAATGCTACCGTGAACTAAGCGCGTAATCTTGTATGCATTACCGCATTATGCCACCGACATGCCGGCAATTTTATGCCAATAGCCATTACATTCTGCAACGCCATCTAGCGGGTATTTTTGCGCTTTAACTAACTGCTGGCCAAAGCGTTCAAGCATAGTAAAAGCGTGCTCGCTATCAGCACTGATGCGTGCAATATCAACACCAATACTGGCCATTTCAGGCACTTCATTGATTAAATTATATTGATACCCAGACATGGTTTGAATGCCATTTAAAATAAATACCCGCTCACCTTCGCGACTATTCATTTTTCGCCCTTGCGGGTATTTAATACAGCAGTATTGACAATCATCTTTGGGTCTATCTTCTGAACGGGCAGTAAAGCATCGAGCCGAATAGGCTAAGGGTAGATAGCCCCACGCAAACACTTCACATTGAAACTGCTGGCGAATATTGGCTTGCTCGGCTTGCTGCAGTAGCTTTTTCAACCAATCACCTGACAGCTCGACAGGCATCACCCAGCGACTCATTCCCTGCTTAAGTAACACTTTTAAGGTCGCTAAGTTGTAACAATTAATCGCCGGCCCCGCAACAAAAGGCAAGCCTTGCTCATGCATCATTTGCACTGCGCTTAAATCGTTTGCTTCAATCAATAACTCACCATTACTGCATAATCGCTTTAAGGTTTGAAGCTCTGCCGGCGACTCTAATAATGTCATGGTGGACAAAACGATTTGTTTATCACTATTACTGGCTAGTTCTTTCGCTAGGTTTATCCAGTCTTTGGCGCGTAATTCTCGACGCTTAGAGCAGACAGTTTCACCAAGGTAGATAATATCTGCGCTGCTGGTTAAGGCTTGTTGATAATAGGCTTCAACATTGTTTTTCGGCCAAAAAAACAAACTTGGGCCAAGTGAGAGTTTCATAATGAGATCCTAATATTAGCTGGCACCCTCGCAAGTGACTCGTTAGGCGCAAGCGATAATTAATGATAAAAGTCGATTAAAGTGCCTTTTTGATCACTGCCACTTACGATGATAAGCGCCAAGCGTGGTTTGACTACCTTCAGACAAGTTCGCTAAAGTGTTCATCCACGCTTGTTCAACTTGATATTTTTCTGGGTTTTGCGCAAAACGGTCAAGCGCCATACGCCAAGTTTTCGCTACTTGCTCAACATATGCTGGACTGCGCTGACGGCCTTCTATTTTTACCGAGGCAATGCCCATTTTGACCAACTCGGGAATTAACTCTAAGGTATTTAAACTGGTGGGTTCTTCTAAGGCATGATAAACATTATTATCCACTTCAAAGCGGCCTTTGCATAAGGTTGGGTACCCTGCATTTTCATCACTTTGGTAACGATCAATTAAAACGTTGTTTAAGCGACTTTCTAAGCCTTGCTCTGTATCTTGCCACCGCACATATTTGGCCGGTGAACATGCACCAGCGGTATTCGGTGATTCACCAGTCATGTATGATGACAGGTAACAGCGCCCTTCTGACATAATACACAAGCTGCCAAAGGCAAATACTTCTAGCTTAACAGGGCTGTTTTTTGCTAATTGCCGCACTTGTTGCACTGACAATACCCGAGGTAGCACCACGCGCTCTACGGCAAAGTTGTCTTTAAAAAACTCTATGGCAGTTAAGTTGGTGGTAGAGGCCTGCACAGAAACATGGCGTTCAACATCTGGGTATTTCGTGGCGGCATAATCTAAAATGCCTAAGTCAGCAATAATTAAGGCATCACAGCCGATAGCAACCGCATTATCAACTGCAGTGCGCCAACGCTCTTCACCACCAGGGTGAGCAAAAGTATTTATCGCGACATGCAGCTTTTTACCATGCTGATGCACATAGTCAGCTGCCTTCGCCAATTTACCGTCATTAAAATTAAGACCAGCGAAGTGTCGGGCATTCGTATCATCTTTCATCCCGATATAGACAGCATCAGCACCATTGTTGATGGCCGTTTTTAAGGCAGGTAAATTACCTGCCGGGCATAATAGTTCCATAACATTCCACGCTAAACTAAGTAGAGGCTGCAGTGTACCTAGCTTGGCAAGGACATTATTTGATATAAAATAACTAATGCATAAACTCGCTATCGTTAATGATTAATTTATTGTATGCGGCTATCCTTGATCTATTTCATAAAAGTTAAACAGCTCGCATGTTAACCTTAGCGACCAAAATAAAGGCCGCTATTGTGCTGCCTGCCAAGCATCGCAAAATAAGGAAAAGCCGTGATTAGCCTGTTTAGTCGTCCCTTTAATTTACATCAACTTCCTTTTAGTGTGCGTCGCCATACTCTGTCACTGGTGCCAAAGTTATTAAAGCCAAGTATGCGTTTTGTGCCCTTTGCCGTACAAAAATCTTTGCTGCTTCCCGCCCTACATTCAGTATTTAAAGAAGCGCTCGACGATGGCGATTTTGCTTTTTTAACTGACAAATGGCTGAAAATATCCATCACCGATATTGAACTACATTGGTGGTTAAGCTTTCAAGCAGGGCAGCTAATCATGGCAGCGCCGAGCCAAGCTATACCGGAAGATGTCAGCTTTAGTGCCGCTGGCGATGATTTATTGCTCATTGCCGGCCGTAAACAAGACCCAGATACTTTGTTTTTTCAACGTCGATTACAAATTGAAGGGGATACTGAACTCGGTTTAGCGGTAAAAAACTTAATTGACGCTCTCGATCTCGACGCCCTACCCAGTAGTGTACATAAGGTAATTAATAGCCTTGCTGATTTAGTTGAACACACACAGCAAGAAATAAAGCAGCAAGCGGCAAACGTTTAGTTTTCTGCTGAAACTTAATTTATCCGTTATGGTTTAGTGGCTATAGTGCTGGCTTAAATGTTGGTTTGTTGTCACTAAAATATGCCAGCGCAAACGACAAACAAAAGACAATAAAGGTACCTAACGTTTCTTGTCCATAGCTTAAAATATTGTAATGAAATAACGTGTTTTCTAAAACGCCAAAACTACAGCCAAAAACAAATAATAACTTAGGGTTAAGTGCCCCCTTGGCGCGCAATAATTTTGCCAATAAGTAGCCGGCGACAGGAAAGCTCGACCAAAGAAAAAACACCACAATTGAGAAAAATATTGCTAATGCCGATATCTGAGAGACAATAATTTTTTCAGTCACCGCATACAATTGCGCTGCAATATAGCCTAAATACAAATACAACATTCAACCCCCAAAAAGCAGCGCTATTAATGACGCTCATTGTAATGAATGCAAAAATATTTAATTTGATCTAGTTCCTATTCTGTAAATGTTTCACTGTCGGTATTGGGTTTATTGATAAATCGCCCCGATAACGATTGCCCCGTTCGATGGTGTAACACGCTATGACACTGCGCTAAAATCGACAAGGCTATCGACTCAGGCAATTCGCCACCAATATCCAAACCGGCGGGGCCATTAACATGCTGAGACAACCAAGCTTGATCGCGAATGTTACTTTGCGCTTCAACATTGTGTCGACGCTCCAAGGGCCCTAATAAACCAATATATTGGGCCTTACTTTGCTGATGTAATATGGAAAGCCATGCCGCATCTAGTTGTAAATTATGGCTCATTAATATTGCAGCATCGGCTTTTTCTAGTGCGGCAAAATCGCAGAAGTCGTCAGGGTGAACACTAACAATATGTTTGGCGTGTTTAAAATGGCTGGCGCGCGCATAACTGGATCTATGATCAACAACCGTAACCTGCCAACCTAACTGTGCTGCCATGCTTACTAAAGGTAGCGCATCTGAGCCACCGCCAAATAACCACAAGTTTATCGGGGCTGATATCTTACTGTAAGATAACGCTGATTGTGCAAGTTGATAAGTTTGATGCTTGTTCTGACTGTTTACGAATTTTTCCGGCAAGATGTGTTGCGCGCTATCTTGATCCAACGAGCTGCTCATTAGCCATTCGCCTGAATCGGCATATAAGTGCAAGGTATTGAGGGAGTCTAACTCGGTACTAACAAAGCGGTGCTGTAAATAGCTTGTTTGCCCTTGTTGTAAGCGCTGAAAAAGTCGTGTTAACAACCGGGTATGACCAGGCGTTAAATATTGCAATAGTATGCCAATTTTGCCTTTACAACCTACCCCTAACTCAGCGGCATAGCCTTCTTCTTCACGCATATCATATTCAATATAGCGTGCTTGCTCAGTATCAAACACTTTTTTTGCTTGCAAGACAATATTCGCTTCTAGGCAGCCACCACTGACGAGCCCCTGTGATTGCCCTAGGCTATTGACTAACATCATTGCCCCCGGCGAGCGATAACTAGAGCCCACTTTATTCACTATGGTTGCCATGACCCAGGCAAGCTCACCTTGTTGTTGCAAATAATGTTCGATTAGCGCGTAGTGTGAGTGATTATTAAGCAAGAGTTTGCCTCTGTATTAATACTGGTAATTTAATGTTGCAATCGTATGCAGGCGCAGTTACTCGCTCAGTAAGGCTTCAACATCAACTTCATCAAGTTGTTGAGGATCGGCAAAGGCATGAATATATTGCTCATATACTTTTGCACGGACAAAAATAGCAAATAAATCACCGTCAAGATGGTTGTTTTTCACCATGTTGCTCATAATTTTTAAGCACTCACTGACCGGCTTGGCACTTTTATATGGTCTATCAGCAGCCGATAAGGCTTCGAAAATATCGGCTAACGCCATCAATCGCGCGGGCACTGACATTTGTTCTTTGGTTAAACCTCGTGGGTAGCCTTTACCATCCATAGTTTCATGGTGCCCCAATGCGTATTCAGCAACATTAGCAAGATGTTTCGGAAACGGCAGCGCTTGCAAAATATCTAAGGTAACATCCATGTGCTTTTGAATAATTTTTCTTTCTTCATTATTTAAAGTACCACGCTTAATACTTAAGTTTGCTACTTCATCGCTAGTCAGTACCGGTTGCGGTTTATTTTCGATAACAATGTGATAGCGCTCTGCAATACTCTGGATATTACGCTCTTGACTGTCGGTTAAAAACTCCCCGCCGACATTAATTTTCTGCAAAAAGGCACTGTCTAACTTCAGTTGTTTTTGGGCATTATCGCGCTCGCGCTCTAGTTGCTCAACTCGTATTGCTTTGCCAGATTTAAGTGCCTTGATCATTTCAGCTTGATATTTAAGATCAATATCGCGTTTGGCAATTTCTAGTTTGGCAGTGACATAGTGAATACGATCAAAAATAGTTTCTAACTTTCTTGATTTTTCCATCACATGATCTGGTGTCGCTATCTTGCCACAATCATGCAACCAACCGGCAATACTCAGTTGATGGCGCTCTTGTTTTGTCAGCTTAAATGACGCTAACGGGCCTTCATCATAAGCACTGACCGCATCGGCAATCATTAAGGTTAACTCAGGTACGCGCTTACAGTGTCCACCGGTATGCGCTGACTTTGCATCGATTGCTGCAGCTATGGTTTTTGCAAAAGACTCAAACAATTGTTCCATGTTTGAAATCAACGCCCGATTGGTTAAAGCGATAGCGCCTAAGGCCGCAAACGATAATAACTGCTGCTCGACCTCGGAAGAAAAGCTGATAATTTCGCCGTTTTCTATCGCGTTAATTAATTGTATAACGCCGATGATGTCACCAGTATGATCTTGCAATGGAAAGGTCAACATAGACTTTGTTCGATAGCCGGTTTTGTTGTCCATTTTGCGCGCAGCACTAAAGTCAAACGGCAACGTAGCATAAACATCATCAATATTGATCACTTCACCGGTATTAGCCGCATGAGCAACTATCGCGGACCGATTATACTCACCATCAATAAACAGTGGTACACCGGGAAAGTTAATGGCAGAACCTGAACTGCCCCCTAAGTGCAAACCCATGCTTTTATTATAGATAGTACGAAATTCTAGCTCTTTGGCGTCGTTGACAAGGTAAATAGAGCCAGCATCGGCATGAGCGACTTCAACCGCGGCAAATAAGATTTTTTCCATCAGCAAATCAGTATTTTCTTCTTTACTTAATTGAATACTGATATCTAACAGATGCTGAAAAGCTGCTTGCTGTGATGATTCTTTTTTCATAATAAATTATTTACTTTCATGGCTATAAACACCATCCCATTCACTTGCATTAATATCGCCGCGCATGTTCGCTATTCGTTCACTATAGATACTATATACTTTTGTCGGTAAATTAGCATGGTCGGTCAATTGCTGAAACAAGATTAACGCCTGTTGCCAGTCCCCAGACAAATATTTTTCAATAGCCTTTTCATGTAATATCACATCGGCTTGCACATCGTCACTAAGCTCTGTCGCTAAGCCTAACGGCTGATATATCTCCACGGCATTGAGTTTACCTTTCACTCGTATTCTATCAACTTTTCGACAGATAACATCATGTTTTATAACTGCTTGATAGGTGTTATCAGAGATTAAAATATCAACGCCATAATATTTGGTCAAGGCCTCTATTCTTGCGCCTAAATTTACCGCATCGCCGAGCACAGTGTAGGCTTTACGGTAAGTCGAGCCCATATCTCCGACTACCATTTCACCGCTACTTATGCCGATACCAACTTGAATTTTCGGCCAATTTTTGTCAACAAAGCGTGCACTTAAGGACTCCGTTAAGGCTATCAACTTCAATGCGCTAAGGACGGCATTTATGGCATGATCGGCATCATCTAACGGTGCATTCCATAATGCCATCACCATATCACCGACGTATTTATCTATCGTGCCTTTATTATCAAAAATAATGTGTGTCGCTTCTGTTAAGTACTCTTTTAAAAAGTCACTTAACTCTTCTGGCGTAAACTGCTCTGATAAGGTGGTAAAGTCTCGAATATCAGCAAAAAGTACCGACATATCTTTACGCTCTGTTTTAAGCTCAGCGCCTTGATCAGATTGTATGAGCTTTTCAATATACGCCGGCGGTACATATTGATCGAACATGCTTTTTATTTTTTTGCGGGTTATATTTTCTGAAACAAAGCCAACCGAACCATAATAAATCGTTAACAAGGTGATTAATAATAAGACCTGAAATAACGGCAAACTTATTTTTAGCGCCCACCAACAGTACCAATTAAAACCAACATGTAACACAAAGCTCACGATGCAAATAATCAAAATTCTGCTCGGACCTTGCTTAACCATTAGCATTGACAAGCCAGTGCCGGTCACTAATAGTAACGTAAAAACAATCGCTAAGGTAAAATCGAGTTCAACAGGTAAAATTTCAGGGTGTATCAAACCTTCAAAAACATTAGCATGAACTTCTACCCCTGGGTACTGCACGCCTACTGATGTGGTTCGCAAATCTGCCAGACCGACTGCTGAAGTGCCAATAAAAGCCACCGCGCCTGCCAATAATTCAGCACCAGCACGATCATTTAACACATCGGTGGCAGAAATATACGGGAAACTACGCTCTACCCCTTTATAAGGAATAAATATTTGACCTTTTTCATTGGTGGGAATGAAGTGATTACCGAAGCTCAAACCTTGCAGCCAAGTAGCATTGGCGGTTACTTTACTTTTCGCCTGAATGCGTTCAGCTAAGGTATAAACACGCGCCGCCTCTAAAGCCAATGACGGATACAATTGCCCTTGATAATTAAGCACCAAAGAAGCTTTTCGGATAAAGCCATCACTTTCTGGCACGGAATTAATAAAACCTGCACCAGTGGCGGCAGATTGTAACGGCGCGATATTGGCCAATACCTTACTAAAACGGCCGATTTCTGATAGTTGCTCACTGTTATGTTGCCAGTCGATAACACTTTCTGGCAGCTGACCAGACGTTTCTGCACTATCATCAAATAGAAACCCTAATACCACTTCGGAATTTTTCAGGGTTTGTGCAAAGGTGTTATCAAAGTCGACCGAATCGGCAAGCTGAGCTAGCTGCGTACGCTGTTTGGCATTTAAGTGCTGGTTATTGGCGATAACAAGCTCAACAGGGTTACGCTCTGGCTCAGCGAAAAAAATATCAAACGCGACTACCACCACCCCGGCATCCATGAGCTTTTGAACCAGCTCACTGACTTTTCCACGACTCCACGGGTAGCGACCCTGCTCGCGCATACTTTTTTCATCAATATCTATGATGATCACTTGTTCATCAAACTTTCGCGGTTGGGCGGGTAAGGTTGCGAGTAAACGGGCATCGTATAAAATTCCTTCCACACGTTGCAGCAGTTTTTGTACGTTATCGACACGAATATAGTTCAAGCCAATCACTAACAAAGTTATGGCAATACCCACGAGAAAACTTTTCGAACGCAAATGAGCAAACATCTATGACTTGGCCAAGTCCACGACTGTGCCTTCGCGCGCGCAATAAATATTGAGCTGACCTTGATATTGCGTTTGCAGTTGCTGCTCTATGGCTAATAACTCATCATCGCTACGAGTCGGATCATGGCTAATAATATATAAGCTTTTCACCTTGCCTTGACAGGCTAATTTTGCCACCTCTGAAAAGGTACTATGCCCCCAGCCTGACTTTACCGGCAAGTCGGCGTCAATATATTGAGCATCGTGAATTAACATATCGGCATCGGCAATAAAGTCTAGCCATTGCTGCCAAGAGGTATGCATCTGATTTGGCGAGCTTAATTCGTTATCGGTAACATAAGCAACTTTCTTACCTGACGCCAATAGACAGTATGCGCTGCCGCCATCGGGATGATTTAAGCGCTGGGTGTTGATTATAAAACCGGGGATTTCAAAGCTATTGGCTAAAGACTTATCCGCCAAAAGACAAATGTTTGACGGTAATTGTGGGTATTTTATTGGGTGATTAGAGCCTGACATTTGCGTTAAAATCGCGTCTTTGTCAGCTCCGTCAATTGCCCCAGGTATAATCGTAATTTTACGATCAGGTTGGTAAATGGGGCGAAAAAATGGAAAACCTTGAATATGATCCCAATGATTATGCGTTAATAAGATATTGATCTCACTATTAACGTCGGCTAAACGATTTCCTAAAGCGACGATACCTGTTCCTGAGTCTAAAATAACATCTTCGCCACTTGCCAAGGAAATATAAACACAAGAAGTATTGCCGCCAAATAATAGGGTATGTTTACCCGGTGTTGGAGTTGAGCCCCGAACACCGAAAAATTCTACTCTCATAAAGTCTCTTATTTTTATTGTAAAACTTAATTAAGTTGGTAATGACTAACGTCGATATTTTTCTTTTCTGTGCCATTAACGTAACATTGTCCAGCAACAATAAATGAGCTGTTATTAAGTAAGATCAATGACGTTAACTGGGCTGTATTGCTACAGGTATCAATTCTTGCATAGCCATTAAAGTCAAAGACATTATCTAAATTACCCGTTGGGGTTATGCGCCCTATCATGTGCCTGCGACTCCCCAAAGCATCACTAAAGCCCACCACCACAATATTGTCGTTGCTATCAATCGCTGCACTTGTCATGCCTGAATCAGCAGTGATCGGCGCCATACTTAAACTGGCTTTACCGTCTGATGAAAAGCTATTATCTAAAACACCAGTACTCGATATTTTAACAACAGCTATTCTATCATCAGATAAAGTTACTAAATCATTGCCCACCAAGTACAAATTGTTACTACTGTCAAAGCCGATAAACTCTACGTTATTATCACCGCCGGCAACATCAACAACCAGTTCACCCGCGTTGCTATTAAAGGTTGAGTCTACGGCACCGGTCGTTAAATACTTGATCAATAACATATCTTGACTGCCGGTATTACGGTTACCACCAGCATAAATGTTATCACTGCCATCTATCTCAAGCGCAGAGTAATCATCAGTATTCGCGCCAACCACATAGCCTAAGCTATTAAATGAGGTATCTATTGCACCCGCTGCGGTTAAACGTAATACCAAGGCACTTTTACTCCCGATATCATAGTTACCCACGGCAATAATGTTGCCTAAACTGTCAGCTTTAACTTGGTTGAAATGAATATTGTTCGCCCCCAATGCGGCAGTGGTATAAATGCCACTGTTGGCAAAGGTTGAATCTAAAATACCGTTTTGCTCTATACGGGCTATAAAACCATTATTAACAGTCGCTTCAGTGACAGTGCCATAAACAATAAACTTGCCATCAGCTAATTCGAACACCCCTTTGACTTCTGCACTGGTGCCAATTTTTAATTGCTTATGACCGTCAGTATCAAAGCTAGTATCAAGTAATCCAGCACTGGTGAATCTGGTCAAAACAATATGGCTATTAACACCATCGTTCGCGGTTGAAGTAACCAAGAACTTACCGCTCTGCGCACCTACTTGAATTTGAATAACCTGCGCTACGGTATCGTCTGATGGCGCACTGGAGTGCGCTAAGGTATTCTTACCATTAACAAAGTCATTGCCGTTGTAGGCGTCTCCGCTAGAATCAAAAGCGCTGATAATCATGTTAGTATCACTGCCTGACTCAACATAGCCTGCTGCCCACATTTCTTGACCACTTCCTTGACTCATCGATAAGGCGTAAGCATTGTTTCCAGCATAGTCGATCACCTGATAACCATTGACGCCATAATTGGCACTATCTACGCTGCCATCGGCTTTAAAAATACGAGTCGAAAAAAGTTGAGAATTAGTACCATCAAATAGATTACCAGTTAAATATAAGTCGTCGTTACCATAATCATAAACATAACCGGTAAACTCACTCGTACCTGTACCTGGAGTGCCATCGACATCATAAATGGCAATGCCGTTAGTGCCAAAACTCGGCACATAGGCGGCAAAACTATCAAGCTCTATAATAAAGGCATCTTGTTCTCCACCGTTTATCGTAGAACCCGCTATATGCGCAGTGTGTCCGCCACCCCCAAAGTTTTCGCCACCTATGGCGTGTACTTTGTCGTCTAGATTATTACCCGATACATCAATTATTAATGGTTGCGATGTATTGAAGTTATCATAATTGAGATCTGAGTTTTTTGGATTCAATATCCATGCGAATATATCGCTTTCACTACCTCTTTCAACGTTACCAGCGAGCATAATCTCTACATTATGCGGGTTATATAAAGTGGTGGCTTCATCATCTAGGTTAGCAGCGCTGACATCACGCCTAATATGCTCAGAATCACCGCCATCAAGTGGTGTGAAATCTTTAAAACTGCCATTTTCATCAACGCGAATAATCAATGTATCGGTATCATCACTACCATTATCTTGTATTTTGCCAACCGCAACGATAGCGGGATGATTATCACTAGGCAACGTACTAACTCCTTGAATGATAGGCTGTTCCATATAAACAGCATCATTAATTGCGATGATTTTTTGCTCATTTGTGCAGCGCAAGCCATTATCAGCAAAGCTTGTCACTATAGCACCAGTAGCATCAATTTTTAAAAAGCAAGCTTCAGTATAAGCGCCATAATCTCGATCAAAAACAAGAAATAAGTCTCCAGCGATTTCAGCAATTGCTTTGCCATACTCATTACCACCAAAATCAAAGACTTTCTTGCCATCGCCATCAAAACTTGTATCTAACGAGCCGTCATTATTGTAGGCAACAACAGAAACATCTTTATCAACATTATCGACACTACCAATAAAATATACTTTGCTCGCAACGGTAACTGCGTTATTTAGCTTAGCTTGGGTTTTGCTGCCGGTAAGCTCTAGTGAGCCCAATACAGCACGACCAAAACCTGCCACTTCAGATACTGCACTTCCCTCAAGCACATCATTAACATTAATGGTAATAACAGCCGTAGCTGACTCTGGTGTCGGGCTGCCATTATCGTCTATGGTTACGGTAACACTATGCTGGGCAGTGGTTTCAAAGTCTAATGGTGTTACGCCTTTGACAGTAATTGCGCCGGTATTAGCATCTATTTGAAATAAACCAGTATCGCCAGCGGTTAATGAGAAGGTGAGTGTATCGCCCTCTTTATCGCTTGCTAATACAGTGCCTACCGCATCACCAGCAGTTTTATCTTCGTCAACATTAAAGGTTTGCGGTGAAACGAGTGGCTCGTCATTTACCGCCTGTATGGTTAAGTTGACTATTGCATTAGCCGTGCCACCATTACCGTCATTAACCTGGTAAGTAAAGCTATCAGCGCCAAAGAAGTCAGCTGTTGGTGTATAGGTAAAAGAGCCATCGCTGTTCAGCGTTAAGCTGCCGTTGCTAACATCACTACCGGTGACCACACTAAAGGTTAAGGTGTCACCGTCGACATCGTTGGCGACGAGAGTTCCCGGTAAGCTGCTATCTTCATTAAGCGTCAAACTAGCGTCATTTGCGATCGGTAAGTCGTTTAATGCATTAATCGTTAAACTGACAGTTGCGGTATCTGTGCCGCCATTACCATCACTGACTTGGTAGGTAAAACTATCAAGGCCATTAAAGTTAAGCGCGGGACTGTAAGTAAACGAGCCATCACTATTAAGCGTTAAGCTGCCGTTATTAACATCACTACCGGTGACCACACTAAAGGTTAAGGTGTCACCGTCGACATCGTTGGCGACGAGAGTTCCCGGTAAGCTGCTATCTTCATTAAGCGTGAAACTAGCGTCATCTGCGATCGGTAAATCGTTTAATGCATTAATCGTTAAACTGACGGTCGCGCTATCTGTGCCACCATTACCATCACTGACTTGATAAGTAAAGCTATCCGTGCCATTAAAGTTAGCTGTGGGTATGTAGATAAATGAACCATCGGTGCCCAAAGTTAAGCTACCGTTACTGACATTCACAACCGGCGTGGTATTGACTGTTAAGCTGTCTCCATCAACATCACTGTCATTGCTTAACAATTGGTTCGCATCGCCAACCAGTATATTTAACGCACCGTCTTCAGTTAGGCTGAAGCTGTCATTAATGGCTAAAGGTAGATCGTTTACGGCTAGCACTGTGACTGTTAACCTTCCTGTACTCACTGCATTGAAACTATCTGCAATTGTATAAGTTACATTAATCTCGCCAAAGAAGTTTGGCTCAGGAATGACCTGCACTTTGTCATTCACAATACTTGCACTGGCATTAGCTATGCTATTATCGACTGACACCAACGCAATGCTATCACCATCTTTATCACTATCATTGGCTAAAACATCAAAAATAATACTGCTATCTTCATTGATGGTAACACTATCATTGATGGCAGTTGGCGCATCGTTACTTGGTAGAATAGTCAAAGTAACATTCGCCGTATTAGTTAATTGACTCTCATTAACGATTTGATAAGTAAAACTATCAACTCCGTTAAAGTCTGCATTGGGCATATACTCAAAACTACCATCTTGCGCCAATGTTAATGTACCTTTTTGTGGCGCGTTTATTGGCGTGGTATTAACTGTTAGCCTAGAGTTATCAAAATCGACATCATTAACTAAAAGTCCAGATAATGCATCGATTACTAACTTTGTATCCTCAAATCCTTGATAATTATCATCAAGCGCAATAGGGATATCAGCTATAGAGTTAACGGTTATAGTGACAAAGGCTTCTGACAAAAGCTCTGCTTCATTCTTTATTTGGTATTGAAATTGCTCGACACCAACGAAATTACTATTGGGTATATAAGTGAAAGTACCATCTAAAGCTAAATTTAATTGCCCATGCTGAGGTTGGGAAAGTAAGCTTTCTTGTAGCGTAATCGCTAAATTATTTGGGTCGCTATCATTACCTAAAAGACCTAAGTTTACATTATCAATAACTAAGGTTTTATCTTCGTCGATTTGGTAAACATCATTACGCGCTACTGGCGGTAATATATCGCCACTAGGTAGTATTGTCACTGTCGCATTTGCTGAGCCACCAAAACCATCTTCTACTTGGTAAACAAACTCATCACTGGCCATCAAGATACCAGTTGATTGATATGAGAAGCTACCATCAACATTAATGATCACACTACCTTTACTTGGTTCAACAACAGGTATTGGGTTAATACGCAGGGTATCACCATCAACATCAGAGTCATTGCTCAGTAAGTTGGTAGTATCCGCGGTTATTTGACCAGTTGGGTCGACACCATAAGTATCATTTATTGCTACAGGGTTATCATTAACCGCCAAAACTTCAAAAAAAACTGTGGCTTGAGCCCGTGCGCCTTCGTTATCTATAATCTGATAACTTACACTATCGCTACCATTAAAGTTTGCCCTTGGCTGATAAGTAAGGTTGCCGTTTTCACTCACAGTTAAAGTGCCATTAAGCGGCTGCAATAATATACTGTCTAGTTGAATGGATTGACCATCAGGGTCAAAGTCATTCTCCAGTACATTGACCGTTATACTTTCATCTTCATTGACTTGAAAACTATCATTATTAGCCACGGGAGGCACATTAACTTGCCCTACTATTCGCGGAATAATTATAGCCGGTGAACTTCCGCTTTCACCGCCGCCATCAATCCCCGTAATCAGTAGGTGATAATCTTTGCTAGGCTCAGCATCTGTAAATGTCGCTGAGTTACCATTAATGGCCAGTCGTTGTACCCCATTTTCAAGCTCTAAGGCATTTAAGTTTGTGATCCCCTGCTCTGTTGCCGCATAGACGTTATAGCGCTCCAAACTTGCATTGCCCGACCATGATACCGACAAAGTCCCGCTTTCTCGCGTGGCATTAATGGCTGACACTTGAATTGGCTGCCAATTTACATTTAATGCATCTACAAGAGCACGATTACCTAAGCTGTCCTCTACGATAAGTTCGACTCTTAACGCTCCTGCACTTTCATTAGCTAGTTGCGGGTTAAACCCGGTCACTGTTGCTTGAAAGTCAGCAGTGCAATCTAAAGCACACAATTCGAAGGTGCGCTTTACATTCGGAAGATAAAGTGACACTTTTCTCAATACATCTTCATCTGATGCACTGACACCTAGTGTCAAATTACCTTGCACGTTAAGGCTTGAACTAGCACGCCTTAAGGTTCCAGTTGCATTAGAAAACGTATTATTGATTTCTGCATTATTGGTGCTTTCTGTACCGTTAACCTGCTTTACTGATGAAAGTGTAGCCCCTGCATTCCCTGATAAATCAACCGTAATTATTGCCTCAGGTACGGTCGGTGCAACTTGCTCTGAGGTTTTCTCGCTTGTCGTTTGACTTTCGCCACCACCACAGGCAGCTAAGCTCAAGGAAGCAATAATGAATAAATACCTACTACTAAACATATATATTCCTCCTGAGTCTATGGCTGTATTTTAAACGAGCCACCAGCATTCACTGGTGGGTTATTAATTTCATGCAAGTTAAAGCCACCGATAATTTCATCTAAGCCGTTAGCAAAACTGGCAAATATAATGCCGTCTGCTCTATTATTGCCATGAGAGGCAAAGTTGATTCCCAAATCTAGTTGATCCATATTTATCAACCCTGAATACGCAGCAAACCACTCACCTTCACTGTCTGAAAAGCTCAATGTGCCGCCTGGTACTGAAGCATTATCAAAATCAATGGTCATGCTAATAGCAAAGTCACTCACTTGCCCAACGCTAGAAACAACACTACTTTGAATGACATCGCTATAATCAAGTGTCCCCGTACGTTGCGCTAATAACTCCTCAATTGCAGTGCCCGTCATGCCTTGCCATTCAGACTCGGTATAAACACTATTATCGGCAACGGCATCAAGCTCAGTTTCAACCGAGTTTAAGGGGCTGGTACTTGACTCTTGCGCTAAAGCGTCACCCTCAGCATTACCTTCTTCACTATTTGCTTCGTCTTCATTGTCTGATGCTGCTGAGTAACCTAAAGAAATATTCGCCGGTGCCTGCGTCATGCGAGTAATTTCCCCTTCAGCATTTACTGCAGCAAAATTAAAGTCTTCTGCTCCGCCGAGTGACAATGTACTTTGATCATTTAATTGCACATCAATATTGCCACTATAAACGGCAAAGAAAACATCATCCCCAACTACCTCTACCGCAAAGTGAGTACCGCGTATACCAATACTCCCAACAGGAGTTTTTACTTGATAATCACCACCACTCTTTTTGATTAAACCACTGATAGAACGCAAACCACCGCTTACCACTTCAAGTGTTGCCGACGCTTCTCCTGCATCTGGATTAAACTGGTAATTACTAATCAGAATTTCGGTATTTTCTTTTAGAGTAATCAAACCTCCATCGGACATGCTAAATTGCGCTTTACTTTTATTCCCGGTAGAGATGTTATCAACACTAAAAATTTCCGAGCGCCGTTTTAACTGACGGGTTTTCTTGCTGTCTTCATCGATGGCTAATACTTGACCTTTAGCTAAAATGGTTTTACCTGCAACGTCATTGGCAAAAGCGTTAAACTGCATACTTAAGGTAGCAAAAAAGAGCCCTGTATAAGTGAGGATTCGGCTAATTAAGTTACGTTTTGAAACCGTAAAATTATTCATCTTGTACTCCTAAAAACTCATCCGTGCAGACAATTGAATGTCAACACGCTGATAGGAAAAGAGCGTTAAATTACTGTCTTTGTCTTGCATGGTAACGCCCAGCCGGTAAGACCACTTACCTTGGTCTTGGTATTGAATTGAACCACCAATTAACCACATATCATCGGCACGTTTTTCAAAGAAAAACGGATGGTTATTTTGATAATCTTGTTGTTGAAAACTGATATTGGCACTTGCTAACCAATGACTATTGATAGCAAAGTCAGCGAGATAACTCATCACTAGGGTCTCTCTATTATTATGTTGGCTCTCGAGAAACTCACTGTCTTCTGTGGCAAACCTCAGCGACAGCGTATGCCGCCAGCTTTGCGTCAAATACTGAGTAGCGATTTGTAACGAAATATCATCGGTACTCAGCAACTTATTTATATCGTTTTTCGTTTGACCCACAAAGATCTCACTTGAAACAAGCCACTGTTTATCAAGTGCTTTTCTTAAACCTAAGGTCGCCCCATATTGCGTACGGTAATAGCTATCATTTAACCATAAAGGTACCGCCCTAACGCCGATGCTACTGCTAAAGCCAGCAAAATCTTTGTTATATTGCACATTGGTTGTTAAATAAAATCGATTATATTCCGAATTGCTTGTAAAAAAATGCAGACGACTGGCAGCAGAAAAAGTAAGTTTAGATGATTGGGTTAAGGCTTTAGTTGCCAGCAAGTTATAACCAAGGCCTAAATAGCCATCGCTGGTTTCCTTACTATTATCAGATAATATGATGTCTTGATTTAACAAGGGCAGAAAGATGTTATCTTCACTTGTGCCTGCATTAACATTGGAGTCATAACCTAAACTGGCATCAATTGCATGTTGGACATAGAGCGACTGCCTGGCAAGTGCCTCTTGAGCTCGTCGATTAAGAGTTAATGCCGCTTGCTTTAGCGCCAAGGAGATATTTGTTGATTGGCTTAAAGATTCTGTAAGCTCAATTACGCCATGATAGTTTTTCATCACATAGTAACCGCTGGCAAGATAGTAGCGCCCATCCAGCCAATTAGGACGATTAGCGACGACGCGCTCGAAGGCATAAACCGCGCGCTCATTCTCTTGAGCTTTTAACGCGGCAAGACCATAGAGAAAGTCAAAGTCAACATCACCTAAATATTCAGCTTCTAACTGAGTAGCCAGCTACCATGCAAGCGCGCTATCGTTGTTTGCAACCGCTGCCTTTAACTGAGTAAAAGTCTCACTTGCTTTAAACGTTGCGGCATTGACTTTTATATTTGTGAGGAACAACAAGAAAAAAACGACTAATATTTTCTTCACTCAATCACCCTGTTTTTATTGTAATGACCTAATCCATTGAAGTTAATAGCGCGGAAAAAAAACATACGCCAAACTTATTATTGGTTAATTTTAATACTATTCAACATTTTTTTACAGTTTTATTATCAAATGCTCAAAGATGTTCTCGCTGATGATGGCGAAAATAGTTCTCACCTATCCCTAAAGGCTGAACTACAGCTTGCATTAGCAATCAATGCACTGTCAATATTTCATTCCTTATTAATAAGATAAATTTACTTTTGCTTCGAAAATAAGTTGATGTTTAGCACTCTGTTTATTTGCGCGATATCATATTTATAAAATTACCAATAGCATTAAAGCACATCATGAGAAATTCGCTTAGCTGTTAAAAATAACTCACATCCAGTGCTAATACTTAGTTAAGGTAGCACAATAATTTGGCGAAAAAAAAGCCACTTAATGCTTAAGTGGCTTATAAACTAGATGTATTTTAGATTTAACTGCTTGGTGCTGCTACAGGCTCAACCGTCTCGGCAGGTTTATTTTTTGATAACAGTAGCTCGCGTAAACGCGTATCAATATCTTTTGCTACTTCGGGGTTCTCTTTTAAGAACTTAGTTGCATTTGCTTTTCCTTGGCCTATTTTATCACCATTATAGCTATACCAAGCGCCAGCTTTTTCTACCATTTCATGCTTAACACCAAGATCGACAAGCTCACCTAAACTGTTAATACCTTCGCCGTATAAAATTTGAAACTCTACTTGTTTAAATGGTGGCGCAATTTTATTTTTCACAACTTTAACGCGTGTTTCATTACCAACAATCTCGTCGCCATTTTTAACTGCACCAATTCGACGGATATCCAAACGCACAGAAGCATAGAATTTCAGCGCATTACCGCCAGTGGTGGTTTCTGGTGAACCAAACATAACACCTATCTTCATCCGAATTTGGTTGATAAAAATAATCATGGTATTTGATTGTTTCAAGTTACCCGTCAACTTACGCATGGCTTGTGAAAGCATACGCGCTTGTAAGCCCATATGAGAGTCGCCCATATCGCCTTCAATTTCAGCTTTTGGAGTTAAGGCTGCTACCGAGTCAACAACAATAATGTCAATAGCACCAGAACGAGTCAGCATGTCACATATTTCCAGTGCTTGCTCACCAGTATCAGGCTGAGAAACCAGTAAGTCATTAATGTTGACGCCAAGCTTTTCAGCATAGATGGGATCAAGTGCATGCTCGGCATCGACAAAGGCACAAACCTTGCCATTGCGTTGTGCTTCTGCGATCACTTCCAAGGTCAAGGTTGTTTTACCACTTGACTCTGGACCGTAAATTTCAACTACTCGGCCTAGTGGCAAGCCGCCAGCACCGAGGGCAATATCTAACCCTAAAGAACCCGTTGAAACCGTTTCAACATCCATGCTGCGATTATCACCCAACTTCATAATTGAACCTTTACCGAACTGACGTTCAATTTGACTTAAGGCGGCTGATAATGCTTTTTCTTTGTTATCGTTCATTTAATGCTCCACGATGGCTTAGGTGCTTAATTTAGTGTAATGACAGCAAGTATACTGTATAGTCGTACAGTATCAAGTTTTTTATTGATAATTTTAATTTAACTTAATAAATATATTTTACGAGACTTTTTAGTTATTGAATATAAAGAATTTTTTTAACATTAGTAACTTTTTAAATTTTTTATAAAAAAAGTTACTAATGTCATATTACGCCATGACTTTATATCATTTTTATGGTGAGGTTTTATTAAGGGCTGTTGATCTTTCAGGGTTAAAACTTATTCAATTCAAAGGCGGCACTTGTTTGAAGTTTAAACGCCGTTATCATCTGTTCGTGTCGCGAGCTATACGTCACATGCTTTGCCTTATCTAAACACCAAACAAGTCGCAGTAAAAGTAAGCTCGAAAGTTCAACAGACCCAAATGTATTTTGAAAAATAACAAGGTTTGATACTAATCATTGTGGCATAATCCCTGCCAGAAAACTGTTTATTCATTTTTTAGATACGACATTCAATGACAAAAACAACGCCAGACCTTACTTCCCACACACCGATGATGCGTCAGTACCTGACCATTAAAGCTGAATTTCCCGATATATTGATTTTTTATCGTATGGGTGATTTTTATGAACTATTTTTTGATGATGCGAAGAAAGCTTCTGATTTACTCGATATTTCTTTAACAGCACGCGGAAAAGCTGGAGGTAACGCCATTCCGATGGCTGGGGTGCCTTACCATGCTGTAGAAGGCTATTTAGCAAAACTCGTGCAATTAGGTGAGTCTGTCGCAATTTGTGAACAGATTGGCGATCCTGCAACCAGTAAAGGTCCTGTTGAGCGAAAAGTTGTCCGCATTGTTACACCTGGTACGGTGAGCGACGAAGCTTTGCTGACAGACCGCCAAGACAACTTAATTGTTGCGCTTTATCAGCACCAACAAGCATTTGGTTTAGCCTATTTAGATATGACCAGCGGACGTTTTGTTATTGTCGAGCCGAAAACTGCAGAACAAGTCCAAGCGGAATTACAGCGTTTATCACCTGCCGAATTACTGTACCCAGAGTCACTAGATAGCGCAAACTTTATTAACGGACGCAAAGGTTTACGCCGCCGACCTGACTGGGAGTTTGACTTAGCAACCGCCAATACGCTGTTAACGAAACAGTTTGGCACCCAGTCGTTATCGGGGTTCGGCGTAGACGATAAACCACTAGGTATCGCCGCAGCCGGTTGCTTACTGCAATATGTTAAAGATAGTCAACGTAGTGCGCTGCCTCATATTAGAGCAATCATCAGTGAAAGTGCTGCCAGCGCCGTCATTTTAGATGCCGCAACGCGGCGCAACTTAGAACTAACCCAAAACCTGCAAGGCGGCCATGAGAATACACTGGCCGCAATACTTGATAAAGCCGCAACCCCAATGGGTTCAAGACTACTCAAGCGTTGGTTACATTTACCGCTGCGCGAATTAAAAACCTTAAGCAATCGCCAAAATGCCATAGCGGCCTTGTTACAGCAAGATATTGTCTTCGACCTGCACCATCACTTAAAACAATTTGGGGATATTGAACGTATTGTGGCTCGTATCGCCTTGCGCTCTGCTAGACCGCGAGATTTTGCTCGCTTGCGTAATGCTTTAATGTGCTTACCGCAATTACAAACACTCTTGCTGGACTGCCATCAAGAGCATGTAGCAAACTTATTACAGCACTGCCAACCGTTGCCTGAGTTGCAAAACTTACTTACAACAGCCTTGGTTGAAAACCCACCCGTGTTAATTCGTGACGGTGGCGTGATCGCGCCAGGATATAATAAAGAATTAGATGTGCTGCGTGATTTAAGCGCAGGTGCAAGCGAATTTTTAGCACAACTTGAAGCCAGAGAAAAAGCCCGTACCGGTATTCAAACCTTGAAAGTGGGTTACAACAAGGTGCATGGCTTTTACATCGAGATCAGTCGTAGCTCAGCCCATGAAGTACCCGATGATTATATTCGTCGACAAACCTTAAAAAATAATGAGCGCTTTATTACTCATGAACTTAAACAACATGAAGAAACTGTGCTCTCTGCACAAAGTAAATTTCTGGCGTTAGAAAAGCGCTTATATGAAGAGCTTTTTGAGCATTTGCTACCGTCAATAGAGCAACTACAATTACTGGCGCAATCAATTGCAGAAATTGATGTATTAAACACTTTTGCAGAGCGAGCGGATACCCTTAACTACGTTAAGCCAATCTTACAAGAAGACAGTGGTATTCATATCGAAGCTGGACGTCATGCCGTTGTTGAGCAAATGACAACCGAACCTTTTATTCCCAATCCCGTTGCCTTAACCCCAAGCCGAAAAATGCTCATTATAACTGGGCCGAATATGGGGGGTAAGTCTACTTATATGCGCCAAACGGCACTGATTGTTTTACTGGCCCATATAGGCTGTTATGTACCAGCGAGCGCCGCCAATATTGGCATGGTTGATCGTATTTTTACTCGCATCGGTGCCTCAGATGATTTAGCGAGCGGGCGTTCAACCTTTATGGTGGAAATGACAGAAACAGCTAATATATTACATAACGCCACCAATAAAAGCCTAGTGCTGTTAGATGAAATCGGTCGAGGAACCAGTACTTATGATGGTTTATCGCTAGCTTGGGCTTGTGCGGAAATGCTTGCCTTAAAAACCCAAGCTTTCACGCTATTTGCCAGTCACTATTTTGAGCTAACACTACTGGCAGAGCAAATTGATAGCCTAGCCAATGTACATTTGGACGCTATTGAACACCAAGACAGCATTGTTTTTATGCATACAGTACAAGAAGGGGCAGCAAGTAAAAGCTTTGGCTTACAAGTCGCACAACTTGCCGGCGTCCCTAAAAATGTCATACAGCGCGCCAAACAACGCTTAGCTGAACTAGAAAATAGCCAAGCGCCAACGATTGCCGCAACGGTTGCACCAACATACGAACAACTGCCTCTGGTGGCAAATAATCACCCGATACTGGAGCAATTAAGCGCTCTTGATGTCAATGACATTAGCCCGAAAATGGCCTTAGACATACTGTACCAATTAAAAGAACAACTTTAGTATCATCTAGCACAAGCGACTTTTGCTAGCGCAATATTGGCGCCATAAAAAAACCAGTAAATACTGGTTTTTTTTATGGCCACTGGTAAGTAGCTTGTCTTATTATTGGGCTTGAAACAAAGCTTCGATAGATAAATTTTGCTGACTCAAAATATCACGCAGGCGCTTAAGCGCTTCTACCTGAATTTGTCTAACTCGCTCACGAGTTAAGCCAATTTCTACGCCAACATCTTCCAATGTCGCAGCTTCATAACCAAGTAAGCCAAAACGTCTCGCTAGCACTTCCCGTTGTTTAGAGTTTAACTCGTTAAGCCAATCAACAATGCTATGTTTAATATCATGGGTTTGTAGCTTGGACTCAGGGCCACCCGCTTTTTCATCAGGGATCACATCTAATAAAACTTTTTCACCTTCACCGCCAAAGGGTGAATCTACTGATGCAATACGCTCATTTAAACGTAGCATCTTACTTACATTCTCAACTGGCACATCAAGTGCTGCGGCTATGTCTTCTGCGGTAGGTTCGTGATCAAGCTTTTGCACTAACTCTCGTGCCGTGCGTAAGTAAATATTTAATTCTTTAACCACATGAATTGGCAGGCGAATGGTACGGGTTTGATTCATAATGGCACGTTCAATGGTTTGACGTATCCACCATGTGGCATAGGTTGAAAAACGAAAACCTCGCTCGGGATCAAATTTTTCAACCGCGCGGATTAAACCTAAGTTACCCTCTTCAATGAGATCTAACAGTGGTAAACCACGATTGTTATAACGACGAGCAATTTTAACCACTAAGCGTAAATTGCTTTCTATCATACGTTTACGAGATGCGTCGTCACCTTTTAAGGCAAGACGGGAATAATATACTTCCTCTTCTGCGGTAAGTAACGGTGAAAATCCTATTTCACTTAAGTATATTTGCGTAACGTCTAAACTCGCGGGGCCGTCTTCTGAGGCCGTTTTTTCCGCTTTGCTCGTTTTCGACTTATCCTTTACTGCTACTGCTACACCTGAACATTCTACTTGTTTTTTTATGCCCATGTTATTTCTCCCGCTTTTAGCTTTTGCTACATTCACTGACTAAATATTCACATTAACTCCAATTTATTGTTTATAAATTTTTCTTATTATTTCGGCAAATACTTCATAGGATTGACTGATTTTCCGCGAAAGCGAACTTCAAAATGAAGCATGACTCTTTCAGCATCAGTATCACCCATTTTGGCAATATTTTGACCGGCTTTTACAACTTGCTGCTCTTTCACTAAAATTCGATCGTTGTGAGCATAGGCACTGAGGTAGTCATCATTATGTTTTACAATAATTAACTTACCATATCCTTGTAACGCATCGCCGGCATAAACCACAATGCCGTCTGCAGTTGCTTGTACCGAATCACCACGTCGCCCCGCAATGTCGATTCCTTTATTTCCTTGTTTTGCTGTCGAAAACTTATTAATTACTTTTCCGTTAGCTGGCCATCGCCATCGGCTAATTTTTTGTGAAAATGTCGCCTTAGGTTGCTGCGCTATCTTGCTTGTTTTTTGCTCAACCTTATTGCCACCATACTCCTGCTTTTTCTTCTGTGCAATAGGTTTTTTTATAACTTTTTGTTTTGACGAATTAAAGTTTTTGCTCTTAGTCGCTGTCTTAGCCGTTGCCGGATAATCTTGACGCAAACGCAGCTTTTGATCTGGGTAGATGTGATAAGGCGCTTTAATGTTATTAATTGCAGCTAAGCTACGAACATCGACATCGGCACGCCATGCGATTGAATATAATGTTTCGCCTTTTTTAACAATATACTCGTGACCACTAACACTATTTTTTATGCGCTGACTGAGCGGAAGTGAACCTTGTACATCCACCACAGGTGCTGGCTTATTGCGACTTGAACAGCCGCTGACAACCAGCAATAGTATTAAGACTATAATGCCATTGACAGTAAAAACACTATTTTTCCAGCGCGTTTTCATCACCAAACTTCACCTATTATCGTGTCGCAAAGTAAGCAATGATAATGGCAACCACCAACAGCCAGCCTAAAACATCAACCCATTGCTTGATTTTCCGCTCCATTGGCGCGCCGCCCCAACGAATGATGCCTGCCACCAAAAAAAATCGCAATCCTCGACCTATGGCTGATGCTATCATAAAGGGTAAAAAGGCCATCTGTAAAAAACCTGCACTGACCGTAAAGAGCTTATAAGGTATCGGTGAGAAACCGGCAATAAACACCACCCATACGCCCCACTCACTGAACCATAACATAGCTTTATCAAAGCGCGCTTGATAGCCAAACTCTGTAATAAGTGGCTGGATCCAAGGTTCAAACATCAGATACCCTAAGCCGTAACCTACAGCACCACCGATCACAGAGGCCACTGTGGTTAAGGTTGCAAATTGCCACGCTTTTTCTCTTTGTGCCAGCACCATAGGGGCAAGTAACACATCCGGTGGAATTGGAAAAAACACCGATTCAGCGAACGTCAAAATGGCGAGTATTTTCGGGGCTAGCCTATGCTCAGCCCATTTTAAGGTCCATTCGTACAAAGCAGAAAATATTTTCACTATCTATCCTAAAGCGCCGGGAACAAGGGGAACAAATCGAACTGCTTCAATTTGCTGTTCATTAAAGTGATCACCATTACGGGTGATTAATTTCAAGACCTGACTATGCTCACCAACCGGAATAATCAAACGGCCACCATCAGCCAGTTGTTCTAATAATGCGGCGGGGACTTGGCTCGGGGCCGCAGTCACTATGATGGCTTGAAATGGTGCTTTACTCGCCCAGCCTTGCCAGCCATCACCGTGTTTCATGGCAATATTGTGTAAGTCCATACTACGCAACCTGCGTTTAGCTTGCCATTGCAATGACTTAATTCGCTCTACGGAATACACCTTTGTAGTCAATTGTGCCAAAATCGATGTTTGATATCCCGAGCCAGTGCCAATTTCAAGAATACTGTCGGGCACGCCGGCTTCAAGTAATAGTTCCGACATTTTTGCCACGATATAGGGCTGAGAAATAGTTTGCCCCTGCCCAATGGGCAGAGCGGTATTATCATAGGCTTTGTGCGCTAAAATCTCTGGTACAAAGATATGACGCGGGCTTTTGGCAATAGCTTGCAATACCTGTTGATTATCAATACCTTCTTGATGTAATTTTTGCGCTAGTAATGCGCCACTTCTACTCGACTTGCCGCCGATACTGCCGACTCTGGCATTGATACTAGGTTGTTTCATAGTGAAAGTTCATTAATCCATTCTGTCATTTTTGCCATACTTTTATAAGCGGTCATATCAATTGTTAACGGGGTAATTGAGGCATAGCCATTTGCCACCGCATGAAAATCGGTACCGACGCCAGCATCAAGCTCTTTGCCCAGTGGTCCATACCAATAAATATCACGTTGCCACGGATCTTGCATCTTTTTCATGGTTTCGGCCTTGTGGCGATGACCGAGTCGCGTTACTTGAATGCCCTGTAACTGCCCAAGTGGCAAGTCAGGTACATTGATATTGATGATTTGATCGCTGGGTAGTGGGTGTTGCAATAGGCGCTCAATAAACTTAGCGGTAACCACAGCCGCGGTTTGAAAGTGTTTAGGCTGATTAGAGACTAACGACACGGCGATTGCCGGCATACCTAAATGACGCCCTTCGGTGGCCGCGGCCACGGTGCCAGAATAAATCGTATCGTCACCTAGGTTAGCGCCATGATTAATACCCGCCACCACTAAATCGGGGGCCGGTTGCAATAATTGTGTTGCACCTAAATGTACAGCATCGCTTGGCGTGCCATTGACGGCAGTAAAGCCATTAGTGACTTTATAGGCCCGCAGCGGGTTCATTAAAGTTAAGGAGTTGCTCGCGCCACTGCAATTGCGATCAGGAGCAACCACACTAACATCAAAGTGCTTTATGAGTTCTTCATATAGGGCTTTAATGCCTTGTGCATGCACACCGTCATCATTACTTAGTAAGATCTTCATTGTTGCTATTAAGACTCGCTTTGATTATTTTTAGCTGACTGAACAACGGGGGATGAAGCCGCTGAATTTTCTTGTACCCGCACTGTCATATCTTGATAGTTAATGAGTTCACGCATAACCGTTGTGGCATAGGCACCCGCAGGCAGGAAAAAAGATAAGGTCACCACATCGTTATTAACCTCAATATCGGTTTCGGTCACGGTTAAGCGAATGCGACGACGTTCTTGCTTTAAATCAAAACGTGCTAAACCTTGGCATAATTCTTGGTATTGCTCAGCAATCGACTGTTCAAAGTTTCGTGCATTATCGCTACTCATTAACTCGCCCGCCCCCCACATAGGAGCTGTGATATCTAAGTCACGCTGCGCGAGTCGCGTACTTAAGCTGTCATCAATGGTATTTGCAACAAATACCGACTGAGTGCCTGCAAGCATCAAGACATCGCCTGCCATTAAACTGTCGAACTTATTTTGTTCAATACGAGCGCTGATAATTTGATTAAAAATGAGCGATCGCGCCGCGGATAAAAACATGCCTCGCTTTTTCTTATCTTTGACTTTGCGCCCCACAAACAAGCGCAGTGCGTTTTCTATATTGCCATTATTAATGCCAAAGCGCTGTTCGCCAAAGTAATTAGGCACGCCAAAGTTTGTTACCACATGCCAACGTCTAACTAATTCATCAATATGGCTCACATCACGCAGCGTAATTTCAAAACGATTACCCACTAGACTGCCAATACGCAACTTTTTGTTATGACGTTGGTAATTTAAAACTTCGACACCTTCGATATTTAAATCGCTTAAATCATAATTTTGCTTCCCGGGTACATGCACGCCAAACCATTGTTCTGTCACCGCAAAGCGGTCTTTTAAGCCCGCATAAGATACCTGCGACTCTTTAACGGCAAAATATTGGGCTAACTGCTTGGCGACGAAGCCGGTATTGGCGCCGGTTTTTCTAATATGAATAAAAAGGTGCTCACCTTCACCACAGGGTTGAAATGGTAAGCGTTCAAAAACTTTAAAGTCTGATGGCTGAAGCCGCAATAACCCCGTTGCTTGTGGTTGGCCATACAAAAATGCCTGTGCAGGGGCGGTTAATTGCTTGTTGTAACTTTCTGCGCTAATTTCCGTCATGCGTTAATGCCCTGCGCTAGCCTTGGCTTTAACAGCACCACAGCATGAGCACTAATCCCTTCTTTTCTGCCAACATAACCTAATTTTTCGGTAGTGGTGGCTTTTACATTGACCTGCTCTATCTCGGCGTCAAGATCTGCGGCTAAATGGCCGCGCATCGCTAATAAGTGTGGTGCTATTTTCGGCGCTTGTGCACAAATGGTTACGTCGGCATTACCTAGCCTATAGCCTTTTTCTTGCATTAAGCTCACCACATGTCGTAACAAAATTCGGCTTGAAATATTCTCATATTGCGCGTCATTATCAGGAAAGTGATTGCCAATATCTGCAAGACAAAGTGCGCCTAGTATAGCATCGCACAAGGCATGAATCGCTACATCGCCGTCTGAGTGAGCAACAAAGCCACGCTCATAATCTATAGTTACGCCTGCTAATACCAAAGGCCCTGGGCCGCCAAATTTATGAACATCAAAACCGTGACCTATTCGCATAATGCCCCTGAAGATAAATTAATTTTTTGTTGGTTAAGAATAAACTCGGCCAGTTGTAGATCTTCTGGCTGGGTAATTTTAATATTGTCGCCACTGGCATTGACTAAACCGCTGCTATAGCCAAAAGCTTCCATCGCCGATGACTCATCCGTTATGGTAATGTTGTTGGCTAACGCCGCACTTATCGCTTGAATCAGCTCTGTGGTTTTAAACATTTGTGGTGTCAGCGCGTGCCACATTTGGCTACGCACTAAAGTTTTCGCTATTTTTTGTCCACACTGACTTTGCTTCATGGTATCGCGCACGGGCATCGCTAAAATGCCACCATGATCATTAGCTAGACAATACTGGATCAGCCGCGATATATCCTGATGGCGAACACATGGTCTGGCGGCATCATGAACTAACACCCAAGGCTGCTGTGCGGCATCTAAAGATTTTAATCCGGCAAGGACAGAGTCAACGCGCTCTTTACCGCCAATAACCGTGCGTACAGCTTGGTTATTGGCTAACGAAGTTGTTGCAAAGTATTCATCTTGCGCGCTTAAAACAATAACAACATTAGCAATTGCTTCATGACTCAACAAACGTTGTACCGTATGTTCTAAAATAGTGTGATTGGCAATGGTTAAATATTGCTTAGGGCATGAGGTCAACATACGTTTGCCAACCCCCGCAGCGGGAACAACAACGCAAAATTTTTCTGCTAAATTAAGCATAATGAACAGCTATTCCTTATTGTCTGAGTCATCATCTGGGATGACCCGAAAAAAGGTCTCTCCTTGCTTAATCATGCCTAACTCATGTCGAGCCCGCTCTTCAATGGCTTCAGTCCCCGACTTTAAATCATCAATATCAGCATAGAGCAACTTATTACGTTGCTTAAGTTTATGATTGTTTGCGACTTGGCGGGCAACTTCTTCTTCTAAGGCAAGATAATCAGGCACACTATTTTTACCGAACCAAAGTCGGTATTGTAACAAAGCCAAAAAAATCAGTAAAACTGCCGTGATCAGTCGCATATAAATGCTCAGTGGTGATTAAAAACTCATATAAATAAGCCATTATAAATGGCTAACGCCTGCTGTAAACACCCAAGCTGACTTTAAACTCAATTGTTACCGATATTAGTTACTGGCTGTTTAAAGTTACGCCAATTAATGGTGCAAGATAATAGTAATTCCCGCAAAGATGGCATAACGGGCGATAATTTGCGTTGGTTTTGCCAACGATGACCAGCACAGGCTGCTGTCATCACTTTTTTATTAGGCTTAAGCAGTCGGATTGAATCTTCTTGAATTGTTGACGCCTTGAAATCGAACCAACCGTGAACATTGGTGCGAATACGTTGCTGTTCGTTATCTACCCTATCTATGCTATCAAGTACAATGTGACTTGTTAATTGAATCGGCACGACTAAGCCTGGTTTTAACAAAAAACTGTTATACCATGCAAAAACCGTCTCTGGATAAGCAGAAAGCTGACTTAATGACGGGGAAACATTGGCTTGTTTTGCAGACCAACTGGCATTTTGAATATCCAGCTGCAACGGTGTTTGTGCATTGAGTAACGCATACGCTGTACGTTTTATATAGTGGGGTAGGCTTTTAATTCTACCTTGTAGCTCAGCAACTGTTGCGGTATCGCTTTTGCTTAAGGAAAGTAACTCTCGCTCATAGAGACCATTACAAAGCTCAGCAAAATCTGATGATTGCTGTGCTGATTGCCATAGTAATGATTGAGTGACCATTAGCGTAATTACTGCTGTTGATTATGCATAATATTTAAGCATACTTGATTGCTGTCTAAAGATAAAATTATGATTCATGGTTTTTTACAACTGCATCATAGATTGCAAAATGCATATCTGTGTACGCTACATTCGCCTAGCAACCTCTCTATGAATGACTAATGACAACGCTAAAGGCGTTATTCACCGCACATTAGTGACACTTAGCTGTCGTAATAAAAGCGATATTTTCTTGCCCGACACACAAGCATTTTCAAGTGATTTCAGTATAATATACAAAAATATTTTCCAGTTGCATACTTTGGAGCAAACAATGAGCGTCATTGAAGTAAAACATCCCCTTATTAAACATAAGCTTGGCCTAATGCGCGCCGCTAACATCAGCACTAAACGCTTTCGTGAACTCGCCTCTGAAGTGGGCTGTTTATTAACCTATGAAGCCACTAAAAACTTAGCGGTAGAAACGACCACCATTGACAGTTGGAATGGTGAAATAGAAATAGAACAGATCAAAGGCAAAAAGGTGACCGTGGTGCCAATTTTGCGTGCTGGTTTAGGTATGATGGATGGGGTGTTAGAGCTGATCCCAAGCGCCCGCATTTCGGTAGTGGGTATGTACCGTAATGAAGAAACCCTTGAACCCGTGTTCTATTTTGAAAAATTAGCTGGGCAAATTGATGAGCGCCTAGCTCTGGTTATTGACCCTATGCTGGCAACTGGCGGCTCTATGGTAGCGACTATCGACTTATTAAAAGAGCGTGGCTGTAGCAACATCAAAGCCTTGGTTTTAGTTGCAGCACCTGAAGGTATAGCAGCACTTGAAAAAGCACACCCTGATGTTGACCTATATACTGCCTCTGTTGATGATTGCTTAAACGATGCTGGCTATATACTGCCAGGCTTAGGCGATGCTGGTGATAAAATATTTGGCACCAAATAATGCGAAATGCGGTAAAACAAAACTACATCACACTATTTTACAGCTCTTGCAGTGCTAACGGGTAAGCTATGAAGACAGAAGCGAATGTCGATAACGAAATAACAAATCATCAGTCACTGGTTAAAGAAGTATTAACAGGCATGCAAATGCTATTTGTTGCCTTTGGTGCCTTGGTATTAATGCCATTATTAACAGGGTTAGATCCAAACGTGGCCTTATGCACCGCTGGCATAGGAACCTTGCTTTTTCAGTGGGTTACAAAGCGTCAAGTGCCGGTATTTTTAGCCTCATCATTCGTTTTTATTGCCCCAATTATGTATAGCACGCAAACTTGGGGGATCCCTGCCACTATGGGAGCGCTTGCGATTGTGGGTGTAGTTTATGCGTTTTTTAGCGCTATAATCAAAGCCCGCGGTGTTGGTTTTATCAGCAAATATTTACCACCTATAGTTACCGGCCCTATTATTATGGTCATTGGCTTGTCATTAGCCCCGGTTGCGGTTCATATGGCTCTTGGTCAAACTGGCGATGGCGCAACACAATTAATTGATCAGTCTCTCGCCATATCTATCTCGTTACCTGCATTATTAACGACCTTATTAGTATCTGCATTTAGCAAAGGCTTTATGCGCTTAATGCCAATTTTATCGGGTATTATTGTCGGTTATATTTTGTCACTTTATCATGGCATTATTGATTTTACCCCAGTGCGTGAAGCCGCATGGTTTGCAATACCTAACTTTACGGCCCCTGAGTTTAATTGGCAGGCAATTATTTATATTTTGCCGATTGCCATTGCTCCGGCCATTGAGCACATAGGCGATATATTAGCTATTAGCTCTGCCACCGGCAAAGACTACATTAAAAAGCCTGGCTTGCATCGCACCTTGCTCGGAGACGGTGTTGCAACCACTGCCGCATCGGTATTGGGTGGACCGCCTAACACGACATATTCTGAAGTCACCGGCGCGGTAATGTTAACCAAAGCCTTTAACCCAAGAGTTATGACTTGGGCGGCATGTGCGGCAATTATTATGGCCTTTGTGGGTAAGTTAGGCGCATTATTACACACCATTCCAGGTGCGGTTATGGGCGGTATTATGATGCTGCTGTTTGGCTTAATAGCCAGTGTTGGTTTAGGCAGTTTGGTGAAAGCAAAAGTTGATTTTGACCAACCTCGAAACTTTATTATCTTTGCTGTGGTATTAGTGTTTGGTATCGGCGGTATGGCACTCAACCTTGGTGGCTTTAGCATTCAAGGCATCAGCCTATGTGCTTTAGTGGCGATTGGCCTGAACTTACTCTTGCCAAAAGAGAAGCAAGTTTCCTAAATCCATTTAAATTGTGTTTTTTCGGCCTAGATACTGTAGTATTTAGGCCGATATTTAAAACTAAGCATTGCCGCAAGCTGTTGCTAACAAATATCTTTACGCACCTTTATATCTAACCTTTTGGCCAGACGATTTAAGTTGGCTCTATCAAGGCTAAGACGACGTGCTGTCGCCGCCCAACTCCCCTGCTCTTGTTGCAATACCCGTTTGATCAATTGTCGTTGAAAGTGCTCTGTTTCTTGACGAAGATTCATGCTCTCAGCGCCAGTCTTGGTCAGTTGCTGTGACATGTCATTAGGCTGCTTAGCCATTAGTGAGCCATTCGTTAAATTAACTAACGCACCACAGTCTTGTTTTTCTATGGTGATTATTGCTTTATTTTTTTGTCGAGCTCGCGCTTTTAACGCCGCTCTACTGACCACATGTTCAAGCTCTCGCACATTCCCTGGCCAATTATATTGCTCTAGGTGACTAATGGCTGCGGCACTGACTTTTAGTTGCCTGACGGCTAATTTCATCTTGGCTTGTTCGATAAAATAGCCACAAAGTATTTGAACATCGCCAATACGCTCTTTTAACTGAGGAACACGAATAGGATAAACGCTGAGCCTGTGATATAAATCAGCGCGAAATCGCCCCCCTTCTGCAGCAACTTTTAAATCTCGGTTAGTGGCCGCAATAATACGAACATTGACCTGCTCAACATTATCTTGTCCCACTGGCTGTATTTCATTACTTTGAATCGCACGCAAAATTTTACTTTGAGCAGCTAACGGCAGCTCGCCAATTTCATCTAGAAATAACGTACCGCCATCAGCAAGGGCAAACTTGCCTGGCCGATCTTTATCGGCACTGGTAAAAGCTCCTTTGACATGACCAAAGAGCTCGCTTTCTATCAAGTTTTCTGGCAATGCTGCACAGTTTACATACACCATAGGCGCATGTTGGCGTGGAGACTTTTGGTGTAATGTTCGGGCAACTAGCTCTTTGCCGACACCGGTTTCACCATAAATAAGTATATTAAACTCTGAGTTGGCAACTAGCGTGATTTCTTCTTTTAACTGCTCCATTATGGCGCTTTCGCCAATTAACTCTCCGCCATCGCGCTTCCATGCTTCTGCTGTCAATTCAGCGACTACGCGTTGCGAATGATCCGCTCGAGATTCAAGTTGGGCAATTAATAGTGCCGTATTTAATGTCGCAGCCGCCATGGCTGAAATCACGGTTAATGTTCGCTCAGCAATATCTTCAAATTGGTGCGGCGTTAAGCTGTCTATAGTTAACAAGCCTAATAGCTTATTATCGTAATAAAGTGGCAACCCCATACATGAATGCACAGGTAAATCACCAACTCTATCAATGAGTAAGCCATCATAAGGATCGGGTAGCGGTGAGTCTGCCGGAAAACGGATCGGGTACTTAGATTGGCACAATACCGCAAACCTCGGGTGCTCCTGCACATTAAACCTGCGCCCTTTGGTATCTCGACTCAGCCCTTGCAACGCGATGGGGGTTAAGACATCACCGTCAAGGGACAGTAAAGCAACGGCATCACAATTTATCGTTTTACGCACGGTATCTAGTAGGCGATCAAATCTGTCTTTGCTGTTTAGGCTGCTGGCTAAATCAAGGGCTAACTCAATAAGTGCCTGTGTTGAAATTTGGCTCATAATGTAATGATTGACTTATAACGCTCGGCTGTTATTAATGAGACAATTTAACACACTCGTGTCATATTGACTACAAAGCAAAGCAGTCAATATGACAACAAACTTGCAAACAAAATAATAACTTGCTGATAATTAATAACTTTAAATAACTCTAAATAGTGGCACTGTGCTTGCTCTAACACAGACAAGCAGTCGGTAATATTTGCTAATCAAACATCATTTATTTTAATTATTGGAGCTTGTAATGTACGCCCAGTTTACTATCGCTAAGCGCTTACCTGAGGTTAAAAACGCCTTAAGGTTGCAAAAGTGCCTGATCTTAGGGAATTACATGATGTTAATTTCGCTCATTATTATCCTGCTGTGTATTACCGCAACCTTCGTTTTAAATGACTATGTAGCTATGTTTTGGCAGATTTTCGCCCATATCAATACCATAATATTTGCCGGCGCATTAAAGCTTGGTTATGTCTTGCGCTGTATTGCCTTATACGGCTTTGGCAGAAAAGACTTCTAAACGACTATGTAGTGACAATTAAAGCCACAAATTTCGAAAAAAATCCCATTAAAGTTGTTTTGTTATCCATCATTTGAGTACGTTCTCAGCCCGTGATAGCAAACTTTTATTCAGTTAATTTAGGAGCAATAATGCTAACTGATAAGCACATTGAGATAATTAAAAGTACCATTCCATTATTAGAAAATGCCGGCTCGGCATTAACCGCACACTTTTACCAACGTCTATTTTCCCACAACCCTGAGTTACAAGACATTTTTAATATGTCGAATCAACAAAGCGGTCGACAGCAAGTCGCTTTATTTGAAGCCATTGCCGCCTACGCTAAGCATATTGAGAACTTAAATGCCTTAACCAGTGCCGTTGAGCGCATAGCACAAAAGCATACTAGCTTTAACATTCAAGCTGAGCATTACGCCATCGTCGGTCATCATTTAATTGAAACGCTGCGTGAATTAGCAAGCGAGGCATTTACTGCTGAGGTAGAAGAAGCATGGAGCAATGCTTATCAGTTTTTAGCCGGTATTTTTATCAATCGTGAAGCCCAGTTATATCAAGAGCGCGCCGCTAAGGAGGGCGGTTGGCAAGGGGCAAGAGCCTTTACTGTGATCGACAAAGTTACTGAGTCAGCATTGGTCAAAAGCTTTATTTTTGCGCCCGTTGATCAACAAGCCGTGATCGGCTTTACCCCAGGCCAGTATATCGGCCTTGAGGTGCACCCAACAGGCAATGACTATAAAGAAATTCGTCAATATTCACTGTCTGACAAACCTAATGGCAAAAGTTATCGTATTTCGGTGAAACGTGAGCAACAAGGCGTGCCAGGAAAGGTATCAAACTATTTACACGATAGCGTTAATATCGGCGATGAAGTCAAGCTTTACGCGCCAGCGGGCGACTTTTTCTTCGTTGACCGTCAAAGCCCTACCGTACTGATTTCTGCCGGTGTTGGTATTACCCCCATGCAAGGTATGCTCGAAACCTTAGCGGCAAACAAACACCCGCAACCTGTGCACTTTCTTCATGCTTGTGAAGATAACAGCCAGCATTCATTTGCTCAGCGCACCGCAGAACTAGTCAAAAACAATAATTGGCAACAAAATATATGGTATCGCAATGAAAAGCCACAACAGTCACATATTAAGCAAGGTATGATGGACTTGAGCTCGACTGATTTACCGACCCAAACCGGTAACTTCTATTTGTGCGGCCCCATCGCCTTTATGAAGTTTGCTAAACAACAATTGCTTTCATTAGGTGTTGGCGAAGGCAATATTCATTACGAAGTCTTTGGCCCGCATGCCAGCCTTTAAGTAAGTATTGCTACTGTATATGCAAAGCAAATATTACGCATCTTATTAAAAGCTGCTCAATATGGCAGGGCTAAGTTAAATCCGCCCTGTCATTGTTTGCTAGCCCTAAACCGGTTCAATTCCATTAACAGCCAGTCTCGACTTTTTCGTGTCGCTTTTTTGGGGCAATGGATCAGGTAATGCTTGCCTGATATAGTGCTCTTGGTGGCAGAGTATTTAATGAAATCCTCACTCGAGGTAATTTTGTCAGCAAAATACTGGTACTTTTTGCGAATGTGTTTAACCGCTGCCACGCCGTTATGTTTAGTGCCGTTACGCTCGTATAGACACTGAGTACGTTCAACATAGCTTAACAAGTGCGCAATTTCTTGCTCGGTGCTGGCAAACACATGAAAAGAGAGCAGGACCGCGACAACTAAAATCACTTGGCTTACTTGGCTTAAGCTCATCTTATTACCTCCTTATCTGGCGTATAAATGTGTAACGCTCTCTTACCATATTACCCCTTTAACAGAAGTAAATCATGAGACAAACAGATCTGAACGGCTTGGCAAAGGGCATTAATGAAAAAGCCACTCAATGAGTTAATGCCGATCGTTTAAGAAATAGTTGAACGATCTTGCAAGTATAAGATAATCCCCTCTGATATTTTCAGAGGGGATTTTTTTGTGCTTAATAATGAACTAGAGCTTGTTTATGAATCAGTTGAAGA
>NZ_NBOC01000011.1 GCF_002104455.1 Colwellia chukchiensis | reverse complement strand
AGCTAAAAAATGGACGATGCCGATAAGAAATTGGAAATCGGCCTTGAATCGATTTATGATCGAATTCGAAGACCGATTAAAAGATGTTATTTAAAACTGGCAGTTACACAAAATGTGTTACAGGGTCCTAACTTCTGTATTTATATATCGTGGTGCTTTTTCTCATGAACTTTATAGTGTGCGTCGCGGGTTCTTCTGTCTCCTTCTCTGAGGCCTTTTTTACGTTGTTTTTTCACCGCTTCAGCCATATCACTAGCCGCTTGGCTATCCGTTGTATCGTCGGCTTCAATGTGTAATTCTTCTATGGCTAAGTCTTCTTCAGCTCGTATATCTGCGATAGCCATACGTTTTTCTTTCAGTATTTCCGCTATCGCCATTTTTTTTGCTTTGGTTATTTCTGCAATTGCATCGCTTAAAATGTCATCTTTACGACTCAAGTTGTTGATATCAGCGTCAGACATAATTTTTTCCTTCATTATGCGTTCAGTGTTAGGGTAAAAAATGCAAGTTAATATCCATACATTAGTATAAGAAATATCAAAATGAAAATTGTAGGCAGCATTTTGCTAAGCCCAATTCGATGGGGTCGGGGTCACAGGCACAGTTGCCTTATGTTGAGTTCGCTAGCGTTTAATACCCTTTTAAAGTACTGCTATTACTCATTTAGCGCTATTTTTCAGAATATTCATAATTTATCTTCTATATTGAAATGGTGTCTAGCCACTTATGGCAATGACAGCAGTAAAGTTTTCAGCTAATAGAAAATAATTAATAGCAATAATACTTAAGCGTGTTAGGCAAGCGTGCGGCATAGGCGCTTGTTAAACCTCGCAATAACTCAGGGATAATAATATGAATACAGAAGAAATTATGAGCCAAATTACCAGTATGGCTGTACTTTATGGGCCAAAATTAATTGGTGCAATTTTAGTGTGGATCATTGGTGGCTGGGTGATCAAGGTTATCTCGCGTGTGGTGCAAACCGCATTAACCAAAGGCGGCACTGATCCTTCGTTAAAGCCTTTCTTATTGGGCATTGTCAGCGGCCTGTTAAAAGTGATGTTGGTGATCACCGTGCTTGGCATGCTGGGTATCGAAATGACCTCATTTATTGCCATTGTTGGTGCCGCCGGTTTAGCTGTGGGCATGGCTATGTCGGGAACCTTGCAAAACTTTGCGGGTGGGGTGATGATTTTAGTGTTTAAGCCGTTTAAAGTTGGCGATTTCATTGATGCACAAGGCTATTCGGGGACTGTCGCTCAAATTCAAATATTTAATACCATATTAAAAACTCCTGATAATAAAACCATTATCATTCCCAATGGCGGCTTATCAACCTCGTCAATGACCAATTACTCAACAGAGCCAAAGCGCCGTGTTGACTGGACCATAGGAATTGGTTACGGAGATGATGTAGATAAAGCCCGAGCGGTAATTAAACGCCTGTGTGATAACGACGAGCGCATTTTTAAAGACCCAGAAGTAGTTATTGCCGTTTCAGCGCTTGCTGATAGCTCAGTTAACTTTGCGGTTAGGGCTTGGGTCAATGCGGCCGATTACTGGGCGGTATACTTTGAAATGAACGAAAACGTCTATAAAACCTTCGCGAATGAAGGCTTGAATATTCCGTTTCCGCAAATGGATGTGCACATACACAAAGACGTGTAAGCGCTGGTATTAATCTATATCTATTGTGTGTTGCCCAGTGTTTATATACAGCTTCACAATTACACAGCTTCAACAGGCGTTAAGCATTTACGGCAATCATTAATGCTTAACGCAAACTGGTTTTTATGAGTAGCGGCTGGCAGCTGATGCGCGGCAGCACGCTTTCACATTAGGCGGTTAGTGCGTTGTCATCACACATGGCGCTAGCTTAGTACTCGCTGTCGGGCTCTTCATCAAGGATCACTACGCGAATAATAGTGATCATTTTTTTCGGTACTGTGCTGTAACCTAGCTGCTCACTATAACCTACTTCTACTTGCGCGATAGCTTCAAGCACATCGTAGCCTTCAATAACTTCACCAAACACCGCATAGCCCCACGAGCTACCCGGGTTTAAATTGCTATTGTCATTTAAATTAATAAAAAATTGGCTGGTGGCCGAGTGGGCTTCGGTTAATTGTTTTGCCATGGCAATAGTGCCTTCGCGGTTTTTTAGACCATTGCCAGACTCATTAAAAATAGGCAGATCAGGCTCAATTTCCGTGTAGTTATCCATAAAGCCGCCCGCTTGAATTAAATAACCTTCTTCAACACGGTGGACTAAGGTTTTATCGTATTGACCGCGGGTAACATAGCCGAGAAAGTTATCAACGGTAATTTTTGCGCGGTAGCGGTCAAGCTCGATAATAAAGTTGCCCATGGTGGTTTCTACGCGCACTTTGGGGGACATGTTATTTGGCTGAATATATTGGCCTTTGGTGTTGCTAGCAAGTAGTTGCCATGACATTAATAGGCCAAGCAAAAGTATTGAAATTCTGAGCACTTTAGATCCTTTTTATACACTTAAAAAAAATATATTTGATATTAACGCTATGGGCCGTTTAGCACCTGTGGTGTTGCTAAGCAGTTTACAATGCGTGCTGCTCCTTTGGTAGCTTTAGCAAAAAATTATTGGCATATAAAAACGCCGGAAAGTGCTCTTTAAACTGTTTTAACGGGCTAAAATCAAGCCCTGCACGAATGATTTGTTGTTGGTTGTCTTTGGCTGTGATCAGGTTTTCACCACAAAAATCGATAATAAATCAATGGGTCAGAGTAATTGATACCTAAATCATTAACTCTGACCCCGATGATATATACCGCGTAACCACCTGTTCGTTTAGCTAGCTACATGTCACCTGCTCTGTCTTGCCTAAAGAGCAAACAAGTCGCTGTAAAAGTAATCTCGAAAGCGCAGACTCTAATAAATAACTCACTCTATGGGGATTTCAGTTGTATTTTTAATGTGCGAAAGCGCCATCGTACTTTTCACTTCTGCCACACCTGGTATTTTGGACAATTTATCGAAAAATAGGCGTTCATAATCATATACATCTTTAACTAAGACTTTAGCGTAAAAGTCTTGCTCGCCCATGAGGCAGTAACATTCAACTACACGATTAATATTTTGAATTTCTTTGCTAAAGAGATCTAAATTTGCTCGACCATGAGCGTTCAGCTTTATGTGAGCGAATACGATTGTCCCTAAGCCTAGTTTTTCTGGAGCAAGCAAAGCGACACGTTTCTTAATATAGCCATCACTTTCCAATTTTTGCATGCGTCGCCAACACACGGTTTGCGATGATCCAATCTTAGCCGCGAGCTCGGCAGAGCTTTGACTAGCGTCTTGTTGTAACTCATTCAATATCAATCTATCAATCTTGCTCAGCATAAATTACTCGTTAATTTTAAATTAATTGCATAAATTATTCTTATTTTCGCACATATCATTACAAATCGGAAAGATAATCACCTTGTATGTTGCAATAATATTTCATCGCTATTTAGGTGGGGGTGTTGCAAGCCTTAGTCGGCAATAGCGCTAATACATAATCACTTCAATACCAGCAGCTTGATTATAAATAATAAAATAAAAGAGGTTTTTTAACATTATGCAATCTACATTCAAAGCATGGCCAACACTTACTGCGTTAGCGGCTTTTGTTACGTCAACGTGCTCTTATGGCGCTGTCGCCAACGAGTTAACCGCTGTGCCATTTAAAGTGGGCCCAAGCCTAATGACGCACTATTCAGGCGTCGATAAATCAGCGCCTTCAGTGACAAAGCAATTTCCAACTTATTATATTATTCAGTTAGAAGATGCCTCGCTAGCAACATATAGCGGTGGGGTGCGAGGCTTAGCACCAACCATTAAATCAGCAAGCAATAAAGAGAAATTAGATACCCAGTCGGTTGCGGCGGTTGCCTATCGCCAATATTTGCAAGCACGTCAAAATGAAATGGCGGCAACGCTACAATCGAAGTTTCCCTCATTACAAGTACAGCGCAATTTAAGCGTTACGCTCAATGGCTTAATTGTCAGTGTGCCGGGTAAAGTGGATCTAAAAGCGAAATTACAGAACATTCCCGGTGTAAAAAAAGTATTTGAACATGAAATGTATAAAGCGCACCTTGATGCCTCGCTTGATTTAATTAATGCTCCTGCCGTTTGGCAAGCGCTTGGTCAACGTGATCGTGCTGGCGAAGGTATTAAAATTGCTGTTATCGATAGTGGTATCCGTGCAGAGCACCCGATGTTTGCCAGCAATGAACACCAACGTCCAGCGGGCTTACCAACCGATGATTACTGTACAACAATCGACCCAACGTTTTGTAATGATAAACTCGTGTTAGCACGCTATTACACACCAACATTCCCCACCCACGAGGATGAAAGTATCAGCCCTCTTGATGTGCTAGGTCATGGTACACATGTAGCGGGTACAGCGGCGGGTAATGCGGTAAGCACAAGGTTTGCCGGCGTTGATGTCAATTTTTCTGGCGTTGCACCCGGGGCATCCATTATGGCGTATAAAGCCTTATTTTTAGATCCATTTGGTGGCGGCGGTGGCTCTAACGTTATGTTAGTGTCAGCATTAGAAGATGCGGTTGCCGATGGTGCTGACGTGATCAATAACTCTTGGGGCGGCGGCGCAGGTGGACATCCAAACGACAGCGTTTATCAGCCAATATTTACCGCGGCTGAAGCGGCCGGCGTGGTGATGGTAACTGCAGCAGGCAACGATGGCCCTAGCGCTGAAACGGTTGGTTGCCCAGCGTGTATTGAAGCCGGTATTACAGTAGCGAGTACCCAAACTGGTCGTAGCTTTGCGCATTTAGTGAATGCTGCCGGTGTTGAAGATATTAATGCCACGCCAGGGGATGGTGATTTTGAAATCACTAGCGATATTAGCGCGTTATTAACGCCTGCGATAAATGTAGATCCCGCTAATGCGCTTGGTTGTGAAGCTTTCCCAGTTGATTCGTTAAAAAATAATATTGTGTTAATCTCGCGTGGCATTTGTGGTTTTACTGACAAAGCAACCAATGCACAAGCCGCTGGAGCGGTTGGCATGATTGTTTATAATAATGCCCCTGGTGTGATTCGTATGTCGATGGAGGGTATTAGGTTACCGAGTGTTTCCATCTCACAAGAAAGCGGTGAAGCGATTTTAGCCGCATGGCAAGAAGGCAGTGGAGCCACCATCACGAAAAGCCAAATGTTAAATGACGCTGCCGCCGTTGATGCGATGTCTGACTTTAGCTCACGCGGTCCAAACGGTGATAGCAGTTTCTTAAAACCCGATCTTGCTGCGCCTGGCTCAGATATTTTATCGGCGTTTGCCCCAGGGGATGATGAAACGCAATATGATGTCAGCTCAGGTACCTCAATGGCAAGCCCACATGTGGCCGGTGCTGCGGCGTTATTGCGTCAATTACGTCCAGAATTAAATGCTTTTCAAATTAAATCTATTTTAATGACCTCAAGCAATCCAGCGGTAAAAATGCAAGATTTAACCACAGCGGCGACGCCTTTTGACCGTGGTGCCGGTCGTCTTGATGTTGCAGCGGCAAGCAAAACGGCGTTAAGCTTTGATAAGGCGTCATTTGTTGCTACCGGTTGTGTTGCTACCTGTAGCTTTGAACGTACCGTGACGAACTTAATGCCCACGGCAGGTGATTGGCAAGCACATGTTGAGTTTGTTAACGACCAAATCACAGGCAGTCTGTCAACGACTGAGCTGAGCATTGCTGAAGCAGGAACGGCAACCTTTACCTTAACGGTTAATAGCGCATTTGCTGATAACAGCTGGCAGTTTGGGCAAGTGGTATGGACAGACGCATCAGGACAATACCCCGCAGCACACTTGCCGATTGCGGTGCATCCACAACTCTCTGACGATAGCAGCTTAGTGTCTACTATGTTGGTCGCTGGAGAAGTAACTGCCGGTGAAAAAGTTAGTATGAGCGCACGCGCGGGCTATAGCGGCAATGACGATTTTTCTACTTTATCGGTGAAAATACCTGAAGGCACAGAGTTAGATGTCGACTCAATTGCTATTGAAATGTCGCCTGTTGGTCTTGTTGCCCAAAATGGTTTTAGTGTCTCGCCTAATAAGCGTGTTATGACCTGGACAGGGCCATTGACTAATGAGCCAGATGTTAAATCTATCGAGCCAGCGACAAGTTTCCTATACCCAGGCTTTCAACTTTCTGACTTAGGTATGGACAGTTTCCAAATACCTTGTGAGGCCGGTTGTGATGAAGTGTCAGTTGACTTCCCTATTGGTGAAATGGGCGGCTTTATTTGGAATGGCAAGCAGGTAGATGTCATTACTATTTCACCCAATGGCTTTATTACCGCGGGACAACAATTCGTCTTAGGTGGCTGGCAAACACAAAACTTACCTTCTGTTGATACACCTAATGCAGTGATAGCGCCGTTATGGTCTGACTTTGTTGTTGGTGGCGCTGCCGGTGGTCAAATGAATTACAATGTTGTTAATGACTTTTTCAATGATTGGTTTGTTATCGAATGGCAGGATATTGCTGAGTACCAAACGTCGACGGGTGATCGCTTTACCTTTGCTATTTGGATTAAATTAGGCACAGATGAAGTGTACTTTAACTATATTGATGTCCCTGAATTACCAAGCAATGCTGCTGTGGGTATCGAAGACCCGACCGGTACGATTGGCGCGTCTCGCTACTTCAGCGGCACAGGTACCGCACCTGTAGCGGGCGAGGCGTTACGAGCGCGTTTATCAGTAGGTGAAAAAGGCGCGGTGGTGATTAATTACAAGCTAGCCGCGGCGTTTGGTGTTGCTAATGATGTGGTTGCTGCAACGGTAGAGCAAACCCCTGTTGTTATTGATTTATCAAACAAATTTAACACTGGCGCAGAAAATTTATTATCGAGCGTGAGTTTAAGCTCGGGCGATAAAACCTATAATGCGATTCAGCCATTTGATATCAAGCCAAATGAAAATGTTGCCATCACGGTCGTTACTGCGCCAGAGCATGGGGTATTAACACCGGCAATGACCACAGCAAGTGATGAAACAGATGCTGAAGCGATTCCGTTTAGCTATGTTTATACCGCAGATGAAGGCTATGTCGGTGCTGATAGCTTTACTTATCATATTGGCGATGCCGACGGTAATAAAACCAACACAGCGACAGTAACCCTTAATGTTGCACGTGATAATACCGCGCCTGTTGCCCAAGCTGCTGCTACGCCAACAGCGGCGAAAGCCGGCACTAAAGTGACGCTAAGTGCTGCCGGCAGTTCTGATGTCGATGGTGATAGTTTAACCTATAGCTGGAGCCAAACGGCAGGACCAAGTGTCGCATTAACAGGGGCTACATCTGCCTCAGCTAGCTTTGTTGCGCCCAAGTTAGGTGATGATACCCGTTTAACCTTTAGTGTCAGCGTATCTGATGGTTACGAAACGAGTACCGCAAACACAACTGTGACGGTGAGCAAAAAATCATCTAGCGGTAGCTTTGGTGGTTTACTGATATTGCTGGCATTACCACTGGCATTTCGTCGTCGTAGCGCAGTTAAATAAGCGAAGTTAGCGTTATTGACAGTAAATTAATCAAGGGGCTTGCTAGCCCCTTTATTTTCAAGTAACGAAAGAGGAAAACTCGATGACAACAATGCGTGCACAGGTAATGGCGGTGATCAGTGTTGCCGCGCTGTTGTGCTTAATTGCTTGTGAACCGACAACAGAAGTCAGTGAACAGCACCAAACATCGGCTCAGCAATTAGCGGAAATTGAGCGCGGCATTCAAGACTTAATTGGTAGCCCCATTGCTCAACATGTTTCAAGCTGTAAAATTATCACCTTAAACGCTGCGAATTGTCAGCCGCCTAAGTATTTACTGTATTCAAACGAGCAGAGTAATGAACCGGTGCTACTAACCTTAGTTGCAAAATATAATCAAATAGTTTCAGCACAAGAAGGCAAAAATGCCGCTAGTTGTTCAGTGGTCGCTGCAAAACCGGCAGTTATTTTGGCAAAAGACTTATGTTTACCGGTTGAGCTTGTCACACAATAAGCTCAACTGGTTGTAAATTACCCAGTTAGCCCAGACTAGGCGAACATAGTGAGCAGATGTAATTGCTCTGCGTAAATAGTTAAGTGTGATGGCTAACTTGCTCGCAGTGGGCAAGCGAAAAATCATCGGCATCTAAAAACGCCGGAAATTTCTCTTTAAACTGTTTTAACTTGCTAAAATCAAGCTCTGCACGAATGATTTGTTGTTGGTTGTCTTGGGCGGTGATCAGGTTTTCACCACAAAAATCGATAATACTGGTGCCGCCTGAGTGGGCGATATTGAGGCCATCTGTACCAACGCGATTTACGCCAACCACATAACTTTGATTCTCCATTGCCCGTGCTTTTAATAAGGTATCCCAAATATGGCGGCGCGCTGCCGGCCAATTCGCGACATTAACCATCAGATCATAATCTTGTCGGTTTCTCGACCAAACCGGAAAACGTAAGTCATAACACACCAAAGGTAATATTTTTATACCGTTAATGGTGAATATTTTTCGTGCTGTGCCAGCCTCTACATGGTCTTGCTCATTACCTAAACGAAACAAGTGACGTTTATCGTAATAGTCAACTTGACCATTCGCATGTGCCCAATAAAAGCGGTTTACTTTTTTATGGTTGTGGCTAACCAGCACGCTGCCAGCAACAACGCAGTTATATTGCTTGGCAATATTTTTTAGCCAAGCTAAGGCTTGACCGCCGTTGGCTGGGGCTTGTACGTCGTCACGATTAATACAAAAACCCGTGGTAAAGGTTTCTGGCAAGAGTAATAAGTCAACAGCGCTATGGTTAGCAAAATGCTCAGAAATTAGTTGTGTTAATTGCTCAAAATTGGCTTGGGGGTCTAGCCAACGAATATCATATTGTATTGCGGCGACAGTTAAGGTTGAGTTTATAGTTTGCATAATATTTCTGCGGCTTTTAGTAATGTGTCATTATTTTTGGCAAAACACAGTCGGATAACTTTATTGTTTTTATGGTAACTGGCTCTGTCTGCTATGGGATAAAAAGGACTTAGTGGGATCGCGGCAACACCATGGTGTTGGCACAACCAATGACAAAACTCGATATCATCTAATGTTGATAGCTGGCTATAGTCGAGCAATAAAAAGTAAGTCCCCTTAGATGGTAAAAGTTTAAAGCGTGATTTTTGCAAGGCCTCGACTAACACATCTCGCTTTTCTTGATAGAAACTTGCTAAGGCCGTGATATGCGCCGGTTGCTGTTTTAGCATGGCTGCTATGGCAATTTGCGCTGGGGTAAAAGAGCTAAAGGTGACATATTGATGAATTTTTCGAAATTCCGCCATCAAGGTCGTTGGTGCCACGCAATAGCCTATTTTCCAACCTGTACAGTGAAAGGTTTTACCGAAGCTAGCAACCACAAAAGAGCGTTTAAACAACTCAGGGTAGCGTAAAACGCTTTCATGACGTGAGCCATCAAAGGTCATGTGCTCATAAACCTCGTCGCTGATCACATAGAGTTGATGCTTGTTAACCAAAGCCTGCAGAGTATTAAGATCGGCAGCGCTTAATATTGACCCTGTTGGGTTATGCGGGCTGTTGATAATAATGGCGCGGGTGTTGGCGTTGATGTTTTGCTCAACCGTTGCCCAGTTGATGGTATATTCTGGCGCTGCTAGTGTGATGTGGCGACAGCTACCGCCGGCCAGTTCAATCGCAGGCTGATAAGCATCGTACGCGGGATCAAAAATAATGACTTCATCATTGGGTCGCACTAAGCTTTGTATTGCCACCCACAACGCCTCTGTTGCGCCTGAGGTAATAGTGACATTGCTGTGGGCTGTTATTTTATCAGTATCAGAAAAAGACAGTTGATATTGTTTATGCACCATATTGGCAATTTCTGTTAACAATTCAGGTAAACCGTTTGCGGGTGCGTACTGGTTTTTACCTTGGTTTATGGCTTGATTAATTTGCGCTTTTAAAAATTCTGGGGTATCAAATTCTGGAAAGCCTTGTGACAAATTAATGGCCTGATACTGTGCTGCTAAGCCTGACATTTCAGTGAAAATACTGGTTTCTACCTTAGGTAGCTTGCTGGTAAAAGACGGTGACAAAAATGGCTCCTGCGTATGCTATGTTGTTATTAATTATGTAGTTATTAATAATGGCGCATGAAATAGTAATTAGCTGCGCAAGCTAATGGTAAGGCTAACGCTAGGGGAGTTCAATTGTTATTGCTAGTTACTTGCTCAGCTTAACTCGGCGGGCAAGCGAAAGTGGCGCGAGCAGCAGGCATAAATGACGCGCTTTATGCTAGGTTAAAGAAAAATAGCGTGTGTTTTTATCGCCTAATGCTACTATCGCTTTTACTTTGCGCTTTAATCTATACTTTCATTTATGTCAAAACTTGCGATTGCCTGCTTATTTTGTGTTGTTTATGTTTTTAGTAAAGTCAGCATGGCAGAAACCATAACTTTAGTGGCCGATCCATGGTGCCCATACAATTGCGCTAAGCAGAGCCAATACCAAGGCTATTTACTCGAAATAGCGGAGCAAGCGTTCGCTAAACATAATATCAAGCTTGACTATGTTGTTTTGCCGTGGTCAAGGGCGATCAATGACGTGCTATTGGGGAAAAAGACCGGCTTACTTGGGGTAACAAAAAACGAAGTACCTGAGCTTATTTTTCCAAACCAAGCGCTAGGGGTTGCAACGCATGTTTTTATCACTCTAAAAGAAGCCACATGGCAATATACAGGGCTTAAATCTTTGGCTGAGATCAGTTTTGGCGTGATTAAAGGTTACTCGTACGGTGATTTAGCTCAGCGTTACATCACTAAGGCTAACATTGCCAACGGTAAAGTGCAGCCGGTTAGCAGCATTAATGGATTAAAGCAGAATATTGAAAAGCTATCGAGAGGACGAATTCAAGCATTAATTGCCGATCGTAATGTTTTCGATTTTTTTCTACTGGAAAATAACATCGCCAATAACTTTCGCATTGCCGGTATATTGACAAAAGAAGAAATATATATCGCTTTTTCACCGCAACTCGCTAATGCCAAACGTTATGCAAAGCTATTAAGCCAAGAACTTGACAACATGAGAGCCAACGGTCAGCTGCAGCGCATTTTGCAAAAATATAACCTACAAGATTGGCATAAATTCGACGCACCAACGCCATAAGCCTGCTTTATTTAAAAACCATAGTATTTAAAACCGCAGTCTCAGCTTATATTCATCCACCAGAAAATATACACGGGCAAAGCCCAATTATGTGCATCTGCACAAGTTTGTTTTAATTTCCAGTAAGTATTCAGCTTAATTGCGTAAAAACTTTAAATCTAGCCATTATTGACTACAGTAAAATGATAACGGTAATTAAAAGGTAAACAAATGATTCCCATAAATAAAGCGGCTTGGTGTGAGCGTTATCTCGCTAATTTTGTTGATAATAGTCTCCTTAAATCTGATAGCCCAGTGCGTTACTGGTCTTTAGCCCGTTTAGCAGAAGACTTTAAGTTTAACTTAGCAGAGCAACCTTTTATTATTAAACTGTTTTTAGAAAACGTGATGCGTCATTACGCCAGTATTGATGATTTAGCGCATGAGACGGTTGTTAACACCATTAAGCAGCTTATTGCAAATAACGCCAGTGCAAATTTTGAGTTCTCCTATTTGCCGTCGCGTGTACTGATGCAAGACTATACCGGTGTTCCGGCGATTGTAGATCTGGCCGCAATGCGTGACGCGGTTGCCGCACAAGGTGGCGACGCTAAAAGCATAAATCCGCTTTGCCCAGTTGACTTGGTGATTGATCACTCAGTGATTGTCGATCAAGCAGGTAGCCCAGCAGCACTGGCGTATAATAGCCAACGCGAAATGGAAAGAAACCAAGAGCGGTATCAGTTTTTAAAATGGGCACAGCATTCTTTTGACAACTTACAAGTAGTTCCGCCAGGCCGGGGCATTTGTCATCAAGTAAACCTAGAGTATTTAGCTCAAGTGGTGCGTGATGAAGATGGCGTATTGTCACCAGATACTTTAATAGGTACCGACAGCCACACCACAATGATCAATGGCTTAGGCGTGCTTGGTTGGGGCGTTGGCGGCATTGAAGCCGAGGCCGTAATGTTAGGGCAGCCGCTCAGTATCGGCGCGCCGCAAGTGGTGGGGGTTAACTTACAAGGCAAGCTGCCGGTGGGTATTACCGCCACTGACTTAGTGCTTACGGTGACTGAAACGTTGAGAAAACACGGCGTGGTAGGCAAATACGTCGAATTTTATGGCGCGGGCATGTTGTCACTGAGTATTGCCGACCGGGCGACGGTAGCAAATATGTCACCTGAATATGGCGCAACCTGTGGCGTCTTCCCAATAGACAGCAAAGTTACTGATTACCTGAAGTTAACCAATCGTTCGCCAGCGCTAATCGCGCGTGTTGAAGCGTATGCCAAAGCGCAACAGTTGTGGTATGACAACCCGAACAACAATGCCAATTATAGTGACAATATATACATAGATTTAAGTGCAATAACGCCCAGCGTTGCAGGGCCAAAGCGACCACAAGATCGCATTGCGTTAAATGAAATCAAACAAGCAACACAAGCTGCTATGGCACTTAGTGGTCAAGCTGAAGATAACCAAGCAAAGGCAGACTCAGCCGATACCTTAGCCTCAGGTGATATTGTTTTAGCGGCTATTACCTCGTGTACCAATACCTCAAACCCGCATGTTATGTTGCAAGCTGGCTTATTAGCAAAAGCGGCAGTTGAGCGGGGTTTAAGTGTTCCTGCTCATGTTAAAGCTTCGCTAGCGCCGGGCTCGCAAGTGGTTGCGCGCTACCTAGATAGCACAGAATTACAACCCTATTTAGATAAGTTAGGCTTTAACCGTATTGGTTTTGGCTGTACCACTTGTATTGGTAATTCAGGACCGCTAAATGGCGATTACGAGCAACAAGTGCAAGACCATAATTTAAGTGTTTGCTCGGTTTTATCCGGCAACCGTAATTTTGAAGGGCGAATTCACCCTTCGGTTAGATTGAACTGGCTAACCTCGCCGCCGCTGGTGGTGGCTTTTGCTTTAGTGGGGCATACCCGCATTAATTTTGATGAAGAGCCCATTGGCACCGACAACCAAGGTCAGGCGGTTTATCTAGCGGATATTTGGCCCAGTGAGGACATGGTTAACCGTGCCTTGTCAGCAATTACCCAAGAAAGCTACGCACAGTCGTATCAAGACATGCTTGTGGGTGATGATGCGTGGGAGCGCTTACCAACTAGTAACAGTATTTGTTACGACTGGGATAGCGACTCCACTTATATTGTTAGGCCACCATTTTTAGATGCTTTAGCTGAAAATACCGCAACAGCAGCAGGGCAAGCAAATGCGAAAGAACAGGGCGAAAGCTTAATCGAGTCAGCGCGTATTCTAGCGCTATTAGGCGACTCGATCACCACAGATCATATTTCACCTGCCGGACAAATTAATGCGAAAACACCAGCTGGGCAATACTTGATCAAACGGGGCGTTGAGCCCAAGCATTTTAATAGTTACGGCACGCGGCGCGGCCACCATGAGGTTATGGTGCGCGGTACCTTTGCCAACAATCGTTTGCAAAATCAAATAGTCACGCCAAGTGAAGGCGGGCTTACCCGTATTTTTGATAGTGCCGAGTTCGACACGAGCACCGAAGTTTCAATATTTGAAGCCAGTCAATATTATCAACAAAATCATATTCCTTTGGTGATTTTTGCCGGTAAAGAATATGGTACGGGCTCAAGCCGAGATTGGGCCGCTAAAGGTTGTCAATTGTTAGGGGTGAAGGCGGTTATTGCCCAGTCGTTTGAGCGTATTCATCGCAGCAACTTAGTGGGCATGGGGATAATGCCGTTACTATTGCCAAGCACTATGTCGGTGGCTGATTTAAAGCTAACAGGCCAAGAAAAAATTACTTTAGCCTTTGCAAATGAGGAACATAGCCAATTGGCACCCGGCCAGCCGCTACGCTTATTGATAACTAATAGGGCAAACGATCACCAAGCGACAGCAGAAATTGTTGTTACCTTAAATATTATTAATGATTTAGAGCTTAAATATTTTCATGCTGGTGGTGTACTACCTTATGTGGCGCGTGAATTTATTTAGCTTTTACGCTAACGGCGTATAAAAAAATATAGTGTGGTGGCGATACTTACCACAATGACAAAAGCTCTGATATATTGCTGGGGTAATTTGCGCGACCAATGTGCGGCCAAATAGCCACCCACTAAGCTACCAAGTAGTACTATGCCACCTTGATACCAAGCAATCAGTTGGTGATAGATAAACACAGCAATGGCTACTAATGAAACTGTGGTTGAGATCAGTAGCTTTAAGCCATTCATGGCATTGATATTTTTATGACCCGCCAAGGCTAAATAACTTAGTGCAATAATACCTAAGCCGGCATTAAAAAAACCGCCATAGCCGGCAACGGCGAAAAGTATCAACAGTAAAAGTAATTTACCTATGCTGGATGCGTGTTGGTGACGCTTACTTATGGCTTTTAGGGTGGTATTTATTGGCTCGCCAAAAATAAATAAGCTTGTGGCTAAGAGCAATAACCAAGGGATAGCTGCTTGAAATACTTGCTCAGGGGTTTGTAGTAATAACCAAGCGCCAAGTATTGCGCCTAAGGTACTGATAACAATAATGGGTAACAGCTGGTGTTGATGCTTTGCCAATTCTACTCGCAAGGCATAGCTACCACTGATATAGCCTGCGCAGGAGGCAAAGGTATTGGTGGCATTGGCCATGATCGGGGGAATGCCAACAAAAATTAGCGCCGGAAAAGTAATAAAGCTGCCGCCGCCAGCAATAGCGTTAAGCACCCCAGCTAACAAGCCGGCAAAAAGCAGCAACAGCAAATCAAACCACATTGTCAGTACTCATTCACTGGAAGTAACCGTTTGCTGTGCCTTGTTGCTAATGGCGGAGCTTACCGCGGTAAATACCGTGCGATTGGGGTAACCATCGGCAATCAATTGATGCTGTAGCTGAAAGGCGCGTATTGCATGGCGACTTTTTGGCCCCCAAATGCCGTCTGCATTACCGGCATTAAACCCTAAGCTATTTAGCTGCTGTTGTAGCGTTTTCATCTCTGCCACACTATAAGGTGACTGTGTTTTAGCGCTTGGTTTAACAGTTAGTCCTGGAGCACCAACTAACTTGTCGGCTAATAAGCCAACAGAAAGCGCGTAACTTTTTGATAAGTTCCAAGTCATGATGACATTGAAATTTGGGTAGAGTAAAAACGCTGGGCCACGGTGACCTGCAGGTAAGTACAGCTCAGCTTGAATATCATAACTCGGTAACGGCTGTTGGTTATTTTGCCGCACGCCTAATTGTCGAAAATAGTCGAGTGGGTAGTATTGATCAAATGCCACCTTGTCATAGGCAAAGTCAGCAGGGAGCTTCACTTCTCTGCCCCAACGCTCATGGGATTGCCAGCCAATTTGCTGCAAGTAATGGGCTGCTGTGGTTAAGGCGTCTCGCTCACTTTGCCATACATCGACTTTACCGTCGTGATCGGCGTCAATTGCATATTTTAATAACGCGGTGGGCATAAACTGCATATGACCCATAGCACCCGCCCAAGAGCCTTGTAGTTGCTCAACACTGACTTGCTCGGTGTCAATTAAGGTAAATAAATTAAGTAACTCTAAAGTAAAAAACTCGCTGCGACGCTGATCACAAGCCAGTGTCGCTAAGGCGTTCAGTACCGACATTTTGCCTTTATGCTTGCCATAAACGGTTTCTAAGCCCCAAAACGCCACCAAATATTGTCGAGGAATACCATATGTTTGCTCTAGTTGAGTAAATAGCGCTTGATGTTGTTGTAACTTTTGCTGCCCAACGCGCACATGATAATCAGTCACTCTGGTTTTAATGTATTGTGCAAAGCTTTGGCTAAACTCAGGTTGCTTTTTATCTAAGGCAATCACGCGTTTAATAGGGGTGATACCAGCAATGACTGTATTGGTAATGTAATGAGAAAAACCCGCATTTTCAGCTCGCTCTGCTAACTTAGCTTTACATTGCAAAAAGTTATCATCTGCAATACTGGCCTGAGAAAGCAAAGGTAAAAAAGCACAAATTGTGATACAAGCCATGAGAGGTTGCCGAAACAGGCGAAATAGTGGCTTTGAGCTAAATGCAATAGATGAGCTGTGCATGCTTTAAAAAACTCCTTAGCAAAAATGCGAATTACTCAAAATATAGGTATAACTGAACTATGTTATAACGACGCTACCCAGCGTATGGCTATGCATAGGCGCGGTTAGTTTGCTTACTGGGCAGCGCGATTATTACCTCACTACCATTACATATAATACTGACATAGGCTAATACTTTGCTCCATGAATTGCACCATGAACTTTTTTGTAAGTTTGCTGAAATAGCGATAGATAACCGTCATTAGGGCGGTGCAGCATTACGCTCTCAATGTTAGCGTCACCATGACAATCGCGTGATCTGTGCTTTCGCCATCGCGTGCAAAAATTGGGTTAATTAAATGGCGATCATAAGTATGGTAGTTACTGACTTGGTATAAACTGGCTTGATTGCTGGCATCAAACTCAGATGACAATAAAATGTAGTCAAGTACTGCGCTGGTTGCGCCATAATAGTGACTTGGACTGCGACCGTTTATTTTTTCTTGGCTAATTTCATTTTCGTCATTGCTGTTATTCGTTTCATTGCTGAGTATGGCTTGAAATAAATCCCAGGCATCATTGAGACAATATTTTTCCAGGTAAGTGTCACGATCAATGCTGGAGACAAAAGGCAAAGCGTTGGTCAGCAGGTGATTGAGTACGCCATCGGCTAAGTTATTGTTAAAATCTCCCAAAAGGATCATGGGATTATTGCTCGTTTCCCGCCGAGTTATCATTTCTACCATCAACAACGCGGCTTCACTGCCACGTTGTATGCTGGCGCCCCAACCACCCGCTACTTGTGCTTTTAGGCTTTCGATGATGTTTTTCTCAGGGGAGTGATTGCGATTTTCATCATGCTCGAGTATTGAACGCTTAGATTTAAAATGCACCACATAACAATCGCAGTTGCCAAGGTGTGGCACATCAATTGTGGCCCTTAATACTTTGCGACTAAACGAGAAAGTGCTACTTAAACCTATGGCTTGAGCCAATGCAAGATCTGGCTTAACCGCGACCACTTCAACAATGGGCAAGCGTGAGGCAATGGCAACCACAGGGCTGCGATAAATAAATTCCTCAATAACTTCCGCCTCGTCAACCACAGCAAAATAGCGGTAGCCTTGACTTGCCACTAAGTTTTTTAAAGACTCGACACTAAACACTTCTTGAAAACCAATAATGTCAGGCTGGTAGGCTTGTAAATAGTCAATAAGCCAGTTTTGTTTTTTCTGCCATTGCTCGGCGCTATAAATGCGCTGAAACTCGTAATAGGCATTTGGTGGCTCAAGGTAATTAAATAAATTGAAGGTCGCGACTGTGAATTGGTTATCAGTTACTAAGTCAGGCAAGGCAGCAGCAGGGCGCGGCGGTTCATTGGTATTTTTCGGCTTGATGATATGACCTCTTTTAACCTAGTTAACGCGATTATAGCCTAATCGCTTGCTAAATTAACAACTAATCCTAAGGCCATGAAAGCCATAAACCTATCGTGAATTATGCTTTTCTTAGCCACTTGATGTTGGCGATTTAAGTTAAGCGCGCACTTTTGACAAACTTTGCGGTGATCATCATCTCGCCTACACCTGCTACTTTACAGTCAAGTTGGTGATCTTTTCCGGTACTGATGCGCTTTATAATAGCTTTAGTGCCCACCTTGATGACTTGTGAGCTGGCTTTAATTTTTAGGTCTTTAATCATAGTTACCTTATCACCAACATTCAGTATTGTACCGTTCGCATCTTTTACTTGAGTTTCTGCCACTTCATCTTGTGCATTAGATGGCTGCCACTCATGTGCACATTCAGGGCAGATCAGTAAATTAAGATCTTGGTAAATATAATTGCTATGACATTTCGGGCATGGTGGCAAAGGCATGTGTCGCTACTTTATTTAATCTAGGGCGCGTTATTGTAATGGCAATGGTACAAATATTCGAGCTAATGAGCAGTAAAAATTATTAGCTAATATAACTAATATTAAAGCCAACCCAAAGATAACCGCCATATTTGCCTAACTTGACTGTTGTTGCTGATGTGTTTCAGCTAGAATTTAGCGCAGAATATTACCTAGTTAAATTAACCCAAAGAAGATAAATGACTGAAATCACCATAGTAACCCATAACGGCAGTTTTCATGCAGACGATGTTTTTAGTGTTGCGGCCCTGAAAACCATTTTTCCACGCATTAACCTGATCCGCAGTCGCGATGCTGATGTTATTGCTCAGGCTGATATTGTCATTGATGTTGGCGGGGAATATGACGCACAGGCGGGCCGGTTTGATCATCATCAACGGGGCGGCGCGGGCGCACGCGATAATGGTGTGCCATTTTCATCTTTTGGTTTGCTTTGGCAAAAATATGGCGTGGCCATTTGTCAAGGTAAGCAAGCGGTTGCTGATGCAGTAGACCGAGAGTTAGTTTCAGCTATAGATGCCATAGATTGTGGCTATGTTGAAGGTGTGCCGCAAGGCATCAGTTTGAGTCAAACCATTGCAATGTTTAACCCAACGTGGCAAGAAGCTGGCGATTTTGATCGCAGCTTTGATGAAGCCGTTGCATTTGCTGGCCGTATTTTAGCGCGTTTTATTGCCGCGGCTGACGGCGCAATTAGCGCCAAAGATAAAGTGGCAAGTGCGATTGCCAATGCCCAAGACTCGCGTGTGATCGTATTAGAAAAATATATCCCGTGGAAAAAAACCGTACACGCATTATCAACGCAAGCATTATATATGATTTACCCTTCACCGACTGGGCAGTGGCGCATACAAGCCGTACCTATTGCCCCTGGCTCCTTTGAAGATAAAAAACCGCTACCCAAAGCGTGGGCGGGCTTATCGGGCAATGAGCTTAAAGCTGTCACTGGCATTGATGATGCTATGTTCTGCCATAATGGTTTATTTATTGCCGGTGCAGAGTCATTTGATAGCACCATGAAAATGGCTGAAATTGCACTGCAAGCTTAATAAGTCGCCTTATTAGCAATGATAGCAACCATAAAAAAACGCCCTTAAATAGGAGTTTAAGGGCGTTTTTATTCGTCTTTAGCTAATGAGTATTGAACATGCAATAGCCGCTAGTTGCTGTTATAAACCAAAGGTGCGAGAGACAGAGAACACTATACGTGCATCAGGGGTATCAAAATTCATACTGGTGTCTTGAATTGCGAGGTTAAAATCAAGGCCTTGATAATGGGTGATATATTAAACACGAATATAGTTGTAGGCATCATTGTCATGCCATGCCCACTTATTTTCATCGCGCGAGCTTGAACGATCAACGCTGGCTTTAAGTAATGACCGAGGGTAAGCTCAATAGTATGAGCAAGCATAGCAATATAGTGTTCAACATTTAAACCGAAAAAGTCCCAGCGATACCAAAAGTATAGTTCTGTACCTCCCACCGATGAATGGTAAGCAAAATTCGCGTAAGCCTCTGGGTAATTGTAGCTAGATGATACCGAGTCACCATGATAGCTTTAGTAGGCTATGCCGGTATCTAGGCCGATGTTGTCATTGATTTGAAAATACTTACCTAGGTAAGCATCCCACTCTAAATTTGAGTCTTTTCTACGACTTTCGTTGACATTCATAAACTAGTTTAGCATCTTTAACTTTTCATAGGGTGTTTTTCCAGCATGAGCGGCGTGAGGTCGTAAGAAGTTATAGTCGCCCTCCCATTGAGCTAATTTAAGTCTTAAATCTACATCATCTTTATAATCTAGTAGCTGATAAAGTTCGCGTTTATCTGTTAAGTGAGAACGTCCTATTTTACCATTTAAATTTGGACTAGCTGGCTTAATATAAACATGTATTAAGCCTAACTCTGATGTGTGCCAATGAAACATCGTTTGAAATTCATGGCCATTATCGGTCCTGATCATTTTTATTCTGAAAGGAAACTTTTTAACAACGTAGTTCAAGAAATTGATCGAGCTTTTATGGGTATGCTTATCGTATATTTTTAATGCCCTTACACGAGTGCAGTCATCTATAGCTGTATATTGAAGTTTCTTAATAATTCTTCCATCATCAGCTTTAAACCTCAGAAACTTAACATCAATTTGAACATGATGACCAGGCACTTTCTTTTCATAACGCTTGAATTTAGAACGAGAGCGCTTAGGGATATTATCAGGTAAACGGTTAAGCCTATTTCGCACTAAAACGTTATAACAGCCATTTCTAGAAACTTTAATATCATGGTATCGCTGTAGATGCCAAGTAATCATATCAGGCCCAAAATGGTAGGTCTGGCGAAGGTAAATTATTTTTTCTTCAATAGGCTTGGATATTCATAATTTATGATTTTCTGGACAAGGCTTGCTATTAATAAGCCCTTGTTCACCATATCTATCATAAACTCTTTTCCATTTGTAAAAGGTTTCTCTGCAAATACCAAAGTAACGATATGTCTTGGCAATGTTTTTAATTTTCTGTGCGTGATTAAGGACTTTGAATTTACGTGTAATCTCTTGTTGATGCTTACTATTCATAAGTTTGGCTCCAGATCTTTGTATAACAGTATGAACTGTCAATCGAAGTAGAGATTTTTATAGGTTAGCGTAAAGTAGGGAGTTTTTTTGTCATGACCAAGTGCTAAGTGCTTTGCACGTATGGAATGGAGTTTGACCATCGAGCGGTAAAGTGCAGAGTTATTTTCTAAGATTTAAAGATTTTTAAAGGGGAATTGCAGCTTTATGGACAAGTAAAACCAAGAAAAATGTAAAGTTAATCATTGTCTAGATGCAGAGCACGCTATGGTTTTATTAGCCAGTTTAATTACCTGCCTTTCTACTCGCGCAAAGTTGTCTTGTAAAGTTTGTGAATATGACACGGTGCATAAAATATGGGATAGTGATATTTTTATTGCTTAATTGTTGGATAAATGATGTAGCATACCTTGTTTCATAATGCCCAAGCATGCCAATATGAGTACCATATTGATGGTCATATTGCCTATATACGTTATCAAGAAGTTAATGGTCATTTACACCTTACTCACACTTTAGTGCCAGAGCAACTTGCCGGGCAAGGTATTGCAAAAGCACTATTAGAGGCGGTGCTTGCACAGCTTGCAAAGGAGCATAAAAAAGCGGTCGCCAAATGCTCGTACATTGCTCATTATCAAGCAAAAAACCCGGCAAAGCAGGCGCTATTTGCTAAGCCTGAATAACCCTTGTGCTATGGTGCGTTTAGCCACAGGTTAAAGGCGCTAATAATGGACATACTCGCTACTAATGACTTACAAGGCAAAGTACAGTTGCTTGGCATTCCAACCGATAAATATGGCTATGGCGTAGCTTAATAAGGTGCCTAACATCATATACTCGGTTAGCTTCATGTCTTTTTGCTGAGTCAGATCGCCAAACCTAAAAATAGTTTTTGTTGCTACCAAAAAGCCAATACCGGCAAACTGACCCATAAAAATAAAAGAAATAGCTAAGCAGCGCTCGATATAGCCTATCCAAGCACCAGCAGATAACAAACCAATCGCTTTGTCATTCTGGTTGTGCTGGCATTGCTTGTCTGTTGGTTTCGTTAATTTATCGGTGTGCTTTTTTAGCGCTAAAGAAATCACAATCGATGCCGGCTGACACGCCAACAGGTACGCTAATACTATGATAATGTTTTTAGTGTTAAAAATGTGCTGAATAAATAACAGGGCCTGGGAAAGTGAGATATTTGATAACTGCGCCCAAACTAAGCTAATAACCACAAGTTGCAATACTTGTGTCAGAAGAAAGTTGCGTAAGGTTTTACGACGCTTATAGCGCCAGAATAGATTTAAGGCATGTGAGCTCATGATAATCGCGAGGGCGGTCAGGGCGGTTAGCAATGACAACTCTGCCGCAAAGAGCACCAAAAACAGCAACAGGCTATACACAAAAAAGTGTAACCAAAGCTGATAACGTTTAAGCGCATGATTATCACGCTCAGTTACGCTGCTAATGGGTTGTAGATAAAAGTCACTAATAAAGTGCGTCGTTAGCATTAGTAGCAATAGTATCATGTCTATGTCTCCGTAAGCTGCAACACTTTTTGATTAATAAACTTCATATAATCTCTGACTAAAAACGCACCAATATTGGCCAGTCGATTACTGATATTTTGTCGCGTAGTGGCGGTGATTTGTGCAAGTTTTTTATGCTCGGCAAAGTCGCTGGCGATATATTGATATAAGAGTTGGGCTTGGCTTTTGGTTAATCGATTGAGTAAATGGTTTAAAAACTGACTCAACAGTCGTGTTTGTTGCTCGGCTATTGTTGTTGGAAAATGTACGGCAAGCTCGCCACGTTGCGCACTTGTTAACCCTCGACCAGAGCGAATAAAAACCGGCCCTGATGAGGTGTTTGGTTTTTCATCTAAATGGTTGTAGTCGCCATAAGCTAATGACAGTGTGCACTGTATTGGCTTGCTTGAATTGCTTGATAAATGCAAAGCAAGTTTGATCAGTAAGGTGCTTTTTAAGGCAAAAATTGGCTCAGGGTATTGAATTTGAAATTCATCGCCTCGATACACGGCGCCACTGGCGCGGTATGCTTGTGCTGCCTCGGCAAGTAAGTCTTGTAATGCCTTGATAGTGCTAGCATAAGTTTGTTTGCTCATCTTGGTTGAGTTAACCAGATCGCCCGTTAATACCGCAATCATCATTATTCCTTCACTTGCCTTGGTTGAGCAATTGTATTTAATTGCCTTGCTGTATGCAACTATATTTGGTTGCTTGCGGTATTGCGCATTTATCGCAGCTTTGTCTCGTTTTGTCGCATTTGTTGCTAGCGGTTATAAATTTGTTATATCGTTAGTATTTGCGATTTTATCGTTGGCGTAGATAGAGAATTTATGGCAGTTAAACCTTATGAAAGTACGCTCGAGATAGAGCCACAAGCATTTTCAAAGCAAAGCCACCAATTTTGGACGCTACAAATTACCGGCTGGTTAGGCTACGCAGTGGTGGTTTTTCTTGCCATTATTCGCCCGCAAATTGGCCAAACTGGCTTTAACCTCTCGGGCCAGTTACTTAACCTGATTCTTGAAACCTTTAGTGGCTTTGTTTTGTCGTACTTGCAGTGGCAATTGATCCGAAAAATTGTTCATTTGCCACTGAAAAAAACCTTACTATTAAGCTTTCTGTCAGCGGCAAGTTTAGGCTTAGTTTTTAATGTTATTAAACTAAGCACCTATAAAATGGTGGTGTATCAGCAGCAATGGAACGAAGCATGGGATATGTTGGAATTTGGTGGTTGGTTACTCTTCTCCTTGTCGACCATGTTTGTCTGGACTTCTATCTACTTTATTATGCTTTATAACACTAAATTACAAGGTGAGCATGAAATGTTACTGCGCGCGCAAACGGCAGCAAAAGATGCGCAGCTACAAATGTTACGTTATCAATTAAATCCGCATTTTATGTTTAATACCATGAATGCCATTTCCACCTTGATCTATAAAAATGACAACGACACCGCCAATGAAATGCTCGATAAACTGTGCGAGTTTTTCCGCTATTCATTAGATAAAAATGATAAAAGTAAAACCACCTTGCAAAAAGAATTAGAATTAATTGAGCTCTATTTATCCATTGAAAAGGTTAGGTTTGGTGAGCGGTTAAAGGTAGAAATTGCGGTAAATAGTGAGGTATTGGCATGTCAGGTGCCGTCAATGTTATTACAACCTTTGGTGGAAAACGCCATTAAACATGCGATAGAGTTGCGAAAATCTGGTGGTGAAATTCGTATCAGCGCTCAGCAAGTAGCAGAGCGCTTACTGATCGAAGTTGCTGATAATGGTCAACAACAGTCCGCCCCAGCTAGCGATGGCTTCGGGATTGGCTTGACTAATACCAAAGCCAGGTTAAGTGCGATGTTTGCGGGCAATTATCATGTCAATATTGCCAATGCTGAGCAAGGTGGTACTGTGGTTTCAATATCAATCCCATTTGAGCAATAAGTCGATAATATGAAGAATAAAGTACTAACGGCATTAATTGTTGATGATGAACCTTTAGCATTAGAGGGGCTAAAGCTTAGACTGGAAAAAATTCCTGAAATTAACGTTATTGGGGAGGCTTGCGATGGCGATCAAGCGATCCATTTATGTCAAACCTTATCGCCTGATGTGATGTTTTTAGATTTACGCTTGCCCGGGCTTAATGGCATTGAAGTGGTGCAAGCCTTACAGGCCGATGTCTTGCCTATGGTGGTGTTTGTTAGCGCCTATGGCGAATATGCGTTAGATGCCTTTGAGCTTAACGCCATAGATTATGTGTTAAAACCAGCCAATTTAGGGCGTTTGCAAAAAACCGTTCAGCGCATTTTACAACGGATTCAGCCGCTTGATTCCAGTAAAGAAAAATTTAAACTGCTGCAGGCACTCGGTGAAACCTCAGGTGTTGCCATTAGCGAGCTTGAAAACTGGTTAGCGTCAGACTTACCCCTGCCAACGGCATTTGAGCAAGAGTTAGTGATTAAAAACAGCGACCATGAGAAAGTGTTTGTGGCCATCAAAGATATTCGCTGGATTGACGCGGCCGGTGATTACATGTGCGTACACACCAAAAATGAAACCCATATTGTCCGTATCACCATGAAGAAACTAGCCAGTCAATTGGATCCGAAAATTTTTGCGCGCATTCATAAGTCAACCTTGGTTAATGTTAATTGCATTAAAAGTATTAAGTCACTGCGTAATAGTGAAAGCCTGCTGGAATTAGGCGATGAAGTGCAGCTAAAAGTAAGTCGCAATTACAGCTCTGCTATTCAAGACTTGCTTGAGGCAAAACAGATTTAGCACCTTGCTGAGCTTAGTTACTCACAGGTAACAGTGGCAGGTTAACAATTAACCGTTTTATCCGATATATGTATCGTTTTATCCGCACATTTAGCATAAAACTTTGCATACCGCATGCTATAACCACCATAGCGCATTTCGTTTGTAACTATTTGTAAATTATCTCAGTATCATTTCAGGGGCTAGTGTTTGTTAAGTGATTAACGTACTGGCTATCAGGCTATGCTGTTAAGCGTTTCACTTTAATAAATATAACTATCTGTGAGCAGCACAACAGCGAGTGCAACAAGAGTAGTTGGGTAATTGGAACACAAATTATGATAAAAACTGCAAAAAATATTACAGGCTTACTGGCTTTGTTAGCAAGCGTTACCTTAGTAGGTTGCGGTGGTAGCAGTGCTGAAACCAAAACCAATACCGATGCTGTCAATCCGCAACAGCCGGTTAGTGATTGGCAAATGGTGTGGAGTGATGAGTTTGATGGCACCAGTATTAATACCAGCAACTGGACCCATGAAATAAATTGTTGGGGTGGTGGTAACCAAGAAAAACAATGCTACACCGACAGTGAGGAAAACTCCTACCTAAAAGATGGCAAATTACATCTAGTTGCTTTACCTGCAGCAGCAGGCGCAGAGTTGCCTTATACCTCAGCGCGCATGATCACTCGCTACAAAGCCGACTTTAAATATGGTCGTATTGAAATCAAAGCCAAGCTGCCTAGCGGTCAAGGAAGTTGGCCAGCATTTTGGATGATGCCGACCGATGAAAGCTATGGCGAATGGCCAAAATCGGGTGAAATCGACATTTTAGAAGCGGTTAACTTAGGCGTAACCGATGCCGAGGGCAAGGCAGAAAACCATATTCACGGCACACTGCATTACGGCAAAAGCTGGCCCGATAATTCGTCTTCAGGTAAAGGCTATAGCCTAGCTGATGGTGTTAACCCGGCCGATGACTTTCATACCTATGCGATAGAGTGGCAAGAAGGTGAAATTCGTTGGTATATGGATGACTACTTATATGCCACGCAGCGCCAATCTAAAGTGCGTTATAACAGTAAAGATGAAGCAGTAGGTCTGGCACATCGCGGTTGGTTTACTGAGTATTATGATCAAGTTACCGGCGAGTTAACCACCTTTTGGGACACGGCGCCGTTTGATAAAGAGTTTTATTTAATTTTAAACTTTGCTGTTGGCGGTAACTGGCCTGAAAACGTCAACGCGTTAGGGGTTGATGCCAGCGCCTTTCATGCCGATAACAAATTTGAAGTCGATTATGTCAGGGTTTATCAATGTCAGTCTGATCCAGAAACCGGCAAAGGCTGTGAAACAGTACGCCCAGGTTATGACAGCGCTGATGATGCCTTAGTCGAAGGTAAAGCGCCAATTCCATCACCACCATCTGTTGGTGTTGCACAAAACTTGACAATATTTTCCGGTACCATCAACCCTAATTGGCCAGCATGGGATTGCTGTGGTGGTTCAACCCCTACGCTAGTTAGCGACGTTGAACAAGGCGATGTGATGGAGTTTTATGTTGGCGCCGAGCCAACGGTGAATGGCTTTATTTCTCGCGATACCTTTATCGACGACCCAGCAGGCCAAGCAAGCCCGTTTGATGCCTCGCCATTAATTGCCACTGGCAAATTAGCCTTTGATATGAAGGTTGTTAGTATGCCAAACAGCGCCGATGCTGAATGGGTATTAAAAGTAGAAAGCCAAGAAGGTAGTACCGCGGTTGATATGCTGTTAGCCGAAAGTCTAGAAGGCGCAGCACCGGTTGCGGGCGAGTGGCAACGTTATTCATTCTCGTTACAAAGCTTAGCTGATGCCGGTTTAGATTTAAGCGCAATTGACGTAGTGATGATATTTTCAACTTGGGGTGCAGGCGAAGGCGCGGTATACCAAGTCACTAACCTGACCATTGCCGGTGATACTGGCGCCTCGCCACAAGTGGTGTTATTCGAAGATGCACAAAACCCCAGCTGGCCAATGTGGGATTGTTGTGGCGGCTCAACGCCAATGGTTGAAACCGATGACGAAGCGCATGGCGCTGTTGCTGAATTTAGCATTGGTGCTGAGCCAACCGTGATGGGCTTTATCTCTCGTGAAGGCAATACTGATAGCCCAGCCCCTTTTGACGGCACAAGCATTTTGGCAAATGGCGTTATTCAGTTTGAGATGAAAGTGGTGACTATGCCAAACGATGCTAGTGCTACTTGGGTATTTAAAGTGGAAGCAGACAACAATACTTCCGCGGTTGAATTACCACTATCTAGCAGCGTTGAAGGCGTAGTACCTGTGGCGCAGCAATGGCAAACCTATACCTTTAAACTAGCCGACTTAGCCAATGCTGGCTTAGATGTCAGCGCCATTGATGTCATCATGATATTCCCAGCGTGGGGCACAGGTGAAGGCGCGGTTTATCGTGTTGATAACGCTAAGATCTACGATCCTAACGCCTCGACAGGGTTTAACGGCCATGTGTTATTTGCCGATGATGTCAAAGAGCAATGGAGTATTTGGGACTGCTGTGGTGGTACCACACCAACGCTTGAAAATGACGATACCGAACATGGTATGACCGCAGAATTTGTTATTGGCGCTTCGCCAACCGTAATGGGCTTATTGGCTGATGATGATGTTTACCTTGATGCGTCTAGCTTACTTAACAACGGCGTAATGCAATTTGAAATGAAAGTTATTAGTGCGCCAAATGATGCCGATGCGGTGTGGAAGTTTAAAATTGAAGCCGGCGATGCTGCTTCTGCGGTGGAGTTGGATTTAAGCGCCAGCGAGGAAGGGGCTGTACCTGTAGTAGGCCAATGGCAAACCTATACCTTTACATTACAAAGCTTATTTGATGCCGGCCTCGATTTAAGTGCTATTGACGTCATCATGGTATTTCCAGCGTGGGGCAGTGGTGAAGGCGCTGTCTATCGTTTAGATAATGTGATGATTTATGACCCGTCTAGCGTACCTACAGCGCAAGGCCTGACTCTATACGATAATGCTCAACACCCTGAGTGGCCGATTTGGGATTGTTGTGGTGGTTCAACCCCGACAGAAGAAACCGATGACGCAGAGCACGGTATGGTGGCGGAGTTTGTGATTGGCAGCTCGCCAACTGTGATGGGATTTTTAGCCAATGAGGGCGTGTATTTTGATGCCAGCGCATTACAAGATAATGGTGTTGTTCGCTTTGAGATGAAAGTGCTGAGCGCCCCCAATGATGCCAACGCAGTATGGAAATTTAAAATTGAAGCTGGTGATACCACCTCGGCGGTAGAACTGGACTTAACAGCCAGTCAAGAAGGCGCCGCGCCTGTGGTGGGGCAATGGCAGACATATACCTTTGCACTTGCTGATTTGTTTGCTGGCGGTTTAGATACTAGTGAAATTGACGTAATTATGGTTTTCCCTGCTTGGGGAACGGGTGAGGGGGCAGTTTATCGACTGGATAATGTCGCGATAACGGCTCAATAAACACCTAATTATAAAAGTGGCGCGGCGAGTTGAATCTTGCTGCGCTAACTCAAGCTAATTTAACTGAGTAGGATTAACATGAAACATTTTACATTTTCGAAAAAACATTTAGCGGTTTGTATCGCAGCAATTATTGGTGCTGGCTTTAACGTGCAGGCATTAGCGGCTGAGGCTGAAGAAGCCACTGAGCAAAACGACAATATGGAAGTGATCACAGTATCAGGCATTCGTGGTAGCTTGTTGCGCTCCATGAGCATTAAGCGCGATATGTCTGGTGTGGTAGATGCAATTTCAGCAGAAGAAATGGGTAAGTTTCCCGATACTAACTTAGCGGAGTCGCTGCAACGAATTACTGGCGTGTCGGTTAGTCGCAGCAATGGTGAAGGCAGCCAAATTACCGTGCGCGGTTTTGGCCCAGACTTTAACTTAGTCACCTTAAATGGTCGTCAAATGGCGGGTACCGGTTTTACCCGCTCGTTTAATTTTGAAAACCTGTCTTCAGAAGGCGTTAGCTCACTTCAGATCATGAAAACCGCGCGCGCCGAAGTGCCCACCGGTGGCTTAGGGGCAACGGTGAATATTGTTACGGCAAAGCCATTACAAAATCAGGGCGAAAAATTCTCATTTATGGCCAAAGGTATGCACGATAGCTCGGTGGTTGCCGGTGACGATATTACACCTGAAGTTGCTGGTATTTACAGTAATACCTTTGCCGACGACAGATTTGGCGTGTCGGCTAACTTTTCTTATCATCGTCGCGACTTTCAACGACAATCTGCCAATGTGCGCTCGTGGTTAGTCAACCCTAGCTTAAGCTTAGATGAAAACAATATTATCGATAACCGACATATGGACGCAGAAGGTAATGTTATCGGGCAGTTTTTTGACCCCAGCGTCGGCGAAAATGGCGAATACATTGCGGCGTCGTTTTTTCCACAAGAAATTAGCTTTGCCAAAGATGATATTCAACGCGAGCGTACCAATGCCCAAGTCACCCTGCAATTTGCTGCCTCAGATGACTTGATCTTTACCTTAGATCATACCGTGTCAAATGCAGTAACCGGCAATAATTCGCTGTCTTGGGGCATGTGGAATGGCTCGTTTGGTGGTAATGCCAATGCCTATGAACTGGATGAAAATGGCACGGCAATTTATTATAACTCGGCCGGTGATGATGGCTCTTTTACCTCATTTCGCGAAACCAATGAGGTAGACTCTAAAGCGACTGGCCTCAACATTGAGTGGTATGCCACCGATAACTTAAGCTTTACTTTAGATGCCCATACATCAAAAACTACCACAGACAATGGTAAAGACAAAGGGTTAGGGGCTAATGCGCGGGTTATTTTAGGCTCAGCCGACTTAGCCAATAAAGAATACTTTTTTCGAGATGGTGATATTCCCGGCTTTAATATTAACTGGAATAATGGCAGTCAAGAGATCAGTCCTAATCAAATAGGCTCAAACTTTAGTATTTTTACCCGCACCCCAGGTGAGTCTGAAGTATCACAAATACAACTAGATGGCGAGCTGCTCATCGACACTAACTTTGGTCTAGAAACGCTCAAGTTTGGTAGCGCTTATACGAAACAAACTTTAAGTGGCTGGGGCGGCTCAAATAACGCCAATGCGCCTGGCTTTAACAATGGTACCTTTGCGGAAATCTTCCCCGATAGCATGTTTGAACGCGTCGATTTGGGCGACTTTTTAGATCAGTTCGCCTTTGGTGCGGGTGGCGTTGCCCCGGGGTATGCCTATACCTTTAATCTTGATGAAGCATTTACTCGGCAAGCCTTATTCTTGACCCAAGATGTGGTGGGCAGTGATGTTTATCAAGTGGGCACCTTTGACGGCTTTCCGGTTAACAAAGTAGAAGAAGAAACCATCAGTGTTTACCTCTCTAGTGACTGGGCATTCCAAGTCAGTGGCTATGACGTGCAGGTTAATCTCGGTGTACGTTATGAAGAAACTGACATTGTCAGCCCCGCAAAAAGCCGTGTTGCCGAGCAAGTATACTGGGCCGGCGGCTCAGAATGGATGACAGAGTTTGCCAGTGGTGGTGAGTTAGTCACAGTCGACTATGAAGGGAAATACGATCTACTGTTGCCAATGTTAGATATTAAAGTGGATCTGAGTGATGAACTTGTGGCGCGGGCGTCATGGGGCCAAACCATTACTCGACCGACACTGGGCGACATGCTAGGTAACCTAAGTTTAACCTCATCGCCCAAACTGAACTCACGCAGTGGTAGTCGCGGTAATCCAAACTTACAACCTTTTAAATCCACCAACGTCGATCTGACACTAGAGTATTACTATGGTGACGCTAGCTATGCGGCAGTTGGACTGTTTTGGAAGGATGTTGATGACTGGATTGATAACGCTGAGGTAAAAACCACGTTTGACGGCTTACATGATGTTTATTTAGGTCAGCGCTGGAACAATGCTGTGGCGGCAATAGAAGGGCGCGGCGAACAAGCAACCGATGCCGCTATCTACAATGAGATTGTTGCTAATGGTGTTGGTATCGGTGAGAACAATCGTATCTTGCCCGATAGTGGCAGCGATCCGCTGATTGAATGGACCATTAGCTCGCCGGAAAATGTCGGGTCGCGAAAAGTAAACGGTATTGAAGTGGCGATTCAGCATTTATTTGGTGAGTCTGGTTTTGGTGCGGGCTTTAACGCCACCTTTGTTGACGGCGATGTTGAATATGACAATTATGTTTTAGCCTCACAAGCCGTTTTGTCTGGCTTAAGTGACTCAGCCAACTTACAGGGGTTTTATGAAAAAGATGGCTTGTCGGTGAAAATTACCGCCGCTTGGCGTGATCAGTACTTAATTGGTCAAGGCTTACCTGATGCCGCCGGCGCGCCACCGCAATACGCGGAAGAGTACCTGCAATGGGATCTCAGTGTTAACTATGATGTCAATGACAACATGACGGTGTTTTTTGAAGGGGTTAACTTAAGCAATGAAACCGAGCGCACTTTTAGCCGTTTTCAAAGCCAATTCTTAAGTGCCGCTCAGTACGGGCCAAGATACACCTTGGGCTTTAGGTACACCATGGACAACTAAGCCAGCTTAATGTTTAGCGCTGTTGACTAATATCAGCAGTGCTAAATAAAGCTACTTCTTACTTTGGTGTTGCCTAGCTTAGCTACGCGTTAACTAAGGTTAACGCGTCTTAGGCAGCTACTCGCTAACTTTCTCGATATAGGAATACTTCTTATGGCTGGACAATCGGTCATGGCGGCGCAGCGTGATAGCGCGCCAGTTCAGGGCACAGGGCGGCAAAACCGCTTGGCGCTGATCTCATTAACCTCATTGTTTTTTATCTGGGGCTTTATTACCTGTTTAAATGACATTTTAATCCCGCATTTAAAAGCGATTTTTGACTTAAGCTATACCCAATCTATGTTGGTGCAATTTTGCTTTTTTGGTGCCTACTTTTTAGTGTCATTACCGGCGGGGCATTTAGTTAAAAAAGTTGGCTATCAAAAAGGCATTGTTGCTGGGCTTGTTGTGGCGGCACTGGGCTGCTTGCTGTTTTATCCTGCGGCGTCAATGCATAGTTATCCGATGTTTTTATCGGCACTGTTTGTTTTAGCCAGTGGCATTACCATTTTACAAGTGTCGGCTAACCCGTATGTCACCTTACTGGGACCAGCAGCGTCTGCGTCATCAAGGTTGACCATGACACAAGCGTTTAATTCTTTAGGCACCACAGTGGCACCGTATTTAGGCGGTTTGTTCATCTTAAATGAAGCCGTTAATGCTATGGCGAGCACTCCTTCCGCCGACTCGGTTAAAATGCCTTACTTAATACTAACCGCCACTTTGCTGCTATTAGCCGCCATTTTTGCTTGGCTAAAGCTGCCTCATATCGCCAGTGCGGAAGCCGAGGCCGATGAAGTGATCACAGGCTCAGCATGGCAATATCGTCATTTAGTGTTAGGGGCGGTGGGGATTTTTGTTTATGTCGGCGCCGAGGTGGCAATAGGTAGCTTTATGATCAACTTTTTCGGCGAAGCTAATATTGCTGGCTTAGCTGAATCAGACGCTGCCAAATATCTTACCTATTATTGGGGCGGCGCTATGGTAGGACGCTTTATTGGCGCGGCTGTAATGCAAAAAATTGCTGCCGGCAAGGCGTTGGCATTTAACGGCTTGATTGCGGCAGTTTTAGTGACTTTAGCCATAGTTACCAGTGGCGCGCTTGCCATGTGGGCACTGCTTTTGGTTGGTCTTTGCAATTCCATCATGTTTCCCACCATTTTCAGTTTAGCGCTAAATCGGTTAGGAAAACACACCAGTCAAGGGGCTGGCATTTTATGCTTAGCCATTGTTGGCGGCGCTATTGTCCCCCTAGTGCAGGGCATGCTCGCCGACAGCATGGGGCTGCAATTATCGTTTATATTACCCTTACTTTGCTATGGCTTTATTGTTTATTACGGTTTACGTGGCGCAAAAGTAAATGAAACTTTGTTAAAGGAGCAAGCATAATGCATCAGTTTGCCAAATTTTTACTCTCTGCCATAGCGGTTGCGACCATTACCGGTTGTAATGTCGAGCCGAAGGCACAAGTTAAAACACCAACACCAAGCGCAGCAGCGCCGCTTGCCAAACAAGCGCTGCATAAAGACTTGTCAATATGGCCGACCATAACATCGCAAGTGCGAGCCGATCCAGCCCTTGAGCGTCGGGTATCGGCATTGTTAGCGCAAATGAGCTTAGAACAAAAAGTGGCACAAATGATCCAACCGGAAATTCGTGATATTAGAGTTGAAGATATGCGCCGATACGGTTTTGGCTCGTACCTTAATGGCGGCGGCGCTTTTCCCAATAATAATAAGCATGCCACGCCACAAGACTGGATTGCTTTAGCTGAAGCCATGTATCAGGCCTCAATTGATGACTCGTTAGATGGCTCAAGCATTCCGACCATGTGGGGCACTGACGCCGTGCATGGGCACAATAATGTGATTGGCGCGACCTTGTTCCCACACAATATTGGTCTAGGAGCGGCAAATAACCCAGCGTTAGTGGAAAAAATTGCCCAAATTACCGCCAAAGAAGTGATGGTAACCGGCATAGATTGGGTGTTTGCGCCAACGGTTGCAACCGTGCGTGATGATAGGTGGGGCAGAACCTATGAAAGCTATTCTGAAGATCCTGAAATAGTTCGAACTTACGCCGCTGCCGTAGTTAAAGGCTTGCAAGGTCATGCGGATAAAGACGTTTTAGCTGACGATCGGGTGATCAGCACAGTTAAACACTTTATTGGCGATGGCGGTACAGTTGCTGGCGATGACCAAGGCGATAACCTTGCCTCAGAGCAAGAATTATTTGACCTACATGCCCAAGGCTATGTTGGCGGTTTAAGCGCAGGTGCACAATCTGTGATGGCCTCTTTTAATAGTTGGCACGGGGAAAAAATTCATGGCCATGATTATTTATTAACGCAAGTGCTAAAAGAAAAAATGGCCTTTGACGGCTTTGTGGTGGGAGACTGGAATGGTCACGGCCAAATTGACGGCTGTCGCAATGACAATTGTCCGCAAGCGGTCAATGCGGGCTTAGATATTTTTATGGTGCCTACCGATGCTTGGAAACCTTTATTAGAAAATACCATAGCACAGGTTAAACAAGGCATTATTTCGCAAGCGCGCATTGATGATGCGGTCAGCCGTATTTTACGGGTTAAGTTACGCGCCGGTTTATTTGACAAACCCAGCCCGGCCAATAGAGTGTTTTCAGGTAAAACTGCCTTGATTGGTCATCAGGAGCATCGCGCTGTTGCACAACAAGCGGTAAGAGAGTCTTTGGTATTGTTGAAAAATAAAAACAATATTTTACCGCTGTCGCCAACGCTAAATATTGTAGTGGCGGGAGATGGTGCAGATAATATTGGCAAGCAGTCTGGTGGTTGGAGTATTACCTGGCAGGGCACGAACAATACCAATGACGACTTTCCTGGTGGTACATCCATTTATGACGGTTTAGCCGCGCAGGTTCAGGCAGCAGGCGGCAAGATAACATTAAGTGAAAACGGCGAGTTTACCGAGCAGCCTGATGTCGCGATTGTGGTTTTTGGCGAAGAGCCTTATGCAGAAGGTCATGGCGATAAAGACAACTTAGACTATCAACGCGGCATGAAAACCGATTTAGCGTTATTGAAAAAACTAAAAGCGCAAGGTATTCCCGTGGTGAGTATTTTTATCAGCGGCCGTCCTATGTGGGTCAATGCTGAGCTCAATGCCAGTGATGCCTTTGTCGCGGCTTGGTTACCTGGCTCTGAAGGCAAAGCGGTTGCCGATGTCTTGTTAACCGATGCGGATAATAATATTCAGTACGACTTTACCGGTAAGTTATCCTTTTCTTGGCCAAAAACCGCCAACCAAACGGTCAACCGCTTTGATGATGACTATCAGCCGTTGTTACCTTATGGTTTTGGTTTAAGCTATCAAGCTAGTGCAACATCAACGCGATACACTTTGTCTGATAATTTATCCGAAGCAGTGCAAACTGATGCCAGTGCTGCTAAAAACACCGTGATTTTTAACGGTAAAACCGCAAAACCATGGCGAATGTTTTTAACCTCGGCGCAGCAAAGCGTAGAGTTGCGCTCTAGTAGTGCGAGCTTAACCGGCATTGATTATCGAACGGTCGATAAAGTAGTGCAAGAAGATGCTTTTCGTCTAAAAACCCAAGGCGGTACGGAAGCAGGCGTGGTGTTTAGCAGCAGCTTTAGAGAAGACCTCGCGTTTGAGTTAGAGCAAAATTCTGTGCTATTAATGACGGTAAAACCTGACAGCGACATTACGAGTCCTGTGGCGATAATGATGCATTGTGAGTCGTTAGGTGACGCCGCGGGTAGCTGTCGTGCAAGTGTCGATATTACCCAGCAGTTACAAGCTATGACGCAAGGGCAATGGCAAGATATTGCCATAGACTTACAGTGTTTTGTGCAGCAAGGTCTGGCTATGGATAAAGTGGTGTCGCCATTGGCATTATCGACTCAAGGCGCGATGACGTTATCAATTAGTGCCTTAAGTTTTGCTAAAAAGCCGCCAACAGCACACTTCATTCAATGTCCTTAATAGGTAAATTAAGTTAATCGCCGGTAATGATTACCGGCTTTTTTTTGTTATTTTTTTACTATTTCAGCACTTTTGCTAATTAAGCCAAGACTATTGCTTTAAAAAGCAGGATAATTGCCGCCATTAAGATAATTTCGCGCGTTTACGCGCTTGTTAATGCAATAAAGCAAGCGTAAAGGCAGTGATGATAGCTAGCAAATTTAGGACCCAATACCATGGAAATTAACGTTGATTTTCTCGATAATTTAAAAGTTCAAGCCAAGTTTGACGACTTTAGCGTTGTTGCCGATCAGCCAATTCGCTATAAAGGCGATGGTGCAGCCCCTGGGCCGTTTGATTACTTTTTGGCGTCATCTGCTATGTGTGCGGCTTACTTTGTTAAGGTGTATTGTAATTCGCGCAACATTCCAACCGAAAATATTCGCCTATCGCAAAATAACATTGTTGATCCAGAAAACCGTTATAAGCAAATTTTTCAAATTCAGGTTGAGCTGCCGGAAAATATTTCAGAGAAAGATCGCTTAGGAATTACGCGCTCAATTGACCGTTGTACGGTTAAAAAAGTGATCCAAACCGGGCCAGAATTTAAAGTGGAGTTAGTGGAAAGCCTTAGCCAAGATGCACAAGCCATGTTAATGGAGCGACCTGACAGTGACAGCCATACCTATATTTTAGGCAAAGATCTCCCGCTAGAAGAAACTATTAGCAATATGACGGCAATATTAGCCAACTTAGGCATGAAAATAGAAATTGCCTCATGGCGCAATATTGTCCCTAACGTTTGGTCATTGCACATTCGCGACGCGGCTTCACCTATGTGTTTTACCAATGGTAAAGGTGCCACTAAAGAAAGTGCGCTTTGCTCAGCGTTAGGCGAGTTTATCGAGCGTTTAAACTGTAACTTTTTTTATAATGATCAGTTTTTTGGTCAAGAGATTGCGAACAGTGACTTTGTGCATTACCCGAACGAAAAATGGTTTGCGCTGCAAGATAATGATGAGTTACCGGCAGGCATTCTAGATGATCATTGCTTAGCGATTTACAATCCTGATGATGAACTGCGCGGCTCGCACTTAATTGATACCAACTCAGGCAATGTTGCACGCGGTATTTGTGCCATTCCTTATCGTCGCCACAGTGACGGTGAAACGGTTTATTTCCCGTCTAATTTGATTGAAAACTTATTCTTAAGTAATGGCATGAGCGCAGGAAATAACTTAGCCGAAGCGCAGGTGCAGTGTTTATCAGAAATATTTGAACGCGCGGTAAAAAGACAAATTATAGAACAAGAAATTGTCTTACCTGACGTGCCTAGAAATGTACTGGAACAATACCCGGGGATTCTTGAAGGGATAGACGCGCTCGAAGCACAAGGCTTTCCAGTGGTGGTTAAAGATGCCTCATTAGGCGGGCAATTTCCGGTGATGAATGTCACCTTAATGAACCCAAAAACCGGCGGCGTATTTGCCTCGTTTGGCGCGCACCCAAGTTTTGAAGTGGCGCTAGAGCGCAGCTTAACTGAGCTACTGCAAGGGCGCAGTTTTGAAGGTTTAAACGATGTTGCCAAGCCAACCTTTAATAGCTTAGCCGTGGCTGAGCCGGAAAACTTAGTTGAGCATTTTATTGACTCAAGCGGTGTTATTTCGTGGCGCTTCTTCGGTACTAATTATGATCATGAGTTTTGCCATTGGGATTTTTCCGGCAGCAATGAACAAGAAAGAGATCATTTATTTGCTATTTTAAACGACTTAGGAAAAGAAGCCTATGTGGCGGTATTTGATCAACTAGGTGCGACTGCCTGTCGTATTTTGGTTCCTGATTATTCTGAAATATATCCGGTGGAAGATTTAGTGTGGGATAACACCAATAAAGCATTAGATTATCGCGCCGACATTCTTAATATTCATCGTTTAGATGATGATGCGTTAGCTGCGTTAGTCACCCGCTTAGAAGATAGCCAGCTAGATAATTATATTGATATTCGAACCTTGATTGGTATTGAATTTGACGAAAATACCGTGTGGGGTCAGCTCACCATATTAGAGCTTAAACTACTGATTTATCTAGCGTTAGGCGCGTTAGAAAATGCTCAAGAGCTGGTGGAAGAGTTTTTGCAATACAATGATAATACCGTACAACGCGGATTGTTTTATCAAGCCATGCAAGCGGTATTGGAAATTAGCCTTGATGACACGCTAGCACTGGATGATTTTATTTATAACTTAAATAGAATGTATGGCGATGACACCATGGCGAATGTGGTGGGCTCAGTTAATGGCAGCGTGAGGTTTTATGGCCTGACAGAAACCAATATGCAACTTGACGGCTTAGATAAGCACCTGCGCTTAATTGAAAGCTATAAAAAACTGCATCATGCCCGTAAAGTGGCGGCGGAAATGACGGCTAAAAACCACTAAACTTACTGTTGCTACTTGCTAATTAGCCATGTATGACAATTAGTCATTAACTAAGAGGTCATAAAGAAAGAAGCCAATGTAGCTGCATATGTTGGCTTTTTATATGCCTGCTTTTTACCGGCGTACTGGCGTTAGAGTTGGGCGTGAGAGTTGCGTGCCTTTTGCTAACGCAACATGTAATGCTTGGCACATTCGCTATTGATGCAATAGCCGCTTTAACAGCTGTAAAGCTAGCATTAGAGGTATTACAGGTTAAGTTTTCAGGAAGCCTAGCTTGTTAAATTTTAAGCAAAAAAAAGCGTCTACTTTAAAAAAGTAAACGCACGATAAAATCATAAAACACTAAGGGAAGTAACTCTCTCGTATAGTAAGAGTTAGCTTTACACTTTTAGTTCAAATTTATTTAAAAAAAGTTAGCTTTTTATGTTGAGGGTTTTTCACTAAGCTAGGTTAGCGTATAAAAGCTTAGTTAGATTGCAAGCTAGGTATTCTTAAAGTTTCTCTGGTTAACAGTTTTTCAGCCACCTCTATTGGGACTTGGTAAAATTCATTTACATAAGCCTTGGCATGCAAATAGTCACGGATCTGGCTTTTAATCTGGCACGGGTTGGCGCAGGCTATTGAAAATACAACTTTATATTCGCCCGGGGTTTTGGCAGATAGTGCCGCAGCATGTTCAATAGGGTCGTTTGGTGTACAGCCAATTTTGATAACGTCACTAAAAAAAGAATGTGTCATCACATAAACATTGCCATGTGACAGTGATTGCTTGTTGGTCGGTGGTTTATTTTTATCACCCATCTTAACGCTCCTTGCCTACTACTTTGCTATAGAAAACTATTGTTACTTCCGTAGCTGAACCTTAGCTATTATATGATATTGGCAGGGCATTTTAAACTCGGCTATGGTGAGCATTTTCGACATAAATAACGCTAAGCTCACTTTTGTTTTGAGTAACATGTTTAAATTTAAAATTGGCTTAGGTAACTTGATTACTTTTTGTACATAAATTAAGCTGATCAAGTTAATCAGTTGAACGAACCGTTACGATGTTTTGCTAGAAAATATAAAAGGATAGATATATGAATAACAAGTTAGCCATGATACTGATAGGCTTGATCAGTGTTTTTTCGCTCGCCGTAAGCGCCGAAGAAATTGTAGAGTGTCAAAGTGATTATTGTGTTAATTATTTTAAAAAGTTCAAAATGGGGGCTAAGCGAGGCTATGTGCAAGCCAATGCAACCTTAGGGCAGTTTTACTATATTGGTTATGGTACCGATAAAAATGAAGATAAAGCGCTAAAATACCTTCACAAAGCGGCAGTTAAGGGCGAAAGCTCGTCTCAGTATTTAGTGGGTGTTATTTCTTTAGTAAGTGAAAAAAATAGAGATTTAAAAAAAGCGATTAAATACCTAGAAAAAGTAGCAAAGAAAAATTATAAAGATGCCAATTACTTGCTTGGTACTTTATATATAAACGATAAAATGGTTGCGAAAGATTTAACGAAAGCAGATTTTTACTTAGCAAAAGCATATCAACAAAAAGACAAACGACTGCCAGAGTTATTACAGTCAATAGACCAGTCACTTCAAGATAATGCGAAAAACTTTCCTAAGTTAATGGCAGCGATGGAGAAACGTCCGTTAGTAAAGGATAAAAACAATGATTTAGCTTGGCCAAAATCGCATATTGAAATTATTACTGTGAGAACCGCGCCGCTAACGACATTATTTGATGAACAATTGGTAACCTTTAAGCGCAGAAAAAAAACTACCGGCTCTAAGTTACAAGGTAAAACCTGTGATGAGCAAGTTGGCTGTTATCAAGCCCGTTTGGGCCGACAAGCTATAGATACCTTTTTTAATATCACCTCAGCTTATTCATATTCTAATTAGTTAATCGTTTAGTTTGAATATTGCTGCAAAAATGCCAATTTTTCATTGGCATTTTTTTATCAACAGACTTTAGCTTTTGTTTATCGGTAATTATTTATCTAGTACAGGTGGTTAACGTGAAAGCAGGGGCAGTGCCAAGCTGTTAAAAAAACAACGCTATTACTTACGCGCTTGTGCTGTGCTTTTTGCCATAGGGGTATTTTAATTTAATGCTGAAAAACGCAACTTAACTAAGCTTCAAGCTAAGTTTTATTACTGTTATACTGCGCTTATAACTCTCAAATTAAATAGGTTGCTTGGTCTAAAGCTACGACAACGCAACTTGTTACTGGAAACCTGAATGTCATTTTCCCACCTAAACTTATCCGCGCCTTTGATAAATGCGCTTTCAGAGTTAAATTATCAGCAAGCTACCGAGATACAAAAGCAGGCCATACCGGTTATTTTATCAGGAAGAAACCTTATTGCTTCAGCACACACAGGTACTGGCAAAACCGCGAGCTTTGTTTTGCCGTTACTGGAAAAGCTCAGTATCGCCAACAATACACAACAAGCACCATTGCGCGGTAAGCGTATTCGAGCACTGATCTTAACACCGACGCGTGAATTGGCGATCCAAGTGCAAGCAAGTATTGAAAAGTATAGTAAATACCTAGATATCAGTTCGATGGCTATGTATGGCGGTAGCGATATAACAATGCAAAAGCAACGCTTAATTTGGGGCGTTGATATTTTGGTGGCAACACCTGGGCGGTTATTAGATATGGCCCATCAAAAGGCCGTCTATTTTGAGCAGTTGCAGACTTTTGTTTTAGATGAAGCCGATAGAATGCTTGACATGGGCTTTATTGAGGATATTAATAAAATTATTGCGCGTTTACCCGAGCAGCGGCAAAACCTGCTATTTTCCGCGACAATTTCTGACGATGTCAGGGCGCTAGCAAAACGCACCATAGCTCAGGCCAGCGAAATAAGCATCGCCAATACGAGCGCGACCGCGGCAAAAATAACCCAGTGGTTAGTCACGGTTGATAAAGCGAATAAATCAGCCTTATTGAGCTATTTAATAAAAGAGCTAGATTGGCAGCAAGCGTTAATTTTTATTGAAACTAAACATGGCGCGGCTAAATTAGTGTCACAACTAGCAAAGCGGGGCATTAAAGCCGAGTCAATTCACAGTGGCAGAACCCAAGCGGTGCGAGAACAAATTTTAGCGGATTTTAAGGCGGGTAGGGTTAATTTTCTAGTCGCTACTGGTATCGCAGCACGCGGCATTGATATTGGTGAGTTAGCACGGGTGGTGAATTATGACTTACCGGATAAAGCTGATGAATACACGCACCGTATTGGCAGAACCGGGCGAGCGGGTCAACGTGGTGAGGCGGTATCCTTGGTCGCTAAAGATAACTTTCGCAACCTCTGCGCCATTGAAAGTAATCTAGGGCATATTATTGAGCGCAGAGAGTTTGCGCCATTTCCGGTGAAAAAGTTGGTACCAATATCGATTTTAAATTATGTGCCTAAACATAAGCGCAACTAAAGTTTAGCTAGTAGGCGAATAGCATGGTGTTAACAGGCTGTAGTTGTTGTAAGGTATTTTTAAAATGATTAATTGCAATGTTAGAATAGCGATAATGTACGATTTTTTTAACCACGCAATGAATCAGTAAATAGGAAAGTTAATGAACCCAATTATCGCAATTTTAAAAGAACATAATATTAGTGATCAACAAATCAAAGACGTTTTTCAAGCACTCACCGAAAACCCTATCATGGCAATGACAACGGTACAGCAATTAGGTATTCCACAAGATAAGCTACAGGCGTTAATGATGATGTTGATGCAAAATCCTGACTTAATCAAAGAAGCGGTAGATGAGTTAGGCTTAGACTTTGCAAAAGTTACAGCCGCGAAAGCGCAGCTAGAAAAATAACCTTAATTTAGAGAGACAGCGAACATGAAGCGCAATAAAACGCCATGTTCGATTGACTATACTTAGCTTTGCACATTATTGCTATAAGCCTTTGCGAGCAGAGGCTTATTATTTTTTTTTGAAACTAGCGAACAACACATTAGCCCGGTAAAAATCTAGCCACCTTAAGTTGTGAGGGTTAATAACCTAGCGTAAGCGCTTTGCATAATTAAAACATTCAAGTAAGCTGCCTCACTGTCACCCATTTACAATTTTCATTTTATGTCGACTAAATCTATATTAATTACCGGCTGCTCTAGTGGTATTGGCTTGCATGCAGCGTTAACGTTATCGGCGCGTGGTTATCAAGTATTTGCAACGGCCCGTAAAGCTGAGGATGTTGCAACACTTCAAGCAAAAGGCTTGACGGCTTTTGAGCTTGATTTAACCAACGCTGACAGTATTGAGCAGACGCTTAGTCAGGTGCTTGCCCAAACTAACGGCCAGTTAGACTTTTTGTTTAACAATGGTGCTTATGGCCAACCTGGGGCGCTCGAAGATTTAAGTACCCAGGCGCTAAAAGCACAGTTTGACAGTAATGTGTTTGGCTGGCATGAGCTTACACGACAAGTGATCCCTGTGATGAAGCGGCAAGGGCATGGTCGCATTATTCAATGTAGTTCAGTATTGGGTTTTGTTGCTATGGCGTACCGTGGTGCCTATAACGCGTCAAAATATGCTATTGAAGGCTTAACAGATACTTTGCGCTTAGAGCTAAAGTCGGCAAATATTGCCGTGGTATTGCTCCAGCCAGGCCCGATTAACAGCCAATTTAGGGTCAATGCTTTAAAAGCATTTCAACAACATATTGATATTGAAAATAGCACTTATCAAACACAATATAATCAGCAGCTAGAACGTTTACGCAGCGAACAGCCTAATAATCGTTTTACCTTAGAGCCTATTGCAGTAACCCAAGCATTGATCCATGCGTTAGAAAGTAAACGGCCAAAAATACGCTACCGAATCACAACCCCAACCCGAATATTTGCCGTCTTAAAGCGCTTATTGCCGGCACGTTGGTTAGATTACTTATTAGCAAAAGGTTGATGCATGCAATGTAAACCTTGTATCGACTATTACAATTTGCTGCTAGTCTTATTTTGCCAAGGCTTTGCTCGCCAGCACAGGGGAATTGGTTTAAAAAAAAACGCATTACCATAGCAACTGTGTGCTTTAACTTTGCATAAAGCTCGTTGCGATTGTATCTAATTCGATATAGCAGACATAAAATAAACGAGCTCATCTTAGTGGTTAATTTTTAATGCAAAATTTGCTATTGCGGCAATTTGGTTCCATATTAAACAATAATTAAATCAAACTAAAATTATGATGCCAAACAAGTCATGGCGACTTGACTGTGTGTATATGCATTACGTTTATTGCCAATTGAGGTCTGCATGTTCAAGCTAGCTTTAACAATAAAACAAAAAATAATATTGGGCTTTAGCACCATAGGCGTGTTACTTGTTGCGGGTAGTCTATTTTTTTATCACTCGTTAAGCCAAATCAGTCAAGCGAATCAAAATGTCGAGCTATTAGCGGTTCCAGTACAAAAGCAGAGTAATGCCATGCAAATGAAGTTACTCAATATGAACAGATTAGGGGCGCTAGGGTTTACACAGCAAGATAGTGCCCAGTTGGCACAAAATGAGCAGGCATTTGCCAATTTAGATGCCGCATTTCAAACAGCGGCTACTGACTTGGGTAGTAAAGTAGCAGATCAAACGCAAATGCAGCAAGTATTGAGTCGCGCTTTGGAGCATTACCAAGCTTATGTTAAATCGAGTAAAGCGTTTTATGTCGCGAAAAATAATGCAGTTGCCGCTGAACAAGCGTTCACAGAACATTACCAACAATTTCTAAGTAGCCGAGAGCAAGCCAGTAACGATATGTTAGACCTTGAGTTGTTAACGATTGCAAATAACAGGTTAAAAGAAGACATTATTGGCAATGGTACCCGTATTGACGATATGTTATTTACTTTACAAGGCACAGTGTCGAGCTTGCCTCAAGTTAATGAACTCAATGTGCTGATTCAACATCAAGAAGATGTTAGCTTTTTGATGGCAAATGTAAAAAATAATTACGATTACATGCTACAACTATTTGCCGACGTTAACGATAAATCATTGCTAGAGAGCTTTGCACTTAAATTCGCGACAATAAATCAATTACTTATCAAGCCCGGTGAAGTTTATTTACAAAAGCAGCGTGTATTAACGGAATCTGCTAACGCCAAAACCGCTTATGCCAGTGCAATGGACAGTTATAACGCGACATATCAGCAGCTTACATTGCTTTTATCCTTAGCAGAAACACGTTTTAATGCTTTACAGTACACCACGAAAGCGAAATTGGCGACAGGCGAAAAATTAGTGCTATATATGGTGTTAATATTTATTGTTTTAGCGATATTTATTGGTGTTGCTACTACGCGGGCTATGTTAGGGCCACTTGCGAGTGCCAATCAGTCTTTAGCATTGATAGCACAAGGAGATTTAACCCAAAGACTGAGTATCATCAATGCGGATGAGTTTGGTGAGTTATTTAATAATATTAATAAACTGAGCGATGATTTAACGAGTTTACTGCAAAATATCAGTCAAAATGCCTACTCACTTGATGAGTCTGCAAAAATGAGCAGTGAACAAAGCCATCGTATTGTCGAGTCGACCACAGCTCAGATCACGCGTGTTGGTGATGCTAAACAAATAGCAGAACAAATGTTTGCCAGTTCTTCCAGTGTCGCAGATGAAGCACAGGCAACAGCAAACCATGTTTCACAGGCGTCAGAACACAGCCTTGAAGTGCGCTCAATTGCTGATAATAATAATCAACGTATTGTCTCCCTATCTCGCCGTTTAGCGGACTCGGTTGCTGTTATGGCGCGATTAAGTAAACACAGTGATAGTATAGGTGGCATACTAGACACCATAGGCAGTATTGCCGACCAAACCAACTTATTGGCACTAAATGCTGCCATAGAGGCGGCAAGGGCGGGTGAACACGGCAGGGGCTTTGCGGTAGTTGCCGATGAGGTTAGGTCGCTGGCATCGCGCACCCAAGCGTCAACGGCTGAAATTCATCAAATGATTGCAGCATTACAACAAGAAACCCAGAGCGCAGAACTGGCGATTTCACAAGGACAAAGCCAGGCCACTGAGTGTGCATCTCAAAGTCAAGAGTTAAGCAGTGCCATTAAACAAATTGAAGATGCTCTGCATACGATAGATGACATGAGCAAAAGCATCAGTACGGCTGCTAATGAGCAATTAGGCTTTAGCCAAGATATTGAAGCTATGATGAGTGCCGCAGCGCAAGAAGCTTCAGCTAACGCGCAGCAGTCACAGGCGTTATCCAACCGTAGCGATGAAGTCAATAAATTGGCTGACTCATTAACCGATTCAGTGGCGCGCTTTAAGTTATAACTATTATACCGCGATAAAAGTGCGCATAGGTAAAATGGCTATTATCTGGGGGCATTTGCGTAAGGGTCATTATCGTGATTTTTTTGCGCTTTATTTTCTGACGGCTTGGCGCGCTCTGCGCTTTTTTTACCCTTGTTCGCGCTCCCATAAGCTGATTTTTTAGTTCTATTGTCGGTTCGGTGTGTTTCTTTAAAGCTTGCTTTAGTGACGGGGATCATAGCTTGACCTTTTAATAACACTTTCGGCTCTTTTGCACTGACGTGTAGGGGAATAATACGTTGGCGAGGCGGTATTTCAAATTCATCTTCACTCGGCTCAGGTAAGTTTTTAAACGTGTAAAGGTAGAAGCGTTCAAGGGTTTCTCTTGCCCATTGCGTTTTGCGCAAAAACTTTAAACTTGATGCCATACTCGGGTTATTTTTAAAACATTTTATGCGCGTATATTCCGCAAGGATATCAAAGCCGTAATGACTGACGACTTCACTGAGTAAGGTTTCTAGCTTTAAACCATGCAATGGATTGTTTAATTGAATGTCTTGTTGATTCATAGTTGCTCTATTTGGTGACCATTAGCATTATTATACACTGAAAAAATTGCAGCATAAGTGAAGTTTATCAAAGGGGCAGTTTTCGTTATTAAGCTATTGCCTAGCTCAGAACATCTAAGGAGAAATAAGTAGCGATTTGATGATGGTTAAGGCTTAAGAGAAAAGGCGAGCAACAGGTATTGCTAGCCTTAGCAAAGATATGATTAACAAGCGTTAGTGTTAAATACCAAGCTTATCACGCATGGCATAATACCAAGCACCCATAGTAATATACGGGATTCTAAACACCCGACCACCAGGAAACGGATGTTGTGGCAAGCCAGCGAATACGTCAAAACGTTCTGCTTGTCCGGCTATCGCATCAGAGATGACTTTTCCGGCTAAGTGTGTTGATGTGACACCATGACCACTGTAACCCTGTGCATAATAAACATTATCATTAATACGGCCAAACTGTGGTAAGCGCATTAACGTTAAGAGAAAGTTACCTGTCCATGCGTAGTCTATTTTTACCTTCTTCAATGCCGGAAAGGTTTTAAGCATTTTAGGCAGAATAATAGACTCTATTTGCTCAGGATCTCTGGCACCATAGGTAGTGCCGCCACCGTATATGAGTCGGCCATCTGCAGACAATCGAAAATAATCAAGTAAGTAGTTACAGTCTTCAACACAGACGTCAGTCGGCAGTAATTGTTGCTGCACGTCTTTGGGTAGTACCTCTGTGGTGATAATTTGTGTACCACAGGGCATAGATTTTTGCTGTTGTTTTGGTAATAGTCCTTCAAGGTAGGCATTACCGGCAACCACAACGAAGTTAGCAGTAACACTGCCGGACTCTGTTTTGATCACAGGCTTTTTGCCGTGCACTATATCAGTAACTTTACTGTCTTCATAAATAACACCGCCGAGTTTTTCAAACGCTGCGGCTTCGCCAAGCGCTAAATTTAGCGGGTGGATATGACCTCCAGCATTGTCGAGCAAGCCGCCGACATAGCGGTCGGTACCAATATGCTTTTGAATGCTACTGGCAGACAAAAGCTCAGTATTGGTATGACCGTGTTGCGCCCAAAGCTGCTGTTTACTAGCCATTTCATCTAACTGCTTGTTATTACAAGCCGCAAAGATGCCGCCAGGCTTTAAATCACAGTTAATTTGGTAGTCATGCACTAAGCGGCGAATAATGTTCGCGCCTTCAAACGCCATTTTACCCATTTCTGTGCCGACATGTTTACCGTAATGCTTTTCAATAAAGTCCATATCTCGGCTATAACTATTCACGAGTTGACCGCCATTGCGCCCAGAGGCACCAAATCCGATACGGCTGCCCTCTAAAATGACCACTTTGTAGCCTTTTTCAGCTAAGTGTAATGCACTAGAAAGACCTGTGAAGCCCGAGCCGACGACACAAATGTCAGCTTTGATATGCTCGTTTAGTTTGCTGCGTTGCTGCTTATCGTTTGCGCTAGCGGTATAATAAGAGCCAGTGTGAGAAATTATACTCATAATTATCCTATCTAAATTCTGTCTTAATTAACTATTTTTTAAATACCATTTAACTTCAAGATCACTGATATGCATATCAAACTGCTCTAACTCTTTTTCTTTAGCGATCAAATAGTTGTTAATAAACTCTTCACCAAAGTAAGGTGTTAATGTGTCATCTTTTCGTAATGCCGCTAAGGCGGTATCAAGCTTTAAGGGTAGCGCCTCACAGTCATCTTCAAAGGCATTCCCTGTTGAGATGCGCCGAGGCGTCAGTTTGTTTTCAATACCATGTAGAATAGAAGCGAGAATAACGGCCATCACTAAGTAAGGGTTAGCGTCAGCTCCCGCAACACGATGCTCGATGCGCGTAGCGTCTTTAGGGCCTTGAGGTATTCTCAGCGCGACCGTTCGGTTGTCGACCCCCCAATTTTTCGCCATGGCAACATAATAACCTGGCATAAAGCGTCGGTAGGAGTTTACATTAGGGCAAAGTAAAGGCATCGAAGCGGACATCAACGCCAAAAGGCCGCCAATCGCATGCTCAAGGCATTCACTGTATTCTTCTACTTCATCGGCAAAAACATTATTACCTTGCTCATCTAAGACACTGACATGAATGTGCATTCCGCTGCCTGCTTCAGTAGAGTAAGGCTTGGCCATAAATGAGGCGTCAAAATCATGTTGGTCAGCAACCGCTTTAATAATCCTTTTTAATAAGATAGCGTTATCACAAGCGACTAAAGGATCGGCTTGATGTTTCAAGTTGATTTCAAATTGTCCTGGAGCACATTCCGCCACAGCGGTGTCTGCAGGCACATTTTGCTCGATACATACGCGATTGATCTCATCAAGCAATTTGCTGTAGTCGTCTATTGTATCAACGGAATATACCTGTGTGTGTTCTTCTCTTTTATTAGTTTTAGGAGAAATGGGGGGCTGGAGATTGCCAGCTCTATCGCGATTTTTATCAAGCAGATAAAATTCGAGTTCGACCGCAACCACAGGAAAAAGATTTTTTTGTGCTAATTGGTCAACGATACGTGCAAGTGCATTGCGCGGATCAGCATAAAATGGCTGGTTATCATGCGTAAACATGCTCATAAGTAGCTGAGCAATAGGGCGTTTATGCCATGATGCCATATGAATGGTATTGGCAATTGGTTTGCAGAGCATATCTGGCTCACCAATCTCTTGACCTAAGCCACATTCTTCGATTGTTTCTCCTAACACGTTCATGGAAAAAATAGTCGCAGGCATATTCAAGCCATTTTTATACACTTTCTTTAAACTACTACGTTCGATTCGCTTGCCACGAGCAAAGCCAACCAAGTCAGAAATCAGCACATCAATGGCTTCAACCTCTGGGTGGCGCTCAAGAAAGCGTTCTACTTCTGTTAATTGTCCAACCTTTATCATAAATATACCTACGATATGACCACTGTCATTTTATTGTTTTACCACCTAGGGTGATGAATATTTTCTTCACTTATTTATTAATAAGCTTTTCTACAGCTGCCGTCAAGCTTATAGCATTAATTTGTCGTTATTAATTTACATTTTATGTGTTTTAAGGTGGTTAAATGTGGTTAATGTAAAAAATATTGATTGAAATTTGTTTTTTTATGGTTTAGCTTTATTGACAACTTAATTGTGAGTTGTGAACTTGGAGTCAGTTATAAATGTTTGGTTCAAATAGTAAGCCAGTAGTTGGTATTACTTGTTGTAGCACCTTAAACGGTATTCATCATCAGCAAGTGGTTGGTGATAAATATATACGCGCCCTCATTGAAGGTAGTGATGTTATCCCTGTGTTGATCCCAGGTTTTGGCGAGCAAATGGCAGCCATATTACCACATTTAGATGGCTTATATTTAACAGGTAGCTACTCCAATATGGAGCCACATCATTTCGGTGGCGACGATCTTGGTGTTGAAATGCCACGAGATCCAAACCGCGATACCACTAACTTATATTTATTAAAACAAGCGGTCGAATTAAAGATGCCCGTATTTGGTATTTGTCGTGGCTTTCAAGAAATGAATGTTGCTTTAGGTGGTACTTTGCATCAGCAATTGTTCACGCTTGACAACATGATGGAGCACAGAGAAAACAAGTCGCTAACGATAGATGAACAGTACAGTTTAGCGCATGAATTAACACTAAACCCACAAGGCGTGTTGGCTGAAATAATGGCAGGAGAATTAACACAACAGGTGAATTCGCTGCATGGGCAAGGTGTGGCGAAACTTGCGCCACCATTAAAAGTTGAGGCCAGCGCACCAGACGGGTTAGTGGAGGCCTTCTCACTTGCAGATAACAGCAGCTTTTATCTTGGCGTGCAGTGGCATCCTGAATGGAAGATTCAGCAACAGCCATTTTATGCGGCTATTTTTAAGCGTTTTGGTGAGGCCTGTCGGCACTTTCAAGAAATTAAAAATTAATATACAGCTTACTGTCCAAATTGTAATAAACTAGCAACTTGATACAGCAATAACACCATTATTATCAATGTTTTTAGTGTTTAAGGAAACAGTATGGAAGTAGGTAAAAGGTTAAAAGAAGTTCGAGAAATGTATGGTCTTTCTCAACGAGAATTGGCAAAGCGAGTTGGCTTAACCAATAGCACTATATCTATGATAGAGCGCGACGTTGTCAGTCCCTCTATTAGCTCATTAAAAAGAATATTGGAGGGCGTTTCATTATCGGTTACCGAGTTTTTCACCATGGAAATACCAACTGAATCCCAAGTGGTCTTTAAAAAAGATAGCTTAATAGATGTTGGTAGTGACGGTGTTGAATTGCACTTAGTTGGCGCAAATAAAGCCGACTCGCAGCTAGCATTTGTTATTGAGTATTATCAACCGGGCGCAAGTACTGGTGATGATATGTTGACCCACATAGGTGAAGAAGCAGGAACGGTAGTAGAAGGTTCCATTGAAATAACCATAGCAGGGCAAAACTATAAACTAAGTAAAGGCGATAGCTATAAGTTTTCAACGCGATTGCCACATCAGTTTAGAAATACCTCAAAAAAGGTGTGTAAAATTATTAGCGCGCATACACCACCAACATTTTGATGGTTAACTGTTAAGTGCATCTTGCCCTGTTAGAAATTTAGCATTCTTACCCCCGTTTGTGGGTTTATAAGGCTGCTAAGTTACTTTAATTTTTAACAAAACCACAACCATAACTAAGAAAAACAGGGGAACTATGAAAAACTTAAAACAGATCGCAGCCGCCATCGCGTTAGCTACTGCAGCGCCGCAAGCATTTGCCGAATTAAGCGTGACAGGTACATTGACATCGGACTATGTGTTTCGTGGTGTGAGTCAAACAGACAGCTCTGCTGCCGTACAAGTCGGTGTAGATTATGAGCATGAAAATGGTTTTTTTTGCTGGTGTTTGGGCATCAAACGTTGACTTTGAAGATGATGCTGACATCGAAATCGATTACTTTGCAGGGTATTATGGTGAAATTAATGACTCGCTTTCATACGATATTTCATACACGTATTATACTTATACCGGCTATAGCAGCGAAGATGACTCTGATTACGGTGAAATCATTTTAAATGCCTATATTGATGCCGTTACGCTGACGTTAGGTCATGCACCTGACTTTGTTAACTCAGGCGATGCCGCACATTATGTCAGCGCGGCTTATGACTTTTCATTAGCCAATGACTACGCCTTAACAGTGCAAGCAGGTTACACTTTTGGTGATGCCTATGAAGACTTTGAATATGTAGATTACAGTGCCACGGTTGCCAAAACCTTTAATGGTTTTGATGTTAGTGCTGCGGTGATCAACACAGATATTGATGATTACGATGCGGCTGATCTTCGGTTTGTTTTAGGGGTATCTCGTACCTTTTAGTTAGCCAAAATATAGTTACAAACAGTTATATTATCAAAACCCGCGATTAGTTAACCTAATTGCGGATTTTTTTAGCACGAAACTGCCGTTAACAGGGCAACACTTAACTCAGTGTCGTGTAAGTTATTATTGTTTTTGTTTTTCATCAAGCTGTAAAATCAGGCTTTTAAGTTCACTAATTTCTTGTTTTAACTCACTTAAGCTTGGCTCATTTTTGTTTTTCTCTTTGGCATGCTCTTCTTCCATGACATTGACCACAATACCGATCACCATATTCAAAAAGGCAAACGCGGTGAAAAAGATAAAGGTCATGTAATAAATCCAACTATAAGGATAAACTTCCATGGTCTCATATTGAATATCGGTCCAGTCTTCGAATGTCATAACACGAAATAGCGTCAACATAGATATTGCAATATCACCCCATAATACCGGGTTGATCGTACTAAAAAGGAAGCTACCAATCGCAGCGTAGATATAAAAGATAATAAACATCAATAGTACAACATAGCCAAGTTGCGGTAATGCTTTGATTAACGAGTTAATTAATACCCGCAGTTCAGGCACCACTGACACCATTCTTAATACCCGAAACACCCTAACGAGTCGGGCAAGCAAGGCCATTTCAGAATCGTTGACGGGTATTAGGCTGATCACTACAACGAGTGTATCAAAGACATTCCATCCAGATTTAAAAAAGTGTTTTTTATTGTCATCTGTTAAAAACCTGATGGAAATCTCAAAAAGAAAAAATACCGTAATAAAGGTGTCGAGCAATGAGGTGATTGATACCGCAGTATTGGATAAAGGAAACGTTTTAGCGCCAATTTCTAACGCAGAAATAATAATCACACATATGACACTTAATTCAAAAAATTTATTGTTTTTTAACTTAGTAAAGGCAGCTTTAGTGTTCTGATACATAACGGTTCGATAAATATTGAAAACAAAAAATAAGGCGCGAATTATACGCTTTTTTTCGTTAATTTTGCTAGTAAGCAGGCTTGAAACTTAGCTTTCTTTAATAGCGGGGCTGCTAAAAGAATAAATTGATGCACTAACAAGGCTTTGCGCAAAAAATTTTGCCTACTTTGCGTTGTGACGCGTACGGCAAAGTGCTATAACTAGTTTTATCAACAGATGCATCATTTGACCTAATTTAAACGCACGAATTGAGCTGAAATAATAATTAATTCATTTGTTGTAATAAACATATTTTTAAAGGTTGCATGGATGGCAGGAGTCAAAAGCGTATTATTTTCATTGCTTTTAATTACTCAATTATCTGCAAGTTTTGCGGTTCGTAGCGAAAACACATATCAATTTAACGACAATAATGTCGCACAAAGGTTATCCGTACTCGAAGGTATGGAAGATAAAAACCAAGCCTTAGCACTGGTGGCAAAGTTACGCACAAGCGGCGACTTTTATGCGCTCGATAAATTATCTATTTTGGCCACTGAGAGTAAGTTATATCACCAATTAGGACAGCTAGATAAAGCCATAGCGCTTGCCCAGCAACAGCAAAGTTTAGCGAATGAATTAGGTTATAAAAAACTAGAAGCTAATGCCTATAAACTAATAGGTGTATATGCCTACTATCAAGGTAATAACCGCTTAGCGTTGCAGTCCTACCAGCGCGCACTAGCCTATTATTTAAAGGTTAACGAACCTATTGCTCAAGCAAATTTATATAATAATATTGCCTTAGTACACGCTAAAACCGGTCAGCTAGAAAGTGCGTTATTAAGTTATCAACAAGCACAACCGCTTTATCAAAACCATGGCAGTCTGCAAGATCAAACCGACCTTGAGCTTAATGTAGCTAATTTGTACTTACAACTTAGACGTTATGAGCGTGCTATTACCAAGTACTTTGATGTGATTGAAAAAACGAAAGAGCTTGGGCACATGAAAGGCTTAGCAATGGCACATGCCGGGCTTGGTAATGCCTACAAATATACCAGCGATTATCAGCAAGCAGAGCATTATATGCTATTGGCTTTAAATTATTATCGTGATAGCAAAAATGACTACTTCACTGCGGCTATGCTCCACAATTTAGCAGAGCTAAATAATTTAATGAGTAATATTGAGGCGGCGATAACGTACGCCCAAGAAGCGATACGATTGAGTATTGCGCAAGAGCACAACATTGCTTATGTCGGTAGCTTATATAGCTTAGCTAAAGCGTATTTCTTCCAAGGTAAGCATGCACTCGCTTTAAATTATCTTGAACAATCAAGCGATATGGTTAAGCAAATGCAATATAAAGAGCAACAAATGTATAACTTTTTACTTCGCGCTTTGATACTTGCCGCGCAAAATAAAACTTTTCAAGCAGTTCAGGCACAACAACAATTTTTACAACTGCATATTGAAATGGCTAACAACGAGCTGAATACCAAACTGGCCCTATTTGACGCAGAGCAGTTACAGCAAGAAGTACAGCAGTTGAAACAACAAAAGCGAGTACAAGAGTTAGAAACACAACGAGCATCACAAGAGCGCAACTTTATTATAATTGTGGTACTGGCCATGTTATTGATTGTGTTTTTAATTGCACGACGCGAAATTGAACGTCGCTCCAAACATGAGCTAGAGCTTAAGGTTAAACAAAGAACCACAGAGCTCGAATTAATTATGCAAGAACTGCAAAATGCCAATCAAATAAAAAGTCAATTTTTGGCTAATATGAGCCATGAAATTCGAACACCGCTTACTACGGTGATTGGTCAAGCTGAAGCCATCATTAGCGGCGATATCGATGAACACTATATTCATAAGGAAGTAGAAATTATTCATGGCAATAGCTTACATTTATTAGAGTTAACCAATAACATCCTCGATTTAAGTAAAATTGAAGCAAATAAAATAGAATTAGAGCTAAAAAAGCAAGACTTACATGACATATTACAAGAGCTGGCCAATATATTTAGCATCCAAGCTAAGAAAAAAGGCTTAACCTTTGAGATAATCCACGCATTAACAAGACCTTTTTTAATTGAAATTGACGGTTTTCGGGTCAAGCAAATTCTGATCAACTTATGCGCGAATGCAATTAAATTTACCGCCAAAGGCCATGTCGAATTAAAAATAACACAAAGCGATCACCATTTAGACTTTAAAATAACCGATAGTGGTATCGGCATGAGCAGCTCACAATTACAGCATTTATTCGAAAGCTTTACCCAAGGAGACAGCAGCAAAAGCCGGCGCTTTGGTGGCACAGGCTTAGGTTTGTGTTTATCTGACCAACTAGCGAAGATTATGGGCGCTAAAATTACCGTAGAAAGTGAGCTTAACCAAGGCAGTGTTTTTGTTTTTAGCTTACCTTGTAAGTTTAGCGCCGATCAGGTGGCTAAACAAAGCAAAGTGCTAGCAGAAAACGCGGATAACCAGCAACACCAAAAGCCATTGCAAGGCACAATATTATTAGCAGAAGACCATGATGATAATCGTCGCTTAATTGCCCGTTTGTTAAGTTCTTTAGGTTTAGAAGTCTTGACGGCGCGCAATGGTCTAGAAGCGTTAGCCTTGCTAGAGCAGCATCAGGTGACTTTGGTACTCATGGATATACAAATGCCAGAAATGGATGGTATTGAAGCCTTTAAGGTGCTTCGGCAACGGGGCTATGAAATACCGGTAGTGGCATTAACGGCGAATGCCATGTCACACGAAATCAGCCAATACTTAGCATTAGGTTTTAATGGCCATTTATCTAAACCGATCGAGCGACAAATTTTTGTTGCAACTATTAGCCAGTATTATGACGGCAGTGTTTCATTGGCACAGGCAAATGAGCATTTTGAACAGCTAGACATGACAGATCTAAAACAAGAGTTTCTGTCAAATTTAGCGTTAGAACAGCAAGATTTAATTTTACATATTAATAATAGTGCTTGGCAAAAATTGGCAAATTTAGCACATCGTATAGCAGGGGCAGCACAAATGTTTGGCTTTGCAGAGTTATCTCAACACGCACTAAGCTTAGAAATGGCCATTAAAAACAATGAAACATTAACCATCAATAACCACACGCAACAGCTACTAAATGAAATCGATCAAGTGTTATGGTAATCGCACTCCAAGCTATTTAAATTAAAGTTTTCCAACTAGCTCATCTTAGTTGTCGTGCCTAGCAAAGCTGTTTGTTTAGGCTTAATGAGTTAAAGATTTTTTGATGTTTTTCATAATTTACTCATGCTTGCTAAGTTATTGTTGTACACTTTATTTTGCAATTACATGACCTAAAAGGCCTGAACATGAAAAAACTCATTTTGCTTATTGGTATTATTACATTTAATAATGGCGCAATTGCGCAGGAAGCTAGCTGGCTTGATCGTTTAAAACAATTTATCGGATTGACAGAGCAAACAGCTCAAGCACCTGAGCAAAGCACAAGCGCGTTACCAAGCTCAAATGGTTTAGTTACGCTGTTAACTAATTCCTTGAACGTGAATGCCGAGCAAGCTGCGGGTGGTATGGGGGCAATTATTCATTATGTTAAAACCAATGTCTCTTCTGAGCAGTACCAACAACTTGCCAGTGCAGTACCTGGCGTCGACGCTTTAATTGAGCAAATGCCAGATATTAGCGAGCTTCAGTCAAGTGAAGGTTTAGCTGGCTTATTGGATACTGCCGCACAATATAGTGATTCGTTAAAATCAGTCAATGATCTTAAAAAGCAATTTAGCGCTTTAGGGCTAGAGCCGGAAATGATCGCAAGCTTCATTAATACCGCAAAATCTTATTTAGACTCTGAGCAAGGCCAACAAGCCAAACAAATACTGGCTGACGGCGTCGGTAACATTTTAGGTTAAGCGGCGTGATAAGTTGTTATTTTGATTGATTAAATGACTAACTACACGCTATTTAGCTTTTAGCAATACGAGCTGCGTTTGCAGACCTAAGTGTTGCTATCGTTTTTAACGTTAAAACTAAGTCGGGTGCTGAGTACTTATTGATAATATTGCGGATGTTGCTGTTTGAACATTTTGATCACGTGGGCAAACTCACCGTTTTGATGTAGCCTTTTTGATAAGCGTTCAAGTTCAGGGGCTAAATGGGCGATCTTCGACTGTTTTGATAAACCAGTATACAGTAATGAGCTTCCGTCTAAGTCGACAATAATTTCTTTTATCGCATGATCTGTGACGTTGTTTTTTTTGAAAGTTGCTAAGTCTAAAAAATGAGTAGAGATCAACACGTCTACCTTTCCTGCCGCCAAGATGCGAAAGCCTGCATCTAGGTCGCTAGCATAAACTTTGGTAAAAAAACCTGCCGGCGCATTATCAAACTGCTTAAACTGTTTAACACCACGCAGTACCGCAACTCGCAATCCTTCAAGATCTGCAAAAGTTTTTATGTTTAACTGATCATTGTTAACATAAAATACTTTCTTCTCTAATGAGCCATAAACCAGTAAGTGGGAAAATTGGCGTCGCTCTGGTGCGTCTAGCAACCCAGACATTAAATCTACCTTGCCAGACTTGAGTAAGGCTAAACAACGCCAAAATGAATTGTTTGGCGTATATTCGATAGTAAAACCGAGTTGCTTAAACAAATAGTTAGTGGTTGCGATATTTTCACCAATAGGCGCTTGCTCGGGTAAAACAATTTGATAAGGCGGGTAATGTGACACACACATACGCAGCGTGCTGTCTTTATCATTTTGTTGGATGTTGCTATTTGCTTGCGCTGCAGAGCAGATTAAAAGCAAGATGATTAGGGCTCTGGTTAGCAATAGCATGTTCACCAATAGTTTTACACAAGGTATTCCTATTAGACTAGGGGAATTTAAAATGCTTGTAAACCACTGTTTAGACGACAACGTTTAAGAAAAGTAAAGCCATGTTGACAACGGCTCAGTGCAAAAAGGCAGCTTTTGTTAGGGTAGCCGTTGTTGAAGCAGATAACATTAACCGATAGTTAAAACCGAGATCGCTCATCGTCGCCGCGAACTTGGCTATGTTTTACCTGTGCTTAAGGGGCGCGTAGCAAATCATGACTGATGGTGGTTACTTGTTAACCTAGCGCAGTATGTTAACCCAAATGAGTCTGTGGTCTTGCAATTTAGCGACAGTGCTATAGTGTGCTAGAAAAGTATGAAAAATAGCACAAAATAATAATGAATAAAGCTAATCCAACCCCAACGGCAGATGCGGCAGATGGCAATGCTGCAAATAGTGACGACTTAATCTTAACCATAGACAATGGCACGCAAAGTGTTCGCGCTTTATTATTTGACCTGCAAGGTAATTTAGTGGCAAAAAGCCGTGTTGAACTAGAAGCATACTTTAGTACACAGCCTGGTTGGGCAGAGCAAAGTGTTGAATATTTCTGGCAAATGCTTGGCTTATGTTGCCAACAATTGTGGCAACAAGCTGAGGTGAAAGCGAACGGTTACCGAGAAAAAGTCAGTGCAGTTACGCTAACAACACAGCGAGGCACGGTGATAAACTTAGATAAGCATGGTCAACCATTGCGCCCAGCAATTTTATGGCTTGATCAACGCCTAGCTGAGCCTAAGCATACATTACCTTGGTATTGGCGATTGGCATTTTCGGTTTTAGGTCAGCGAAAAGTACTGCATTATTTTTTGCAAAAGTCACCAGCCAACTGGCTACAGCAAAACCAAGCCCAGCTTTGGCAAAATACAGATAAGTTTCTGCTGTTGTCGGGTTATTTAAGCTATCAACTCACCGGGCAATTTAAAGATTCAGTGGCGAGTATTGTTGGCTATTTACCGTTTAACTATAAAAAGCAACACTGGGCCCATGCATGGGATTGGAAGTGGTATGCCTTACCCGTGAAAAAGTCCATGTTGCCGGATTTGGTTAAACCCGGTGATATACTGGGTGAGATTAACGCAGCAGCGGCTAAACATACCGGTATCGCAATGGGCACTAAATTGATTGCTGCCGCTTCAGATAAAGCCTGTGAAGTGTTGGGCTCAGGCTGTATTAGCCCCGAAACGGCAAGTTTAAGTTATGGCACGACAGCAACCATTAACACCAATAATACTCGCTATGTTGAGCCACATACGTTTATACCGCCTTATCCGTCTGCTATCCCCGGTCAATATAATAGCGAAGTTATGATTTATCGCGGATTTTGGATGGTTAATTGGTTTAAACAAGAGTTCGGTCAAAATGAAATCGATAAAGCACAACAGTTAGGGGTAAGTGCAGAGAGTTTATTTGACCAATTAGTTGCGCAAGTGCCACCGGGCTCTATGGGCTTAATGCTTCAACCCTATTGGTCACCAGGGCTAAAAAATCTTGATGCTAAGGGGGCAATAATAGGCTTTGGTGATGTGCATACGCGTGCCCATATCTACCGGTCTATTTTAGAGGGGTTAGCTTATGCACTGCGCGAAGGAAAAGAAAACTTAGCTAAGCGACAGCAGTGTAAAATTACTCGTCTAATGGTCTCTGGGGGTGGTTCGCAATCAGATGCCGCTTTACAATTGACTGCTGATATTTTTAATTTGCCAACGCACCGGCCACACACCTTTGAAACCTCAGGCTTAGGGGCGGCAATAAATGCCGCCGTGGGACAAGGTTACTTTGGCGATTACCAGCAAGCCACAGCCGCTATGACGCGCACAACACAGACGTTTTTACCTAACCCTGATAATGTTGAGCTTTATGAGCAACTTTATACACAGGTATATAAAAAAATGTATCGGCAATTAAAGCCCATTTATCAGGCGATTAAAAACATCACGGGTTATCCGAACTAAGCTTGCTAGCATGACAAGCAGCTTGAGTCGCGGCGATGAAGCTATAATGACATCACAAAGCTAATCAGTGCGGTGCGCTCGGTTTTGCTTAACGCCATAAAATCCGCTTTACTGTTTTGTGCTTCACCGCCATGCCATAAAATCGCTTCTTCTATAGTCTCGGCTCGGCCATCATGCAAAAATCCGGCACTAGGATTGACGGTTTTGGTTAAACCTATACCCCATAATGGCCGTGTTTTCCACTCTCGCCCTGTGGCCATAAAGTCGCGTCTATTATCGGCCAAGTCGCTGCCCATATCATGGAGCAACATATCGCTAAACGGATAAATAGTTTGGTTTTTAAGAGCCTCAGGGGCAGGGCGTCCGCCAATGAAGGCCTCACCGCTTACTGTGGTAAATTTAGGCGTGTGACAGCCAGTACAATTAACTTGCTCAAATAACAAAGCACCACTGAGTACTTGTTCATTGTTTATATTTCGCCGTGCCGGCACCGCTAAGGTTTCGGCATAAAAAACCACATCATCGGCAAAGCTTGCTGAGGCTTCTGTTGCGCCAAACTGATCGACACCCGTATCAATAAAACCTGTGCGCGCTAGGTAGCTTTCATGCATGGCGGTATTGGCTATGCTTTCTTCGGGAAACAGAGGATTAGTAATACCCATATCGCCGCGTAAGGCGCCAAGAGACTGCACTCGCACACTTGGTGTACTGGCTTTCCAGCCAAAACGTCCTAGTGAAAGTGGCAGAATTTCTCCGGCTTGGGCTTTAACGGCGTCAAAAACCCAATTGGCACGTCCAGAGATACCGTCTTGATCTGCATCGTCTTCATCAACCAGCGCTAAAATATCGTTTTCGGCAATAAGCTCAAGCAAGCCTAAGCCAAAAATCGGCATACCATTTCTTGGACTATAACGAACATTACTGGCTAAAAGCGCGCTGTTTTGGCTGTTTTTTGTACTGACATCATAAGGGGCTTCAATACTAAACACAGGCTTTTTCAAGGTCACCGTTTCGCCATCGCGATAAGTTACACTGTGATAGTCATAGGAGAGCAATACATTGGCCTGACCAATAAAGGGCATTTCTTGCCAGTCATCACGGGCTTGTAATACGCCGCGGTGAAAAAGTTGAGTACCAAAGCCGGGAACAGGGGTGTTTTGGCAATAATTATTTTCTGCGCTTGCTTGATGGCAGTCGCCATCGTCAAGGCTGATGCGTAAAAATATCCCCGCATTTGAGCCCAGCAATAAGCGTTGTTCGCCACTAGGCACGGTTAGGGTTGCAGGGCGGCCATCACGTTGATGACAAGCATTGCAGTTTTGATTATTAAATACTGGCCCTAAGCCATCAAGTTCTGGATGCTCGTCGTTGGGGGCTGTGGTAAATGATGTTTCAAAGTGAAAGTCACCCTTAAGATGGCGGGCTAACTCATCGGCGGTTAATGTTGCAATCGGGGTTGAAAAACCATGGCCAGAATCACTGGCATTTTCTGCACTAGCGCTGCCAGCTAATAATCGAATGTGGGCATAATCAGGATAAACGATTTCAGGTGTTGTAGGTTGGCTTGGCGTTGCTTTTTCGCTGCCACAGCCACTAAGCCAGCAGACGAAAAGCAGTGTTATTGGCATTAGCACAGGCCGCGATATGAGTGTTGTGCTGCGTTGGTATATTTTTATCATGTGAGGTAACTTTTACTGAAGTGATAACTCAACGCCAGCGTCCATGCTGGCGTAATTTTTTGCTGTTAGCTGCTTTGCCACTTTGTTAATAGCGGTAGCACGTCAGCTTCAAACGAGGTTTGCACAAGTGAAAGCGCGTCAATTGCTGCTTGTATTTTTATGCGTGCATCTGCATCATTAATAGCTTGCCTAAAGGGTAAATTGTTGTCGCCGGCGATGGCGTTAATGGCTGTGATAGCGTCACTGATTTGGCTATCTATTTTACTGGCCAGTGCAGAATCAGCCGCACCAACAAAGTCGATAATGCCTTGTTTGTCCGCTGCGCCAGCAAATTCACCGCGATATACATTTTGTACCCCTTGAATGTTGTCAGAAAAATCCGCCAAAGAGTTCCAGCTATATTGCGACTCAACTAATGAGGTATCCGTGGTATTAATGTTGGTGCCAAAAGGCTCTGCAATTTTACCATTGCCGACTTCATCAATAATGCCAATCATGCCGTTGATAAGTTCTTCAATTACCCCTAGCTCAGAGGCATAAACATCATTGTTTGCTGATAACAATAACTCTTTATAGGCAGGAGAGTTACTGTCATTAGCATCATAAGCAACTGTCCAGGCGTCAGCTAGAGCTTGCGCATACTCGCTAAAAACTTCTGCACAAGCGACTAGGTATTCCCGCTCAAGCGCGGTCATTTCATCGATAGTTTTTTCATTGTCGGTTAAGCCGTCACCGAATAGCAAAAACTCCATGGTATGAAAGCCTTGTACGTCGTCATTGAACGCTTTAACCTGCTGTGCGGTAAAGCCAGATTGCGACGCCAATAAGGCTTGTAAATCGCTAGTGTTAAGCGGCCAAGTGTCTAAATGTGGGTCAATTGACAGCGCATCTACTGGACCAAAAATATGGGCTTCACCTTGCTCCCATGGGGTACGCACATCGCGCCACGCCTGTTGGCTAGCCGCTAAGTTTTCTGCGCTCGGATTATTTAACAGAGTTAAGGTGGTTAAGTGAAACGCTTGCGCTTGCGTGCTCAAAGACATGTAGCCGCTAACAATAACATCATTGGTTAAATTAGTGATCATCTCACTGGCATTAAATGAAAAACTGTTATCAACAACTGGTGTTTCTGGCTCAGACTCTGTTGAAGAGCCTCCGCCACAAGCGGATAAGATAATGGCTGACAAACTGATGGCGACAAGTGATTTTTTTAACTGCATGGTTAAGTCCCTTAATTTTTAATAAGTTAATTAGTTTAAATCGCAAATTTGCGTATTTTATATCGTGAAAAAATATCCCAGTGACAAAGCAACTGAACGGGTGTTATCAAGGTTTTCTTGGGCATAGTGTTGCTCTGCAACTTGCATTTTGAAAACCAACTCTGGAATAGGAAAGTAATTGACGCCAAACGATAATTCTTGTTTATCAAAGCGTGAAGTTGCTATGCCATCAGCCACTTTTTTAATGGGATTAGCATAATCATAGGCGGCAAAAATACGAAGCTGAGACGACAAACCGAGCAAGCCTTGCGCGTTGTAGCCTAATTCAACAAACGCAGATTCAGCTTCGCTGCCCAACTGTGAAAAGTTACCGGGTTTTAAGCCTGCGGTGGTTTTATTGGCTAAGGTGATGGCGGCACTGTCGTCTAACTGACCGTATAAATATTGGCCTCGTGCTATCCAATTGCCGATTGTCCACGCGCCATGCAGGCCTATGATTTCTATATTACCGTCGCCCGCGAGATTGTTTTGGTTATTGCGATTACCTGTGGTGTCGCTGGTGTAATAGCTAAAGCCAATGCCTTTGTCTTTTTTGATGTCGCCATAATCTAGACGAAATGTGAGCGCTAAGTCATCAGCGTTGGTTTGCTCAAAACGTTTTTGATGGCCAGTAGCGGCCCATTGGTAGGTGCGAAAATATTCTGAGTTTAAGCCTGTGGTTAACAGTATTTGGGCATTAAAATTTTGCCAATTGGCCATAATATTGAACCCAGTTTCGTTCCAAGTTTGTGGGATCATAGTCGCTTCACTCCAGTGGCGCTCAGCAGTCATATATTGTGCTGGTTTATGTAGCTCAGTTCCTATGCCTACCGGTATAAAAATACGGCCCATTTTTACCGCTAAATACGGGTTGGCTTGATAGCGAAGTTGTAATTTTTCAACCACCACTTCACCGCCGGCTTCTATTTCACTTTCAAACTCACCAAACTCTTCAAAACCATCGTACTCTAGGGTCACACCTGTGCCGCCATGCTCATACTCAAGCTCAAACTCTAATTGCCATTTAGGGGTGAAGTCGTAGGCAATCTCCAGTACCACACGTTCAAGATCGGTACTTGCGCGTCGATTTGGCTCAAGATCTTGTGTGTTCCTAAACACTTGTTCACTTTTATAGCGCGCACTGCCGTATGACTTTATTTGCCAGTTTTTTTGCCCAGCTAATAGCGGGCTTGTGGTTGTCGCTGCAGGGGCTTTTTGGCTTGTCAGCATGGCCTGAGATTGTGCTTTTAATACCTGTAATTGTCGTTCAATTTCAGCAATTTTTTGTTGTTGTGCAATGTGATCTGCCGCGGTAAGCGTGGTACTTGCTGCTTGCTCAGCAAGTACTGCGCTACTAAGCAATAACAGTGGCATTAGGACGAATTGTTTCATAAAAACCTAAATCATAATGAGAATTAATTGTATTGGCGGAAAAGTATAAAGCGATAAAAACACAGATGCAAATGATAATCTAACTCATTTGCAATATAATTTAAAAATAAAGAAAGCATCATTACTATGAAGAAAGGGAGGAGCGTGGTGGCAGTCAGTAAAACAGGGGAGCAATAGGTTTTAAATTGTCAGTGGTCAGTAAAGCAGAGTAGCTTAAAACTGCCCACTTACAGCTTTCTTCCTGCAGTGTTTAATATTAAATTTAGAGAGTATTGCTGTGCAGGGCGATGCGGTTGCCTTCTGAGTCATGAATAATGGCGCGAAAACCATGACCGCCGATTGACATTTTTTCTTCAACCAGTCGGCCACCATGCATTTCGCATTTTTTGATAGCGTCATCAAGGCGACCGTTGACATTAAAGTAAATAAGCGGCCCGGAAGTAAAAATTTGCTCTGCCGGCGATGGAACTAAACAGCCAGACACATTGGTTTGTGCGTGCGGTAAAAGGCCGATGGTAAAATGTTCAAACTCCTCTTGTTTAACTTCAGCGTTAAGTACCGCGCTATAAAATGTCATTGCCCGTGGCAAGTCAGTAACGGGAATATCAACCCATACAATTTGATTTTCCATGACAGCTCCTGTTTTTATGCAAATACAGTGCATGTTTAACGCCAATCCGCGCTATAAGTTATGCTGGCTTCATGGCTTGGCTCGTGGTATTTAGCGAGTGCGTATTAGGGCAAGTATAGTTGATGAATTTAATTCACCCTAGTTGCAGGCAATAGCTAGTCAGTCCGTACCAGAGTGGGTAGAATAATTGCTTTGCTTTTTATTAACTTGGCGTGCGAGACCCTATGCGAATTATTCACACCTCTGACTGGCACTTAGGCCAACACTTTTATGGCAAAAGTCGCGCCGACGAGCATCAAGCGTTTTTAAATTGGTTGCTTGACCAGTCACAACGTCAGCAAATAGATGCCATCATTGTTGCCGGCGATATTTTCGATACCGGCACGCCACCAAGCTATGCCCGCGAAATGTATTTTGACTTTATTGCCAAACTTCACCAAGCTCGTTGTCAGTTAGTTGTGCTGGCGGGTAACCATGACTCGGTTGCTATGCTTAGCGAGTCACAACAGTTGGTACAACAGCTGTCGACGCGGGTTATTTCAGCGGTTAGCGATAATATTGCTGAGCAGGTATTTGTGCTGAAAAGCTTAAAAACGCAGCAGCAAGCGGTAATTTGTGCCATTCCGTTTATTCGCCCGCGCGATATTGTTAAAAGCTATGCCGGCCAATCCGCACAAGAAAAACAAGGCGCACTGCAACGCTCGATTGCGCAACATTATCAAACCCTATTTACGCATGCACAGGACTTATCACAGGCTCATAAAGTTAATGGTAGCCGTTTAGCCATTATTGCCACCGGTCATTTAACTACAGTGGGTGCATCAATGAGTGAATCTGTACGCGATATTTACATCGGTACTTTAGCGGCGTTTCCAGCCAGTGAATTTCCTGCCGCTGACTATATAGCCTTAGGGCATATACATAGACCACAAAAAGTTACGAAAAGTGAACATATCCGTTATAGCGGCTCGCCGATAGCGTTAAGTTTTGATGAAGCTAATACTGAGAAAAGCCTCGTTATTGCTGAGTTTGCTCAAGGCCAGCTCAGTCAGGTTGAAACCCTAACAATTCCCCGCTTTCAAGCTTTGGCCATGGTAAAAACGCAATTAGCAAATTTAGCTGAAGATATTACCGCTATTGTTCAGACAAGATTCCCTGATACCTTAGTGAGCGCAGCACATGGTGAGGGTGGTATAAGTCAACACAAACAAAAGCCTGAAAAAATCTGGCTTGATATTGAAATTGACAGTGCAGAGTACCTGCAAGACTTAACTAGCCGCATCACGCAAATAACGGCAGAGTTGCCAGTGGAAGTGTTATTAGTTAGGCGTAGCAAAAGTTCACGCCAACAAATGCCAAGTCATGAGAAAAAAGTCACCTTGAGTGAGCTGAGTGTGCAAGAGGTATTTGACGCCAGAATGGCGCTAGAGTCGTGGCAAGGTGAAGACTTGCAAGCGCGTAAAGCGCGTTTAAATAACTTGTATCTTAGCATTGCTGAGCAAACGCAGTTGGCGAGCTCAGCAAAGCGTGCGCTGGCGCAGCAAAGTGAAGTAGAACAAAGCGAGCAGGAAAAGGCCAAGGCGGAGCAAAAGTAATGAAAATATTATCGTTACGCTTGGAAAATATTAATTCTTTAAAAGGCCACTGGAAAATAGACTTTACTCAAGCACCGTTTGATAACAGTGCCTTGTTTGCCATTATAGGACCAACAGGGGCGGGTAAAACCACGATCCTCGATGCCATGTGCTTAGCGCTGTATCACCAAACGCCGCGCTTAACGGTTTCCGATAAACAAAATCAGCTGATGACGCGCCATACTAGCAGCTGTTTAGCGGAAGTTGAATTTGAAGTAAAAGGTCAAGCCTACCGTGCGTTTTGGAGTCAACGACGAGCAAAAAATCGCATTGATGGCAAGTTACAAAAGCCGGTTGCAGAATTAGCAAAAATAGCGGCAAGTGCACAGCATTTAGTGCCAGATACCGGTCAAGCAAATCATGGCGAAGCAGATGTTATTGCCACTAAGGTGTCAGAAATTCGCAGTGAAATTGCCCGTATAACCGGCTTAGACTTTGCGCGTTTTCGTAAATCTATGATGTTATCGCAGGGAGAGTTTGCGGCATTTTTAAACGCGCCAGCCAATGTTCGCGCGGAATTACTCGAAGAGCTAACTGGTAGTGAAATTTATGGTGATATTTCCAAAGCGGTATTTGAGCAACATAGAGCCGCCAATGATGAATTAAAATTACTAACAGCAAAAAGTAATGCCATGGCGCTATTAAGCCCAGAGCAAGCGCAAGACATTAAGCAAGAGTTAGCTAAGGTAAATGCTCAGCAACCCCCTATTTCTGCGCAACTCACACATTGGCAGCAGGTGCGGCACTGGTTAATGAATTTACATAGTGTTGAACAACAAAAGCAAGCGGTAGTTGAGCAACAAGCGTCGGCGCAACAAGCCCAACTTGAACATGCAGAGCAATTACAAAGCCTAGCCCGCTCAGAGCCTGCTGAAAATTTACGCGCAGAATACCAGCAAGTGTGCAATATAAACCAACAAATTGCTGAGCTTGATCTACAAGCAACACAGTTAGTTGCAGCCTTAAGCGAAGAAACGGTTCAAGTTAACGAGGCTGAGCAAACGTTGGCTGAGCTAGACTTAGCAACAGAAAAACTGCAGGCACAGCAACAAGCAACCGAGCAATTAATTACCGAGCAAGTGTTGCCACTCGATAATAAAATTGCCCATCAATTAAGCTATAAAGAACAACAAAGTACGCGTCTTAAAAGTGTCAGCACCGAGGTGCAACAAAGCCAAGCGGCCCTCGCTAAGTTAAAGGCAAGTGAGCAACGCCAGCAAGCACAACTCAATGAAACGCAGCATTTTATTAGCCAACAAAAACACTTAGCAATTCTGCCAGAGCAATTACCTTTATGGCGAAATATTTTAGCGCAGCTAGTCAATGAACAGCAGGCAAGTTTTCAGTTACTAACAAATGAGCAAGTATTACAACAGCAGGCAGAGCAATGTCAGCTTGAATTGACTCAACAGCAGCAACAATTGACGGCACTTGAGGCCGACATTAAGCCACAACAGCTTAAGCTAACTGAACACGGGCAAGCAGTAACTGCCTTGTTGGCACAGCATGACTGTCAAAGTGAGGTAATGCTAAATCAACAACTGCATCGCATGCAGTCAATGCTTGCTGAGCAAGCGCAAGCGCAACTTAATGCCGAACGCTTTCAAAGTTTAACTCTTGAGCTGCAAGAAACTGAGCAAACACTGACGAAGGACCAACAACAATTTACTCACATTGCTGAACAACTCAGTACTTTACGCGATCAATATAAACAACAGAAGTTAGCCTTACGCGATGTACAACTGATTGTTGAACAAGAAAAAACCATCATGTCGTTGCGTGAGCATAGAGCCAACTTACAAACAGATCAGCCTTGCCCTTTATGTGGCTCAATGCAGCACCCAGCCATTGCCGATTATCAAGCATTAACCGCAAACGCGGCAGAAGAAACAGCGCATCAACGGCGATTAACGCAATTAAATACTGAGGTTGAGCAGTTAGAGCTGCAAGGTAAACGTCTATCGGCTGAGCATGAGCGGCTAACAGAGCGTTTAGCCTTGATGAAAGAAAGCCAAACAATAAAACTACAAGAGCAACAGCAATTGCAGCAACATTGGCAGGTTCAGCGCGAACGTTTAGCAATGACGGTTGATATATCGGCATTGGCGCAAATTAGCGCTGAGCTCAAAGAAAGGCAAACTAAGTTTAGCCAACTGACGCAAGCCAATTCTGAGTTACAACAATTAAAACAAGCGCAGCAACAACAAGCTGAACTACTCTCAGAGCAAGAAAAACAGCAAATTAATTTATCCAATGCAATACAAAACTTAACCGTGCAATTAAGTCAGCTACAACAACAGGTGACACAAAATAGGACACAATTTAGCGATAAACAAAGCTGGTTGAGCCACGAGTGGCAAAAGCTAAGTCAAATAATAAAAGAACATAGCTTAGATATTGATGATAGTTTTAACGTTTTTACACAGCAAGGACAAATGACACTGGCGGACCAGCCTGCGTTTACCCAGGCCATCACATGTCAACAGCAATGGTTAGAAAAGCTTGCACAGCAAAGCCAAGCCTATCAAGCGGCAATGTCGACATTAGCAGTTAATAATGAGCAGTTACAACAACTGCAGCATCAAGTCGCCATCACTGAGCAGCAACTGAGCCAGTTACTTAAATCTGAGCAAACCTTAGTATCTGAAGTGCAAAGCTTAAGCGAGCAATTGCAAGAGGCAAAAGCAGAGCGAGCCGCCTTATTTGCTGAGCAAGAAGTTCAGCAGGTGCGCGCGCAGTTTAAACAACAGTTACAGGAGCAACAACAGGCGTTACAACAAGCGCAAAAACGCCTGCAGCAGCAACAACGACAGCAGCAAAACATTCAAGGTAAGTTAGATGCCAATAAGGACGCTAAGGCCCGACTAGTGCCACAACAACAAGCGATAGCAACGCATTGGCAAGAAAAACTTGCTGCCAGTGAGTTTGCTAATGAAGCAGAGTTTAATGGGGCATTACTCAGCCCAGCGCAGCGCAAATCGCTACAAGAATTGCAAAACACTCTGTTGCAAAATATCCAAGCTGCTAACGCACAGGCTCAGCAAGTACAGCAGCAGTTAAACGTACTTGAGCAAACTAAAGCGCAATTGCACACTCAAACCCAGCAATTGTCACAAGAGTGTAAAGCCGCCGTTGCTGCAAAGGAATTGGCGGAAGATAACGTACTGTTTCAGCAAGATACTGTGCTGGATGAAGCTTTGGATATGACAGAATTTGACCATAAAGCTAGCGTTTGTGAGCAGGCTCTAAAGCAACTGCAAATTCGCCAAGGTCAGCTAAGCCAGCAGTTGGCGCAAGATCAGCAGCAGCGTGACGAGCAACAAGCATTATTAGTCGCAATTGCTAAACAACAAGCGCAATTAGATGACCTAGCACACCTGAATGGTTTAATTGGCGCCGCTGATGGTGCCAAGTTTAGACGCTTTGCCCAAGGCTTAACCTTGGCGCACTTAGTGTACTTGGCTAATCAGCAATTAGATCGCTTGCATGGTCGTTATCAATTGCAACGCCAAGCATCAGATAACTTAGCGTTAGAGGTGCTTGATACATGGCAGGGGGATAGCGTGCGTGACACCAAAACCTTATCCGGTGGCGAAAGCTTTTTAGTCAGTTTAGCGCTAGCCTTAGCCTTGTCGGATTTAGTGAGTGCTAAAACCAGTATTGACTCATTGTTTCTTGATGAGGGTTTTGGCACTTTAGATAACGATACCTTAGAAACCGCACTTTCGGCATTAGACTCACTCAATGCCAGTGGTAAAATGATCGGTGTTATCAGCCATGTTGAGGCGTTAAAAAAGCGCATCGACGTGCAAATTGAAGTGCAAAAACACAGTGGTTTAGGGGTTAGTGAATTAGCGCCGCGCTATCGTTATCAGCCAGACAACTAAGCGCGGCTTCAAGCGGCTTAGTTGCTTGTAAACCAAAACTCGATTTCATCTGTGTCGACATCAAAACGCGCACTATGCTCGACCTTTGCAGGTACATGATACCACTGACCCGTGGTAATGCGCTGGGTGTGCCCATTCATGGTTAATATTAATTCGCCGCGGGTAATAATGCCGTGATTATCAGTATCATGGCGATGACTACCAATAGATGTGCCCGCAGGGTATGAGGCAAATAACACCTCACAGTCTTTGGCACTGAGCTTATAGGCATCAAATCTGCCATCATATAACGGCAGAGATTTGAATTTATCTGGGTATTGGCCAGGCATTAGTTAGTCCCTTTCATGTTATTGCTTGATATAATATAGCGATTTATTTTATTAGAGGCCATTGTGCTTGCCTTAGCTTAACAGTGTAACTTAGCCGCAAAACCTGTTATATAAGCTGTGGTTACGCTAAGTAAAACAAATACTGTTAAAAACGTTTACATTGCGCTAGCTTTTGGCTATAGTGGCGCAGTTAAGTACTCCTATCTAGTTTATTTAACCGATTATTTTTAAATCGTGTTATGCCTTTCCCTTTCACAGTTAGTCATCACTTAATTTATTAAGCTTAAATTATTGTCTGATTTTTCGAGTAGCTTACTCGTGAGAAGTTATTATTTTTCAAATAAAAAAAGAGTCCTATAAAACAATAATATAGCTTTTGTTCATGCGTATTTTCGCACTTAAAAAAGAGTTTATTATGTCTTACACATACCAAGGTACTATCTATTCGATTGCCTCTCCGGTTCGATCCATTTCTGTTAACAAAAACAATGTAGCAATAACGGATCAAAACGGCACCAAGTTAATCAAGTTTACTAACGTAAATGAGTCAAAATCATTTCTAGCTTGGATTTACCAAAGCTAATAGAGCAAGCGATAAAGCAGGGTAACTTTGCTTTTTCGCGTTACTCGTCAATATTCTCGATTCAATAATACCCGCTTTAGCTTAGTTTTTACTGTACGCCAATGAGTGGCCGGTTGGCTTGGCGCAAGTGCAAGTAAATGCTGCCATTGTTCTGCTGTTAGATTAACGCTAGCACCATGGGCCAATAATACTTGCTGCACGGGCAGCGCTTGAATTTTTTTCAATGACGAGAAATAGCGCTTAGGGTAAAAAACAGGGTAGGGAGGAATAAAATTGTCTCTAACTTTTACCATTAAATCTGCAACATAAACTTGTGCACTGGCTTGATGATATAAGGAAATATCTCGGTCGGTATGTCCTTGAGTAAAATGCACTTGCCAGTCATCAAAGCCGGGTAAAAACTGCAGATCGGTCAAGTAATAATCAGGTGTTAATTTGCGGGCATAGTAGATAAACTTTTTTTGCTTTTTCTTGCGACTGGCCACCCATAATGTCAGTAACATATCGGTGAGGTGCATCAGTCTACCATCTATCCCGCTGTACCATTGTCCCGCTACATTTGCCATTGCCACCTTAGTGCCATATTTTTTTCGCAGCGTTTGCGCAGCACCGGCGTGATCTGGGTGCATGTGTGTGACGACAATCAGTTTAAGATCTGACATTGGGCGCTTAAGCTGTATGGTGATAAACGACTCTATGCTGGCAATATCGGCACGACAACAGCCATCGAGTAATAAGAGTTTGTCAGCATACTCAGCTAAATAAATATCTTGAATATAACCCTTGATACGGTGCAGTTTTATCATTTATCGCTACTTGGTAAGTTTATCTGCCATTAAACTACCTTGTTATACAAAAATATTCAACAGGTTAGACCAGTAGTGATTAGGTGAAAGTGAGCATTAAGACGCGTCGGCATTACCGGTATTGATAAAACGTCGTAACCGTGTCAGTTGTAATTGTTGCACTTTATCGACTATTGGCGCCAGTTTGTTTAAGCCGCCGTCAAGATAGCCAACCACATGATAATAAAAAGTTATTTTTGTTTGCTTGGCGTTAATTTGCTCAAACTTCCACGACATGGCACCGTTTACCGCCATCATTTGCAAAGGCCCTAAGCCACCAAGCATTTTAATTTCTTGACCGGGAGCAAGATAAGAAACCCTCATGTGCATGGCTTGCTTTTCGCCAGCACGTTCACAAAAACAGCCACCAACACGAGCGTCAATACTCAAATTCTCAGCCTTACCAAACCAAGTGTGTTCAGCACTCCACCATTGACCGATATTGAGAAATTTTTGATAAGCTTGCATTTTATCTGCATTGACCACGATGTCGATGTTAATGGTAAAACTCTGCTCATTGCTAGTGATCACCGTTGCCTGATTAAATAGCGGGCATAACGCGAGTAACAAAATAAGTATGCGCATAACTGTTGCCTTCTTGTTGTGAGTAATTTTGCTGATGTGATTAATGTAACAGCGCTTGTCTAGTAGCACTAGCTATCATCAAACATTTGTTGCTGTTTTCAGTTTAGTAGCAAAGTTATGACCTATTTACTAACGACTGGTAATTGTCTGTGGTGTGGATAGCTAGATTTTGTTAAACTTTTTGCAACTTATCGCAGCTGTAAATGATGGCTGTAAATTATTCAATTGTTTGGAAATACCATGAAAATTACCGATAAAACCGTTGTCCAGTTTCACTACACTCTTAAAGATGAAGCGGGGTCGGAAATAGAAAATTCACATGCTGGCGAACCCTTAGCCTACTTGCACGGCTACAAAAATATGCTAGTAGGCGTAGAAAAAGCATTAACGGGTAAAGCGGCAGGTGATAAGTTTTCTGTAACCTTACAGCCCGAAGAGGCTTATGGTCAGCGTCAAGAAGATGCCATTCAGCGCGTACCTGTTAAGCACTTACAAGGTTTACCAACACCTAGCGCTAAGTGGAAGCCGGGTATGACTGCGGTAGTTAATACAGACGCTGGTCAGCGCCAAGTAACTGTGCTCAAGGCGGGTAAGTTTATGATCACCGTTGATATCAATCCACCACTGGCGGGTAAAGTATTAACGTTTGATCTTGAAGTGGTGGATGTGCGCGAGGCAAGCGCGGAAGAAATTGAGCATGGCCATGCCCATGGCGTAGGCGGACATCAACACTAGGCATTTAAAGTCATTAGTTACGCGTCTTTTTACACAAAAAACCAACCTGAGGTTGGTTTTTTGTTTTAATGAATAAACCAAAGGTAACTTAACGGTATAACACAGCAATTTAACGCATTTATTTCTAATTTTTTTGCCATACTGTTATTGACACTGATACAGTCAAATTGAAATCACAATAACAAAAAGGTTCATATCATGTTTTTGAGAAAACCACTTTTTATGGCTATTTCTATACTGGTGAGCTCAGTAGTGGCGCAAGCTGCTTGGGCTGATACGTTGGTTATTCATGCCGGCGAGTTACTCGTTAGTGCAAAACAGGCACCACTTAAGCAACAAAGTTTAGTGATCCGCGATGGCAAAATTATCGATCGTCAAGCGGGCTTCATTAACCCAGATCAAGTCAGCGACAATGCACAGCTAATTGATTTATCAAAACGTTTTGTTATGGCCGGCTTAATGGATATGCATGTGCACTTGCAAGGAGAATTGGGGCCAAATAATGATAAAGAAATGGTTAATCAATCAGCGGCTGATACCTTAGTAAAAAGCGCACATTTTGCGAAAAAAACCTTATATGCTGGCTTTACCACGGTAAGAGATTTAGGTAGCCGTGCTGAGCAAATATATGCTCTGCGAGATGGTATTGCCCGCGGCTGGATTGAAGGGCCGACGATAATTGCTGCCGGGACAAGCGTCGCTGTTACCGGTGGCCATGGTGATGTTGATGGTATTGCGCCTGATTTAATGCGCCTTTATACCGCAGAAACAGTGTGCGATGGACCATACGATTGTCGGCGCGCAACCCGACATGCGATTAAATACGGTGCCGATGTAATAAAAATTACCTCTACGGGGGGCGTATTATCTGATACGGATACGGGCACCGGTCAGCAAATGGCAGATGATGAAATTAAAGAAGTGGTTGAAACCGCACACGCGCTTGGCCGTAAAGTGGCCAGTCATGCACATGCCGCAACAGGTATTAACGCCGCACTTCGCGCTGGTGTAGACAGTATTGAACATGGCAGTTATGCCGATAAAGAAAGTATTAAACTATTTAAAAAATCAGGTGCTTACCTAGTGCCGACGTTAATGGCAGGGGATACTGTGGTTCAGATGGCCAAAACCACTGATTTTATGTCAGATGCTATCCGAGCTAAAGCCATTCGTGTTGGCAGTGATATGATTGAAAACTTCCAGCGCTCATATAAGGCAGGGGTGAAAATCGCTTATGGCACCGACAGTGGCGTTTCTAAACACGGTAACAATGCCAGAGAAGCCCAGTTAATGCATGATGCAGGCATGTCCGCGCAAGATATCTTGATATCGGCAACCATTCATGGTGCCGACTTGATTGGTAAGTCTACAAGCTTAGGTACCTTAGAAGCGGGTAAAATTGCCGATATTATTGCTATGGATGCCAGCCCATTAGCCGATATAAATCAATTGCTAGATATTAACTTTGTGATGAAGTCAGGCAAGGTAGTTAAACAAAAGTAATAGCTAACTGTATTGGCCGTCATTGAAAACCTAGGCTGTTTTATCAGTAACAGCCTTGGTTTTACCTTTAATAAGCCCTGTGGTTAGCGCCACCCCCAACAAGATAACACTAGCACCTATCAGCATCATAAGGCTGATGGTTTCTGCTAAAAATATTGCGCCCCAAATAATGCCAAATGCGGGAATTAAATACGTCACCGATATGGCTTTTGCGGGTCCTAAATGGGCAAGCAAACGAAAAAATAAAATATAAGCGATGCCGGTACAAATAACGCCAATTAAGACTACTGCGCTGATGGCACTGTCACTGGGCAATGTTTCGGGCAGAAAAAATATACTTAGCGGCAATAGCATAGCAGTGGCAGCGATTTGACTACCCGTTGCTAATGCTAGTGGCTTGATATTCGCCAAATACTTTTTTGTATAATTGGCGGCAAAACCATAACAAAGCGCCGCTAACATAGCGGCCAATGTGGGCAACAGAGCATTGGTTTTTGCTGTGTGCGCTATGGCGTTGCTATCAAGGTGCAGGTGTTCGAATACCAATAAATAAACGCCAAAAAAGCCAAGACAAAGCCCTAAGCTTGCACTTAAGGTTAAGCTATCTTTTAACCACAAATAGCCAACAATCGCCGCGAACATAGGCGCAGTTGCATTTAGCACTGAGGTTGTACCTGCACTCAGGGTTAATGCCGCATAAGCAAATAAACAAAATGGTATTGCCGTATTAAAAGCGCCAACAACAAAAATATCGCGCCAGTGTCCTTGCATACCATTGGTTTGCTTATAGATCGCCAAGCAAGAGAGTAAAAATAGCGCTGCAATTCCAGTGCGTAGGGTAGTGAATACGATGGCACCAAATTCAGGGGCACCGATGCGCATAAATAAAAAAGACGCGCCCCAAATAGCGGCCAAGAACAAGAGTTCGATACTGCCATTGCGTGGTTTGGTTTTAAAAATCGTCAATGCGGCTCCTTAAAAAACGCGTGTTGCGCCACAAAAAATATCATTGTTGCGACTAAGTATTACATAGCTAGTGATAAAAAAGTGGCGATAATCAGCCACTTGATTTTTTATTGCCTGTTTTCTTGTTCAATCGCGAGTACGGTTACCGTGGCCATGTCAGTGAGCTGAAAGCTGATATTAACGTCATACAAGCGCATACCATAACGCTTATCATCCAGTTTTTGCTGTTTGTAAGCGGGGCGCGGATCTTGGCTTAATACTTCAGTGATCAGCGTTTGTAATTGCGGATAATCTGCTTGCATACGCGTCAGGGTGAGCTGTGCCTTATGACTGTAGAGCACATTTAATGTTTGTAATGGCGGTTTTTGGGCAAAGCCTGCTTTTGCTGTGGTGATCATATCGGCATAAGGCACATAGGGTTTGATATCAACGACAGGTGTACCGTCAAGCAAGTCTAATTCACTGATGTGCAAAATCACCTGTGAGTGTTGATCAGCACAAGGTCGCAGCTCTATGTCATCCAGTTTGACTACAGACATGCCAATAGGGCTAGGCCTAAACGTTGAGCGGGTAGCAAAGACCCCGAGTTTTTTATTGCCCCCCAAGCGCGGTGGCCGCACGAGTGGCTGCCAACCTTGTGCCTGGGTGCCATGAAAAATAAATAACAACCAAAGGTGACTAAACTGCGCTAAACCACGCACGGCATCAGCATGGTTAGCGCTGCCCGTTAAGCGTAATTGACCCTTTGCCGCCGTCACTAGGCCAGGCTGGCGCGGAATGGCAAATTTTTCTTTATACGGGGAGTCAACCTTCCCTATCACCGATAAATTAACGTGCTCGGTCATTATTACTCTTGCTCTATGTGGTAAGCGCGACCATAACACACTAAAGTGGCAAGACAATGTTTGGCCGCTTGGTCATCTTCAATCAAAACACATTGACTAAAAATAATGGCATTGGCGCCAAGCCCAAATGCTTGTCGCCTTGCTTGCGTGCGGGCGTCGATTTCATTTGGCACAGCGTGATGGGCTTTTGCTTGGCAAGATTGTCCCTCCACTAAGCCAAGAAACCTATAGTCGCTACCTAGCTCTTGCTCTTGCGTTAAAATGCGTACATTTGTTGGCGAAAAATAGTGTTGAAAGTTTTCTTTATCTAAATTGGTTGAAACTTGGTTAATGTTGGCGCAGCCAGCAACAAACCCGAAAAATAATAGGGCTATCACAGGGTTTAGGTGTCGGGGCATAGTGCATAAGTTACTCGTTTTTTTCATCAAGTAAATCCTTGTTGTTTATTGCTTTGCTAAGGCAAGTGAGTATGTTTGGCAACGCTGGTATCGCCTTTGATCCAATAATTAAACAGTTGCTCAATAGTGCCACTTTGTTTTTTCATCCCTAGCCAATTACGCATAAATAATTCAAATGCATGATCATTTTTGTTGATAGGAAACGCCATATATAGCGGTGCTAGCTCGGGTTTTGGCACCACAACCGTATAACTAGGGTTTAACAGAGTCCATGCAGAGGACGCAGCGGCGCCAAATACCATAGCATCGATATGATCATATTCTGGCTTAAAAAACAGGCGTGGTGTTGATATTTCCCAAGCTTTACCCTGAGTAAAAATACGCTGTACTGCTTTTTTATAGTAAAAACTTTCTGGTATACCTAAAATGAGATCATCACGCGCCAAAATGTTCGACCACTGGGTAAACTCAGCGCGGCGCTTGTCTTTAACCAGCAGTGCTAAGCTTTGTGTACTGTATGGCATAGTTAAGGTAAATTGCGCCATGTTGTCTGGGATCACAGGTACACCTGTGGTTATGTCGAGATAACCTGAGGCTAACAATGAGGTTGCTTGGGCACGAAATATTCTGACAAACTCAATTTCAACATCTAAATCGATCGCGAGTTGGTGCATTATTTCAATATCAAAACCAACTAATTTACCGTCGTGGTTGTGAAAGGCATAAGGCAGATCGTCACGAAAATAGCCAACACGCAAAAAGCCTCGTTGTTTGATGCGAGTTAATACGTCTAAAAAAGGTTGTGTAGTCGCACTATTCGCTGAGGCTTCTGCAAGGTTACGACTTTTGACTGGCTCAAGTAATAAATCGCGCTCGATAAACTTGCTATAACCTTGGTATTGGTAACTGATGGCGCTAAACGCGTACTTTAACGACATAAAGGCAACCACAGACAGCAGTGGGATCAAGAGCAGGTTTTTCAACAAAGGTGTTTTCTTTAGTTGAAATGCTTTTGCCATACTGGTGGCTACCAGTATAGGTAAACAGCTGGCAAAAGTTACTGAAAGCAGGGCCGATAATCGGCCTACCACTAAGTTTTCCGCCACAATAAAAAAGTCGAACATCGACTGAGAAACATTAAACAGCTCTAACAAGTTTTGCATGGCTAATGTGCTAGTGCCAAACAGTTGCGGAATACCGATTACGATTAATTCAAGATAGTCTTCAAAGCTGATATATGCACCTGAGAACCACGCCGCAAACAACACAAACAATAAGGCTAATAACTTACCGCCAACTGGCAAGCTGTAGCTGATAGGTACCAAGACTTCAGCTACGCGATCGGCATTATCAACATCATCGTATTGTTTGCTGATCAGTTGCTTGGTTTTTTCGACAATTATGGGAATAACAACAAAGAAGCTGCCCGTGGCAAATGCGGTGATCATCGCCTCTCGTGATGCCTTTAAAATCGCGCGATAGCCAAAAGGGGTGACGGTGGCGATTAACGCCGGAAACACCACAAACGACAATAGCAAGACTAACACCAAAGCGCTGGCAATATAAATCATCAAGCCATCAAATTGTGAGGCATCTAAGGTTGCGGTTGCCCGCCACCCAATACAAAAAATGCCTATGGGGGCAAAGCGCATCACTAAGCTATTAATATTGCTGATGGCTTGCTTTAAGTTGCTCAGTACCGCCAAGGTATGGCGTTTATTTCTAATCGGCATTAAGCCAACCCCCACCAGTATGCTAAAAAATACCACAGACGGTATCACGGCATTAGCAAAGGCATTAAAGGGGTTTGATGGAATAAATAAGGCAATCAAGCTGAATTCTTGGCTCACTTTTACTGTGTTGGCACTATAAAACTCGGCGCTTTGCCAATTAGGAAACGATAGCGGAGCCATTAAGATAAAACACAGCATTAAGGTCATAAGCAAGAGGATTAACAAAAGCGTGCTTTTTAACGCAGCTTTCGCTTTTTGCGCCGATAAGCCACCAATACCTAACATCAATGACAGCGCAATATAGGGCAGGGCCGTCATTTGCAATAACATGATAAAGGCATCGGCGAGATGGTTGATGCTGTCATACAGACCTAGGCTAGTGCTGCCTATTATTAAGCCAATTGCCATGGCTATTAAAATACGAACCGATAATGGGATCTGATTAAGTGGCAAAAATTTCATATGGTTATAGGTTTATTTAGCGATCACTGTCTTTAATAGTAAAGTGCTTTTGTCGATTAAAAAAGGCAAACCTAGCAGGTTGTGCAGGGTTTGCCTTTATCTTTGCGTATTGCGAGCGGGTAGTGAGCGCGTTACTTAACGCGCATGCCAGGTTGAGCGCCATCATCTGGGTTGAGTATCCACAGGTCTTTTCCACCTGGTCCTGCGGCTAACACCATGCCCTCAGACAGACCAAAGCGCATTTTACGCGGCGCTAAATTTGCTACCATAACCGTAAGCTTACCAATTAAATCTTCCGGCTGATAGGCCGACTTAATACCCGCAAACACTTGACGAGTCTCGCCACCTGCTTGTTCATCTAGCGATAAGGTTAAGCGCAATAATTTATCGGCTTTTTCGACATGCTCAGCGTTAACAATTTTGGCAATACGTAAATCTATTTTCGCAAAATCGTCAAATTGAATTTCTGGCGCAATCGGATCATCCATTAAGGGACCTGAGACTGGTGTTGCCTTTGCAACTGGCGCCATGCTTTCTTTTGACGCTTCGGTCATGGTATTGACTTTATCCATATCAACACGTTGCAGCATGGCTTTAAACTTATTAATTTTATGGTTACTTAGCAAAGTGTTATGACCTTGCCAGACTAATTCGTCATTTAAAAAGGCTGCCGTGCTGTCTGCCAATACAGGTAACACCGGCTTTAAATAAATCATCAAGGTGCGAAACATATTAATGCCTAACGAGCAGATATCATGCACTTCTTGCTGTTTGCTCTCATCTTTCACCAGTTGCCAAGGTTCTTTGATCGCGATGTATTCATTGACTTTATCAGCTAAGGCCATAATTTCACGCATAGCGCGGCTAAACTCTCGCGCTTCATAATAGGCGGCTATTTTATCACCAGCACCCATTACTTCGTCAGCTAAGGCTTGGTTGTCCACATGGCTTGATAGCATGCCATCAAAGCGTTTAGTAATAAAGCTTGCGCAACGCGAGGCGATATTAACCACTTTGCCGACTAAATCAGAATTTACTCGCTGCGCAAAATCTTCGAGATTTAAATCTAAATCATCAATGCGACTGGTTAGTTTAGCGGCATAGTAATAGCGTAGATATTCTGGATTTAAATGCTCTAAATAGGTGCGACCTTTAATAAAGGTACCTTTTGATTTTGACATTTTTGCGCCATTGACCGTGACAAAGCCGTGAGCATAGACAGAGGTTGGCTTTCTATAACCTGCGCCATCGAGCATAGCAGGCCAGAATAAGCTATGAAAATAAATAATATCTTTACCAATAAAGTGGTATAGCTCAGCCTCTGAGTCTAAGCGCCAGAAGCTGTCAAAGTCGATTCCGCTTCGATCGCAAAAGTTTTTAAAGCTGCCCATATAACCAATAGGCGCGTCTAACCAAACGTAAAAGAATTTGCCTGGCGCGTTAGGGATTTCAAAGCCAAAGTAGGGGGCGTCACGACTGATGTCCCACTGTTGCAAACCAGACTCAAACCATTCAGCCAGCTTGTTTGCCATTTCATCTTGTAAGGCGCCGCTGCGCGTCCACTCTTGCAGCATGTCGCCAAAGGCAGGTAAATCAAAAAAGTAATGCTCAGAATCTCGAAGTACAGGTGTAGCTCCAGATACCACAGAGCGCGGATTCAGTACTTGTGTAGGCGAATAGGTTTCACCGCAGTTGTCACAGCTGTCGCCATTTTGATCTTCACTTTTACATTTAGGGCAGGTGCCTTTTACAAAGCGATCGGGTAAAAACATGCCTTTTTCTGGATCATATAACTGTGAAATAGTGCGGGTTTTAATATGCCCTTTCGCATGTAAGCGGTTATAAATTTCTTCGGCAAATGCCTTGTTTTCATCACTGTGGGTAGAGTGGTAATTATCAAAGCTGATATGAAAGTCGGCAAAGTCGCGCATGTGCTCTTCGCGCACTTCGGCAATCATTTCTTCGGGGCTAACACCTAGCTCTTGCGCCTTTAGCATGATAGGGGTGCCGTGGGCATCGTCGGCACAAACAAAATAGGTTTCATGGCCACGCATACGCTGAAAACGTACCCAAATATCTGCTTGAATATGCTCGAGTAAATGCCCTAAATGAATAGAACCATTGGCATAAGGAAGGGCACAAGTAACTAAAATTTTACGCTTATCTGCAGCTTGCACAGAACACTTAGATGATGACATAGAAAGTTTACATATTATTGGTGGTAATTATGCAGAGAATGGTACAGAATTTGTTGTTACTTTTCATTAAGAATTATCGCCTTTATCTGATAAAGGCTAGATATAAGCGCGTTTTATAAATGTTTTCCAAATTCTTTACCAAAAATAAATCTTGCCGTGATGAAATAAGTGTCGAAAGTCAAAAGCAAATTAGTGACTTTCTAGCAACTTATCGTAGTGATACATTTCCGCAAGGGCTGTTAGCTATCGCGTCTGAACACTCCATCACTTGCATAAAAAATAGTGTGGTCATTAGCATGACACTGCCTTTTCCTTGTGATGGCGCACTACATGAGGTGGCAGAACAGTTAACCGAGTTGTTACAACAAACCGTGAGTTTTGATGTTGACTATGACGTGGTGCCGGTGCGCACGCATGCAATCAAAGGCGTTAAAAATATTATTGCCATTGCGTCAGGGAAAGGCGGGGTGGGTAAATCGACTACCGCGGTAAATTTGGCTTATGGCTTGATTGCCGAAGGCTGTCATGTCGGCATACTCGACGCTGATATTTACGGCCCATCAATTCCCACCATGTTAGGCTTACAAGGACAAAAGCCTAGTTCAATTGATGGTAAGCTGCTAACGCCGCTAGAAGTCAATAATTTAGCTGCTATGTCGATTGGGTTTTTAGTTGAAGATACAAAAGCGACCGTTTGGCGAGGACCGATGGCAAGTCGAGCTTTCTCACAGCTACTCAATGAAACCGACTGGCCAGATTTGGATTATCTGATCGTGGATATGCCTCCAGGAACCGGTGATGTCCAACTAACCTTAGCACAACAAGTTCCTGTGGCGGGCGCTGTGGTGATCACCACGCCGCAAGATATTGCCTTAGCCGATGCGGTAAAAGGTATTGCTATGTTTGAGCAAGTAAAGCTGCCCGTGTTAGGTATTATTGAAAATATGAGTTTCCATCAGTGCCAACAGTGCGGTCACCAAAGTCATTTGTTTGGTGAGGGCGGTGGTGAGCGCATTGCCAACAATGAAAACACACCCTTGCTCGGCCAATTGCCACTTGATATTCGTATTCGAGAAGACGCGGATAGCGGCAACAGTGTGATAAATGAAAATAGCACTGGAGAACTAGCCCTGCTGTATCGTAATATAGCGCGCAAAGTTGCCGCGCAAATTTATTACCAGCTTGACATGCGCAGCCCAACTACGGCAGAAATAGTGACGAACAAAAGTTAACTCGCTTTGCTGCCATTCTATTTATGGCCATTACGTTGAAGAAGAATAATCATGAGATTGTGTGACAAAGATATAGAAGAATGCATTAGTAAAGGTGTGATTGGTATCTCGCCAACACCGGATAGTAGTATGATTTCAGGTGTTAGTGTCGACATTCGTTTAGGAAACGAGTTTCGTGTGTTTCAAGATCATACCGCGCCCTATATTGACTTAAGTGGCCCAAAAGATGAAATGCAAAAAGCCATGAACTCAGTAATGAGCGATGAGATTTATATCCCAGATGGTGAAGCGTTTTTTCTCCACCCGGGTGAATTAGCGTTAGCGGTGACTTATGAGTCGGTAAGTTTACCTGATAATATTGTTGGCTGGCTTGATGGCCGGTCGTCATTAGCACGATTAGGGCTAATGGTGCATGTCACCGCGCACAGAATCGATCCCGGTTGGTCAGGGCAAATTGTTTTAGAGTTTTACAACAGTGGTAAGTTGCCGCTGGCATTACGCCCCAAAATGACCATAGCGGCGCTTAATTTTGAAACCATGTCGGCAAGTGCACTACGCCCTTACAATAAGCGTGATAACGCCAAATATAAAGGGCAAATGGGCGCGGTGGCAAGTCGCATTAGTCAAGATGAAAAACACAAATAACTCGCTGATGTAAATATCAGGACTAAGCTGAAAAGGGGCATGCAGAACGTCATTACTGCGCCTCTATGATGCGCGATGGATACGCAGCGGAAATATCACTGGTATCCTCAATACCGGCAATAGTCTCAATTTATTGGGAAAAATTAATGCTCCACAGGGCTATAATTGCACCGTTTCGGGCCAATAACGTGAGCAAAACACCGCGCAATCGCACCTTGAGTGAGTAGGGCTGGTGATCACTAATAAATACTGGGTAATTTGCCAAGCTAAGGATTAACTTGCGCTCACCTTTTTACTCGCGGTTGAGTCTAAGTTACTGATGCTAGAAATGCATAAATTTAAAGCGGCTATTAATTTATCTCGGCTATGGTAATGTGGCACAGTATCGCTGTTTAATTTATGATGGAAAACGTTAACCCGTGTCGAGCTGACGTTTGGATCATGGCATATCGCACTATCAATTGGCAGGCAGCCAATGTTACTTTCTATCCACGCAAGTTTTTCATCTAAAGTTAAGGCGGCGGCTGGGCTATTTTCTTTGACAATATTGTCAATAAAAACACGGTGTGCCTTAGTTTGCGCTAATGCATTGCTAATATCTCGTATTAATAATGGCGGCACGACACTGGTTAAAAAACTGCCGGGTCCAATAATAATTAAATCGGCATTTAAAATAGCGTCTATACAACTGGGCAAACTTTTGACTAGCGGAGCCAGCATTAAGTTTTTTGGCATTACCGGCATATCATCAACGGATAACTCACCAACACGACAGCGACCTTCAGGGTAAAATGCGATCAAATCGGTAGGCGTTTCAGACATAGGCAGTACTGGGGTTTTGACTCTTAATAAGCGCCGAACTAGTTTGATAGACTCTAACGGTTTAGAGTGTATTTGCCCTAAGCCATATAAAATCAAATTACCTAAGTTGTGTCCGCCAAGTTCGTCGTTTCCATCAAAGCGAAAATCAAACAGTTGACTACCAATCGATTTTTCATCAACCAATTGGGTTAGGCAATTGCGTAAGTCTCCCCAGGCAATTGAACTACTGCGCTTTCTTAAACGGCCGGTGGAGCCACCATTATCTGTGGTGGTGACAATACCGGTTAATTGGTTGCCTAAAAAGGATAAGGTGGAAAGAACACGCCCTAAGCCATGTCCACCACCAATGGCAACCACATTGAGCTCTTTTAGCTGCATATGTGTATAAATTTTTATAATTGATAATTAACCATAACGCGGATTATACGATAAATAAAGCGCCTTGCGATAGCTACGCTAAGGTTTGCATAGGAAATAGCTACCATGAGCTGCTTTATCACAATCACAAGTGGCGCTCATTTTTTGATAAAAGTATTTAAGACTACGCTGGATAAACACTTGATAAGACAAAAATTAGCCAACCTGTTCTATAAGTAAGCAATTAAATGAAATCTTTTAAAAAAATAGCTTAATATCTAAAATAAGGGTTGACAGTATCTTGGTCCCTGCTTAGAATGCGCCTCGCTTTCAACGAGTAACTTGTTTACTTTTAGCAAGCAAGATTAAGATAAGTATTAGGCCACTTATTTTTTTCTTTGTGGGGCTATAGCTCAGCTGGGAGAGCGCTTCGCTGGCAGCGAAGAGGTCTGCGGTTCGATCCCGCATAGCTCCACCACATTCAATTTAATAGCGCTAATTTAGGCTGTTAAAAGATAGAAAAAAGATAAGGTAATTAGATATACTATTACAGTAGCTAATTACAACAAAGCAAGGCTTTGTTTTATCGTTTTGTGTCCCTATCGTCTAGAGGCCTAGGACACCGCCCTTTCACGGCGGTAACAGGGGTTCGAATCCCCTTAGGGATGCCACTTCTTCGGAAGACTTCTTAGGAAGTAAAATAGAAAATGAGTTCGTGTTTTTGACACAAACAAAAAATAGGTAATGAAATCATAAGTTCACTAGGCTAGAGCTTTATACGGTTTCATATCACGAATATTTTGCGTTTATAATGTGTCCCTATCGTCTAGAGGCCTAGGACACCGCCCTTTCACGGCGGTAACAGGGGTTCGAATCCCCTTAGGGATGCCACTCATTTTTAGTTAGTTAAGTTTAATGGTAAGTGTTTTTGACACATACTATGGAGTAGACAAGGTTATAATCGGTTCACTAGGCTAGAGCTTGTTAGTTTAACCTTATCGGTAAATATTTCATTTGGTATTGATGTGTCCCTATCGTCTAGAGGCCTAGGACACCGCCCTTTCACGGCGGTAACAGGGGTTCGAATCCCCTTAGGGATGCCACCATTAACTTAGGTTATTAAAGTGCACGTTTTGGGCTTTAATAATCAGCGACAAAATATAATTTAGTGTTATTTACTAGCATTACATTGTTTTAGTGTCCCTATCGTCTAGAGGCCTAGGACACCGCCCTTTCACGGCGGTAACAGGGGTTCGAATCCCCTTAGGGATGCCACTTATTCTTTTACTTTAGGTAAATAGAAAGTGCTTAAAGTGAAATAAAAAAACCGACTTAAGTCGGTTTTTTTATACCTAAAATTTGTCTAACGCGAAATTTTACGCTGCTTTACAAAAGCTTGGTTACCGCACTTACCGCACTTACCGCACATAGCGCAATAGCGCGCATGCGACTTTACTATAATTCGCTGCCCACAAGTGTTTAATCGTTTATAGTGCTGCTGCACATGCCTTTGCTAGCACACCCGTGGTAATAAGGTTAGCGTGGGGGAGGGAGTAAGGCCGAGCTAGTCGGCCGATTATGCATTGACATACCTCGACATGAAAGTGCCAATGAGGCTGTAAAAGTAATCTCGAAAGATCAACAACCGCTAGTAGATAGCGCTTAACGACTCGCTTTCGGGGTGGTGATTAAGCCCATACTTTCTTCAGCAAAGCCGACACCTGCTTCGGTATAGAAGTTAAAGACTTTATCGACACCAAAACTTTCTAGGGCTTTTCGTTCATCGTCATACCGAGCAATAGCAGCAATTTTTCCTTGATAACCGATTCGCGTGATTTGAGTAGTGATATTTTTAATATCTTGCACTGACGGTAGTGCCAACAAGATCAACTCTATTTTATTTAAGTCGATACTTTCCCAAAAATCAGCGTCTTCAGCGTCACCTACATATGCTTGAATATTGTTTTGATTAAGCCAATGCACTTTATCTTTGTCGGTGTCTAAGCCCCAGACTTGTTCGCCCATTTGTGCATTTAATGCTTTATAAGCTCCCATACCCACTCGGCCCATACCAATAATTGCAATAGGGGCATCAATGGGTTGAATGAAGTTATCTTCACTTAACCGGCTATTGCTTTCATAATGTTTGAATTTTTCTTTGTTTTTAGCAAAGAAATCATGGGCAACGTTATAAAGCACATTGGTGATAATAAAAGACAGTGAAACCGCAATCGATAAGATCACTAACCATTGTGAAGACAACCAACCTGACTTATTACTTAGTGCTGCCACGATCAAGCCAAACTCACTAAAGTTACTTAATGCTAATGCCGATAAAAACGCGGTTCTTGCGCGTAATTTGAGCTTAACTAAGATAAAAAAGAACAGCAAAAATTTAACAGGTAAAAGTAAGGTTAAGGCAATTGCCAAAGCTAGCATTTCAAATGTTGGTAAGGCAGTAAAACCAATAGATAAAAAGAAGCCAATTAAAAACAAATCTTTAAAGCTGAGTAATGACTTAGTAATTTCGCTGGCTTTACTGTGCGAGGCCACATACATGCCAGCGATTAACGCCCCTAAATCACCTTTTACTTGAAATAGCTCAAATAACTCATAAGCGCCAAATGCCATAAAAAAGCCCATTAACGGAATAAGCTCGCCGTGACCTGCTTTATCAATAGCTTTATTAACGAGTGGCTTTAGCGGAATAAACGCTAATAGCAAAAGTACCCAAGGGCTAGGGATTTTGCCGGTGGCGGCAACCAGGAAAATGACGGCAAAAATATCTTGCATCACCAGTATAGCAACGGAAAGTTTACCATGACGGGTGCGCATTTCGCCGTGATCTTCCATAAGATTAACAACACACACTGTGCTGCTAAAGCTTAGAGCAAAGACAATTAAGGCCGCGGTTTCTAAGTTCAGCTCACTGATAAATAGCACACTAAAAATAGCGACGGCTTTGACAATAACTAAGGTGATAATTACCCATAATATACTGTGGCTTAAGCTGCCAAACCAAACCTCAGGTTTAACAAAATCTCTGATGTTAAGTTTTAAACCGATAGTAAATAGCATTAAAGTAATGCCAATGTCAGCCAGAAGCGTCAAAGAGCCATCGGCTTGGTAGCCTAAAAAATTTAAAATAAAACCTGCTGCGAGATAGCCAATTGATGGGGGTAATGAAATTAACTTTGTTAATAAGCCACAGGCAAACGCAAATGCAATCCAAATAAACTCCATAATAGTTTATGGCTCCGTGGTCATAATGGTAGTAAGTTGCTGCTCAACAATATCGGCAATAATAGGTTGTGCTTTTGCATTAGGGTGAATGCCATCAGCTTGCATTAAGCTTTTGTCTAGGGCAATTTTCTCCATAAAAAATGGTAATAGGGTGATTTGGCTTTCAGCAGCTACTTCATCAAACACTTGCTCAAATAACGCATTGTATCTGGGACCATAATTAGGTGTTATTTTAATTTTAATCATTGAAACCTTTATGTTTTTAGCTTTGGCTAGCTGTACCATTTGTAACAAATTATTTTTAATTAGCTTGGGTGAATAACCGCGTAAGCCGTCATTTCCGCCTAACTCGATCAACAAATGGTCCACTTTTTCTTGTGCTAAAATGCCTGCTAGCCGAGATAAACCGCCGCTCGTCGTTTCGCCACTAACACTGGCATTAATTATTTTGTATGCTCGCTGTTGCTCGCTCAGTTTTTGGTTGAGAAGATGTACCCATCCTTGTGTGGGTTTCATCCCGTAACTTGCACTGATACTATCACCAAGTAGCAAAATATTACGGGTGCCTTGGCTACTTGATTGTTCAACAAAAGGTTGGCTAGCTGCGTTCGATGGCAAAGCATATGCCGTGGTGATAAAAAAGTAGCTCATCAATAAAATAAAAAGTGGATGATTTTTATGCATGTAAATTCCGAGAGTATATTAACGGTTAAAAACTTAACCAAGTTAGTACAAGTTGAAGATAAAAGCCTAACCATACTTCAGCCGCTTGATTTAAATGTTGTTGAAGGTGAAACCTTAGCCATCGTTGGCTCATCTGGCTCTGGCAAAACAACATTGCTGTCAATTCTTGCTGGTTTAGACTTACCAAGCTCTGGACAAGTGTATCTTAAAAACCAACCATTACACCAGTTTAATGAAGAACTGCGTAGTCAAGTTCGTGCCCAACATGTGGGTTTTATTTTTCAACAATTTTTACTCATTAACAGCTTAACTGCGCTTGAAAATGTCATGTTACCGGCGGAGTTAGCTAACTTGCCTGACGCGCAAGCACGCGGAGAGGCCTTGCTTAGCCAAGTTGGTTTAGCTGATAGGCTAGATCACTTTCCTAGCCAGCTTTCAGGGGGAGAGCAGCAGCGGGTCGCTATTGCACGCGCTTTTATTGCCAAGCCGGATATTTTATTTGCTGACGAGCCAACCGGTAACCTTGATAGTAAAACCGGTCAGCATATAACTGACTTAATTTTTGACTTGAACGCGCGCGAAGGCACTACCTTAGTTTTAGTGACTCACGACAGTAAGCTTGCCGCGCGTTGTCAACGGCAAGTTGAAATGGACAGTGGCGTGTTGACTGAAACTACCAAGGTTGACGATAACACGCCGCTTAATCAAGAAGAGTTTACATCCAATCAGGCAACCGACAAGAAAAACAAGCTTGATGCTAATCATAAAGTGACACAAGCAGGTTAAACATGAATAACGGGAAAATAACAGCGTCATCAATGTGGTTTCGTCAATCTATGCGCTTGTTGCATCATGAATTGCGCCGTGGTGAGCTAACGATAATCTTTTTTGCAATAGTGCTGGCAGTAGCAACTGTTTTCTCATTAACTGGTTTTTCAGGGCAAATTAAGCACGCCATCGTTGCTAACAGTACCAACACTATCGGCGCCGATAGAGTCTTGCGTATGTCTGCTGAGGTTGAGCCGAGTTATTTAGTAAAAAGTCAGGCCTTAAACTTAGTAACTGCTCGAAAAATCGAGACAGAGTCAATGGTATTTGCTGGTGAAAATATGCTATTGACTGAACTTGACGCGGTTTCAGATAACTATCCGCTTAGAGGTGAGTTGCGGGTTAAAACTTCACTTGCGCAGGCTGAGTCTGTTATTGCCAATGCGCCTGCGCCAGGCTCAGTATGGGTAGAGCCGAGTCTTTTAAGTCGATTAGCCGTTAATATTGGCGATGTGATTGAAGTTGGGGTTGCACCTTTAACGATTGCCGGTGTTGTTACTGATATACCTGATCGTTCATATCGCGCTTTTATTGCTGGGCCAACCATAATTCTCAATATTGCCGATATGGCAACGACCGAGCTTATTCAACCCGGTAGCCGATTAACCTATAAATATTTGTTTGCTGGTGAGTCAGAGGCCATCGCAACCTTTGAAGACTGGTTAAAACCAAAACTTAATGATGCACAACGTTGGTATGATGCCAAAGCTGCACAAAACCGCTTATCAAGGGTATTGGATACCTCAGAGAAGTTTTTGTCGCTAGCCAGTATGTTAGGCATAGTACTAGCAGCAGTAGCGGTTGCGGTTGCTAGCCGGCGTTACGGTCAGCGCCACCAGGCGACGGTTGCTATTTTTAAGGCGCTTGGTGCGTCTATTCGTCATGTCAAAAAGCTTTATTGTTTACATTGGGCCTTACTAAGTTGTTTAAGTATTGCCACAGGTTTAGTGCTAGGTTACGGCTTGATGTTACTAGGTGCAAATGCGATTGCCAGCTACTTGTCGTTAGCAGAAGCTCCGCTTACCATGAAACCCTTTTTAACGGCTATCATTACCGGGCTATTATGTGCCATTGCATTTGCCATTCATCCCATCATGAGCTTAGTGCAAAGCTCACCGTTAAAGGTTATTCGAGGCTTTTCGCAAGAAAAAACCGCACGGTTTGGTTGGCATCAACTACCGCCGCTGTTGGCGTTGTTTTTATTATTATTTATGTTTAGTCAAGACTTGGTGATGAGCATGGCACTATTGCTCGGGGGGATTTTGGTGTCATTTCTGTTATTGTTGTTTGGCCGCGGCCTAATGAGCGCTGGGCGAGGCGTTGGCACTAAAGCAGGCAAATCTTGGCATTTAGCGTTAGCTAATTTAAAGCGTCGTGCCAGTGAAAACAGCGTACAGTTAGTGAGTTTTACCATTGCTATTAAGTTATTACTTTTGATCACTGTGATGAAAAGTTCCATTTTAGCTGAGTGGCAGCAACAGTTTCCCGACGATACGCCCAATCACTACTTAATTAATATCAGCCAAGCACAAATACCTGAGCTACAGCAGTTTACCGAGGAAAATCAAATTGCCAATCAGGGCTTTTATTATATTTATCGCGCACGTTTGTCGGCGATAAATGGCGAAAAAACCATCAGTGCTGAAGATGTTGCGTCGCAAGCCAATAGCAGTGAGCAAGGTAGTGAACAAAGCAATGAGCAGTCGCAAGGTAGACGCGGCGTTGGACGCGAGCTAGGGTTAACATGGCGCAATGAACTGCCGATTGAAAATAAAATAATTGCCGGGCAGTGGTGGCAGGAAGGGGATCAGCAAGGTCAGGTGTCTATTGAACAAAATATGGCAGAGCGCCTGGATATTAAGCTTGGCGATGAATTGACCTTTCGCCTTGGCTCAGATGAGTTTACTGTACCTGTTACTAGCATTCGACAAGTCAACTGGCAAAGTCGTCAGCTCAACTTTATTATGATTTTTAATCAAAGTGTGCTTGAAAAATTTCCAACCACAGCAATATCGGCGTGGTCGGTATCAACACAAGATAGAGATAAAGTGTATCGCTTTATGGCTAACTTCCCCACTATTACCTTAATGGATTTCGCCGCAATTATGGCGCAATTGAATCAAATTATTGGTCAAGTGTCGGTTGCAATTTCATTGATCCTGATTTTAGTCGTAGTGGCGGGAAGTTTAGTGCTGATAGCCCAAGTACAAGCCAGTATGGAAGAACGTGAGCGCGAGTTAGCCATCTTACGCACCCTAGGCGCGCGAGGTAAATTATTACGCAACAGTGTGTTATTTGAATTTGTCGCCCTTGGCGCAATTGCCGGCTTAATGGCCAGTATGGGCATGGAAATCGGCGTTTATATTTTACAAAGCCAAGTGTTTAATATGACCGGGAGCTTCCATTTTCAATATTGGTTTGTCGGTATAGGGGCGGGAGCCGCATTTGTTGGCTTTATCGGTATGCTAAGCTGTTGGCGCTTGCTTAACTTATCAAGTGTGACTTTAATCCGCCGTACCATGTAGGTTCATAATATGTTAGTAAATGACTTAAGCATCATGTATCACGTTAACGATTAATTATTTGGAAAATGTAAGATGACAATACACGTTAAATCCGACGGCGCATTAAAGTTTTTAGTGATCACAGCGGCATTATTCATTGTTTTGGCGGGCATCAAAACAGCCGCTTCACTGCTGGTGCCGTTTTTATTGTCGGCCTTTATCGCCATTATTTGTAACCCATTGGTGGTGAAAGCGGCAAAATATAAAATTCCTAAACCGGTAGCGGTTGTTTTTGTGATCGCCATTTTTGTCTCCATTGCTTTGTCGTTAGCGGGCTTAGTGGGTAATTCATTAAATGAATTGTCGCAACGGATCCCGGTATATCGCGCACAATTACAAGAGCAGTTTATTTGGCTAACCCAGCAACTTGATGCCTACAATATTATAATTTCCTCCGAGTTATTGATTGAATATTTTGACCCTGGCGCGGCAATGGGGCTTGCTGCCAATATGCTCAGTGGTCTTGGTGGCGTCATGGCAAACTTATTTTTAATCATCATTACCGTGGTATTTATGCTATTTGAGGCGTCGTCGATTCCGCATAAGCTGCATTTAGCCATGGACGACCCTGAAGCGCGCTTAAAGCAAATCGATCAATTCTTAGCCTCGGTTAATAATTATCTCGCTATTAAAACGTTAGTGAGTATTGCTACGGGTGTTTGTGTTTCTTTAATGCTTTGGGCCTTTGGTTTAGACTTTTTCTTATTGTGGGGGGTATTAGCATTTTTATTGAATTATATTCCTAATATCGGCTCTATTATTGCGGCGGTGCCAGCGATGTCGTTAGCGGTTTTACAACTCGGACCTGCCGCAGCGGGCGTAATAGGCTTAGGCTATTTAACAATTAATACTGTTATGGGGAATGTTGTCGAGCCTCGCTATTTAGGACGTGGCTTGGGGTTATCGACGCTGGTGGTTTTTATCTCCTTGATATTTTGGGGCTGGTTGCTCGGCACAGTTGGCATGCTACTGTCTGTGCCGCTAACCATGATCATTAAAATTGCCTTAGAAACGTCAGCAGAAGGGCGTTGGTTTGCGGTATTACTTGCCAGTGAGCAGCCACCAACACCGGCCGCAAAGTAATATCTGCTCACGCCAATGAACTGACGCTAAACCTCGTCAACTAGTTATGTATGGCGAGGTGACTCACCATTTTTGTTACACTCATTTATTGACCATTACCTTGTGTTTAATAGGCTGGCATCTTATGCTCGCCGATATAGCGGATTTTATTGTTACCACAGAGAAAAAGACAATTACAAAAATCTAGTATTGTGCAGTGCTGAAAACGGGAGATAATGCTAGGTAACAAAAAATTACATTTTACCAGCGAGCGACGCGAAAAGCGTGTACTTGAGTGAGACTATTTAGGGTATAGGAGCGAATAATGCAGCTAGTAGACGTGATAGATTTAGTCAAAAATCCAATTTCAGACGCTGAATTTAGAGCTAAGTGTCAAGCAACGCTTGAGCATGATGGTGCCATTGTCATTGAAAACTTTATTACACCAAAAGCGCTAGAGAGCATTCGTCAGGAGGGTGAAGCAAAGCAAGAGCTGGCATTTTATACCAAGCAACAGCATAACATTTATATTAGTGATGCAGACCCTGACTTTCCGCCCGATCATATTAGAAATAAGCTGGTCAACTCCAGTAAAGGCTGTATTAATGATGAGCAAATCGCAGCGGATTCGCCGTTGCGCACCTTGTATGACAGTGAGGAGTTTCGTGACTTTTTGCAAGACATATTAGACGAACAAGGTCTGTATAGTTACGCGGATCAATATTCGTCTATTAACCTCCACTACGCCAGTGCAGGACAAGAACTTGGCTGGCATTTTGATAATTCATCTTTTGCAACAACGCTACTGATCCAAAAACCCGCTGCTGGTGGTGAATTTCAATATGTTAGAGATGTGCGTGATGCCGATCGAGGTGAAATGAATTTTGCCGATGTAGAAAAAGTGCTTGCAGGTGATATAAAACCTGATGTGTTGACGATTGAGCCCGGTGCGTTAGTGTTATTTCGGGGGCGTAATGCTATCCATCGCGTAACACCAACCCAAGGTGATATTACGCGTATGATGGTCGTGCTTGCATATAATAACCGGCCAGGTGTCGCGTTATCAGCATCAGCTCGAAAAACCTTTTATGGCAAATAAAATCCGCTAATGAGTAAGTGGCCACTTCAGTTGAGAGATTACCATGGAAAAAAACATGCTAGGTAAAAATATAGCCGTAACTTCTGCTAGCAAACTTGTACTGCCCTTATTATTAGTGGCTGTAACATATATGATCTATGAGGCCATGAATTCAGGCGCGGCAATACTCAATGCGGTTTTGGTATCAATCTTGTTAATGCTGGCACTAAGTTTATTGCGCATCAATGTGGTAATTTCACTGCTAATTGCATCGATCTTTGCCGGTGTTATAGGTGGCCTCAATGTTACAGACACCATCAACGCTTTTAATAGCGGAATAGGGGCTGGGGGGCGCACTGCGTTAAGCTATGCGTTGCTTGGCGCGTTTGCCGCAACCATATCTAAGTCTGGATTGCCGGCCATGTTTGCCAGCAAAGTAACCCAAAAATTAGGCAGTAGTGGCAATGTGAGTCAAACCCGTAAAATAAAATACTTTATTTTAAGCTTTTTATTATTGATGGCGTTTTCTTCACAAAATATTATTCCTATTCATATTGCGTTTATTCCGATCATAGTGCCACCTTTGCTCGTGATGATGACGAAAATGAAAATAGATCGTCGGTTAATAGCCTGTATTCTAACCTTTGGTCTGGTGAGTCCATATATGTTTTTTCCGGTTGGTTTTGGCGCGATATTCTTAAATGATATTTTACTGGCCAATATAGAGCAAAGTGGCATGACAACCACCGGCATAAATGCCGCAGTCGCCATGCTGATCCCAGCGGCCGGAATGGCCGTAGGGTTATTAATTGCGGTATTTTATAGTTATCGTGGTAAACGAGAGTATGATCTTGAGCCATTGGAAAAAATAGAAGGTATTGAAGATGAAAGCAGCGCGACCTATTGTGGTAAAACGGTTGCCGTTGCAGTAATAGCAATAGTGCTAGCGTTTGCAATTCAAATTACCACCCATTCTATGATTTACGGCGGCGTGGCAGGGTTTTTGGTGTTTCTCCTCAGTGGCACGCTAAAGTGGCAAGACTCTGATGATATTTTTACGCAAGGCATGCGCATGATGGCGATGATAGGTTTTATCATGATTGCGGCTGGCGGCTTTGCTGAAGTGCTGCGCTCAACCGGACATATTAATAGCCTAGTGGCGGCGTCAGTTGTTTGGATGGGTGAAAGTCAATTGATAGCGGCTATCTTAATGTTATTGGTGGGGCTATTTATTACCATAGGTATTGGCTCGTCGTTTTCTACTATTCCGATTATTGCCGCTATATATGTGCCACTGGCATTGCAATTAAACTTTTCGCCATTGGCAATTGTTGCCCTAGTTGGCACTGCGGCAGCGCTAGGTGATGCAGGCTCTCCAGCTTCTGACTCAACGCTTGGCCCAACGGCTGGCTTGAATATTGACGGTCAGCATAATCACATTTGGGACAGTGTGGTGCCGACCTTTATCCATTATAACTTGCCCTTGATGGCGTTTGGTGTTTTTGCCGCTATGGTGTTGTAACGAAGGATTCGGTAAACAGTGTTAAGCAAATCGTGAGCGTGCTGCTGATAATTTGCTTAATTGCTTCTTGTGCCTATTTTAAAGTAACCGGTATCAAGAAACTGCACCGCTTGTGTGCGTCTTTTGGCAAGCAAAATTGCGCCGTCATCCATAAATAAAAAATTTTTCCAGCAGCGTTTGAATACTGCCCAAGTGGTTTCGATAACATAATTACGGCTCGTGCAGTAATACACCACAGTGTTATTGTCCCACGCTAAATGCGTTAAAATCATTTTTGGCAGCTCGCTATCCTCACTGTCCCAAATGCTCTCCCATTTGCCACTATCTTGCCAGGTATTACTATTAAATGGCCAATCACCTTTTTTAAAAAAGTCTGGGTGATCAACCTGTTTGCTGATGTTGTTATCCCACAGCACGTTGGCTCTGCTGACAGACATAGGTTTAATTTTACTTTTGTCGCTATCGCTGATGATTAAGCTATTGTGCTTAAAAATCCAGGCATTTTTTAATTCGTCTAGGCTAATGTAATTCATAAATAAATTTTTAAGTTTCTTTGCCGCTATTATAACAAGCAGGGTAATTATCTCATTAATTAATCGTGAGCTTGGTGGTCGAATTAGTATTTTAAATATTTGATTGATTAAAATTTATAATATTTATTAGTGCGAGTGTTGCTGAAAAGCATAACAATGTTGTAGCCTATGGCGGTAATTAATCTAATAGATTAAATTTATTAATGTCATAACCGACTCCATTATACTGTAAAGAGCATTTATCATGTCGAAAAAAGCTGGTTTTGGTCGTTTACCCCCCTTATCCGCGTTAAGGGGGTTTGAAGCAGCTGCTCGGTTAAATAGCTTTTCTAAAGCCGCCAGTGAATTATGTATGACCCAATCGGCGATTAGCCATCAAGTTAAGCTACTTGAAGACTATTTTGGGCAGCCGTTATTTAAGCGTATTAACCGCAAGGTTGAAGTCACAGATGCCGGCATCGATTTTCTAAAAACCACACAGCTAACCTTAGGGCAGTTGCAAAAAGGCACCATTCGACTGGAGTTTTTTAATAAACCCGGCCTTGTGGTGTTGTATACATCGCCGCCGTTTGCAAATAAATGGCTAAACCCGCGTATTCCGGCGTTTAAAAAGCAGCACCCAAACATTGATGCATGGATATATACCGAGTACTCGCAAGAGCCTTTAGAGCATGCCGAAGTTGATTTAGCGATTTGGTTAGGAACCGGAGATTGGCCAGGCGTAACTTGTATTAAGCTCTTTAGTGATGAAGTTACCCCCTTATATGCTCCGAGTATGTTGCAAGCAGGAGATAACATTGTCAGTGCAAGTGATCTGACGCGTTATCCGTTAATTCATGATAATCAAATGTCACGCCGTGAAGACTGGTATGCCTGGTCATTAGCCATGGGGGTTGATGGATTTGAAAGTGCTGGTGGCTATAATTTTAATGATTCAAGTTTAGCGCTTGATTGCGCGCTCGCCGGACAAGGTGTGGTGTTAGGCAGTGTTTTGTTGGCACAAGATCTGATCAAGTCAGGACAACTGATACGCCCGTTTAGCGGTGGTTTGATGACAGAGCTCAATTATTACTTGGTTTTTCGACCTGATAAACTAGATAATCCCGATATTCGTAATACCGCTCATTGGCTACTGAACGAGTTTTCAATTGCGCCGCCATAAATGACGGCGCCATCGTGCGTTGTTATTAAGCGAGTTCCGCTTAGCCGAGCTTAGTAATACCCCTTACCCTTGTTTCACGGTAAGGATTGGTATGCTCAGTGTTAGTCACTTAGCATACCTTTATTGCTGGCTTTAGCGAAAGTTAGCTCGCTAACAGACCTTCGTTTGCTAGGTCAAGCATGGTTAAGTTGATGGCTTCTCTTATGGTACTAACAATTTGATCAACTTGCGCTTTCGAGATAATTAACGGTGGTGATAAAACAATAGTATTACCAACAGGGCGTACAATTAAACCCGCATTTCGGCAATGTTCAAAGACACGACTGGCGATACCCACCTCGCTAGGGAATGGCTCGTTAGTGCTGCTGTTAGCAACAAGCTCTAAGCCTAGCATCAAGTGACTACCACGCGATTCACCAAAAATGGCTAAGTCACTTAAGGTCTTGATTTGTTCCTGTAAATAAGGGCCAACTTCCTTGACATGATCAAGGATGTTTTCACGTTCCATGATTTCAATATTTTTTAAGGCTGCGGCACAAGCAACGGGATGACCAGAATAGGTGTAGCCCATGGTTAATGCGCCACCGCCTGTTTTGGGATCTGATACCACATCCCAAATTCTATCTGAAATAATCGCTGCGCCGAGTGGAATGTAGCCTGAGCTGATACCTTTGGCAGTGATTATAATGTCAGGCTGCATACCAAATACAGACTTAGAGGCAAAGAAGTCGCCTAGGCGGCCAAAAGATGTGACCACCTCATCAGCGATGTATAAAATATCATATTTTTGACAAATTGCATGCATGGCTTGGTGATAACCTGCGGGTGCCACTAATACCCCACCGGCGCCCATAATTGGCTCAGCAATAAAGGCAGCAACATTGTTTTCACCTAATTGCACGATACGGTTTTCAAATTCATCCGCTAAAAATTGCGTATATTCAGCTTCTGAAAGGTTTTCAGCACCTTTAGGGCGGTGAAACATATCAGCTGCTGAAATATGGTTAATCCAACTGTCAGCAATGCGATCTAGGTTACTTTTACAACCGTGAATGCCCGTAATATTTGAGGCTACATAAGTAGAACCATGGTATGCATTGTTGCGGGAAATAATTTGCTTTTTGTTGTTTTTGCCACGAATGTTATTGTAATAGTGAACCAAACGAATGGCAGTATCTACTGCGGTTGAACCACCACAGGTATAAAAAACTTTATTGAGATCGCCCGGTGCTAACTCCGCTAATTTTGCTGCTAACACTGAACCGGGTTCGTTGGTGCTGTGACCAAATGGGTTATAGTACTGCATGTTCAGTACTTGTTCGCTAATCGTTTCTGCCATTTCTTTGCGGCCGTGACCTATATTAACGCACCATAAACCTGCGATGGCATCTAAATAAGATTTACCCGTAGTGTCGGTAATATGCATGCCATCTGCTTGAGAAATAACTTGGCTGCCTTCTTCGGCAAAGGTAGTGAAATCAGTATATGGATGAATAAAGTGATCTTTATCCATTTGCCATAATTGTTCAGCTGAGTAATTTGTTGTCATATATTCAATCTCATTATTATATTATTTTTTAACTGCACGCCGCAGGTATCATGGCGTAGATCAGCATACGCAAGGTGTTAAATGCAGCGTCCGATTTGCTGATATGAAGTTACCGACTACTTAGCGCATAGACAAATGATAAATATTTAACAAATTGATTAGTATTTTTAATAGATTTACATGGTAAACACACTGCGCTGCTATCCGCGCTTGCTCACGCTTTGCTGCTGGAAGAGTGCTACCTTTGTGGCGATGGGGAATTCATGACATCCCATGAAGTAAGGGGCATAGGCTAACTTTTAACAGTAAAGCTTTAGGCAAAATTCAGCCATAAAAAAACCGGAAAACCCTACTTAATGAGGATGTTCCGGTCTTTATCGGTTCTTATCGAACCTGAATATGGTGCTCGCTGCTGGACTCGAACCAGCGACACCTTGCATGTCATGCAAGTACTCTAACCAACTGAGCTAAGCGAGCTTTTTTAAGTCACATCATTGTGTCACTCAACGGGGCGCTATGTTAGCGATCTGTTTTCGCAAGTGCAAGCAGTTTTAAATAAAAAGTGTTGCAACTGCTGCTTTAATCGCCAGTTAAACGCTTGTGGGCTATTTTGTGTTCAGGTTAGCCATGGTTAATGTCATTGTGGTGCCAGTTGCCATTGCTGATCTAAGCGCTGTTGGATAACCTTTAACCGCCATGCTAACAATACAGCGGCGACGGTTAAGCCAGAAATAAAGCCAATCCAAAAGCCGTATGGGCCGGTTGCTGGTACCAACCAGTCTGTGATGCCTAAAATTAAACCAAAGCTTAAACCTACCAGCCAGTATGAGAAAAAAGTGATATATAAAATTGATTTGGTGTCTTTATAGCCGCGCAGTGCACCGGCAGATATCACCTGTATCGCATCAGAGAACTGAAATAGGGCCGCGAGCACCATTAAACTTGCCGCTAATTCTAGTACTTTGGGGTCGTTAGTATAAATAGCCGCAATATGTTTACTAAATAATAAGGTAATCGCAGCAGTACCGACAGCAATAAATAGCCCGAGTATTACAGAATATCGACAAATCTCTTTGGCTTTTTCAAGGTTTTTATTACCCACTTCATAGCCCACTTTAATGGTAACCGCCATGGCTAAACTTAATGGCACCATAAAAACCAAGCCTGAGAAGTTAATGGCTACCTGATGGCTAGCAACAATACTGGCACCAAAAGGGGCTAGAATAATGGCTACAGCGGCAAATAGACTGACTTCAAACAATAAAGACAAGGCGATAGGGGTACCTAAGGCTAAAATGACTTTAATCTCAGACCATTGCGGCCAATAAAATTCTTTAAACAGTGGCGCATGTTTTAAGTGTTTTGAAAAGTACGCATAGGCTAGCATACCGGCAAACATCGCCCAATAAACAATGGCGGTAGCAATACCACAGCCAGCACCACCGAGCGCTGGCATGCCAAATTTACCATAGATAAAGATGTAGTTTGCGGGAATATTAATCAGTAAGCCTAAAATACTGATGATCATAGTCGGGCGGGTAAACGATAATCCTTCACAATAATTTCGCAATACAAGATATAAGCAATAGCCTGGACCGCCCCAAACAATAAACGCTAAATAATCGAACATTAACCGTTTGAGCTCAGGCTCAAGGGCAACTCTCTCTATTAATAACGGCGTTGCGATATAATAAAAGATAATGATGAGCACAGAAAAAAATACCGCTATCCAAGCGGTTTGGTAGCTGGCTTTAGCTACATCATCATATTGTTTGGCGCCAGATAATTGTGAAATGATACTGGCAAGGGCCATTACAAGGCCTGAAATGGTTAAGATTAACGGCAGCCACACACTACTGGCCACAGCAACTGCCGCCATATCAGTGGCGCTGACGCGTCCAGCCATCACAGTATCGGCAAAGCCCATTAAGTTTTGTATCAGTTGCGCGATCAAAATTGGGTAAGCCAACTTCATCAAGCTTTTACTATTGGAAAAAAAACGATTTATATTCACGAGGCAATTATATCAATTGGGTTTTCTTGCTAAAATAGCAGAAAATAGCGTATTTGTCTGGATGATATATGTTTACCGGTATAGTGCAATCACAAGCTGAAGTAATTGCGATAATTAGTAAAAATAATGCGATAAGTCTGCGACTTGCGCTTGATAAATCATTAATTGCTCACCTTGAAATTGGTGCCAGTGTCGCGGTTAATGGTGTTTGTTTGACCGCTGTTGAGTTTGGCGCTTTAAGCGCTGAGCAAGCCTTTATTGAATTTGATGTTATTGATGAAACCTTACGGGTAACTAACTTAGCAAATATTGACCTAGGTAGCTTAGTCAATGTTGAACGTTCACTAAAAATTGGCGATGAGATCGGTGGTCATATGTTAAGTGGTCATGTTCATACTCAGGCTGTACTTAAACAGCGCGTGGACAAGCAAGATAATTGTATGTTGAGTTTTACTGTTGACCCTCAATACCAAAAGTATCTCTTTGCTAAGGGGTTTATTGCCATTAATGGTGTCAGCTTAACGCTTGGTGCTGACGTAGCAAACGGCTTTGCTGTGCATTTAATTCCTGAAACCTTAGCTCGTACCAACTTACAAACTTTGTTGGTTGGTGATTCGGTTAATATTGAATTTGATCAGCAAACAATGACGATAGTTAACACCATAGAGCGAATGCAGCTTACGCGCAATTAAACACTATTGAGCTGCATAACGGCGGAACAAACAACTAAAACACTTGCTCGTCATCACTATCAACGGCTAGTTGAAGCTTTTGGTTATATTCATCGACATGTAAATGTAAATGCATTTCCATACAACAGGCAGGGCATTCATCATAATAATCTTGATCGCCTGCACTTGGGTCTAATGTGACATGAATATGATGGCCGCAATGTGGGCATTCAATACGTTGTTCTTTAATCTTATGGGGCATATTACCTCCTAGATGTCAGCCGCAATGATAGCTTAATTTTAGCTTTACTTTAGTATGTACCTTTTTAACTAAAGTGCGAGTTTTGTGCGCGTAAATTAGATCCAGATCATTAGGGTAGCGAGAACAATAATTGCCAAAACCTAATTATTATGCCGCAAGTTGATAAGTGTTTGTACTAGGCTGATGTTGACGCGAATAATAGCTTATTGTTTGTTTTTATGGTGTCACATCATGCAAGCTCTGGCACAGCAATCGAACATAAAAAGCTAAGGGCAAAGTTTTTTCTCTCTATGGGCTAATATCCGCGTTCTGTCCATTGCAAATTAACCTTAATTCCCCTATATTCCTGTGCTCGCATTAACACAATTTTATCTAGGTCATGTCTTTGTGTTATTCGCTCAAAATTATCATAGTGAACATTTCGTCATTTCCCGTCATAACCTGAAGGTGAAATCAGTGATGTCGCATTTATAACTTATTATTAAACGTCAAGCGGCACTTCGTGTGTGTCGCCACTGAACAAAGGAAAATACATGCCTGTAATTACACTGCCAGACGGTAGCCAACGCACTTTTGAACAAGCAGTTTCGGTAATGGATGTTGCTTTAGATATTGGACCCGGTTTAGCAAAAGCTACCATTGCGGGTCGCATCAATGGCGAATTAGTCGATGCTTGTGAATTAATTAAAGACGACGCAACACTGCAACTTATTACCAGTAAAGACGCGGAAGGGTTGGAGATCATCCGTCACTCATGCGCACATTTATTAGGGCATGCCATTAAGCAGTTATACCCCAATGTCAAAATGGCCATTGGCCCCACCATAGAAAATGGTTTTTATTACGATGTCGACTTAGATGAGTCAATAACCGAAGAAGATTTAGTTAAGCTTGAAAAGCGCATGACAGAGTTGGCGCGTACCGGTTATCAAGTGATTAAAAAAACCGGCAGTTGGCAAGATGCTTATGACGCGTTTTCTGAGCGCGGTGAAAGTTACAAGTTAGAAATTCTTGATGAAAATATTGATAAGTCAGATACACCAGCACTTTATCATCACCAAGAATATATCGACATGTGTCGTGGCCCACACGTTCCGAGTATGCGTCATTGTCATCATTTTAAATTGATGAAAGTAGCCGGTGCCTACTGGCGCGGCAATTCAGACAATAAAATGCTACAGCGTATTTATGGCACGGCTTGGGCAGATAAAAAGCAACTTAAAGCGTATCTTGTCCGTTTAGCAGAAGCTGAAAAACGTGATCACCGTAAAATTGGTAAAACCTTAGACCTGTTCCACTGGCAAGAAGAAGCACCCGGCATGGTGTTTTGGCATAACGACGGTTGGACCATTTATACCGAGTTAGAAAAGTTCGTTCGTGAAAAGCTACGTCAATATGATTACGACGAAGTAAAAGCGCCGATGATGATGGACCGCAGTCTGTGGGAAAAATCAGGCCATTGGGATAAATATGCTGATGGCATGTTTACCACAGAGTCTGAAAAGCGCGAATACGCGATAAAACCTATGAACTGCCCAGGTCATGTGCAAATATTTAACCAAGGTTTAAAGTCATACCGCGATTTACCTTTGCGTATTGCGGAGTTTGGTTGTTGTCATCGTAATGAACCTTCAGGCTCTTTGCATGGTTTAATGCGCGTGCGTGGCTTTACTCAAGACGATGCCCATATCTTCTGTATGGAGTCACAAGTACAGGCAGAAGTGACTAAATGTATTGAAATGGTTTACGACGTTTATGGCTCTTTTGGTTTTGAAGATATCGTAGTTAAACTCTCGACACGTCCAGAAAATCGTATTGGCAGTGATGAGGTTTGGGATAAAGCCGAAGCCGGTCTTGCCCAAGCGCTAACTGATAGCAATATTAAATTTGAGTACTTGCCTGGTGAAGGGGCATTTTACGGCCCTAAAATTGAATTTACCTTAATGGATTGTTTAGGCCGTGCATGGCAATGTGGTACTGTGCAACTTGATTTTGCCTTGCCAGAGCGTTTAGGCGCCACTTATGTTGGTGAAGACAACGAAAGATACACGCCGGTCATGATCCATCGTGCTATTTTAGGCTCACTAGAACGTTTTATCGGTATTTTGATCGAAGAATACACGGGTAAATTTCCAACGTGGTTATCGCCAATTCAAGCCACTGTGATGAATATTACCGATAAACAAGGGCAATATTGTGAAAAAGTTGTAAAAAAACTGAAAGAAAGTGGCTTTAGAGCAAAACTAGACTTGAGAAATGAGAAAATAGGCTTTAAAATCCGCGAGCATACTTTAAAGCGTGTGCCATATTTGTTAGTTGTCGGTGATAAAGAAATGGCAGCTGGTGAAATTGCAGTACGAACGCGTAGCGGTGAAGATTTAGGTGTCATGTCAATTGACGACTTTATTGCTAAATTAGCTGACGAAGTCAATACTCGTCGCTAATTGCTGCAAAAGGCAAACACGCAACATTATTTTTTAACCCAAGTTCAGCCAATATCGCGCTGACTTGGTGACAACGTTCTTTGGAGGAACATGGCTATTAAAGGTGGACAACGTGGCGGGCAAAAAGAGCCAGCGCATCGTTTAAATGAGTTAATCACAGGTATTCCAGGTAATGAAGTTCGCTTGATTAAATATGATGGTGAGCCAGGTGGTATCGTTTCATTAGATGAGGCCATGGATCAAGCAGATGAAGCAGGTGTCGATCTTGTAGAAATCAGCCCAACAGCAAAACCGCCGGTTTGTCGTGTCATGGATTACGGAAAGTTTATCTATGAAAAGGCTAAAGAACAAAAAGAGCAACGTAAAAACCAAAAACAAATACAGGTAAAGGAAATTAAATTCCGACCTGGAACAGATGAAGGCGATTATCAGGTCAAACTACGCAACCTGAAACGCTTTTTAGAAGGCGGCGACAAGGTCAAGGTAACGTTACGTTTCCGTGGTCGTGAAATGGCCCACCAAGAACTTGGTTTAGAGCTTTTAACGCGTGTTAAAAACGATTTAGAAGAGCTAACCGTAGTGGAGTTTTTCCCTCGTCGAGCGGAAGGGCGTCAAATGGTGATGGTCTTAGCCCCTAAAAAATAGATAATACCCGGTTTGACAAGTAGCTAAGTATTTTTCGAAATAGTTAGCTCACCGCTATTATCTTTACGCTGGTAAACAAGGCCTACAAGTAGGGTTCGAGCACTTAGTTTAATGACTAAGCACTGAGAAACACTCGCCTAGTTTACTTTATATTTGGCATAACAATGCGGAGTTATTCACATGCCTAAAATGAAAACCAACAAAGGTGCTGCAAAGCGCTTTAAACCGACAGCCACAGGCTATAAATTTAAACAAGCCGGTCTTCGTCATATTTTGACTAAACGCCGTACTAAAGTTAAGCGTCACCTTCGTGCGAAAAGCATGATCGCCGCAGCTGACATTAAGTCAGTTAAAAAACTTTTACGTCACGGTTAATAGGAGAAATAAAAAATGGCAAGAGTAAAACGTGGTGTACAAGCGCGTGCACGTCATAAGAAGGTTCTAAAGCAAGCTAAAGGTTACTACGGTGCTCGTAGTCGCGTTTATCGCGTTGCTTTCCAAGCTGTAACTAAAGCTGGCCAATACGCCTACCGTGACCGTCGTCAACGTAAGCGTCAATTCCGTCAACTTTGGATTGCTCGTATTAACGCGGCAGCTCGTCAAAATGGTTTATCTTACAGCCGTTTCATTAATGGTCTTAAAAAGGCTTCTATTGAAATCGATCGTAAGATCCTAGCTGACATCGCAGTATACGATAAAGCAGCTTTCACATTCTTAGTTGAAAAAGCGCAAGCTTCTTTAGCATAAGTTTGAGATATTAGCTTTGAGAAAAGGACGCCTGTAGGCGTCCTTTTCTTTTTTAATCATGCTTACTTGTTCTTTAGTTCACTTTCTGCGTTTTAAAGTACTCACTAATAGTCATTAGCTTCGTGCTTTAACCTTGAAATTAAATTAAATTCCTTGGTACTAATGTATTAAAATAGTTAACTTTAATTCTAACGAATACTATTTTATTTCCTGGTGTAAATACCAAAGATAATATTCGCTACAATTAATTTAACGTTTATATCAATAATGAAACTTAAGGTGAAACCCTATGAGTCTTGCTGAGCAAATTTTGGCGGTAAATGATGATTTACCTATTCGTACTGATGTTGCTGTGCATAGTGGCAAAGTGCGCTCTGTTTATTGGTTAACGGCAGCGGACAGTCGTCGTTTGATTCTTGATAAAGGTTATGACGTTGCCCCCGACACGCCATTAGCTATCATGGTGATCAGTGACCGCATTTCCGCCTTTGATTGTATTTGGCATGGTGAAGGTGGGATGAAAGGTGTGCCAGGCAAAGGCGCGGCATTAAATGCTATTTCTAATCATTGGTTTAAACTATTTAAAGAACAAGGGTTAGCTGATAGCCATATTTTAGATATTCCACACCCATTTGTTTGGATCGTACAAAAAGCCAAGCCGGTGATGATTGAAGCGATTTGCCGCCAATATATTACTGGTTCTATGTGGCGTTCTTACGAGAAGGGCGAGCGCGAATTTTGCGGAATAAAATTACCCGATGGATTAGCAAAAGACAGCAAATTACCTGCATTACTACAAACGCCATCAACCAAAGGCATTTTGCACGATATTCCCGGTGTACCCGCTGCCGATGACGTCAATATTACGCGGAAAAATATCGTTGATAACTTTGCTGCTTTTAACTTTAAATCTGTTGCAGATATTGCGTTATATGAAAAGCTACTCACCGAAGGCTTTGATCTCATTTCAGCAGCGCTAGCAAAGCTAGATCAGATCTTTGTGGATACAAAATTTGAGTTTGGCTACGTCAAAGATAGTCAGGGCAAAGACAAGCTTATTTATATGGATGAAGTGGGTACACCCGACTCATCGCGTATATGGGATGGTGAGCAATATCGCGCCGGTAAAATTGTTGAAAATTCGAAAGAGGGCTTTCGTCAATTACTGCTTAAGCATTTCCCTGACCCAGATGTCTTGCTCAATAAAGACCGCATGAGTGAGCGTGAAGCACTGGCCCGTGATAATGCTTTGCCGGTAGAGGTTCTAATGGCGGTTTCTGAAACTTATATCGCGATTGCAGAGAAAATAACGGGCAATAAGATAAAACTATCCTTAAATCCAAAGCAAGAAGTCATTGATATTTTGCGCGCAGAATATCAATTAATTGATTAGGGCTTATTATTTTTCAATAATATCGCCTCGCAACTGCGGGGCTTTTTTATGCTCAGTTTGATCAGTATGTTGCGAACACATGGCTGTAAAAAAGCTGCGATGCTCAGGACAAACGGTATACTGTGAACACATGGTGTTAAAGATCGCTATTGCACTTGCGATATTAAGCGATGTTGCGGCCATTGTTTAACCGTACATTTACTTGGCTGTTAGCATTTGTGCTGAAGTTTTTTATACCAACAAACTCTATGACACATGAAGCTACACTTGTATGAAGGCACTTATTTTTTCATGTCTTTGGCAATATCTGGCAAATAATCACATATTATGAAAATGAAAGCGAAATAGCCGTAAGTTTTTCCTGAAAAACCTTGATTTCCTCTACTTTATCGGCAAATTTTTGTGTAAAATCATTGACCATTTTATTAATCAAAAAAGTCTAGCTACAGGTCAGTCACTGACCGATGTTAATGCCCTATATTGTTAAAGGTATGGGCGCTTTAAACACGCTTTAGAGGAACTCATGAATTTAGACGATATTATATTGCAGGCAGAACAAGCTATTGCTGCGGCAACGGATCCTGCTGAACTTGACCAAGTGCGGGTAAACTTCTTAGGTAAGAAAGGGTTGTTCACCGAGCAAATGAAAGGCCTAAGCAAGCTACCAAAAGAAGAAAAGCCAAAAGCAGGTCAAGTGATTAACATCGCTAAACAGCAAGTGCAAAAACTCTTAACCGAACGTGGCGAATTATTACGCGCAGCAGTGATCAGACAACAATTAGCAGCTGAAACGATAGACGTAACCTTACCGGGCCGTGGTGATGAGCTAGGTGGCTTACACCCAGTCACTCGCACTATTGAACGTATCGAAAGCTTTTTTGGCGATTTAGGATTTTCTGTCAAGCAAGGGCCAGAAGTTGAAGATGACTTTCATAACTTTGATGCTTTGAATATTCCTGAGCATCACCCAGCACGTCAAGACCATGATACGTTTTACTTTAATCCTAAGTTAGTGTTGCGTACCCAAACTTCAGGTGTGCAAATTCGTACCATGGAAAAAGAGCAACCGCCACTGCGCATTATCTCGCCAGGCAAAGTTTATCGTAACGACTATGATCAAACCCATACGCCAATGTTTCATCAGGTGGAAGGTTTGATGGTAGATAAAGACGTCAGCTTTACTCACCTTAAAGGCGTGTTACATGATTTCTTACATCACTTTTTTGAAGAAGAAGTGGAAATACGCTTTCGTCCGTCGTACTTCCCGTTTACTGAGCCGTCAGCTGAAGTTGATATTATGGGGAAAAATGGTAAATGGCTAGAAGTATTAGGCTGCGGTATGGTGCATCCGAACGTACTACGCAGTGTTGGCATTGATCCGGAAGAATATACCGGCTTTGCCTTTGGTATGGGAATTGAGCGCTTAACCATGTTACGTTACGGCGTTAATGACTTACGCTCATTCTTTGAAAACGATCTTCGCTTCTTAAAACAGTTCAAGTAGGAAAGCCATATAATGAAATTTAGTGAATCTTGGTTACGTGAGTGGGTAAACCCTGCTATCTCTTCTGATGAATTAGCACATCAAATTACCATGGCTGGTCTTGAAGTTGATGATGTCGCCCCAGTTGCTGGTGAGTTTACAGGGGTTTTAATTGGCGAAGTGGTTGAGTGTGGTCCACATCCAGATGCCGATAAATTACAAGTAACCAAAGTTAATTTAGGGCCAGATTATAATGACGGTGAATTAGCGGATATTGTTTGCGGTGCAAAAAACTGTCGCTTAGGGTTAAAGGTAGCGGTGGCCACAGTAGGCGCAGTGTTACCGGGCAACTTTAAAATCAAAAAAGCAAAACTGCGTGGCGTACCTTCGCACGGTATGTTGTGTAGTGAGTCAGAAATTGGCTTATCTGATAGCTCAGACGGTATTATGGAACTTGCCAATGATGCGCCAATTGGCATGTGCGTGCGTGAATACTTAGACCTTAACGATGTTACCATTGACGTTGATTTAACCGCTAACCGCGGTGACTGTTTGGGGTTAAAAGGTTTAGCCCGTGAAGTTGGCGTGTTGAATGGCTTAAGCGTTACTGAACCCGTTATTACGGCTGTCACGCCGACTATTGACGATAAAATTGCTATCACACTTGCTGCACAACAAGCCTGTCCGCGTTATTTAGGTCGCGTAATTAAAAATATTAACGTTAAGGCAGCAACACCTTTATGGATGGTTGAGAAACTGCGTCGTTGTGGTATACGCTCTATTGATCCCGTAGTTGATGTAACAAACTATGTGTTACTGGAACAAGGTCATCCGATGCACGCATTTGATTTAGCGGCTATTGAAGGCGGCATTAATGTTCGTTATGCCACTAAAGATGAAAAGCTCGTGCTACTGGATGAAAATGAAGTAACCTTGTCTGAGCAAACTTTAGTCATTGCTGATGATAACAAAGCGCTAGCAATGGCAGGAATATTTGGCGGCTTAACGTCAGGTGTTACCACCACATCAACTGATATCTTTTTAGAAAGTGCGTTTTTTGCGCCATTAGCCATTTTAGGTAAAGCCCGCCAATACGGCTTACATACAGATGCCTCACACCGCTATGAGCGGGGTATTGATCCACAATTACAGCGTGATGCCATGGAGCGCGCAACCCAGTTATTGCTTGACATAGTTGGCGGTGAAGCCGGCCCAATCGTTGAAGCGGTATCGGAACAAAATATACCAACTGAAAAAACTGTGACCTTACGTCGCGCTAAATTAGATGCGCGTATTGGCCATCACATTAGTGACGCAACGGTTAATGACATCTTAAGCCGTTTAGGCTTTAGTGTGAGTGAGCAAGGCACTGATGCAAATAAAATTTGGACTGTGATTGTGCCAGCCTATCGCTTTGATATTAGTATTGAAGTGGATTTAATTGAAGAAGTTGCACGCATTTTTGGTTACAACAATATTCCCAATGTTGCGCCGAGGGCAAGTTTAGCAATGCGAGAGCAACAAGAAGCGCAATTACCCATTGCTAAGTTACGAAATTTACTGGTGAATCGTGGTTACCAAGAAGCGATTAGCTATAGCTTTGTCGACCCGAAAGTACAACGCTTGTTGCACCCAGAGCAGGCGACTATGACCTTGCCGCATCCAATTTCATCAGAAATGTCTGAAATGCGCGTTAGTTTATGGACTGGCTTATTACAAGCGGTTGCTTATAACCAAAACCGACAACAAAGTCGGGTGCGTTTATTTGAAGCAGGCTTACGTTTTCTGCCAGATGACAGCGCTGAAAATGGTGTGCGCCAAGAGCACATGATTGCCGGCGTGATTAGCGGCCAACGTAGTGCTGAGCATTGGACGATTGAAAAAGCTGCGACTGACTTTTACGACATCAAAGCCGATGTGGAAGGTTTATTGGCATTAACGCGTAATGCTAGCGCCTACAGTTTTTCTCAAGCTGAAATTGCTGCTTTACACCCAGGGCAAACCGCGGCTATTCATAAAAATGGAGTGCTAGTGGGGCATGTTGGCACCTTACATCCTGAATTAGAACGAAAATTAGGCTTAAACGGCCGCACTTTAGTTTTTGAGCTTTTATTGAGTGAAGTTTGTACACAAAACATCCCGCAAGCACAGGATATATCACGCTTTCCGGCGAATAGACGTGATATTGCTGTAGTGGTTGAAGAGCAAGTAAGTGCAAAAAAAGTTCTACAACTTATTGAAAAGGTTGGCGGAAATTATTTAGTTGATCTAAACTTGTTCGATGTATACCGAGGTAATGGTATTGACACTGGTTTTAAGAGTTTAGCAATCGCGATGATCTTGCAAGACAATCATAAAACCTTAGCAGAAAAGGACATCACTGACGTAGTTAACCGAGTGGTTGATACATTGAAAACTGAACTAAATGCATCTCTGAGGGATTAAATAATGGCGCTAACAAAAGCAGAAGTAGCAGAACATTTATTTGAAAAGGTTGGGCTGAGTAAGCGCGACGCAAAAGATATGGTTGAAGTGTTTTTCGAAGAAATTCGTCAAACATTAGAGTCGGGCGAGCAAGTTAAGTTGTCTGGCTTTGGTAACTTTGACTTACGAGTAAAAAGTGAACGTCCTGGTCGGAACCCAAAAACAGGTGAAGACATTCCTATTTCTGCCCGCAAAGTGGTGACATTTCGCCCAGGTCAAAAACTTAAAAGTCGTGTCGAGAACGGTAACGGCGAATAAGTTTTCAGCTCAGAGATGTGTTAGTGAAGTAAAAAAGGTTGCTGTTGCAACCTTTTTTCGTTTTAGCACTTGGCGCGAGGTTATGGTAAGTAGCCGCTTAACGCCGTACTTTTCAACAGCAGAATGCTAACTGCCAGAGTGAGTGATTGGCGTGCGTTTAGCTTTGAACAGTCGCTGCACACTTTTAATTGATAAAGTTTTTAGCACTAAACTGCTAATGGCAAGCACAGCGCCGGTGGCAATGGCATTTAGCTCGATAGGAATCGCCATAGCAAATTGCTGGGCAGTGCCGGCGGCTATTTGCGGGTCAAGATGTCGAATAAATTGATAAACGCTTTGCAGGTAGCTGTTGGTGGTAATTTGCTCTAAATGCTGACTCAGGTATTGCACGCGTGCAGATAAGTTTGCAATTAACTCTCCGGTGCTGACAATGGCGGCATCGCTATTGCTTTTATAGCGACTGATCATCGCGCTTAAGCTACCATCAAAGTGCTGCTGCGCAATATTGGTATATTGCGCTAACTGCAATTGTGCCTCAGTTAAGTGACCGGCCAAGCGTTGTTGATATTGCTGCATAAATTCAGGTAGCTGAACACCTATGATAAAGGTAGCAGTAAAAAAACAGCGATCAATGACATTGTTAATTAGAGAGAGCATATATAGCCGCTAGCCTTAGTTAAATGATAACGTTATTGTATTGTGCAACAGCAGATCACTTGTGATGTAAACTTCTTATACGTTACCATAACTATTATAAAACACCATATTCGAGCGTGATGGATAAATGGGTATATTTTACAGATAGCAAGGGTTTTCAATGTTAATATAGTGTGCTTGAGCGTCAACTGTGGCGACATTTTAATGTGCCAAACCAAGATGAATAACGTTTTTCACTAACCCCCAACATGGAATTTAAGCAATAAAATGCGTCGATCCTCGCACCAGCCAGAGCACGAAGTAACAACCTTTAATTGGCAGGTAATTAAACTTTTATTACCTTACTTATTTGAATTTAAAAGCCGCATATTTTTGGCGTTAATTTGTTTAATTTTTACCAAAGTGGCCAGTGTTTATTTGCCTTTTATTTTAAAAGACATTGTTGATGTTCTAGATAACCAACAAGCTGAACGAATTTATATAGTGCCTTTTGCCTTGGTGGCAGCATATGGTTTAGTCAGACTAACAATTGTTTTGTTTGCCGAAATCCGAGACACCTTGTTTGGCCGCGTTACTGAACGAGCCATTCGCCGGATCGGCTTAAAAGTTTTTCAACATTTACATCACTTAGATTTAGATTTTCATTTAAATCGACAAACAGGGGGCTTATCGCGTGACATAGATCGCGGCACCTCCGGTATCAATTTTTTAATGCGCTTTATGGTTTTTAATATTATTCCAACCTTAATCGAAATTATCATGGTGGTGACTATTTTGCTGGTTAACTATGGCCTTTGGTTTGCGTTTATCACGTTAGCATCAATAGTTTTGTATGTTGCTTATTCTGTTTATGCCACTAATTGGCGAACGCGCTTTATTCGTGAAGCGAATAACGCCGACTCATCCAGTAATACCCGCGCAATCGATAGTTTATTAAATTATGAAACCGTTAAATACTTTACTAACGAGCGTTATGAAGCGGATGCTTATGATCAACAATTAGCGACTTGGGAGCAGGCGAAAATGAAAAATCGCTTATCGTTATTTGCCCTCAATGGTGGTCAAGCATTGATAGTTTCGTGTGCGATGACCGCGATGTTGGCGCTCGCCGCTTACCAAGTAACTCATGAAAAAATGACCTTAGGCGACTTTGTCTTAATCAATGCTTTTATGATGCAGCTATTTATTCCGTTAAACTTTTTAGGTTTCGTTTACCGTGAAATAAAAGGCTCATTGGCGAATATCGAGCATATGTTTAGCCTAATGACCCGTAAAGCGAAAATTGAAGATCAGGTAGATGCTAGCGACTTACAGCTGTCAAAGGCCGCGGTGAAGTTTTCTGCAATTTCCTTTGCATACGATAAAAAGCGGCCCATTCTCAAGAATATCTCGTTTAGCATTGAGCCAGGCCAGAAAGTTGCTGTGGTAGGGGAAAGTGGCTCAGGTAAATCCACCTTGGTTAAGTTACTGTTTCGATTTTATGACTGTGACCGTGGCAGCATCAGTATTGATGAGCAAAATATTCGCCACGTTAGCCAGCATTCACTGCGCCGTAATATTGGTATCGTGCCGCAAGATACGGTCTTATTTAATGACACCTTGTTTGCCAATGTTCATTATGGTGATCCCAAAGCAAGTAAAGAGCAAGTACTGCGCGCATTTGAACTTGCGCACTTAAGTGACTTTGTTGCTCGGTTACCACAAGGGGTAGAAACTATGGTTGGGGAGCGCGGTTTAAAGCTCTCAGGTGGTGAAAAACAACGAGTAGCTATTGCCCGCACCATTTTGAAAAATCCACGCATTTTAGTGTTTGACGAAGCAACATCGTCGTTAGATAGTCGCTCTGAGCAGGCGATTTTAACCGCGATTAAAGAAGTGGCAGCCCATAGAACTAGCTTAGTGATAGCACATCGTTTATCCACCATAGTAGACGCCGATGTTATTATCGTTATGCAACAAGGTGAGATTATTGAACAAGGTAGCCATCAAAGTTTATTAGCACAACAAGGCCATTATTATACCATGTGGCAATTACAGCAAAACGCCAAGCGCGGGTAAAACTAGGGGTTGTTGACCTTTCAAGGTTACAATTTATTCAGTTTAAAATGGATTTACTCGCGGCGCGAGCTTCGAAAAATAGTGATGCTATTATCAAGCGAGCAACAAAGCGTACATTCGTTTTAAATGTACCTAATGGCAGCACTTGTTTGAAATTTAGTCGGCGTTATCACCTGTTTGTGTAGCTTGCTACACATCACAGGCTCAGCCTTGTCTAACTACCAAACAAGACGCTGTAAAAGTCATCTCTAAAGGTCAACAGACCCTAACCACATTACAGCTTAATTAAAGGCATTAACGAGCAGGTTATGAGCAAAATAACAGAAATTACCGAGACTAAATTATGGCTAGAGCAAGTGATCATCGAGCTTAATTTTTGCCCATTTGCTAAAAAAGAATTTGTCAACCAAACCATTCATTATCATGTCAGTGCTGCTGAGCAGCTAAAACCTGCATTGGTTGAGTTGTTATCTCAGTGTCATTACTTACACCAGCACCCTAATATTGAAACCAGCCTCTTGATTTATGGGCAAGGTTTTCGAGACTTTAATCGCTTTTTAGACTTCGTTGATGCGGCAAATGCGCTTATCGATACAGAGGGCTATGCCGGGGTTTTTCAGATCGCAACTTTTCATCCCGATTATTGCTTTGCCGATGCCAATTATGATGATGCGAGTAATTATACTAATCGTGCGCCATATCCGACCTTGCACTTGCTGCGTGAACAAAGTTTAACCCGAGTACTCAAGGTTTATAAAAACCCTGAAACCATTCCAGAAACCAATATTGCCTTGGCCAATGAAAAGGGGGCAGAATACTTTAAAGCTTTGTTAAAAAACATAAAAGGTAACCATTAATAGTATATTAACGGCAATAATGCTGCTGCTTGTTCCCAGCATACATTGAATTACGATATACTGAGCCCAATAAAGTAACGCAAGGCGTCAAACAGGCGCGTATAGATCAGGTAATATTTTGTGGAAGAAAACTCGGTTGAAAAAAATTCTGTGGTAAAAATTGGTGGTAGTGTTGATGAGGCCGTTAAAGGTGAGTACTCACTTGATGTGAAGGCCATTTTAAAAGAAGCCTGGCAAATAACCTTAAAATCACGCATGGCGATAAACTTGGGCCTACTCGCCTGTTTGCTCATTGGTATGCTAGTGTCGATGCTTGTTAGCAGCCAATTAGGCGGTATTGAAGTCGCAATTCAAGATCAACAATCAGCGACGCTACTTAATATCATAGTTACCTTAGTGGTGTATCCCTTTATTGTCGGTATTGAAATGATGGGGATTTTTCACTCCGTAGGGCTAAAAACTCAACCGAAACTTATTTTTGCATTTTTAAAGCGTGGTAGCTGGGTAGCGATCAGTGCGTTATTGACATCTACGTTAGTCACTATCGGTCTAACCTTGTTTTATTTACCGGGTATTTTTCTCGCGGTAGCCTTATCGCTGGTGTTACCGTTAGTGGTGGAAAAGAAAATGTCACCAATGAAAGCCATTGCCGTTAGTTTACAAGCAACGCGCTTTCAATGGTTTAAAATATTTGCTCTGTATATCATTCTAGCCTTGGCGGTTATGGTGGCGGCTGTGCCAGTCGCGGCAGCAGGTGCGTCTGAATTGGGCTTTATTGCCATCGCATTTTTCCTGTTTTGTTTGGCTTATATCGCGCCACTATTTTACAACGTAAAAGGCATATTATACCGAGAAATATTTGGCTTGCAGTTACACACTTCAGCCGATCAAAACAGTACATTAAATGATACATTTTCTGCTTAATAACACTAAAAAGTGGGCAAGCTTTACCACCTTGCTCAAATGCGACACTTTAGCTTAAGGAGTTGTTAGCTTGACGAAACTTAACCTCTCGACCTTATTCGCGCTTGGCCTTGTTATTTTGTTGTTGGTGGCGTTAATCGCGCCCTTTACGTTTTTAACCATCGAAAAGCCAGCACCAGTAACGCCTGTTGCCGCGCCGAAAGTAGTTAAGAAAGCACCGAAAAAAGTTGAGCAGCCTTTACACAACGTTCGCTTACCTGACTTTGCCCGTATTGTTGATGTTAAAGAGAAAAAGCGACAATTTTTTGCTTTTATGCGACCAGCGATAAATGCTGAAAATAATAAAATACGCGCTGAGCGCGCGCGAGTTGAGCAATTAATCGCCGAACTCACCTTAGAGCAACCGTTAACAGATGAAGATCAGCAGTTTATTAATGGTTTGCTAAAAAAGTATAAAGTCAGTAAAAAATACTCCTTATTGCGACAGTTATATGAGTTAGAGCTAAAGGTAGATGTTATTCCGCCAGCCTTAGTGTTAGTACAAGCAGCGAACGAGTCGGCTTGGGGCACATCTCGCTTTGCCCGGATTGGCTTAAATTTTTTTGGTGTTTGGTGTTATAGCAAAGGTTGTGGCATGGTGCCCAGTGGGCGCAATACTGGCGCTAAACATGAAGTCGCCGCTTATAAGTCGGTTGCGGAGGGAGTTGCGCGCTATTTTCAAAATATTAACACTCATCATGCGTACAGTGTCTTTAGAGCCATCCGTCGACAGTTACGCGAACAAAGTCAGCCACTAGCACCAGAGATTCTCGCGACCGGTTTAACAGCCTATTCAGAGCGCGGAGCTGAATATGTCTTAGAGTTAACGGAGATGATCCGCCATAATCGCCAATATTTTAAACTAGATAAACCAAGCGCTAAGAGTTTATAGTCATTAAGATTAAACAGGGTAGTGTTCTGCTATTGAGCACGCGCTTTTTAGCTCGTATTATATTTTTTACTAACTACTAACAGAAATATTGCTAGCAATAGCGCGCAGCGCACTAACTAGCTGTGGTTTACACTGTTGCAGCAGGGGCGCAATTGTCGCGCAGGATAATGAGTGTTTATTTAATTTCTTTTACTTGCAGCATATCAGCAGTAGCGAAAGAGGGCTGACGATGCTCCTTGGGTGTTGGCATAAAGCTTTCTTGATCAAAAGCTATATCGCCACCGGCAATAATACCAGCGTTAGCATCAATGGCTTTAAAATCAAAAAGCTCGCTATCACATAAATGAGACGGCACAACATTTTGCATGGCGGTAAACATCGACTCAATACGGCCAGGGTAGTTTTTATCCCACTCTTGTAGCATGGCTTTAATATGTTGCCTTTGTAAGTTAGGCTGGGTTCCGCACAAGTTGCATGGAATGATAGGAAATTGTTTTAGTTGTGCATATTGCAATAGCTCTTGTTCTTTACAAAATGCTAACGGTCGGATAACGACATGCTCACCATTATCGGACACGAGCTTTGCCGGCATTGATTTAAGCTTGCCACCATAAAACATATTTAGCATTAAAGTTTCTAACATGTCATCTCGGTGATGACCCAAGGCGATTTTAGTGGCGCCAAGTGCTTTAGCGGTTTTATATAATACCGCACGGCGCAAGCGAGAGCATAAGCTACAAGTGGTTTTGCCCTCAGGTACTTTATCTTTTACTATGCTATAAGTGTCTTCTTCAACAATTTGGTATGGCACACCAAGCGACTCAAGGTAATTGGGTAATACCTGCGCTGGAAAGCCCGGCTGTTTCTGATCAAGATTTACCGCGACCAAATCAAAATGAATCGGTGCCGATGCTTTTAAGCGCATTAAGATATCGAGCATGGCATAACTGTCTTTACCGCCAGACAAACAAACCATCACTTTATCGCCATCTTCAATCATCTTATATTGAGCTATGGCTTGACCGGCGTGACGGCGTAAACGTTTTTCTAGCTTTTGCAATTGTGCTTCTTGGCTTGGTGAAAGGGTCAGTGTTAAATCTGCGCTCATAGTCATAATCCTGATAAATTTCGGCGCGTAGTATAGCCCAGTTCCCATGCTGAGAACAGCGGCACCCGACAGTTTTAGCGTCGAATGCACGCTTAAATCTTGCTAGGGGTTGCTAAAGTTTATTTGTAAACGTCCGGCCAACTGCACATTTCCTGAATTAACCTTTCAATTTAAAGTTGCTCTAATATTTTTTCTTGGAGCAACCTATGCAACGCAGAACACTTGATGATTGGAAATCCCTTGTTGATAAAC
>NZ_NBOC01000010.1 GCF_002104455.1 Colwellia chukchiensis | reverse complement strand
GATAACCTATTAAAACCGCCTCTTCGACTTGTCCCGAAGAAGTGGAGCGCATTTTAGAGATTTATCGCCCCGCGTCAACCGCTAAATGCAATTAAATTGCAAAAATGTGTTCGTTTGCTTTTTATTTATACAAGCCACGCCTTGGTTGTATTTTAACTGTGCAAAGCGCTGAAAATAACAGCAGCCTAATAACCGCTAACATGAGCTTTTTCGAGTAATTTAAGCTTTTGAGCAAGACTTTGGCATGAAAGACGCTATTCGATGCTCAATTTTTGCTAAGATGCCAGCATCAATCCTTAAAAATTTTCATTTTATGCAAATTAATAATTTTCGAAGCTATCGAGGTATAACACCTCAATTAGGTGATGCAGTTTATATTCATGAAAGCGCAGTTCTGGTCGGCGACATTGTTTTAGGCGATGATGTTAGCGTTTGGCCTTTAGTGGCCGCCAGAGGAGACGTTAATAAGATAACTATTGGCGCGAGAAGCAATATACAAGATGGTACTGTATTACATGTCACAAGAAAAAGTGCCACCAACCCTGACGGCTATCCATTAGTGATAGGCGCTGATGTTACCGTTGGCCATAAGTGTATGTTGCACGGCTGCACTTTAGGCGATCGTATTTTAGTGGGCATGGGCGCCATTATTATGGACGGTGCGATCGTTGAAGATGATGTTTTTATCGGTGCGGGCAGCTTGGTGCCACCCAATAAAACCCTTAAAAGTGGTTACTTATATGTTGGCAACCCGGTAAAACAGGCAAGAGTTCTTAAAGAAAGTGAAGCCAATTTTCTCAAACAGTCTGCGAATAACTATGTAGAGTTAAAGACGGAGTATTTAGCAGCTTACTAATAACGACCTGCTTTACCTCATTTCTATATGTATTTCATTTCCCTCTGGCTCGTTTTTCTCGAGCCAGAGCTCAGTGATCTCTTCTAAGTCATACTTTGTACAACTATCAATGCTCGATAATTGCTTTAACTGTAGAGAGTGAAAATATATGGTTATTTTTTGGCCCGAAAGTTGGCCGGTAAATGACCAAGCATCATGCTGGCTATCAAAACGTAGGTCATCATTAAATAGTATGGCTTGGTTCATGACATTCTCGCTTATTGCTAGGTTAACTCTGCTCTTAAAGATGCAAGTACTGGCTCTACATCTGGATTAATTCCGGTCCACAACTGAAAACTTGCCGCTGCTTGTCCAACCAACATACCTAACCCGTCAACAACCTGTTTGACACCTAAGCTGGTTGCTTGTTGTAAAAAGGCCGTTGGCGTTTTGCCATAAACCATATCATAACAAGCTAGCGCATTTTTTATGGTTTGATCGGATATCGGTAAGCTTGCGCCCGTTAATCCTGCAGACGTCGCATTGATAATAACATCAAAGGTTTGATGTTCGGTATCAGTAAACGTAACGGCGTTAATGTTGCTATTGGGGTATTGCTTAGTGATTGCCTGTGCTTTGCTTAAGGTTCGATTAGCGATTGTTAAAGACTTTGGTGCTTGTGCCAATAATGCCTGCACTACTCCTTTTGCTGCACCACCGGCACCAAGCAATAATATCTTACCTTCGTGTAGTTGAATTTGATGTCTGAGTAGGTCACTGACTAAACCCACGCCATCAGTTGTATCACCAATAATAGTGCCATTAACAAAGCTTAAGGTATTAACCGCGCCCGCTAACTTGGCCCTTTCACTGAGCTGATCACACAGTACAAATGCTTGTTCTTTAAATGGCGCAGTAACATTGGCTCCTTTACCTTGATTAGCGACTAAATTATTGACGGCTGATTCAAACTTATCAACTGGCACTAGCTCACGCTCATAATTCAGACGCAGTTGACTTTGCTGTGCAAATTGTTGGTGAATAAACGGCGATTTAGATTGGGCAATGGGATTACCGAAAACGCGATATTGATCCATAGGGGGTTTTAACTTGTGTGTTTAGCTTAGAATAACGTAAGTATGCACAGATACAACTAAAAAAGCAGCCATAAAATGACTGCTTAGAAAGAAGTTTAACTTAAAAATAGCACTAGAACGTATAGCCTAACATTAATGAATAGACCATAGGATCGACATCAATACTTGCCTTGCCAATACTGGCACCACCTACATCGAATGTTGCCTCAGTGTCGATATCGATATAGCGAACTGAGGCATTAAGCGACCACTTTTCATCTAACTGATAATCTGCGCCTATCTGAGCCGACAAACCAAACGAACCATCAAGCTTTAAATTGCTTAAGCCGAGCGACTTTGGCGCAGTACTAAACTTTTCTTTGAAAAATATTGTGTAGTTAAGCCCTAAACCAAGATAAGGCTTAAAGGCGCTGTTGCTGTCAAAATAATATAAGGCGCTCAATGTTGGCGGCAAATGAGAAACTTCACCTAGGTTGGCTCCATCCACGCCAAGCACGGCATTTTTATCTTGAATAGTCACTTGATGCTTATAAGGTGTTGCGGCTAATAACTCAATTGCCCAGTTATTATGGTAGAAATAAACAAAATTCAAACCGAGCTGCGTGTTATCGTCTACTGTAAGTGTCATGGTTGAGTCAGCGCCAGCCAAGACAATGTTAGTTTTATCACTATCTGGGTTGATCAAAGTGGCGCCACCACGGATGATAAAATCGCCAGTTTGATGGGCAATCGTGTGTGATGACAAGCAAAGCGCGGTAAGCATTAGTCCATTAATTACGGATGTTTTCATGAAAATATAACCTTATAAAAAATAGCGAAAGTATTGAATTCGTTTAATAAGGTGATACTACAACTGGCCTCAATTAGAGTAATTGATCTAGCACAAGTTTTTTATAAGTCCACAATTATTTTAGGGTTTTATGTTAAGAAAATGACAAGCTTTATGGATTTTGTGACTTAACGCACCAACAAAACCATCTCAGCGTTAGTTTTATTAGTGCCTTAAGGTTAATGAGCAGGTGCTCTTTATAGCCAGTCTTGGGGTACTAAATAGTCTTGCAATTGTGCCTCTGCACTACCGGTTTCAGCTTGAAAATTATACTGCCAACGCGCTAGCGGCGGCATTGACATTAAAATGGATTCCGTGCGCCCACCAGACTGCAAGCCAAATAACGTACCGCGATCGAACACTAAGTTAAATTCAACATAGCGACCACGACGATATAATTGAAATTGACGATGTTGCTCATTAAATGGAGTCGCTTTACGTTTTTCAAGTAGCGGAATATAAGCGTCGATAAAACCTTCACCTACTGCTTGCATAAAGGCGTAACATTTATCAAAGCCCCATTGATTAAGGTCATCAAAAAACAAACCACCGACACCACGCGTTTCGTTGCGGTGCTTCAAATAGAAGTAATCATCACACCATTTTTTGTACTCTGGATAAACTTCATCTCCAAAAGGCTGACAGATATCTTTAGCGGTTTGATGCCAATGCACCACATCTTCTTTGAACGGGTAAAAGGGAGTTAGATCAAAACCACCACCAAACCACCACACAGGTGCTTCTCCTGCTTTTTCCGCAATAAAAAATCGCACATTAGCATGTGAAGTGGGTATAAAAGGGTTTTTCGGGTGGATCACTAAAGAAACACCACACGCTTGCCATTTGCGGCCTGCTAGCTCTGGTCGATGTGCTGTTGCTGATGGTGGTAATTTATCACCTGAAACAACAGAGAAGTTAACCCCCCCTTGCTCGATAACACTGCCATCGGTTAAAACACGCGTTCTACCGCCTCCGCCTTCTGTACGTTGCCAGTTATCTTCAATAAACTTGCCACTGCCGTCTGCGGTTTCAAGTGCGTGACAAATTTTATCCTGCAATGATTTAAAAAACTCGATAACAACATTGATATTTACAGTGTTCATGAACGAATAATCTCTCCAGATAAGGCATCTATAATAGTGGATGGCTGTGCAAAGCCTAAGGTCTGCCCTTTAATAATAAAGTCGATTTTTTTTACTAAGGCTTCCGGGATCTCTTGCCATGATTTGGCTGGCTCCTGACCGGCTAAATTTGCGCTGGTTGACACTATGGGTTTATTAGTGGCATTGCAAAGCGCAACAACGTCGGGTTGACTGGTAATTCGCACCGCAATAGTGTCGAAACGCCCCGTTAACAAGGCTGATGTATTAGCATTTTTTGCCACCAATTGCGTTATGCCATCAGGCCAACGTGACAATACGGTAAAGCGTTTATCCTGCGGGATTTTACTGTCATCGATATAAGGTAACAGTTGTGAATAATTTGCCGCCAATAAAATCAAGCCCTTTTCAACCGGACGTGACTTTATCGCTAATAGTTTTTTTATTGCCTGCTCGTTATCAGGATCACAGCCTAAACCAAATACGGCTTCGGTAGGATACGCTAAAATCCCGCCCTGCTGGTATGTTGCTAATGCGCTTGTCATTGAGTGATACAATCTATGATTAATAAAAAATTGTCGGTGATTATACGTTTTTTATAAAGAAACTACATAATAACTATAAAAAAGCGCTAAAGGTGGTAAAGCCCTTAGCGCTTTCAAACTATTTTAGTCCATAAAACTTAGGCGTCAAAAAGCGTTTTTACCTGCTGACGTAAGACAAATTTTTGTACTTTTCCGGTTGAGGTTTTTGGTAACTCACTAAAGACGATGGTTTTCGGCACTTTAAAGCCGGCTAAATGTTGCCGACAGTGTTGAATAACCTCTTGCTCGGTTAGTACTTGCCCTGCTTTTAAGCCGACAAAAGCACAAGGTGTTTCACCCCATTTTTCGTCATTTTTTGCCACCACAGCGGCTTCTAAGATAGCCGGATGCATGTAGAGTACGCTTTCTACTTCTACTGAAGAAATATTTTCGCCCCCCGAAATAATAATATCTTTAGAGCGATCGCGAATTTCAATATAACCATCGGGGTGTTTCACCGCTAAGTCTCCAGAATGAAACCAACCATGTGCGAACGCTTCAGCGGTAGCTTTATCATTTTTTAAATACCCCTTCATGGTGGTGTTGCCTCGAAACATGATTTCGCCCATGGTTTCACCATCAGCAGAAACCGGCTCCATAGTGTCAGGATCAAGTACGTCAACATCTTCTTGAGTGAGATAACGTACACCTTGACGCGCTTTTAAAGCGGCACGTTCATCGGCACTCAACTGATTCCACTCTGCTTTCCATTCACTAACCACACAAGGCCCATAAACTTCGGTTAGGCCATAACTTTGGGTAATTTCAATACCTAGGCTTTCTATGCCTTTGATAACCGCAGCTGGTGGCGGTGCGCCGGCGGTCATGGCTTTGATGTTTTTCGGTAATTGCGCTAACAAGTCTTTATCGGCATTTAAAATCATATTTAAAACAATCGGCGCGCCACAAAAATGGCTGACTTGATGTTGGATCATAGCATTAACAATGGCGCCAACTTCCACTTGTCGCAAACATACCTGTGTACCGCCGACAGCCACTATAGTCCAAGGAAAACACCAACCATTGCAATGGAACATAGGCAAAGTCCAAAGATAATTGCTGTGCTGATCGGTCGGCCAAATAAAATTATGACCAAGTGCATTAAGATAAGCGCCACGATGTGAATACACCACACCTTTTGGATTACCTGTGGTACCCGAGGTATAATTTAACGCCAACGCCTGCCATTCATCTTCAATCAATGACTCAGTAAAGTTTTCATCTCCTTGTGCAAGTAACTCTTGATACTCCATCGTACCAAGACGTTCACCTCCCGGGCCTTCAGCATCATCAATGTCTATTACTAGCGGTTGGCGTTTACTGATCGCTAATGCTTGCTTAATTACCGCTGAAAATGCGGTATCTGTGAATAAAACATCACACTCACCGTGATCAAGAATAAAAGCGATGTTTTCGGCATCAAGGCGTATATTTATGGCATTAAGTACCGCGCCTATTAATGGCACCCCATAATGGGCGTCAAGAAAAGCCGGAATATTAGCGGCCATAATACTCACCGTTTGCCCCGGTTTAATGCCGTGTTGCATTAGCGCCGAAGCTAAGCGACGAACATTTTTTCGGTACTGCTGATACGTGAACTGTTGTCTACCATGAATTATCGCTACTTTATCGGGATGAACATCGGCAGTGCGGTTTAAAAAATTGATCGGGCTTAACGGTTGGCTATTGGCGCTCACCTTGTCTAACCCTTGCATATAAATATTGCTCATGATTTTTCTCTCTGGTTAGCAACATAAGCGGCAAAGCTGCCCATTTGCTACTTGATATTAACTAGATAAAAAATATCATACGCCAATCCCACCATTAGAAAATTAGCCTTTGGTCTAAAGCCAACATTATTTATTGCTCTTAATGGTGCTGATAAAAGAATTGTCATTTCAGATTATTTGCAAACACGTTATAATCTCTGTTTAAATTTTTGTAATGCGTCATTAACAACTCAATGAAAGTATCAGCGCCTTCATCGTAAACATAGGCCCTTTCAGCGACATTGACGATAAATATTAAATCACACCACAAAAAGGCAATAGCTATATGAAAGTCGGAATTATCATGGGGTCAAAATCAGATTGGCCAACCATGCAACATGCTGCACAAATGTTAGATTTATTTAATGTTGCTTATGAAACCAAAGTTGTGTCCGCGCATAGAACCCCACATTTATTAGCTGAATATGCTGAAAGCGCAAAAGACCGTGGTATTAAAGTGATCATTGGTGGTGCTGGTGGCGCCGCTCATTTACCAGGCATGACCGCTGCTTACACTAGCTTGCCTGTACTAGGTGTACCTGTGCAGTCAAAAGCGTTAAGTGGTCAAGACTCTTTGCTGTCGATTGTACAAATGCCAAAAGGTATTGCCGTTGGCACCTTAGCCATAGGCACTGCCGGTGCAGCCAATGCCGGTTTATTAGCCGCACAAATTATCGGCACCTTTGACCCAAGAGTACAAGCTGCTGTTGAAGCGTTTCGCAGCGAGCAAACGCAAAATATTCTTGATAACCCAAATCCTGCAGAATAAGGCCAACGCAATGAATGTTTTAGTATTAGGTGCTGGACAGTTAGCGCGTATGATGGCATTAGCCGCCAAACCATTAAATATCACTATTCGTGCCTTTGATGTTGGCTCTAACCAGGTGGTTGACCCGCTGTCTACTGATATTGTTTTTGGTGATTTAAACCAAGGTATTGAATTTGCAAACTTTATCACTGCAGAGTTTGAGCATATTGATCACCAAACCTTAGCACTTTGCCAAGCATCTGGAAAACTGCGTCCATCAAGCCAAGCCATTAAAACCGGCGGTGACCGTAGATTAGAAAAAGCGTTATTAGAAAAATGCGCGGTAGCTAATGCCAAACATAAAATCATTGCCAACCAAGCCGATTTCGAGCAAGCATTAACTGACTTATCCTTACCGCTAATTTTAAAAAGTGCTTTAGCAGGTTATGACGGTAAAGGCCAATGGCGCTTAAAAGATAAAGCGCAAGCAGCAGCAACTTGGGCCGATATAAAAGCCTTTTTCGACGGTGGCGAGCAAGGCGTTAGCCATGCGGTAGTGGCGGAGCAAATGGTTGCTTTTGATCGTGAAGTTTCGCTTGTCGGCGTGCGTGATAGTCAAGGTAATACCCAAGTTTATCCGTTAACTGAAAACCACCACAGCGATGGTGTTTTGAGTGTTTCCATTGCCAGCCAAGCCGATGCAGCATTGCAAGCACAAGCTAAAGACGTCTTCGACCGTATTGCCAATGAATTAAATTATATCGGTGTATTAGCAATTGAGTTTTTCCAAGTAGGTGAGCAATTATTAGTCAATGAAATTGCGCCGCGGGTTCATAACTCTGGCCATTGGACACAACAAGGCGCAGATACCTGTCAATTTGAAAATCATATACGGGCCGTTTGCGACTTACCGCTCGGCAGTACCGCATTAGTGCGACCATCGGCAATGATTAATATACTCGGTGAAGATCAAGTCACTCATGACATCTTGCAAATTGCTAGCACGCGTTTACATTGGTATGGCAAAAGTAAGCGCCCGGGTCGTAAAATGGGCCATATTAACGTTTCTGGAGATACCAAGCAGCAATTGGCTCAACGCCTGGTGCAATTGGCTGAACTTTTACCAGCAGCGGCATTTAATGAACTCAAGCCTTATGTCAGTAGCTACCAAAAACGCCTAAGCAAATAAACCACACTAAAAAGCCAGTATCACACTGGCTTTTTTATCGCGAACGCATAACTAAGTGGTTTGGAAATGACCACATGCTTTGGCGGCACATTGTCGCTTTTCACCAGCCGCCATTTGTCGTTTCAACAGTAAAGCAAAACCACATTGTTCACACTTGCCCGTCACGGGTTCATGATTAACCACAAACTTACATTTTGGGTAGTTTTCACAACCATAAAAGGTTTTGCCAAAGCGACTCGTTTTTGATTGCAAGTGGCCTTTCTGACACTGGGGGCAATTGATATCGTCTTGCGCAAGCTCATTTTCATCTTGTGGTACGATATGATGGCAAGCAGGATAATTACTACACCCTATAAACATGCCATAGCGGCCCTGCTTTACCGCCAACTCATGACCGCACTCTGGGCATTCGCTACCTGAAAGTAGCTGATCTTCAACACGTTCATGCTCAACAACCGGTCGAGTATATTGGCATGAGGGATAAGCGACACAACCAAAAAAGGCGCCCGCTTTGCCGTGTTTAATAGCTAACTGTTCGCCACATTCAGGGCAAGCTTGCGCACTTTTCTCTAAGGCATGTTCATGACGGGAAAATAATGTTTTATCAGACTTTGACATAATAAATGCACCTAAAAAATTAGCGATTTATTATGCCATAGTTTAGCCAATATAGCTGTAATGAAAACACAGGCGCTTAAACCTGCTTTTGCGTCTCGATGACCAGACAAATTAATGCAAGGGTCCTTCTTGTTCGTCAAAAATGAGATCTTCCATTTGCGAATAGGCACTTTCTTGGCCCGGCACATTAAACAGCACCATTAACACCACCCACTTTAGATCGTCAATTGAAAAGAACTTAGTATCAAGCTCCATGACGCGATCAATCACCATTTCACGAGTAGAAAAGTCCAAAACATTCACTTGCTCTAAAAACAGTAAAAAGCCGCGACACTCTACATCGAGTATTTGGCATTCTTCACGGGTATAAATTCGAACCGAACGTTTGCCAACACACGGTAAATATGGATACGCGTCGGTATCTTGCAATGCGGCAAGCTTTTCTAACCAAGCTAATGCTTTATAAATTTCATCTTGGTGAAAGCCTGCACGCGTTAGTTCATCGGTCAATAAATCATGGTCAACCATGACCTCGGCTTCACTGTGGACGTAATTCTCAAAGAGGTAAATCAAGATATCAAACATGTTAGCCCCTATCTAATTTAAGGTAACCCCCTGGCACCGAAGACACCAGACCTTTAAGCTCAAGCACGGTTAATCGAGTTAGTACAACATCGATCGGTAACTGACTCCGAGAAACCACTAAGTCTACCGGAGTGATTTCATATCCCACACTAGCTAACATTGGGTCGTTACACAAGTGCTGATTTTTACTATTTTCTGATGAGTTATCGAGTTCTTGGTTGTGATTTGGCTTTTGATTAATTATCACAAGATCCTCAAACTCTTCTCTTATATCGGCAACATCTTCAACAAGTTTAGCCCCCTGCTTAATGAGCCAGTGGCACCCCTTGGCTTGGTCATTAAATATTGAGCTAGGTACGGAGAACACCTCTCGCCCTTGCTCTAAGGCGCAACGCGCCGTGATTAACGAGCCACTTTTTAATGATGCTTCAACCACTAACACCCCTAAACTTAAGCCGCTGATCAAACGATTTCGTTTCGGAAAATGCCCAGCTTTTGGGCTGATGCCTGGCGCAAACTCGCTAATAATAAGACCGCCCTTGGCAATGATATCTTTCTGTAAACTTTTGTGTCGTGAGGGGTAAGTAATATCTAAACCTGTGGCGACAACTGCTATCGTTGCACCTTGGCAGTGTAACGTACCTAAATGAGCTTGCGCATCAATACCAAGCGCTAGACCACTGGTTATTACAAATTGTCTGCTTAATTGCCCGGCAAACTGATGGGCAATTTCTCGGCCCGCAACACTAGCATTACGGCTGCCAACAATCGCCATCTTTGGTAGTGTAAGTAAATCAAGGTTTCCGCGGGTAAATAGCACTAACGGCGGGTCGTAAATTTCCTTTAATAAGCTTGGGTAATTGGGGTCATCATAGGTAATAATTTGACTTTGGCACAGAGCAGACGCGGTGATTATTTTATCTATTGCTGACCAATTGGGTGAGGTTAATGCCATGCGTTGTGATTGGCTTAAACCGATCGCGGTCAGTTCAGCACTGTGGGTAAATAACGCTGTTAAACCATATTTTTCAACCAGTGCTATTTTCTTATGACTGGCCAGACGCGGAATTGCTTTCACGGCTAACCAGTAATGAATAGGCGTTAATGCCTGATTGTCGACATCAATATTATCTGCCACTAAATCTCCTTATCGTGTGGCGCACTTGATTATTAAGGTGCTGTTACTTGGTCGAGTATTCGCAATGGCTTTTCAGAACTCAAGATCAACGCCATACTGACATTAGTATAGACTTTAAACACCATCACCTTACCTATGGTTTCAGTTGGCATATCATAATCTGTCTGGCTTTCACTCACCATGCGATTCCAGCGTGATGTATTTTTGCTATATTGCGGGCCATCTTCTGTTTCAACAACAGCTGGGCTTTGACGATTCACCATTAGCACGTCTCCGGCCTTGACGGCTTGCTGATCACCTTTGTTAATCATTACCACGTCAAACTTAGCAAACTCTCTTAACTTAGAAACTGAACTAACAATTACGCCTTGTGCTTTTGGACTCGCTGCACGCATTGTAAAAACAGATGGGTATTGTTGATCATCATTCACAGGTATAACAAATGCGCCCGAGCGAATTTCGCGCTTGGCACCTTCAACATAAATCGTACTCGGTTGCTTCAGGCTGATATCACCAGATTGGGTTGCTTTGCCTGTGCCAACAAGTGTTATGTTATAACCTAAGTTTTCGGCTGTTTCGGGATCAATAATGGCACTACCTTTTTGAAATAAGCCATAGCTTTGCCCAACAACAAGGTCACTATTAACATAGACTTTAAAACCATCAATACTCGACTTATGACCTTCATCACTTCCAATGACATAAGGCAAGTTTGCTAACTCTGTAGCAGTTTTGACACTGTCATAACGGATATAAGGGGCAATGGCATGTAACGGCAACGTACTGACCGGATTTTGCTCCTTCAAGTGGCTGCGTACTTTTGGTGACCATTTCAGTTCAGGCTTACCTCGAACTAGCATAGGTTGACCTTGTTCATCAAACACAAGCCGAAGTACATCACCCGGGTAGATTAAGTGAGGGTTATTTATTTCTGGGTTAAGCCGCCACAATTTTGGCCATAACCAAGGCTGATTAAGGAATATTCCGGAAATATCCCATAAGGTATCACCTTGCTTAACCGTATAGGATTTAGGCGCATCTGTCTTTATAGTTAACTCATCTGCCAGCAAAGTCACTGACATTGTTATACCCAATATTAACGTAATAATTCTTTTTAGCATGTTAATCTGCCTATTATTTTAGGTTTTATCCTAAACCACTATGATTAATATCAAATAATGGCTAAAATTGAAACATAACACTCTATGCGAATTTTCGCGAACTCTTTTGAAAAATTATGGCTATTTTACCTGTATTACGATTTCCCGATGAAAGATTAAGAACCAAAGCACAACCTGTTAAGGAAGTGAATGATGAAATTCGCACTATTATCAGTAACATGTTTGACACCATGTATGCCGAAAATGGTGTCGGGTTAGCGGCAACGCAAGTGGACATTCACCAACGTATTGTTGTAATAGATGTCTCAGAAAATAAAGAACAACCTTATGTTTTAATCAACCCAGAAATTACCTTTAAAAGTGATGATACCCTGATTAATGAAGAAGGCTGCTTATCTGTACCTGGCTGTTACGCTAAAGTTGATCGTAGTGTCAAGGTCACAGTAACGGCCCTAGATGAAAATGGTAAAGAGTTTGCTTTAGACGGTGAAGAACTTTTAGCGATTTGTATTCAGCACGAACTTGACCACCTTAATGGTATTCTTTTTGTTGATTATCTCTCACCGCTTAAGCGTCAACGTATTAAAAAGAAGCTTGAAAAAGAAGCACGTTTAGATAAAGCAAACGCATAGCTGCTTTAATACTGTCTTTAACACCTATCTATTTTGGAATGTCTTTTGGCTAACCCTGTAACTAAACCACTAAATATCATTTTTGCCGGAACACCTGAATTTGCCGCTAAACATTTAGCGGCCCTGCTCCAATCAGAGCACAATATAGTTGCGGTATATTGCCCACCGGATAAACCGGCCGGACGCGGCAAAAAGCTGACGGCTTGCGCGACTAAGTTATTAGCGTTAGAACACCAGATTCCCATTGAACAACCGGTAAACTTTAAAAGCGAGCAAGAACAACAAAAGCTTGCAGCGTACCAAGCCGATGTCATGGTGGTCGTTGCCTATGGTTTATTGTTACCAGAGCCAATATTAACCACACCGCGCTTAGGTTGCATTAATGTGCACGGCTCTATTTTACCGAAATGGCGTGGTGCAGCACCGATACAAAGAGCGTTAGAAGCTGGTGATACCAAAACCGGCGTTACCATAATGCAAATGGATAAAGGCCTAGATACTGGCGATATCATTTTAACCGCTCACTGCGATATTACTATGACAGACACCAGCGCCAGTTTATATGAGAAGCTAGCAGAGCTTGGCCCAACTGCATTATTAGAAACCTTAGCATTAATGGCCACAGGCAATTATTCACGACAGCCACAAGATAATAGCAAGGCGACACATGCCGCCAAGCTGGATAAAGCCGAAGCAGAACTAGATTGGCACTTGCCCGCCGAAAATCTTGCGCTAAAAGTGAGAGCGTACATTCCTTGGCCGGTCGCACAATTTACCTTCACCGAAAACAACAAACAGCATAAAATTCGCGTTTGGCAAGCCAGCGCTATAGCGCTTAATCATCAGCAAACCGCTGGCACTATTATCAGCGCTGATAAACACGGCATCATAGTAGCCACACTTAACGGTGCGTTGCGCCTAGAAATTATCCAACTACCGGGTAAAAAAGCATTAGCCGTGGCAGATATTTTAAATGGTAAAGCACATTGGTTTGCACCAGATTTAGCCATTAACGGCCAAAAGCCCAACCTAGAAGGTTCGCAATAATTATGGCCCAAAACCTGAGAGCAGTCGCAGCGCGTTGTATTTATGCTGTCGTTGATAAAGGCCGCAGTTTAGCAGACGAACTACCGTCGCAATTGAGTAAAATTGCCGAAAAAGACAAAGGCTTATTACAAGAGCTTTGCTACGGTGTATTGAGGCACTTACCAGAATTAGAACACGATGTGCGTGACTTTATTAAAAAGCCGTTAACCGGCAAACAGCGTGTCGGTCACTTTTTAATGTTAGTGGGTATTTATCAGGTAAAATATACCCGCGTACCTGATCACGCGGCGTTTAATGAAACCGTTTCTGCTTGCAAGCCTTTAAAGTGTGAGCACTTAAAAGGCGTCATTAACGGCGTTTTACGAAATTTTCAGCGCCAACAAACCAATGCTAGCCATGTAACTAATAACAGCAAAAACATCGCCGACGCCATTGTTTATAATCACCCGTCTTGGTTTATTAAAAAAATACAAACGGCTTACCCAGAGCAATGGCAAGCACTATTAGCAGCAAATATGCAGCGACCGCCAATGTGGTTGCGAGTGAACCAAAGACACCATAGTGTTGAGCAGTATATCGCGCTATTAACAGCGGCTGATATTGAACATCAACGCCTAGATGAAAGCTCAGGTGCAATACAATTAACTCACGCGGTTGATGTCAATAAATTACCAGGATTTCAGTTAGGTTGGGTATCAATTCAAGATGCAGCTGCACAACAAGCTGCCGGCCTGCTAAATTGTCAAGCTGGTGACAATGTCCTTGATTGCTGCGCAGCGCCCGGCGGCAAAACTTGTCATATTTTAGAGCAATGCCCAGATATCAAAGCCATGACCGCTATTGATATTGAAGCCAGTCGATTAACAAGAGTAGAAGAAAACCTTAACCGACTTAATTTATCAGCTCAGGTTATTGCCGGTAACGCCGCCACCCCCCAGCAATGGTGGAATGGCGAACTGTTTGATCGCATTCTACTAGACGCCCCCTGCTCAGGAACTGGCGTTATTCGTCGCCATCCCGATATAAAGTGGTTGCGTAAAGCCCAAGATATTGAAGCTCTTACGGCCTTACAACAAGAAATATTGAAAAATATATGGTCTTTATTGAAACCTGGTGGTACTTTGCTTTATGCGACCTGCAGCGTGTTGCCTGAAGAAAATAGTGAACAAGTTCAACGTTTTGTTAATGAAACACCCGATGCAAAGCATGTGGCTATTAGCGAAAACAGTACTGACATTGGTTGGCAAATTTTACCAAACATGGCGGCAATGGACGGTTTTTATTACGCTAAAATCGTTAAAACCACCGCGTAAAAACAACAAAAAGCAAGCTAAATGAAAATAATAATTATTGGTGCCGGACAAGTAGGTGGAACCTTAGCGGAAAACCTAGTGGGCGAGAAAAATGAAATAACGCTCATAGACACTAACAGTGAAACCTTACGCGAATTACAAGATAAAATGGATTTGCGTGTGGTTGTCGGTCATGGCTCTCATCCTGATGTGCTCAAACAAGCCGGTGCAGAAGATGCTGAGCTAGTCGTGGCCGTTACCAATGATGACGCTATCAATATGATCGCTTGTCAAATTTGTTATTCGTTATTTAACACCGCCAATAAAATTGCTCGCATTCGCTCAAGCAAAATTCTCAAATATCAAGATTTGCTTTTTCAAAATAAAAATATCCCCGTCGACCATGTTATTGCCCCCGAACAACTCGTTACCCGTGATATTGCCCGATTAATTGATTACCCCGGGACATTACAAGTACTAGAATTTGCGCAAGGTAAAGTAAGTTTAGTGGCTGTAAAGGCCTATTATGGTGGCTTATTGGTTGGTCACGCCCTTTCAACCTTGCGTGAGCATATTCCCAATATTGATACTCGAGTCGCTGCCATTTATCGTAACGGTAAACCGATACGGCCTTTAGGTACAACCGTAATTGAAGCCGATGATGAAGTGTTTTTTATTGCCGCGACTATACATATTCGCGCGGTAATGAATGAATTACAAAAGCTTGAAGCGCCATACCAAAAAATTATGATTGCCGGTGGCGGTAATATCGGTGCTGGCTTAGCACGATTGTTAGAAAAAAATCATCAAGTTAAGTTAATAGAGCACTCGAGCAAACGCGCCGCACAGTTAGACGCTGAGTTAAACGACACCCTAGTATTTGCCGGTGATTCTTCAGATCAAGAATTACTGCTCGAAGAACACATAGATCAGTTTGATGTTTTTATTGCCGTCACTAATGATGATGAAGCCAATATTATGTCTTCGTTATTAGCGAAACGTCTAGGGGTGCGTAAAACCATGGTCTTAATACAACGCAGTGCCTATATCGACTTAGTCCATGGCAGCAATATAGATATAGCCGTGTCACCACAACATGCAACGATATCAGCGCTACTCACTCATGTTCGTCGAGGCAATATAAATAATGTGTATAGTTTACGCGGTGGTGCAGCCGAAGCCATAGAGATTGTCGCCAAGGGTGATGAAAAGTCATCAAAAGTAATCGGTAAGACTATTCAGCAAATTAAACTGCCACCAGGCACAAGTATTGCTGCGATTGTACGCGGCGATGAAGTTTTAATTGCCCACTCCAACACTAAGATAGTGGCAGAAGATCATGTCGTGCTATTTTTAGTAAATAAGCGCTACATCAGTGATGTAGAAGCGCTGTTTCAACTCGATGCCATCACCTTTTTCTGAGTAACAATATTACTTAGCTTTGGCGCTGGGCAACGTTATGTTCGCCAAAATGCCGGCGTAAATAACACCAGCAAGGTAAATATTTCTAAACGACCAAACAGCATAGCAACCACTAAGACCCATTTACTAAAATCGTTTATTTCAGCAAAGTTCGCTGCCACCTGCCCTAAACCTGGACCGAGATTATTTAAACAAGCGGCAACCGCCGTAAAGGCAGCTAAGTCGTCCATACCAGCCGCTAATAGCAAAAGCATACAGATAACAAAAACCGCCGCATAAGCTGAGAAAAAGCCCCATATAGCTTCTACTACCCTATTAGGTAAAGCTTTATTGCCTAATTTAATGGTAAATACCGCTTTTGGGTGTACAAGCTTATTCAACTCTCGCACCCCTTGTAAGTAAAGTAATAGCACGCGAATAACCTTCATGCCGCCACCAGTACTTCCCGCACAACCACCAATAAAGCTGGCAAATATTAACAGTAGCGGTAATAAAGTGGGCCAACTGGAAAACGCCACTTCCCCCGCTGAGGTGCCGGCAAAACCTGCGGTAGTACCAATTGAAACGGCGTGAAACAGCGCTTGCTCAAAGTTATCAAAATTAGATTGATACACATTAAAGCTTGCTAAAACAATAAAGCACACCAAAATTAACGAAAACTGTATACCTAAAAACGCTTTAAATTCAGCATCATAAAAATAATTTCGTAATGAGCGGCTATTCAACACGGCAAAATGCAACGCAAAGTTCACACCAGCAATCAACAGAAAAAACACACAAATAAAGTTAATCAGCGGGCTATCAAAATAGCCCATACTTAAATCGTGAGTTGAAAAGCCGCCAATAGCAATAGTAGAGAATGAATGACATATGGCATCAAATAAACTCATGCCTGCCGCCCAATAGCTTATGGCACAGGCAAAGGTTAAAGTGACATAAATTAGCCATAAATGCTTCGCCGTGTCAGCGATGCGCGGGGTCATTTTCGAGTCTTTTACCGGCCCAGGTATTTCGGCGCGATATAATTGCATACCACCAATACCAAGTATTGGCAAAATAGCCACTGCTAGCACAATAATGCCCATACCGCCTAACCATTGTAATTGCTGACGATACCATAACACTGCATGCGGCAAGCCATCAATTTGCGTTAAAATAGTGGCACCTGTCGTAGTTAAGCCTGAAAATGACTCAAAAAAGGCATCCGCAATCGACAGGTTTGGCTGCTCAAGTAACAGTAACGGTACAGCAGAAAAGCTCGCCAAGACACTCCAAAATAGTACCACAATCAAAAACCCTTCTCGCGCTCGTAAGTCGCTTTTTTCCGCACGATTAGGATACCAAAATAATAAACCCGCAATTAAACAAAAGAGAAACGACATCAGAAAAGAAACACCACCACCATCTCGATATATCAATGATATAAAGGCAGGGGGTAACATAGTTACGCTTAACAGCGCCACTAACAGTCCTAATATGCGGATAATATTTTTAATTTGCACAGTTATTTATTATTGCTTTTAGCTATTGATTGTAAGGTTAACTGCCCTGCTGACATCGTTTGCAGTTGCTGCTGAAAGGCATCAAGTTTTTCAGCCGGCAAAGCCAAGTTCAGGACAATATCTTCACGGTAATCTTGTTGTATAACTTCACCACCATGTTGCGACAAAAGATACAAGACATCGTTTATTTGATTATATTGACACGCTAATGTTTTGCGTACCATAGGTATTTTCAGTTTTGTTGGCAAAAGTGCTAATGCTTGTTTAACACTACCGCCATACGCGCGCTGTAAGCCGCCTGGCCCTAGCTTAGTGCCGCCAAAATAACGCACAACAACGGCACAAATCTCCCCCAACTCACTGCCCATCAACATCGTCAACATAGGCTTACCTGCGGTACCAGACGGTTCACCATCATCAGAAAAACCGTATAATTGGCTGTTCTCTGGACGACCGGCAATAAAAGCGTAACAATGATGATTCGCTTGTGGGTGTTTAAGTTGCAAACTTTTGATAAACGCTTTTGCATCTGCACTACTTGAACAAGGTCGCAAATAACAAATAAAACGACTTCGGCTGATGATGGTTTCATCAACCACTTCGCCAGCCGCTATATTATAAGGTATAGACACGCGCTTAATTTAACCCAAGATCTCTAGTCATGTTTTCATTATGTGACTGATGAACAATAATATTGTCTTCAATTCTAATACCACCAAAAGGTCGCATCGCATCGACAGCTGACCAATTAACCATTTGACCATGACTTGAGGATTTTAACTCCGCCAATAATGAGTCTATAAAGTAAAGGCCTGGCTCTATGGTGAAAACTTGATTAGTTTCAACCACGCGTGAAGTGCGTAAAAACGCATGTTGCTCAGGTGTATTAACGTGCGTGCCACGCTCATCAGCCATAAAGCCACCAACGTCATGCACCTGTAAACCTAAGTGATGACCTAAACCGTGTGGGAAAAAGGTGGAAATAATACCGCTTTCCACTGCTGTATCAGCGTCAACCTTGATAAAGTTAAACTCAGCTAACAACTGGCCTATTTGCCGATAAGTCGCTATATGCAAGTCTACATAGCTAAGCCCTGGCTTTAATTGCTCGACGGCGCGCAGCATTAAGTCATCCATGCGGGCAATCAATTCAGCAAACCGATCAGCTTTAAAGGCATAAGTACGAGTAATATCGGATGCATAGCCATGAAAATTAGCACCGGCATCTAGTAAAAAAGATTTATGCTCTGTTGGCGCTGCACGATTAAGAGCGGTGTAATGCAAGATAGCTGTATTTTCATTAAGCGCAACAATATTGCCGTACGGCGTTTCACTTTCGGTATGTTGTATGGCCGTTAAATAGGCATGTTGAATGTCATACTCTGAGCCACCGGCAAAAAATGCAGCTTTTGCTGCCTTATGACCAGTAACCGCTATGGCATTTGAGCGACGTAAACATTCTTGCTCATAGGCGGTTTTATAAGCGCGATGATAATGTAAATAGTTTAGTAGCGGCTCAGGGTTAATATGCTCAAACCCTAAGGCTTTTGCGACTTCAATATGGGCACCAATATAAGCAAAAGCGCTTTTATCATAGGGTAAAAGTTTATCGACTTCACTGGCGGTCTTTAATATTTTAATATCAAAAAATTGATGCCAATAGTCTTCGCTTAATTCAACGACTTTATGCCAAAAATCAACGGGTTGGTAATAAATCAAGGTTGGTTTATCTGTTCCGTTGACCAGTAACCAGCAATTAGCAACGTCAACAATTGGCAGCCAAGCTTTAAAGTGTGGGTTAACCCGAAACGGATAATTGTTATCATCTAAAAAGGCTTTAATTTCTTGGCCTGAATGAATCACTAAACCGTCTAAGTTTTCTCGTGACAATACTGCTTGGGTTCTTTTTTGTAACTCCGCAATATGGGCTGGGTATGCTTTGGCTAGTGTGTTCATCGGGTAACTCTCTAAATTTTTTGGTATTTAATTATAACGCTTATCGCGCACTATGATAATGCCTGTGCTGTTATTCATTAATATTCATGGCAATGATGGCATCAAATAACGATTTCCCCGCACCCACTTTATGTTGGTATATATGCTGGTAGGCAAGCACACTTTTCACATATTCGCGCGTTTCTTTAAAGGGGATGGTTTCTATCCACACATCAGCAGGTAGTGCTTTAGTATCTTTTAACCAACTTTTTACTCGATACGGCCCAGCGTTATAAGCTGCCGTCGCTAATACCTGATTGCCATCATGCTTATCAAGTAGCTTTCGTAGGTATTTCGTACCTAATTGGATATTGTTTTTTGCATTATACAAATAGCGATTGCTGACCTTTTTACGCGCAAGTTGCTTAGCTGTACCTGGCATTATTTGCATTAAACCTTTAGCTCCAGCAGACGAGTTGGCATCAGACATAAAAGAGCTTTCGCGCCGCGTAATGGCAAAAGCCCAAGCTGAGTCAATTTTTTCATTCTCGGCAAAATGTTTGATATCTTCTGCAAAACCAAGGGGAAAGCGTAAGTCGACATCATTTAAATAGCCCTCTTTTGCTAAGGTAAATATAGCGCGATCGTACCAACCCATTTCATGAGCCACTTTCGAGGCCACCAATTTTTCACGCTTGCTCAGTTTAGACAGCCAGTAATTCCATTCTAATCGTGCATGATGATAACGACCGATGGCAAATAACTCAAAAGCTCGTTTTGCTTCCGCACTATCAAGTATTTTGGCTTTTTCGTCATCACTAATCTCTAACGGTATGTCTTGAAAATTTGCTGGCTGATTAAGTAAACTGGCAGCTAAAAAGCCGTAGTAATGACGGCTTTTCGCTAGCTCACTTAGCACTTTATGCCCTGCCGTTAACTGATTGGTCGCCATTAAACTTCTACCGTACCAGTACTGCCATTGTCGGCTGGCGTGTCTTGTGCTTGGTAATGCTAGTAGTTTTTGCTTAATTTCTTGCCAATTTTGCGCTCGAAGCGCATCTGCAATATACCATTGAGTCAGGGTACTGTTAAAATTATCCTGATCAACTTTTGCTAGCCAGCTCGCCGCTGCTTGATGATTTTTACTTGCTAAAGCTAAAGCAAACCTTAAGGTGATTTGTTGGCTTTGTTTGGCGGTAAAAGGTAATAACCTTTTCGCCACCGCATAAGTATCAAGCGCTTGTTGGGGTGAACGCCAAATCAAACGCTGTAATCCGTAAGCAACAACACTCGCCTCTTTGGCATTTTTTTGTTTAAATTTTGATAACTTGGTGACATATGCAGGGTTACGACGAACCTTATGCCATAACTTAGCTAGATATTGCTCATGCTGAGGTAATAAAGTCGTTAAATACGGCAGTAATGTGTGCTTACCGCCATCTGCGGCTAGCTTTATCCGCTGCCATATTATTTCATTAGTGCGGTAACCCGCTTGTTGCCATTGTTTAAATAGCGGATCACAAACTTTGGGTTGTGATTTTCCCACTAACCACAAAGCACTGACCTTAGGCAGTACTTGTTGTGGTGGTACACCAGATTGTAGTTGATAGCGAAAGTATTGACACTGTAATTCTGCATTACTATTCGCTTTGTAAAAGCGCTGAAACAACACCGATTTATTGCGTTTCGCTAAATAAGTTAGCCATTTTTTTCGTAATGGCCAATCTAATGGTGTTGCTTGATATTTTGATAAAAACTGTTCAATTTCACCGGCCGATGAAATTGTCATATGATTCATTAAACGACGTTGGTCTAAATACGGTTGCAATGGATAGTAATGCAATTGGTTATATAGGTTTTGATAGCTTGCTGACTTATGATTCCAGATATGCTTTTCCGCTTGCAGGAAAATTTTACGCTGTAGAGACTCATTATTGGCAAGCGCGCTGTTATCAGTTATCGCAAGACAGAAAAAGCAAAAAATTATTTTAATAACAAGCGGGCGAGCAAACGACATTTCATAACCTTGAAAAATTAGCATATCTCAATTATTCATTCCTACTACAACAAAGCAAGCTTCTATACGGATTTAATGCTGATATTCTCATTTTTAAGCTATGATGCGTTTGACAACAAGCTGTATAACAGCACAACTGCAGTTTATACTTGCGTCATCAAGAATAGGCTTTAAAATTGCCGCAAGTAGAAAACTCTTCAGCAAGGTCGAACATGAAAAACACTGCACTGCCCGACACAGATCATCAACTTGATGCGATTGGACTTAGATGCCCAGAGCCGGTAATGATGCTACGGCAGAAGATCCGTCAAATGGCGGCTGGTGAATCCTTGTTGGTAAATGCGGACGACCCATCAACCACACGCGATATTCCAAGTTTTTGTCGCTTTATGGACCATCAATTAATTGCCCAGCAAACGCAAAGCTTACCTTTTCAATATGTGATAAAGAAAGGCTTATAACGCCAGCGTTACTGTGCCGAGTTTTCGTTTTGATACTGCTAATTTAGCGGTATTGGTATTTTGGGCTGCGATTTATTGGCTACGCGCCACTCCTCTATAAATCACTAAGCTCGTGTCACTAGCATGACAACGGCAGTTAGCCAGCACAAACAAAAAAGGAATGCATTAGCATTCCTTTTCATTATCCTAGCCAGCAAAATCTTACGATTGCAGTAAAGAAATATCTGCAATTGCAAGAAAACGGTTTCGGATTTCGTTTAACAAGGTTAAGCGATTGGTTTTAACTTGCGGGTCTTTATCCATTACCATGACATGATCAAAGAAGTTATCGATTGCCTGTTTTAATGCGGCTAACTCAGTTAATGCACTTTGGTAATTTTTTACCGCTAGCAAAGGCGCGACTTTAGCATTAACTGCGCTAAATGTGTCAGCAAGTTCTAGCTCAGCGGTTTCACTGGCGACATCACGTTTAAAGGCCGGAAATAACTCACCGTCAAACTTGACGAGTATATTACCAACACGCTTATTAGCTGCCGCTAACGTGGCTGCCTCTGCCAAGGCTTTAAAGTGGCTTACCGCATGGATACGCTTATCAAAATCTAACGGCTCCGTCGGTGCATTCGCTAGTACGGCTTGAATAACATCAATGCTGATATTTTGATCTTGGTAATAAGCACGGTATCTACCTAAAACAAACTCCAATACCTGGGTAGCTACGTCTTGGTTAGATAATTTATCTTGATATAAGTCGATACTTTGCTTAACAAGCTCGCTGATATCCAGCGTTAACTGTTTTTCGATAATAATACGAAGTAAACCTATGGCTGCGCGACGTAAAGCAAAAGGATCTTTGTCGCCCTTAGGCGGTTGACCTATACCAAAAATACCCACTAGCGTATCCACTTTATCCGCTATTGCCACAGCACAACCAATATTTTGCGCTGGCAACTTATCTCCGGCATAACGCGGTAGATATTGATCTTCTAAGGCTTGAGCAACAGCAGGAGCTTCGCCATCACTTTGTGCATAATACTTGCCCATAGTGCCTTGTACTTGTGGAAACTCTTGTACCATATCTGATAATAAGTCGGTTTTACTTAGCAGACCTGCTCGGTACGCTAAGCGACTATCTTCACCGATTTTTTCCGCAATAAACTCACTCAAGCTGGCAATTCTTGTAGATTTTGCTTTAACCGTACCAAGTTGCTTTTGAAATAAAACCGACTCCAAATGTTCTAATCTTGACTCAAGCGTTTGTTTTTTATCAGTTTTAAAGAAAAATTCAGCATCTGCTAATCGAGGACGGATTACTTTTTCATTACCTTTAATAACCTGACTGGCATCTTTACTGGCGATATTCGCAACAAAAATGAATTTATTCAATAGCTTGCCGTCTTTTCCAAAGACTGGAAAATACTTTTGATGGTCTTTCATTGAATAAATTAATGGCTCAGCGGGCACATTGAGAAATGCTTCATCAAAGCTTCCCACTAACACTACGGGCCATTCAACAATAGACGTTACTTCGTCGAGTAAGTCTTCGTCTTCAGATACCTCACCACCAAGTGCTTGTGCAGCAAGTTCTATTTCGCGTTTAATGGTTTGCTTACGCTCTTGATAATCTACCACCACATGCGCGTCGCGCAATTGAGCAACATAACTATCAGCATTTTCTATTGCCACTAAACCATGGTGATGAAAGCGATGGCCGGTAACCAAATTATTCGCTTTAACATTTAAAGCTTCACCCGCAATGATTTTATCGCCATATAGCATAGTAAGACTGTGCACGGGGCGAATAAACTGTGTTCTTCCCGCCCCCCAACGCATGGGTTTTGGTACCGGTAATTTATTGATTGCAACCTTAACCATCTCAGGTATTAATTGCTCAACATGCTTGCCAGGCTCTATAGTTTTGTGCAGTAGCCACTCGCCTTTATCAGTTACTAAGCGTTCGGCTTCATCTACCGTGATGCCATTTGAACGTGCCCAACCTTGGGCGGCCTTACTGGCATTACCGTCACTGTCAAATGCAACAGTTACCGCAGGGCCTCGCTTTTCAATCGCTTTATCTGCTTGGCATGCCACTAAACCTGTAACTTGAACTGCTAAGCGTCTTGGTGTTGCATACCAGTGCATCTCATTATACGCAAGCTGAGCTGCGTCTAGCTGGGTTTTGATTTGCTGATAAAAGGTTACCGCTAAGGTTTTTAGTGATTTCGGTGGCAGTTCTTCTGTGCCTAATTCAATTAATAGCGTATCAGTAGTCATTATGATTGTCCCTGTGCTGCAGTGCCATTATTTTTACAAAGAGGAAAACCTAATGCTTCTCGTTTTGCATAGTAGGCTTGTGCACATGCTTTTGACAAGGCTCTAACTCGTAGAATATAGCGTTGTCGCTCGGTTACCGAAATAGCGTGACGTGCATCAAGTAAGTTAAATGCATGAGAGGCTTTCATTACTTGTTCATAAGCAGGTAGCGCTAATCCTTCTGCGATGAGTTTTTCACTTACCGCTTCACACTGGTCAAAGGTCTTAAATAAATCTGCTACATCTGCGTGTTCAAAGTTATAAGCAGATTGCTCTACCTCATTTTGGTGAAAAACATCTCCATACAATACTTTACCCATAGGACCATCGGTCCATACTAAGTCGTAAATGCTATCTACGTTTTGAATATACATAGCTAAACGCTCTAAACCATATGTGATCTCGCCAGTTACCGGTGCGCACTCTAAACCACCAACTTGCTGGAAATAGGTAAACTGGGTAATTTCCATGCCATTTAGCCAGATTTCCCAACCTAATCCCCAGGCGCCTAAGGTCGGCGATTCCCAGTTATCTTCCACAAAGCGAATATCATGTACTAGTGGATCTATGCCCATTTCTTTTAAAGAGTTGAGATACAAATCCTGAATATTATCTGGTGAAGGCTTTAACATCACCTGAAATTGGTAATAGTGTTGCAGACGATTTGGGTTTTCACCGTAGCGACCATCAGTTGGTCTACGACATGGTTGAACATAAGCACTACTTATTGGCTCAGGACCAATGGATCGTAAAAAGGTCATCGGGTGAAAAGTACCTGCCCCCACTTCTAAGTCTAATGGCTGCACTATGACACAGCCTTGTCGTGCCCAGTAATCTTGCAACTGCAATATTAGGCCCTGAAAGGTCTTTATATTAAACGTACTCATATCAATCCGAATCTATGATTATTGTGTGTTAAATTTCGGCTAATTATACCTGCTGTCGCTTTATTAGCCTAGGGTCTGAACTTAGTTGTTTTTAATTTATTCAAGGAAAAATACTAAGCTATAAATAAAAATGCCCGATTTGATGACCGGGCATTATATTCTTATTATCGATAAGTGCTAAACATCTAAGTTTGCAACTTTTAAGGCGTTGTCTTCAATAAAGTTACGACGCGGCTCAACATGGTCGCCCATTAAGGTATTAAACAATTGATCTGCCGCAATGGCATCTTCAATAGTCACTTGTAACATTCTACGCGACTCTGGATCCATGGTGGTCTCCCAGAGTTGGTCTGGGTTCATTTCACCTAGCCCTTTGTAGCGTTGAATGTATTGACCTCGTTTAGACTCTGCCATTAACCAGTTTAGTGCTTCTTCAAACTCAGTAACGGCTTTGACTTTTTCACCACGCTTAACATAGGCACCTTCTTCCATTAAACCATTGATGGCTTTATTAAGGCTTTGGATTGAAGCAAATTCTTTTGAGTCAAAGAACTCATAATTGCAATCATATATTGTATCAATACCATGTTTACGCACATTAAAGCTCGGGTAATAAACGTGGCGTTCTTGATCATGCTTAACTTCCACCGTATAAATTGAGCCATTACCGTCCTGCTCGTCGAGTTGCTTTAATAAGCTTGCCGTCCAAGCTTCAACTTTGGCTTGGTCTTTGAAGTCTTCTGTAGTTATCGTCGAGCCATAAATCATTTTTTCTAGAATATCGGCCGGGATCAAACGAGACACGCGTTTAATGGTTTCGTGTGTTTTACGAAACTGTTTTACTAAATTTTCTAAGGCTAAACCCGATAAAGCCGGCGCTGATTCGTTGACGCGTATTTCGGCATTTTCTAATGCTAGTGTCGTTAGGTATTCAGTCAAACCTTCGTCATCTTTAATGTACCGCTCTTGCTTGCCTTTTTTAACTTTATATAGTGGTGGCTGAGCAATATAAATGTAGCCACGCTCCATAATTTCAGGCATTTGACGATAGAAAAAGGTCAGTAGTAAGGTACGAATATGAGAACCATCAACATCAGCATCGGTCATGATGATGATACTGTGATAGCGCAATTTATCTGGGTTATATTCATCACGGCCAATACCACAACCTAAGGCAGTGATCAAAGTACCAACTTCTTGCGATGAAATCATTTTATCAAAACGAGCTTTTTCAACGTTTAATATTTTACCCTTAAGTGGCAAGATAGCTTGATTTTTTCGGTTTCTGCCCTGCTTAGCGGAACCGCCAGCAGAGTCCCCTTCCACAATATATAGTTCAGAAAGTGCGGGATCTTTTTCTTGGCAATCCGCTAGTTTTCCGGGTAATCCTGCAATATCTAAGGCACCTTTACGACGCGTCATTTCTCTTGCTTTACGCGCGGCTTCACGCGCTCGTGCTGCATCGACTATTTTCATAATAATGGTGCGTGCCACGGTCGGCTTTTCTAACAAGTATTCTCCAAGCTTTTCACCCATGGCTTGTTCGACCGCAGTTTTTACTTCTGATGAAACTAATTTGTCTTTGGTTTGAGAGGAAAACTTAGGATCAGGCACTTTCACTGAGATCACAGCGGTAAGACCTTCACGGGCATCATCACCTGAGGCGTTGGTTTCAGTGTTACCTTTTTTACTTTTGTTTAAGCCTTCTTTTACCATATAGCTATTAAGCGTTCTGGTTAAGGCGGTACGGAAGCCACTTAGGTGTGTTCCGCCGTCCCGTTGAGGAATGTTATTGGTAAAACAATGGATGCTTTCTTGGAAACCATCATTCCATTGCATAGCCACTTCCACTACTATGCCGTCATCACGGGCTAAATCGAAATAAAATATCTCTTCATTAACAGGTGTTTTGTTGGTATTTAAATATTCTACGAATGCTTGTATACCACCATCAAAATGAAAATGTTCTTCTCGACCTTCTTCACGTTCATCGATCAAGCGAATTGAAACACCTGAATTTAGAAATGATAGTTCACGAATTCTTTTTACTAATAAATCAAAATGAAACTCGACATCTGAAAAGGTTTCTTCACTTGGCCAAAACCTGACTTCGGTACCTGTCTTTTCACTTTCACCGACCACTTTAAGTGGTTCTTCGGGTACGCCAGACTGGTATATTTGTTCAAATAATTTACCATCTCGACGAATATTAAGTTTTAACTTGCTACTTAATGCGTTTACCACGGAAATGCCAACACCGTGTAAACCGCCTGAAACTTTATAGCCTGAGTCTTCACCGCCAAATTTACCACCGGCATGAAGTACAGTCATGATAACTTCTGCTGCCGAAACGCCTTCTTCTGGGTGTATTTCTGTTGGTATACCACGACCATCATCTTTTACAGATACTGAGCCATCTAAGTGTATTTTAACAATAATATCACTACAGTGACCTGCAAGCGCTTCATCTATGGAGTTATCTAAAACCTCAAATACCATATGGTGTAGTCCAGTACCATCATCTGTATCTCCAATATACATCCCTGGTCTTTTACGCACTGCATCTAGGCCTTTCAGTACTTTTATACTTGCCGAGTCATAATCTTTTTCTGTTGTCATAGCTTGTAGCCTACTCACTGATTACTGATAGTTTGCCATGTTTCACGTGAAACATTTTATAATTATCTTCTTTTGGCACTAATTGTGCCACTGCTGTTTTATCAATTGCGGTTACAACAACTTGACATGTTATTTCTGCTATCGCGTTGTTAAGCAACGCTCTAGAGTGTATATCAAGTTCTGCACCAACATCGTCAATTAATAAAATTGGTTTTACGCGCTTTTCTCTTGCTATTAATTGTGCTTGTGCAAAAGTTAAAGCCAGTAAAAACAACTTTTGTTGGCCGCGTGAAAGTTGATTATCTAAACTTGTGCCATTTAACACAAATCTGACATCAAACTTTTGTGCACCATATAGGCTATATCCAGCAGCCAATTCTTTATCACGATATTGACTTAGTACCTCAAGCAAAGTTCGTTTTGAGTTCCATCCTTGCAGGTACTGAATAACTATATCATCAGAGACCTTAGGTAACATGATTTTTAACCAAAAACTTAACTCTTTGGTCAACTGCTCAACATAAGCTGCTCGGTACTGTGCTATTTGCTCAGAGCTAGTGGCAAAAACATCACTCCAGTAGTTTAAGCTCGCTAAATCTGTTTTTGTGCGTAAACAGGCATTTCGTTGTTTGTGAATACGGGTAAACTCTCGCCAATGATCTGAAAACCCATGTTTCACGTGAAACAAACCTAAATCTATAAAGCGTCTGCGCTGCTTAGGGCCGCCAAAAAAAAGCTTAAAGCTTTCTGGAGTAATAACCTGTACGGCAATATTCTTAGCCAACGCCGAAAACTTTGTTTGTTTTTCACCACTGACCCTGATCTCGCTGAGATTTAGATGTTCAAAAAATCCTTTTCGCACACCTAATTGCGCACCGCTTTGTGTTTTGGCACTTACGGTAAAAGATAATTTATTATGCATTAATAAGTTATCTGCTTTACTACTGCGAAAAGACTTACCATGGCCAAGATAAAAAATGGCTTCTAATAAGCTACTCTTGCCACTGCCATTATCACCGATAATAAAGTTTAAATCTTGATTTAAGTCGACTGAAACGCTGGCTATATTTCGAAAGTCTTGAATAAATAACTTATCAATACTCATTACAAACGCATAGGCATTACAACGTAAAGTGCTTCTCCCGACTCTGCACCCTCAATGACCACACTACTGTTTGCATCGGCTAAGGTGAACTTGACCGCAGGCTCTTTAATCGCGTTAAGCACGTCTAAGACATAGCTGACGTTAAAGCCAATTTCCACTTCGTCGTAGGGAAAGTCTATTTCTATGACTTCTTCAGCCTGCTCTTGTTCTGGATTATTTGCCGTTATTTTTAATTCTGTACTAGCGAAATTGAGGCGAACACCTTTAAACTTTTCATTCGATAATATTGATGCTCGTGATAATACTTGCCTTAACTCATCTTTATTGGCGTTAAGTATTTTATCACCATTGCGAGGTAATACACGACGATAATCAGGAAAGCGTCCGTCAACCAGTTTACTGGTAAAAGAAAACTCACTATCAATAATGCGAATATGATTAGAGCCTAAAAACACCTGCACGGTTTCATCTACCGGATTGAGTAAGCGAATAATTTCTAAAATACCTTTACGCGGTACAATAACTTGCCGAGCGGGCAGCGTAAGCTCTTGATTGACTATTTTGCAGATTGCGAGTCGGTGGCCATCTGTAGCAACTGAACGAATTTCATGACCATCAGTTTCAATTGACATACCATTTAAATAATAGCGCACATCTTGGTTAGCCATGGAAAAATGGGTACTTTCGATCAAGCGTAACAGCTCAGACTTTAATAGCTTAAACTCCACATCGCCTTTCCATTGCTCAATATTTGGAAAGTCACTGGCAGGTAAAGTTGAAAGCGAATATTTACTACGCCCAGTACTGATTTTGATGACATCACTTTCTGACGCAAAGGTGAGTGTCGAATCTTCTGGCAAGCTTTTACAAATGTCCAGCAGTTTGCGCGCTGGAATCGTTACTTTTCCATCTTCAGCATGGTTATCAATTGCAGCGTAAGCTACCATCTCTAACTCTAAATCTGTGGCTGTTAACGTAAGTGATTGCCCACTAACATCAAAAAGAATATTTCCTAATATCGGTAACGTACTTTTCCGCTCTACGGCACCAGAAACCAACAATAAAGGTTTTAGTAGTAATTCTCTGTTCAGTGAAAATTTCATATCTGACTCGCTTGTTACTTATTATTATTATGATGACAGTGTTCTGGTTAAATTTGAATAATCTTCTTTTATATCGTGCGACTCTTCGCGCAATGCTTTAACTTTTCGGCACGCATGTAAAACAGTAGTATGATCGCGGCCACCAAATGCATCACCTATTTCAGGTAAACTGTGATTGGTTAGCTCTTTAGATAATGCCATTGCTATTTGTCGAGGTCTAGCTACCGATCGATTTCTGCGTTTAGAAAGCAAGTCGGCAACTTTAATTTTGTAATATTCTGCCACTGTTCGTTGAATGTTATCAATAGTAACGAGCTTGTCTTGCAATGCCAATAAATCCCGCAACGCTTCGCGTACAAAATCTATGGTGATGGCACGACCCGTAAAGTTAGCATTGGCGATTACACGATTTAAAGCGCCTTCCAATTCTCGAACATTAGAACGTAAACGTTTAGCAATAAAAAACGCTACTTCATCCGCTAAATTAATATGACTCTCTTGGGCTTTGCGTTTTAAAATGGCAACGCGAGTTTCTAGTTCTGGCGGTTCGATGGCTATCGTTAAACCCCAACCAAAACGTGATTTTAAACGATCTTCAACGTCAACCTCTTTCGGATAACGATCACTGGTTAAAATAATTTGCTGATTACCTTCGAGTAAGGCATTAAATGTATGAAAAAACTCTTCTTGTGTACGATCTTTACCAGCAAAAAATTGAATATCATCAATTAACAAAGCATCGACTGAACGGTAATATTGCTTAAACTTTTCCATCGCATTGTTTTGTAATGCTCTGACCATATCTTGCACAAACCGCTCTGAATGCATATAGGCAATTTTAGCATTGGGTTTATTATGCAATATGCCATTACCCACTGCATGTAATAAATGCGTTTTACCTAATCCTGTTCCACCGTAGATAAATAACGGATTGTACGCGGCGCCTGGGTTATCTGCGACTTGCGATGCGGCTGCACGGGCGAGTTGATTCGACTTACCTTCAACAAAGTTATCGAACGTATACTTTACCCTGACATTGGTGGTTTTTGGTAAGTTACTATCAGGAATCGCCTGATCTTTATGGTTTGCTACTTTCGTACTGGCTGGTACTTGGTTTATGCCGCTTGCGTTTTCCGCTTTGTTAGCGGGTATACTGCCAACATCAAAGCGCAACAATGGTGGATTAGCACTATCTTGCATACTCACCAGTTCGTTGATGCGATTTACATACTTGTCTCTGACCCAGTCCAAAACAAAACGGTTGGGTGCGTATAGCGTCATGATATTATCTGTGATCACACACTGTAATGGACGTATCCACATACTAAATTGCTGCGCAGGCAACTCTTCCTGAAGAACAGATAAACATTTTTGCCAAAGTGAATGATCCAACAATCGACTCCTGATAAATACATGGCTTCCTGCAATTATTAACCTGTAAAAGAAGGGTAAAAAACAGCAAAGAAAATTTTAATTCTTATGATCTGTCTATTATCACCATAGTTATCCACAACATCAATATTGACATTTCGATAATTGCCTTTTATTTACATTTTTTTCTTCTATGCCAAGTAAATTCAGCACTATTGCCAAGTTAAAATAACCAATGAATACTAAAAAGTTTTCCATATTCTATTTAATTATGAAAGCGACAACCCTGCTTTTGTTATAAAACTGTGGATATATTTAGATCGAACCGATCCCCAAAGGATCTTTTCTAAATAGCCAAAGAATAAGCATTGACAATGTATCATTATCTATATAGAATTTCGCCTCATTTTTAGACCCAGTGTGCTCATGAAGGCTGTTTTGCCGGGGCAACAACAACAGACGGATTAGCGTAATGAAAAGAACATTTCAACCTAGTGTATTAAAGCGTAAGCGCAACCATGGCTTCCGTGCTCGCATGGCAACAAAAGCCGGTCGTGCCGTAATTGCACGTCGTCGTGCTAAAGGCCGTGCAAGCCTTAGTGCTTAATCCTTTCAACTTGCAACCTAAGTTAAAAGGATAGTAGCCACTATGGTTACTTATGAATTTAACCGGGAGTCACGTTTACTGACTCCCGGTCAATTTCAAGCTGTATTTAGCAAACCTCTTCGTTTTGGCTCTAGCCATATCACAGTACTCGTCACACAAAATTCTGATAATAAAAGCCGTCTAGGTTTAGCCATTGCCAAAAAACGAGTTAAGCTCGCGGTACAACGAAATCGTATTAAGCGACAAATTCGTGAAAGCTTTCGTTTAAATCAGCACAATCTGCCTGCTATTGACATTGTTGTTATGGTAAAGTCAGGTACCGACCAGCTAGACAATAAAGAAATTAATCGGCAATTGGAAAAAATATGGCGAAAAATAATTCAGCGCCACAAAAAATAGCAATTTCCTTGGTAAAAGCATACCAGCGCTGGCTTAGCCCCTTGTTAGGCCCTCATTGCAGATTTGACCCAACGTGCTCTTTTTATGCCATCGAAGCCATAAATCGCTTTGGTGTGTTAAAAGGTTGTTGGTTAGCAAGCAAACGTATACTAAAATGCCACCCACTCAATGCGGGAGGACATGATCCCGTGCCACTATCAAAAAAAGAGAAGTAATACATTATGGAATCACAACGCAGTTTTCTATTTATTGCGCTTATGGTAGTTACCTATTTGCTATTTAGTCAATGGCAAGCCGACAATGCCCCAGTTATTGAGCCCTCAACCGAGTCTCAACAAACCATGCCATCGCCTAGTAATGACAATGGCGACTTTGTGCCTGAATCATCGGCTACAGTAAGTACAATTAACAAGCAAACCAAAGCGGTCAGTGCCAGCTTAATTACCGTAACTAACGATGTATTATCACTTAAAATTGATACCAAAGGTGGTGACATAGTAGAAGCAAAGCTATTTAAGTTTGATACCGAGCAAGGCAATGGTATCCCTTATACTATGCTACGCACGGATCGCGACCTTTATGTGGCGCAAAGTGGTTTAACAGGTGCGCAAGGCTTAGACCGTATCATTCCTGGTCGCCCTATTTATCAAACAGCTGCCACTTCTTATCAAGCAACGGCAAATGAACCCTTAGTGATTGACCTAAACTATATTGATGAAACGGGTTTATCGGTAATTAAGCGCTTCACCTTAAACCATGACAGCTATGCCATTAATGTGGAATACATCATCACTAACAATGCCAGCACGCCTGCTAGTGTACAAATGTATGCACAATTAAAACAAACTACGTTAATCGACAGCGGCAGTGGCTTAATCCCCACCTACAAAGGTGCGGCTTTCTCGACTACTGAAGATGTTTACGAAAAGTATGATTTTGACGACATTGCCGACAAAAACCTCAATGTTGCTACGCAAGGAGGCTGGGTTGCTATGCTCGAGCACTACTTTGTATCTGCTTGGGTTCCTGAAAAAACAGCAACTAACCAATTATACACTAGCTACACCAGAAACAATGAAGCGGTTATTGGTTATAAAGCACCTGCTATCACCATAGAACCACACAGTACCGCAAGCACTTCTGCGATATTCTATGTCGGCCCGAAAGATCAAGACGTATTAGAAAGTATTGAAGAAAACTTAGATCTGACTATAGATTACGGCTTTTTATTTATGATCAGCCAACCGTTATTTTGGTTACTAATTAAAATACAATCTATTGTTTCTAACTGGGGCGTAGCCATTATAATTATTACGCTAATCGTTAAAGGTGCCATGTACCCACTCACGAAAGCTCAATATACCTCAATGGCAAAAATGCGTGCTTTACAACCAAAAATGACACAGTTAAAAGAACGTTTTGGTGATGATAAGCAAAAAATGTCACAAGCCATGATGGAGCTATATCGTAAAGAAAAAGTCAATCCAGCTGGCGGTTGTTTACCCTTAATCATTCAAATGCCGATTTTCTTAGCATTGTATTGGGTATTTTTGGAAAGTGTTGAATTACGTCATGCGCCCTTTATGCTTTGGATTCAAGACTTGTCTGCCCAAGATCCGTACTATATTTTACCGATACTAATGGGTATCAGTATGTTTATTATGCAGAAAATGCAGCCAATGACAGTTCAAGATCCTATGCAGCAAAAAATCATGCAGTATATGCCTGTGATGTTTACGGTATTCTTTTTCTGGTTCCCATCTGGCTTAGTACTTTACTGGTTAGTCAGTAATATTATTTCCATAATTCAAATGAAAATAATCTTTGCTGGCATCGAAAAAGCCAAAGCAAAATAAGCTTATTAAATTTACGAAAAAGGTAGCGAAAGCTACCTTTTTTTTCGCTAAAACTTTACCTAGCATCTAAATAAAGCGTCACTAAACCCACATAATACAAGCAAAAACAAAGTCTAGATTTCCAGCAGCGAATTAACGGTTTATAATGACGCCAATTTAGAGTATTTATTTTTAACTGAGAACATACCATGACCCAGCTTGCTTTTTCATCAAGCCAAAAAGAAACCATAGTCGCACAAGCTACAGCCCCAGGTAGAGGTGGTGTTGGCATCATCAGAGTTTCTGGTCCTGAAGTTCGCAATGTTGCTACGGCTATATTAGGTAAAGTACCTGAGCTTAGAAAAGCCGAATACTTAAGCTTTAACGATCGCCAAGGCCAGGCACTAGACCAAGGTATCGCCCTTTACTTTAAAGGACCTCATTCTTTTACGGGTGAGGATGTATTAGAGCTTCAAGGACATGGCGGGCCAATTATTCTAGATATGATCCTAAAAGAGATTTTAACGCTAACTAATGTCAGAATGGCAGAGCCTGGCGAATTCAGTGAACAAGCCTTTCTTAACGATAAGCTCGACTTAACTCAAGCTGAAGCCATTGCCGATCTCATCAACTCAAGCTCAGAGCAAGCTGCCCGCTGTGCGTTACATTCACTGCAAGGTGACTTCTCTAAATTAATTCACCAGATCGTCAACGACACCATACATTTACGCATGTACGTTGAAGCGGCAATTGACTTTCCCGAAGAAGAAATCGACTTTCTCGCTGACGAAAAAGTTGTCAATGATTTAAAAGCGATCATTCGCCAAGTTGAGCAAGTTAAAAGTAAAGCCAAGCAAGGTAGTATTATTCGTGAAGGCATGCGGGTGGTGATTGCTGGTCGCCCTAACGCGGGTAAATCAAGTTTACTTAATGCTTTAAGCGGTAAAGAAAGTGCCATAGTGACAGATATTGAAGGTACCACACGCGATGTACTGTCTGAACAAATTCATATTGATGGCATGCCGCTACATATTATTGATACCGCAGGTTTGCGTGAAAGTGCCGATAAAGTTGAACAAATTGGTATTGAACGCGCTTGGCAAGAAATTAAACAAGCAGATCGAGTGTTACTGATGATCGACTCCGCAGCGGATGAAACACTCGATGCTAAATCTGTTTGGCCAGAGTTTTTTGCACAACTGCCAGCCAATATGGCGTTAACTGTGATCAGAAACAAAGCCGACATCAGTCAAGCCCAAACCGGCTATCGCGAATTAAACCAAACCCCCACAGTGACCTTGTCAGCAAAAACCGGTGCCGGGGTTTCAGCCCTTACTGAGCACCTTAAACAGTGTATGGGCTACCAAGGTAGCACTGAAGGTGGTTTTATGGCGAGACGACGTCACTTGGTGGCACTAGAGCAAGCTCACCAACACTTAACGATAGGCCTAGAGCAGCTTGAATCTTTTGTAGCAGGCGAAATTTTGGCAGAAGAACTGCGCTTTTGTCAGCAAGAGCTCAATAAAATTACCGGCGAATTTAGCAACGATGATCTGTTAAGCGAAATTTTTTCCTCATTTTGTATCGGTAAATAAAATAAAAATGATATGGTGTTAAGTTCTCCCAACAAGCAAAATACGAATAAAAACCGAACCGCTAACAAGCTAAGGTTCACAAGGACAATAATGAAATACCTGAAGTCACTGTTAATTACCACCACCTTGATGGCAAGTTTTACAAGCTCAGCGGCTGCAATAGCACCAGAATTACTGCGCTGCAGTAAATTAACGGACAATACGCTAAGATTGCAATGTTTCGATAAATATATGCAGCGCGTAAGTTCAATTGCAGCAAATAACACGGCTAAAAATAAGCAACCGCCTAAAACGTCAGTTAAGGCTGAAGCTAAAAATGAAGAGAAATTAATTGCCTCATTCGGCCATGCACATAGATATTCTGAACAAGAACGTGAGTTTGACCAATTAACCGCTGTGGTAAAGTCAGCGGCACGCAACTTAAAAAAACAATGGAATATAGTGCTAGATAATGGTCAAGTTTGGCGAGAAAAAGGCGGGGATAAACGCGCAAAATTCGCGCCAGGCGACACTATCATCATCACCCGGGGCATTATGAACAGCTTCCAACTAAAAAAACAAGGAACAAAGCGGCGCATTCGTGTGCAGCGTATCCAGTAAAGTACGACATTAAGGCCCGTCAAATGGGCCTTAGCTACCATACTATAGGCTAATACCTAATCTATCATAGCATTGTAGGTTTGATGTTCATCAACGAAATAATGACCGTTTTTAACTTCAATTTTTTTACAACGATGTATGGGCTGCTTAGATCCTAACTCTCGCTCATTTTTACATTTTAAGCGCTGACTTTTAGCACCATAGAGCGTGACATACTTTTCACCTTCAACGTTTAATGTTTTTAAATAATCGGCTGGCAATTTTTCTTCAAGCATTTTTAACGGTAATAGCCAAGCTTTGCTTTTTTGTTCATTGGCCACCGTTAACCAAGCATAACTTTTTGCTAAATCTTGCGGCGTACCTTGGCCATTCAAATACATAGTGCCTACGATATATTGAGACATTTTATCGCCCCGCTTGGCAAATAACTCTAGCTGTGGCAATGCCTTATCGTAATTATTTTCTTTGTATAAACGAATGGCTGCTTTTAACTCTTTATTGTAATCCTCTATCTCCATCAGTTTATCCGACATTGAATGACTGAAAAATGACGTAGCGAGTAATACCATTAACAGGGTAAAATTGCTCATTAACTTATTCATAAATTATCCAAATATTTGTTTTACCTTTAGAATACTTAATTTGATATTTCTATGCTTTTCCAATTGTAAACATATGTAACTAGGGCCTTAATAAAGCCAAATTTATTAAGATCATAACTAACGACTCTTTTTTAATAGGATTGATAAATGAGCTCATTTCAAATAATTGTTGGCAGTATGTTAGGTGGCTCGGAGTACGTAGCCGAAGCTTGCGAAGAAACATTAGTGACACTTGGTCATCAAGTGCAGTTGCATTTCCAGCCGGATTTAGCGCAAATACCCAGCGAAAATCAAACTTGGTTAATTTGTACATCCACCCACGGTGCAGGAGACTACCCCGATAACATCCAGGCCTTTGTCACGGATCTAGAAAAAACCGATCATGATCTATCCTCAATGAGCTTTTTAGTCATTGGCCTAGGTGACTCAAGCTATGATACGTTTTGTTACGCGGCTAAAAATATAAATAAACTATTAATATCAAAAGGATGCAAAGAAACCATACCTTTGTTAACGATCGATATGAGTACCGATATCGATCCAGAGTTGCGATCACAAGAGTGGTTAATGACCAATAAAGATCACTTATAAGTAACTTACCCATAAGTTATTCACAGTATAGGCTTAAAAAAACACCTAATGTGTATAACTATAAGGATAAGCTCTTAATTTTCTATTATTATTCAGTGCACAGTAAATTATCATTTTAACCATGTGGATAACTCGATGTTTTGATCAAAGGATATAACTGAGTTGATCAAGCTTTGATCACAAGGATTGGTGTTGTTCATGATCTTGTTTTATAACAATAAAAGTGGCTTATCAACAGAAAAGTAGGATCCTAATAAGTAATAATAATAAGATCTATTTAAAGATCTTTATATATTACTTAAGGATCTTCCCCCGATCTTTTCCTCAATTTGATCATTCCCCTACCGTCAAAAAAGCGCTAAAATAGCGCTCTTAAGTTTTTATCCAATTGGAAAAGGTCGTTTATTTATGTGGTATCAAGAGTCTTATGACGTAATTGTTGTTGGTGGCGGTCACGCAGGTACTGAAGCCTCACTTGCAGCAGCGCGCATGGGCTGTAAAACCTTACTGCTGACTCATAACATCGATACTTTGGGTCAGATGTCATGTAACCCAGCCATTGGTGGCATTGGTAAAGGCCATTTAGTCAAAGAAATTGATGCTTTAGGCGGATTGATGGCAACCGCTGCTGACCATGCAGCGATCCAATTTAGAACCTTAAATGCCAGCAAAGGACCTGCTGTACGCGCTACACGCATTCAGGCCGATCGTAATTTATATCGAAACTTTGTCCGTAATTACTTAGAAAACCAAGAAAACTTAACTATATTTCAACAGCCTTGTGATGATCTGATTTTAGAAAACAATAAGATCGTCGGCGTTTCCACACAAATGGGCTTAAAGTTTAAGGCTAAGAGTGTCGTGCTAACGGTAGGAACATTTCTTGCCGGCCAGATCCATATTGGCATGAATAATTATCAAGGTGGTCGAGCGGGTGATCCTGCTAGTGTTAACTTAGCAACACGCTTGCGTGATATGCCGTTTCGCATTGATCGTTTGAAAACCGGAACTCCACCACGGCTAGATGCTAGAACGCTTGATTTTTCACAAATGACCGAGCAACCTGGCGATGAGCCAAGGCCGGTGTTTTCCTACATGGGATCGCTAAACGATCACCCAGAACAAGTTTCATGTTTCATCACCCATACCAATAAGAAAACCCATGAAATCATTCAATCCGGTTTAGATCGTTCGCCAATGTATACCGGAGTTATTGAAGGTATTGGTCCTCGCTATTGCCCATCGATTGAAGATAAAATTCATCGCTTTGCGGAAAAAGACAGCCACCAAATTTTTGTTGAGCCTGAAGGCTTGAATACGCATGAAATATACCCGAATGGTATTTCTACTAGCTTACCTTTTGATGTGCAAATGGATCTGGTGCGATCAATTAAAGGTTTTGAAAATGCACATATTACCCGTCCGGGTTATGCCATTGAATATGACTTTTTTGATCCGCGCGATCTAAAACAAACGCTGGAAAGTAAGTTTGTTGAAAACCTATATTTTGCCGGACAAATTAATGGTACAACGGGTTATGAAGAAGCTGGTGCTCAAGGACTTGTTGCCGCAACGAATGCTGCGGCGCGAGTACAGGGTAAAGACGAGCTAATATTAACGAGAGAGCAAGCTTACATTGGCGTCTTAATTGATGATCTTGCCACCTTAGGCACCAAAGAGCCCTATCGCATGTTTACCTCTCGTGCTGAATATCGCTTATTATTACGCGAAGACAATGCCGATATTCGCTTAACAGAGCAAGGTCGCGCATTGGGCTTAGTTAATGATCAACGCTGGCAACGATTTAATGAGAAAATGGAAAACGTTGAACAAGAACGTCAACGTTTGCGTACTACTTGGTTGCATAAGGATCATTTGGCAGCGGCTGAGGTGAATGAATTACTGAAAACGCCACTCAGTCGTGAAAATAGCTTAGAAGATCTCGTACGACGTCCGGAAGTACGTTATGACGACCTTATGACTATTGCGGGCTTAGGACCTAAGCTTGCGGATGCCCAAGCTTCGGAACAAGTGGAAATTCAAATTAAATATGCCGGTTATATTGAACGTCAGTTAGATGAAATTGCGAAAAAGAAACGCCATGAAAATACGTTGATCCCAATTGACTTTGACTTTACCCAGATTTCTGGTCTATCAAATGAAGTGGTGGCTAAATTGACTGATGCACGCCCAGAAACTATTGGCAAAGCATCGCGCATTTCTGGTATTACTCCGGCGGCAATTTCGTTATTATTGGTTTATCTGAAAAAACATGGCTTATTACGCAAAATTGCATAAAAAGTCACCATATATGAAAGATTTACCTTATGACATTATCTGAACAGCTGACAACGTTACTGAAAGAAACCTCACTTGAGGTTTCTCAAACACAAATTTCTTTACTTATTCAGTATGTTGAATTACTTAATAAATGGAATAAGGCCTATAATTTAACCTCAATACGCGATCCTAAAGATATGATAGTTAAGCATATTATGGACAGTTTGATGGTTGGCCCATATTTAACCGGGCAGTCTTTTATCGACGTAGGAACAGGGCCGGGTTTACCAGGCATTCCTCTTGCCATCTTGTATCCTGATCGTAATTTTGTATTATTAGACAGTTTAGGCAAAAGAGTTACCTTTTTACGGCAAGTGGTTTTTCAGTTAAAACTGGAAAATGTTACGCCAATAAAATCGCGTGTTGAACAGTATCAGCCTGAGCAAACCTTTGATGGTGTGCTTAGTCGAGCATTTTCATCACTAACCGATATGGTGACTTGGTGTGAACACTTAGTGAGTGCAGATCATGGTCGATTTTTAGCACTTAAAGGTGTATACCCAAATGATGAAGTCTCTGCGTTACCGAGTAATATATCACTAGTGAAAAGTCACGCTATTGTCGTCCCCCAGTTAACGGGTGAACGCCATTTGCTAGAACTGGTTAAATCATAAATAATAATAAGCTTTTGCTCAGAAAGTATTTGAGGATCCTGTGGGAAAAATAATTGCGGTTGCAAATCAAAAAGGTGGCGTTGGTAAAACAACCACCTCGGTTAATCTCGCTGCATCACTTGCAGCCACAAAACGTAAAGTCTTATTGATTGATCTTGATCCCCAAGGTAATGCCACTATGGGTAGTGGTATCGATAAATATGAAGTACCAGCAACCTGTTATGAACTGCTGATAGAAGAGCGCCCATTTGACGAAGTGGTGTGTAAAAATACTGCCGGTGTGTACGATTTGATCGCCGCCAACAGCGATGTCACCGCGGCTGAAATCAAACTGATGGAAGTGTTTTCTCGCGAACACCGCCTGAAAAATGCACTATCAAAAGTCAAAAAAGATTATGACTTTATTATCATCGACTGCCCACCCTCATTAAATATGTTAACGGTAAACGCCATGACTGCGGCCGACTCAGTGCTAGTACCTATGCAGTGTGAATACTATGCATTGGAAGGGTTAACGGCGCTAATGGATACCATTGCTCAATTAACCAGTGTTGTGAATGGTAAATTACATATTGAAGGCATTTTGCGCACTATGTATGATCCGCGTAACCGTTTGGCTAATGATGTTTCTGAGCAGTTAAAGCGTCATTTTGGTGACAAGGTTTATCGAACCGTTATTCCCCGAAATGTTCGTTTAGCTGAAGCGCCAAGTTTTGGTGCACCTGTGATGTATTACGATAAGTCATCAACAGGCGCTAAGGCATACCTTGCGTTAGCGGGTGAAATATTGCGTCGTGCAGAAGCCAATAAACCCCCAGCAAAGCAAACTACTACTGATACTGAGTAAATAAGGAATATCATGAGTCAAACAAAACGCAGAGGCCTAGGTCGTGGTCTTGATGCCTTATTAACCAAACCCGAAAATGAAGCAAGCAGTAGTATTGATGAGAAAAATGCTGTCATCAGTAAAAACACTGAACTACAAACGTTACCGATTGAACAATTGCATCCTGGGAAATATCAGCCGCGCAAAGATATGTCGGCGGAAGCGTTAGACGATTTAGCTAACTCAATCAAATCACAAGGTATAATTCAACCTATCGTGGTGCGCCCTATTAGCGAACACAGCTATGAAATTATTGCCGGAGAACGTCGCTGGCGTGCTGCTCAACTGGCTGAACTAGATATGGTACCTTGTTTAATTAAGCAAGTGCCTGATGAAGCCGCAGTGGCTATCGCCTTAATTGAAAATATTCAGCGTGAAGATCTTAACGCGATGGAAGAAGCCATTGCGTTAGAGCGCTTATTAATAGAATTTGAATTAACTCACCAAGAAGTAGCCGACGCCGTTGGTAAATCAAGAACCGCAGTCAGTAATTTATTACGTTTAAATAATTTAAATAGCGAAGTCAAAACCTTACTTGAGCATGGTGATATTGAAATGGGTCATGCGCGCGCGCTGCTGGCGTTAGACAATGATATTCAAACCAATACCGCACGCATCGTGGTGGCAAAAGAGTTAAACGTACGCGAAACAGAAGCGTTAATTAAAAAAGTGCAACAACCACCAAAAGCCGTTGTTGCCAAACCCGTTGACCCAAATACAAAAGCTTTAGAGCAAAACTTATCAGAAAAGCTTGGCGCGCAAGTTGCTATTAATCACAACAAAAAAGGTAAGGGTAAGCTGGTTATTTCCTACAATGATTTGTCAGAACTTGACGGTATAGTCTCACGTTTTGGCTCATTTTAAGGATTTATTAACGGGAAAAAATGCCAACGCCAGACTTTATCTTTGCTAAATTATGGCGCGAAAAAGTAAAATGATGTCCGGCAATATTAAGCTTAATAATCGCGTGTTGTTAATTTAACTATTTGTTTTATATTTCGCACATAATATCAGTAAAGAAAGCCCTATTTTGTTGCATTAGCGCTGTAATTAAGTATACTTGCGTCGGATTTTTTAAAGAGAAAAAAATATCTTTAAATCTCTATAAGTATTACGAAAATTATCGTACGGAGTTTCTGGTGAGTTTATTTATTGATAATGAGTTAGCTAAGCCAGGCCGAAAATTTGCATTTAGACAAATTTTAATCGCGATAATCGTTGTGATAACGTTTTGTATAGCGACATATTTTATTTGGGGATTATCTTTTGCACACTCTGTATTAGCAGGTGGGGCAATAAGTATAATCCCTAATTTTATCTTTGCTCATAAAGCCTTTAAATATGCTGGAGCAAGATCGTCCGAAAAGGTTTTAGATTCCTTTTATAGTGGCGAAAAATTGAAATTAGTATTAACGGCGGTTTTGTTTGCGCTAGCCTTCAAATTTTTAGCGATAGAGCCGATAGCTTTTTTCAGCAGTTTTTGTTTAGTAGTGGCTTTGCCGTTATTAACACCTTTTTTGTTTAAACTTTAATCATTGGGATAATTAATATGTCTTCAGGTGCGGAAATTACCAGCCAAGAATATATTAAACACCATTTAACCAACTTATCTGTCGGCGAAGGCTTTATGGCCGTGCATATAGATACACTTGGTTGGTCGGTGTTTTTAGGCTTAGTTTTTATTATGTTGTTTCGTTCAGTCGCGAAAAATGCCACTACCGGTGTGCCCGGCAAGTTGCAATGTGCTGTAGAAATGATCGTTGGTTTTGTTGATGATAACGTTAAAAGTACCTTTCATGGTCATAACCCAGTTATCGCACCATTAGCGCTAACTATTTTTGTTTGGGTGTTTTTAATGAACGCCATGGACTGGGTACCCGTTGACTTAATCCCTACCATTGCTCAGCAAATTGCCGGTTTGTTTGGTGTTGCGCCACACGATGTTTATATTAAATCAGTACCAACGACTGACCCGAACATGACTTTTGCTTTAGCCTTAGGTGTGTTTGCCCTGATCATTTACTATTCAATTAAAGTTAAAGGTATTGGTGGTTTTATTAAAGAGCTAACCACACAGCCTTTTGGTCATTGGTCACTGTACCCCATTAACTTTATTTTAGAGATGGTTACCTTACTAGCACGTCCGTTATCATTAGCCTTACGTCTTTTTGGTAACTTATACGCTGGTGAGTTGATTTTCTTGTTGATAGCAACGATTGGTTTATTCCAATTACCAGTACATTTCTTGTGGGCGGCGTTTCATATTTTGATCATACCGTTACAAGCATTTATTTTCATGATGCTAACGATTCTGTATTTGAGTCTAGCTCACGAAGATCACTAAATTTTTTGCCTCGAAAGAAGCATGAATATAAGTTTCAACCTTAGTTTTTTAATTTTATAACTTTACTTAAATAATCGGAGATAAATATGTTATATATCGCTGTTGCTTTATTAATCGGTCTAGGTGCTCTTGGTACTGCGATTGGTTTTGGTTTACTTGGTGGCAAATTCCTAGAGTCTGCTGCACGTCAACCTGAATTAGCACCTCAACTTCAAGTGAAAATGTTCATCGTAGCGGGTCTAATCGATGCTATCGCGATGATCGGTGTTGCTATCGGCTTATACCTATTATTCGCAGTTGGTGCTTAATTTTTTAAGTTGTTTTTTTACCGCGAATCTGAATAGGAGATACATAAATGAATCTTAATATGACCTTAGCAGGTGAATTAATCGCATTTATCGTATTTGTAATGTTTTGTATGAAGTTCGTATGGCCGCCTATTATTGGTGCCATCGAAGCACGTCAGAAAACCATTGCTGACGGGCTTGCAGCTTCAGACCGTGCCGCTAAAGACTTAGAGCTTGCTCAAGAAAAAGCCACGGCGCAACTAAAAGAAGCGAAATCACAAGCAGCTGAGATATTAGAAGCTGCGAAAAAACGTGAAACGCAAATAGTTGAAGAAGCTGCTGCTAAAGCTCAAGCTGAGAAAGAAAAAATCTTAGCTGCTGGCCATGCAGAAATAGAAACGGAACGTAACCAAGCGAAAGAAGAACTACGACAACAAGTAGCGGTTCTTGCAGTAGCTGGTGCTGAGAAAATTCTCGAGCGTTCAATTGATGCCGCTGCACACAGCGATATCTTAGATAAACTTGTAGCTGAACTTTAAGAGGGAATAGAGCTATGTCTGAATTGACAACCGTCGCTCGTCCCTACGCTAAAGCAGCGTTTGATTTTGCTATTCAAGCAAATGCCGTTGATCATTGGTTATCAATGTTAGTATTTGCCGCTGAAGTTTCTGAAAATGAAACTATGACTAACTACCTTTCAGGTGGTGCGTCAGTTGAGCAAGCGACAGACTTATTTTTAAAAGTTTGTCAGGACCAGCTCGACAGCAATGGCCAAAACCTGATTAAGGTCATGGCTGAAAATCAACGTTTGTTGGTGCTACCACAAGTTTTGAGTCAATTTAGTGAATTAAAAGCTGAATATGACAAAGAAATTAACGTGGATGTAACGTCTGCTGTAGCACTTGCAGCAGAACAAGTAACGACATTAAGCGCCGCGCTTGAAAAGCGTTTGGCTCGAAAAGTAAAGCTCAATTGTGTTGTAGACGCAAACGTAGTCTCTGGCTTAGTAATTAAAGCCGGTGACATGGTCATAGATGGTTCAGTACGAGGTAAATTGAGCCGCTTAGCAACAACAATGCAATCTTAACGGGGAATAGAGCATGCAACTGAATTCCACTGAAATCGCCGAACTGATCAAAAATCGTATTGAACAGTTTGACGTCGTTAGTGAAGCTCGTAACGAAGGTACTATTGTGTCTGTAACAGACGGTATCATTCGTATCCATGGCCTTGCCGATGTAATGCAAGGTGAAATGATCGAACTTCCTGGCAACCGCTTCGCTATCGCGTTGAACTTAGACCGTGATTCGGTCGGTGCGGTAGTTATGGGTCCTTATGCGGATCTAGCTGAAGGCGTAAAAGTTAAAGGTACTGGCCGTATTTTGGAAGTACCAGTAGGACGCGGCCTTTTAGGTCGTGTAGTCAACACTCTAGGTGAGCCAATTGACGGAAAAGGACCAATCGACAACGATGGTTTTGCTCCTGTTGAAGTAGTAGCACCAGGTGTTATCGATCGTAAATCAGTTGATGAGCCTGTACAAACGGGTATCAAATCAATTGATGCAATGATTCCAATCGGTCGTGGTCAACGTGAACTTATCATCGGTGACCGCCAAATTGGTAAATCAGCGATCGCATTAGACGCAATTATTAACCAGAAGAATACTGGTATTAAGTGTGTGTATGTAGCCATAGGTCAAAAAGCTTCTACCGTAGCGAACTTAGTTCGTTCATTAGAAGAGCACGGCGCGTTAGATAATACTATCGTAGTTGTTGCGTCGGCTTCTGAAGCAGCTGCACTTCAGTACTTATCAGCTTACTCTGGTTGTACTATGGGTGAATACTTCCGTGACCGCGGTGAAGATGCACTAATCGTTTATGATGATTTGTCTAAGCAAGCAGTTGCTTACCGTCAAATTTCATTACTTTTACGTCGTCCGCCAGGCCGTGAAGCCTACCCAGGTGACGTTTTCTATCTTCACTCTCGTCTACTTGAACGTGCTGCGCGTGTAAACGAAGCATACGTTGAGAAGTTCACTAACGGTGAAGTTAAAGGTAAAACAGGTTCTTTAACCGCTTTACCTATTATTGAAACACAAGCCGGTGACGTATCTGCTTTCGTACCTACTAACGTTATATCAATTACCGACGGTCAGATTTTCTTAGAATCTAACCTATTTAACTCAGGTATTCGTCCTGCGGTTAACGCGGGTATTTCGGTATCTCGTGTTGGTGGTGCTGCGCAAACTAAAATCATCAAGAAATTAGGTGGTGGTATTCGTTTAGCCCTAGCACAATATGCTGAGCTTGCAGCCTTTGCTCAATTTGCTTCAGACCTTGACGACGCGACTCGTGCACAATTAGAGCATGGTCAGCGCGTAACTGAGCTAATGAAGCAAAAACAATACAGCCCATTGTCTATTGCTGAAACTGCCGTATCGTTATTTGCCGCTGAAAAAGGCTATTTAAACGATGTAGAAATCGCCAAAGTGGTAGATTTTGAAGAAGCATTACGTTCATACGTAAACAATGAACACGCTGAGTTGATGGCTACTATCAACGAAAAAGGCGACTATAACAAAGATATCGAGTCGGGTTTAGCGAAGGCAATTGAAGCCTTTAAAGCGACCCAAACTTGGTAATTAGTTAACCTTTTCGCGGAGAATAGTCATGGCTGGTGGTAAAGAGATTAAATCAAAGATTGGAAGTGTACAAAATACACAGAAAATCACCAGCGCAATGGAAATGGTTGCAGCTAGCAAAATGCGCAGAGCGCAAGATAGCATGGCTGCTTCTCGTCCATACGCTGAAAATATGCGAAATGTGATCGGTCACATCGCGCTTGGTAATTTAGAATATCGTCATCCTTATATGGAAGAACGTGAAGCTAAGCGTGTCGGCTATATCGTTGTCTCAACAGATCGTGGTTTGTGTGGTGGTTTAAATATTAACTTATTTAAACAAGTACTTGCAGATGCAGGTAAACATCAAGCAGCAGGCGCCGAGGTTGATTTTGCTGTTGTTGGTTCTAAAGCAACTGCATTTTTCAACAACATGGGTGCTAAAGTTGTTTCACAAGTGTCAGGCTTAGGCGATAACCCGTCACTTACCGATTTAATTGGTAGTGTGCGAGTGATGCTAAATGCCTATGACAACGGCGAAATAGACAGATTGTTCATTGTTTACAATAAGTTTGTAAATACAATGACGCAAAAGCCAACGATTGATCAACTTTTACCTTTGCCTAAGTCAGATGATGACGCAATTAAGCATCGCTGGGACTTTATTTACGAACCCGACGCTCAAGCATTGCTTGAACAGTTATTGGTTCGTTATACAGAGTCGCAAGTATATCAAGGTGTAGTTGAAAATCTCGCATGTGAGCAAGCCGCTCGTATGGTTGCAATGAAAGCTGCAACCGATAACGCAGGCGACTTAATCGATGATTTACAATTGGTATATAACAAAGCTCGTCAAGCAAGTATTACTCAAGAATTGAGTGAGATTTGTGCTGGCGCAGCAGCGGTATAAGCAAAGGTTCTTGATTTATTTATTAGTAAATAAGAGCACAGATTAGAGGATTAAACATGAGTACAGGTAAAGTCGTCCAAATCATTGGCGCAGTTGTGGATGTAGAATTCCCACAAGATGCTGTACCTCAGGTATATGACGCATTAAATGTAACTGAAGGTGATCTTGCTGGTTTAGTATTAGAAGTACAACAGCAACTAGGTGGTGGCGTAGTTCGTGCCATTGCGATGGGTTCATCAGACGGTTTGCGTCGTGGTCTGAACGTAGAAAACACAGGTGATAACATCCAAGTACCAGTAGGTACTGCTACTTTGGGTCGTATCATGAACGTATTGGGTGAGCCTATCGATGAAGCTGGCCCAATCGGCGAAGAAGAAAAATGGTCAATTCACCGTGCAGCGCCAGCGTATGCTGAGCAAGCAATGTCGAATGAACTATTAGAAACTGGTATCAAAGTAATCGACTTAGTTTGTCCATTCGCTAAGGGTGGTAAAGTTGGTTTATTCGGTGGTGCTGGTGTTGGTAAAACCGTAAACATGATGGAATTGATTCGTAACATCGCCATCGAGCATAGCGGCTACTCAGTATTTGCTGGTGTAGGTGAGCGTACTCGTGAAGGTAACGATTTCTATCATGAAATGAACGACTCTAACGTACTTGATAAAGTATCGTTAGTGTACGGCCAAATGAACGAGCCTCCAGGAAACCGTCTTCGTGTTGCGATGACAGGTTTGACTATGGCTGAGAAATTCCGTGACGAAGGTCGTGACGTATTATTTTTCGTAGATAACATCTACCGTTACACACTTGCTGGTACTGAAGTATCTGCATTGTTAGGTCGTATGCCATCAGCAGTAGGTTACCAACCGACACTTGCTGAAGAGATGGGTGTCCTTCAAGAGCGTATTACCTCTACCAAGAAAGGCTCAATCACGTCAATCCAAGCGGTTTATGTACCTGCGGATGACTTGACCGATCCATCGCCAGCGACAACCTTTGCTCACTTAGATGCAACCGTTGTACTTAGCCGTGATATCGCATCACAAGGTATTTACCCTGCTATCGATCCACTTGACTCTACTTCACGTCAATTAGACCCGTTAGTGGTTGGTGCTGAGCATTATGAAACCGCTCGTGGTGTACAATCTACACTTCAGCGTTACAAAGAGTTGAAAGACATTATCGCCATCTTAGGTATGGACGAGTTGTCTGAAGAAGATAAGCAAACTGTATCTCGCGCACGTAAGATCCAACGTTTCTTATCACAACCTTTCTTCGTTGCTGAAGTATTTACAGGTTCTCCGGGTAAGTATGTATCGCTTAAAGACACTATTGCTGGCTTTAAAGGTATTCTTGCTGGTGAGTATGATGATTTACCTGAGCAAGCTTTCTACATGGTTGGTTCTATTGAAGAAGCAGCTGAAAAAGCTAAAGACATGTAATGAAGGCTGGCGACTGGACACTGTTTTGGTTAACAGTCGCCAATTAGGAGGTCAACATGGCAATACTTTCTGTAAATCTTAATGTGGTCAGTGCTGAAGAAGAGTTATTTTCTGGCAGCATTGAATCATTACAGATCACAGGTAGCGAAGGTGAATTAGGCATTATGCCTGGTCATGCACCTTTGCTGACCTCACTAAAACCTGGTATGGCTAGAATCGTTAAGAAAGGTGGTGAAGAAGAAGTCATTTACCTTTCTGGTGGTATGCTTGAAGTTCAACCTAATAACGTTACTGTGCTGGCTGATATTGCAGTTCGTGGCGGCGATTTAGATGAACAAGCAGCTGAAGAAGCTAAACAACGTGCAGAAGAGAAGTTAAACGCTCGAAGCGATGATTTAGACTATGCTGAAGCAGCCGCTGAATTAGCACGTGCAGTTGCACAACTACGCGTTATTCAAGCGACCAGCAAAAAATAACCAGCTTATCGAGCTGACACTAAGTTTTAGTGATCAACAAAGCGACCTTTACTGCGGTAATGTGTCGCTTTTTTATTGCCTGTTTTTTGACAAGCCAATGGCCAATTTGACCAATATGCATTGTGGTGCAACAAATAATAAAAAATCTAAAAAAAACGCTCTTATAGAGCGCCTCTTCACTTTATCTACAAACTTTACAAAATCATAATTTAAGTCTACACCTAATATGTCCACACTTAATATGGTGTCATAAGAGAGCTAAGCTAATGGTGCATTAGCTTAAGGATAAATTATGTTCAATCACGATAATTACTGTAGCAAATGCTATACAAAGTTGCGTATTGTTTTAATTTCGCTAGCGACTTTCGCTTTGACAGCGACAGCTAGTGAAGAAGATGCCTTAGCAAAAGCGCAAGCACAAATGAATGCTGAGGTATTGTCAAAACCCTTCCTTGCCGAGCGACCAAAAGAAGTCGATTCCTATATAAAAAGCATGTTAGAAAAAAAAGTAAAGCCGCCTGAGTATTCAGGAACCTACTGGCGTCCAGGCTACACTTGCCGAGATTTATTGCGCTATAACTGGGTTCAATACCGTAATTGCCGCTATTACTATCGCTATTATGGGCGCTATTACCCTTATTAGTCGTGTATTTATTACAGAGCTGTAAATATAACTTAACAATAATTAACTAAAGGTATCTAAGATGAAAACATGGAATAAGTTTATAAAAATAACTTTTGTTGGTTTGCTTATCACGACATTAGCAAGTTGTTCAGCAATTCATACTTCGGTGGCAAAACGAAACTTAGACGTGCAAACCAAAGTCAGTACCGCCATTTTTGTTGACCCTGTCCCCGCTGAGCAAAGAAAAATTTACCTAGAAGTGAGAAGTGCAGTGATGGAGTTTGACCGTAATTCATTTCGCAAGGCACTTTCTCATCAATTAGTGAATAGTGGCAATGGCTACACTTTAACCGATAACCCCGACAACGCTCAGTATCGAATGAGTGTTTTTGTGCGAAACTTAGAGAAAACAACCCCTGAGGCGGCATCGTCTGCGTTAAGTGCAGGCTTTCAAGGGGTTGCTATAGGTGCTGCTGCATCAGCTGCTACAGGGGGCTCTTATCGCGGCGCTGCGGCAACTGGGCTTGCTGTTGGTTTGGCTTCAACCGTGGCTAATGCTTTTGTGCAAGATGTAGTGTATTTACTGGTTGCCGATATCCAGATCAAAGAGCGTGCTAAACAAGGGGTTATTGTACGCCGAGACTCAAAAATAAACTCGAAAATATCAGACGACGGTGCGACGACGCAAACCTACTCAGAAGCAACGAACTTGAAAGAGTACCGCACTCGGGTAGTCACCACAGCCAACAAGGCCAACTTAGAATTAGCCGAGGCGCAAAGCCTGATGTTTGATAAAACCGCATATGCCATGTCGGCGTTTTTTTAGTTAATAATAATGTTTTGACCTTAACCACTATTCTGAGCGATAGTGGTTTTTTATTTTAACTACCTGATATTAAGATACAAACACTTAGTATTACGCGGGACCAAGTATTAACTGGGTTTATATTAACCTTGCTGCTATTAATGCCCAGCTTTTCCGCTATCCACGCCAGCCCTAACACCAATATCTTCGCGCCCAGAACGCTAGTTTACTAGGCTGTAGTGTTGCTATGCCGCATTTTTAATCAAATCCATAAATTTGTTAATAAACTATTGATTTACAGAACCTTTACTCATAAAATGCAACGGAAAAAACCAATTTAACATAATATTAACAATAAGGAAGTCTCTTGATTATAGTTAAAGTATTAACCAGCTCGTTAGCCGTTGCTGTATGCGCAGCGTCATTAAATGTTTCAGCAGCTAATAAAGCGCCAGGCTCAGGTCCAAACCCATTTTCTGATTGTGGTATTGGTGCGGCGTTGTTTAAAGATACTAAATGGGCGGCAGTTACATCCAATGTGATCTGGGATGTAGGTACAACCGCTGTTACGTCAGCTACAGCTAGTCCTGAAACTTGTACTGGGGTAAAAGTGGTTGCGGCTAAATTTATCATTGATAACTATGATAATATTGTCGAAGAAATTGCTGAAGGTTCGGGTACGCACCTAACTGCTATGTATAACGTATTAGGCTGTGGCGAAACAGCACAAGCTGAAATGACGAGCAATATTCGTCGCAACATCGCAAACACAATTGCTGCTAGCGATTATCAAGAGCAAAGCTTAGTTGAAAAATCGTCGCATTTATATAGTGTTGTCAACGACTCTTCAGTGGTTAATAACTGCGCGGCCATCTAATTTATATTCATAATGCGTTTGTAATAGCTGCTGTATGGCAGCTATTTTTTTATCAATAAGAAACTCGTCGCTATGTTGCCTAGAACTATATTATTGCTGATTTTAGCATTTTTGCTGATCGCTAAAACACATGCCAGTGCATTGATCTCCCTGCCCTTTTCGGATCAGTTGCTATCGACAGTGGCAAACAAAAAACAGTGGCAACAGTTACTGAAAATAGATAATAAAAGCCTGATAAAAAGAGAAATATTTGCCATTCATTCGCCGAGCTTTTATTTTACAGAGCCAGCAGCATTGACGGCAAAAAACGAGCTGATAAATACTTTACATGCCCTACTATCAGCAAAACACTATGAGCAAAGTGATCAGCATCCGCAATGCCGGTTTCCCGCTCGCTATATTTGGCTGAAAAAGCAGTTTGACCTGTCACAGCTTACGCCTGTGGCTTGTGAAAAATACCAAAATTGGGCAAAACTGTCGTCCACTAAGTCCATTAGCTTAATATTTGCAACGGGCTATTTAGGCAACCCCGCCTCTTATTATGGTCATACTCTATTAAAGCTTAATGCGACATCTCAACAACCATCGGATTTATTGGATACCAGTGTTAACTTTGGTGCCGATGTGCCGGCCAATGAAGACCCAATCAGTTATATAGTAAAAGGCGTGGTTGGTGGTTATGAGGGGCGATTTAGCCATTCCAAACATTATTACCATAGCCAAAACTACTTAGAGAATGAACTGCGTGACCTATGGGAGTATCAACTTAATCTTGAGCAAGCTGATTTTCAATTTCTTGTTGCTCATATTTGGGAGCTTATTGCGCAAGACTATACCTACTACTTTTTTGATGAGAACTGTGTTTATCGCATGTACGAATTATTAAAGCTTATTGAAGGCGTTACCTTACCGGAATTGACTGCGCCATGGGTGATACCACAAGAGGTGGTGAGGGCTATCAATGTTGCTACCTATAAAGGCGCCCCTTTAGTTAAAAGCCAGCGTTATATACCATCTCGACAAGCAAAGTTTTACAACAAATATTGGCAACTGTCGGTACAAGCTAAAATTTTGGTGGCAAAAATAGTTGCCGAGCCAGAGCAACTGTCATTACTCGATAGTCAAAACGTCACGCCGATGCAGCGACGAAAAATATTAAGTACCTTAATCGACTATTACCAGTATTTACTTGCCGTGGATGACAAAGCAAAAGCAAAGCACAAACAGCGCTATACGCGTATTCTCGCGTATCGCTATCAGCAACCAATAGGCAAAGCAAAATTTAATAGCAAAGAGGCAGTTTCGCCGCATAATGCGCGACCATCGAGTTACCTACAACTGGGCTTATTACAAGCTAAAGATCATGGTAACGGCTATAGCATTAAGCTCAGGCCTGCCTATTATGATCAGTTAGACGCTGAAGTGGGTCATGTAAAAAATGGCGTATTAAAAATGGCCGAACTTGAATTAGCATATTTGTCTGAGCAACTCGCCATTAGTAGCTTTACTGTCTTTGAGGTGCTTAGTGTTAAAAACCAAGCCAGTGGATTGCCGCAGGACGGCTATGACTCGTGGCGTTTGTATTTAGGCATGAAAAAGCAGGCAGATAAATGCGTCAATTGTGCTGACTTTACCTTTCAAGCGGATAAAGGTTGGGCCGTGCCTTTAAGTGATAAAACCACAGTGGCGGCTTATGTTGGTGGCGCTTTAATCGAAAATTATCAACATCGCGGTAGGCTTTATGCATCTAGTCGTATCTCGTTAACACAAACCATAACTGCGCAATGGAATATATTACTGAATATAGAAGCAAGAAAATATTTAGAAAATGCGCAATTAACGCTCGTTAATTACAGCGCAGAAACTCGCTATAAATTTAACGTAAACAATCATTTTATGGACCTACGCTTGGCACTTAGTCAGTATCAAGCGCAAGTCAGTTTAGGTTATTATTGGTAGTAGCAGCGCTCAAAAATAAAAAGCTATTGTCGAAAGGCAATAGCTTTTAGCTTCTGCGCAAGCTGATGTAGTTACAGCAAGCATAAGCCTTGCGACTTATTAACTACTTGGCAAAGTTAAACTCTTTTGGTGGCGTTAACTGCAATAAATGCTGCACAAAGTAATCCCAGCGTTTGCGCATCATGTAAGGCTCTCTGGCAAAACCATGGCCGCGATTAGGTAACATTAACATATCAAAGTCTTTATTGGCGGCAATTAAGGCTTCAACCACCACTAAACTGTTATACGGGGTAACGTTAGTGTCTGTGGTACCGTGCGCGATTAACAACTTACCTTGCAAGTTTTTGGCAATTAATTGATTCGCTTGGCTATCATAGTTTGTACTGCCATCAGCTTGGCTGACTAAAGCACCATGGTATTTTTCACCCCACTCATCAGCATAGTTGCGATTATCGTGATTACCGGCTTGCGATACCGCCACAGAATAAAAGTCGGGGTAGGTTAATAAGGCGCGTGTTGAGGCAAAACCACCGCCTGAATGGCCCCAAATACCAACTCGGCTGCTATCAATCCAACTGTGCTTTTGCGCTAGTTGTTTGATTGCCGCAACTTGGTCGGGAATGCCACTATCGCCCATATTTTGATAATAAAAGTCATGAAAACTTTTTGAGCGCCCTGGCGTGCCAAGCGCGTCAATTTCAATCACTATAAAGCCCAACTCAGCAATGGCTTGGTTATCACCACGAGCGCTTCTAAAATGTCGACCACGAATGCTGCCAACTTGCGGTCCTGGATATAAGTAATTCACCACGGGATACGACTTGCTCGCATCAAAATCGCTGGGTTTATACAGTAGACCGTAGATATCGTGCTGATTATTACGATCTTTAACCACAAATGGGTTGGGGGGTTGCCAACCTGTGGCGCTAAGTTGGCTAATATCCATTTGTTCAATCATAAAGCCTGATTTACGATTAGTGCTGCGCACAAAGCTAACTTCAGGCTGGTTTGGTGCTGATACGCGATCTAAAAAAAATTCTGCATTTTTACTTAAGGTTACGCGATGGTGTTGCTGCTCAGGCGTTAATAAAGTTAAACCAGCACCATTTTTGTTAATGCTATATAAGTATTGAAAGTAAGGATCGCCACCCTCTTTACCAGCACCAGTAAATATTAATTTACCCGTATCTTGGTTAACATGTAACAGTTCAAGTACCGTCCAATCGCCTTGTGTGATCGGGTTTTTAATCTTGCCGTTAGTGGCATCGACTAGGTATAAATGTCCCCAGTTTGAACGCTGAGAAAACCAAATAAACTCTTCGCTTTGATCTAAATATTGCCAACTAATGCCATTGACGCCAGATTCGAAAAAACTGTCGGAGCTTTCGCTTAATACCGTGCGTACTTTACCTGTGTTAGCATCGGCAATTTTTAGGGTGGCGGTTTTGTGATCGCGTGTTGATGAAACAAAGGCAAAATGGCTACTATCACTGGCCCAGTCAATGTCCAATAACGCACCATCGCGACCGGCGACGTGATCAGTAATGGTTGATCTGTGCGCATCGGCTGGCATATCCAAAACAAGTACTTTAGCCTGCTCAATATCGATGACAACGCGCTTGATGGTGAAAATGTGCTCATCGCCGGGTAACGGATACTTCCATACATCAATCTCAGGGTGGCCAACCGTAGTCGAGACAATCGCCATTTCGCCGACGCGACGACTATCATGTTTAAAGGTAGTGAGTTTTGAAGAGTCAGGCGACCATTTTACCACAGGCTTAGTATCGCGTATCCAGCCGGCGTTGTTCGTGGCATAGCCATAATCTTGTACCCCGTCTGTGGTTAATTGCTTGTGGCTATTGGTGGTTAAATCACGCAACCATAAATTGTGATCTTTAATATAAACCGCAAGCTTGCCATTAGGTGCTAATGATTCACCTGCTTTGACCGTGCTTTCTAGCGCCTCACAGCTAAAGTTTTCGATATTACACTGGTAAGTTTTATCAGTGATTTTCAGTGTAATACTGTTTTTGTCACGCAAATTAAAGCGCTCAAAGGGCAGCTGGTCAGCGCGAGTATCTTTGCCAGTTGCTTGAGTTAGTGCATGAGCAAGTTTCTCATGATCAAATGCTAAATTTTTCGCTTTACTAACAGGGTCAACAATAAAAAACTGCTTACCTTGTGCCGTGTGGCTCTGATAAGTGAGTAAATTATTATCAGTCCACTGCGGATGTTCCGTGGTCGAAAATACCAGTTTTTCGGTATGTTTACTTAACTGGCGCTCTGCTTGCTGATATTTGTCGACTGATAATGACTCGGCATAGGCACTTAAGCTAGTTAAGCAGGTGAACACCAACAAAGACGATAGGTGTTTTAATTTAAAAACCATATATAACCTTTATTTATCATAAATAAAATAACAATAGTGGCGATATTATAGCACTGCTTAAATCTCAGCGTGTAAATATCCATGTTGGCGCTGTTATGATAATTTTTCGCCAATATAAGACTAAAGTCTAGGCAATTTTTCCGTTGTTTTAGACTTAGGTCTAATACCTAAATCGCGGCTAACTCACTAGTGTTATTAACACCATAACAAACTTACTTAATATTTAAGTACAACCGTCATCCTAAGCTAGAGAGTAATATGCGAAATTGTCGAGCACAACACCAAGGTTCAGTGCCATTATCCTGGCTGCAATCAAGCAATGGACAATGGCGTTATTTAACTGCGCAATATAATCAAAAACCAATAAAAAGTGCTACGACTGATCAAGATTATATCTGGTTGGTTACTCAAACATCACCAAAACATAAGGTTAGCGGTTATCGAATTGCTAATTGGCAGCTTGAGGGTGCTATCAAACAATTAGCCGGTGTTAATCAGGTGCTTGTTTTTGGTATTCCTCATGAGCAAAAAGGCAATGCGATTCATGTTTATATTGAAAGAGTGAATCAAAAAATAGATACCGCAATTTTAGCCATGGCGGTTAATGCCAAGCTAGCAAGTAGTTTTGGAGCTTTTGTTCGAGCAGATGTTATTCAATATGTCGATCAGCTGCCAGATGTTAGTAACCCAGTACAAGCAAGACAACGACTAAAAGCAAAAAAACTTATCATGAAGCTCGCGGCGTAAACGCAATAGCGGGCTCATTTACCAATAGCAATAAAAACACTGACAGAGTATGAAGCTAGTTGCTCTAAGGTTATAAAACGCCAAGCGCTAAATATAAATAGTTCAATTATTTAGACTGGTTTAACACAGGGGAAGTCACATGTTTAACAAAAACAAGCTGTTATTAGCAACTGGTCTACTGATTGTCGCGGGCAGTACACAGGCAAGTTATGAAATTAAATTGTCTGATAATGACACCATCACTTTTGGCGGCTATATAAAACTAGATACCCGTTACGTTGACGGTAATATTAACAGTATCACAAAAGATTATTGGGTTGGCGCAGGAACGGTTGGTGATATTTCACAATTTAGTTTTCGCGCCACTGAGTCACGTTTTAATACCAAATATGTGCATGGTGATGTTACTGGCTTTATCGAGTTAGACTTTCATGGTGGCGGCGGCAATGAAATAGTTTCTAACTCTGCAAACCCACGAATTCGTCATGCCTTTATTAAGTATAAAAATATTTTAGTGGGGCAAACTTGGTCGACCTTTGTCAACACCAGTGCATTAGCTGAGGCTGCAGACTTTGCGGGGCCACTTAATGCCGCCGCTTTTATTCGCCAAGGACAAATTCGTTATACCCATGGAAACTTACAAGTGGCCATAGAAAACCCAGAGTCAGATAAAGGCGACCCAAGCCAAGATTCAGTACCAGACGTGATTGCCAAATACACCTTTAACGGCGACTGGGGTAACGTATCAATAGCGGGCTTAGCACGACAGCTAAATACGGTCGGTGGTCAATCTGAATCTGCTTTTGGTTATGGTATTGCCGGTAAAATTAATACCTTTGGTAAAGATGATATTCGTTTTCAGTATCATGGTGGCGAAACCGGTCGTTATGTTGGCGTGGTTGCAGCGCGAGATTTAGTGGGTGAAGAAGTAGAAGAAACTACGTCTTATATGGTGGCTTATCGTCATTTTTGGACTGATAACCTACGTTCAACCGCATTTTATGGTAGAACCACCACAGCAACCGCAGATGCCGATAGAAGGCATTGGGGGGTTAATATTTTTAAAAATTATACCAAAGCACTATCGTTTGGTGTTGAGGTCGGTAACTTTGAATCTGTCGATCAAAACGCTGATTCAGACTATGTACAATTTTCTGCTAAATATGTGCTTTAACTTGGCTGCTGGTTAGGTAATAAAGCACGCGCCTAGCTTGGTAAAAATAGGCAAGGCGCGACTAACCAGCAACATCTTGCGTTTACAACCGGTTATAGAGGTTGTTTTGGGGAAGCTATGCTTCCCCTTTTTTTTGATAAATGCTTTATGGCAGGCGTGTATTTAAACGGTTATTTTTTTAACTTGGCAAAAGCATCAGCAAAGGCGTTACCCATAGCAGCATTAGATACGGCTTTTGCTTGGGCTTTATTTTTGCGCTGAGCTTCAGGTTTTCTGTTTTGCGCTTGGTTTTTTGTTGCTTTTGCCGCCGGTTTTCCTTGCGTTGTGGTTATCGCATCATCTAAGCGCATGGTTAAACTAATACGTTTACGCTCAGGGTCAAGCTCCAATACTTTAACTTTAACCACTTCACCCGCCTTTACTACCTCATGCGGGTCACTCACAAATTTGTTGGTGAGTGATGAAATATGCACTAGCCCGTCTTGATGAACGCCAATATCAACAAAAGCGCCGAAATTAGCCACATTAGAAATAACACCTTCGAGTATCATGCCAACTTTCAAGTCGTTAATGGTGTGAACTCCTTCTTGAAAGTTAGCCGTTTTAAACTCAGGGCGCGGATCGCGTCCTGGCTTTTCAAGCTCACTAATAACATCTTTGATGGTCATTATGCCAAAGCTATCGTTTGTTAAGCTTGTAACATCAATATTTTCAAGGGCAGATTTATTGCCGATTACGTCATCAATTTTAGTGCCTAGTTGTTGCGATATTTTAGTGACTAAACCGTAGGTTTCAGGGTGCACTGCAGAGTTATCTAACGGATTGTCACCGTTGCGAATACGCAAAAAGCCGGCGGCTTGTTCAAATGCTTTTGGCCCTAAGCGTGGTACTTTTTTTAGTTGGCTGCGGTTATTAAAACGCCCGTGTGTGTCACGAAAATTCACAACATTATTAGCCATGGTTTTATTTAAACCAGACACTCTTGATAATAAAGGCGCAGAGGCGCTATTTAAGTCAACCCCAACCGCGTTTACACAATCTTCAATCACATCGTCCAAACTTTGGCTAAGTTTGCTTTGGCTGACATCGTGTTGATATTGACCAACACCAATGGCTTTTGGGTCAATTTTAACAAGCTCTGCTAATGGGTCTTGTAAACGGCGGGCAATAGATACCGCACCACGAAGAGAAACATCTAAGTCAGGAAATTCTTTTGCGGCAAACTCTGAGGCAGAATAAACCGAAGCGCCCGCTTCGCTGACCATAACTTTTGCTGGCTTATTTTCGCCTAGTTTGGCAATGACTTCAGTAACGAGTTTATCACTTTCGCGTGATGCGGTGCCGTTACCAATGGCAATCAGTGCCACTTTATGTTGTTGACATAAATTGACTATGGTGCGTACGGACTTATCCCAATGGTTTTGTGGTGCGTGTGGAAAAATAGTTGCGGTATCAACTAACTTACCTGTGGCATCAACGATGGCCAGTTTACAGCCGGTGCGTAAACCCGGATCTAATCCTAAGGTAACTTTTGCACCAGCGGGTGCAGCCATCATTAAATCATGTAAATTGCGCGCAAATACGTTAATGGCTTCAACTTCTGCATCGTCGCGCAGCTTGCCCAATAACTCAGTGGTTAAGCTTTGTTTTAACTTGAGTTGCCAAGTTGCATGCACCACTTTTGTTAAAAACGCTGCCGCGGCTTGTCCTGTTAAACGCAAGTTTAGGTGCTCGGTAATAAGTTGCTCGGCACTGGAAAAGCCCCCGTCTTGACCAGGATCTACGTCGATACTCAGTGCTAATAAGCCTTCATTACGACCGCGCAACATGGCCAGCATGCGGTGTGACGGTACGTTTCTTAATAATTCAGTATGTTCAAAGTAGTCGCGATATTTTGCCGCTTGATTGGCTTTTCCTTTAACGAGTTTGCTACAAAGGTGCGCTTGCTTGAGTATGTGACGACGTAACTTTTCGATTAAGTTGGCATCTTCAGCAAAGCGTTCAACAAGAATAAACTGCGCGCCTTCTAGCACCGACTTTTCATCGCTAAAGCCTTGTGCTTGATTAATAAAAGCACGAGCTTCATGCTCAGGGTTAAGTTGCCAATTTTGGTAAATTTTTTCTGCCAAGGGGGCTAAACCGGCGGCAATGGCCACCTGCCCTTTGGTTTTTCTTTTCGGTTTAAAAGGTAAATACAAATCTTCTAAGCGGGTTTTGTTGTCGGCTTTGTTTAACTCGGCAGCTAACGTTGGTGTTAATTTCCCTTGTTGCTCAATATTGGCTTTAATTACCTCTCGTCGATCGTTTAAGTCGCGCAAATATACCAAGCGTTGTGCTAGCTGGCGTAAATGGTTGTCATCAAGCCCTTGCGTCGCTTCTTTGCGGTAGCGGGCAATAAATGGCACGGTGGCACCTTCATCTAAAAGTGTGATAGCCGCATTGATTTGTGTCGTTTTTACATCAAGTTCTTTGGCAATTTGTTCAGCGATCGGGGTCATTTATTTGTAGCCTTAGTGCTTTTTATACGTTGGTATGTTTACGAAATTAAACTCGGGCTCAGTATAACCGCAACACAGGCGATATGCGATATCCGCACTATGCTACTTTTGCTTTGCACCTTGGCTAAATGGATTTTAATAGAGTGAAAAATAAAAAACCGCTACAATAACGGGTAATACTGTTACGTTTTTTAATCAAATAAAAATAATCGGAAAAATTATGGCTCTCTCTGTTGTTATTCTTGCTGCGGGTAAAGGTACTCGTATGCGCTCTGCCTTACCTAAAGTACTGCACCCTGTTGCTGAAAAACCTATGGTGTCGCATGTAATTGACGCCGCCCGCCAAGTTGACAGTGAAAATATTTATTTGGTTTATGGTTTTGGTGGTGAACTATTAAAAGCAAAAATTACCGGAGACGACTTAACCTTTGTTGAACAAAAAGAACAACTTGGCACAGGTCATGCGGTAGATATGGCATCGCCCTTTTTAGCCGATGATGAAGATGTGTTGGTATTGTATGGTGATGTGCCATTAACACAAGTTAGCACTTTACAGCGCTTAATTGCGGCTAAACCTGCTAATGGTATGGCATTGTTAACCGTGCATTTAGCTAATCCAACTGGTTATGGTCGCATTATGCGCGATAGTGCAGGCACGGTAGTGGGTATTGTTGAGCAAAAAGACGCCACAGCAGAGCAGTTATTGGTTAATGAAGCCAATACCGGTATTTTGCTGGCAAACGGGGGGGATTTAAAACGCTGGTTAAGTAATTTATCGAGTGACAATGCGCAAGGTGAATATTACTTAACTGATATTATTGCCGCCTGTCATCAGGAAGGTAAAGCTATTGCGACTGCGCACCCTGACAGTGAAATTGAAGTTGAAGGCGCGAATAACCGTGTGCAACTGGCCGGCTTAGAGCGCGCTTATCAGCTGAGAAAAGCCGAACAACTGATGATTGAGGGTGCTAGCTTGCGCGACCCAAACCGCATTGATATTCGTGGCACAGTCACTGTGGGGCAAGAAGTTGAGATCGACATTAACTGTATTTTTGAAGGCAAGGTCAGTATTGCTGATAATGCCCGTATTGGCGCCAACTGTATTTTGAAAAACTGCACTATTGGCCAAGGGGCGGTAATTAAACCTAACACTCTGATTGAAGACGCTATTATTGGCGAGCTAGCGTCGGTAGGTCCCTTTGCCCGTATTCGTCCAGGTTCAGAGTTAAAGCGTGATGCCCATGTGGGTAACTTTGTAGAAATGAAAAAATCAACTTTAGGTGCCGGCGCGAAAGCAGGACATTTAAGTTATTTAGGTGACGCAGAAATTGGCAGTAACGCCAATATAGGTGCTGGCACTATTACCTGTAACTATGATGGCGTAAACAAGTTTAAAACGGTGATCGGTGCTGGTGCCTTTATTGGCTCTAACGCCTCACTAGTAGCGCCAGTGACTATTGGCGATATGGCAACAACCGCTGCTGGCTCAGTGATCGTCAAAGATGTTGCCGAGCATGAGCTCAGCGTTGCCCGCGGAAAGCAGCGTAATATCAGTGGTTGGCAGCGACCGAGTAAAAAATAGCCCTTGCCTGTTTGCTAAGTTTGCTTAATGCACTCATATTAATGGAGTGCATTTTTTTTGGATGAAAAAACCACAACAAGCTGCTGGTTTGGTAAAACACCACATTATTATTCTTCGGCTTTTAGATAATTATTGTTTTTATTTTCAGCTTTTGTTCTAATAGCTAAGTTTTAAATCGAAACTTATAAGAGCCAAACGAAAGCAATGTCAAAACGAAACACCCAACAACGTCGTCATACTATTATTGCCGAATTAAGTAATTTAGGTGAAGTAAGTGTAGATAGCCTAGCTAAAAAGTTTGATACCTCAGAAGTCACTATTCGCAAAGACTTAGCGGTTTTAGAAAATAGTGGCTTATTACTGCGCCGATATGGCGGTGCCGTGCCTTTACCTCATGAAATAATCGAGCCAAAAACAGAAAAAGTTTCGAAACGAAAGATAATTATCGCCAAAACAGCAGCATCGCTGATCCGTGACCATAATCGTATTATTTTAGATAGTGGCAGCACCACCTCAGCCTTAGTGCGCGAGCTTAGTGCTAAACAAGGCTTAGTGGTGATGACTAATTCGTTAGCAATTGCCTCGGACTTACATGCGCTAGAAAACGAACCAACGTTATTAATGACAGGCGGCACCTGGGACCCACATTCAGAGTCGTTTCAAGGGCAAGTGGCAGAAAGTGTTTTACGCTCTTATGATTTTGATCAACTGTTTATCGGTGCTGACGGTATCGACTTAGCGCGCGGTACTACAACCTTTAACGAATTGTTAGGATTAAGCCGAGTCATGGCAGAAGTGTCGCGTGAAGTTATTGTTATGTTGGAGTCGGAAAAACTCAATCGAAAAATCCCCAACTTAGAAATACCTTGGGAGAAAATTCACACGTTGATCACAGATGCAGACATGCCTGAAAACGTGCGAAGTGAAATTATTAAACAAGGCGTTAACCTCGTTATCGCCAGTTAAAAAGGATAAAAAATATGTGTGGAATTGTAGGAGCTGTCGCACAACGTGATGTCGCCGATATCTTAGTCGAAGGGTTAAAGCGTTTAGAGTATCGCGGTTATGACTCGGCAGGTGTCGCCATTATTGACAATGAAAACCAACTTAATCGTGCGCGCCGTTTAGGTAAAGTGCAAGAGCTTGCCGACGCTTTGCAGGCCAAGCCAATTGCCGGTGGCACAGGTATCGCCCATACGCGTTGGGCAACCCATGGCGCGCCAAGTGAAATTAATGCCCATCCGCATATGTCGTCAGAAACAATTGCCGTGGTCCACAACGGCATTATCGAAAACCACGAGCAACTGCGCAGCCAATTGCAAGACTTAGGTTATCATTTTAGCTCTGAAACAGACACCGAAGTAATTGCCCACTTAGTGCATCACGAATTAAAGTCAGCCAAGAGTTTATTAGCCGCAGTACAAGCGACCGTGAAACAATTAGAAGGGGCTTACGGCACAGTAGTAGTGGATACACGCGATAAAGATCGTGTGGTTGTGGCACGCTCAGGTAGCCCACTGGTGATAGGTTACGGCGTGGGTGAAAACTTTATTGCTTCAGATATTTTAGCCTTATTACCCGTGACCCGTAAGTTCTCTTTTTTAGAAGAAGGTGATGTTGCCGAAATTACCCGTTTTGAAGTTAACGTGTTCGATATTGACGGCAAACCAGCGGTGCGTGAGGCTAAAGAGTCAGAAGTGTGCCATGATGTTGGCGATAAAGGCGAGTACCGTCATTACATGCTCAAAGAAACCTACGAGCAACCGACAGCGATTCGCAATACTTTAGAAGGCAGATTACAAGGCAATATGCTTGATAATCAAACCTTTGGCGCTGGCGCAGACGCAATTTTTCAAGAAATAGAGCATGTGCAAATTATTGCCTGTGGTACCAGTTACCACTCAGGCATGGTGGCGCGTTATTGGTTAGAAGCACTGGCAGGCGTTTCTTGTAATATTGAAATTGCCAGCGAATTTAGATATCGCCAATCACATGTACCTAAAAATGCCTTATTAGTGACTATTTCACAGTCGGGCGAAACCGCTGATACCCTAGCCGCTTTGCGTTTAGCGAAAGAAATTGGCTATCGCGCCAGTTTAACCATTTGTAATGTTGCGGGCTCGTCGCTAGTGCGAGAGTCTGACTTAGCCTTTATGACCAAAGCTGGCGCAGAAATCGGCGTTGCTTCAACAAAAGCCTTTACCACACAGCTAGTTGGCTTATTAATGATGACCCTAGCCATAGGGCAGCATCATGGCATGTCAGTAGAAAAGCAAAATGACATTGCACAATCGTTAATGACCTTGCCAAATAAGTTGGAAGAAGTATTAGCCTTAGCCGGCTCGATTGAAGAGTTAGCAGAAGACTTTGCCGATAAGCATCACGCGCTATTTTTAGGTCGTGGTGATCAATACCCAATCGCAATGGAAGGCGCGTTAAAGCTTAAAGAAATTTCCTACATTCATGCCGAAGCTTACGCCGCAGGCGAATTAAAACATGGGCCATTAGCACTGATTGACGCTGAAATGCCAGTAATTGTCGTGGCACCAAAAAATGACTTAATTGAAAAGCTTAAATCAAACGTTGAAGAAGTACGCGCACGCGGCGGTTTAATGTATGTGTTTGCTGATGCCAGTGCCAACTTTAGCAGCGACGACACCATGAAAGTGATCAACGTGCCGGTATGTGATGACTTAATTGCGCCGATTGTTTACACCTTACCGCTTCAATTATTGTCTTACTATGTAGCTATCATTAAAGGGACAGATGTTGACCAACCAAGAAATTTAGCAAAAAGCGTTACTGTTGAATAGCTTAGGTTAAAAAAACTTTTTTGTGCGCGTTAAATAATGATCGTAACAGTGTTTAATGTGCGCTACTAAAAATAAAGTTTGAAACTTATAAGTTCGCTACTGATAAAAAGTAAGAAACAAAACGGTCACAATATGTGGCCGTTTTGCATATCTAGTTGAAGTAGCCATGTACCTCATTTGGAGTCTAGCAATGACTGGGAAGCCCATTTAGCAATTTAGGCTGACACAGAATTCTGAACGCTTTCAGGCCTGTCGGTTGGAAAAAGGGACACCTAATGATTAATATAAAACGGCTCTGACCCCATTTTCTTTTGTACGGTTAACCATACATCATGGCGCATTGTTTTACGTTGTTCTTCGGCTAAGCTCTCAGTAAGTTCTCGACATGCGTCACTTAAAGTTCTGCCTTAGCTTTCAGTTATTAGCTGAGCTAAACGCTTTGTTTCTTTATCAATTATAAATTGAATTCGAGTATCCATAGAAATTACCTCAAAACTAACAAGGTACACACAAATGTTAGCGCCGAGATTATATCAAGGCAATTATCAAGTTGCTCAAACGGACAAAACAGTTGGCTTGCCTCACTTGGTTCGGTATTGTAGCTAAACTATTTTTAGCTGCTTAGCAAAGAGTTAGGCATAGTGAAGTGAGGACGACCTCACCTCTCAGTTTCGTTAGGGGACGGCCCCAAGGTTAATTGAGAGGTATTTATGGGCTGGGTAATTTTGTTTATCGCTGGTCTTTTGGAGATTGGTTGGGCTATTGGATTAAAGTACACAGATGGTTTCACAAAGCTATGGCCTACTGTTGGCACGGTGATTTCGCTGGTTGCAAGTTTTTTATTGCTAGGTTTGGCTCTGAAAACGTTACCTGTTGGTACGGCCTATGCGATTTGGGTGGGTATTGGTGCTGTAGGCACGGCGCTTCTAGGAATATTATTGTTCGGAGAGTCTGCTGACGTCCTTAAGCTAGTCAGTTTAGGGCTGATTTGTGCGGGTATTGTTGGTCTTAAATTGGCTCATGCCTAACAAGGTGCTGCACTTTGATAAATTACTCGTAGCGCTTCTAATTTACCGGTGAGCGCGGCGTCAGGCAGGTAAGGATGTGTCGTGATTATCGTCAATAAAAAAAGTGAAAACTTAGCTTTTCTGGTTGTACTTGGTGTATTACTTATTTTGCTTGTTCATTATTTTAGAGATAATTATAAAACAGGCTCTACTATATCTTTATTATTGGGCGTAGCTCCTAACTTTATAACAGCCTTTTGTTTCCCTGCTGTGTTTATCGGTTTCAAAAATAAAATTGAAAAATATCGTGGTAAGATAAACCCTTTTAAATGGTTTACCTTTTGTACTTTATTATGTCTAATTATCTTAATATGTTGGGAGTTTAGACAAGCAGAACTAGATAATTTTGTCTTTGATAAAAATGATATTTTAGCGAGTATTTTTGGGGCGATATTATTTTTATTTTGTTGGCCTTTTTTACGTGGCTTTGTAAAACCTGCCTAAAAAGAGGTTTTAAGTTGGACAGAATAAAAGGGGTCAGAGCCGTTTTAAGAATAATTTGGCGCAGGTTAAAAGTTAAAGATCCTGTTACAGTTTTGTGTAACGACTTAGGTTAAATAACAACTTTTAAGCGGTTTTTTGAATTCTATCATCAATCGATTCAAGGCTGTTTTCCAATTTATTATTGGCATCATCCACTTTCTAGATGTTTGCTCAATCGCTAAATAAATAACCTTTCTTGTAGAATCTTCATGAGGAAACAACTTACGTTTCTTGATAGCTTTACGAATGATGCAATTGAGTGACTCTATTGCATTGGTTGGGGAAATGGCCTTGCGAATATCTTCAGGTTAGTTAATGAGTGTCCTGATGTTTTGTCAGTTATTTCGTCATGAGCGAGATATGCTCGGGGTAAGATCACAATATTAAGTTACACGATTAAGTTTGGTAATTTTCTAACTAAGCGCTTTAATTAAAAGGTGCGTATTGGCATCACGTTTAGGTGCTGGTGGTATGAAAATTAGCTGACAACCATAGCGACAATAACAACTGGCTGCCAGCTTGCTATAACATTAGGTTAATAGTGAGGAAAAACATATGAATAACCCTATAGGTTGGTTTGAAATTTATGTTGCAGATATGGCGCGAGCGCAAAAATTTTATGAGTCTGTTTTTAACATTAGTATGGAAGACTTAGGCGATCCCACTGATGCGAATATTAAAATGAAGGCGTTTCCGTCTAATATGGAGCAATACGGTGCCACGGGCGCTTTAGTGCAAATGGCCGGTGTTAGCGCGGGTAATAATAGTGTGATGGTTTATTTTTCGTGCCAAGACTGCGCCGAAGAAGAATCGCGTGTTGAGTCATCTGGCGGTAAAGTCGAGAAACCGAAGTTTTCAATCGGAGAGTACGGTTTTGTGTCTATAGCCATTGACTCCGAAGGTAATATGTTCGGCTTACATTCATTAGGGCAATAACATAAATTGCGTTTATTAGTGCTTGTTATAAGTGCGCGTTCAGTCATGGTTTGTAGTTTTAGGGGCAAAACTATCGATGCTGACACTGGTAACATTTTAGCGAATTTAGTGCTACAATTCTTGGTGTTTAATACAATATTTTCTTTACAAGACAAAGTGTTATAAAACCGCTATTACTATCGTAAATAGCGTATTACTTTGTAGTAGCAGCCTAGTTTAGGTCATTATATTGACTAGCCACTAAGCTTAAGCGATGGAGCCGTTTATGTTCGTTATTGATCAGGTAATTTTGTTGGCCGCGGTGTTAATTTTGCTCGGTATTATTTCGAGCAAGTTGTCAGCAAGATTAGGTTTGCCTGTACTGGTCTTATTTTTATTGGTTGGTATGCTCGCAGGTGAAGACGGCCCCGGTGGTATCATGTTTGATAATGCCGAAGCCGCTCATGCACTTGGTACGCTAGCATTAGCATTGATTTTGTTTGATGGTGGTTTGCAAACCCCGTTTAAAGCCATCAAGCAGGTTTGGCGGCCTGCGTCGGCATTAGCCACGTTAGGGGTGTTAGTTACTGGCGCTGTTACTGGCGTTGCTGCCGCTTATATTCTCGATATTCCATTACTGCAAGGGTTGTTGCTTGGCGCAATTGTCGGTTCAACTGACGCTGCGGCAGTGTTCTCGCTGTTACGAAATGCGGGTATTCACCTTAATAAAAAACTCAAAGCAACGCTAGAAATAGAAAGTGCCTCGAACGACCCTATGGCGATATTTTTAACCGTAGGTTTATTGGAAATCATAGTCAATGGTATTGAGCCAGGTTCAGGACTATTGCTGATGTTTATTGCCCAAATGGGCCTAGGGGCACTGGTTGGTTTTGCCGTAGGTTGGTTATCGGTGCGCTTAATTAATCGTATTCACCTTTCCGCGTCAGGGCTTTACCCTGTGTTAGTGGCAGCATGTGGTTTACTGTCGTTTGGGGTCACGGCTAATATTGGCGGTAGTGGCTTTTTAGCGGTGTTTATAACGGGTGTGGTCATTGGCAATAGCCGTTTTGTTTTTCAACGTAGCACGTTTTTATTTCACGACGGCTTGGCATGGTTAAGTCAAATTACTATGTTTGTGGTGTTAGGTTTGTTGATCACCCCCACATTGTTGCTTGATATTTGGTTAGAGGGGCTACTAATTGCCTGTGTGTTAATTTTTATCGCTCGACCGCTAGCCGTCACGCCCGTGTTGGCACTGTTTGGGTTTAAATTACGAGAAATTACACTCGTGTCCTGGGTGGGGTTACGAGGCTCAGTTCCTATTATTTTGGCGATCTTTCCGCTGATATTTGGCCTAGCTAATGCGGCACTCATTTTTAATGTCGTCTTTTTTGTGGTGCTCATTTCGGCAACGTTACAAGGCTCAACATTACCTTGGATGGCAAGAAAGCTAAACTTAACCTTACCACCGCCAGCAACACCGGCGGCAACCTTAGAAATAACCCAGTTGGGCGATGATGATGCAGATATTGTTGAGTATACACTTGGTCGCGAGTCGCGCGCAGTAGGTCGACGTTTATCACAACTTGCCCTACCAGATAGCACTGTCATGGCGATGATTAGCCGAAATGGCAAAATTATTCCGCCACGCGGCTCAACGCTTTTACATGCCCAAGATCAGCTATTTATTGTGCTTAAACCTCATGCTAGAGAGTTTGTTGATTGCGTTTTTTCAGCGACAGTGGCACAACAAAAACACGAACTGCCATCGCAAGAGTTACGCGTAAAAGCAAGTACTACCTTGGCAGATGTTGCGCTTTCTTACGACTTAATTATTGAAGGCGACCCAGAATACTCGCTAGCGCAGGTTATTAACTCGCAACTGCCTGCTGGGCCACAATTAGGGAGCGTAGTGCAAATCGCAGGTATTGAGCTTTGTGTTCGTGAAATGGTGGAACAACGTATTATCACGGTAGGGATAATTGAGCGCCAAGGCGATAATTAACACCGCCATGATAGTAACTTAAGGATTAGTCCGACATTAAAGGAATGAAAACATGAATAGTATGAGTTGGTTACGGGTAGCGATTATTGGATTTTTCCTCTGTTACAATAATGTCAGTGCACAGGAACAAGGTAAATTTGTTTTTGCAACTCATACTAAGCCACCCTTAAGTCAGCAACTTGAAGCTATTTATCAAGCAGCGTTTCAACATATGGGGCATGTTGCTGAGTTTGTTACTTTACCGGGCAGAAGAATAGTACATGCGGTTAACAGTGGCGATATTGATGGCGATGCCTCAAGGCTGAAATCGTTTAAACAACTATCGACGGATAAAACCGATAACTATTTACTTGTTGATGAGCCGGTTTTAAATATTGATTTGGTGGTAATTGTGCGTAAAGAGCTAGACTTCTCACCCGTTCATTGGTCAAAGGTAAATGAAGGTCGCGTTGCTTACATCAGCGGCTCGATGAAAATTCAAAAACACGTGGCAATTCCAAATAGAAAGCCCCTACCTGAAGCCATTGCGGTATTAGAAATGGTCAAGCGAGCACGAGTTCGCTCGGCAATACTTTTTAAAGCAGTTGCGGTTGAGCTTTTTAACAAGTATCCCGCATTTCACAAAGACTTGAAGATAATCTCAACCCCGATCGAGTCGTTTAATTTATACCCATTTTTACATAAAAAGCACCAAAATTTAAAAGTACCGTTACAAAAAGCGTTACAAGCTATCAAAGCAGATGGCCGCTATCAGGCAATAATAGAAGGCGGATAGTCGCAAGGTATAATCGTCAGCAAGCAGGTTAGTGAGATTGTATTTTATGCTGTTAATTATCAGTATAATAGATAGACTTATTTCTTAACTAAATAGGCTATTATAGAGACTAGAGTGGGTGACTTAAACAGTAAGAACAAATAGCAAGGAGATGATATGTCTAAATTGCAACGCATATTATATGTTGAAGATGAGCCCGATATTCAGCAAGTTGCCGAGTTGACCTTAGAAACCGTAGGGGCTTTACCCTAAAAACCTGCTCTGACGGCAGCCAAGCACGCTAACAGCAGCAGGTTAACAAATGTTGCCAATAAATGACGAGTTTTTTTGGCTGCATAACGTATAGCGCCTCGCTTAATACCTAAAACATTGCCGGCTAGCAGAATATATTTATCAGTTAATAACCTTGCACTCATGAGCATTTTTATAATTATTGATCGCTGATCATGTCACCAGTATATGCTTAAAGGCGCATAAGGGAAAGTTGATACTATGCAGAAAGCTCGCGTTAACCTAGTTGCTAACTTATTGTGAAATAAACTGAATATATTCAAAAGTTCAGGTTAACTCGGTTAGCTAGGCAAGGCTTTTGTCACGTTGAACCGACATTAGCCTTTTTTAAGATCTCTTTCTCCTCCTTCAGTTATTTGGCTTCTTTTCTTAGCCTTTTAGGCTCACCTTCATTCAAAGTGACACCTTAGGCTCACCTTCAAAATTGGCTTTCCAGTTATAACGTAATTTATCGGTAATCCCTAAAGGTGTCGCAGCCTCAGGGACGCTGTAGCGTTGCGCGGCTAATAATGCTACAGCTTTTTCTTTAACTCAGTCGTCTAAGATTTTTTATTCTTTTTTGTCATTTAACAGCTCATTAATTGGGTTGTTTTCCACTATTAAAGTGTCCTGTTTAATCAGTTTACGTGGAAAGTGCAGACAACGCTTGCGCAAGGCAAAGTAGATGGTTGAAGAAAGTAAAATCGAATCCAAGCTGGCAACTTGCGTGATTGAAAAGTAGTCGTTAGAACTCAGCCATCCTATGATACAGCCAGAAAGCCAGGCATAAATTGCTGACCAGTGATTGTTTTTTATCTTATCATGCTCGCTAGTCCTTTTGCTATTGAACCAGAAGTTAAGGCAGTAAATCGCCCCCACTGGTGGAATCGCTATTCCGAGTAAAATAAGGAACTCAATAAAATAGCTTTGCACATCGGTAAAGGCAATGGCGGTGCCCAAAATGCCGATAAATAGCGTGATGTTTCGCAATGAAAACGTAGGAAAAATGGTATTTATCGACAAACTTGATGAATACAAGGTCAGGACATTAGAGGACCAAGAAGACAGCAATAATAAAAAGAATGCTGGCGCGCCAATACCAATACCAACCATCACTAAAATTAAGTCAGACTGTTGACTAATAATCGCAGGAATACTGGTTAAGGTCAGCACTAAGGGAAAAGCAATAACCAATGCTAGGCCGGCGGCTAGAGAAGCGCCTTTTGGGCTTTTGGCAAAACGGCTATAATCGGGTTGAATGACAACGCCGGCAATATAGGCGCCAACAACAGCAGAGATAGCAGAAGTAAAAGATAGCTCACTTTTCACTTGCCAAAGTAGCTCAGCATCGGGTGACTCTAATGCCTTATATGCGGCGGTCATTATAAAAATCACCATCAAAGGCACCAACCACAAGGCCAGCTTATCAATGCCTTTAAAGCCTTTAAGTGAAACCCAGAGCATTAAAATACTGCCAACAATCAAGTAGAGCGCGTGCGGAAGGTGAACACCTAACGACGAGAGCACGGTATTGGCGGCATCACCGAACATTTTACAGATCACGCCGTACCAGCCCGCTAAAGTAAAGGCGACCATGGCATTAATAAACTTAGAGCCTTGCATGCCAAAAGCATTTTCAATAAGTTTTGAAGCCGATAGCCGAGTCACACTGCCCACCCAGCTCGTACAAGCATTCATGGATCCAAGAATTAATGCCCCGCAGATGAAGGCCGTGGTCGCGGCAATAAAGCCTAAACCACTGCCAATTTGTGCCGCCATTAAAAATGCCGGAATACCAATAGTGCCACCAATGATCACAAGGGCAATATGCCCTGATGATACGGTTTGGCTATCAGGTACCCGCTGTAGGCTATAGTCATTTGAAGGGGAAGGCATTAGCCTTCTCCATGATAGTTATAAACCGATTTTGCATAGTCAAGCGAGACATAGCCGTTTTTAAGATCATCGGCTATTGCCTTAGGGTCGCGTTGCTTAGGGTCACCAAAACCGCCGCCATTAGCCGTGATCACCCGCACTATATCACCGGTATTGGTCTTTACTTCGGTGGCCATTGCATGACGCTCAGTACTGCCGTCAGTACGCAACACCTCAATGCGATTGAAGGTACCAGCTTCACCGTCTTTAAGACCCCATGGCGGAACTTTGGCACGACTATAAGCGCAGGTTAGAAAGCTGTTATCATTGCGAATGATATAATCAAGCACTATGCCCTTGCCACCACGAAATTGCCCGGCACCGCCATCTTCATCATTCAATGCTAATTGTCCGACAGTCACGCCATAGCGCGCTTCGGCAATTTCTGCTGGACAGTTAAAAGTATCACCATGCATGGGACTGAACATAGCATTAACACCATCGAAGCCTTTGCCCGCGCCCCAGCCACCAATTTCTGGTTCGACAATAGAATAATGATTATTGGTATCGGGATGGGTCCCACCCATAATGGTGGCACAAATCGAAGAAAAGCTACCTGCGGGTAATTGGTCAGTTACCTGCTCAGCGAGACAGCGCCACAGTAAGTCGCTTAATCGGATCAAGGTTTCAAAATAAACGCCGCAAGCCGCCGGTGCTTTCGCATGGTAAAGATTGCCTTCCTCCGTGAGTACTTTCATGACCCTAAAACAACCACCATTGGCCATATTGCGATCGCCAATCAAGCCCATTAAGGTGAGCTGGCAAGCCAGCAAGGTACCATCTCGGGAGAGGTTATTGGGACCGCTGCTTTGCGCTGGTGCCTTGGTTAAGTCGACAATAATTTCATCGTTGACAATATCCAACTCGATATTGAGCTTGGTACCATCATCTAGCAGCTCTTGAATTGTGTAGTGACCGTCAGGCAGCTTACTGATAGTTGCTCGTGCCATTTTCTCGCCAAACGCTAGGTAGTTGTCAACGGCGGATAAATAGACCTCAACGCCGTATTTGTCGGCCAGCTCGATAATGCGTTTTGCGCCTAATCTTAATGCGGCAATTTGCGCCCACATATCCCCTTTTAAAAATTCCGGCATTCTGGAATTACATACCACGATGTCGAAAACGCCAGAAATTGGCTGATCATCCGCAAAAATGCGTACCGCAGGAATTCTAATACCTTCTTGGAATATTTCAGTAGCATCAACCGACATTGAGCCGGGCGACTTGCCAGAAACATCGTTCCAGTGCGCGATATTGACCGTCCACGCAATGATTTGTTCTTGATAAAAAACCGGTTTAAGCAGCACCACATCATTTAAATGTGTCACGCCGCCATAATAAGGGTCGTTGGTGATAAAGATATCGCCATCATGAATGTTTTCGACGCCATGTAATTCAATAATTTTGGCGACTGATTTATCTAAGGCACCGACAAATGCAGGAATTCCTGAGCCGGCACTAGCTAATTCGGCATTGGGCGTGACGATGGCGGTGGCCATATCCAGTACTTCATAAATAATTGGGCTCATTGCTGTTTTGCCAATGGTGGAAAACATTTCGTCACTGATTGCCCGTAATGAGTTTTGAATTATTTCATAGGTGATTGGATCTTGTGTGCTCATTTCGAACCTCCAGTGTTATTAATGCTGATGATAATGTTGGCATACTCATCAATGTATACGGACTGCTCCGGATGGATCACAATGGTGGTACCGGTTTGCTCTATCACCGCGGGACCGTTAAACGCCATTTGTGGCTCAAAGAGATCACCGTTATAGATGACGGCTTTATGCTGACCCTCTAATGCGTAGTCGACGACACGTTCGCCTTTAATGGTTTCGTTTGTCAAGCGGCCGGTTTTCTGTTTTTCGGCGAGTTTAATTTTGCCGATATCCGCTTGTCCGACCAAATGTAAACCAACCAATTCAACTGCAGTATCCAAGCGATAAGTGTATTCTTTTTCATACATAGCTTGGAATAGCTCTTTTACTGGCGCTAAATCAGCTAATTGCACCGATAACGGCAGGGGCACTTCGATGGAATGCTCTTGATTTAAGTAACGGAATCGGCCGAAAACTTGATAGCTGGTTTTTTCTTCAGGCAAGGCTTCACTGATAAAAGAGTCCTTGAGTTCCAGATGTAACTGACTGATTTGCTCATTGATAGAGGCAATGTGCTCGCCATGCCAAGGACGTAAATAGGTCATGATACGGTCACGGCGAATATCTGACATCATCATACCCCAAGCAGAAAACACCGATGCGGTTGCAGGGATAATGACTTTTTTGATGCCCAACTCTGCGGCAAGCGCGCAGGCATGCATGCCGCCACCACCACCAAAAGCCACCATGGTAAAGTCGCGCGGGTCATGACCTTTGTTGATCGAAACCAATTTTAGGGCATTAACCATATTATTGTTGGCGATACGCACAATACCACTGGCGACCTCGCCCGCAGAGAGTTGTAGTTGCGCTGCTAACGCGTCGAGTGAGCTATTGACCGAGGCCATATCTGCTTTGATTTCACCACCACAAAAATATTCTGGATTGATCCGGCCTAAGGCTAAATTGGCATCTGTGGTGGTGATTTGATCACCGCCACGCCCATAGGCGACAGGTCCTGGTGAGGCAGCCGCACTTTGTGGTCCAACATGTAATTTACTAAACTCATCGACCCAAGCGATAGAGCCGCCACCATTACCTATTTCGACTAAATCCACCACAGGTACCATAATCGGGTAACCCGAACTGGTTTGGCTACGCTCGATATAATAATCAGAGCCAATCGGCACTTCGCCATCATTAATTAAGGTACATTTTGCCGTGGTGCCACCAATATCAAGGGCAATAATATTATTTTCCCCGATGATTTTTCCTAAGGCCGCCGCGCCCCAAAAACCACTGGCAGGACCCGATTCAACCATAGTAATCGGTACTTGCTTGGCTGAATTTAAGGTGTCAACGCCACAGTTTGACTGCATCACATAAAGTTGACCAGCAAAGTTACGGTCAAGCAACCCTTGATTTAGCTTTTCCAAATAACGCGAGGCGATCGGTTGAACATAGGCCGATAATACCGCGGTGCTAGTCCGTTCATATTCACGCCATTCACGCGACACTTGATGCGAGCAAATAACTTCAAATTCTGGCGCTTGTGCCAAAATCGCCTCGGCAATGGCCTTTTCATGGCAAGGGTTGATATAAGCATTTAATAAGCAAATCGCGATAGCTTCAACACCCTCTTGTCGCATTTTTTGTAAAATGTCCGGTAAGGCCGCTAAGTTCAATGGCTGCTCAACATTGCCTTGATATGAGATACGCTCTTGGATTTGAAAGCGTAGAAAACGTGGTACATAAGGCTCCGGCTTTTGATAACTCAAGTTGAAAAAGTCTGGGCGGTCACCTCGTCCGATTTCGAGAATGTCTCTAAAGCCTTGTGTGGTGATCAGTGCCGTCACCGCGCCTTTACGTTCAGTTAGGGCATTGATCACTACCGTCGTACCATGAGCCATTAAGTCAATATCTTCAGCGTTGACGTTTGCCTTCTCTAAAACATTTAGCACACCTTGCTCAAAGTTGGGCGGCGTGGTATCACTTTTAGCGGTTTTTAGCTGTTGAATACCGGTGGCTGAATCTTCGCTAAAACAGACTAAATCAGTAAAGGTTCCACCGACATCGGTGGCGACAAATATTCTTTCAGTCATGGTTATTCCTTACAGGTCGAATTGGATAAAAAAGCGATGGCAAGCCAAGGCAATAATTGCTCTAAAGGCTGTAAGTCAGAGTGTAAATAAGCACCATCTTCTGCGAGCATATTCACCGTTCCTATCACCTTTGAGTGCATGACCACCGGCCAGTTAATTACCGAGCCTAAGCCAAGCTCGGCAATTAAGGCATGGTCAAAAAAGACTTTCGCGAGCTCGCTGTGTTGGTGAGCAACAAAAACTTGTTGTTGCTCAATAACACGCGCGGTCCAAGCATTTTGCTCAATTGGCTTTAAGCCGCCAATGCTGTAGCTACCTTCATTCGAGCTGTAAAGCCTTTTGGCTTTTAATGCCGTCATATCCACTTCGCTAAAGGTCAGTAACTTGATGGTAAAATGTCGACTTAACTCTTCTTGTAAGGCGATAAAATATGCTTTTGTGTTGCCCTGCTTTAGCGCCGTGGCTAAAGCAGCTTCATTGATAGCTAAATTCATCATTATTCCATGGTCCAACGCAGTTCAATACCAAAGCTTCTTGGGGTCGCAGTTTGCGCAAATCCACCTAATACCCATTCCGCGTTATATTTCTTGTCAAAAATGTTTTTCGCCCATAAGTTAACGCTCCACTGGCCATCGTCACTATTAAAACCAATGCGACTGTTGACTAGATTAAGCGCTTTTCGCGCGGTACTATTTTCGGTATCCCAATATTGTTGGCCTCGGCGCTCGGCATCAAGGGTGACCATAGTCAACCAGCCAGCAATGATTTCTGTACTATATTGCAGACCAAGATTGACGGTGTAATCAGGTACATAAGGAGCCTTATTGCCGTTGTCTGAAGGGGCTAATGAAAAGCTTTTTATTTCACTGTCGGTGATACCCACACCACCATAAACATCAAAGTTGGATGCTAACGAGGTTTTAAAATCAAACTCGCCACCAATCAAATTCACTTCATCAATGTTCGCTAGCACCTGAGCACCCAAGGCTCCTACGAATAAAAAGTAATGTTGATTATCAATCTTGGTATTAAAAACCGCGGCGTTAAAACGTGTGGCTTCTTTGGGGTAAAGCGCTTTAATACCGGCTTCGATATTAGTGGTTTCTTCTGCTTTATATAAGTCAGTTACCCCTTGTACACCAATGGTACTTGCCAGTGCAGCAACACCATTTTGATTAAAGCCACCACTGCGGAAGCCTTGAGAATAGGTGGCATAAAGTGAGATGTTATCTAAACCTGTGTAGGAGTAGGAAACTTTAGGCTGGAATTTTTTAAACTCCTCGCTGCGCACTTGCCCCGAGTCGCTATCAAAACTTAGCGGTGCGCGGTTAGTTTGTTCACGCTTGTCAACATCATAACGAGCGGCGACTGTTAACTCTTGGCTTGCTGCAAAATTGTAGTTAAATTGCGCAAATACCGCGTAAGCGTTATTGGCGTTATCATCAGCGGCAAATGTTTGTGTTGGGCTGATATCATTGGCGACAGTAGGATCTCGGTAAATTACCGGTAAACCTAAGCCTAAATCTAAGCCGGTACTTGAGGAAATAAAGCGGTCGGTTGTTAAATGATATGCACCAGCAATCCAGCGCAAGTCTTGATCATCCGCTGAGGTTAAACGTATCTCATAACTGCTGGCGTCTACGTCGAGGTATTGAGTTTGAGTGCCATCGAAAGCATTTTCACCAAACGGCGAATTAGCCGAAATAGCGCGAGAATACGGGAACTGATCACCACCATAAACTTCTTCTAGGGTATCTTTAGCGGTGATAAATGATAACAGGCCTAAGTCTAACTGCCAGTCTAGCTTTAAGGCGATTGATGAGATATCGCGTTCGTTGTAACCCAAGTTATTCGCTTCAATTTCGACACTGGCATCATTCGCATCATTAATGCCAAACAGTGGTTGATAAACGTAATTTAATGCCCCTGCTTCTGATTTACCTTTAGATAACCTAAGATCAGCGGTAAAGTCATCAGAGATTTGCCAGATAAAGCGACTGCGGACATTCGAGTCTTTTTGAAAGTCGACTTCGGTATTTAAGTAAACATTATCAATCAAACCATCAAATTCTTTATGTGAAGCGGTAACACGGTAAAGAAAGTTGTCAAATAACTGACCACTGACTGCGCCGGTCAGTGACTTTAAGCCACCATTACCGATATCGGTTTCAAGGTAACCCGAGGTTTCTTCGGTTGGCATTTTAGTGGTGATATTGATTGCACCACCAATGGCATTACGACCGTAAAGCGCGCCTTGAGGGCCTTTCAATACTTCAATTTGCGCAATATCAAAAAGATCTTGGTTAAATTGATTCGGGCTAATTTGCAGTACACCATCAACGGAAACGGCAACAGGCGACTCACCATTTCTTACTTGTGATAAACCACGGATAGTAATAAAGCTAGTGCCAGCATTTTGTGCTTCTACCATGGTCATATTTGGGGTCAGAGCGATAAAGTCACCTGCTCTTTCAATGCCCATATCTTCTATTTCTTGTTCTGAGAAGGCGGTTATGGCAATAGGCACATTTTGAATACTTTCTTTGCGCAGTCGTGAAGTGACTTGGATCACTTCAATTTCTTTCACTTGCTTGCTGTTGTTTGCCACGGTAGTGTCGTTGTCGGCGGCCATAGCTGTCGGCATTGTCAATGCACTGGCTACCGCGACTGCACATAATGATATTTTACTATGATGCTTTTTTATAATTGTCATACCTTTCCCCGATAGTGATACTTTTAATGTCCAAAATACTCAGAATTAATTGAACGACGGTCGTTGCTTAGTTCAAATCCATACTAGGAGTAAAAAATGCGAGCTTCAATTAGTGCAAGGAGTAGGTCCGCAATAATAAAAAAACAGACCTACCCGATCAGGTAGCTTTTAAATAACAATAAAAGCTATACTTTAAAGGTGTGCTTATGGGATTAAGATTTTACCGAATGTAATAGGGGACAGTTTGCAGCTATTTCAACCACTATCTATTTTAGAGCAAAAATTTCGCATAGCCGAGCAGCGCGTTAAATTAACCGAGCGTAAAGATTTACTCGAACGCTTGTCCTCAAATCGGCATATGGCACTGACCACGATTATCAGTCCGGCAGGTTTTGGCAAGTCGACCTTAATGGCACAACATATAAAATCACTTAACCAAGCAGAAGAAAATAAAACCGTTTGGATTGCTTTGGATGCGTCCGACAATGAAGCGAATCAGTTTTTTAGTTTACTTTGTCATGCGCTGGTTTTTATTAATATTGCCGATAAAAGCTTATTGGCTCGCGCTAACAATAGCTCAGCTAAGGCTGATTTTGTTAGCTTCAGCCAAGAGATTTTAAATGTTATTCAAAAGAGTCAGCATCAGATTTATTTGTTGTTTGATGATTTTCATTTCATCTCTGACCCGATTATTGCGGCTTTTATCGACCGCCTGCTCTATTATTGCCCTAAACACTTACATTTAATTATTACCAGCCGAGTACTACCAAGTTTTGAGCTTAGCCCACTCTATGCGCAAGGGTTATTGTTTAACCTTAGTGCTGAAGAACTGAAATTTTCCTTAGCAGAAACTCAGCACTTATTAAGCGAGTTCGTCAGCGAAAAACAGTTAGCGCTATTGCATCGGCAAACAGAAGGTTGGCCGGTTGCGTTACAGCTTTTGCGTTTATGGTATCAGCAAAACCCCCATACAGATCCGACGCGAGTATTAACCAATAATATTGATACGCTTACCAGCTACATGAAAGAGCAAGTATTTGAAAAGTTTGATCTGGCTACGCAAAATTTTTTACTAAAAACCTCCTTTTTAGATCGTTTCGATATTGAGCTGGCTAATTACGTGTGTGAAATCGACAATGGCGCGACGATTATTGCCGGTATTAATGAGCAGCAATCACTTATTATTTCTTTAGATCAAGAGCATACCTCATTTCGTTATCACCATTTATTTTCCGACTTTCTGCAACAAACTTTTGTGATGACAGTAGGTGAAAGCCAATGTAATGAGCTACGCAGTAAAGCTGCGCTTTGGTTTGCTGAAAAAACACATTTAAATGAAGCGATCAGTCAGTGTGTAAGAGCAAAAAATATTCAGTTAGCGAAGCAGTTGCTCACCAAAGCGGGTGGTTGGCAAATGATTTTAACTAAAGGTATCGGCTATGTTGAATCTTTGCTGAGCCATTTCAGTAAAAAAGATATTACTGAGTCACCGACCTTGGGTTTGCTGCAATGTTATTTTTATCTAAAACTCGGCCAAGTGGTTGCCGCCGAAGAGCAATACCAAGTTGCTGAACTTATCCATCAAGATCTTATTGCCTCGGGCTATGAGTCTGACGCGAGTACTCGCGACTTTGTGGTGATGAGGTTTATCGTTAAAATTTATCTTGATCAAATTCTTGAAACCAATCAATTACAAGCAATTAATAATGCCATTAAGACCTTTGCCTTAAATGATCATTTAGGTCGAGGCACTTTACTGGCTTTTGAGGCGTTGCTTTATAACCAATATGCCCAGTTTGAACTCGCTGAGCAAACGGCTGTTAACTGTAGCCGAGAAATGCAACTTGCCAATTGCTGGGTGGGTGTGAATTACATTACTTTACATCACGGCCAAAGTAAGGCTTACCGAGGGCATTTAGAAAGCGCCTTGTCGCTATTTGATCATGCGAGAAAACTAGCTGAAGAGCATTTAGGTATGGATAGTGGCTTGCAATCAATGGCTATGTGTTTAACCGCCAATATTTATTATCAGATGGGGCAACTGGATAAAGCAAAAGCCTTACTAGAACACAGCATTATCGCGTTAGAATTACGAGATTGTTGGTATGATATTTATGCGGTGACCTTCAAACTGGCGATTAATTTGGCACTGGCAGATAACGACGAAGCCACTTGTTATGACTACCTTGCGCGTGGAGAAAAAACCGCCCGTAGTCGAAAGTTATGGCGACTAGAAATGTTATTGGATGTGCTGGCCCAGAAAGTTGCCTTTCATTTTAACCATAAGGATTTATTTGCCACTTTAAATAATAAAATTATCCGCGAAAAATACTGGTCGGAAGAACTGCATTTGTGGCAAGTCAAAGGTGAATACCATACGCTGCAGGCCATTTATTTTTTACAAAACAATGTCGCGAACAAAGCCATGTTTCATACAGAAAAATTATTGAAAATTTGTACTAATAGCAAGCAAATGATTGATATTGCAAAAGCAAAAATAATTCAGGCTATCGCGTATTCATCGTTGGACAGTAACCCGAAAGCATTCAATATTTTGCTGGATGTTTGTCAAGATTGCGCTAAATATAAAATAAAACAGGTTTTTTATGAAGTGCCGGCGAGCATAGAATATTTACTTATAAAATTTAAAAAACATAGTGGTCATTTACTAAGTAAACTTGCGTTAGATTTCATTAACGATGTCATCAATGGTTTTAAAAAAAACAGCCATTCAGATTTTGCTAAATTTGGGCTTTCACATAGAGAGCAACAACTTATTCCGCTACTTACGCAAGGAAAAAGCAACAAACAAATCAGTGCGAACTTAGGTATATCCGAGAATACGGTTAAATTTCATTTGAAAAACCTCTTTGCCAAGATCAATGTCAGTAATCGCAATAAAGCGAGCATTTTTTTCATCAGCAATGGCTACGATCTTTAGCCTTATTATTGAAATACGATCAGCGTTTTTGATCATTACAGGTATATTAGCCCGCAGGTTGAGACTGACTTACGCTTAATAACGAGTAGCAAGCTTATTGCTAACGTAAGCCAGCGAGTTGGTTTTGTCGAGCAGACATCATCAACACCCCAACGAGTATGCTCTAATCTTAGCCGCTATTTATTGTCCATACTTTCCAGCCAATAGATTAATGTCCGCACCAAAGCACCTGTTGCACCATCAGGACCTAGATCGCTCTCAGCAACCTGCCAAGCTGAGCCAGACATATCGAGATGGGCCCAAGCACAATCTTCAGAAAAGTGCTCAAGAAATGAAGCAGCAACCGATGCAGAGCCTGCTAGTACGCCGATATAATTAGGCGCTGGCATATTTTTCATATCGGCAATATGGGAGTCTAATGACGCCAAATAAGTTTTACCTTGCGGTAATCGCCACATCGGCTCATTCGCTTGCTCCGCTGCTTGCAAAAGGGCCGAGGCTAGTTGGTCATCGTTGCTAAACATACCAGTACAACCATCACCTAAAGCAGCAACGACAGTGGCGGTCAATGTCGCAACATCAAGCAAAAAATTAGGTCGATATGTGCGACATAAATAAGTATTTAAGTCAGCTAAAACCAGACGACCCTCAGCATCTGGAAAGGTCACTTCCACCGAGGTCTGGTTTTTCATCGCAATAACATCTCCTGAGCGATAAGCATTGCTACCGGGCATATTTTCTACGGCGCCAAAAGCAGCGACAATACCGATATCAAGCTTTAACATCGCAATCGCTTGCATCACGGCAATAATGGTTGCTGCGCCTGCCATGTCCATTTTCATCAAGCGTTGCTGACTTTCTGATTTAATGGTTAAGCCGCCGGCATCAAAAGTTACGCCTTTACCTGCAAGCGCAATTACCGGCTTTTTGTCACCGTGAATACCACGCCATTCCATCACACAAACCGCCGAGGTTTCGACACTGCCTTGCCCAACTGCTAGCGTGGCTGGAAAATCATCAGCCAGTGCTTGATCGCCACTAAAAATTTGCGTTTTCACCTGATATTGAGTTAAGGCTTCTGCCATTGAGCACAATGCCATAGGTGTCATGACCGAGGCGGGCTCAAGCACTAAGTTGCGAGTTAAAAATATCGCATCGGCGATCGCTTTTAAGCGCTTAAAGGTTAACTCGGCTGCTATTGGCTTTACGTCATTCGCCATTAAGCTAAGACGTTCAAGCTGAAATGACTTTACTGTACGATATTTTTCAAAACGATAGGATTTTAACAGTGCACCGAAAGCCACATGACTGAGTATGGCTTCAGGGCTGGCGGTAGTGTCTGTGTTATCGCTGAGGTAAAACGCTAATGAAGATAGTGACGGATTTTTTGCATGAGCACAGACTTTACCACCAATAACTTCCCATTGATTTAAAGTCATAGCCGCGGCGTTGCCTAGGCCAATCAATAGTATGTGGTCTGGGCCAACGCCCGCAGGACAAGCCAAATCTACTGTTTCGCCAAAAGCGCCGCTAAAGCGAGTTGTAGCGAGACTGCGCGCAATCGCACCAGTCATGATGCTATCAAGTTGCTTGCCAATAGCACAAAGTTGCTTAGACTCTGGCAGTGCTATTACCAACAAACCTTCAGTTGGCATGGTAAATAAACGAAAATCAATGTTCATAACTTTCAACCTTTAGTTACTAATCAAAGTGCCGCTATGGCGATAATTTCTATTTTCAAACGCGGATCATACAAAGCACATTCAGCCGTGGCTCTGACGGGGAGACTATCTGCGTCTAGCCATTGCTCATAAGCGTCATTAAAATCATCAAAATAGCTAAAATCACTTATCCAACATTGCAGTGATAACAATTTAGACTTGTCTGTGCCAGCGTTAGCCAAGGCCGCATCAATTGCGGCGAAGGTCTCTTGGCACTGACTAGTCATATCACCCTGATAATTTTCCGCAATCATACCTGATAAATACACAGTGTCGTTGTGTACCACACTTTGTGAATAATACTTACTGGGGTTATTTCGATTAATCATTTTTAGTTGTTCCTAGTGATAATAAATTGCCTAAAGCAGTGAGCATTAGCGAGCTTAGTGGGCCAATAAAAGTTGTTGATGAAACGTATACAAACATTAAATATCATTGTGCTTTAGTAGCAATCAACAGTATTTTATGTCACCACAACGTTAGTAAAAGCACAGGCTTACTACAAGCAATACCAAGGGTAGGGCAATGTAAATTAAAAAATAACCTACCCAGCAGAGTAGGTTAGATGGCGGTACGCAAGCTAGTCGTCACTCACTTCAACAGTGACCATGATGCTTAATTGACGATTGCAAGCGTGAACATATAGCGTGCTGTAAGTGGCTGTTATTTATAGCGCATTGACGTTTTAGCCTTCAAGTTTTCTTGGTCAACAGAGCAGTGTTGAGTGCGGCGACTACTCGGTACTTAGTGGCGCAGCGCAATGTTTATCGCCAAGCCGCAGCAAAATTCCGGCAATATTGCTGCTCGCCTCAAGTGTCGCTATTGCACCTAGCCATCATTAGTTGCGTATCTTTTTTGTTGTTAGCATAAATAACGACTAACCTATAGTAGGAACTGCTTTTTAAATACACAGAGGAGCTGATTATGTTACGTTGGGCGCTAGTCTTTTTAATTGTTGCCTTAATTGCGGCAATATTAGGCTTTAGTGGTATTGCCGGTGCTGCCGCTGGTATAGCTAAAATTATCTTTTTTATTTTCGTTGTGTTGTTGGTTGTTTCGTTAATTGCCAATGCATTGCGTGGAAAATCACCAAAACTATAGGGAAAAACACATGACATTTATGAAAAAACTATCAAGCGTACTAATAATCTCAACGGCCATGTTTGGCTTAAGCGCATGCAGCGATAAAGAGCCAGAAAGCACAGGGGAAAAAGTTGACAAAATGGTAGAAAAAGCCGGTGATAAAGTCGGTGTCATGAAAGAAGAAGCGAGCAACGCCCTTGAAGCTGCGGGTGAAAAAGTTGGCGAGATGAAAGAAGCCGCCGGCGAAAAACTCGGTGAAATGAAGGAATCTGCCGGCGATAAGCTTGGTGCAATGAAAGAGTCTGCCGCTGATAAGCTAGGGGAGTTCAAGGATACCGCCGGCGATAAATTAAGTGATATGAAAACCGATGCTGGTAATGCCATTGAAGATGCTTGTGAAAAAGCTAAAGCAAGCGCCGGTGCCAAGGATAAAGACTGTTAATTTATAGTCGCTTTTCATGAAAAAGGCCTGCCAAGGCCTTTTTTTATGGCTAGTTTTTAGATTTTTCGGTTATTGTTCTGCCTGCAATAGCTTTGCTGCTTGATTAAGGCTTGGTTTAAGTTGCTGAAATATAATTAGTATATTTTTTTAGTGCTGTTTTTTTATTTATTTTGGGAATAAACCCCCGGCGTCACCCGTTATCTCAGTGTCATTAACGTAAATAGACATCAGAGGAAGCAAACATGACTAAATTAAATAAAATTGCACAAGTATTAGTATTAAGTGGCATGAGTTGTTGGGGCGCGATTGCACACGCGAGCGACGTTGAAGTCAAACATAGCACGCAAGTTAATCAGCAAGCGAATGCGTCAGCACAAACAAACAATGCTGACAGCTCAGCATCAGCGCAAGCACAAGCTTCAACATCGGTGAATAGTAACTCACAACTTACTGCCAGCAAGAGTGACTCAACAAGCACGGAATCGGCTCCAGATGATGCAGAGCAAGCGACGTCAAAAACGGCACCAGCAATTGCCACTTCACAAACACTTGATAAAAATGTTCAACTTGTCAGTGCCTTAGCTAGTAACGCAACAACAGGTGCAAATGCTGCTTTGGCTATAACCGCAAACACCACCACAGCATTGGCGCAGACATCGCAGCTCGCGACGTCGGTTAACGAAACGACAAACGTCGCATTGACGACATTGCAAGCGCCGGCTGCATCGAGCAAAGATGTTGCAAGCGAGTCAACGTCGGCCGAAACAGATAATGCCCTTGATAACAACTCAAGCGCGCATACGATCGCCAGTAATAGTCAACAACTCAGTCAGCTTTCCGCCGGCGTTGGTGAGGATAGCAATATTAGCTCTGCGGCGAGCACGACTGTAGCAACAGCTCTGAGTCAAGTTACTCGTGTTGATTTACCCAGCTTAGCGCAAACCGATGCGGCAGCTGAGCCACAATCAAGCCTGCCGAGCACAGATGCTTTAGCAAACAATACCGTGGCAAACTTGGCCTTGAGCTCAACGTTAGAAAATAGTGCTGCACTCAGTACTCAAGTTGCGCAGCAGGTTACCAGCAATGCCACCAAGGCAGTGACATTAGATGCTGCGGCGCAAACCACACAAGCACTTGAACAAACGGTGACGGCCAATGTGAATCACGCAATCGCCTCAAGCGCTGAGATGGCAGTAACAAACAATGTTAATCAACAAGTTAATAGCTTAGTAAGCGAGCAAGTAAGCGCTGAACTAGCGGCGGCTACTGCTGCTGAAGTTGCTAGCACATTAGCAAATGATTTAGCCGTTGGCTTGTAATATTGCGCAGCTAAATGCGCCAGTTGAACTGGCGCTTTTTATATTTTTGAGGTGATTAACATGAAGTATATTATGGCAAGTGTCGGGGCTTTATTTTCTATGCCGTTACTGGCGGCAGTTACCACAACAGCGCCCGTTACATTTAATGGTGAAGTTTCCATCGGTGTGATAAGTAACTCAGCTTTGAGTATTGATGAGTTAGATGAAGTGAGCTCACAAGCCGATAGTGGTATTGAAAAAAACGCGGCAGTAGCCGGCGTATGGCAGGTTAACGAGCAAGCGAAAATTTCAACATCGTACCGCTTTCAAGCACAAGACTATAACGAATTTGATGCCTTTGACCTTTCGTTGCATCAGGTAAGTGTTGATGCGAGCTATAAATGGCAGCAAAAAGCGCTTGGGCTGCGCTATGATGGCGCAAAAGCAATATTAGCCGGCGAGCGCTTTTTAACTTTTCAACAAGCCAGTATGTATTTAGGAACTTATTTACAACCGAGCACGTTTTTGCGCACAAGTGCTAAAGTTAAACGTAAACAATTTGCACATGTAACCGACCGTGATGCTGATGCTTATGGGGCTAATGCTTCGTTATTTCACTTTATTAACGACGGTAAGACTATGTTTATGTTGGCGGTTAGTGCTGATAAAGAAAACGCTGTCGATCCACAGTTTAGTCATTATAGCTACGGCGTAAATACCAAGTTTTCGCAAAAGTTTACCGCCTTGGGTTTCGCGCAAACTGCAGCGCTAGCTTGGCGTTTTCAGTCGAAAGACTTTCAGTCGGTAAGTCATGAGCAACTGTCAAATCAGCAGATGTCGAGTCGTGATGAGCATCAACATGTTTTTCAAGCACAATGGCAGTTAGCATTTAATCGCTACTTAGCATTGGAAAGCCAACTTGAATATGGCGACTACCGTTCACAACTGGATAGCCAAACCTACAGTCAAACCAAGTCCTCTCTAGCTATTAAAGCAAAATTCTAGCGCCGTAATATCGCGCCAATACCATAAATGGGGTCCTTACCTTGCGGTCCAAGATCAATGGCTAATTGATTTAAGGCCGCTTTAAGGGCTTTTTTATTGTCTCCATGTGTCGCTTTTAAACAAGCGATAGTAGCCGTAACCACAGGAGCCGCGATTGACGTCCCAGATTCTCGTCCTAACTCACCACCACTTTGGGCGGTAGCAACATTGACCCCTAATGCTGCGTAATCAATATAATCGCCGCGATTAGACCAGCGATAAGGCTTCTGCTGTTGATCTATTGCGCTCACGGCAATGACACCTTGATATGCCGCAGGATACATAGCCGGCGCCGCCGGACCTTCATTACCGGCGGCGGCAATAACCCAAGCGCCTTTGGCAATAGCAGCATTTAATACCCGCTGTAATATGTCATTTTCAGGGCCCGTTAAACTCATGTTGATCACTTTTATGTTTTGCTCTAACAGCCAGTTAAGCCCAGAAATAATGGCTGATAAGGTTGCCCCTTGGGCATAGTCTGACTGTTGATAAAACACCTGCGCAGCATAAACTTTAGCTGCAGGCAATAAGGGGGTCAGGTGTTGGCTGTTGCCAACGAGTAAGCTAGCGATAACGGTGCCGTGGTGTAGTGATGCAGTTAAGGTGTTAGGTAAGAATGATTTTTTGGTTATGTCGGCGTGGCTAAGTGCGGCATGCTCAGTATCGACAGCACTGTCGACTATGCCCACTGTTACTGGTGACTGGCAAATATGGGCTTGGCTTGTAGTGCTTAATGGTGCATTAAAGTGCGGACTATCTTGTGGTGCATTAGCCTGGCTTTGTGCTTGATAAATATGGTTTCTTGCTAAACTTTGCATGGCTTGTGTTGATAAAAGCTTGCTTAAAGCAGATTTTGAGTCTAATGCGGTTGGCACCTGAAACCGTAATAAGGCAAGCCCTAAGCCTGTATAATGAGACTCACTCAGTATTTGAGCGCCATGACTTATTAAGCGCTTTTTGCTGTCATCGTCTGCTAATAATAGCCATTGCCCTTGTACCGCACGCCAGCCTTGTTCAACTTCGACATCTAACCATAGCGCTTGCCCAGCACTGTTGGTTATCGCTAATGATTTCGGTAGTGCAGTTAGGGGTTCAGTGCTAACACTGTTTACATCAGGTAATGTGCTAAGTGCAAAAGGTGGTAGTGCTATTGGCCGAGTATGGGTGGGGATAATATTGCTTGTGCTTTCTGTAATCGCATTGATTTGTCCTAGCATCTTGCCTGTGGTTAGTTGCTGGGCGGGTATTAATGTACTGACGGAGCAAAGTAATACCGTCGTTAACGCTAATAATTTCATGTTAACCTAAAGCCTAAAATATAAGTATGTGGTTTATAAAACGTTTCAAGTGAAAATAAATTTCCTTTTTTATGGAATAAATTTTTTTTACAAACGTCTTCTTTAGTAAGAGGAGTAAAAAACATGAATCAGACCATTGAAAATATACTACCAATGCTTAGACGCTTTGCCTACTCGTTAACGGGAAATAGCGCTGACGCCGATGACTTAGTGCAAACCAGCCTAGAAAAAATGTTAACAAAACCTGTGCCGACTGGCGTAGAGGTTACGAAATGGGCGTTTAAGGTGTGCCGAAATGTCTGGATTGATGAGTATCGCGCACAAAAAGTGAGGCAAAATGCTACGCGTAAACCTGAGTTACAAGAGCAGCAAAGTATTGATGAGTCGTCAAATTTTGAACAAAAAGAGCTGTTGTTACAGGTCAATCAAGCCATGAGTCAGTTACCAGACGAACAACGGGCTATTCTCGCCTTAGTGGCAGTACAAGGGATGTCTTATAAAGACGTGGCAAGATCGATGGAAATTCCATTAGGGACGGTGATGAGTCGATTATCAAGGGCACGAAGTACACTATTAACCTTGATCAAGCCTCAGCAAATAGGAGCAGAATTATGAACATCAGTGATGAAATGTTAAGCGGGTTTATCGATGCTGAGCTGAGTGAAGAAGACATGGAAATAGTGCGCCTTGCGCTAGAAACAGATGATGAGTTAGTGATGCGCTTAGCCGACTTAGCCCAAGCAGATCAATGGGTTGCAGAACATGCTGCAGTCATAGATCAGACGCCAATACCAACGCAACTAGTGCACTTAGCTCAAGCGGTTGATCGTCAAGTAGCCAGTGCTCAAGTTACTGAGCCGACAAGCAGCGCAAATAATGTGGTGCGTTTATCACACTGGCGAAATGTCACTAAGCACCTACAAAAACACGTCGCGCTAGCTGCGGGGATAGCCATGGTATTTGGTGTTGGCACCGTAACTTTAATGCAATCACAGCAACCAAGCTTACTGAGTGCTGGTGTGATACAAGCTTTAGAGCAAACCCCCAGTGGCACAACTTCAAGCACAGCAACAGGCGTGAGTATCGTGGCGAATTTAAGTTTTACCGATCATGGCGGTCATTATTGCCGACAGTTTCAACACCAGAATGAGCAATCTGCCAGTATTAATATTGCCTGTAAAGAAGGTGAGCAATGGCAATTGAAGGCGTCAAAAGCTATTGCTTTACCTGATAACAACGCATATCGCACCGCGTCGCATAACGGCCAACTTGATGATGTTATCGATACTCTGATCAGCGGTGAGGTCATGGATAGAACACAAGAACAGCATGCCATTAATAATAATTGGCAAAACACGCAACACAATCAAGGGGAATAATCATGAGAAACTTTACAACCATCATATTAATAGCGTTTTTACTAACGGCATGTGCATCTAAGCCTGCGTATCGCCCAGCAGCTAATGGCTCTGTTGGCTATAGTGAGCAAAAAATTACTGAAGACAGGTTTCGAGTACAGTTTAAAAGTATTTCAACGAGTGTTGCTGATGCGGCTGATTATGCCTTATTAAGATCTGCAGAACTGACTCAGCAACAAGGCTATGACTGGTTTGTTGTTACGAGCAAAGAAACCTTTGTCGAGTCAAAAAAAGTTGAACCTGCCTCGGCTATTGGCTTGTCGCACCAACAACGTATAGAGCGTCATTGTGGTTTGTTAAGCTGTGAAACACACCGCCGGCCAGCCAATGAGATTGGTGTTACCTTGACGAGCGGCAGTAACCGTAAAGAAGTACACAGTATTTTAGAAATTCGTCTCGGCAAAGGGATGAAGCCAAATGAGTCGAGCTATAGTGCGCTTGATGTGATTGAACACTTATCTCAAAAGCTGAATGCTCAGGCTAAGTAACGGCTTTTGGGTCGCCAATAGTACCATAACAGCAGCTGTAAAAGCCTTTAGTCGTTTTTGATTAAAGGCTTTTTTAGTGCTTAAGCTAAGCCATAGCGTGAAAATAAACTACTATTTTATAAAGCAGCAGTATTTGTTAGGCGAGCCGTTAAATACGATAGCGTTAGGAAAAAAAATGAATAACAAATTGGCGCCATTAATCGAAAAAACCCAAGCGAGTTTTTGGTTTATTCCAAGTTTAATGATGATATTTTCGCTGTTTCTGGCGGCGGTTAGTATTTATATTGATGTCATGCAACCGCTAGACGTCAAAAGCGTTTTTTCTATTTTATATCAAACAGATGTCAGCGCAGTCCGCTCTTTATTAGCGACTATTGCTGCGGCGATGATCACAGTTACCAGTATCGCGTTTTCTATTACAATTGTGACATTAACGCTAGCTTCTTCACAATTTGGTCCACGTTTAATGCGCAACTTTATGATGGACAAAGCCACGCAATTTGTTTTAGGAAGCTTTATTGCGACATTTGTATTTTGTATTTTGTTGTTCTGCGCTTTGAGCTTTCAAGCGCCATTTGCTTTTAAACCTGGCATTTCGGTTGCGCTTGCCATCGCCCTGACCTGTTTCAGTATTTGGATTTTAATTTTTTTTATTCATCATGTCGCAACTTCAATTCAGGCTGATGTGGTGATTGATGGTGTATTTTGTGAGCTACAAAAGCATATTACTGCCTTGTTTCCTAAAACATCAGGCGAGGCAAAGAGCCACGCTGAGCAATTTTCAGCACAGCAAAAGCAAGACTTGACGCAACATCAGGTCCTTGCTCCCGTCAGTGGCTATCTGCAACTGATAGATCAAAAATGTTTACTTGAGTTGGCGACAGAGTCAAAGTGTATTATTGAGTTGCACTATTTAGCGGGTAACTTTATCGTGGAAAATGCCGTTGTTGCTACTGTTTATGCCAAGCATGATATGCAGCAAACGCTAGCAGAGGATATTACTCAACATATTGTCTTAGGTGCTTTTAGAACACCGGTACAAGATCCTGAGTTTGCCGTACATCAATTGGTTGAAATTGCCTTGCGTGCGCTATCGCCCGGCATTAACGACCCCTACACTGCCATCACCTGCATTGATAAACTAACCGCTGTATTATGCACTTTAACCGACAAAGATTTTCCGCCAACTCATATTTTTGTTGAGCAGCAGTTACGCGTCATTAATAAAAGACTGGCGTTTAGCAGCATTGCAACCGCAGCGTTTGATCAAATCAGGCAACAAGGTCAAGGAAATTTAGCCGTGACTATTAGAATGTTAGATTGCTTATACGCACTGGCAACACAAGCAAAGTCATCAGAACAAGTTAATTTTGTTAATACGCAAACCGAGATGATCCAGCAGCAACAACTTGAGCAGTCGATCAGCGAGTGTGATCGTGAGCAGTTAGTCAGACGCATTAAGCGTATTAGCCATTACACGCAGTCGCGCTAGCTTGTTGCCAAGCGAAGTAACCACAGGCTACTTGCGGTGAATGAGTAAAACTGAACAGGCCAGCATGCAAAGGATACTGGCCCAATTATTAGGTTTGTTTAAACGTTAATATCAATTATTAACCGCATCTTGGATCGCTTGACCGGCTTTTTCTAGATCTTTGCCAGCGCCTTCCACGGTCGCACAAGCGCCTAAGGTAGCAGATAACAATATTAGGATAAAAAGCGACTTTAACTGTGCGTAGTAGCGTTTAGCATTCATTTTTAGTTCCTTGTATAGCGTAAAAATAACATATTAAAGTGTCAGCAGCGGCAAGTATTATAGCAGTAGCCTAGCAGCGCAAAAACCCATAATCGCTTTTATATTACCGTGCTAGTTAACCAAAATGTTTAATGACTTAGGCAGTATTTCTATGCTTAATTTGCTGGCAGAAAACACCTCACCATCAATAACATAGTCAAGTTTATGAGCAGCGCTTATTTGTACTTTTTTTGCGTTTGTATGCTCGCTTTGTAGTGGTTTTGCCTGCGGTGTTAAACCTGATAAGGCTAATTCAGCCAAGCTGAGCATATTACTGCTTATATTTTTTTGCGGTGGCAACCAAGTAATATCAAGTAAGCCATCTTTAATATTGGGCTCGCCACCACCTTGGGCTAATACCGTGGTAAATGGCGCGGCATTGGCAATAACGAGGCTTGTGGTGTCAATGGTTTTACTTGCTTGGTCATCAAACTGAACTTGTAAGCGTAATACTTCATTGCGATTCATTGCTTGCCATAACGCTTGTAAGTAGGCGAATTGGCCACCATCATCTTTTTCGGCACGATTGGCACGGCTGATCATTTCATTTTCAAAGCCTAAACCCGCTAATAACAATAGCAAGTTGCCATTGCACTTTGCACTGTCAACTTTTGTTGTTTTGCCAGCAATAATAGCATCACATGCTACGCCAACTGGGATCAGCTTAGTATGAAAGCCAAACAATACATGTGCCAGTGCATTGGCAGTGCCCATGGGTAATATACCCATAGTGATATCGGTTTGTACGATTTCATTGGCCACTTCGGTTAGCGTACCATCACCACCACAGGCAATAATGGTTTTGGCACCCTCTGCAATCGCTTGTTGGGTTAATGTTTGTGCTGAGGTTTGTGCACTGGTTTCTAAAATACGCAATACAAAATGTGTCGATAAACGTTGCAAAACTTCCGCTTTATTCGCCGGCCACTTGCCACCACCTGACACGGGATTAGCAATTAACCAAATACTGGGCGTTAGCGTTAATGTACCCGCTTGATGAAAACCGCTTAATGCCGATAATTGTGTTTTATTGAGGCCTGCAGTTGCTCGAATACCTTGAATTTTTTCTAGCGCTTGGGCCACGGTTAGCGACTTATCTTTGCTTAATAAGTATGCCGCCATAACCAACACTGAGCGACCACGGCCTAACGCACAATGCACCACCACAGCGTTGGAGTTTAGTAATTGGTTTTCTATCCAGTGTATGGCTTGTGTAAGCTGTTTAGCGGCAGGACTTTTATGATCTAATACTGGTAAATTAAGGTAATTAAGTTGTTGGCTTTCAGCACTCCAGTCTAGACCATCAAATTCCGCCGTTACATCTAATATTGCTGTGATACCCTCGGCTTCTAAGTTGGCAATATCGGAAGGAAATAATCGACAAGCCAGAAAGAGCTTGTCATCAATTTTTTGCAAGGCCGGCACCTTGTCGTGCTTTCTCGCCCATGCATTGTATAACTGGGTACCAAGTAAAAAAGGAATAAACAGCCAACGAATGTAGACGGGAATACTACCGTTTTGTTTTTTTCTGAAAATCCAAGGTAAATCAAAAATATAAGCTAAACTGACTAAGGCTAGCGAAAACCCTAACCAAGCAAAAATGAGTTGCGAAAATAGGGTGTTACTTAATAGCACGCCAGCAAATGCGAGAATCGCACCGATAAGATAGTACTTCACCATAAACATTAATCACCCCCCTACCGCTATTATTTAGTGGCTTGTTAATGACTATATAAATTTAAGCTGCAAACCTAAGCCAATACGTTGCTGTTGGCGATTATAGTCAATAAGCGAGTCACCATAGCCGGTAAAATATTGCAGTAAAACATCGTATCGCTTATTGATCGGGTAAGACAAGTTTAGCTCTATGCTACCTTTGTTATCGCTTGTTTTTAGATTGTTTCTCAGTAGCGCCATAATATTAAACTTACCCAATTTTGTACCATAACCAAACTCGACATGGCCTAAGAAATGAGTGATATCAGGGTTGTCATCACCAGCAGAGTCAAACGGGTCACTTTTCTCATCTTCTTTGATGCGATACCAGGCCTTAATATGATAAAACGAATGTTTATCGCTAAATATTGCTGAGGCGTAAATACGGTTCCAACTGCGCGAACGCAAGCCACTTTGACCATTGGATTGATGACTAAAGCCGAAACGGGTTTGATTAAACTTAAAGCCAGCAAATGTTAAATCATTATGCCAAGCATAAAATAGCTCAGGCTCGTAATTAGTTTCTCTAAAAGGTTTAGAAACTTCACTATTATAAACTTGCCAAAACGATACCGCGGTAAAGCCAAAATATAAGCCAGAAGCGTTTAACTTGGGTTGGTAAATAGGCAGCTTAACGCTAATTTGATATTTTGCCTCAAGGTGATCAACATTTTCGGTATTTAATCCCACGGCATTAATCGTGTTTGGGTCACTGACATAACTAAAGGGTAATAAGTAATTTAACCTATGTTGTGACAATGCAAATGGGTTGGTTACCGCTTGCGCCACAGACTCAACCCGCTCATCTAGTATTGATGTTGATACGCGTGATGTCGGTTTTGTTTCCGTATTGTTCTGTTGTGCATGTAGATTAAAGCTTAATAATAAAGCCGCTATTAGCAGTAATAATTGATGAAAACGTGTGCTTAAAATGTTGTGCGCAGCGTTAGCTAAACATAGTGCTTTTAAATCCATTTTAATTCTCTAGATATATTGAGTCGAGTGGCGGGGTTAAGGTCTAAAAGCCACTTGCCAGTTGGTAGCCATACTAGTGGACTCTTTTTAAAATAACAAATCGTGCTCGCCATTGTCTATGACGTGATTAGTAATAACAAAGGTTTCATAGTGGCGAACGAGTATCAGATTTATCTTTGTAATTAATAAAGCGGGTAAAGTCGATAGTTTGGGTTTAGGTCCAGATAATCACACCAAGTTTTAAAGTGTTGGTAGTTAAAGCGGCTATCAGTACTGGTGATCCAATCAGAAGTTGATTTTGCTCGCAATTGAAATTTCTTTTGATAGCCATCAATAGCGACAAAACAAGCCAGTGCGGTTAAGGTTTCATTTTTAATTTTTACCTGCGTAAAGCCTTGCTTAGACTCACCAAATATTAAGGTAAATTTGGGTAATGCCGTCGATGCGGGACTAAAAAGGAGGAAAAAAATATAAAAAGCAGACTTGATTTTCATAACTTAACCTATTGTTTTAAAGGTACTTAAATATTGTTGCTGGCAAAAATTATGATGCTAAATCGTAAAATCTTGCGATATTTTGTCAGTATACCATTGAAAGCCATGGCGAGTGTCTCCATAACTGTTATTAACAATAAAAAAGTGTCTAAAAACGACAATGATTAAAGACGCAGTAAACAAGAGAAATTATTAATGGCTAACATCACTCCAATTAGAAAAGAAAAGCACCAAAACATCAAAGTAGCGGCACAACGTGACTTATCGCACGTTGCCAATCAGCATATAGCCCCAATCACAGCGCCAGAATACTCACAAGCGGCTACTAGCTACCCCGTTATTATTGTAAAAGACCAAGGTTCAGAGCGCTACCGCAGTGTGGTTATGTTAGGTTTAGAGGCGGGTGAAAACCTTTATCACAAAGAAGGTTCGTGGAATGCAGTGTATATTCCACAAAGCATTTCAATGGCACCATTTTCATTGGGTGTTGATCCAGATAAAGAAAAAACCTTAACAGCCTGCATTGATTTAGACAGCAAGTTTGTTGGTGAAGATAAAGAACATGCCTTGTTTGACGAAGAAGGTAACGACACTGAGTTTAGTAAAAATGTTCAAGACTCTTTAGGGCGGTTATATGACAATGAAGTGATGAATGAAAAGTTCATTAAAGAGTTAGTCGACAATGACTTACTCTTAGAGCTTGAGTTACATATTAACTTAGCGTCAGGTGAAACCAAAAAGCTGATCGGCTTATACGGTATCGATGAGAAAAAAGTACAAGCGTTAAGCGATGAGCAAGTGCTTGATTTTCATAAGCGCGGCTTATTTATCCCGATCCACGCTATGTTAGGTTCGGCAGGACAAATTAATCGCTTAGCGCAATTACGAAACTTAAGCGAGTCAACCGCGAAAGTGAACGCGATTCGCTTTTCTCCGGTGACAGTTGACGAAGAAAAATAATCGTTAAATAAGCTGATTGTTAATAAAAGGGCCGTTTGGCCCTTTTTTTTGAGTTGAACTTATCTTTTTAAAGCTTTATGTTTAATACTAAATAAAAACTAAACCTCTGCTAGGAAGATTTGGTTGCAGATTTTTAATTGATCTAGGGTTAAGGATGTATACCACATGACCGAACAGAAAAAGTTACCCATTGATATTGAAGAAAATATTCAAAACTTAGCCGGCGATATTTATTTACAAATTGAAGATAAAATTACTGCACTGCTCAGTCACTACAGTGATAATATGGAAATTAGCGCTGACGTTATTACCCACCACCCTACGTTTATTGCCTTAGAAAAACAGCAACAAAACCAGCAACAGCAAGCTGAACAACAAGCAAAAGAATTCACTAATCAGCTCGCTAAGCTTGAAGCAGAAAGAGAAAACCAGCAAGCACAAATAACGCAATTACAAACCGATTTACTCAATGCTGAAAAGCTGAATCATGCGAAATTAACCGACTCTGAATTAGAGTTAAAAGAACAGCTTACCGAAAGCTCGGTATTAGCCGCTGAAACGGCGAAATTAACACAAGAAAACATTGAACATCAACAACAATTAAAGGCGCAGCAGGCTGAAGTAACCCACTTAACTGAGCAGTTAAAAGCCCTAGAAGTTGAACATCAATCTTTACTTAAAAACGATAAAGCCAAAGCCGCTACATTAAGTGTACAAAATCAACAGCATTCGGAGTTGCAGCTCAAGTATGAACAAGTGTCCAGTGAGCTAGAGTATTTAAAAGCTGAACAAGAGCAAAAAATATTAGCTGGTAAAGAAAAATCAAGCCATGAGCAGCAGCAACTCATTGAGTTAGAAGCACAAAATAAAGCATTGCAAGTGCAATTAAAAAATGAGCAACTAGCGTTACAACAACAAAAAGAAAGCACACTTAACGTTGAGCGTGAAAATAACGAGCTTAAAGAAAAACTGCATCATGTTGAGCAAACTTTGGCTAAAGTTGAGAGTAATGCGCAAGTTGCCAAGCAAGAGCACGACCATGAAAAACAACAATTAGAAAAAAAATGGCAGCAAACACAAACAGCAAGCGCCGAAGAAATTACACAAGTTAACGCGGATAATGAGCAATTAATGACGCAAAAACGTGAGCTAGAACGCGAACAACAAAAACTTGCCGCGGAAATGGCAAAAGCGAATGAAGCGTTGGCCGCAATGAAGAAGCAACAAGCACAAACCCAAGACTCACTATCAAGTCTAACGGTAGAAACTCAACAGCAGCAAGCAACAATTGCCAGCTTGAGCGCAGAAAAAACACAACTCCAAGCCTCACTAAGTAAAAACACAGCGCAATTTGAGCAAACACAAGCGCAACAATCACAGCAAATAACGACCTTAACTGCAGAGTTAGCAGACGAGGTAGCGGCGCATAATGCAGCGCAAGAGAATATCGCGCAATTGCAGCAGCAAAATCAAGCCCATAGTGACGCGTTAAAGCACTTAGAACAAGCAGCTGAAAAAGCGCAAAGCCAACAAGCAGCAGAGATTAACGCTTTGAACATCGAGCTTGCTGATGTGGTGGCAGCGCATCAAAATGCCCAAGCGAGTATCAACAAATTACAACAGCAAAACCAAGCACAAAGTGAAGAAATGGCGCGTTTGCGGCAACAAATTGAAAAAGAACAAGCGCAATTTCAAACAACACTGGCACAGCAAAATCAAAGTCAGCAAAATGCCGAGGCTGAGCATCAACAGCGTATTGCGGATAAAGATAAGGCGCTGGCAAAACAGCAACAACAGGCGGATAAGCGCCATGCTGAATTATCAGAAAACTTATCTCGCCAGACCACGGAGTTAACACAAGTCAAAGATACGCTGGTTAATCTCGAGCAAGAACACAGCAAAGCTATGACTAATACGGAAAACCTAACGCAACAGTTAAGTGATAAACAGATAGAACTCAGCCAATTAGAGAACGACTTAGCGGCTGCCCATGAGGCAACCGCCAAGAGTCGACAATGGCATCAAGAAAATAAAGATAAACAAGAGGCGGAATATAATAAGGCGCGGGAAACCATTAAATACCTGCGTGATGAAAACCATGAGTTAAATAATAAGTTAGAGCACCAGGTTACGGTGCTTGAAGATAAACTGACTGAGTATCGCTTGCGTTTTGAGTATGCGCAAAAACAATTAACCAAAGCAGAAAAATAACGTAAAAATATTGATATTATTTTTGGCGATATATCAGAGTAACCAGCAGAGATACTGACACTTAACACGATTTTAGGTATATAATTGCCAGATATTTTTTATTATCAGATCCGAGATTAAACGTGGCAATTCATTTACCCCTCAACAAGCTAAGTATATGGCAACAAGTGGCTTTTTCTGCCGCGCTACTTGAGCGCATGTTACCGAATTATCAACTATTTGCCGAGCATGCTGACTTTGGTAATGTAAAAGTGTTGCGAAATCAACTGGATTTAATTTGGCAATGGCTAGATAAAGCCAACCGGTGCAAAATTAATTACCAAGCGCAACTGACTAAACTAGAAGCAGAAGTGCCTAACCCTGAAGATTTTGATTTTTTTGGTGTATTTCCCGCGCTTGATTGTGCCATGGCGCTAATGTCGTTATTACAAGCTATGCAAGAGCCCAGTGATGACGCTTTCGCTAATGTCAGTAAATTGTCGGAAAATAGTGTCAGCTATTATGTCGAGTTGAGCTTAGCACAAGCCATTGACGATAATAACCACCATGATGAAGTGATTATTTCACCACAACAAATCGCACAGCACCCGTTAATGCAATGGGAAGTTGCCACCCAAAATGAATTGTTCGACTTTATAAAACAGGCCCGCGAAAACAAAGCCAGTTGTTTGCAGGCCAAAGCTATGGTGCTGGAAGAAGGCTTATCAAATTTGGGGATAGAAATTAGCGCCTGATCGCTATGTTTTAAAACCCTTATGTCTTTTGTTAACTACTACGCCATGCCGATCATTCAACGGCTGTTTTTGCTCCGTAGCCTAGCTATCGTGATCCAGCTATTAACAGTACTGATTGTCTATTTTGTCATGTCATTACAAATCGCATTACTGCCGCTAATGGCGGTCATTGCGGTTGAAAGTATCTTTCATATTTTTAGTATTTGGCTATTTAGGCAACGTGAGGCTGGCAATAGCGCGATTGTTTTTCAGTTGCTAGCCGATGTGGTTTTTTTAACCGTTTTATTGTCACTCAGTGGTGGTGCGACCAACGCTTTTGTTTCTTTGCTGTTGTTGCCTATTGTCATTGCCGCAGTCAGCTTGCCCGCCAGTTATTTACTGTTTATCTCGAGCTCTGCCATCGCATCGTACAGTATTTTGCTGCTGACCATGCCAGAGCACAGTATGCATCACATGGATATGAGTAACCACTTCATTGGTATGTGGGCAAATTTCTTACTGTCTGTGCTGGTGGTGACTTTTGTGGTCGGTGCGATGGCGCGTATTATTACCCACAGAGAAAGAGCTATCGCGCTGCAGCGAGAAGAGCAGCTAAAAAGCGAACAACTATTAGCACTTGGGGTGGCTTCGGCACAAGTGACCCACCAAGTGGCAACGCCACTGGCAAATATTCAATTATTATATGAAGAACTTGCGGAAGACTATCCCGATCATGAAGCAATAAAGGCCATGGCACAGCCCTTAGCGGCATGTCGTGAGCAGCTCGGATATTTTCGCTCGTTAGCGACCTCGATTCGAGAAAACAAAAAAAGTCAGCTTTCGGTCAGTGAATTAATTGAACAATTACAAGATCAAATTCACTTTCATTTTCCTGAGCAAAAGCTTGAGATCATGCAGCCACAGCCGATCAAGGCCAAGTTAGCCGCAGATGCTATGTTATTACCCGCCTTACTAAATTTAGTGCAAAACGCCATTCGTGCCAATCAAGAAAATCAGCAAAGCCATTTAAGTTTGACCGTACAACAGCAACCGAATGCTGTGTTATTACAGTTGCGCGACTATGGCGCAGGAATTAACGCCAATAGCCAGCCAAGACCAGGTGCAGTATTAGGTGAAAACTTAGTGCAAAGTGAATCAGGTTTAGGCATGGCGGTACTTTTGTCTAACGCGACATTTCAACGCTTAGGCGGTAAATTAACCTTAGCTAATCATAGCGAGCAAGGTTGTATTGCTTCGGTGACACTGCCGTTATTGGCAGATAATAAGGTAATAACAGCATGAAAAAACTCCTGATCATTGAAGACGACGTTGCCTTTGCCACTACCTTAGCAAGGCGCATGACTAAGCATGGTTTTCATTGCCAGCAAGTACACCAAGCCGATCAGGCTTTACATGCCTGCTTACAGCAAAAGCCGGATTGTATTTTACTGGATATGAAACTTGCTAAGGATAATGGTTTATTACTGATTAAGCCGATCAGGGCTAGTTTGCCTAAGGTAAAAATTGTTTTACTGACCGGCTTTGCCAGTGTGGCTACGGCGGTGCAAGCAATGCGCTTAGGCGCTGATGACTATTTAGCAAAGCCGGTGAATACCCAAATGCTGCTTACGGCCTTAGGTAGCGCCCCAGTAGCGCAAAAAGTGCCAAGTCTTGATAGCGAAATTATGTCTGCTGAGCGGGTTGAGTGGGAGCATATTAATCAGGTACTAAACAGCAATGCTGGTAATGTATCTGAGACTGCGCGTCAACTGGGCATGCACCGACGAACACTGCAAAGAAAATTACAAAAAAAACCAGTATCAAAATGATACTGGTTTTATAGTCATACCACTTAAACGCTAATGCGATTGTAAGTTATATGATTATCTAACAACAAAATAGTTAAGCTGGCCGAGTGATACCAGCGAACATCGTTGTTAAAACTGGTAATCTATGGCCAAATAAATATTTCTGCCCATGGCTGTGATTTTTTCGCCAATGGCAAGTTCACTGCCTTTGACCCGATTAACGCCACCTAAGTGATCACTATAGTGTCTATCTAATAAATTGTTGGCGCCCAATCGTAACACTAAGCCACTGCTAACAAAGTAATCAACTTGCCAATCTATCACCGCATAACCTGCGGTTGCTTGTTCATTATTAAGGGTCGAGACATGACGCTGTGCGGCATAAGCATGAATGGCTAAGTTGCTTTGCCAGTTTTGCTGGTGATAATGTAAATTGATCCGGCTATTGAGTGGTGAAATACGGTATAAATCATCATTAGTGTCGTCGCGCTTACCTTTAACATAGCTAACAATGCCGGAAAGGCTAAAACCATTATCTAGGCGATAATGCCAATTCATATCCATGCCGTATAACGTGGCGTCGATATTGGTAAAGGTCAGTGGGCTGTTATCTGCCATCATGCTAGCAACCATTTTGACGCGCATATCAGTCGCCGGCGTGCCTTGAATATAATCATGAATTTGCTGATAAAAAACTTGTGGTGCCACGGTAAAGCCAGCTTGCTCGTAGGCAAGCCCAACATTGACTTGATAGGCGCTTTCATGGCGCAAATGAATATTCCCGACATAGGTTTTGCCATCAGCTAAGCCGCCAGTTGCTTGCATAGGCAACCATAAATAACGCTCTTGATAGCTGGGCGCACGTTGTTTAATCGCCAGTGCATAGTTTAACGCTAAGTTGTTATGCCATTGATATTCGCTGTTTAATGCCAAATCAAAGGTGGTGTCTGAGACATTTCGTTTCGCGCCATTAAACTCATCTCGCAACGCCTTAATATTGGGGTTCATCATCGCCATGCTATGTGCAACTTGCGCGGCATCGGCGCGATTATCTTTGATGCGTAGCCCTAAGGTATGTGAAAACTGACCATGACTTGGTGTCCATTCAACAAATACCGAGTTGCGCTGGTTTTTTACCTGATTAAAGTTATTAATTGTAAACATCATATTTTCAGGGTTAGTGATGACAGCATTATGGGTGGCGTTATAGCTTTCAAGGCCAAATAACCAGTCAGCTTGGCTGAGCAAAAATTTATAGTCACGACTTTTTGCATCTGTGGTGTTATAACGATATTGGCCACTATGGTTATTGTTGCGTTGGCTAAAATTGTCCATGCCATGAACCGCGTCTTGATAGCCAAGCTGCCAACGTAATTGCCAACCACTGAGCTGAAATGCACCGTCGAGTCGGTAACGATCTGAATCGATAAAATCGATATCCATCGGCAATGCTGGTGTGCCAGCGTCTTCTGTTTTGGCATGATGCCAGCTAAAGCCTATTTGCCAGTTGCTTTGCTGATGGCGTAAGTCGCCACCGTATTGTTGTTTATTATATTGCGTGGCGGCAATGGTTCGCCCTGCGCCATCTTGGTAGTTGTTACCATTTTGCTCGGTTAAATAGAGTAACGCAGCGTTGTGTTTGTTATTGATATTAATATCACCGGCAAAGGTGCTTGCATCGTTTAGCTCGTTAAAGCTTAACGCCAAGTCGCCCGCTAGGCGTGCACCAGTGTCAACTTCAGCATTTTTTAAATTGACTTTTATTGCCCCACCTAAGGTGTCAATACCCGCGCTAACTGGGGCAATGCCACGATACACCTCCACTGACTGCACCATAATCGGGTTAATGTAGGTCAGTGGTGCATCCATGGCGTTCGGGCCGGCACTGACAATGTGCTGACCGGCAATATTTTTTGCCACGCGATCGGCAAACATACCACGGTATTGTGCGATGCCGGTAATCGGGCCATTTTTATTGATATTGGCGCCCGGTACGGTTTTTAACCAATCGGCCACATCGGGCATGATCAAGTTGCCTTCGGCGAAGGCACTATCTGATTGGGCAATATTCGGCGCGGCAATGGTGATCACTTCTATGCTGTTGGTCGCAAGATCATCAGCGAAAGCTTGTGTCGTGGTAACGGAAAAAATAATGGCAAGGGTACGGGAAATTTTAGAGCACTGCATGTTGCATCCTGTTGAGTAAGCGTAATGGGCTAACAGGGCAATTTTTACTGATATATTTTGTAAAAACAAAATGCTATCAACAGAGTGCGACATTATGTCGCAGTGGCATTTGACCTAGATCAACAGGCGCTAAAATGCACTAGCTCAGCTAACCAATAGCTGAGCTTTTTAGGCAGGAAAAATTAATTCAAATAGGTGTAACTTAGCAGGCAATTATCGTAAAAGTCGATCAGATTAACCCCTTCGCGCGGTTTTAAGTTACCCGCGGCGATTTGCTTATCAATTTCCTTTTTCACCATTTGCGCCATAATGGCTGGCGTGTATTGCATAGTGGATAAGACATTTTCTATTGATGAGCCTTTAACCACTTCTTCAATATAAAAATCTTTCGGGTCATCGTCGTCACTAAAAATATGTACTTCGTTAACACGACCAAAAAGGTTATGCATATCCCCCATTACATCTTGATAGGCGCCGGTTAAAAAGATACTGATAAAGTAATCTTGGTTCTCGTTTAAGCTGTGTAAGGGCAAGTGCGCAGCCACCTCGTCATCGCCAATAAACTTATCAATTTTGCCGTCGCTATCACAGGTAATATCCACTAAGCTGCATAACTTTGTCGGCTTTTCGTTTAAGCGCGAGATCGGCATAACAGGTAAAACTTGATCGATAGCCCAAGAATCAGCAGCAGATTGAAACACGGAAAAGTTCGCTAAATACTGTGACGATAAAAGCGCGGAAATCGCATTCAGCTCTTCTGGTATATAGTCACTTTGCTGTAATTGCGTTTCAATATGGTTAAGGATGCGCCAATACAGGGTTTCTACTTTTGCCAGTTCATCTAACGATAAAATGCCTAAATTAAAGGCTTGCATAGCTTGTGATTTTAACTGTTCAACATCATTAAATATCTCTTGCAGATTAGTGCCCTTATTCGGCGCGGCAAGTTCGTCTGCTAAGGCACGAATGTTAGTAACTATAATATGCTCGCCTTGGGCAGGCTCAGTGGCATAATCAGTATTACCTGGGCGAATTTCGCCAATCACCTTAGTGATAACACAAGAATGATGGGCAGTGATCGCTCGGCCACTTTCACTGACTAAGTGAGGCTGTGGCACGCCTGCCAGCTGACAGTTTTGTCCAAAACCATAAACAATATCAGCCACATATTCGGCCAAGTTATAATTACAGGACGAGTCATTAGTAGATTGTGAGCCATCATAGTCAACCGCCAAGCCGCCGCCAACATCAACATACTCAAGCGGCACCGCTTGTTTGATCAATTGGCAGTAGATCAATGATGCTTCTTGAACCGCTTCCTTGATGGCACGAATATCAGTTAATTGGCTACCAATATGAAAATGCAGCAGTTTCACGCAATCAATCAAGTCTTCTGCTTTTAACAAGCTAATGGCATTGAGAATTTCTGTCATGCTTAGGCCAAATTTAGCCCGCTCACCACTGGAGTGTTCCCATTTGCCTCGACCTTTTACCATCATTTTCACGCGGATGCCGATAACAGGCTTAATGCCGAGCTCTTTTGATAAGGCGATTAAGGTGGTCAGTTCACTGAACTTTTCAATAACAATGATGATGTTACGTTCAATTTTTAAACCAAGCAGCGCCAGACGTAAGTACTCTTCGTCTTTGTAACCATTTAAAATGGTCAGGGAATCTTTATTGGTGTTATAGGCTAAGGCGGCGATCAATTCAGGCTTTGAACCTGCCTCTAAGCCATAGTTAAAGCTGCTACCGGCGTCAACGATCTCTTCAATCACTTCACGCATTTGATTCACTTTAACTGGAAATACGCCGAAATACTGGCCTTGATAATTTGCTTCGGCAATGGTTTGTCGAAACGTGGTATTCAGTAATTCTACTTGCGAACGTAAAATATCATGAAAGCGCACCACGGCCGGAAACTGTATACCGGCGCTTGCGATGTCTTCCACCACTTCGGCTAAGTTAATTTTTAAATTTGGTTGATCATGACGTGGTATCACATGAATATCACCACTGTCGCCAATATCAAAATAGCCGTTGCCCCACCGACTAATACCATATATGTTTTTGGCCTCGTTAATTGACCAAGTGTCAGCTGTTTTTTTCACGTTCAAATCCTACTTCATCGACAATATTAATTCACGCACAACTTTGGCGGCAAAAACGTCACTGTTACCTGTGCTATCAATATTTGGCGCAAGCTCCACCACATCACAACCGACAAAATTCTTGGTTTGTAATATTTTGCATAAGCTGACAAAAGAGTGAAAATCTTCACCACCTGGCTCAGGCGTACCAGTACCGGGAAAAAAGCTTGGGTCAAAATAGTCAAGATCTAAGGTTAGATAGATTGCTCGTTGATCGTCGATAGCCGCCACAGCTTGCAAAAATTCAGCCCGAGAGCTTTTTAAGGTCTTGTGTGCTTGCATCCATTGATATTCTGCTTTGGTGCCCGAGCGAATACCGTATTGGATCAGTTGCTGGTCTGGACCAAAATGCTCATGCACACGACGGATAATGGCGGCATGAGAATGATGAAAACCTAAATAACCATCGCGCAAATCGGCGTGTGCGTCTAAATGAATAACCACCAAGTCGTGATATTGCGCTAAATAGCTGGTAATGGGAGCGTAAGAAATAGAATGCTCACCCCCTAAGGTGATCACTTTAATTTGCTCAGTTACTAAATCTAAGCCATCAAATAGTTGCTTAAAATCATCACTGGCATTTTGCCACTGTTGGTTAATGTCTTGCTGCTCATTACCAGTTGCGACTATAGCGGTAGATAAATTACCGAGATCATAAAAGTCAATATCTTCAAGATCAGCGTTTAAATAAGGCGAGTATGACTCTATGCCATCAGAAACTTTGCGTAAGGCATTGGGGCCATCTTTTGTGCCCTTGCGAAAGCACGCGGTACCATCAAACTCAAAGCCGATTAAATGAACACTGTGACTATAAATTGCGCTACTGGCCTGTGAGCATTCAAAGGCTGGCTCGGCATGGTTTAAGCGAATATGAATATCTGAAATTTTACGTTGCATTAGCAAAGCACCCAGCGCTAGATTCACTTTACATTGTCTTAGTGAACGGCACCCGACAGGAAAAAAAGCGCAATTATGCGGAAAATTTGCTGAAAGTATAGTGTTTTTTTACTAAAACTTTAGATTATTTTTTCAGCAACAAAACAGTTAATTTTTTTATTGTAATTAAATTTTTTTTTTGTAGAATACGCGCACTTTTTTGCCCATTAATTAGGCAACGTAATTACACTAGCAGTTTTTGCTGCTATGTCGTTGAGGATATGTTTTTGTTTTTTGAAGGCTCAGAAAAAAAAGCGGAAGTTATTATCAAAGCGCCATTACTTTCACTACTTGATGATATTGATGATGATTTTTGGAAGGCATTGGTACAATGCTGCAATGCGCAAATTTTATCGTCAATTCGTAATCATGACTGTAAAGCATTTTTACTGTCAGAATCGAGTTTATTTGTTTGGCATGACCGTTTTTTAATTTTAACCTGTGGTAACACCCGTTTAGTGCACTCGGTGGAATATTTTATTCAGCAAATAGGCATGGATAAAATACAGCAGGTAATTTATCAACGTAAAAATGAATATTTTGCTCATGCTCAGCCGAGTAGTTTTGGTGATGATATTAAATTGCTTGCACAATATGTCTCAGGTAAAGCCTATCGCTTTGGTGAGCTAGACAGTCACCACAATTATATTTTTCATCAAGACAATAGCAGTTTTAAAGCTGAAAGTGACGATAAAACTTATGAATTTCTGGCTTATCAAATTAGCCAGCAAGCGTCTGAAAAGCTAACCACGGTTGGCTTGAAGGCCGAAGAAATTCGCCAATTTTTACAACTCGATCAGTTGATTGGCGACTTTATGCTCGATGATTTTGTTTTTGACCCATTTGGTTACTCTGTTAATGCCATAAAAGGCAAACAGTACTTAACTATTCATGTTACCCCGCAAGCGGACAGTAGCTATGTTAGCGTTGAGTCTAATATCAACTTAAGGGCACTTGCGGCTAAGTTTTTAACTATATTAACGCCAAAATCATTTGATTTATTGAGCTTTAATGACTTTGACTTTATTAACTTAACCGAGGAATTTATTCCGGCTAGTTATGTCAGCAAGTCACGAGTTACTGAGCAATTATCCAATAATTATACGGTTGGCTTTGCTAACTATATTTTACCGCAACAAGCCTTTGCACCCGCTGCCGTGCTTGATATCGCAGGAGAAAACCATGCACTCTGATTTATGGCTAGAAGAAAAATTTGAAGACTTTTTAGGGTTAAAATTTAAAGTAGAAAAAGTGCTTTTTTCTGGTAAAAGTGACTTTCAAACGGTAGATGTTGTTGAAACAAAGGGCCATGGCAAAATGTTGCTTAATGATGGCTTAGTTATGGTCACCGAGCGTGATGAATTTGCCTACCATGACATGATCACGCATGTGCCACTATTTGTTCATCCGGCGCCGAAAAATGTGTTAATTATTGGTGGTGGCGACGGTGGTACCGCCCGTGAAGTGCTGCGCCATCAGAGTGTGGAAAAATGCACTATGGTGGAAATTGATGCCATGGTGGTTGAGGCCTGTCGTCAACATATTCCGCAAACCGCCAAAGACTTAGATCATGAAAAACTGCAACTCATTATTGGTGATGGTGTTGAGTTTGTTAAACAAACAACAGAAAAGTTTGATGTCATCATTGTTGATAGCACTGATCCAATTGGTCCTGCGCAACCTTTGTTTGGCGAAGCCTTCTACCAAGATGTGTTTAATTGCTTATCTGCTGACGGCATTGTGGTCTCACAAGGCGAATCATCATGGTATGCCATGGAAATTCAGCAATCACTATTAAAAGTTTTGAATGCGGTATTCCCGCAAAGTTATTTATACTCGTTTAGTAATTTAACGTACCCAGGCGGCTTGTGGAGCTTTACGTTTGCGAGCAAGCAATATCACCCAGTGGCTGACTTTGACGCAACACGCGTTGCTGCCAGCGGCCTTGATTTTCAGTATTATAATCAGGCGTTACACAGTGCCGCCTTTGCGTTACCAAACTTTGTCAAAAAGGGCTTAGCAGGTTTAATTGATAATAGTTAACGCCTTGCTGCCAACTAGTTGATAAAAAGCCATAATTGTTATCAACAATTATGGCTTTTTATATAGCAAGACAGCAGATCTAGGTAGTGATTTAGTTATACGCATATCGACAAGGTCAAATAGTGCATTTAGGCTGTTGGCTATTTTGATAAAGGCGGTAAATCACTTGCCCGGCTATTTTTTCTTTTAACAATTGCCAATGGCTCGGCATGGCTTGTTGATTGTGATCTGCTTCCATTTCTACATAGATCAAGGCATCGTCAGTTAAACCTTTTGCTGCTAATAGCTCTGCGCTTTGTTGTGCTAATCCTTGTCGAAATGGCGGGTCGAGAAACACCAACGAGAACCGTTCTTGGTTTTGTTGCAAAAACGCTAAAGCATTTTGCTGAATAACTTGCATTTGCTGTGCTTGCAATAAACTTTTATTGCTTTTTAATTGCTGCGCCGCTGCTTTATTTAGTTCTACTAAGGTAACTGCACTGGCGCCGCGTGATAGGGCTTCAAAGCCTAAACTGCCCGAGCCAGCGAAACAATCTAAACAGTTACTGTCTTGAATATATGGCATTAGCCAATTAAAAACGGTTTCTTTAACACGATCTGTGGTTGGTCGTAAGCCATCTGCCAAAAGTACCGGTAATTTACGGCCACGGTGTTGACCAGAAATGATACGAATTTGGCCTTTGCGGGCGTTTTTGTCTTGTTGTTTTTTGACTTTGCTCATATCTTAAACAGCTTTTGTTTTTTGTCGGCAGGTTAGGTGTTACTATAGCGACAATTTTATCCTTGTTTACTGCTGAATACCAATTGTTCTAATGTCTGCTGGTCATGATAACCAAGCTTAGACAAATGATTTTAAAAGTAAACTTACCCATTAAATTAATATTGTAAATACACTTATGTCGAAGAAAAAAGGTATGTTTTCCTGGTTAGGTCTAGGTAAAAAACAACAAGATGCTGGCGAGCCGGCAGATGTTAACGAAAATGCCCATACTGAGGCAGAGCAAACAACAGCAGATGCCAAGCAAGTCAACACTGAGGCGGCGGAAACTGCGCGCACTTTAGTTGCAGAAGATGTTGCCAAAGAGGTGCTAAGCGATGAACCATTGCCTGCAGAGCCAGAGCCAGAGCCAGAGCCAGAGCCAGAGCCAGAGCCAGAGCCAGAGCCAGAGCCAGAGCCAGAGCCAGCAAGCAAGGTGGGCTTTTTTGCGCGCTTAAAGCAAGGTTTAACAAAAACGCGGCAAAACCTAGGCGGTGGTTTATTCAGTTTATTTAGCGGCAAAAAAATTGATGATGAGTTGTTCGAAGAGCTTGAAACCCATCTCTTGCTTGCCGACGTTGGCGTTGAAACCACCAGTAAAATTATTGACTCGTTAACTGAGTCGGCATCGCGCGGGCAACTCAAAGATGCCGAAGCCTTGTATGAATTATTAAAGCTAGAGCTGCAAAAAATCATCGCGCCGGTTAGTCAACCGCTTGAACTGGCCTCAGATGACGGTCCGTTTGTTATTTTAATGGTAGGTGTCAACGGTGTTGGTAAAACCACGACTATTGGTAAGCTTGCGAAGCAGTTTCAAGCCCAAGGTAAGTCGGTAATGTTGGCAGCCGGTGACACCTTTCGTGCTGCAGCCGTTGAACAACTGCAAGTGTGGGGCGAACGTAATGATATTCCTGTGGTGGCACAACATACCGGTGCCGATAGCGCTTCCGTTATTTTTGATGCCATCAGCGCCGCTAAAGCTCGTGGGGTTGATGTTATTATTGCCGATACTGCCGGACGACTACAAAATAAAGCCCATTTGATGGAAGAATTGAAAAAAGTAGTGCGAGTGATGAAAAAACTTGATGTCAATGCGCCCCATGAAGTGATGCTGACGCTAGATGCAGGTACCGGCCAAAATGCCTTAAGCCAAACCAAACTTTTCCATGAGGCGGTTGGTTTAACAGGCCTAACACTCACCAAACTTGATGGTACGGCCAAAGGTGGTGTTGTATTTGCCGTCGCAGATAAGTACGCTATTCCTATTCGTTATTTAGGTGTTGGCGAAGGTATTGATGATTTGCGCCCCTTTAATGGCAGCGATTTTATTGACGCCTTGTTTAGCCAAGATAGCCAAACAAAATAAGAGATTTTATGATCCAGTTTAACAACGTCAGTAAAACTTACCCAGGTGGCTTTCTAGCGCTTAAAAACGTGAGCTTTAGCATTGCACCAGGTGAAATGGCGTTTTTAACGGGTCACTCAGGTGCTGGTAAAAGTACCTTGTTAAAGTTAATGTCGATGATGGAAAAGCCCAGTGCCGGTAGTATTGAAATTAATGGTACTGAACTAGCCACCATTCAATACCAGCAAATACCTTATGTGCGCCGTGGTATTGGCATGATTTTTCAAAATCATAACTTATTACTGGATAGAACCGTATTTGATAATGTCGCCTTACCGCTCATTATTGAAGGTTATAGCCATAAAGAAACCCGTAAACGGGTAGAAGCGGCGCTTGACAAGGTACATTTAAGCAGTAAGTTAAAGTGTTTTCCCTATATGCTTTCAGGTGGCGAGCAACAAAGAGTAGGCATTGCCCGCGCGATTGTTAATAAGCCGCCGATTTTATTAGCGGATGAGCCAACCGGTAATTTAGATCCGAAATTGTCACTCGACATTATACGTTTATTTGAAGAGTTTAATGATATGGGGGTTAGTGTTTTAATTGCCACCCATGATCTGGGTCTTATTGCCCGCATGAAGTATCGTACCCTAACACTAAAGCAAGGTCATATGATCACCGATGGTGTTGTTGATGGTTTAAAAGCAGGGGCAACAGATGCAAACTAACTATAGTCGGCAAAGTCATCATCAACTCGGTTGGACAGGTCGTATTACCGCTAGGGTAATTCGTCATCTACAACAAGCTATCGGCAGTTTAGGCGACTTATGGCGTACGCCCTTTACCTCAGTGATGACCGTATTGGTGTTGGGCATCAGTTTAACTTTACCCGCTACCCTACATTTATTTGTTAAAAATACCGAGGCAGTAACCCAGCAATGGCAGTCAGCCTCTGAAATTACCTTATTTTTAAAATTATCAACCTCTGAGCAAGCGGCGCAAAATTTAGTGCAGCGTATCGCGCTATATCCAGAGGTAGAGAATGTGGTCTATATTTCAGCGCAGCAGGCCTTAGCGGAATTTAAGGTGAACTCTGGCTTTGGTCAGGCGCTTGAATATTTAACACAAAATCCGTTACCGGCAACTATTTTAGTTACACCAAATCAAAGGTTTAGCCAAACACAAGCAGCGCATGAGTTGCTGCTTAAACTAGAACAAGAGCGTAATGTTGAACAAGGCAAGCTTGATCTTGAATGGTTAACACGACTCGAGGCCATGGCAGCGCTGATAGAAGATGTGGTGATCGCTATTGCCGTCCTGTTATGCTTGTCGGTGGTATTGATTATTGGCAACACTATTCGCTTGGCGATATTAAACCAAAAAGATGCCATCGCGGTAATGAAACTGGTTGGCGCGACCGATAGCTTTATTCAACGGCCATTTTTATATGCAGGTGTTTGGTATGGCGTGCTTGGCGGTTTTGTTGCAAGTTTATGCGTGGCTATTTTAGCGAACTACTTGTCTGGGGCGTTACGGCAATTAACTGACCTATATCAAAGCCAATTTACCTTGGCAGGCTTATCGTTGGCAGAGATGCTGCTGCTGCAATTAACGGCAATAGCATTAGGTTTATTAGGCAGCTATATTTCTGTACGTCAACATATCCGAGCTATAGAGCCTACGGCTGATTAAAATTTAGCGAAAAATAACGCCAATTTTGGGCTGTTTACAGTTTTATAACAAAGTTTAACAAACTTTTCCGAAAAAATTCGAAAGATACTATTGTCTCACCCTGTCTTCTAAGCTACTGTTGGCGTATACAGTCGAGATAGCTAGTGAGATGTGTTATGATCACGAGCTCGATGAGATAAAGGAGGTTTTAAATGAGTGAATCAATGCAATCAATGGCGTTAACTGTCCCGAAAAGTGGCAGCATTGAAGCATACGTGCAATCAGCTTACAGCATTCCCATGTTAAGTGCTGAAAAAGAGCATGAGTTAGCAACTCGTTTATATACTGAAAATGATTTAAAAGCGGCGCAAGAACTGATTATGTCGCATCTCCGTTTTGTTATTCATGTTGCTAAAGGCTATGCCGGCTATGGCTTACCACAAGCTGACTTGATTCAAGAAGGCAATGTTGGTCTGATGAAAGCCGTGAAGCGTTTTAACCCTGAAGTGGGTGTGCGTTTGGTGTCGTTTGCCGTGCATTGGATTAAAGCTGAAATCCATGAATTTGTGTTGAAAAATTGGCGCATTGTTAAAGTAGCGACCACGAAAGCACAACGTAAATTATTTTTTAACCTGCGCAAAAATAAAAAGCGCTTAGGTTGGTTTAGTCATGATGAAGTTGAAAACGTAGCACAATCGTTAGGTGTCAGTACTAAAGACGTTATGGAAATGGAATCTCGCATGAGCAACCAAGACCAAGCGTTTGAGCTGTCAACCGATGATGATGATAACTCAGGTGCTAGTGCTTACTCTCCTGCACAATATTTAGAAGACAAGCAGTCAGATCTTGCTACAGAAGTTGAAGATTCAAACTGGGAACAGCATGCCAATGCTAGATTGAGCAATGCTTTAGTCAGCTTGGATGAGCGTAGCCAAGATATTATTCGCACCCGTTGGTTACTTGACGATAAATCAACTCTGCAAGAGTTAGCGGATAAGTACGATATTTCTGCAGAGCGAGTTAGACAATTAGAGAAAAATGCGCTGACCAAACTTAAAGGTGCTATGGCATAAGCTTTCGCCAAACTAAAATAATGAAGAAAAAAACCGGCTTTTGCCGGTTTTTTTATCGGTAAAATTTAGCTCGGTTGTGGCTATAGCTTGCTGATATAAAACCCTAGATAATAAACAGCTATGTATATATAGGTGATGATAAGTTAACCGATAATGGTGATCTTTGCCGCTAATCTTGTGCAATTGCACAGCTTTTATCGGTTAACGTGCGCTATCATTCACATCATTAAATGTAAGTTAAGTGTAACAAAATAACTTTAAATAACATCATCCGTGAAAAAATAACAACTCTCCAACATTAAATAACAATCCTCAGTGAACTTTTGTCGCAAGATGTTTTTAGGCGCCAATCGCCAACAAAAAATAAAACGATTCATTGAATTTTGGAGAAGTAAATGTTTTCAGAGCAAGTTTTAGGCAATGCCATTCGTAGTGCATTGCTCATCGGTGCAGGTAGCTCGTTATTTATTGCTAATGCCGCCAATGCTGCCGCAGGTGAAAATGCCAGCGTTGAGCGAATTGAAGTTACCGGTTCACGTATTAATCGCACTGATATCGAAACAGCGAGTCCAGTAACGGTTATATCTTCAGCGTTTATCGCCCAAAGTGGTTATAACTCAGTTGAAGAAATTTTATCAGCACAGCCTACCGCTGCCGGCATGAATTTAGGTGCAACCACCAATAATGGCTCGGGTGGTTCAGCTACCGTTAACTTACGCGGAATGGGTGTACAGCGCACGTTAGTGTTATTAAACGGCCGTCGTATGGTGTCATCAGGTACAGGTGCAGATTCTGCGGTTGACTTAAATACCATTCCCGTAGCTATGATTCAAAACATCGAAATTCTTAAAGATGGTGCGTCTGCGGTTTATGGATCAGATGCCATTGCCGGCGTGGTTAATATTATTACCAAAAAAGACTTTGTCGGTACCGAGTTAACGCTTGATGCTAGTCAAACCGATAAAGGTGATGGCACCAGCAAAGGCATCAGCATTTTGCATGGTTTAGAATTAGCCCAAGGTAACTTAGTTGTTGGTTTACAATATTCAGATCGTGGTGAGATTATTCAATCTGATCGTGACTTTGTTGAGCCGGGTGCGTCATCATTTATTCCTACCGGTTCATTAGGCGGTTTAGTTGCTGATGGTGCTGGTGGTTTAAAGCCAAGAGACACGTCTTATGACTATACCGACGATAGTTACGCGCAAACACCTAATGAATTATTCAGTGTCTTTAGTGCTTACAATACCGAATTAGACTCAGATACTGAGTTAAGCTTTGATTTTATGTATACCCGCCGTGAGTCAAATCAGCAAATGGCACCACAGCCAGCTAATTTAGACCTAGCCAGCAATAAGTTGGATGCGTTACACCTAACTAACATTCAAGCTGCCTATGATAAATTAAATGCCGATATTGCTGATCCAACTAAGCATCATGTTATTGAAGATACGGTAAATTATCGCCGTCGTATGACAGATGCAGGACCTCGTATTTTCTCACAAGAAACCGATACTTACCGCGCATCTATTGGCTTAAAAGGCTACTTAGACAATGACGCTATGTGGGATATTTCAGCCACTTACGGCCGTAATGACTCGAAAGACAGTGTGCAAAACTCTATTCATGCCGGTAATATGATCAGCAGCATCTATCAAGATCAAAATGCCTGGTTTAGTGGTGATGCTATGGCCAATAGTGACTTAGCAGCGCAAGGCATTTTATACACGGAAGAAAATGAAGGCGGTAACAAGCAATTCACATTAGCAGCTGGCTTTAGCGGTGTTACGGCAAGTGATATCGGCTATGCGATTGGTTTTGAAACCCGTCATGAAAGTGGTTACTACACGCCTGATGAAATTACCCAACGCGGTGAAAGTACAGCAGCACAACAATTTGCGACTGACGGCGACTATTCAGTGCAGTCGATTTATGGTGAAATCTCAGTACCTGTGACTGAGCAATTAACCTTTGAAGCGGCGTCACGTTACGATGAGTATTCTACTTTTGGTGGCGAAATTACTTGGAAGTTAGGCGCTACGTACCGATTAAATGATGCCTTTATGATCCGCTCAGTGGCGGCAACAGGCTTTAGAGCACCAAGTGTTAGTGAGCTATACGGCGGCGATAGTGGTTCATACGACTACCTAAGCGACCCTTGGGGTAATGAACTTGATGCACAAATCAAAGTTAATTACACCAGTGATGAAAACCTACAACCTGAAGAAAGTGAGTCGTTTACTTTTGGTATGGTTTGGGAAGTTATGGACGGTTTGTCGACCACAGTGGACTACTGGGCATTTGATATCACCAACGCAATTAGTCGTGTTGATGTTCAACAAGAATTAAATGCTTGTTTTAACGGTATTAGCGCCGCATGTAGTGGTTTAAATATCACAGCTGATGGTGATTTATCTGCGTTAACGTCACAATTAACTAACATAGGTTCACAAGAAACTTCTGGGGTTGATTGGAATATCAGCTATAGTCATGACTTATTTAAAGTGGCGCTAGACACGACATTTTTAATTGAGTTCGAACAAGATGGTACCGATTACACAGGCACTATTGATGGCAATATTGGTGGTTATGCTGATATTAAGTCAAACTTATCGGTATATGGCTATGTTTCAGACGACTTAACCGTACTTTATAACGCGCAATTTATTAGCGGTATGGACGGAGAGTACTATGGTCAGCCATTTGCAACCGATGATGTGGTTTACCACAACATTTCGGCGGCCTACCATATTAATGATCAATGGGTGGTTAACGCGGGTGTGAAAAACCTATTTGATAAAGAGCCTGAAGCCGTGTTAGGCGGTAACGATATGGGTACGGTACCGAGTATCTATGACGTGATTGGTCGTAACTTATTTATCAGTACTTCATATCAATTCTAAGAGTTGCTAATCAGCAGGCAAAGTTGACTTGCTAAGATAAACCCGTATAAGCGATGGCAGTGCCATCGCTTTTTTGTCTGGCTTTTGTGCAGTTATTGGTGATTATATAAACACTGTTTTTGATTAAATGGTGTGAAACGCTAGCGAAAAAATTTTATTTTGTTAGACTAGCCGGATAAAAATAATACTAATAATAAACGGAATTCCCATCATGGAATCGAGGGCGAAGGATACGGTTCACGCAATACGCCAATTTCCTAAGTTAAAATCGCTACTTAAAAAGTATCGACAACTTAAAACTATGCAGTCAGGCTTATTACAACTGTCAGATTTAGCCGGTTCTGTTAATGACATGTCGGTCTTTTACCATGCACTCAAATCCGTCATTCAATCCTTATTAGTCACTGACAGTTTTCATATTGCACTATGTGATGCCGACAATAACTTACAACTTAGTCACTGCCATAATCCAGTAGAGTCGCGTTTACATGAAAATGTTGATTTGGCCAACTGGCGTAAAAGCCTAACCGGATTAGTTTTTTTGCGTCAACAGCCCTTGCATTGCTCAGCAAAAGAGCGCTTAGCATTGGCAAAAAGTGGCGATATTGTTTTATACGGCTCGGAATTTGTTGATTGGTTGGGGGTGCCGCTAAAGCGTGGCGAGCAGGTAATTGGTGTTATCGCACTGCAAAGTTATGACAAGAAACAATACTTCTCCGCTCGAGATTGCGAAACTTTAGCCTTTATTGCCGAGCATTTAGTGACAGCTATAGATCGCGTCAAAAGCCGTGAACTGCTGGAATCTAGCATCTTACAACGCACTGAAAAATTAACTGAAACCAATAAACAACTACAGCGCGAAATTGCCGAAAGGCAGCTTGCCGCAAAAGCACAGCAAGTGCTGCTAAATATTTCAGAGTTAACGGCAAAATCTCAAGCGCTAGGCAATTTTTACCAAGCATTACATTTTGAAATCGGTAAATTACTCAGCGCAAAAAACTTCTATATCGCTCTGTTATCAGATGATAAAAGTGAATTAGCTTTTCCTTATTATTGTGACGAAAAACTGGTGCAATTAAACACCCGAAAATTTGGCCAGGGTTTATCAGAAATGGCCATAAACGCCGGTAAACCAATTTTGTTAAATGGCGAGCAATTTTATACCCTGTCGGCACAAGGTGAAGTCACTAAGCTCAAGTCGAAGCAATATCATGCCATACATGATTTACCGCGAGCCTGGCTTGCCGCTCCGTTATCAGATCAAGGTGAAGTGTTTGGTGTTATCGCAATTCAACACTATCAAGACGAAAATGCCTATCAACATAAAGACTTACAGCTGATGCGCTTTGTTAGTCACCATATATCCATCGAAGTTCTACGGCAAAAAATGCAACAGCAAGCCTTAAAAAGCCATGAAGCGCTAGAAAAAATTGTTAATGAGCGGACCCAAGAGCTACAAGCAACAAACCTAAACTTACGCATGCAAATAGACGAGCGTCGCAAAGCGGAAGCACGCTTGTATCATGAGGCTCATCATGATGCGTTAACTCAGTTACCCAATCGCGCCATGCTTGCTGATCGGCTAAGTTATTCAATTAGGCACTTAAAGCGTCACCCCCATTATCGTTTTTCACTTTTGTTTATTGATCTAGACAGGTTTAAAATGATCAATGACACATTAGGTCATCATGCGGGAGACCAGTTTTTAATTGAAATAGCGCGGCGACTGCGCTTGTGTGTGCGTGATAATGATACCTTGGCCAGATTGGGGGGGGATGAGTTTGTGGTGTTATTAGATGCGCTACAGTCAACTGAAGACGTTGAAGAAATCGCCGCTCGCATTATTAACTCCATTGCCCAACCTTATGAACTTGATGGTCACACCTTGTACTCCAACGCCAGTATAGGTATAGCGCAAAGCCGTGTAAGTTATAAAGATGCTAATGAAATTTTACGCGATGCTGATGCTGCTATGTATCAGGCAAAAAGCTTAGGCCGTGGTCGCTTTGTATTTTTTGATGATAGTATGCGCGAGCAATTGATTGCCAGTATGACCTTAGAGCAAGAGTTACGCCAAGCGATTAAAAACCAGCAATTTGAGTTACATTATCAAAAAATCTCCCATTTAACCTCCACTCAAGCCATAGGCTTTGAAGTTTTATTACGTTGGCAACACCCATCTAAAGGCTTACTGACCCCTAGCGAGTTTTTGTTTATGGCGGAAGAAACCGGCATGATTTTGGACATTGAAACTTGGGTGATAGAAGAAGTTTGTTTACAGCTAAAGTTATGGAAACAATCGCAAGAATATGAAAATGTTTATATTGCAGTTAACTTGTCAGGGCGACACTTAATTCAAGCGAATCAACTGGCTAAGTTAATTGAGTTGATCAATGTTAACACTATAGAGCCAGAACGCTTGATTTTAGAATTTAATGAATCAGCCTTCGCTCAGCATACCGAGTTAGCGCTGAAAGGCTTGCGCAAGCTAAAAAGCTTTGGCGTTAAATTGGCGCTTGATGATTATGGCGCTGGCTTGTCATCATTTAACTTTTTACATAACTACCCGTTTGAATTTATTAAGTTAGATCGCAGCTTTACTCGGACATTAAATCATAATGAGAAAAATTTAACGCTAGTAAAGGCCTTACATGAGCTTGGCACTCAGTTTGGCTATCGATTGGTGGCTGAGGGCATAGAGTCAGCCGCTATGTTGAAAAAACTGCAAAATGCCGGCTGTGAATTTGGACAAGGCTATCATATCAGTCGCCCAGCAAAAATGACTAAAGACCCAAGTTCAGCTAAAGTGGTGAACATCAATAGCGCTTAGTTAAAAGCTACTTGAGCTAACCTTTATGAAATAAGCCTTCAAGGCGCAAGGCAATGCCTGGTGTGGTGGTGTAGTTTTCTTGTTCCGGAAACTCTAAAAATGGCTCAATCTCAAAAAATAGCCAGTCGCGTATAGCATTAAAGCGGTAACGATAAGCCAAGGTATATTTATCAATAACAAAGCCGCGTGCACCATTTCGTTCCCCTTCAACTTGAAAACTAATCACCGATGCTGTGGTGCTATTGATTTGCTTTAGTTTATAAAAGCCATGTTTCCAACGAATACCGCTAAATGCTTCGGCTCCTCTAATACTATAGTTAACACGAAACAGGGATTGTGAGCTGATTTGGTAATCATATTCTAATAACAGTTTAGCTTCGAGGCCATCATCGAGAAAGTAGTAGATTGAAGGTTCGATTAAAAAGCCCTGTTTATCATTAACCGTTAAGCGACGCTTGTGTTTAGCTCTGACAAAAAGATCGCCACTTGAAATGCCGAGTCGATAATTGAGTAAGCGATCAGCTCTTTTATCTTGGGTATAATTTAACGCTAAGGAAAATTTATCGTTGGCTAAAGCGGCTTTGCTATCATTAACCTCTAACGGTAAGTTGCTCAGTTCATCGTCGCTTTCATCAGACAGGATGATACTGGCTCTATTTTGAAAGTGCGGCAGTTTGACACGTACCCGAAAGCGTGGCTTGACTTCACTCCAGTCACGACTTTTTGGCAACCAAGCCAAGCGTATTTTGGCACTAGTGGTTGGCTTTTGTTGTTCACTTCCATTTGCAATAAAAAAACTATCAAACCATTGCGCCGATTGATAAACAGAATTAGTTACCGTTTCATGCAATCCTTGCATCCAGTGATCATTTTCTTGTTCAGTTGACTTGCTGACATCGGTTGTTGAGTCTGCTAAGGCTGAATTGGCAAATGCAAAGTAAAAGAATAGTCGGCATAAAAGCCATTTAATTGTATTTTTACGATACATTCTCATCAAAATTTGTTTTACCTCACTTTTTAGCATATCAGTTGGTGATTTTTTTTCTATAAACTTTATAATGAAATTAATTAAATTATAGGGGTTTTTTATGGGTGGTATAAGTATTTGGCAGTTATTAATTATTGCCGTGATTGTGGTGTTATTGTTTGGTACAAAAAAGCTTCGTAACTTGGGCTCTGATTTAGGCTCGGCGGTGAAAGGCTTTAAAAATGCAGTAACTGACGAAACCGCGAAAAAAGACGATGACGCTGCTAAGGCTGATAGCTTAGCGGATAACTCAACGGAACAAAGTAAAGTCGCTGATAAAGAAAAAGATCAAGTCTGATGTTTGATATAGGCTTTTGGGAGCTATTGTTAATCGCTATTATTGGCCTAGTGGTGTTAGGGCCTGAGCGATTACCTGTTGCCATTCGTACGGTGCGAAATTGGATAGCGAGTATTCGTAGCTTTAGCGAAGGGGTGAAGAATGAGCTCAGTGAAGAGCTTCGTATCCAAGAATTACATGCGAATCTAAAAAAGGCCGAACAATCTGATATGAAAGATTTATCGCCAGAGGTTGCCGCGTCGGTAAAGTCGTTGAAAGAGGCGGCAGCAATGGTCAACAATCCATATCAAACAGCTGATAAAACAACTCAGGCGTCAAAAGATGTTGCGCAGCTTAACGATAATAAAAGTGAAAAGCAGGATAAATGAGCTCAACAGGCACCCAAAGTCATACATTATTTGATCACTTATTAGAGTTAAGAACAAGATTACTACACGCTGTAGTGGGTGTTTTAGTGGTGTTTTGTAGCTTGATTTATTTTGCGCAAGATATTTACCAATATGTTGCGCAACCCCTATTAAAAGTAATGCCTGCGGGTACACAAATGATCGCAACCGATGTTGCATCACCGTTTTTTACCCCATTTAAGCTAACCATAGTCATCTCGATTTTTGTTGCTATGCCCTATATTTTGTATCAGCTTTGGTCGTTTATTGCCCCAGGTTTATACAAAAATGAAAAACGTTTAATTGCGCCGCTGATGTTGGGCAGTACCTTGTTGTTTTATTGCGGTATTGCCTTTGCCTATTATGTGGTGTTTCCTGTGGTCTTTGCTTTCTTTTCTTCCGTTGCGCCTGATGGGGTGACGATAGCAACCGATATTAGTAGTTATTTAGACTTTGTCTTAAAGCTATTTTTCGCCTTTGGTGTTGCATTTGAAATTCCAATCGCCATCATCCTCATGTGTTGGACTGGGGTGACAAGCCCAGATAATTTACGCGCTAAGCGTCCTTATATTGTCGTCGGCGCGTTTGTGATTGGTATGTTATTAACGCCACCTGATATTATTTCTCAAACCATGTTAGCTGTGCCTATGCTATTGTTATTTGAGGTCGGCATTATTATCGCGTCACTCTATTACCGCGGTGATGATGAATCAACAGAGTCAGCGACAAAGGAAGAGTGATCATGAGAGTTACCGTACTTGGTGTGGTTGTGATAGCGGGTTTATTCGCCATGGCGGCTCAAGCAAGTACTATAACAGAGCAGCTCGGCAACTGCCGTAAGATCACCGCCAATGTTGCGCGTTTAGCTTGTTTTGATCAACTGGCAAATCAGGTTGCTGCGGTTGCTACAGCTGCCGCTGATAGTGACTCTTTAACAACAGCCAAGCCCAGAGATGTCGAGATGTTTGGCGCAAAACAGCTAAAAAAATCACCGCCAGAAACTGAAAGCAGACCACAAGTTATTTTTACCGTAAAAACATTCAAGTACGATCCTTATGGTAAATTACGTTTTACTTTTGAAAATGGTCAGCAATGGCAGCAAACAGATAGTCATCCATTTAAGGTAAAAGTCGGTGAAAGCCTGCTATTGCAAAAAGGCGTTTTGGATGCCGTATACTTGAAAAAAAATCAAGCGGGCGCGAAGCGAAAAATTCGCGTTAAGCGCCTCAAATAAGGTTATCTTTTGATCGATATTGGCGTTAACTTAACTCATACGCGTTTTGATAAAGACCGCTTAGCCGTGATCGAGCGCGCTAAGCAGGCCAAGCTCAGTGCCCTTTTGATCACCGGAACTGACATTGAGCAGAGTGAGCAGGCAATTGCACTTTGCCAGCAAGCGCCGAATTTTCTTTTTTGTACCGCAGGCATTCATCCGCACGATGCCGACCAAGCGCAAAATAATTATCTCGAGCAACTAGAACAATTAGCGCAACATAGCAGTGTAAAAGCCATAGGTGAATGTGGCTTAGACTTTAACCGTAACTTTTCCACGCCCGAAAATCAGCAACGTATTTTTCAAGGACAAGTAGAGCTAGCCGCACAATTGCAGCTGCCGCTATTTTTACATCAACGCGATGCGTTTGAACCTTGGTTTAAGACTTTAGCGCCATATATAACTCGAGTGCCAGCCATGGTCGCACATTGCTTTACTGGCAGTAAGTACGAATTAGAGCAATGTTTAGCCGCAGGCATGTATATTGGCATTACCGGTTGGGTATGTGATGAGCGTCGAGGACAAACATTGCGGGAAATTGTGCCCTTGATCCCACTGCAGCGTTTGATGATAGAAACCGATGCACCCTATTTAACACCTAGAACGATTCGCCCTAAGCCGAAAAGTAGCCGCAATGAGCCTAGTTATCTGCCTTATATCGTCACTATGTTAGCTAAGCTACTCAATTGTAGTGAACAGGCGCTTATTCAACAAACCACAGCCAATAGCGAACAGGTATTTAATTTGCGAGCAGCTGATGCTTAAATTACTTATCTTTTTGCCGCTATTGTTACCTACTTGGGTTCACGCACAAGTGTTAGCTGATATTGCTACACCTATGCAATGGCAACTGTCGCCAATCTTTCTTGGTAGTGGCTTAATGCTGGTTTTGCTTTGCTTTGCCAGTGCGCATGCGCTGCGCAGCAAAAGCATGGCAATTTTGGCGTTATTTTTCTTCTTTAAATGTTTGGCCGTTTTGGTGATTGGCGGCGAGTCTTTATTTGCAATATTTACCCCAAGTGTTGCATTGTTAAAAAGTGAGGCAGTGCTACTCAATCATATTAGCATTATCATCTTCTTTGTCTTTACCATGAGCTGTTTCGCCTTGCCAAAAAATAGTAAAGGCGCTGTACAATTGCTGCTATTTTTAGCGCTGTGTTTGTTGTTGCTAATACCCAGCAGCTACTTCTTTGATTTCACTGCTCAATGGCTTGTTATTCAATTACCCACCAGTATTAGTCTACTGGTGCTACTTTATATCAGTAAGCAAATGCCAGCTAAGTATGCGCGAATGGCAACCATATTTACTTTAACCTTAGTGTTTCAATTGCTATTTAATATCTTGGCCTACATACATTATTTTGGTGAATTTAGTGTTGAAGCTAGGTTCAAAGTGGACGTTTTTGCATTTTGGCTGATGTCGGTAATGATCGCGTATTTAATAGCAAGAAAGTATCATTGTCAGCGGCTTGATGAACATCAGGCGCAGCAAAACATGCTGCAAAATTTGCAAGCATCAGAAGCCGCACAACAAGCGCTTTTAAAGCTTCAGCAAGCCAGTCATGAACAGTTAGAAATTCGTGTTCAAGAGCGAACTTTAGAATTAAATATCGCTTTGCAAGAGTTGGCTGAAGTCAATCAAGTTTTAGCAGAAAAAAATACCCTAGACGAGTTATCAGGGCTGTATAATCGACGTTATTATGAGCAAAAAATATTAGCAGAGTTTAGACGCAGTCGTCGAAACTTAACGCCTTTAAGTATGGTGTTAATTGACATTGATCATTTTAAAGCGGTTAACGACAACTTTGGTCATTTAGCCGGCGATGCCTGCATTGTTGCTGTAGCAGATAAAATTAAATCATTACTTCGTCGTAGCAGTGATGTTGGCTGTCGTTATGGCGGTGAAGAATTTTGTTTAATTTTAGCTGAAACCGATGCTAAAGGTGCGTTATCGTTGGCGCAAGAAGTTTGCCAAAACATACGGCAGCAACAGGTACATCACAATGATCAGGTTATTCACTTAACGGTCAGTTGCGGTGTTATTACATATCAACAAGAGCCGAATGTGAGCCCGCAAGTCATGTTTGAGTGTGTTGATAAAGCATTATACCAAGCTAAACAAGCCGGGCGCGATCAAGTGCAAGTGGGTTTGTTAAGCGCAGTTTAATTAATGATAGGAAACGAGTATGAATAGTGTTTTTGGTCAGTACCCAGCGCGTCGCATGCGTCGAATGCGCAGCGATGATTTTTCAAGACGATTGATGTCAGAGCACCAATTAACAGTTAATGATTTGATTTATCCTGTATTTGTTTTAGAAGGTAATAATCAGCGAGAAGCGATAGAGTCGATGCCAGGCATAGAACGAAAAAGTATTGACCTGCTATTATTAGAGTGCCAAGAGCTAGTTGACTTAGGGGTTCCTGCGGTTGCTATTTTTCCAGTTACTCCAGCCGATAAAAAGTCTCTATTAGCCGAAGAAGCCTATAATGCCGAGGGTTTAGCACAACGCGCCGTGCGCGCGATCAAGGAAAAATTTCCCAGCTTAGGTGTGATCACAGACGTCGCTTTAGATCCGTTTACCACGCATGGTCAAGACGGCATTATCGATGACGATGGCTATGTACTCAATGAAGTAACGAAAGATATTTTGGTGAAGCAAGCGTTATCACATGCCCAAGCAGGTGCTGATGTAGTGGCGCCGTCAGATATGATGGATGGCCGCATTGGTGCCATTCGACAAGAGTTAGAGCAACACGGTTTTGTGAATACCAAGATTCTCGCCTATTCTGCGAAATATGCTTCAAGCTATTATGGGCCATTTCGCGATGCGGTGGGCTCAGCCGGTAATATTAAAGGCGGCAATAAGTTTTCTTACCAAATGGATCCTGCTAACAGCAACGAAGCCTTACATGAAATTGCCCAAGATATTTATGAAGGTGCCGACATGGTGATGGTAAAACCGGGCATGCCTTACCTTGATATTGTTCGTCGCGTCAAAGATAACTTTCAAGTGCCAACTTACGCTTACCAAGTTAGTGGTGAGTACGCTATGCACATGGCGGCCATTAAAAATGGTTGGTTAGCAGAAAAACCTTGTGTCATGGAAGGCTTGTTGGCCTTTAAACGAGCGGGAGCTGATGGCATCTTAACGTATTTTGCGAAACAAGTTGCGCGTTGGTTAAAGGAAGCCCAATAAGCTGTGATGCGTTTGGCGTCTAGCTGTTGTTTTATAAAATAAAAAACCGTGCTTTGTCAGCACGGTTTTTTTCATCTCTAATGGTTAGATCGGGTTTGGCTTTGTTACTGTTCACAAGTAATATTTAATGCAAAACCTAAGCGCGCAATATGGCGATGCTCCTGCTTTAATTCATCATGAATAAGTGCATGTTGTTTTAACCATAATGCAGATAAGGATAACTGCAGCGTATCGCCTTTGGCTACCAGTTGGTAACGGGGTAATTTATCATCTTTTCGACGACGGCATAAAATTACAGCTAAGCGCATTATAATCAGAAACTTTAATGCCAAGTCTGCTGCCACTGCTGATTGTTTCGTCAGTGATGTTGGTTTGAGATCACCTTTATAGTGACTAACAAAAGCAATGAGCAGTTGTCTATCTGATAGGTTAAAGCCAGGTAAGTCCGCATGACCAAGAATATAAGCACTATGTTGTTGATGATACTTATACTCTAACAGTAATCCGATTTCATGGAGGTCACAACTTGCCAGCAAAATAGCCAAGGTATTATCGTTGGGTAGTTGCCAATGTGCTTGCAACTGATTAAAGATCAACAGCACTTGTTGCTTAATGCTGTCGGCATGGCTTTGATCAACGTGAAAACGCTCAGCTATAGCGCGAATGGTGCGTTGTCGAATATTTACCTTGCGGCTGTTAGGGAGCATTTCATACAGCAAGCCTTCGCGTAGTGCCCCACTTGAAAGCGAAAGCTTTTCAATGCCAAACTGCTGAAATAAGGCGATTAATATTGCCAAACCACTAGCAATTACAGGGCTTCGCTCACTTGCTAAACCGGGAATGTTAATGCTGTCAACATGAGAGAAGGTTAGTATTTGCGCTTGCAACTGGTAAAGTAAAGCTAAGCAAATAATCGGCGGTTTTTTCTGGTGGTTGAGAACTTCTGCGATGGCCTGCATAGTGCCAGAGCCACCTAAAACGCAATGCCAACCTATGGCAGAAAAATCTTCTTTAATGACAGAAATAGCCTGCTCTGCCGCTTTTATCGCCGCAGAAAAATTATCGGCATTTAACTCACCATCGCGAAAGTGTTGTTGCATAAAAGTAACACAGCCCATATTTAGGCTATGGGCTTTTTTTACCGTGAAATCATGGCCAACAATGACTTCGGTACTCGCGCCACCAATATCCAAAACCAGCCGTTTATCAAGACTACAATTGGTATGTGCGACACCCAGATAGATATATTTTGCTTCAGCAATACCGCTTAGTAAGTTAACTTTATGCGCTAATAGTTGTTCTGCTTTGGAGATAAAGTCGGCGCGATTTTTCGCTAACCGCAAGGTGGCGGTGGCGACGATACGAATATTTTCTTTTGGGATATCTTGCAAGCGCTCGGCAAAAAAGCTTAAACACTCTAAGCCTTTTGCCATGGCTTGTTCAGATAATATGTGGTCGGCGCTGAGGCCAGCGGCTAGTCGTACCTTACGCTTAATACGATCAACAACTTGCACACTGTCAGCAAGTTGTCGCGTAATTAACATATGAAAACTATTTGAGCCTAGGTCAATCACCGCATATAACGGTGATGAAGTCTCCATGGTGTTACGCGCCATTGACTAGTTATTCCGCTGTGGCCTACGACCTGAACTGCGACTGCGGTTTTGGCCACCATTGTGGGGCTTATGTCGGCGCGGTCGTGGTTTAGGTTTCGGTAGATCGGTTAACAAGGCATCATGATCATACTTACTGACTGGCAGCTCGTGCTCAATATAGCTTTCAATAGCAGGCAAATTAAAAACGTATTGCTCGCAAGCTAAACTTATCGCATGTCCGGTTGCCCCGGCTCGGCCCGTGCGACCAATGCGATGTACATAGTCTTCGCAGTCATCGGGTAAGTCATAATTAAAGACATGGGTAACGGCTGGGATATGTAAGCCCCGTGCGGCTACGTCAGTGGCAACCAGCACATCAAGATGGCCTGCGGTAAATTGCTCTAAAATTTTCAAGCGTTTTTTCTGAATAACATCACCCGTTAGCATTCCAACACGAATATTATCTGCTTCAAGGTGGGCGTGTATTTTTTCACAAACATGCTTAGTATTGGCAAAAATTATCGCTTTATCAGGCCAGTCTTCTTCGATTAACGACTGTAACAGTGCCATTTTATCCTCATTGGAGGTATAAAATAATTCTTCGCTAATACGAATATTGGTTTTCTGCTCTGGTTCCACTTCAACACTTTCAGGGTCATTCATGTGCTCAAAGGCCAACTCTTTGACTCGAAATGATAAGGTTGCGGAAAATAACATGCTTAAACGCTCTGTGGCGGCGGGCATCTTGCCAAACATGTAGCGGATATCTTTAATAAAGCCTAAGTCAAACATGCGATCAGCTTCGTCTAGCACCACAGCTTCAATTTTACTTAAGTTATAGGTACCTTGTTTTAAGTAATCGATTAAGCGACCACAGGTGCCAATTAAAATATCAACGCCCTGCTCTAGTACTTGACGTTGGCTTTCATAACCTTCACCGCCGTATACAATACCGAGTCGAAGCCCCGTACTTTCTGCCATTTTTAAGGCATCACGATGTATTTGAATGGCCAATTCACGCGTTGGAGCCATGATTAAGGCTCGCGGTTGGTTGTGATTAGCGGGCTGCTGCAACAAATGATGGAATGTTGCGGCTAAAAAGGCGATGGTTTTGCCTTCACCGGTTTGTGCTTGACCGGCAATATCTTTACCGTTTAGTAATATAGGAAGCGACTTAGCTTGAATTTGCGTGCAATATTCAAAGCCCATGGCGGCAAGACCACTGACGACGCTTGGCTCGAGTTTAAGTTCTGAGAACTTTATTTCAGTTAAATGTGTTTTTTTCATACCGCTAGCTTAACACCTTACGTAATTAATAAAAATTAGATTCATAGAAAAGCGATAAAAAATTGATGCTTATAGTTGATTTTGAAATTATATGACCATAACTGTTATATATCATTGTTGGTAATTAATTCTGATGAAGGTATAATCTTACTCAATTGGCGCTAGGCCACCGTAAATGGAGATATAAATGAGCGATAAAATTGTTCAGTTAACTGATGATAGTTTCGACACTGATGTGATTAAAGCATCAGGCCCAGTACTCGTTGATTTTTGGGCTGAGTGGTGTGGACCATGTAAAATGATTGCGCCGTTATTAAATGACGTTGCAGAAGAATACGCAGGCAAGGTCACTATTGGTAAATTAAACATAGACCAAAATGCAAATACCCCACCTAAATATGGCATTCGTGGTATTCCAACGTTGTTACTTTTTAAAGATGGCGTAGTTGCAGACACCAAAGTGGGTGCGTTATCAAAAACACAATTAAAAGAGTTTTTAGATAAGAACTTATAATTTGAAAAGGTCCGTTTATCGGGCCTTTTTATTTTTTCATCAAAGATTCAACATCTGCATCTTTACCTGTTTTGTTTTTAATGTTAAGTTTAACATTCGAACCAAATTAACATTTCAAATACCATACTCAAACATCCTAAATTGCCAAACGGCGCAGCATAACAACCCAAATAGTCTAAGAAACCCCCACTATGAATCTTAACGAACTTAAAGAAAAGTCTATTAGCGAGCTAGTGAAACTCGCGGAAAAAATGAAATTAGAGCATTTAGCTCGCAACCGTAAACAAGATATTATATTTGCCATTTTAAAAGCTCACGCAAAAAGTGGTGAAGATATTTTTGGTAGTGGTGTATTAGAGATTCTACAAGATGGTTTTGGTTTTTTACGATCGGCAGACTCTTCTTATCTTGCGGGACCCGATGATATTTATGTTTCGCCAAGTCAAATACGTCGCTTTAGCATGCGTACTGGTGACACCATTGCCGGTAAAATTCGACCACCGAAAGACGGCGAACGCTATTTTGCGCTGTTGAAAGTCAATGAAGTTAATTTTGATCGTCCTGAAAACTCCCGTAATAAAATCCTTTTTGAAAACCTAACCCCGATACACCCAACTGACCGCTTAACCATGGAGCGTGGTAACGGTTCAACAGAAGATATCACCGCACGGGTGTTAGACTTAGCTTCACCAATCGGCAAGGGGCAACGTGGCTTAATTGTGGCGCCACCAAAAGCCGGTAAAACCTTATTACTGCAAAACATTGCACAAAGCATTGCCTATAATCAGCCTGATGCAGAGCTTATGGTGTTGCTCATTGATGAGCGCCCAGAAGAAGTGACAGAAATGCAGCGGCTAGTTAAAGGTGAAGTTGTTGCCTCAACTTTTGATGAACCGGCTAACCGTCATGTGCAAGTGGCAGAAATGGTGATCGAAAAAGCCAAACGTTTGGTTGAACATAAAAAAGATGTGGTAATTTTACTCGACTCTATTACACGTTTAGCGCGTGCTTATAATACGGTTGTGCCGTCGTCAGGTAAAATATTGACCGGTGGTGTTGATGCTAACGCCTTGCATCGTCCGAAGCGCTTTTTTGGTGCCGCTCGTAACATTGAAGAAGGTGGCAGCTTAACCATTATTGCCACCGCACTAGTGGAAACAGGTTCTAAAATGGATGAAGTTATCTACGAAGAATTTAAAGGCACAGGTAATATGGAATTACACCTGTCACGCAAAATATCTGAGAAACGTGTTTTCCCTGCAATACATTTTAATCGCAGTGGTACGCGTCGTGAAGAGCTACTAACTAAACCAGATGAATTGCAAAAAATGTGGATACTACGAAAAATAGTACATGAAATGGGTGAAATTGACGCCATGGAGTTTATGATAGATAAATTGGCCATGACTAAAACCAATGACGAATTTTTTGACTCCATGAAACGACAGTAAGTTGTTTGATCTGTCTCATGAATTAACATCGCCAGCGTTTGCTGGCGTTTTTTTGACTGTAAGAAGCCTATAAGTTTGGCTATAATTACATAACATCTAATCAGGTGCTGGCCTGCTAGCAACGCTGAAATTAATAACACAGCATCATTGTCGGCAACATTAGCTGATGTCTGGTATTCATAGAGCTAAATTACCCAGAGCGTTTATTGGAGGCCTATATGCGTTATGTTTTTTTGCTAATGCTGTTGCTGCTCTTTAGCGTTAACAGCTATAGCGTCACTGAGCGAACGAAACAAGTAAACGGAAAAGTAACCGTAGTTACTGAAAATACCTTTCCTATTCAATATCTTAAAGATGGTGAAGTTGTTGGCTTTGCCACTGAGTTGGTTAAAGCAGTGCTAGCTGATGCTAAACTGCCTTATGAAATTCAAGTCTTACCATGGGCAAGAGCCTACCGAACAGCAATAAATGAACCCAATGTGCTAATTTACTCGCTCGCTAAAACCGAAAAAAGGCGCGATAAATTTAAGTGGGTTGGTGAAATTATGGCGCTTGAATATTATCTCTATGGCGCAATAGATAGCAATATAAACCAGCAAACCAAACTCGACGACTTAAAGCACTATCGCATCGGTGTGATTCGAGACAGTGCAGTTGATCAATACCTAAAAAGCCAAGACTTTCAAAACTTAACCACCGTAGTGCAAGGCATACAAAATTTTTTCTTGTTTCAAGAGCAGCGAATCGACTTGTTGCCGGCCAATAAAGCGACTTTTCAAGCGAGCTGTCGGCATAAGTTATTGGATTGTAGTGCTTTAAAACCACTTTATAAGTTAGCAATGCCAGCCACTAAGCTGTATATGGCATTTGGTGCCTCAAGCGAAGATAGCTTGGTAGAAAGAGTTCGCGCCAGTTATCAACAGGTGAAAAGTCAGCACGCTATTTCAACAGATTTCAAGAGACAATAAATGCTACAGCAAGCATAAATACTGTCATTTTTCCCACATAAAATATTCGTCATTGGCTCCATAAATTCACCCAGTCGCGTTACTAGTGATAATGCGTATGTTGCTGCTTTATTTAATGCCATTGGTATTACAACTCGCAGTCGTTATAATGCACGACAAATTTATGATGCAAATGCAAATATGAAATACAGTGATTTAAGAGACTTTATCGTTCAGCTTGAGCAGTTAGGTCAGCTCAAGCGCATTAGTCAGCCGGTTGCGACAGACTTAACCATGACTGAAATTAGTGATCGTACGTTACGCCAGCAAGGTCCTGCGTTGCTGTTTGAAAACCCGATAGATAAAGATGGCAACCCTTATGGCATGCCGGTGCTAACCAACCTTTTTGGTACGCCAGAGCGGGTAGCTTTGGCCATGGGGCAAGACAATGTCAGCGCCTTACGAGAGGTAGGTAAGTTGTTGGCTGCGTTAAAAGAGCCAGAGCCACCTAAGGGTTTTCGTGATGCCATGGATAAATTGCCCTTGTATAAGCAAGTGCTCAATATGCCAGTTAAGGTCATTAAAAAACCCTTATGCCAGCAGGTGGTACTCGAAGGTGATGCCGTAGATTTAAGAAAGCTACCTATTCAAACCTGTTGGCCTGGCGATGTGGCGCCTCTTATTACTTGGGGGCTTACTGTTACAAAAGGACCACATAAAGAGCGACAAAACTTAGGCATTTACCGTAATCAATTGTTAGGCCGTAATAAAGTGATCATGCGCTGGCTTTCGCATCGCGGCGGCGCGTTAGACTTTCAAGAGTTTAAAAAGGCCTTTCCGGGTGAGAAATATCCGGTTGCGGTTGCTTTAGGTGCAGATCCCGCCACTATTTTAGGCGCAGTAACGCCAGTACCCGATACCTTGTCAGAATATGCCTTTGCCGGTTTATTGCGTGGTAGTAAAACCGAAGTCGCAAAATGCCTAAGCAATGACTTAGAAGTGCCGGCAACTGCGGAGATCATACTTGAAGGCTATATTGACCCTGAAGAGGTGGCTCCAGAAGGTCCATACGGCGACCATACGGGTTACTATAACGAAGTGGACGATTTTCCAGTATTTACCGTAACTCATGTGAGTCATAGAAAAGAGCCGATATATCACAGCACCTATACTGGTCGTCCACCTGATGAGCCGGCTATTTTAGGAGTGGCGTTAAATGAAGTGTTTGTGCCAATTTTACAAAAGCAATTTCCAGAAATTCAAGACTTTTATTTACCACCAGAAGGCTGTTCATACCGTTTGGCTGTGGTAACGATTAAAAAGCAATATGCTGGGCATGCCAAGCGCGTCATGATGGGGGTGTGGTCATTCTTACGGCAGTTTATGTACACTAAGTTTGTTATTGTTTGTGATGATGATGTCAACGCTCGCGATTGGCAAGATGTGATCTGGGCCATGACCACACGCATGGATCCGAGCCGTGATACGGTATTAATAGAAAACACGCCGATAGATTATTTAGATTTTGCTTCACCTGTCTCAGGTTTAGGCTCAAAAATGGGTTTAGACGCCACCAATAAATGGCCAGGAGAAACAGATCGAGAATGGGGTGAGCCCATTGAAATGACCCAAGCCATCAAAGATCATGTTGATGATATTTGGCATGAATTGAATATATTTCCATAGCATCAAGTGCCGATTTGCTCATCAAGAAAGCAGAGAAAGCAAAGCGGCAAGTGTGCAGTAAAAGGTAAAGAATAAATGAAAGAAATTAAATGTCAGGTAGCATCGTTAACATCGCTAACTGAGAACGTTTATAAGGCGTTGTTAAAGCCCAGTCAAAATGTCGATTTTGCAGCAGGACAATACTTAAATTTTGTCATGAGCGATGAAGATAAGCGGCCGTTTTCAATTGCCAGTGCGCCGGGCGCTGAGTTCATTGAGCTACAAATCGGTGCCTTTGGTGCCGACAGCTATCCTATGCAAGTGATAGAACATATAAAAGCACACAGTGAAGTGTCTATCGAAATGCCGTTTGGTAATGCTCACTTACGAGAAGATAGCGAACGACCACTGCTATTGGTTGCCGGCGGGACGGGCTTTTCTTACATTAAGTCGATGTTTGAGCACCTCGCAAAGCAGCAATCTCAGCGTCAAGTATTGGTGTATTGGGGCTTGCGTGAGCCAAGCGCCTGTTATGAATTAGCGCAAACAGCGGCCATGATTAAACAATTAGCCAATGGCAAGTTTACACCTGTGATACAACATGCAGATGCTAAGTGGCAGGGCAGAACAGGTTTAGTGCATGAAGCTGTGATGACAGATATCGCGCACTTAGCTGACTATGATATTTACTTAGCCGGACGTTTTGAAATGGTCGCGGCAGTACGAGAAGACTTTGTCAAGCATGGTGCGACCTTAGAGCGCATGTATGCTGATGCTTTTGCTTTTATTTAAAAGCAAGCACGAGCCTGGCAGATAAAAGTGCAGCGTTATAGCGTGTTATCTGCTCGCTATATTCCAAGCTTAAGTTAATCAGCGCAACGCCATGGCTATGGCCGCACTATCTCGGCGATTTAATCGCCGCAGACCTTGCCTTGGTTAAATAACCATTGGCTAAGTGAACAAAATCATCGATGGAGCCATTTAAGCTGTTCGCGGAAATAAAAAGCTGTGCGCCAAGCGCTTGTTCTAATGCCGCACTATGATGCAGAAACGCAGCCATTGGCCCTTTAAGCACACTACCATCACGCATACTGTATGGCGAAAAGTTTAATACTCCTTGGTTAAGGGGGATTAATTGATGCTTAATACAGTAGTGCAGTAACGGTTTTTGCTCGTGAATCAAGCGGTTTGCTAGGCGTAAAGAAATGCTTGTTGCTATAGTTTCTATTGAGTTGAGCTTTATGCCAACATAGTTCAACTCCTCGCGTGTGATACCAAAGGTATTGGTCACTGCATGAATATTGCCGATCTGCTGCCATGGTAACTGCCAGCGGCCATAGCGATGATAAAAGGTGAGTGTTTCCGGGCTAAGCTGCAAACTATAGGTTGGCTCAGCAAGCTTGAGTAAACCAATAAAAATAGTTACCAAAGCAGCAAGCACAGAAAATAATAACGGTAATCGGGCTTGCTGCCAATAAAAGCTAGACAGCCAAATAATCACTAATAATGCCAAGCTGCCGGTTAACGTGATAAACAAACCATGATGGCGAGCAATTGCTTTAATTTTTATGATGTCGTTGTTATTGGCCATTGCTGTGTTCGATCAACGTTCGCCACCTGACTCGTTTTAAGAGATGCCCCATAACTAACGGCGCTCTGGGTTGACGCGATGAAGGCATTGGTAAATCGAGCGTTTTGCAGCGCTTTAACTGTGTATTTTTTTCAAAACTTGATTGGCTTTATCTATTTGCCCCTGCTGCTCCAGTACCTGTGCAAACGCTAATAAATCAACTTTGTCGTATTGCGGCTCAGCAAGGCTTACTAAACTGTTAAACGCTTTTTCTGCTAACGGCCATTGTTTAGAAATCATGGCAAAGTGCGCCACTAAAGATAACCATAGTGCATTGTGTGGCTGACTATGTAAGTGCTTTTGCGCAGCCGCCATTAGTGGTTCGACATGGTTTAAGGGTAAAGTTCGGGTCGCTTTAATAAGGTTTACCGCCACGCCTTTTTTGAAGACTGGCACTAATAGTTTTACTAACGGCTGGTGAATATTATTTTCAGCAAGCACTTGGCAATAGGTAAGGAGAACCGTATCTGTTTGTTTGATTTTTTTCGGTAACTGCTGCCAATATGCCTGCAACTCAGCACTATCTTGCTGTTTGACGATATCTGTAAAGGCACCATAAAATGCCTGTTGTTGCCAGCGCGTTAGGGTGTCGGTATTGATAGACTTTTGTTTTTGCGCGCTATTAAGTTGTTTAATCACATACGGGTAGCGATGCTCGAGTAAGCTTAATTCTATTTCCAAGGACAGCAAACGCGCATCGTGGCCAATATGTTTATGGTGGTTATCAATCAGGGTGCGGGCCTGAGGGTAGTTTTTTTGCTCGATCAATAATTTTATTTTAATAATTACCGCTTCGATACCCGTTGATTTTAAGGTCGTTGGGCACTGCTCTAGTAAGGTTAAATAGTGCTCGGTGTTAGGCTTTAACGCCTGTTTATGTGCTGCGTCGGCCGCGACTAGGTAGGCGACATGCTCGAGTGATGATGCGTCAGCAGACTTGGCCAATAAATGCTCCGCTTGCTTATAATCCCCCAACACATAGGCGGCAATACCTTTATTGAAATTGCCTAGTGCCCGTCGCTGGCTGGCAAACATAACTTTATTCCAGGTGGCAAAGCTCAATTGCATACCACCGCGTAATAGCTTAATGATGGTGAATAATACCAATAAGCACAGGGCTAACATTATGGTGGCCGCAACCACAGTTGACTCAATGGCAAAGTCACCGATGGCCACTAAAATATAGCCTTTTTCACCAATAATAATCGGCGTAAGAACCACGACCGCGAGAAACAAAACCAATAATAACAATAATCGCTTCATTAGTTGCCCTCTCCTTGTTCAGCGCTTGGTGTCTCATCTGGAGTCAGTGGCGCTTCGATTGCTGGCGCAACTTTTTCCTTGCTCGAAAGTATGGCTCTGATCAGGGTCAGTGACGGTAAACCATTGGGGTAGTCAACACTAATGGTCGCGGTTTTTAGTTGCTCGATTGCGTCGATAAAGTTAAGGGTTAATGGCTTAGTGTTATCAAAGTAATCTTGCAGCCAGCGCTGGACATCATTGAGTGCCTGCAGATAGATTTCATGGTTTGCTTTGCTGGCGGCCCAAATGGCGGTTTGTAGCTTCAGGCTTAAGTTTTCACGCAGATTTTGTTGAAATTCGGCCGACATTAATGGCTCAATATTGCCACTTCTGCGGGTGATAGTGAAATATTCATCGAGAAATTTACGCCAAGTTTTGGCTAGATTTTGTCGCCAATCATCGACGTTATCGGTTAGCTCAAGTGGCTTATTCGCGCTATTTTGCTCTGGCACTTCAAATAATAGTAAAGGTAATTGACTGATTTGTTGTTCCAGTGCCATCAATTTTAACATGGCATTATCTGTGTTTAATGTTGGCAGCAACTCGAGCTGCGCAATGTCTTGTTGAATACTTTGTCGTAAGGGCAAATATTGGGGGTCATTTAACTCAGCAATGCGCAAATCTGCATCGGTTAATAAGCTGATTGCGGTATTGGTATTTTTTTCAAGCCATAACACTCTTGCCGCTAGCCTAATCAGGTATTCCGCTTCTAGCAGTAACCAGTCGCTCGCTTGCGTTTGTCCCAGCTTGCTTACTTGCTGTTGTAACTGTGCAATAGCCTTTAGGCTCTCACTGGCTAGCTGCTGCTCTTGCTGAGCCGCACTTGCTAGTTGCGATATGGCTTGGCTATTGTTCTGTTGTGTTGTTGCAAGCTGTGCCATAGCTTGCCGCTGACTGGCTTGGAGCTGCGCGGCCATTTGTTGTTGAACTTTTTCGACCTGTTGTGCTAGTTGCGATGTTAGCTGTTGTTGCCTTTGCTGCTTTTGTTGTTCTAACCAAAAAAAGTGGCCTATGCTGGCTAATAGCGCGATTAAGGCAATGATCAAGGCGACAATAGCGACTTTAGAAACAGCGTTGGTTTGCTTTTGGGCTGGGGCTTTTTGATGAACTAGCGCCGGCTCATTTGCCTTGGCTTTCGCACTTGTTTTTACTTTGTTATCACTGTTTTTAGTCGTTGCAGCACTAGTGTTAGTGCTTGGGTTTGAATGCGCTTTTGCCGCGACAGTGTTGTTGTCCTTGCTTGAGTTGGACGTAGCCGTCGATGAGGTTGTTTTTTTGTCAGCACTATCGTTAGGTATTGATGCATCAATATCGGTTTTGCTTGGTTCGGGTTTCTTTTTATCGCTCATCAAGGGATCCTAAATTTCATCTTGGCAAAATGTACACTGAATTGCTAGCTTGTTGACGCAGTTGCAATCCACTAAGTTTACTATCAATGTTAGTCAAGCGGAACTAAGCTTTGATACGACATCAGGGTAATGGGTCATGTATGATCATAGCTCAACGGCGCTATAAAGTAAGATACAATGTATCGGTTGTTGATGCTATAGCTTGATGAGCGCAAGTTATGTGTTTGCTTAATTAGCATTAGCATTAGCATTAGCATGGCCGAGGCTTTACTTTGTGCGGTTGTCAATGGCGCCCTGAAGGCTCAGGGCGCATTCCGTTTATGCTTGTCGGTAAACCTGCTGAAGAATTTTATCAGCCCCTTTTGCTAACAAATTATCTGCTAACTGTTGACCAAGTTGCACTGCATCTGTCGTGTTGCCACGAATTTCACTGGTTAAAATTTCACTGCCATCAATCGCACCAACTAAACCTCGTAAATAGACTTCTGCTCCGTCGAGCACAGCGTAGCTACCAATGGGGACTTGGCAACCACCTTCTAACGCACGGTTCATTGCACGCTCAGCCAGCACACGAATGCGGGTTGCTTCACAACCAAGCGGCGCTAATAAGGTTTTGATTCTGGCGTCGTCGCTACGACATTCGATACCAACTGCCCCTTGGCCATTGGCGGGTAAAATAACTTCTGGCGCAATGTATTGACGAATACGCTCTGGCATTTCCAAGCGGATTAACCCGGCGGCCGCGAGAATAATCGCGTCATACTCGCCATTATCGAGTTTTTTCAGTCGTGTATTGACGTTGCCGCGCAAGTCGCGAATATCTAAATCAGGGCGCATGGCTTTAATTTGGCATTGTCGACGTAAGCTTGAGGTACCGACGATCGCCCCCTGCGGCAACTCAGCTAAACTGGCGATGGTATTGGAGACGAAAGCATCTCGTGGATCTTCGCGCGGACAAATCACTTCCAACCCTAAACCCTCTGGAAACTCAACCGGTACGTCTTTCATTGAGTGTACGGCAATATCGGCTCGGTCTTCTAACATGGCGACCTCTAACTCTTTAACAAATAAGCCTTTACCGCCAACCTTGGCCAGTGGCGTATCTAGAATAATATCGCCCTTAGTGCTCATGGGCAGTAGCTCAACCTTGATGTCACTGTGGTAGTGCTCAAGTTGTGCTTTTACATATTCGGCTTGCCATAACGCCAATGCGCTTTTTCTTGTCGCAATACGTACAGTTTGTTGTGTCATTTCGATTACCTTGTTTAAAATTTATTGCGCAGATAGGACGATGCTTTCTTCTGCTTGTTTACTGACTGCGTCAGATAAAAATTGCCATAATTCATCACCACTGCGTTTGTCACGCCATTGTTCATTCTCAAACTGAAAGTGGTGACCATTAAACTTGGTTGCTACCCAAATTTCATGCAAGGGGGCTTGCTTGTTGATAATGATTTTACTCGCATTTTTAAATGTTAAGGTTAATAACCCGCCAACACTTTCATAATCGATATCGCACGAGCAATTTTCGATGGCTTCTTCTACCGCAAGTAAGATATCATCAGCGGCTATATTGTATTGACTATCATTCATGAATTGTTCCTTATACCTAAGCTCGACGGTTAGTTTGATCTTTGCTTGGTAATTGTTGGTCAAGGGATTATAAAACGTCTATCATGGGAAAAAAATCGAATAAATCAATTATGCGTAAACAAATTGCAATTATTTTTATCGCTTTGTTAAGTTTAGTCACCATAACAGGTTGTGGCATTAAAGGCCCTTTATACCAAACTCCAGAGCAACAGCAAGCAGACTTACCAAAAACAGCTGCAGAATCCGATAAAAGTAGTCAAGAACACTGAGGAAAACGGTATTGGACTTTTTTAATCGTAAACAACAAGCATTATATGCGGAGCAATGTCCGGTTACTGAGTTAGCGAAACAATATGGTACACCACTTTATATCTATTCTCGCGCCACAATAGAACGTCATTGGCATGCCTTTGATCAAGCTGCCGGTACGCGCCCACATTTGGTGTGTTACGCGGTAAAAGCCAATAGTAATATTGCCGTTTTAAATGTTATGGCACGACTAGGCTCAGGTTTTGATATCGTCTCGCAAGGTGAGTTAATGCGTGTTTTGGAAGCCGGCGGCGATCCAAAAAAAGTGGTATTTTCTGGGGTAGGAAAAACCGCTGAAGAAATTGCTTTTGCGCTTAAACTTGGTATTTATTGCTTTAATGTTGAGTCGGCAGCCGAGTTGGATCGAATTCAAACTGTTGCGCAAACGCTTGATATCATAGCGCCGATTTCACTACGGGTGAATCCCGATGTTGATGCCGGTACGCATCCGTATATTTCAACGGGTTTAAAAGAAAACAAGTTTGGTATTAGCATCGAGCAAGCCCCAGAGTTATATCAATATGCAAGCAGCTTGTCGCACCTTAATATTAAAGGTGTTGACTGTCATATTGGCTCGCAGTTAACGGAAGTGCTACCGTTTTTAGATGCCTTGGATCGGGTCCTTAAGCTCGTCGATTTATTAGCAGAGCAAGGCATTACGTTATCCCATATTGATGTCGGCGGTGGTTTAGGGGTTTGTTATGATGATGAAACACCTCCGCACCCGAAAGAATACGCCCAAGCCATTGCCGAAAAACTCGTCGGGCGAGACCTCACACTGATTTACGAACCCGGGCGCGCCATCATGGCCAATGCGGGTATTTTGGTAACGCAAGTTGAGTATTTGAAAGTCAATGAAGATCGCAATTTTGCCATTGTTGACGCGGCCATGAATGACTTGCTCAGGCCTGCGTTATATCAAGCTTGGCAAGCGATAGTTGAAGTAGAATTAACGGATGATATTGCCAAGGCAGCTTATGATGTGGTGGGGCCAATATGTGAAACCGGCGACTTTCTAGGAAAAGATCGCAATTTAGCAATCCAGGCTGGTGATTTATTGGCAGTGCGCAGCGCCGGTGCTTATGGTTTTACCATGAGCTCAAATTATAATAGTCGACCACGAGCGGCGGAAGTTATGGTTGACCAAGATAAGCACTATTTAGTGCGCGAACGTGAAGCACTAAGCCAATTGTGGCAAGGTGAAAGCTTATTACCTTAAGAGTGTGAGATTAGATGTAGATGTTAGTAAATTTTTCTAAAATGCACGGTTTAGGTAATGACTTTCTCGTGCTCGATAATGTCACGCAAAATGTTTATTTGTCGAATGAACAAATTAAGCAACTGTCGGATCGAAATTTTGGCGTTGGTTTTGATCAGGTGTTAGTGGTTGAGCCCCCCTATGATCCCGATTTAGACTTTCACTATCGTATATTTAATGCCGATGGCAGTGAAGTAGGGCAATGTGGCAATGGTGCCCGCTGCTTTGCAAAGTTTGTGCGCTTAAAAGGCTTAACCAATAAACATAAAATTAAGGTCTCGACTCAATCAGGAAAAATGACACTTTACATTGAGCGTGACGGCAATGTCTCAGTCAATATGCCGGTGCCCCAGTTTGAGCCTAATAAAATTCCCTTTACTGCACAAAAAACCGAAGGTACTTACATTTTGCGTAGTGCCGACGAAACCGTGCTGTGTGGTGTGGTCTCTTTAGGTAACCCCCATTGCGTGCTGACCGTGGATGATGTGCAAAAAGCACCTGTCGCAAAATTGGGTAAGGCATTGTCGTTACATGAGCGATTTCCACAACAAGCCAACATTAGCTTTATGGAAGTGGTGTCACCTCAGTACATTAAATTGCGGGTCTATGAACGTGGCGCGGCAGAAACCTTAGCCTGTGGCAGTGGCGCATGTGCAGCCGTGGTTGTTGGCCAAATGCAAAAAAAGCTGAATCGACAAGTTTTAGTTGACCTGCCGGGCGGGCAATTGAAGATATTTTGGAAAGGCCCAGGAAACTCAGTCAAAATGACCGGTCCAGCGGTTCATGTTTTTGACGGGCAAATCAACCTATGACGCAAGATAATAACCTTATGCAATCAAATGATGAAAACCCAATGTTAACGAATGACATTCAACTTACTGATGAAATAATCGTTAACTATTTACAGCAGCAGCCAGAATTTTTTAATCGTCAAATTGAGCTTGTCACCCATTTACGACTGCCTGACCATCAACGTGGCACGGTTTCTTTGGTTGAGCGACAATTATTACAACAACGAGAAAAAATTCAGAGTCTAGAAGAAGAAATTACCCAACTCATGGCGATTGCTAATCAAAATGAGCAACTTTTTACCCTTTATAGCGACTTGTATTTACGCCTTCTTGATTGTACGACGGCCGAAGAGTTGCTTGATTGCTTGCATCAGGCGACCACACAATTACTATCGCTAGATGCCTTAAAATTATGGCTAGTGAAGCCAGCGGATGTTAGTCACTCCAGTTTAGTTAAGCATGATTGTCGTGAGATCATGAGTAATCGATTAGACAAAGACGCTTATTATTTTGGGCGTTTGCAACAAAGTGAACAAGAGTTAATTTTTTCACAACCCACGCACGGCTCTGTAGTGCTAGTGCGATTGCGTCACCTGCAACACGATGTTGGTTTTTTAGCGATCAGTAGCCAAGACGCTGAACATTTTGACCCTCGCATGGATACATTATTATTAAGCCAATTTAAAAAGTTAGTGGCAAAACTACTGTATCAGCAGCTTTACTAGGAACCGCGATTGTGAGATTTTATCGGCGTTTGCGCCCTATTCAAGCACTGAGCTTTGACTTAGACGATACCTTGTATAGCAATCAACCGATTATGCTGGCCACAGATAAAAAAATGGCCGCTTACTTTCTGCGTATTTTTACAGAACTTGGTGTGGCAAATGATTCAGCTTGTTTTGATTTTCAGTTCTGGTGGCCATTTCGGCAACAAGCATTGCTTGAAAACCCTGCCCTGAAACATGATGTAGGCTTATTGCGGCAACGATGTTACTACTTAGGGACATTGTCGTTGGGTGTTGCTGAACCAGTTGCGGCCACCATTGCCGAGCAAGGGCTGCGTTACTTTATTGAGCAACGCAGTAATTTTACCGTTCCACAACAAGTGCATGACTTGTTAGCTTTGCTACAAAGCAAAGTACCTTTAGTGGCCATTACCAATGGCAATGTTGATACCCAGCGTATCGGTATCGCAGCATACTTTAGTGGCCATTTTCACGCCTCGATGAGCAATAAATTAAAACCTGATGCCGATATGTTTGATAAAACTTGTCAATTGTTGAACATTCGCCCTGAGCAGCTATTACATGTTGGCGATTGCGGTAGAAATGATGTTTTTGGCGCCATTAATGCGGGCTGTCAAACGGCCTGGCTGAATCGCTACACGGTAGGTAAACCCTTGCAGCTTGTGCCGAGTGTGATGCTAGATAATATTGAGCAGCTGGCGCAATTGTTTGATTAAGGTATGGTAATTTACCTTAATACCACGTTTTTTTGCATAAAGTGCCGCCATATATATTTGTTGTTAGCGTTATCAAACTCATACTGAATTTGCTATCATGGCCACATATTTTTGCTATTAAATTTTACTTACCTTCCTATGGATGTTTCTGAGTTACTTGATTCGTTGAACGATAAACAACGAGATGTGGTGGCCGCACCGCTGCAAAATATGCTGGTGTTGGCAGGCGCAGGCAGCGGTAAAACCCGCGTTTTAGTACAACGTATCGCTTGGCTAATGAAAGTTGAGCAAGTATCGGCGCACAGTATTTTGGCGGTAACGTTTACTAACAAAGCGGCGGCAGAAATGCGGGCGCGGGTTGAGCAAACGGTGGCTGGCAATGTTCATGGTATGTGGGTCGGCACTTTCCACGGTTTGGCACATCGCCTTTTACGCATGCACTTTCAAGAAGCGAAGTTACCGCAAAGTTTTCAGGTTTTAGACTCAGATGATCAATTACGGATGATCAAGCGCATTGTGCGCTCATTGGAGTTAGATGAGAAGCGTTGGCCTGCCAAGCAATTTCTTTGGTATATCAATGGTAAGAAAGACGAAGGTTTACGCCCACAACATATTGATAGCCAATATGATGTTACCGAAGAAACCTTTGTCAAAGTATACCGCGTGTATCAAGATACCTGTGATCGAGCCGGCTTAGTTGACTTTGCCGAGTTACTGCTGCGCGCGCATGAGCTGTGGTTAAATAACCCCGCGTTATTGGCGCATTATCAACAGCGTTTTGCCCATGTACTTGTTGATGAGTTTCAAGATACCAATGCCATTCAATACGCCTGGCTTAACTTACTTGCCCAGAAAAATGGCAATGTGATGATTGTTGGTGACGATGATCAGTCCATTTACGGCTGGCGTGGCGCTAAAATTGAAAACATTCAGCGTTTTTTAGCGGACTTTGACGGTGCAAAAACCATTAAACTTGAACAAAATTATCGGTCAACCGCCAATATACTTAATGCCGCTAACCAGCTAATAGGTAATAACAATAATCGCTTGGGTAAAGACCTATGGACCCAAGGCGATGCCGGTGAAAAAATCTCTATTTATACCGCCTTTAATGAAATCGACGAAGCCCGTTTTATTGCCGGTCGAATTGCCCAATGGCAGCAAGATAAACGTGCACTGGATCAAGTCGCGATCTTATATCGCAGCAATGCCCAATCACGCCTGATGGAAGAAGCCTTAATACAAGCGCAACTGCCGTATCGTATTTATGGCGGTGTACGATTTTTTGAACGACAAGAGATCAAAGATGCCCTTGCCTATCTACGCTTGATTAATAACCGTGATGATGATGCGGCTTTTGAACGTATTATTAATACCCCTGCCCGCGGTATCGGCAATCAAACCTTAAGTTTAGTGCGAGATGCTGCGCGTAGTTTGCAATGCACCTTATGGCAAGCGTGTCAGCATATGATGCAAAACCAACAATTAAAAGGCCGTAGCGCGAAAGTTATTCAGCAATTTGTGCACGTTATTGAGCGCCTAGAAGACGATTCAAGCCATTTAGACCTTGATCAACAAGCCAATTATGTTATTCAACATTCAGGCTTAAAAGCCATGTATCAAGCGGAAAAAGGCGAACGTGCCGAAGCCCGTATTGAAAACTTAAATGAGCTAGTAACAGCCTGTCAAACCTTTGAAGTTGACCCTGAGCTTGCCGAAGAGCAAAGCCCATTAACGGCATTTTTAACTCATGCCGCACTTGAGTCGGGCGAGTCGCAAGCCGATGATTACGAACCGGCAGTGCAGCTGATGACCATGCATTCAGCAAAAGGTTTGGAATTTCCATTGGTGTTTATTGCCGGTTTAGAAGAAGGCATGTTTCCGTCGCAACAGTCAGTTGAAGATATTAGCCGCTTAGAAGAAGAGCGGCGCTTATGTTACGTTGGTATGACCCGTGCCATGGAAAAGCTATATTTATGTCACGCAGAAAGTCGGCGCTTATACGGCCAAGAAAAGTTTCACAAAGCCAGTCGATTTTTGCGCGAATTACCTGCGGAATGCGTTGAAGAAGTGCGCTTACAAAATCAGGTCAGTCGGCCAAAAACCAAAGGTAAGTTTTCGTCCACTATTACTTTAGAAACCTTTGGCGATTCAGGTTTTAAATTAGGGCAAAATGTCCGTCATAAAAAGTTTGGTGATGGTGTGGTACTTAATTATGAAGGCAGTGGTCCACAAAGCCGTATTCAAGTGAATTTTGCGGATGTTGGTTGCAAATGGCTGGTGGTAAGCTTTGCTAATTTAGAGTCGATTTAAGCGCGTGATTGAACCCAGCTAGCAGCGACTACCCAGTGCCTTTGGCAGGCACGGGTTGCTGATACACGCTAATTGCGAGCTTAATGCTGCGGTAAGTGCTTGCTATGCCGTGGCGATAGTATTGGAACGTTTTCTAGCTTTTAGGGAGTCAACACTAAAAATTGCTAAAGCGGTCCAGATACAGGCAAAAGTGATTAATTTTGCAAAGTACAGTGGCTCTTGGTAATAAAAGGTCGCCAATATAAACATAATGCTTGGCCCAATATACTGGAAGAAGCCTAATGCCGATAAAGTCATGCGTTTAGTGGCCGCGGTAAAGCATAATAATGGTGCTGTGGTAACGATACCGGCACAAACGAGCAAGATATTTAACGCTCCAGTATTATTGAACATATTTGCGGTTGGGCTTTCAAGCACTACCAGCCAATAAGTCAGCGCAATGGGCAGCATCATCAATGACTCTATCAATAAGCCGACAAACGAGTCCAAGGGCAATTTTTTTCGTAATAAGCCATAGATACCAAAGCTAGCCGCTAATGCTAACGAAATAATGGGTAAGGAGCCGACCATAATCAGCTGAATTAGCACGCCAATAAAAGCTAATGCCACGGCAAATATTTGCCAAGGCCTGAGGCGTTCCCCCAAGAACAACACCCCTAAGGCGACACTAAATAAAGGATTGATATAATACCCTAAGCTCGCATCAAGCAGGTGGTCATTATTAACGGCCCAAATAAACATAAACCAATTTCCGGCGAGAAAGGCAGCAGAAATCGTTAAGCGTAACAGTACTTTGGGCTGTTTTACGGTCTGCAGAAAGTTTTGCCACCTATGGGTTATTAGCACAATAAGCAGTAATAAAACCGTCGACCATACGACGCGATGCACTAAGATTTCATCGGCATGAATATGGTCAATTAACTTAAAATATAAGGGTGCCACGCCCCACATAGTGTAGGCGCAAATAGCGCTAATAATACCGCCGCGTAAGGCAGATTTTTCAGTTGTCAGCATGGAGTTTAGGTGTAGGCTCAAATTTTTAGAAGCCAGATAATAACATTAATTATTTAGCTAACCTAATACCGGTTTGCTAGCGCGACAGGTTTTTGGTTGATAGACTCTGCATCACGATAATATTTGTGCTTTTAGCTAAAATAACGCTGCGTAGTGTCGCGTTACTGCGGTAAAATACACCATAACGTAAACCAGTGAAGATTTTCTGTTGCAAACCCTTACTACCACCAGCTTAACCCAAGCCCTAAAGCATCACTTTGGCTATCAAGCGTTTCGTTCTGGCCAAGAAGAAATTATTCAGCAAGCACTTGCCGGTCGAGACAGCTTAGTGTTAATGCCAACTGGGGGCGGCAAGTCAATGTGTTATCAATTACCGGCGACACTGTTACCTGGTGTAACTATTGTGATCTCGCCACTGATAGCGTTAATGAAAGATCAAGTTGATGACTTAGTTAGGCAAGGTATATCCGCAGCGTACGTTAATTCTTCGCTTGATAGTGACACGATTAATGATATTTTTCGTCGCTTAGGGCAAGGGCAAATTAAACTTTTGTATTTAGCCCCTGAGCGTTTAAAAAACTATTATTTTATGCAAGGTTTATTGCAACTTAATATCAGTCTTTTTGCCATTGACGAGGCGCATTGTATTTCTCAGTGGGGGCATGACTTTCGTCCAGCCTATACGCAATTACACTTGTTAAAGCAGCAGTTTCCTCGTGTGCCCGTGATGGCACTGACTGCCACCGCCGATGTCACCACCCGCCGAGATATTTTGCAGCAATTAGCCTTACATGAGCCTTATATTCATTTAGATAGCTTTGATCGGCCCAATATTCGCTTTACGTTGGCGGAAAAATATCAGGGCGAGCAACAAATTATGGGTTATATTGGCAAGCGTAAAGAAGAGTCCGGCATTGTTTACTGCAACAGCCGCTGGCAAGTTGAAAAGCTAGCTAAACGTTTAGCGCAAGCGGGCATTAATTGTGCTGCTTATCATGCTGGCTTGGAGCCAGAAATACGCAATATTGTTCAAGATAAGTTTGCCAAAGATGATGTTCAGGTTGTGGTGGCTACGGTTGCATTTGGCTTAGGTATTAACAAATCCAATGTACGCTTTGTTGTTCACTACGAGCCGCCTAGAACCTTAGAGTCATATTATCAAGAAATTGGCCGTGCCGGCCGTGATGGTTTGCCAGCGGAAGCGTTATTTCTTTATGATGAAAATGATGTCGAGCGTATTAATAAGCGTATTGCTGAAGGAGAAAACGAAGCCAGAGTTAACGTGGAGCTACAGCGTTTTCAAGCGATGCGGGGCTTTGTGGATGCGCAAACCTGTCGGCGTCGGGTTGTTTTAAATTATTTTGCAGAGTTTACCGAGCAAAGCTGTGGTAACTGTGATATTTGTTTAGATCCGCCGAGCCAATTTGATGCCACCCAAGCCGCACAAAAGGTCTTGTCATGTGTTTATCGCATTCAAGAGTGTGGCGATATCGAGCATGTGGTGGCAGTTTTACGAGCAGATAGTACGGAAAAAATTAAGCAACTGGCGCATGATAAAGTATCCACCTTTGGCATTGGCAAAGATAAAAGCCCAAGCTACTGGTTTTCTATCGTACGTCAGTTAATTCATTTAGGCTATTTACAACAAGATATTTCGGCGCAATCTAGTTTATGCCTGACCCAAGCCGCGGCTGTGGTGTTAAAAGGTCAGCAACCGTTAATGCTGGCAACGCCTCGTTTACAACAGGCCAGTTACTGGCGTGGTAATAAACGAGATAAAGTGTATGACAGAGCGCTGTTTGCAAAACTTAGGGCATTACGCAAAGAAATAGCGCAACTGGAAGATATTGCGCCTTTTATCGTCTTTAATGATGCGACCTTGGCTGAATTAGCGCGAGTACAACCATTGACGTCTAGGCAAATGCTAAATATCAGCGGTATCGGTGATACTAAGCTTGCCCGTTACGGTGAGCCATTTTTATCTTTAATTCAGCAACATCAAAACTAAACACTGGCAGAGTATGTGTTGTTATTTAATGATCAATAACGCGAGTTACTTGATGAAAAATCTATGATATTCAACATCTTGTGCTATTAATACAACAAAAAAGCGCTGGTTAACAGCGCTTTTTAAGCATTTGAACTAAAAGCTCAATTAGTCTGAGGTAAAATTACTTAAGGCTTTCGTAATATGCAGCAATGTTAGCAACGTCTTCGTCAGTCAGTGCCATTGCCATAGGTGCCATCACAGGATCTTTACGGTTGCCTGCTTTAAAGTCTTTTAATTGCTTGGCGGTGTAGGCGGCTTTTTGACCCGCTAAATTTGGGTACATTGGTACAGCAGAAATGCCAGCAGCGCCGTGACAGGCTGCACACATAGCAGACTTAGCTTTACCGGCAGCAATGTCGCCGGCAAAAACTGGTGAAGCCATCATAACCGTAGCAGCAACAGCTAATGTAAGTTTTTTCATAGATATCATCTCTCTTTGGTAAATAACTCTAAAGGATCCTTAAATGATTATATGTAAAAAGTCCCCTGTTGTCCTTGCTTTTTTTTTCAGCATGGCTGAATGTAGTTTTATCTATGACTTTGTTGCGCTAGCGCAAATTTTTTAATAATGACCATATATTTTTTATACAGAACCCGACCATGACATCAGCAAATACCTTACCCTTTGTAAGGGTTAAGCAAATAAATTCCCAGGTTTTACAGCTAGATTTTAACGTTAATTGGGGTATGGATGATTTATCACCCTTAATCGCCGCCGTGTTAGCAAAGTTGTCTGCTAAAACGCTGGAAGTACGACAAGGGGCGGATCGCTATTGTTTGCGAATTCAATGCCATGAATTTCAATTATTGTTAAACTTTGAAGAATATAGCCACTCATGTTGGCTTGAGTGTGTAACAGAGCAAGACAGTGCCGCGATGGCGAAAATCAAACAGCTATTGTCAAGCTAGTAGCGGTCATTGGCTAATGCGTTAGCCAAATACCCCTTAGTCGCTGCTTGTTAGATAGTAATATTTGTTCAAGGTGACTTATTTTTCTGGGTCGGTGTAGGTTTATATGAGGCGCTATTTAAGCAACCCAATATGCGAGGTTAGGTGCGGCGCCTGTTTTTACGCTCAAAGCTTAACCGTGTTTGTAACGCTAAAGTTAAAGGCATCAACTTAGCTCTTATGTGCGCTTTGCTAACTCAGAGTAAAGTAAGATTTAACCATTAATCCTGCTGCTTTATCGTAAACAGTAAATATCTTGTCGCTAGGGCAATATTCGCTTTATAAAATAACGTGTTTTGTTATGGTGGGTGATTAATTCCTCGATATTATTTTTATGTGAGATATTTTCATGAAAGCATTCTTATGGCCGATGTTTATTGTTTTGTTTTTAACGGCTTGCCAATCACCTAATTTGCAGGTGCAAGCAGGTAACAATGAACTGGACAACATTATTACTGATTATCAAAATTTTAAAGATAATCAAAGCCCATTAAACCAAGACATTGCCGGTGCAAGCAATCGACAATTACCCGATTTATCACCACTAAAGCTTGCGCAGCAGCACCAAGAGCTCAAGCTTATTTTCCAACGCTTAAGCAAGGTTAACACAGCAACGCTTGATCAAGCACAGGCCATTAACCATGCAGTGCTGTCGTATACGATTCGTAATCAACTCGATAATTACATTAATAAAGAACATTATATGCCCTTGACCGCTGAATCTGGCTTTCATGTTTGGATCAGCCGAATAAATAGTCAAGTCAACTTTAAAACAGAGCAAGATTATCGCGATTATCTAGCACGTTTACAGGCACTACCTCAGTATTTTAGTCAGCAAATGTATTGGATGGATCAAGGCATTAAAGCCGGCATTACTCAGCCACAAGTTGTATTACATGGCTTTGAAGAGTCGATAAAAGCATTTATTAAAACTGACGCGACAAAAAGTAGTTATTACTCGCCATTTATCAGTTTACCAGAGCATTTTTCTGCGTCATTACAAGCCGAGTTGCGTGGCCAAGCCAGCGATGCGATCACACAAGCGGTATTTCCAAGCTACCAAAAATACTATGACTACATGGTGCAGCGTTATCAGCCCAATGCCAGAGCTGATATTGCCGCCAGTGCTTTGCCCAATGGCCAGCAATACTATTTAAATCGTTTGCAACATTATACAACGCTTGATACTACAGTCGATGCAGTGCACGAAACTGGGCTTTTAGAAGTTCAGCGTATTCGAAATGAAATGGAAAACATCATAGCGCAATTAGGCTTTGACGGCAGTTTCGCTGATTTTGTACACTTTTTGCGCACCGATAAACAGTTTTATGTTACGAGTCCTGAAGCGCTACTCAAAGAAGCCTCGTATATTGCGAAAAAAATGGATGAGCAATTACCGCGTTTTTTTAAAACCTTACCTCGCACCCCATATGGTGTTGTTGAAGTACCCGCTAATATTGCCCCAAAATATACCACAGGGCGATACTCTGGGCCGTCGCGTGATGATCAAGCGGGTCAATACTGGGTTAATACTTATCGCTTAGACCGTCGACCCCTGTATGTATTAGAAGCGTTGACTTTACATGAGGCCGTGCCAGGACATCACTTACAGGGCTCTATTGCACGAGAAATGCAAAATGTACCTAAATTTAGAAATAGTACTTATATCTCGGCCTTTGGTGAGGGTTGGGGTTTATATTCTGAGTATTTAGGGATTGAAGCCGGCTTTTATCAAGATCCCTACAGTGATTTTGGTCGTTTAACCTATGAAATGTGGCGTGCGTGTCGCTTAGTGGTGGATACTGGCATGCATGCAAAGGGCTGGTCGCGTGAGCAAGCGATGAATTACCTTGCAGATAATACGGCATTATCGCTGCATAATGTTAAAACCGAAATCGACCGTTATATTTCATGGCCCGGTCAAGCCTTGTCTTATAAAATGGGCGAGCTAACCATTAAAAAACTGCGCAACAAGGCAGAAAAAGCGTTAGGTGAAAACTTTGATTTAAGAGAGTTTCATGATCAAGTATTAAAAAACGGCTCAATGCCACTTTCGATGTTAGAAACGATTATTGTGGATTATATCGAAAAGAAACAAGCACAAACCAAAGCATGATTTTTTAAGCGCATTTAATAAAGAAAGGAAGGCACGCAAAGTATACCGGGGGATTATGACAGTGAAATGCTTAATTTAAATAAGCCCCCACTATATTTAAACTTGGCAGTTCCGCTATCATAGGTTGCCCCTTAGATCGGTAACTTTGCGTCTCCAATTTTCACTGGATTTGCCCTTATAGAGCCACTATAGCTCTGAGTCGATTATAGACACTGTTTGACATTTGTAAACCGTTTTTAATTTGCATGCCTTTTAACTGTGATATGGCAAAGGCAGGATAAGACTGTTAGTCAAGATATTGACATGGTGTTAATCAATTGATAATTAATAAAAGGTCGTTAATTTATCGACCGGCAATAATAACAAGGACGTTTGTATTTAATGATGAGACAGCTGTTGAAACTTTTATTGTGTTGTTGTTTGCAGGTCAGTGCTGCGGCGCACTCGAGTACGCATGATCAAAATAATCGTCAACGCCTCGACAGTTATTATTTATACGATAAAGACGCATTACCATTTCAAGAGGTACTCAATGTTGCACAGCAGGTGGTGAGCGATCGCCATTTGTATAGTGAAAATACCATTGCCAAAGCTTTCGCTTTATTATCAGAAATCGCATTCGCCCGTGGCAATGCTGCCGCGGCGCTGCAGTTTGCTCAGTATGGCAATGAAGTGGGCAGCAACAACGTTGAGCTTCAATTAAATTTGTTGCTGCAAGTGGCGCGCGCTTATTACGCTCAAGGCAATTATATTGCGTTAAAAGACACAGCCCATCAAGCGGCTTGGTTGTCAGAGCAAGCACAAAATATTAATTATCACTTACAAGCCTTGGCTTACTCGGTTGTAGCTTATGCGTTAAGTGCGGATTATGCTTTAGCTATCGCTGAGTTGAGTAAAGTTGAACGACTACTAAATCAAAACCAAAACAGCGTTGATCAAATAACCCTTTTAGAAATCATTGCTGAAGCACATTTTAATTTAGCCGAGTATGAAAATAGCATTGAGCTACTAAAGCGTGTTGTTAAGCTGCGCTCAGAGTTGGCTAAAACCTCAGCTATGGCTCGTACTTTTCAATTAATGGCATTGGCATATTACCAATTACAACAATATGATGATGCTTATAATGCGTTTTGGCAGTCGCTACAGTTTTCTAAACAATATCAATTAGATATTCGTGCCGCCTTTGCTGAGTTAGGCTTAGGGCAGGTGCTTTATCAGCAACAAAAGTATACTCAGGCAAAAGCACACTTACTGAGCGCTGATGCTACTTTTAAGCAAAATAACTTAACCAGTCATAAGCTGTCAGTGAAAATAAGCTTAGCCAAGGTGTTTTATGCCTTATCGCAAGAGAGTGAGGCAGAGCAGCATTTGCTTTCTGCTCAATTGCTAGCAGAAAACGTAACGCTAACGGCAGATCAAATCGAACTATATGCGATGTTAACCGACTATCATTTGTTGTATGGTCAACTTCCCCAAGCCATTGATACCCAAAGTCAGTATTTAAAGCATTATCAAAGCTTTTACCCTAAAGCGAGTGTCAAACAATCTTTGGCAACGGCAGCAAAAAAAACACGCGATAAAACCAAGCAGTTAGCATTGAACCTTGCGGAGCAAAGCCAGCTACGCATCGAATATAGTGAAAAATATTATCAACAACAAACCCTAATTACCGTGCTATCGGTCGCCTTAACGAGTTTATTTGTCGGCATTATTTTTTGGCGATTACGTCAGCATCAACAGCAACGAAGTCATAACTATCAGCAGTTGGAAATCTCAAAAACCTACCTAGCGCAACCAGCGGCCACTAAGCGTTGGTATCAACAGCAATATAAAATCGCCCGCAAGTACCAATACGATATCGTGGTTGCCTACCTCGTAGTGACGAACTGGCAAGAATTAAGCTTTCATTTTAACGCTAAGACCTTAGCCGATGTAAGCGCGGCGTTAGCGACTATTGTTAATGAACACCTCGATGATGAAGATTACGCGGGTATTATCAGCGATGGTGAATATCTTTTTCTTTGCCCGCACCAAACAACAACACAAGTGTCAACAAAGTTTGAGGCAATAAAAAAAGCAATAAAAACAAGATTCTTTGCTAACTTAGGTGATTATTCAGTTAATATTAGTCTGTCGATTGATTCACCTAGTGTACAAGATATAGATCCCTATGTGTTCTTATCTCGTATCAGTGAAAGCATTGACCCTGTATAACTTGTAGAATATCACTAAAGAGCCAAAACCATGATTTTTGTTTTAATTGTTATCGCAATTTTTGTTGCGGTTAGTATTTATTTTTTTGTACAGGCAGAAAGGCTGCAACGCAAATTGATTTTGCAGCAGAGAGAGCTCAAGGGAGTCAAAAAAGAAAATAGTTATTATATAGAGTTTATGGCCGTTATTGCGCAGCGCTATGAAGACGCGGCGAAAAAAAGGTTTGTCGCCATGCGCGAGCATTCAACAACGCCCGCCCAAGAGTTAGAGATAATGGCGCCCTTGTTTAATAATTATGCAACGATTATAAATGCCAGTATTCGCGACAAAGGGAAAGTTCAGCCCTCAGTGGCGCAGGTCTATGAAGGTTTTCAGGCAGGCTCATATAAAACCTTAACAAATTATATTGCCCGCTCAAATGACGCGATAATCAAAGCTTGGGGAAGTAATGACATCAATGGCTTTATTAACCTAATTGAGCTCCTTATTGACACCAACCAGCCTGACTAACGGGCAGTAAAAAGCCGCTAGTGTATTAGCGGCTTTTTGGTAATAATGGCTATCTTAAGGTCTGATTTTAATGTCAGGAGAGGTGTTTATTTCACCGTCATCGGAAATGGTAGCCGCTTGGTTATCACACAGTAAAACAGCAATATTGCCGCCTTTGCTACCGCGGATAAAAGCTAAATCATAACCAAATTGCGTTAAGCTGCTAGTGGCAAATTTTTGTGCTAAAGATAACTTATCCCAAAGACTAGTACGCTCTGGCGTATAATGACGTCGCTCTAGTAACGTTTCTCTTTCAAGTACTGCGTGCACAATAACCTCTTACATAAATAGTAATATACGTAGCATTAATCCCTACAGTACGCGTTGATAAGGCAACATAGCCTATCTTTTGCTCAAGATCAATAGCTAATAGCTATTTTGATCTTATCAAAAATTAGTCAACAAATCTTTGTTCTTAAAATAAAAAAGTTATGTTTGTCGGTTGTTATTTCACGCTTACTTATAGTCATTGTTAGCCAAGTAAACCGCATAAGAAAGACAACAGCGACCTGTGACTAACGCTACTGCCTTTCACGCTCAAGCTTGTAGTTGCAATGTAGTGTTAGAAAGTTCAGCTTTTTTTCATGATTATTAAGGTCATAGCAGGTTATAATAAAGTCATGATGTGATCATTTTTGAAGAGTGAAATTGGCATGAGTCAGGTATTAAACGAACTTACCGCACTATTAACCTTAGAAGCTATCGAGCAGGGGATTTATCGTGGTAACAGTCAAGATTTGGGGTATAAAACCCTATTTGGTGGCCAAGTCATGGGGCAAGCGCTTTCTGCAGCCCAAGAAACGGTCGCAAAAAGCCACAACGTACATTCATTACATTCGTACTTTTTGCGTCCAGGTGATGCCAGTAAACCTGTGGTTTATCAAGTTGAAAATATCCGAGATGGCCGCAGCTTTCAAACCCGGCGCGTCAACGCCATTCAAAATGGTCAAGCCATTTTTTATATGACGGCTTCGTTTCAACAACACGAGCAAGGTTTTGAGCATCAAGACACTATGCCGCAAGTGCCTGGTCCTGAAGGCTTAACTTCTTATACCGATTTTATTTTTCAACACCAAGACGCGATACCAGAGGCGATCCGGGGTAAATTTTTAGCGGAAAAGCCAATTGAAGTGAGACCGGTAGAGCACTATAACTGGTTGCAGCCGGAAAAAACCGACGCTAAGTGTCAAATGTGGCTGAAAGCCAATGGCAGTTTGCCCGACGATTTGCGTATTCATACCTATTTGTTGGCCTATAGTTCGGACTTCTCTTTTTTGCCAACGGCGTTGTACCCACATGGTGTCAGCTTTTGGCATCCTAACTTTCAATTAGCCACTATCGACCATTCCATGTGGTTCCACCGACCCTTCCGACTTGATGAGTGGTTGTTATATTGTGTTGACAGCCCTTCGGCCAGCAGCGGTAGAGGCTTAGTTAGAGGGCAAATATTTAACCAAGCGGGGGTTTTAGTTGCCTCTACTATGCAAGAAGGGGTTATGCGTCAGCGTTAACCTTGGCCTGTTGCCAGTCGTAACCGCTCGGGTGCTGAAACACCCGCAAACCAAACAGGGGGCCGCGGCGTACAGGTGGTCAAATATATCCGCTTGAATGGCTTCGTAGTTGACCCTTAGAGTATGCAAAATATTGTCTACTGTGTATGCAGTGTACCAATAGGCATGAAAGATGAAACATCCAAAATATTCAATCAATATCAGATAATATATGGCCTATTTACAGTTTCAACCTAACACACAATGTCAGTTTTACCAAACAACTTATTTGCGCATCAGTGTGCCTAGGTAAATTGGGCTAGTATATTTCTTGCCTAGCGCTGCTAATAAAGATATTTATCCAGTTTATTTTGTAAACTGCGAGCCGCTGCACGGTTGCCTTGCAACAGTTGACAAAAACACTTCATTAAATATTGGTTTAGCAAGCGCTAAAGCATTCCATTTGATAGCTTTCCGCCATTTAAAAAATTTAAAATTCTTTCACAGATCACACGCATTCTGAATCTTCATGCATATATAACCCCCGTTACTTCGTAACAAGCTTCTATTTCTTTCCTTGTGCTTTTTTATTTTATTGTTACTTGGTAACTAGAAGTAATTAACAGAGATTCAAATAAGAGCAGTAAACGCAGTCACAAAGTTAATGAGCTGCACTCTTTATTTTTCACATAAACAATATGTTGCATGAATATTTATAACATGATACAAAAATGTCATCATGGATAATTTAATTAAAAGGAGCTTATTCTTGAAGTACAGACATATCTTTTATTTACTGGCAATTAATTTGTCAATCTCAGTTTCCGCCAAAGCCAAAGAAAGCTTACCATTCGATTTTTCTGCTGGTTACGGCTCTCTAACAAGTGGATTCGGTGTGAATTTATCTTTAGAAAGTGAACGTAGCTTTGGCTTTGTTTCTTTAGGGTGCCAATATCTTAATAGTAGTGACATTGTGGATATCTGTGGTGGTGGTTTAGGCTATCAGATTGCACCTTTTAAATCCGCTTTAGAGCATTCAATCGGTATTAGTTATGGAAATATAGGTAAAGGGAGAAATGGTGATACTGAATACGGCATATCAACTAATTATACATACTATTTTAATGAAATTAATAACAGTGGATTTTGGGTTGGGGCAGGATACCAAATTGGCCCTAGCAATGATGATCTAGATGAGTTCTTTTTTAATATTGGTTACAACTTTTAATACGGAGAGTTAAATGTTTAATCAAATTTTTGCAGCAACTGTTTTTGTGAGTGTAATTGGATTTGAAGCTAATGCTTCTGTTCCTCCTTCTTGTGTTACAGGGAAATCCGCAACTGGATTGACAGCAGAAGCCCCGACTCATGTTGGCGTAGGTATCTCGACACAATTTAAAGGAGACTATGATTTTTCTATCATGTAAAGGGGAATATAAAATAACAGCTACTATAAGTGATGGAAACTTTTCAAAATCACAAATTATAACTCCCAGTGTATTTTACACGGCAGGCAATTTTTGCGGGATACCAAATTAATATATTTGAACTCGTAATTGGGAGCGTAGGGTATGATTATTTGTACCCTACTGCTAATTATAGGATCTATAAAATTTAATTATTATAATGTATAAATTAGCTTGTTTGTTTATTTGCGTATTTTGCTTATGTGGCTGTGTTGTAGTGCCAGAAAACAGTCAAATAGACAAAAATAGTTGTAGTATGTCAACTAATCAGAAATACCTTAAAATAGTAAATTTAAATGATAACTCTACTACTTTTTATGAGTGGCAAGATGAGTTCTTTGCTATCGTTACGGTTCCTACATCCGCAATCATATCTGGCACATACGTAGCGATCAATAATGTTATTAACATTGGTGAAAAATTGATAAAGTGCAATTAGTTCGACCAAGATAACAATTTGATGATCGGGTGTTTTATTCTCTACGCTATAAGAGGAACCAACCTTTGAGTTATTCTTTTAGAAACAAGCTTCTTGGTTACTTGTTCTACGTTAGACATCTCAGCAAGACGTATATCTTTCTTGGCGCGAGTGATAGCGGTATATAGCCAATTTTTAGTACACAGGGGAGAGTCTTCTATAACGGCTATAACCCGATCAAATCCAGCGCCCTGAGCTTTATGCCCTGTCACTGCATAGCCTAGCTTTAAACCTGACTCAATCATTTCATCATAGTTGAGCTGAATGGTCGTATAACTACTATTGATCTGATTAAATGGAACCGCACACTTTTGTGAAGGATAATAAACCCAGCAACAAAGGTGTGAAAATGACCCAAAGAAGAAAACCTAGAAAATATACTGATGAGTTCAGAGAAGAAGCAGTAAAGC
>NZ_NBOC01000001.1 GCF_002104455.1 Colwellia chukchiensis | reverse complement strand
CATATTTTTGTGTGACATCATATTAAGCTGTTTTTTTGTTATGCACTTCCCGAAGAAAGGATAACTAGGTAAAATCAACATTAATGTGAGTGTCCACACAAATTGCATGATAACTAATTGTTAAAGAGCGTTAACTCAAAGAGTTAACTGAAACAAAAGCTCATTCGTTTTGCTTCGTTGCTACAGGCCGCTCTTTGCTTGACGCTAAGGGCTTCTGAAGCGAGATGCGCATTCTACGCAACTCAGTTTTAATGTCAACGCTTTTTTGAAACTTTTTAAACATTCTTTTCAGAACATTTAAAACCCTTACTTTAAAACGTTAAGTTAACTAAATCAGCCAAAACCGCGCTAGATAACCTATTAAAACCGCCTCTTCGACTTGTCCCGAAGAAGTGGAGCGCATTTTAGAGATTTATCGCCCCACGTCAACCGCTAAATGCAATTAAATTGCAAAAATGTGTTCGTTTGCTTTTTATTTATACAAGCCATACTTTTATGTTTGCTTTTGCAGCGATAAATTATAGCGTATTGATATCGCCTTGCTGTATTTTTATACTTTATTTTAATTCAGTGTATAGATGCGGTTTACTATTATTCTATAGCTTAATAATAACCTGCGACATTTACGATACATTCTCTTTGCTCAAACCTAAGATTCGACAATAAGCTTAATTATCTTTTGACTCTACCGAGTTTCCTTTTTGTTCAGTATGTGGTGTGCTTGAGCTTGTATTGCGTTGATGGAAGTCAGCATCGGTGTCGTCACCTACGACATGCTCTAATTTCAATTTTTTGACTGAGCGTATGGTAGTGATTGGTCCAGAGCAAGCATACAAACCAAAAACTATCAGTAATATATTTTCTGGACTAGAAGCTACAACCACAAACACCAAGACTATTAATAACAACACTACAAAGTTTACTTTGCCTTTCCAATCTACTTCTTTAAAACTATTGTATCTAAAGTTACTAACCATGAGTAACCCTGTAATAATAGTAATAAGGCCAATAATAAATCCATATTGTTCGCCTTTAATTTCATACTCAGTACCAACCCAAACCAGACTTGCAATAACCCCTGCCGCAGCTGGGCTTGCTAGCCCCTGAAAATAGCGTTTATCTGCAACGCCAACCTGAGTATTAAAGCGCGCCAAACGCAAGGCAGCACACGCAACAAAAATAAACGCCGCTAACCAACCAAACTTCCCAAAGCCTGAAAGTGCCCAATTATAGGCAACTAATCCGGGTGCTATACCAAAAGACACCATATCTGCCATGCTGTCATACTCGGCGCCAAAATCACTTTGTGTGTTGGTCATTCGCGCCACTCGACCATCTAAGCCATCAAATATCATTGCAATAAATATAGCCACTGCAGCACTAATAAAGTGCCCATTCATTGATGAGACAACTGCATAAAATCCTGAAAATAAACCAGCAGTGGTTAACACATTAGGTAACAAGTAAATACCGTGCTTTGGTGTCGTGCCATTGTCATTTTTCGACATAAATAAACCATCATAATAGCTAAACGTTAATCTTAACGGGCTAATTTAGCATAGATTTAAATATATGCTCTAGTGTTAGTCACAATGAATTATGAATAATTTAAGCAAAAATTTGTAAACTAACGGTTGTGTTGTTATAAAAAGGTTTAGGGGTTAAAACTTTAGTCACTTGCTGTAACTTTCAGCGTAACGGTTTTACTGATAATAAAAACAAAAGTATTAATTAAGGATAGCCACCTTTATGCACTTTAAAATATTAACGCTACTTTTTACGGTAAGCGTCTACTTTGATGTTACAGCCGCAGAGCGACTGACTATTTATCGGTGGGTAGATAAAGAAAATATTGTACATTTTAGTCAGCACCAACCTGCACATGATGACTACATCGAAATGAGTATGATCAATAACCAAAAATCAACGGCAACCATGGCTAAAAACCTTACGGGCCAAGGCTTACCAATCGATGATAGTGCGTTAACCAATAAAGCTAATACAGAGCAAATGCGTATTGCAAGTAACGACAAATGTGTTACCGCTAGAGAAAATATCAATACCTTAGAAAATTTTGACAACATTCAATATAAAGATGAACAAGGTAATATCAAAATTTTAACTGCGCTTGAAAAGCAACAACAGTTGGCTATGAATACTAAACAGGCCGAAGTTTATTGTCTTGACTCTGAACAATAAGCACCTCGGCCTAATTAAGTTTAACTTTCAAATTATTTTAACCCTGCGATTTAACCATCGCATGCGCTCGCTGTGAAAGTTAAGTGATCGTCATTAAAATCCACATCAATATGCGCACCAGCTGAGAATTCATTTGCCAGTAGCTTCTGCGCCAGTGGGTTTTCAATCTCTTGTTGGATCGAACGTTTAAGCGGCCGTGCACCAAAAATAGGGTCAAAGCCTGCGGCAGCAACAAACGATAATGCCTCTTCTGACAGCTTCATTGTGATATCCCGCTCTTCTAATCGCTTAATTAATGCTGATATTTGAATATCGGCAATACTTTTGATTTGCTCTGCAAGTAGTGGGTGGAACACCACAGTTTCATCAACCCGGTTTAAAAATTCCGGTTTAAAGTGTCGAGAAAGCTCCGCGATCACACTGGTTTTCATTGCTTGGTATTGGCTATTATCACCGTATTCCTGAATAATATCCGAGCCAATATTTGAGGTCATGATAATTACGGTATTTTTAAAGTCTACCGTACGACCTTGACCATCAGTTAAACGCCCATCGTCTAATACTTGCAATAATATATTAAACACATCAGGGTGCGCTTTTTCAATTTCATCAAGTAAAATTACCGAATACGGCTTACGTCTTACCGCCTCAGTTAAGTAGCCGCCTTCTTCGTAACCCACATAGCCTGGGGGAGCACCAACCAAACGCGCTACCGCATGTTTTTCCATAAACTCAGACATATCAACACGTACTAGTGCTTCTTCACTATCGAATAAAAAGTGTGCTAAGGCTTTGCTTAGTTCTGTTTTACCTACCCCGGTTGGGCCAAGAAACAAAAATGAACCTATGGGTTTATCTGGATCGGCTAAACCGGCTCGAGAGCGTCGAATAGCGTTCGAGACGGAAACTACGGCCTCTGACTGCCCTACAACGCGTTTATGTAAGTTATCTTCCATGTGTAATAACTTATCTGATTCTCCTTCAAGCATTTTAGAAACAGGTATTCCGGTTGCTCTACTTAGTACATCCGCAATTTCTACATCTGTCACTTTATTGCGCAGCAAGGTCATTTCTTGCATTTCAGCTTGGCTGGCCAGATCTAATTGCTTTTCTAAGTTTGGAATTCGACTGTATTGGAGTTCAGCCATGGTATTTAAGTCGCCGGCACGCCGCGCAGCCTCCAACTCAATGCGCGCTTGCTCTAGATCTGTTTTAATGGCTTGAGTACCATGAATTGCCGCTTTTTCAGTCTTCCAGACTTCCTCTAACTCATCATAACTTGCTTGACAGCTTTCAATTTCATCTGAGATCAGCTCTAAACGTTTTTTGGAAGCTGCGTCTGAATCTTTAGACAAGGCCCGTTGCTCTAGTTTCAATTGAATGAGGCGTCGTTCTATTCGATCTAAGTTTTCAGGTTTCGAGTCCATCTGCATACGAATACTCGATGCCGCCTCATCAATGAGGTCAATCGCTTTGTCCGGCAATTGCCGGTCACTGACATAACGATGTGATAACGCGGCAGCAGCAACTATTGCAGGATCGGTAATTTCAACATTATGGTGAAGTTCATAACGCTCTTTTAAACCTCGTAATATGGCAATGGTGTCGTCGACACTTGGCTCATCAACTAACACTTTTTGAAAGCGTCGCTCTAACGCCGCATCTTTCTCTATGTATTGTCGATATTCATCTAATGTTGTTGCACCAACACAGTGCAAGTCTCCTCGCGCTAATGCGGGTTTTAACATATTACCGGCATCCATCGCACCATCAGTTTTTCCTGCGCCAACCATGGTATGCAATTCATCAATAAATAGAATAACTTGCCCTTCTAGCTGGCTTAATTCATTCAATACGGCTTTCAGGCGCTCCTCAAATTCACCACGGTATTTAGCGCCGGCAACTAAAGCGCCAAGATCTAGCGATAAAACACGCTTATTGCGTATGCCTTCAGGCACTTCATGATCAACAATGCGTTGCGCTAGGCCTTCTACAATTGCGGTTTTGCCGACGCCAGGGTGTCCAATTAATACCGGGTTATTCTTAGTGCGTCTCTGCAATACTTGTATGGTGCGGCGGATCTCATCATCTCGACCAATAACGGGATCTAACTTACCTTGCTCTGCACGCTCTGTTAAATCTACTGTATATTTTTCTAGAGCCTGACGAGTTTCTTCAGCATTAGCATCGTCGACATTTTTACCACCACGAATATGGGCGATTGCGTCTTGAACTCTTTGCTCACTAGCACCTAACGCTTTTAAAATTTGTCCAAGTTTCCCTTTATCTTGTAACGCCGCCAGAATAAATATCTCAGACGATATATATTTATCCCCTTGTTGTTGGGCCAATTTGTCGCAGAGGTTTAAAATATTGGCTGACGCTGATGACAGTTGTACTTCACCACCCGTGCCCGAAACTTGCGCCAATTCGGCTATCGCCGCTTCGACCTGACTTCGCAGGGCGGCAAGGTTAATCCCTGCACTTTTTAGTAATGAATTAATACTGCTTGCATTTTGATTTAATAATGCAAGCATTAAATGTACGGGTTCTATAAACTGATGGTCTTTACCTAATGCAATAGATTGTGCATCAGATATTGCCACTTGAAAGGTTTGAGTGAATCGCTCTAAACGCATAAATATTCTCCTAATGCCATATTACTGGGCTTACTTTATCGTTACCTCTGATATAGAGACACAGTGTTGAATTTTCAAGCAAGGTAGGCGAATAATGCTGCTTAATTTCTGTTATGACTACGCGCAAATGCCAGTATCACGGTAATAAGACTTAAGCGTTTGCTTTTATACAAATAATGCTAGCCATGCGACCCGTTTGGCCGTCTCGGCGATAGGAATAATATTGAGTGGCATGCTGAAATGTACACTTCGGCATATTGACCACGTTGTGAATACCCAATGCCATCAATTGTAGCTTGGCTATTTGTTGTAAATCTGCCCCGTATTTTTTTTCATTCGCCGCCACACATGCTTCAAGACGCGGTGTAAATGCCACGGTCAATTGTTGAGCTAGGCGAGAAAACGCTTGCTTTACCTCTTCACCAACTTCGAAGGCTTGAGGACCAATACAAGGGCCAAGCCACGCATAAATATGCTCTGCTTTGCTCTGCATTTTTGCTACGGTATGCTGAATAATATTGCCAGCCAAAGGGCGCCAACCTGCATGAATTGCCGCAACCTCAGTGCCGTCACGGTTGGTCAGTAGGATAGGTAAACAGTCGGCTGTTAAAACAGCTAATGCAATACCTTGCTTACGAGTAACACTAGCGTCAGCAACAAGAGCCTTATTATGCTGTGCATCCACCTCAATAACATGGTTACCGTGTACTTGCTCTAGCCATTGAATTTTTGTCGACGCCGGCAGAAGTTTATGTAATAAAACTCTATTAGCGGCCACAGCATCAGGGTTGTCGCCAACATGATCGCCTAAGTTGAAGCTAGCAAACTTTTCCATACGCTCTGGTCTTTGTTTAGCGTTACAGAACGAATTTTTAAGGTCTAAAGTGGTATTGTTTTCAACGGGAAATAAGCGCGTGGTACTAAAAGCCAGCACCTTGGGTACTGGCCACTCAACCGATATAAGGTGATCAGTTTTAATAGTCACCCTCGACTAGATTAAGCTTAGTGTCGTCTCGTAACATATTGGTTAGCTTGACCATATCCTCGGGAATATCAGCATGCCAGGTCATTTGTACCCCAGTAATTGGGTGGTATAACGAAAGCATTACCGCATGCAACGCTTGGCGCTTAAATTGGCGTAACGTTTCCCGCAAGGCTTCTGAGGCATTTTTCGGCGGTCTCGGGCGGCCGCCATAAACAGGGTCACCAACTAACGGGTGGGTAATATGAGCCATATGCACACGAATTTGATGGGTACGGCCAGTTTCTAAGCGTAACCGTAATCGAGTATGTAGCCGAAACTTCTCCATAACACGATAATGTGTCACTGATGGCCGACCTGAAAAAGTGACCGCCATATGAGTACGCTTTGTTGCATGGCGACCAATAGGTTGGTCAACAACGCCACCCGCGGTCATAATACCATTAGCTATGGCTTCATACTCTCGCGTTATTTCACGAGCTTGCAATGATTCAACCAGGTTAGTTTGTGCAGCGATTGTTTTCGCTACCACCATTAAACCTGTCGTGTCTTTATCTAACCGGTGTACTATACCTGCTCGGGGCACAATATCTAACTGTGGGCAGTGGTGTAATAACGCATTGAGTACTGTGCCATCTGGGTTGCCAGCACCTGGGTGTACAACAAAACCCGCCGGCTTGTTGATCACTAAAATGTCGTCGTCTTCATAAACAATATTTAATGGCAAATCTTGCGCCTCAAAGCGAACTTCCGGCTCAATTTCTGTATTAATGACAATTTGCTCACCGCCAAACATTTTTTCTCGGGCTCTATCGACGACGTTACCGTCAACGCTAACATGCCCGGCTAAAATCCATTCTTTCAAGCGTGAACGCGAATAATCTGGGAACATTTCCGCCAAAGTTTGGTCGAAGCGTTTACCTAAACATGATTCGGGAACTGTATCCCGGTGTTGAATTTTTTCAGCCATTAAACTCTCTATTAATTAGCACTGTGCAAGGCATGCTTGCTAGGTTAGAATGCCAGTGCTTATTTTACCTCTTTGCTGGTGTAATTACATTAAGTAATTATGGCAAAGCAGATATTAATTTTTTTTAACTAAAACAAAGTAGTGATATTGAAGTCTATGGAAAACGTGACAATTAAAGTAATGTGCTTAGCACTGATGCTAGGATTAGCAGGCTGTTCAGGAACAAGCGAAAAAGATATTCAAAAAGTACCAGATCGGTCAGCACAAGCATTATTTGCCGACGCACGTGAATCATTAGACAATGGTTTATATCGAAAAGCGATTCAAATATTGTCGGCCATAGACTCGCGTTTCCCCTATGGGCCTATATCTCATCAAGTGCAATTAGATTTAATTTATGCTTATTATAAAAGTGGTGACGCAGCACAAGGCATAGCACTTACCGATAGATTTTTACGTTTAAACCCTGAACACGCCAACGCCGACTATGTATACTATATGCGTGCACTCATAAATATTGCGACCCAAGAAAACTTATTCCAAGACTTAGCTGGCATTGACCGCTCTGATCGTGACCCAACCGCAGCACGCGATGCATTTAATGACTTAAAAATAGTTATTGAAAAATATCCGAACAGTAAATATGCCGCAGATGCTCGTCAACGCATGATTGCAATAAAATCACGCTTGGCAAAATATGAATTAGCCGTAGCGCGCTATTATTTAACGCGTGAAGCTTATATTTCTGCGGCTAATCGCGGCAAGTATATTGTTGAGTATTTCTCTCCTAGCCCTGAAACTGAGGCTGCATTAGAAATAATGATCGCCTGCTATCAAGCCTTAGGCTTAGATGATTTGCGCGTTAACGCCAAACAAGTGCTTGCCGCGAATTACCCGAACAACCCCTTGATCACAAAGTAGTTAGCTAAAACTCAACTGCAAACTTGAGTAGCTACCTTGACGCCAGATATTGTCTCACTATCTGGCGTTTTGTTTTATTAGTCTGCAACGTTACACAACTAGATGACTAATTTAACATCAATTATCAAGCTATTATTAAACCTTATCTGATTTAAAAATTCACTATCCCCCAAATAACGCACAGCTTGCTAACCTAAGTTTAACTTTGCCGTTGCAACTATTGATCTTAACCATGAAATTTGCGTTATTTATCAGGATCAGCTTTACCTTAATTGTGGGGTATACCTACAATAAGGGTTGAGTAAAATGTTTAATTACAGGCGCTAAGGGTATCGCCCAGTTAATGCCCATAACACGATTTATTACTGTGCGTTTTGTCACACCTAGCTGTAAATATAAAACATTGATTGACTTCATTAGCGCTTATAGCTTCAACATAGTAAAGCCTCTTTTGACAAGAGATACAGATAGCACATTAAGTACTAGGTTTTTGATTTTAGTGCTTAAGGTTAATAAGGAATATATTATCCATGGTCGATGTAAGTCAGGTCATATTGTTTTCTGAAGATAGAGATGCCGATAAATTACTGATCAGCACACTCACTAAACACAATCAAAAACCTGCCGTGGTCGGCAATATTGAAGGCATTGTCGAGCATTTAAAAGAGAGTACGCCTAAAGTGATCCTTGTATCAACGGCACAGTTTCAAGATAGCCTATCGGTATTTTACAGCGCCTTAGACAAGGTTACAGACGATAAATTATGCGAACATTTTTTTGTCTCTTTGGTGTCTCGGTTTGATGAAGCCGAAGCCTACAATGCCTATCGCAATGGCATAATTGACGATTATTTAGTTGCACGACCTTTGTACGAAATACATCGCCCGATATTAATATGCGAGCAGCTATTAACTGAGCTGGGGTTTGCCAAAAAAGAAAAGCCCGGTTTGGAGTATATTTATCGCGCTGAAAAATACAGTGACGATGTCAGAGCATTACTCGCTAAAGGGCTTGAGCGCAAGGAGCAAATGAAAGATGAGTTAGAAAGCTCAGTGACTACAATTGAAAAAGCATTAGACAATGCTGCAGAGAAAATACAAAAGCACCAATCAGCATCATTAGACTTGGAAAAACTCAAGCAAACATTAGCTAAAATAAAGTCTGATGAAATTAGGCCTGAACTATTAAAGTTGCAATCAAAAGCACTAAACCTACTGCAAACAGTGGTGCAAGATAGCAAAGACATCTTCTCATCAACAATAACTGAAAGCACACCACCTACAGGTTTAGAAGCAAAAACTTATAATAAATTTCAAGAGCTACAGCTAAACTCACAAAATGTCGACATTCCAAAAGCGGCAAAAAAAGTAAAAGTACTCTTAGTTGAAGACGATCCGATTAGCATCCATCTAACCACGGAAATATTAACTTTATATAACATAGATTTAGACACTGCATTTACAGGTCGGCGTGCATTAGCTTGTCTAAAAACAAAACAATACGACTTGGTTTTTATCGATATCAATTTACCCGACACTAATGGTGCTTATATTTTGGATCAGATAAAGCAGGACACAAAAAATAAAACTACACATGCTGTTATGTTAACAGCCAATCGACAAAAGAAAACGGCGCTTGACTGTTTAAATCGTGGTGCTAAAAACTATATTGTTAAGCCGCTTCGGCAAGAGATATTCCTTGCTATATGCGAAAAGTTAAAAATTTCTGTTACTAAAAAGTCAAAATGATTTAAACAATTCCACTATCATGACGGGTGTTTTTTACTTTTTCGCTTGATTAAGTGCTGTATTGCTATCGTGCACCTATCATTGCCTTAAAAACGGTGGGCCTGTTTGACTTTGCTCTAAGGGTGCTAGTGAGCAGGCCAGCTATTAAAGGGCAAGATATTTTCAGCACCATTATTTTTAAGTGAATTAGGCACTAGTCTGCTAAAAAAACATACCGTACGGGTAGGCTTTATGAACCTTTATGCGCTTATATTAGTATTACTAGACGACTACTAGGTTACTAAATGGTGTTTGTTAGCTGCACGGCTACTCACAAGCCTGATCAGTTTTTAAATCGCTTCTTCGTCTTCTTCGCCAGTACGAATACGAATAACACGTTCAACGTCGGTAATAAAAATTTTACCGTCACCAATTTTACCCGTTTGTGCGGTTTCTAGTATGGTGTTGACACAACGTTCCACATGCTCTTTTTTAACCACAATCTCCAGCTTTACTTTCGGCAAAAAATCGACCATATATTCTGCACCTCGGTAAAGCTCAGTATGACCTTTTTGTCGGCCAAAGCCCTTTACTTCAGAGACTGTCATACCCGTCACCCCTATTTCTCCAAGGGCTTCACGGACATCATCCATTTTAAAAGGTTTTATTATCGCTTCTATTTTTTTCATTATTACAGCCTATTGCTTGATTTCTGCCTCAATATCATTTTGATATTATCATCTACTTAACCACCTAACTTCAAGCCATTGTACACAGTATTAGCTTTGTGCTGTAGCGTCAGGCTAATTCTAATCATAGCGAGAGTTTGCTACACTAAAACACCTCGCTGAAAACACAGCCAGAACAAGTAACCGAAATAACCACTAGCGACTCAAAGGACAATCGATGGATGCGCAATTAATAATTGATGAAATGAAAGTATTACCGGAAATAGATGCAGAATTTGAAATTAAGCGTCGGGTCAATTTTATCAAGAAAACGCTAAAAAACTCAGGGCTTAACTGCTTAGTTTTAGGTATTAGCGGCGGTGTTGACTCAACACTGTGTGGGCGCTTAGCCCAACTTGCCATAGATGAGCTAAATGCCGAGTCAAAAGCTACAGCGCAGCAATATCAATTTATTGCTGTTAGGCTTCCTTATGATGTGCAAGCTGATGAGGCGGATGCACAATTGGCGCTTGAATTTATCAAACCTAGTCAGAGTATTAGCACCAATATTTATCGTGCTGTACAAGGGATACATAATGAAACCATCAACGCATTACAAAACGCTGAACTTTTATCTGCTACCGCAGCTCAAGTAGACTTCTCTAAAGGAAATGTTAAAGCCCGTAGTCGAATGACCCTACAGTACCATATTGCTGGTATAGTGGGCGGTTTAGTCTTAGGCACAGATCATTCGGCTGAAAACGTAACCGGATTTTTTACTAAATGGGGAGATGGTGCTTGTGACTTAGCACCATTATTTGGTTTATCAAAACGCCAAGTGCAACTACTGACTCGTACATTAGGTGCGCCTTTGCAACTAATAGAAAAAGCCCCCACCGCTGATTTAGAAGAATTAGCACCGAGTAAAAAAGATGAAGAGGCGTTAGGTTTAAGTTACCAGCAACTAGATGATTTTTTAGAGGGACGAAATACCGATAAATCTGTGGAAGATAAAATAATCGCTATCTATTTGAAAACCCAACATAAGCGCCGGCCTGTGCCAACCATATATGAAAATTAGCCGCTAATATTTGGAAAGTTTGCTAATTATTGACTATACCTAGCATTACATTGGATGTCTCTTCAACTAAGGAATGGTTGCTATGGCAAAGTATGCTGGTTTTACAATTATTGAAGTACTAGTGGCGTTAGCAATACTGTTAAGTTTGCTCGCTATTGGTATTCCTAGTCTTAACAGCTTTTTAGTCAATATTCGTGTCGACAATGAAATCTATAGTCTACACCGACTCATTTTAACGGCGCGTAATAGCGCCTTAACAAAAAATACCCGCGTTACATTATGCCCTTTAAATAGCCAGGGGGAGTGTAAAAACCTATGGCATAACGAGCTAAGTGTTTTTACCGACAGTAATAATAATAAAAAATATGAACCGGCATTAAACGAACAATTAGTTGCTCAAAAAGCCGCGATAAAAGTTGGTGATAAATTACAATACGGCAAAACGCGTATTGGCCTAACTTATGCGGCAACAGGTCACTTGTCTGGCTGGGGGCAAAATGCGACGTTTTCTTATTGCCCTGCTGATCATAGCAGTAAAAGCCGTGGCATTATTGTTCATACTTCTGGCCGCGCCTATGTCAGCGAAAACCATAAAAATAAAGGCGATCGTAAGCGTACAGGCGCTAAAATAAAATGCTATTAGCCGCATACAGTAACAACGGGTAATGCGTGGTTGTATATCAAGGCAAGGGCAAAACGTAAAGGTCAAAATTTTACTGTTTTATTGCTCTGACAACTGACAACTGACAACTGACAAAAACATCGTACAAAGCTGTTTTTTAAAGGGCAATAAAATCAATAAGATTGCCCCCTTGAGCGCAGAAATTTTTACAACAAACTAAAAAGTTGCATATTAATTTTAAGTTGATAGATACCTACGCAGAACAGCCGTTAAGTTTATCACACTCTCAAGAGCTTGCATTAGCTATAAAAGGTGAGCTAACGAGTGGTACTCAAGGCGGCAACGCAATTTTACTGGCTGATTTAAAACAACAATGATATAACTGAAGCATCAATTTTTAACATTCGCAGCAGTTATGTTTAAATTATCCTTACAAAAGCAACAGCTTAACCCTATTGTTAAGGGCTTTACCATTACCGAATTACTTATTGGTATTGCCATTGTCGGCTTACTAGTCGCAATTGCTAGTCCGAGCTTGAATCAATTTATCGTTCAGTCCCGAGTTGACAACGAAGTAAGCGAAATACATAGGCTATTGTTAGCGGCAAGAAATAGCGCTATTAATAGCGGGAAAAATGTTACCGTTTGTCCATTAAAGGGCACAACTTGCAGTACTGATTGGCAACAAGAGTTGAGTGTATTTACAAATAATGCCAGTACCCTCGCCAACAATAAAGCCTTTGATAGTGCCAATGAAGAGTTGATAAAAGTAAAAAGCAAAATCTCCGAAAATGATACCTTAAAGTTTAGTCAAAACATCATCATTTTTTCTCCCACTGGACGTTTGGTATCTGGTGGAAACGGTAAGTTTAGTTATTGCCCCAAAGGCTATAGTGACTTATCACGCGGCGTCGAGATTTCTCTTTCGGGTCGTGTGTACGCCACGTCTGACAGCAATAACGACGGCAAAGACAATAACAGGAGTGGCACGGTCGTATCATGTTAAAAGGCAGAGTTGCTGGCTAAATGCAGAGCGCATTTAACTATATTTAACTATTTGATGCCAGCAACTTATTTACGTTTTAGCGTGGGTATTTTGCAAATAAATTTCTCGCCTTCGCAGAGCTAAACGCTTCCGTTAGCTTAGCGCACTCAAAGACACGGTATACTTGCTGCTTTTGTTTGCTATAAACTGTCGCTATTTTTCGATTAGACAAGCTAACATCAAGCTTATTAAGTTTATTTTCAGGTACAGAGGCAAAATAAATACTTTCTAAACCACCGTACAACTCAACATGGCATTTGACATCAATTTTTTTGCTTTGCTTACTCTTATCAGCAGCACTAGCCATCGAACTAACAACGACACAGAGCGTGAAAAGCAACATTTTGACATTCATACTATTACTCCTGTTTATTTTTCCCAACATAGTGTTGCCGGCAACTTTTTCCCAGTTTCGCTGACTGATAAGGTTGGGCAACTACTATCATTTGACTTTTGTGGTTCAAGTGCTGTGGCTGTTAAAACAAAGCCGCCATTTTCAAGCTTCACGGCAATACTGTAATAACCTTTTTCTGTGATAAAAGGGTTTTTATTTAAGCCCAATTTTGTCAGGTCATTAGCATATGAGCGAGTATCAACATAATACTGCTCTTGCAAATTGGCAATTCTGAGTAACTCGCGTTGTGCTTCAGTGCGATTTGAGCGTGCGACAAAATCTGTATAGGCCGGAAGTGCCACCGATGCTAATATTGCAACTATAGCAACCGTTATTAGCAGCTCTACTAAAGTAAAGCCGCTAAATTTATTCGCCTTGACCATTACTGCTCCTCGTCAATATATAAATAAGTGCGCATGGTTTGCAGCGTAAATGGTGCATTAACCACTTCCCTGCCAACAATAATATTACCAATAGTGTCACCGTTAGCGTCGGGCACAACGATTAATGTTGGAGCACCTAAAAACTGCTCATTGATATCTGTGCGTCTGGTGGCATCATCGGGTGGGCCATCACCATTACCATTACCATTACCATTGTTTTTCTTCCAATTGTACACCGCTGTACCTAACGTTAAATCAACAGCATACAATGAGCCTAAGCCGTTAGGTTGGACACAATTAGCAGCGTTAGGGGCTAAGTTAGGTGGTATAAAAGTGGTGAAAAATGCAACGCCATTTATGACTATTGCTTCCGCTGTGCTTTTTTCACCTGCACCATTAAGGTCAATATACCAACCAGACTTTTTACTCACCGCTAATGCTAAAGTTTCACGCTGTTGTTTACTTAACGTTTGTCCAAACGGGTTATTGGTGTAGTCATACAGGTCTGATTTTACTAGTGCTGTTGGCATTAACGGTGCAGTATTACTATAAAACGACTGGGTTTTGATAAGCTCATCTTTGATCATAAAAAAGCTATCATTGGTATCAATACCTATGGGGTTAGAGCGATCACCACTGCCTAACAAAACGGCATCATATGGCTTTTCTTGTTGGCTAACCACAGTTGTTGTTTTACCATTTTTATCCGTGACTTTAGTTTCAATTGTTTCAGTAATAAAGGTTCGAACAATAGACGGTTCATTAAAAAAGCGTAAATCTGTACTATTAGTTGTCCCGCCTAGGTTAGCAAGTTTAAAAACAGTCCATGGGTCATTAGCATCGCCAGGATCTTTATCGGGCATGTCAACTCGCCAAACATTACCGCCAGTGTCACCTACATACAATCTGTCAGTTAGTCCGTCCCCGTCACTATCAAGTAAGCCAATACTTGATGGGATACTATCAGTTCCGCTAAAGCTTGTACTCGCATTTGCTGGTGCTAAGCTCCACTTTAATACGCCGGTAGCTGCGTCGACCATGTAAATAGCACGACCTTTGCTATCTGCTGTTCCGGGCCCTAAAGCGTCTTTATTAGCATCATAGCCCCCACCAAAAAATAGCACGGGTGCAGCAACTGCCGTTGCGCCCGCGCCACTCACATTGGCTTTGGAATAGCCAACTTTAGGTTGAGACCATGACTGGCCAAGCTCGCTAAAGCCAGTGGTCGATGAGTCTATATGCCATAGTTTACTTGGGGTACTCGGATCACTAATATCTAATGCATAATATGAGCTTCCGCCGCGTCGTAAACCAAAAAATATCCATACTTTATCGGTGCCATTGATAATACCATCACCATTTTTATCCTGAATGTGTGACGTAATACTGCCATCGACACCATAGATTTTATCCGCGGTTGAGTAATTATCTCTTAAAGGTTTTATATTTTTGAAGAACTCTTTAGGCATAAAAGCCCAGTTCTCATCAACAGTGTCACCTTTATCTTCAAACATATGCAAGACACCAGCATTGGTGCCGATGACTATACGAATACTGGTACCATAATTAATCACTAACGGCTTAGAGTGTAACGGATCCCCAAACACATCTGGTCGAATAGTCGGGACGCTGTCATCTTCTATTTTAACCTTGTCAACATTTTTACCGATCGCCCAATCTAAATGATCGTCAACATCATCAACATGAACACCTAACTCGGCCGCAAGTTCATCACTACCTCCAAACGAGGTTTCTGCTTGTGATTTTGTTAATAGTGCTAAAGCATCACCCGTGCCTATATCACTATAAATGACACGGTTATTTTTCTTACGCAGCATTTCAGCAACACCACCTTTGGCCACTGAGTCACCATCTTTAGCATTATCTGTAGACCAAAAGCTGGTAACATCTTCAGAAAAGTGGCCGTTAGCTTGATTAAGTGCGGGCTTACCGTGCTTGCCTACTTGAACACTATTCTCTACTTTGTATTTTTTAAGGTTCCCTTGCCAACGCGGGCCATTGTCTGGCTGAAACATGGCGTAATACACAGAGTTTAAAGTTTCGGTTCGGTCAAAGTTATTAGCAGCAACAGACGCCGAGGTTAAACTGTCATTACTTGGTTCTAAATTAGCTAAGGCATTCAGTAAGGCTGCGGTCAGTTGTACACTGTCTTTAGCACGGTAATATTTACCACCGCCGAGTTTAGCGGTTTGTTTTAATAACGGCGCTGCATCATCAGCGCCTTCACTAAAACCTATGGTATAGGTTTCTACGGTTTGTTTGCCTTCGAGGCTGGTATTGATATCATTTTCATACATCCACTCTGCAACCGCCGCTAAGTAATTTCCCGCAAATTTTGTGCCACTAAAATTCACTGTTTTGCCATCTTCAACGGTGGAAAGCGCTGCAATCTTACTATCGGCACCATTATCGTATGTTGGCTCACCATCTGTGATTAAAATAACAAACGCTTTATTACTACAAGCGCTAAAAGGACTGATATACTTACCATTGCTTTCAATACTCGTATCTCGAGGCGGAGTATTTTTCGTATACCAATTGCTCTGACTTTCATCATCATCACCAAAATCTATACTTTTACCCGAAAAGTACTGCTGTGCTTCATAAAGTGTTTCACATAATGGCGTCCACGTTTCCGCATCAAGATCATTATTTACTATATCTAACAGCGCGGTTTCATTGGCATCTGTCATACTTTTAATGCCAAACACAACTCGACCGCCATTTGGATCTGACGCGGCATCACCATCATTAAAATTAAACACCTGCAAACCAAAATCAATAGATGGTGCAGATTTAACCACTTTAGTAATACTGTCTTGGGCAACTTGCAAACGGCTTTTTAATGTTTGAGCAACCGACTCACCATGGTGCCAGCGCAAATAATTATCTGTATATAAGGTAACAAGCTGTCCTGACCAATCTACATTAGAGCTTAAATGCACTGGAGTATGATAGATGGGCACCTTTTTAGTGCCTAAATAATTGACTGGAAAGCCTGGTAATAAAGACGGAACATTGGTGGGATCTTTTAAAAGCACATCATCTTCACAGTCAATAACTTCAATATTAGCACCATTATTATCCGGTATTTCATTCCAGCTACCTGAGTTTCCTTTAATGCTATATTCTCGAATATGCCCGGTATAAAACCCGGTTTCATTTAATATTTTTCGCGCGGTTTCACAGCTATTGATTGCGTCTAAAAAGCGACGCGATTCATTATTTTTATCAGGTACCGGTAAGCCTACACCGTCGATACCGCCTTTAGTAAAGTAAATAAATCGCTCATTTAAAGAGTTATCATTTCCTAGCGCGGGGTAGGTCTTGGTAGGGTCATAATCTTCATTAACTGAAAGCTGAGTACTCATACTGCCGGAGTTATCAAATATAATCAGTACTTGGGTTTTATTACCAGCGCGCTTTACGGCCTCACTGATATACAATTCAATATCTTCACTAAAAGAAGATAGTGATACGATGAGTAAAAGCGTTAACACTATATATTTTTTCATTGTTTACTCCAGTCTCTAGCTGAAACACCAAGTTTAGTTTCGTAGAAGTTGCTGAGCTATGCCAGTATTTACGACTACATTATTGGTGTTTTTTCGTCCATATTCTCGGTTCACTTGCACGCGTAAAACATTACAAGTAAAAACTTGTGTCGATGATGCTGAGCGGGAGTGGGGGCAATCAGCTTCGAGCTCAAGTATGTTATTGGCAATATCTATGCTTGCCACGGTGTTTTTCTCTAGATTGGTTTTACTTAATGTGCCGGTCACCACTACAGGAAACCTCACTAAAGGCAAAGCAAAGGCATTGTTACCAACCCCACCATTAACTTGCCTAAAAATCACTTCATCACTGGCACTTATCGCCTCTTGTGTGGCAATGACCTTTTCTTCACTCGCCCCTGACATTTTCATATCCGTGGTTGTATTTTGCATTAATGCTGCCGCAACGGCGGTAAGTGCAATAAGAAAAACCAGTGACACAATTAACACTACGCCGCTTTGTTGCTTTTTCTTTGCAACACTTTTAACTCGTGTTTGTACTCGCTTATGTGGCATTACCATGAGTCAACCCCTGCATTGTATAAATTGACCGTTGAATTAAATAAAAGCCGGCGATAGTTATCATTAAATGTTAACGCTAATCCCCCTAAGTTATAGGTATTAGTGTTGGTATACTTGTTATCGGGCAAAATACTGCGAGCTAACACATAAATACGAACCGCTAAAATTCTATTATTATTGGCATGATCCCACTGCGTAATCGTCATGTTATTTGCTGGTACAAAAGTATTGACCGTGCCATACCCTGTTGTGCCTGGTGCGTCTGTGTCTATGCCATACATAAAGCGGATCATTTCAATCCCATCAATTATGGGATCAAATGTCATCTTATTTGTTAAACGACCTTGCATTAATACCGGCACAACATTCGCACCTTGCGCTTCTTCTCGTATATAGTAGATATGATGTTGATACTCCCAAAGTTGGCTATTAGGCAACGATGGTATCGTAGTACCGGTAAATATTTCAGCTTCTGCTAAATTAGCAATAATATAATAATTATTGTTGCTGCTAGCAGCCAGTGGGTTAGAAATAGCCCGCTTAAACTGGATAAGATCTGAACCAAGCTTCGCATCCGTGATACAGCCCATCATAGATTGGTTTGCTACGGTTTGCCCCCATAATGTGCGAAAATGCCCTATTGCATTGGGAAATGTACCATTATTTAAACCTTCACCAACGCACTCATTACCAGGAGCTCCCGGCACGGCACTTAACATCGAGCGATCTAAAGTGCCTGTGTAATCGCCCCAAAACCCTTGACGTAGCAAATCCTCACTTAATACACTCAGGGCAAAACGTCCATTCTCTTGCAGCTCACCATAAGTTGCTGTTTCACTCGTGGTCGTTTTCATACCAACAAAGACACTGAGCACGCCTGCAAATAAGGCTACGCCAATCGCAAGGGAGATAAAGATTTCAATTAAAGTATAACCGCGTTGCTTTTTCATATTAGTTAATAAATGCCTTTACCATTAATTGCCGCCTTTTAGTATTTGCTGTACCACAACTATCTTTTTTTGCATCGGCTATTTCCGTGCGCCCTTGCCAACTCACAACGACAGTAACCGCATTAGTTGCTACACTAATACACCCCACCACACCGGTTAGTCCGGCAACATTGTTGCCACTATTGACGACATCAGCACCCATTAACGACATTTCCCACTCATATAAGTCATTAGTAACGATTTCTGCTGCAGTACATAAATTACCTAGCGTGTTACAACGATTTGCAGGTACTGGGTCAAGTTTTACGCCATAATCTGTGCCATTATAGCTGGCGAGATTCGCCACATCATTACTGCGCATACGTTCAATTATATCTTGGGCCAACGCCGATGCGACGGAGCGCTGCATGGCGTCAAAACTGCCTTTTTTAGCTGACGCTTGCATTGCAACGGCACCTAAAATTCCGGTAACTAAGATAAATACCGCAACTAACACCTCAATAAAGGTCATTCCTCTATTACTGGCAAACTTGCGGTACTTGGGAGTGGATAATGAATTATTCAATATCTAATCTCCATTTAAATAAGAATAAGTAAAGATTGGTTTTTGATACTATAGCTGAAAAATTAAACAGAAAGGAATTTATTATTTGATGCGCAGAAGTCTCAGGGTAGTGTTTAGCACAACAACTACCCCTCAAACGCTTATATGTGTTAAAAATCACTATGGTGAACAGCATTAACCCATACCTTAAATTGTTATAACTTGTAATCTTCCTTAACTAAAAACTACTTGTACAACTGACTAATATTAATGTGCCACTAGCAAACTCTGTCTTTAAACAACACAACTCGTGTGACAATCGGTATTACTTTAGGTTAGCGTAATTCTATCGGTACCGCAAATACGGTATTTTCTTCGCGTCCAGGATACTCGACAACCTCACGGCCACCTAAGCTTTTAAGCGCTTCAATCACCTGCTGAACTAAAATCGCTGGCGCAGAGGCACCGGCAGTAACCCCCACTTTTTTTACGCCTGACAGCCATGAAGTATCGATATCAGCGGCAGTATCGATTAAATATGATGTGGTGCCAATTTTTTCTGCTAACTCTCGTAATCGGTTTGAGTTTGAGCTATTTTTTGCACCTACAACTAGTAACAAATCCACTTGTTGGGCAATTGATCGAACCGCATCTTGTCGGTTTTGGGTTGCATAACAAATATCATCTTTACGCGGCCCTTGAATGAGTGGAAATTTCTCTTTCAAGGCGTCAATTACTTCACTGGTATCATCTACCGATAACGTTGTCTGGCTGCAATAATAGAGTTTTTCTGGGTTTTTGATTTTTAACGTGGCAACATCTTGCACTGACTCAACTAAATAAATGCCGCCTTCTGCACTTTCATATTGCCCCATGGTGCCTTCAACTTCAGGGTGTCCAGCATGTCCTATTAAAATACACTCAACGCCTTTTCGACTGGTGCGCGAAACTTCCATATGTACTTTGGTGACCAATGGACAAGTGGCATCAAATACTTTCAGCCCTCGTTGTTTAGCTTCATTGCGCACCGCTTTAGATACTCCGTGGGCGCTAAAAATAACCGTACTCTCGTCAGGGACTTCACATAGCTCATCGACGAATACCGCACCGCGCTCTTTTAAACCATTAACGACGAACTTATTATGTACCACTTCATGGCGTACATAGATAGGAGCTTCAAATAGATCAAGCGCTCTATCAACAATACTAATGGCTCTATCTACACCAGCACAAAAACCACGTGGATTCGCTAAAATAATTTCCATAATTTACTCGACTTTCTACTTACTTGACTTCAATAACGTCAATGACAAAGGTAACGGCTTGTCCCGCCAATGGGTGATTAAAATCAATGGTGACTGAATTACCTGTGACATCTTTTATCATACCTGGAAGTTCTCCACCAGGTTGGCTAAAAGTAATGATGTTACCCACTTTCGCTGGCGCGTCATCACTAAACTTACTGATATCCATATAATGAATATTTTCAGGTAACGGCTCGCCAAAGGCGTCTGCTGGTGCTAGCGTAAACTCTTTACTCTCTCCAGCCGACATTCCGATTAACTGTGCTTCAAATGCTGGTGAAATACTCGCATCACCCATAATAATTTTTGCCGGCTTTTTATTAACCTTGGTGCTATCTGCAGCTGAACCATCAGCAAGTTTCATGGTTATATGAGCAATAATTTCAGAGCGCTCGGTTACTAAATTTGTCATAAATAAATCTCTTTTAAGCCTTTGTGTTTTGTTTATTTTCGTTGGTTTCGCCATTTTTGAATGAGTCAATGATCATCAGCGCTGCACCGATAAAAATCATCGAATCGGCAATATTAAACGCTGGAAAATGGTAGCCGAAGCCGTAAAAATCTAAAAAATCAATAACGTAGCCAAATAATACGCGATCGATAAGGTTGCCTAGCGCACCACTAAGCATAAACGAAAATGCCACCGATAATAGTACTTGCTGCTTTGGCGTTTTTGCCAACCATACCATAAATACAACACTGGCAATGGCGGCAATAGCGCTAAAAAACCAACGTTGCCAACCGCCTTGATCCGCCAAAAAACTAAAAGCGGCGCCAGGATTATGCACATAAGTTAAGTTGAAAAATGGCAAAATATTAATTGACTGGTATAAATCCATATTATTGGCAATTAATTGTTTAGTGACTTGATCAGCCAATAAAAAAATTAAAGTTAACCACCACCAACGTAACCCTGTTTCGCTAAATAAATTTTTCATAAACCAACAAATTCTCTTAAATCTCTCACGATTAGACTTAAATCTGCCTAATTCCTATAACAGAAAACGTGTAGACCTTAACAGCGCTACACGTTTTCAATTTAATTACTTGTTAATCAGTGTTTACTAGGCGAATTGGCGAGTTTCACCGGCACCATCAACGTTGCTAATACAGCGACCACACAACTCTGGGTGCTGTTCGTTCTTACCTATGTCTTGCGTTACATGCCAGCACCTGTCGCACTTAACCCCATCAGCAGGCGCGACCGTTAGCCATAGCCCGTCAATTTCTGTCGTTAACGCATCTGCTGGTGCCGCTTCAACTACCTCGACATTGGCTTGCGAAGTAATTAAAACAAAACGCAATTCATCACCAAGTTGTTGTAAGTTCTTTGCAACATCAGCGGTGGCATATAAAGTAACGGCCGCTTCAAGTGCTTTGCCCACTTGTTTTTCTTTACGGGCATTTTCTAACGCTTTATTTACTTCTGCGCGCACTAATAAAATACTATTCCAATAATCATTGCTTAACTCACTTGTCGTTGCCGCACTGGGTAAGCCATCAAACCAAACGCCTGTAAAAACAAACGCTTCTCGCTCTCCACTAGCTGGCGTTGGTAGTGCTTGCCAAATTTCTTGCGCGGTAAAGGATAAAATCGGCGCCATCCAACGTGTCATAGCTTCAGCAATAATATACATTGCACTTTGACATGAGCGACGTGCCACACTGTCTTCTTTGGCAGTGTATTGGCGATCTTTAATAATATCTAAGTAAAAGCCACCTAGCTCTGTTGTACAGAAATTCATTAATTTATGCACCACAACATGAAATTCATATTCATCGTAGGCAGTAATTATTTCGGTTTGCAACTGTGCAGCTTTATCAACAACCCAGCGATCAAGTGCCACCATGTCATCAAAAGCAATTGAGTCTGTTTTGGGATCAAAGCCATTTAAGTTCGCTAACAAAAAGCGCGAAGTATTGCGAATACGGCGATAGGCATCGGCTTGACGTTTAAAGATTTCGTCACCAGCGGTAATTTCTTGTGTGTAATTTACCGACGCAGTCCATAAGCGCAAAATATCAGCGCCTAAGGTATTAGTGATTTCTTTTGGCGTAATCACATTACCAAGTGATTTCGACATTTTGTGGCCTTTTGCATCCACTACAAAACCATGCGTCAAGACTTGCTTATAAGGCGCTTTGCCATTCATGGCCACAGATGAAATCATCGAAGACATAAACCAACCGCGGTGTTGATCTGAGCCTTCAAGGTATAAGTCCGCAATAGAGTCAAACTCTTCACGAGCATTAACAACTGAATAATGCGTGGTACCAGAGTCAAACCACACATCTAACGTATCAGCAACTTTTACATATTCTTTAGCATCATCACCGATTAATTCGCTCGCATCTAGGTCAAACCAAGCTTGAATGCCTTTTTCTTCGACACGTTTCGCTACCAGCTCAATTAATTCAATGCTACGGGGATGCAAGGCACCTGTATCTTGATGGATAAACAATGCCATAGGCACGCCCCAAGTACGCTGACGCGATATACACCAGTCTGGGCGACCTTCCACCATAGACTCTATTCGGCGTTGCCCCCAATCAGGGATCCATTGCGTATTTTCTATTTCATGTAACGAGTCTTGGCGCAGGCCTTTATTATCCATGCTAATAAACCACTGAGGGGTGGCACGGAAAATCAACGGCGTTTTATGGCGCCAGCAATGTGGATATGAATGCTCTAAGGCATGGTGGTGCACTAAAGTGCCCTGCGCTTTTAAGGTTTCTACGACATTGGCATTCGCTTTAAAAACATGTTGACCGGCAAATAGCTCAGTTGTTTCTAGGTAGACACCATTCGCGCCAACCGGATTAGCCACTTCTAAGTTATATAACTTACCAACATCAAAATCTTCTACACCGTGACCTGGTGCGGTATGTACACAACCCGTACCTGAGTCTGTGGTTACATGCTCACCTAAGATAACCGGCACAGTAAAGTCATAAAAGGGGTGCTGTAATTGCAACAACTCTAAATCTCGGCCTTTACAAAAGCCTAAGCTATGATATTTGCTAATACCAAAGCGATCCATACAAGCAGTAACCAAATCCGACGCCAAAATAAAGCGTTCTTTGCCGTGCTCGCTATCACATTGCACTAAGGTATATTCAACATCGGCATGAAGGGCAACCGCACGGTTTGCTGGCAAGGTCCAAGGTGTTGTTGTCCAGATAATGGCCGACACTTTGCCTTCACCCGCATGGTTATCAGGGTGGTTAAATTTATCAACAACACTGTCATCAACAAAAGTAAATTTAACATCAATGGCGGGCGACTGTTTATCTTTGTATTCCACTTCCGCTTCTGCAAGCGATGAGCCACAATCGGTACACCAATGCACAGGTTTAAAACCTTGATGCAAGTGACCATTTTCAGCAATTTTTCCTAAAGCGCGAATAATATTGGCTTCGGTATCAAAATCCATGGTCCGATAAGGCTTATCCCAATCCGCAAAAACACCTAAGCGTTTAAAATCTTCACGTTGAGCACTCACTTGCTTAGCGGCATATTCTCGACACTTTTCCCTAAAAACACTGGCAGAAACTTTATGGCCGGGTTTACCAACCTTTTTCTCTACCATTAATTCAATAGGTAAACCGTGACAATCCCAACCCGGCACATAAGGCGCATTAAAGTCTGATAAGGTCTTGGCCTTAATAATAATGTCTTTGAGTATTTTATTGACTGAGTGTCCGATATGAATATCACCATTGGCATACGGAGGACCGTCATGCAAAATGAATGATTTTTTACCTTTTTTTGCAGCACGAATCTGACCGTATAAGTCTTTAGAGGCCCACTCTTTCAGCATATTCGGTTCACGATTTGCCATATTTCCTTTCATCGCAAAAGAAGTCGCTGGCAAATTTAGGGTATGTTTGTAATCACTCATTAAAATTAATATCCGTTGTCGTAGTCACTAATATTGTTACATTTACTGGTTTAGTTATCTTGCTTGTTTTTTAAGGTGCTTGCTATCAAGCGATGCCTTGCACAAAGGTTCGAGCTTGTGCGGTATCCCGCGCAATTTGCTCGGTTAACTCTGCTAGTGAATTAAATTTTTGTTCGCTACGCAGTTTTTTCAGCATCACGACCTCAATAACCTCACCATACAAATCATCATCAAAATCAAAAATATGTACTTCTAACTGTTGCCGAATACCGGCAATGGTTGGTCGCGAGCCAATATTAGCCACACCATAATGTTGCCCAAACTGACTATTAACCTGCACCGCATAAACACCAGACACCGGCGAAACACGACGCTTTAATCTTACGTTGGCGGTAGGAAAGCCCATTTCTCGGCCTCGCTTATCACCATGAAATACTTTACCGATAATAGAATAAGGCCGACCAAGCATGGCTTGAGCGGCATCTAAATCATCTTGTTCTAACGACTTTCTAATTGCGGTACTGCTAACGCGACAACCAGCCAACTTATGACTTGCCGTATCCGTGACCGAAAAATTAAATTTTTCTCCAGCCGCTTTTAACATGGCAAAGTTACCTTGGCGATTTTTACCGAAATGAAAGTCATCCCCTACTATCAGGTGCTTTATCGCTAACCGTTTTACTAATAACTCTTCAATAAAGGTTTCGGCGCTTAGACTAGCAAACTTTTTATTAAAATTGATACAAATTAATCTATCTATGCCTAAGTTTTTTAACAATACATACTTATCTCGCAACCGACATAATCGAGCAGGTGCTGTATCCGGAGCAAATAGCTCTTGTGGTTGCGGCTCAAAAACTAACACCGCGGCCTCGCAATTTAACTTTTTAGCTTTAGCAACTAAAGCTAAAATAACCTGCTGATGCCCTAAATGTACGCCATCAAAATTACCTATAGTTAACACACAACCTCGACGACTTTTGTCGGCGCTTATGCGCATATTATGAATGCCACGTGTTAAATGCATGAATTAAAAACCTTACTGCGAATAGCGCTATGCTACTGACTAAACCATGAAAGAAAAAAAACCGATAAATTATATCTTAGTCGACTATAAGAATCAGCCCTTAGCATGGTTATTTTTGCGAAATATCTAGTCTTTATCATGTGTTTTTTTTGTGACTTTAATGTCACTTACGCGAATGCCAAATAACATCAAGCAAAATACATAACTAACCACGCCACAAATGATACAAATTAATAGCTGTAGAACTTGCGCTGAAAAACTGAGTAATAACCAAGCATCAAAGCTTGGAGATAAATAATAAACAATGCACGCCATCAACGCAGCCGATAGCATAAGCCGTGCCATAAACCAATAGGTTTTGGCTGTGAGTTGAAAGATATGATTAGATTTAAGCCCATGATAAAGCATCATAGCGTTTAATGTTGCCGACAAGGTTGTTGCAATCGCGAGTCCCACATAACCAAAAAAAGGCGCTAACATCAGGTTAAACACCATATTCGCCACCATCGCCTTAATGGCTATTTTCACCGGTGTTTTGGTATCTTGACGCGCATAATAGCCTGGCGCTAATACTTTAATAAACATAAAGCTAAGTAAACCGGCAAGATAAGCAAACAAGGCATAAGAAACTTGTAAAACTTCATACTCAGTAAACTCACCACGCATAAACAACACCATGATAATGGGTTGCGCCAATACCATTAACCCAGCCAAGGCAGGCCAACCAAATAAAGATACGACTCTAAGCCCCCAATCGATAGTGTCACTAAATTCTTCCGTGTCTTTTTTGCTGTGCAACTTAGCTAAGCTGGGCAATATCACAGTGGCAATACCAATACCAAACAACCCCAAAGGAAACTCCAGTAGTCGATCAGCATAATAAAGCCAACTAATAGAGCCAGTGATCAACATACTGGCGATTAACGTATCAAGCAGTAAATTAATTTGCGTAACAGAAACACCAAACAATGCCGGAATAATTAATTTTCGTATCTTAGTGACGCCAGCCGAATGCCACGCCCACTTGGGCTTAACTAAGGCTCCTGCGCGATACAAAAACGGTAATTGAAAAACAAATTGTAAAAAACCACCAAGGAAAACGCCCCAAGCAAGCGCAAAAGCAGGATTTTCCATCATAGGCGCTAAATAAATAGCACAAGCAATAATACCTACATTTAATAAAACTGGGGTAAAGGCTGACACAGCAAAGCGGCCATAGGTATTTAAAATGGCACCTGATAACGCGGTAAAACTCACAAACCATAAATACGGGAAGGTAATTTTTAACAAAGTTCCGGCCAAATCAAACTTGGCACTGTCGGGGCCGCCATTTAACCAATCAACAAACCAACCAAAACCAAAAATGGCAACGAATAATGGTGATGCTATCATGCCAAACAAAGTGACTAAACTCACCACCACTCCTAAAGTGCCCGACACTTGAGCAATTAGCTTGCGGGTTTGATTACGGGTATGTAACTCATCTTGCGTGTGGTATTCGCTTAACACCGGCACAAAAGCCTGAGCAAAAGCACCTTCGGCGAATAAGCGCCGTAAAAAATTCGGAATTTTATTGGCGAAAAAGAACACATCAGCTGATGCACCCGCCCCCATAATATTGGCAATAACAATATCACGCACTAAGCCAAGTACACGAGAAACTAGCGTCATAGCACTGACAATTATACCTGACTTAATTAACTTCTTACTCAAACAAAACAACCCTTTTATTCGTATTTGCCAATGTGTTTAGTGTCGTGAAGCTGCGGGGTAACTTTAAACGATAGACTTTTATCAACACGATTTTTTATTATCTAGGTTATATTGCTGCAGCACTTTGCTCAACAAACGCAGACAATCGATAAAATAGCTCCAACGCTAAGACACTATTATTGCGTAGCTATTACTTTGCGACTTGAGTAAATGACATTGGTTACTCTAATTAGCTAAGTACTGAACATCGCTATATGTGATAATCCGTTGCGAGATATCGTAGCAACAGCGCGTTCAATAAAGGCCACACTACAAGAGCAAAAGTAAAAGGTGCATAATAAAATAGCTAAATCAATCCACTTATCGACGGCTGCTTATCACCACCAAGCAATAACCACAGTCGCGTATTATGCGGCTTTTATAAATTAATAAACAACCTTTAATCACATAAATACCGTAGTTTTACTTCCAAGTTACCTTGAAAAACTTTAGAATGCGCACATTGGTTTATTTACAGAAACGGGTTATCACTCGGACGGTCAAATTAAAGCGGTAAACTATTTGACAAACCAGTTAAAAACAGGCATATTTCGTCGCCTTAAATTTAGGCAATATTTATTCAATTTTAGGAGTTCACCTTGGCTAACTCAAAGTCTGCTAAGAAGCGCGCATTACAATCTGAAAAGCGCCGTCAACACAATGCAAGCCGTCGCTCAATGATGCGTACATTACTGAAAAAAGTAATTTCTGCTATCGAAGCCGGTGACAAAGAAAAAGCAACTGCAGAATTCTCAGCGGCTGCACCAATTCTAGACCGTTATGCAAGTAAAGGTCTTATTCACAAAAATAAAGCTGCGCGTAGCAAGAGTCGTTTAAACGCTGCTATTAAAGCACTTTAATTTTGTTCAGAATTAAAAAACCGACTTAGGTCGGTTTTTTTATGCCCGTAAGTTTTTTATCCTAGCATTTATTGCACGCAAACCTTGCGCTTGTCGCTGATTTTGTTAGTCTCTAGCCGGTATTTATCAACAGAGATTAGACATGAAACTTTCAAAAATTGCCGCGCTAATGATCATGGCAGGCACCTTAGCAGCCTGTGGCGACAACAATGACCAGCAAACTGCTAGTAAAGCAGCACTACTTCCTGAGTACCAAGACCGTCTAGGTATATACAAAACCGTAACCTTAAACGCTGACTTATCGCACTTATCTGACAACCAAAGAAAAATGCTGTCATTGCTCATTGAAGCATCAGACATTGCTGATAGCTTATTTTGGCAACAGGCATTTGGCCAAGACAAAGACAGTTTTTTAGCATCAATTAGTGATGATAAAGTGCGTGAATTCGCCCGTATTAACTATGGCCCTTGGGATCGCCTTAATGGTGACAAACCCTTTTTAACCGGCTATGGAGAAAAAAATCCAGGTGTTCAGTTCTACCCCAGTGATATTAGCAAAGCAGAATTTGAACAAGCGACTTTTGCTGACAAAAATGGGTTGTACTCACTCGTGATCCGCAATGAAAGCGGGCAGTTAAGCACCATAGCTTACTCTGAAGCTTATAGTGACGAAGTCAATCGCATTGCGGTTATTTTAGAAAAAGCGGCGACATTTGCCGATGATAAAGAGTTCGCTAACTACCTAAAAATGCGCGCAACCGCGATCCGCACTGATGACTTCCAAGCCTCTGACTTTGCATGGATGGATATGAAAAAAAACCCTATTGATGTGGTTATCGGTCCAATTGAAACTTACGAAGATCAGCTATACGGCTACCGTGCGGCCTTCGAGTCATATGTTTTAGTAAAAGACATGGCGTGGAGTGAAAAACTTGCAAAATACGCTCAGTACCTACCAGAACTGCAAAAAGGCTTACCGGTCGATAAAAAATACAAAGCTGAAACCCCGGGATCAGATGCAGACCTAAATGCCTATGATGTAATTTACTACGCTGGTCATTCAAATGCAGGCAGCAAAACCATTGCCATTAATTTGCCAAATGACGAACAAGTGCAACTTGAAAAAGGTACCAGACGCTTACAGCTTAAAAATGCCATGCAGGCAAAATTTGATCATATCCTTGTACCTCTTGCTGAACAGCTAATTGTTCCAGAGCAAAGAAAGCATATTACTTTCAATGCATTTTTCGCCAATACCATGTTTCATGAAGTTTCGCACGGTCTTGGCATTAAAAATACCGTCAACAATAAAGGTACGGTTCGTCAAGCACTTAAAGAGCACGCCTCAGCACTAGAAGAAGGCAAAGCTGATATCCTTGGTTTGTACATGATCAGTCAACTTTTAGACAAAGGCGCGATCACCGAAGGTCAACTTGAAGATTACTATGTCACCTTTATGGCGGGCATCTTCCGCTCGGTACGTTTTGGTGCCAGTTCTGCGCATGGTAAAGCTAACATGGTTCGCTTTAACTACTTCCAAGAGCAAGGCGCTTTTGAACGAAACGAGCAAGGCTTCTATAGCGTCAACATTGAAAAAATGGGTGCTGCTATTGATAGTTTATCTAATTTAATCCTGACCTTACAAGGCAATGGAGACTATCAGGGCGTGGCTAAACTTGTGGCAGATAAAGGCCTTATAAGCCCAGATTTACAATCTGATCTTGCCAAGCTAACATCTGCTAACATCCCTGTTGATATAACCTTTATACAAGGCAAAAAAGTCCTAGGACTTAACTAAAATAAGCACTTCAATTAAACGCGCTTATAAGTCAAAGGTTTTACAATAAATCGGCAAAAAAGGCTAAACGTTGTTTAGCCTTTTTTGTTATAAACTCGACAATATTATTAGATTTATTACACAATGTAAGCAAAGATTACTGGCAATAAAATCACATACCTTCCCCCAACGCGAATCAATATTTTCCTGCAAACCTTGGCTGAAACTACGGTAAATAACATCACTGACCACAGCGACACCGAGATACTTGAATATCACATAATTTTATATCATAGTGGTCTGATGTGTTTACTAGAAAATACTAAGTAACTCTACAGGGCTAGGCATGAAAACATTTGACTTTATCATTATAGGTGGCGGCTCAGCTGGCTGCGTACTCGCCGATAAATTATCCGCTAGTGGAGAGCATAGTGTTTGTCTGCTTGAGGCGGGAAAAGCGGATAACAATTGGCTCATTCATTTACCCATTGGCATTATTGGCTTAATGAAAAGTCGAACACTCAATTGGCAATTTAACACCCAAGCTGAAAAACACCTCAACCAACGAGAAGTTTTTATGCCGAGGGGGAAAACGCTGGGTGGCAGCAGCTCAATTAATGCCATGTTGTACACGCGAGGCCAAAAACATGATTATGATCATTGGCAAAGCTTAGGTAATCAAGGCTGGAGTTATGACGATGTTTTGCCTTACTTTAAGGCGCTTGAACATCAAGAACGCGGCGCCGATGAGTTTCATGGCGTTAACGGGCCACTCAATGTTGCCGACTCCGTGTCAAAACCGGCCGCCAATGACGACTTTATTCAAGCCGCGCTTAATGCCGGCTATCCTGAAAACAACGATTTTAATGGTGCTTCGCAAGAAGGCATTGGTTATTACCAAGTTACCCAAAAAGACGGCCTAAGACACAGCGCGGCCAAAGCTTTTTTAACGCCTAATTTAACCCGTAAAAACTTAACCGTTATCACAGAAACACGAGTTGAAAAAATACTGATTAATAACGGTGTTGCCAGCGGTGTTATTTATCAATATCGCGGCAAAAGGCGACAGATTATGGCCAACAAAGAGGTGATCGTCAGCGCGGGCGCCATCAACTCTCCACAAATTTTAATGCTTTCGGGTATAGGGCCTAAAGCTGAGCTAGCAAAACACAATATAACGCCAGCGCACATCCTTGAGGGCGTTGGTCAAAACCTACAGGATCATGTCGATGTACTCTGCGTTGCCCAGCATAATAGAACGGAACTTTTAGCCTATCGGCCAAAAGCCATTTGGTGGGGCATAAAAGAAGCCGTAAAGTTTGTCACTAAACGTACCGGCTTGCTAACCACAGTCATTGCTGAAAGTGGTGGCTTTATTAAATCCCAGCCACAGCTAACTGAGCCCGACTTGCAACTACATTTCGTACCCGCTGCTATGGACGATCACGGCAGAAATCATAAACTTCTCTTTAGTTATGGTATGGCGTTGCACGTTTGCCTATTAAGGCCGAAAAGTCGCGGTAGTATCCAACTTAATAGCAATAACATTCTGCACCAGCCTCGTATCGAGTTGAATATGTTAGCGCATCAAGATGATATTGAGACTATGCTTACAGGCGTAAAAATCGCTAAAAGTATCTTAACCACACCACCACTGTCAGTAAGCCATGTTAAATTTATTTTTCCAGATGAAAACTGCACCTCAGACCAAGCATTAACACAGTTTTTAAAAAATAAGTCTAATACCATTTATCACCCAGTTGGCACCTGCAAAATGGGTCAAGATGAACTCGCTGTGGTAGATGAACAACTGAAAGTTCGCGGTATTAAACAGCTGCGGGTTATTGACGCCTCAATTATGCCGACACTGATTAGTGGTAACACCAATGCGCCAACTATGATGATTGCCGCTAAAGGCTCAGATATGATTCTGGCGGAGCATGGCAAAAATAAGGAGTAAAACCATAAATAGCGCACGACAGACAAACAACAACCAACAATTCTACCGCCAATAGTCGGCGATTCATCGTATATTTATACTCTGCCCTTGTACACAGTGCGTACGCGACATAAAATCAAAACAAGCCTCTTTGTGACTTGCTCACATCGAATAAAACGTACTTCCCTTTGGAAAAAAATAACAAGGTCATGTAATGAAAATTCGTTATCTCGCGCCATTGGCTATTGCAATTGCTTTAGCAGGTTGTCAGCAACCTACCACGACACCTGATGTGGTAAAAGCAGCTCAAGTTGCCAACAACACGGCTAACAACCCCTTCTTCTCTGATTACGATACGCCTTATGGTATACCGCCATTTGACAAAATTAAAAAAAGTCATTATTTACCGGCTTTTTATCACGGTATTGAGCAAAATAAACTTGAAATTGACGCTATCACTAAGGTGAGATCGCGGCCAACTTTTGAAAATACCATAGTGGCAATGGAAAAGTCTGGCGACTTCCTAAATAAAGTCAGCAACACCTTTTATGGCTTAACCGGTTCAATGTCGGATGAAGAAATGCGCGCCATTGCCAAAGAGATCTCGCCTAAGCTTTCAGCATTAAACGACGATATCGCACTAAACAATGCCCTATTTTTGCGTGTAAAAGAAGTTTATGAAAATCAAGATAAATTTGACTTACGCACCGATCAAAAACGACTGTTAGAAACAACCTATAAAAGCTTTGTCAGAGGTGGTGCAAACCTAAATGACGCTGATAAGCAAAAATTACGCGAACTCAATGAAAGACTTAGTAAGTTAAGTTTAAAGTTTGCCGAAAACCTATTAGCTGAGACGAACAGCTTTGAAATGGTGATCGATAATAAAGCTGACCTTGATGGCTTGCCCGCTGACATTATAGCCGCTGCTGCTGTTACAGCAACCGCTCGCGGTCATGATGGCAAGTGGGTCTTTACCACGCATCGCCCAAGTAAAAACCCATTTTTAACTTACTCAAACAATCGCAAGTTGCGTGAAACCATTTACAAGGGTTACACCATGCGCGGCAATAACGATAATGCCAATAATAACCAAGCAATCGCTAGTGAAATGGCAAGCTTACGCTTTCAAAAAGCTCAGCTGTTAGGTTACAAAACCCATGCCCACTTTGTTTTAGAAAATGCCACCGCTAAAACTCCTGAAAATGTTTTTGGCTTACTAAATAAAGTATGGCCAGCGGCATTAGCTCGCGCTAAAGAAGAAGCGGCCGACATGCAAAAAATGATTGACCAGCAAGGGGGTGACTTTAAGCTTGCCGCATGGGATTGGTGGTATTACGCGGAAAAGATTCGCAAGCAACGCTTTGATATTGACGAAGCAGAGACTAAGCCATACTTCTCACTAGAAGCCACATTACAAGGCGTGTTCTTTACTGCTGAAAAACTTTGGGGTGTTACCTTTAGCGAACGTGATGATTTACCTAAATACCACCCTGACGTGCGTACTTTTGAAATGTTTGATAAAGACGGTAGCTATGTCGGTATTTTCATGACAGACCACTATGTGCGTGAAAGCAAACGTGGCGGCGCTTGGATGAGCAGCTTCCGTAAACAGTACCGTATGAACGGTGAAGACGTAACCCCGATCATTTACAATGTTTTAAACTACCCGCGCCCCGTTGGCGATGCACCAACGCTATTAACCTTTGATCAAGCCTCAACCTTATTCCATGAATTTGGTCACGCCATTCAAGGCTTATTATCTAATGGTTACTACCGTTCACAAACCGGTACAGCATTACCAAGAGACTATGTTGAATATCCGTCACAAGTGATGGAAAACTGGATGACAGAGCCTGAAGTTTTAGCAAACTTTGCCAAACACTATCAAACCGGTGAGGTTATTCCACAAGCCTTAGTTGAGAAAATTCAAGCCTCAGGTAAGTTTAACCAAGGTTTTGCCACCACAGAATATTTAGCGGCAGCGTTACTTGATATGAGTTGGCATTCACTAGAAACTCCAGAGCTACAAGATGCGAATCAATTTGAAGCCAAGGTAATACAAGAAATCGGTTTAATTGATGAAATTGCACCACGCTATAAAACGGGTTATTACTCTCATATCTTTGCTGGTGGCTACTCTGCAGGCTACTACGGCTATATTTGGTCAAACATTTATGATGCCGACACTTGGTTAGCCTTTAAAGAAAATGGCATATTCGATGAAAAAACCGCTGAATTATACCGCAAACATGTCTTAGAAAGCGGTGGCACTGATGATCCTACCATTATGTATCGTCGTTTTCGCGGACAAGATCCAAGCGTAGAGCCATTATTAGAACGTCGAGGTTTAACCACAAACTAGTCATCGAAAACACAATAAAATGACATTAAAAAGGGTCGCTATTTAGCGACCCTTTTATGTTAGCTATAAACCAAACTAAACTATTGTAAATACAGACTACCTTCAAAAAAACCAAATACGGTTTCAAAAGCCTGTTGTTGATATTGCTTTAAGCCAGTATCACGAAAATCAATATTGATTTGGCTACGACTGAGCGCCTTCTTAATAAAGCTTGCTGCTAATATTTCCACCGGTAAGTCTTTAATTAATTGAATCGCCGCTTCAAGTTTAAAACCAACAGGACCACCGGCAAATTTACCTTTTAAGGCACGACCTTTAATTACCACCTTATCAACATGGTAATCTTCCATCAGTTTAGCAAATGCAAACTGAAAGGCTTGTACCTGCTCGGCATCGCCGGCATCAACAAGACTAATTTTTTGTACGCGCGTCTTTGGTATGTCGTACAACCCGTTTTCCCGCGACATGATACAAATAATTGCATCGTTACCTTTTAATTCAACACCACATATTTTCATAAATTAACCTCATTTCAATGTTGTCGGTTATTATAAAATAGTTTTACTAAAGCTGCAGTGTTTTCATGCATTTAAAATTCGCGTGGAAAAACCCCTTAACGTATATTATCTTTAGCTAAGCTAATACCATGTAAACGTGTATAGTCTAGGTAATTATTAACTGCATTAGGGTTGGCTTTATTTGGCTGGCAAACGCCACGCTGATACTGATAACTAAAGACATCAAACCAAAGGTCAAGTAAGCCGGCATTGGTTTGCTCCCCCGCCAACGCAAGCACTTGTGCAGCAACTTCCGCTGTGGCTAATTCGGTATTATTCGCCGCCATGCGGATGTGGTAACGTGAATTGATATCAGCGCCATTATCAATCGCTTGTGGCGTAAACGACACCACAGGTAGATGTTGTAAGTAAGGGCTGCGACGAAACATTTTTTTTGCCTCACGCCAGCTACCATCAAGCATGATAAATAACGGCCTTTTGCCATCGACTAATGTAACTTTATTATCAAAAACTTGTCGATCTTCGCCGGCATAGGCTTTAGGAAACACTATCATAGGCTGCCAACTTGGATCACTTAATAAACGAATAATCTTGTCATCTACTTGGGTGCGTGACCAAAGAAAGGCAAAACAGTCGGGGACTAAATCTGCGATTAACTTACCGGTATTACTGGGCTTTAGCACCTCAGTATCATACATCAATAATAAAAAGCCGGCTTGCGATTTAACCTTGGGCGCCAAAGCACAAATACAAAACTGCTTGGCTAACCGACACAACTCACAACGCACAACACGCTGACCACGCGACTTATAGGTTGTGGTGCTGAGACTTTTTCGGTATTGGTGAAGTTGTTGAACCGCATGCATAAACTTTCTACCAGCGAAATTGAAAAGGCGCTACTTTAACGCGCAGCTACTAAGTTAGCAACAAAAAAGCGCCAGTTGCATTGCCTGGCGCTTTATCTGTGATTTTAGCTTGTATTTTCGCGCAGCTAGTCGCTAAAAATGCGGCTCTGCTGGTGCTGATTTGCTATTGTTTTAAAGCCTTGGTGGTGAGCATGTTATAGCGAGCAAGCTCGGTAATACTGGCTTGCAGTTGCCCTTCTAAGTTATCAATGGCAATAACCTCTTGGCATAGCGCATCTGCACGCTGCTCTAGTGTTGCACTCCGGGTGGTCATTTCGTGCTCTATATGTTCACCAAAGCGAGTCATTTTATCTTCAAAGGCACTCATATCGCCGCCAGAGGCTAGCATTTCTTGCCCAAGGGCAATCATTAAGCCGCCAATGGAGTTTTTGATGGTGTTCTCTACTGCCGACTCTATGCGTTGCTCAAAATCATCGTTAAAGTAGTCATCACCTGAAAACCCTTCTTCATCGATATAGAAGCCCTTGTTTTGGTCAAACTCGCGGTCAACCTCAGCGCGGATAGTGGTTAATTGTGTTGTCAATTCAGTGCTCACCTTATTGCCTTGCCCTAATAATTCATTAAAGGCTAAATTTACCCCATCTATGGCTAAGTCAATGGCGTCTAAAGCGAGACTTTTAACTTCAGGTACTAGAGCGCGAACCTTAGTTGCATAGTCGTTTACAAGTGCCTGTTGCTGGGCAGTCAATGTCACCTTTTGACCTTGCACCAATAAGGTTTGGTTATCGCTAATGGTATATAGCGGCGCTTTATTCTTCGAGAACGTAATTTGCTTAGCATCAATATTAATGCCGCCATGTAAGTCAACATGACAAGCTTCACTGCTAAAAGAGTTGTCGTGTGCGTAACTTGCCGTGCTGGCGATCAATAGTGCGGTTGCGATCAAAGTTTTCATTTATTTTTTCCTTGATAAATTAGCTTAAGTTAGCGCCAAATATGGTTAGCTATAACAATTAGATTACAAAACCGATGCCAACCTTAAATACATAACAATATCAGCAACTTAACGTAACAAACCCGCAATAACAAATAATTTACAGACAAACATTTCGTCAAATTTTCTACTATTTAGTGAGTTTAACTAGCGCTAGTTATCGCTAATAACAAACAACAACAGCCGTTAGCTTTGATAATTGATTCTTTGCATTTCAAACAAGCGCGAACGACAACGGGCAAACTCATGTGCGAGTTGACTGCCCTGATAAAGCGCTGAAATATCGACCTCGGCGGCGACAATAAGCCGAATGCTACGATCATAAAATTCGTCAACTAAGGCAATAAAGCGCCGTGCTTCATCGTCTAAACTTCTTAACTCTCCCATCACCACACCACTGCGCTGATAGCTATCTTCAACTCCTGAGAACACAGCAGGAATTAAAGCGCCGCTAAACTGTGGCACATTACTGATGAGTACAACGCGAAAATTATCCGCTAACTTAATATAGTCTCGTTGGCTTCTCGGCCCCGAGCATAGCGCCATAAAATCAAACCAGATCACATCACCACTGCGCGCGACAAATTGAATATCTCGGCCTAAGATCTTAAGACTGCTATTATGCACTACCTTGGCTTGTGCGAGCTTTAAAAAGTGCTGTGATAGAAAGTCTGAACCACATTCGCTACGTTCAGCGCAAACATAATAATCACGATGACCCGCATTAACTCGCTCTGTAGATAGCAGACGATGATCCACCGGCCCATCGATAGAAATTATCTGGCAATAACGTTCAATAAGCGCAATGGTGGGTAAAAACCTTTCTCTTTGTAGCCCGTTTTTGTATAGCTGATCTGGGCGACAATTTGAGGTAGCAACTAATACCAAACCATTAGCAAACATAGCATTAAGTAAGCCAGACAATAACATAGCATCGCCAATGTCATTGACAAAAAATTCATCAAAACACAGTAGGTCGACGTCATTCGTCCACTGCTTCGCAATCAAAACTAAGGGGTCATCTACACCACTAAGTGCATGTAACTGCTGATGAACGCTTTCCATAAAATGATGAAAATGTATACGCTTTTTACGTTTTAGGCTTACCTGTTGATAAAATAAATCCATCAACATAGTTTTGCCACGGCCGACTCGACCATGAAAATAAAGCCCTTTGATTGGTGTTGGTTTGCTAAACCATAGCGTTAATGGCCGCCAAAAATTTGTTTTACTTTGTCGATTGATGAGTTTTTTGGTCAGTGTGTCTAGCACCTGAACAGCGTTGAGCTGTTCTACATCTAACTTGAGGTTATTTTGCTTAACAAGCGCTTGGTATTGAATGAGCAGTGACATGAGATTTTCTTAGAGACACAAAAAAGGGCAGACTAACGTCTCCCCTTTTTCAACACTGTTAATATGCTAGTTAACTTAAGCTTGTTAAGTCAGCTAAAGCCTATTAATTAAAGTGCTACGATGTTCTCAGCTTGAGGACCTTTTTGACCTTGAGTTACAGTAAACTGTACTTTTTGGCCTTCAGCAAGAGTTTTGAAACCGTCGCCAGAAATTGCAGAGAAATGTGCGAAAACGTCTGGACCAGATTCTTGCTCGATAAAACCAAAACCTTTAGATTCGTTGAACCATTTAACTGTACCAGTAGTTGTATTAGACATTATAATATCCTATTTATTCGTAATTGATGCCTCAAAATTAAGGCGGTGTTGCAGGAAGTGTTGCTATTACTTATTAAACAGGACGAGCTACTTACTAATATAACTTCGATACTTTGTACATAAATATAGGTCTTACTTTCTAGCTGTGAGGGATAATACCGAATTCTCAGACAGAGTCAAGCCGTTTCGTATAAAAGTCATATTTCTTTACTATACGCGTCACCTTAACTTCAAAATTAAGATCACGGGCTATGCCATCGCAGACAACTAGCAATATGCTGCAGCGTCAACGCACGTTAACTGACTTTAACTTTTACCCGATTATTAGTATCGCGACTGCGCTTAATTAACTCATCCCCCATTAATGTATCCGCCGACTTCGCCATACGGTCATATAACACAACATTGACACTTGCCGCCAAGTTCATGCAGCCAACTGTTGGTATGTATACCACAGCATCAGCGCGATCAATTACCGCTTGCGCTATAGTGCCATCTTCGGGTCCGAAAATATAAAGGGCGTTGTCAGGGTGTTTAAAATTCGGCAGTGCTATCGCCCCTTCGACTAAGTCAACACAAACAATTTTTTGTGTTGGCGCTACATCTGTTGTTAAGCAAGTCACGGCATTTAACGGAATGTGCTGGGCAGCGGCTTTAGTGTCGGTATTATATTTTGCCGCTCTGGCAAAACGCTCGCCAGTATAGCGTACTTCATCTGCTTGAAAACAACCGGCTGCTCGCATAACGGCGCCAACATTGCTCGGGCTTTTTGGATCGGTTAATCCTATGACAAACTGTGTTTTTTTCATTTTATTTAATCGTTAACATTTATGTAACTTGCTAGGTCGCTAACCCAAACCGCTTCGCGGCAACTGCACTAGCTATCGACAATTTAGCAATTAGATAAAATGCCCCAACTCAGCATCGATAGGATGATTGCACATATGCAAATATTTTATCGCTTACGCCAAGTCTCCGGCTATTTTACGTTGTTTTAGTAAAGGCCGATAATTTTGCGCTGCTCGTATCTTATCTGCAAGCATATTTTACGCTTGTCGGCGGATTTATTAGCAAACTATTTCCTTGTCCTTTTTAAATCATTATCTGGTAGTATTAACGGTTAACCCTTTTTACTTTGTCATTTAAGGTGTATTTAATGAAATTCAAATCCAACCGGTTAACCCTTGCACTAGCAAGCAGTGTCTTTATATTTAGTAACGCTGTCGTAGCTGCCAGCGCACCATTAGTATCTATCGCAACGCACGATAGCTTTTTCGATAGCATTAAAGCTCATTGTGGTAAGGCATACCAAGGAAAAGTAACGTTAGATAACGCCAGTGGTGATGGTTTTGCAAATAAAAAGTTAATTATGCATGTTAGGCGCTGTTCTGAGAGTAAACTCGAAATTCCTTTTCATGTTGGTGATGATGCCTCTCGAACATGGATCATTACTAAAACCGGCTCAGGGTTGTCATTAAAGCATGACCATCGCCTAAAAGATGGCAGCTATGATGTTTCAACCATGTATGGCGGCCATACGGTCGTTGCGGGCTATGCGCAGGCGCAGGCTTTTCCCGCCGATGAATATTCGAAGCAATTGTTTATCAAAACCGGCATTCCTCAGTCTATGGGTAATACCTGGCAAATGTTTATCTACCCCGAACAATTCACCTATCGTTTAACACGTCAAGGACGAGAATTTCGCGTAGATTTTGATTTAACCACACCCATAGCAACGCCAGCGGCACCTTGGGGTTACACTGATTAATAATATAAAAGCTGACAGCGAGTTAAGCCGCTGAAATAAATCATTACATTTATCAGGATAAATTCCTGCAAGGTAATCGAACTTTAAAATAACGACTTAGTCGAAAGCTAAGTCGTTATTTTATTAATATGGTTAGAAACTTGAAAAGGAATGTCATGAAAAACGCTATTTCCCACCACCTTAAAGCAAACAAATCGCTATTAGTCTTTATCAGTTTGATGTTGGTTTTTCGCAGTGCTATTGCCGACTGGAACGACGTACCGACGGGGTCAATGAAACCGACCATAGTCGAAGGCGATCGTATTTTGATAAATAAACTTGCCTATGATTTAAAACTCCCCTTTAGTCAGCACGTTTTAATACCCCTTAATGAGCCTCAGCGCCATGACATCGTGATTTTTCAATCACGCGCTGCTGATAAGCGATTAGTAAAGCGTGTTATTGCTGTGCCTGGCGATACCGTCGCGCTGATTAATAATCAGTTATTTATCAATCAACAATTGGCGCAATATAAGATTGTCGCTAAATACCCTAACTATGTGCTGAGCGAGGAAAGCTTCGCCGGCAAGCGCCATTTAATCCGCACTCAACAAGCACCTGGCGTTGTCAGCACTTCCGCTTTAGCAAATTTTAAATCAATAACCATCCCTGACAACTCTTACTTGGTGATGGGAGACAACCGAGATCATAGCGCAGATTCTCGCGTGATTGGCTTAGTACCCCGCCATGAAATTATTGGCCGCAGCACAAGGGTTGCCTTCTCATTAAATTATCAGCAATATTTTATGCCACGCAGTGAGCGATTTTTCAAAACCATTTAATCTAGCACGGCAATAGCCTAAACTGCGCTACAGGGAAAACTGAAACCGTATCGCTTGCCAAATTACACTGCCTAAACCGCTAGTTCGTTAAAGCCTGCCATTCTTGCTGTGCTTGAGGGTGACCGTTTTTAGCTTTAATGTACAAATTAAGTAAGCGAATTTCATGGCATTGCCTCTCGTCTGTTGGCTGCGCGGGCACTTCAAGTAAGGAGATGCCAGAGCGTGATAATGTTGCCTTAAAAGCGCTGATAAACTCTGCAACACTGGCAACCGTGTGCGCATACCCTTGATAACTTCTCATTAGCGCCGCAACATCAAAGCGCTGATCGTTACAATGATAAATGGCCTGATCGCCACTTTTACCTAAATGAAACACATTATTGCGCATATATATAATGGTGACATCGGTATTGTCTTTTAAAAAATGGATCAGCTCGTTGAGCTGAAAGTGAAAACCACCATCACCAATAATCACCACCGCCCGCTCATCTTCACCATTATCTTGTAAACGTTGCGCAACCACGCGCGCATAGGGTAAAGCTGTGCCCATAGCACCATACCAAGGGTTTGTTAGCCAGCCTCGACCTACGGACGACTGCCTAACCTGTAGGCTATAACTAGCAAAGTATGAATTACCCACTTCGGGCAAATACACTAACTGAGTGCTGATACGGCGTTGAATATGATTGAGGGTTTGTGCAAGGTTATTAAAATCAAGCGGATCCTGCAGGTTTAAGGTACTTTTCGCCGCTGATGGGGCTGAAAAGTTGAATACTTTTTGCTGGCGTTGCATGAGTAATTGCAATATTTCTAGCAAGTCTTTTTCTAATAACGCTCCCCCTTTTAACAGGGTTTTATTAGCAAAGGTTTCTACTTTGTGGGTACCTGTTGCAAAGGCGATATTACTGTCTTGCGGTACAATGCTACTGGCAATATCGATAATATAATCAACTTTTTCTTCAATATACAGCCGCCCTGAAGTTTGGCTAAAAATGCCATTGTAGGCCCCTAAACATAGCGGTTCACTTTCATCGAATAGCCCTTTTGCAAACCAGCTTGTTGCGAAGGGAATGTTAAATTTTCGAGCAAAATTCAGTAACAATTGCTGCAATTGGCGGTTATGCTTGAGTCGATCGCCAATATACAACAAAGGGTATTGAGCGCTTGCAAGTTTAGTCACTATGGCGTCAACTACTAACTCAGCGCCACTAAGCACATGCTGGCAAATACAAGGCGCATCGATGCTAATGGGGAGTTTAATGGCTTGAGTTTTTTGTATCACTTGATCGCGCGGTATTTCAATAAACACCGGCTGCTTAGTTTTATAGGCCTGCAGTACTAATTGATAAAATCGCTCGCCAGAAACATTTGGGTAGCCAGGGGTTCGTTGCCCTTGTAAACGCTCGACTTTAACTCCGAGCGCAGCAAACGCATCCAGGGCATTATCATATTGAGTTTTCCATGCCGTGCTTGGATGTAGCGTATGATGAATGGCCATTTGCGCAACTTCTGTTTCAGCTGGAGCGCCTGAAATAAATACCACAGGCAAGCCTTCTGTCACGGCTAAAGCTGCCGCTGAAGTACAGGGTAAGCTACCCACCATATAAGTGGTCAAGCAAAAGCCAATACCGTCTATTTCTGCTTTAGCGCAGGCGGAAAAGCCAGCGTGCATTTCATTACTCGACGGGCATACTGCTACTCTAGGCGCAATGGCAGCAATTAAATTGGCCGCGAAATCACCACCAACGCCGTAAACACGCTCACAACCAAAAAACTGAATGACATCGCCAATTACGTCACCTAAGCTTGGTAAACTTTGGTTGTAGGCAGTGCCTAAGTTCATTTCATACGAATCTAACACCAGTAGTCCTTAAAAACATTGCTCATTGGTTGGGCACTGTACTAAGAAAGTTAGCGCGAAAATCTGATCAAGATCATAGTTGGTGTTTACCGATTGCAATCAAACGCGAAGCCTCTGTCAGCAGAATTTTACACTGAATGTAAAGCGCGCTTTGTTGTATGCTCACTTGCCATTAAATAAAACGTTAATAGCACTTGTTGTTTAACGCTAAGCGACTTATTATCCATGTTTTTTTTACACTTAAACAACCCATTAGGATGTATTCATGTTCGCTAAATTATCATTTCTTGCCCTGACTTTTGCCAGTCTTTCTGCAAGCGCTACCATAGTAGAATTCACCACCTCTCACGGTAACTTCAAAGTCAACTTACATGATGAAACCACCCCTATCACAGTGGCGAACTTTCTATCTTATGTTAACGAAGGCAGCTATAACAACACCTTAGTCCATCGTGTTGAGCCAGGCTTTGTTATGCAAGCAGGTGGGTTTCAGTTTACCGGTAGCTTACCGTTAACGGCAATTCCTACCGCAAGCGCCATCAAGAACGAACCCGTGTATTCTAATGTTCGCGCCACCATTGCCATGGCAAAATTCAGCGGCAATGAACATAGTGCAACTAGCCAATGGTTTATCAATTTAGCCGACAATAGTGGCGGCTCTGCGCAATTAGATTTACAAAACGGTGGCTTTACGGTTTTTGGCGAAGTGATCGAGGGCATGGAAAATATTGACGCCATTGCTGACTTACCACTTTGTGCCAGTATGCCCATGCCGGACTTAACCACAGAGCAGTGTGCTGATAGTAATTATGTACCCGGAGTAGAAAACTTCGTCACTATTGAATCTGTGACCATCTTTGATGCCAGTGTTAATACCGCAAGCAATTTAGCAGCCGTTAAAAATACCGCCATTACCGTCACGCCACCAACAACAGAGCCAAAAGACACAAGTGGTAGTGGTTCAATTACATGGTTTGGCTTATTGTTTGCTGCCACCCTTGCTTTTAAGCGCCGACTTCAAGCATAAAGCGATAACATTTTATCGTCGATAAAGTGCTATATCCACCAAGCTGTCACAAATAAGGACAGCTTGGTACAGCATTATGCCTCAGCTTTATCGTTTGCCACCATTAATTGCTGTTGACACCATGAGTCAATTAACAGTCGCGCAATTGACTCTTTTCGCGGTAACTTAGGGCCGAGCATGACGTCGCCCCACTCATTAAATTCCGTTAATTGTTGCGCGGTAAACCATTGAGCACTGCGCAGCTCATCGGGTTCTATCGACAACGCCATGTCGTCCGCTTGAGCAATAAACCCTAGCATTATTGAGTTTGGAAATGGCCAAGGTTGTGAGTCAAAATAACGCACATTAGATACTTTAAGCCCCGCTTCTTCTAACACTTCTCGATAAACCGCTTCTTGTAGCGACTCGCCGGGGTCGATAAAGCCCGCCAGTGTTGAGAACACCTGTGATGGTGTTCTGTGATGTTCGGCCAGTAAACACATAGCCGGCCCTGTTGCAGGTTGGTGCTCTACCAACATGATCACCACAGGATCGGTACGCGGAAACTGCTCTTTTTGGCATTGTGAATTAAGGCACCTGCGGCGATGACCACCGTCAAGTGAGTCCGTTTTTTCACCACAGCTACCACAATAAAGCGCCGTCTGTTGCCAATGGCTTAACGCTTGCGCATAACTTAATATTGCCGCTTGCGGTGAACTTAATAGCGGCAAAGCGCCCCTAAATTCATGAAAGTGTGCGTCAATGATGTCAGTATTTAACCGCCATGTTTCAATTTCAGTTGCGCTTAAACAAGACAAGTCACAAACAAATTCAGCGCCCATTGCGCCTAGCCCCAAAAACAGCAGCGCGTGATCGCTTAACGTTTGCTTTAAAAACCTAATTTGACTGTGTTTATTAGTAAAACCACCACTCCCTTGCTCACTAAAAATGGCGATATCTTGCTGAGCATAGAGGTAATGTCCGCGCCAAAAAAAGTAGAATCGACTGCTGCTTGCCATTTGCTGCGTCTGTAACCAAGCGGGGTCTTTTCTCAGCATAGATGCACGCTCAAGTGGCATCTGACAAAAGGTTAATTCGTTATTTTTCACTTGCTGTTTTAAAAGGTTATTATTCATTAAATGTTAATTTCCATTACTATCACTCATGCTTATATACTGTGGTTAGCAGAGCCCAAACTAGCGCTTTTTCGTTGCTTTGTAAAACACCTAAGCCACCCAGTAAGCCATTTGCATTATCGTGTTGTAAGTCCCCACTAATTTAAGCGTAGCGTGCTCACCAATCATGTCTACTGCAGGGTTTACGCACTAAGGTGCATAAGTTTGCTACCGATTAACCATGAGCTATTGCTATAACAAGAATTATAAAACTTTACCGCGCAAAGCCTTATTAGCACTGACTCTTTTTTTAGCATCCAATCGTCGGCGCTTTGATGCTTTAGTCGGTGTTGTCGCACGTCGTACTTTTTTTACTTGCATGGCCGATAAAATCAAGGCTTTTAGCCGTTGCAAAGCATCGTCTTTATTCATTGACTGGGTTCTAAATGACTGCGCTTTAATAATAATAATGCCATCTTGCGAAATACGGCTATCTGAGAGCTTGAGTAATCGTTGTTTATAAATGGCCGGCAAAGAAGAGCGGTTAATATCAAAACGTAAATGAATAGCGGTTTCCACTTTATTTACGCGCTGACCGCCATTGCCCGTCGCGCGAATACCGGTTAGCTCGATTTCCCAATCGGCAAGCGTGACAGTATTAGAGATTTCTAACATAAGGTATGTGCTGATGATATACGGTAATAACCCAACTATACCATGGCCAGTAACTTTTTGTGTTACCAACGCGAAAACTTAGCTGAAGCTGATACAAACTCTGCCTAATAATAGGGTCTGTTGATTTTTCAGGATTAGAATGCATTCAATTTAAAACGGATTTAATCGCGCGCGAGCTATAAATAGTAGTTACGCTACTTAAAAAGCGAGCAACAATGAGTACATTGGTTTTAAATGTACCTAAGATTTTGCAAACAAAAAAGGAGGCAAAACCTCCTTTTTTTGTCAAACATTGAGTGATTAATTCGCCATTATTTCAGGTTCATTTCTTGCACTTTCTCATGTGCAATATCGGGTGCAGTAGTTTCGGGCTTAGTATGTAGGTTTGCTTTCAATAACCCCTTGCGATGTTTTAATGCAGCATCAAGTTTTTTAGCGGCAATGGCAATAGCAGGATACATAACAGGATCATTACCCGACGCAGAGATACGGCCTCCTTCATATGTTGTGCGCAGCTCAACATTATGCTTGTTATGCACGAGCGACAGATTAACATCGAGCGAAATTAAAGTAGGAAAGTGGCTGGCAATTTTAGAAAACTTCTCATTGATATGTTCTTTAACTGAATCAGTAACGTCAACATGATGACCTGAAAGATTTATTTTCATTCGGTATTCCTTTTTTTTAGTTACTCATATCAATACTCGGGGCTAACAGTTAAAAACGCAAGTTAATTCGCAAAATATTATCATAATGTGCGCTTTTCGCTGAGTGACGTAATATTAACGTTTTTTACCGTAAAACAATAAAGAAAAGGTCGCAGCCTGATGAACTGCTTATGGCTGCATTGTTAGCTACGCCGCCATCGCTTGTAAAAATATTTTAAAAAATACTTTACACTTTAAGTTTTTAAAAAAAACGCCATAACGGCCATCAATTTAGCAGATAATGCCACCCAGTTTAAATATCAAGCAAATACAAAAACAACGCGCATTTTATGCGTTGACTCGTTATAATCCTTGCTCGATAAATTATTTTTTTCGGCCCGATAAAAGAGATTTTTTTTAATGTTTGATGATATTCGCCCTTATCGTGATGATGAGGTAGTTGCTGTAATCGAAAATCTAATTAACCAGCCCGGTTTACAAGCCTCGATCGCAAGTTTAAAAATGCCACGCCTCTATCAACTGTTGCCGCAATTGGCCTGTGCAATGGTGAAATGGTCACTAAAATTTCGTGTCAAAAAGTTTCATAGTATCGATAAAATCCAAATGGAAGTGGCGAAGTATTTACATCATTTAATCAAAAAAAGTACTGCTGGCTTTAGCTTTAATGGCTTAGCAAACTTTGATAGCAGTAAACCGGCATTATTTATTAGCAACCACAGAGATATTGTTTTAGACGTTGCCTTGGTAAATTTAGCACTGCATAAAAATGGCCTCAATACGGTTGAAGCCGCCGTGGGTGATAACTTACTACACCAACCTTGGGTGGCTGATTTAATGCGCATTAATAAAAGTTTTATTGTTAAGCGCAGTGAAGAAAACAAACGCGCCATGTTGAAGGCATCAAAACAACTATCCGCCTATATCCACGACAGCATAGTCAACCGTCAACAAAACATCTGGATAGCGCAACGTGAAGGGCGAGCCAAAGACGGTATTGATAAAACCAATGCCGCGTTAATTTCCATGTTATTGCTCAATAAAGATAAGCAAACATCGATTGCTGATTACCTTAGCGAGCTAAATATAGTACCGGTATCAATATCTTACGAGTATGATCCTTGTGATCATGATAAAGCCATTGAACTGGCAGAAAGAGCAGCAACAGGGCATTATCAAAAACAAGAAGGTGAAGACCTAAAAAGTATCACCCAAGGCTTAATCGGACAGAAAGGCCGCGTACATATCGAGTTTTGCCAACCCATACAAGGTGACTTTGCCGATAGTAAAGCGATTGCCGCAGCGATAGATAAAGAAATTATTGGCAACTACAAACTTTACGACAGTAACCTAGTTGCCCACGCTAGCCTTAATCAGCAAGCCGCTGATAGCAAGGTCATGGCACAACTTGATAAACGTATGGAAAACTTAAACGCTGAGCAACAACGCTGGTTATTAACCATGTACGCTAACCCAGTAACCGCTAAGCAGCAACTTTAACCGTTACGTACCTGCTAGGCACAGCAAAAGCTCCACTGATATAAAAAAGCCATAACTTCAACTTAGTCGTTATGGCTTTTTCGTTTTTACGCATACTGTGTGCGTGCTGCAAGATTATTTTGCCTGATAAAACGCTGACATCGCTTTATACAAAGCGTATAAGTCCACTTTCGAGCCTACGGCATATGGCGAATGTATGGATAAAATTGGAATACCAAAATCAACCACTTCCATATTGTCATTAGATAAGTCACTTCCGATAGTACCGCCTGACGCCTTACCTTTATAAGTCGAGGTTTGCCATTTTATATTGGCATTATCTAAATAGTTTCGTGTCCAGGCCATATATTCTGAATTAGCATTAAAGCCGCCACCATAGAGCTTTAAGTTAACGCCATAACCCAGACGAGGCGCATTGCCTAACTCCCAAACATTCGGCCAGGTTGGGTTAACACCTGGGTTAACATCAGCAGAAATCACTTTGCTATGACGCAATACTTGACGTAAGTGATAGTCATTATAGTTAGCCCCTTGTTTGTTATAGAGCAAGCTACTGATCAAGTCGACTAAGTAAGTTGAGCTCGCGCCGGTATTATTAATATTACCGACTTCCTCATTATCAACTAAATAAGCCAACGCGGTGTGCTCTGGCGTTTTTAATGCTGTCATAGCTTTGACCGCCGCAATAGCTGACGCTTTATCATCTTGACCGTAAGCCGCGATCATGCTGCGATCAAAGCCAACATCGCGCGGTTTTGTTGCCGGCACAAGCGCTAACTCTGCGGAAACCAAATCGGCCAATGAAATATCATATTCCGCCTTTAAATACTCGCGTACCTGCGTTTTTATGCTTTTATCTAGTGCCGGCTTTGCGGCAACTATTACATCAAGTTCTTCTTTGCCGATCACTTCTCGAGCCGTGCGTTTACGGTGCGGTGAGTCAACGTGCGGCGCCAGATCTGTCACCATAAAAATAGGCTCATCGTCATCAAAGCCAACTGAAATATTTACGGTACTGCCATCTTTTTTATCGACTCTGCCTACTAAGGCTAATGGGATATTAACCCATTGATAGGTTTTTATGCCGCCATGAATATAGGTTTGAAAAAGCGCAAACTCTTGTTTTTCAAACAAAGGACGACCTTTAAGCTCAAGGCGCGGTGCATCAATATGAGCACCAACAATGCGGGTTCCTTGCTGCAACGGCTTGTTGCCAATCACAATTAAGGTAATGGCGCGATCGCGATTAACATCATAAAACCGCGCACCTGGGGTTAATTGACTTTGCTCAGTCAACCTTTTAAAGCCCTGTTGTTCAACGCGCTTAATAGTTTCACTGACAAAGGTTAGCTCGGTGGGCGTCTTAAAAATATAGTCTTTATATTCATCGGCATATTGCTCAACGGCTTTTAGTTCTTTCGCGCTAAGATTTAGCCAGCTAGAATTTGACTGGGCTTTATTTTCTTTGCCATGAATCTCAAGGCTGGGGATAAAAGTAAGTGCGCTGACAATAGCGATCGTGGTTAATGATTTTAAAAAGGTCATAATAATATTGATCATGTTTTGTGTGGAAAAAGCGGTAAGGCATAATAAAAGCTCGCAATATAACCTGACAAGCTTTATTCGATAAACAGAGCATTTTTAACTATCAAGCCCTGAAAAGTGACTCATTTACGCACAGCACAATGCGTTAATGTAACGCCATCACATTTAAAGGGCTAATAAGTAACGACTTAAAACAAAGCTAACTAGCCCGACAAACATAGTAAAGTAAATACTTTTCGTTTTAGCCGCGGCAAGCACAGACAAAGAAGCGGCAATTAAGTATGGGTTTTGCCAAGAAACATTTAATTGCCCTTGCTGCACAAAAATAATAGGTACCCAAATTGCAGTTAACACGGCGGGGGCACTATAGCTTAAAAATTTCGCCATTTTAGCGCCCAAACGCACCGGCAATCGCGGATGAATAAATAAATAACGCGTCGTAAAGGTGATCAAGGCCATTAAACAAATGGTCAGCAATGTCATGATATCCCCTGCTTAGTTTTATTTTTGTCGACAACGTTGCCGTTTTTATCCGCACGTCTTTGTAGCCAGCGGTCGGTCAAATAGCCGCCATACATAGCAATGAGTGCCGCGGCAACTAAGTCTAACTCAAACTGTAATAATTTAAACAATACCGATAAAACCCCGGCGCATAGCACAGTCACTAACACCGGTAAGTTAATAATGCTCGGGATCACTAAGGCAATAAAGGTCACGGCTATGGCAAAATCTAAGCCTAAGTGGGTCAAGTCAGGTAAGTAGCTACCGGCAACTACACCAACAATATTCCATAACAGCCAGAAAATATAAAAACTACCGCCGGCAACTAGCGCGTAAATTAACCGCAATTGACCAACACAGGCTTTACGATGCCCTGATAACGCAAACAATTCATCGGTTAATAAAAAGCCAATACCATAACGCCACTTGCTTGGCAGTTTTTTTAATTTATCTCGTAGTGCCAGACCGTATAAAAAGTGCCGTGAGCTAATAATAAAGCTAGTAAATAACACAGTTAGCAAAGACGTTTGATTCGCTATTAACTCAATAGAGACCAACTGTACTGAGCCGGCAAATACAATTAACGGCATCAAAATCGCTTCAAGCACACTAAAGTCACGTTGAATTGCCAAAGAGCCGCAAAGAATACCCCAAGGTAACACCGCTAGATTTAGCGGCAGCATATCTAAAAAGCCTTTTTGTGCCATTAACCAACGGGCTTTTTGTTTGCTTAAAGCCATGAACTGTTCACCTAACCTTAAATTATGCGCTTACTTTACTGTTTGAGTGCATGATGTGCCATGTTTACGCGCCACATAGCCGCGAAATTATCACTGCATTGCTTAACAACACCATGTGATGTTTTGATAACGATTTGAGCAACGCTAATTTGATAATGACTGCGCGTATGCCCGAGCTTTTGCTAGGTCTTCTGGGGTATCAACTCCTTCTACCGCCAGTCGTGTTTTTGCCACCGCGACATGAATTTTTTCTCCTTGCCAAAGCACCCGCAATTGCTCTAACGACTCGACTTGCTCTAATTGACTTGCCGGCCATTTTACATAGTCTTTAATAAAGCCAGCGCGGTAGGCATAAATGCCAATGTGCCTGAGGTAAAAATCACCTATGCTATCAATAGCATCGTTATTAAGAAAACGTCCTCGATCGTAAGGAATCGTGGCTCGACTAAAATACAAAGCATAACCAGCTTTATCACATATGACTTTTACCGCATTAGGGTTTACTGCTTCGGCAGCATCTTCAATTTTCATCGCTAGTGTTGCCATGCGAGCATCACGCTGACGTGATAAATTTTCTGCTACTTGGGCAATATTTTCTACTGGTATAAACGGCTCATCGCCTTGTACATTGACAATGACCTGTTGGTCTGAAAATTGGTAAGTTTCCATGACCTCAGCAAGGCGCTCAGTGCCCGATTGATGATCAGCGCGGGTTTTACACACCTCAGCACCAAAGCCCTGCACGACACGCGCCACCTCATCATTGTCGGTGGCAACAATCACTTGCTCGGCACCACTATCGCGTGCTTTTTCTACCACCCATTGGATCATGGGCTTGCCGGCAATATCGGCCAGTACTTTACCCGGTAAGCGTGATGACTCAAAACGCGCGGGGATCACAACCACAAACGACATATCAACCTCTTTAAATCTTGTTTACACTAAAAATTTGCAATCAGTTGCGTTATGCATCGTCTAAGGCAATACGTCGCGCTTCGCTTTCCAGTAGTACTGGAATATCCTTGTCAATGGCAAAAGCTAGGCGGTCAAACTTACAAATCAACTCTTTTTGCTCTTTATCATGCGCTAATTTACCCTTACACACTGGGCAAGCTAAAATTTCCATTAATTTTGTATCAAATGCCATTTTATTCTCTCTTTACTTGTTAGCTCTTGGCTTGATGAAACATCATCATGCCAAACGATTAATTAACTGTCTTGGTGTCGCTTATCAGCAAGTGCTGCAAGCGTTGCTACGATATGGGTCATAGTGTCACTACCCTGATGCGCTGTAAACATAGCATCCACCGGTACATACCAATAATTTTCTTGCGCAAACTCAGCACACTTTACCGCGTCTTTTTCTGTCATTAACAACGCCATATCCGCGGCAAATGCGCGTAAATCCTGCTCGGTATACGCTTGGTGGTCAACAAACCCTTGTTTGTCATTCAGCTTAAAACCATACTGGGTTAGCGAGTTAAAAAAGCGTTGCGGATCGCCGATACCGGCAATGGCATTAATGCCGTTTTCCTGCACTTGCTGTTGTTGTAAAAAATCCGCTAATTTAACATGCCGTCCGCTTTTAACATGCACAAGGTTTTTCGCACTAAGCTGCATAGTTACCACAGGTACCGACAACTTACTTGCCTGCTCGGGCCATGTGCTCTCACCATTAACCACTACACAGTCTGCTGACTTTATCCGCGCTATGCGCTCGCGTAGCGGCCCTGCAGGTAGCAAGAGCCCATTACCGAATAAGCGCCTGCCATCGACAACAATAAATTCAAAAGCCCGTGCTAAGCGATAATGCTGTAAGCCATCATCGGCAATAATGAGCTCACAGCCCAGTTCGATAAGCCGCTGACAAGCTTGTACACGATCAGCACCAATCACCACGTCAACGCCACTGCGTCGCTGTATTAATAAGGGTTCATCGCCGGCTTGTATCGCACTACTTTCGGCAGTGACATGATAAGGATAATGCGGCGCTTTGGCGCCGTAGCCGCGGCTTACAACGCCGACTTTTATCCCCTGCTGGCTTAATTGCTCTACTAAATACAAGACTAATGGCGTTTTACCGTTACCGCCAATGCCAATATTACCCACCACCACCACCGGCACGGAGCTGGTAACTTGCGACAACACCCCAAGTTGATAAGCAAGGCGGCGCAGCCAACTAACCAAGGCAAATAAAACTGTCAGTGGTAACAAAACCGGAACCAGTAGCCATTTTGCTGCATGTCCGTGAAACCAAACTTTTTCAATTAAGCGCATTGATTGTCACCGCGTTATTTAGCTAAGCGCCAAATTGAAATTTATGTAGCTGAGCATAGACACCATCTTTGGCTAGCAAAGTGTGGTGATCCCCTTGTTCTTTTATTTGCCCTTGTTCCATCACAATAATTTTATCGGCATTTTCTATGGTCGATAAACGGTGCGCAATAACAATACTGGTGCGATTTTTTTGCAACAGCGCAAGCGCTTCTTGAATATGACGTTCCGATTCGGTATCTAAAGCACTGGTGGCTTCATCTAAAATTAAAAATGGCGCGTCGCAAAGCAGCGCTCTGGCGATGGCAACACGTTGGCGTTGGCCACCCGATAACATAGCACCATTGTCACCAATGTTAGTGTCAAGCCCATCAGGTAACTCAGCAACAAACTCCATTACATGCGCTTTTCGTGCGGCATCTTCAATCTCGTCGCGACTCGCTTCTGGTTTACCATAAGCAATATTATTGGCAATCGAGTCGTTAAATAGCACCACTTGTTGCGAAACATAGGCAAATTGTTTACGCAAGTCTTTTAGCTTGTATTCGGTAATATCGCGACCATCAATTAACACTTGCCCCGACGATGCATCGTAAAAACGTAATAATAACGCACTAGCAGTAGACTTACCGCTGCCTGAGCGCCCCACTAGGGCCACGGTTTCACCAACATTGGCCGTAAAGCTTAAGTCGGTTAATGCTTGTTTTTCTTCACCGTCATTATAAAAAAAGTTTACATGTTTAAACGCCAATGTGCCTTGGGCACGTTTTAGTGTCACAGTGCCGGTATCACGCTCGGTTTCTTGATCGAGTACGCCAAAAATACTGACACAAGCCGCCATACCTTTTTGAAACTCACTATTGACTGTGGTTAACAATTTTAAAGGTCGCAGCAAGGTAACCATACACATTAAAACGGTCATAAAAATACCAGGGGTTATATCGGCGCGCATCGACTCTAAATTCGCCACATATAACACAAACGCTAAGGCAAAAGAGGCTATTATTTGAATAACAGGCACGCTTGCTGCTTGTGTCGCCACCATTTTCATCCGCTGTTGGCGATTGTGGCGATTTATTTGTTCAAAGCGCTCAAACTCTCGTTGTTGACCATCAAAAGTTAAGACCACCTTATGACCATTAAAGGTTTGCTCTGCAGCAGTAGTAACCTCCCCCATGGCATTTTGAATACCTTTACTTATACTGCGAAAACGTCGTGACACTAAGGTGACTATGCCGGCGATCACGGGCGTTATAAGTAAAAAAATTGATGCTAACTGCCAACTGTTATAGAACATTACAATCAGCAGCCCAATCACAAAAGCCCCCTGTTGCACTAAGGTTAACAAGGCTTTAGAAACGGCACTGAGTACCTGCTCGGTATCAAAGGTTAATTTAGAGATTAAACTGCCGGTAGACTCTTTATCGTGATAAGCCACCGGCATTGACATGACATGTTCAAATAGCTCTTGGCGAATATTTGCTACCACATTATTACCTAACCAAGCTAAGCAGTAGTTGCCGGCAAAATGGCAAATCCCCCGCAAAATAAACATAACCACGATAAAGTATGGCGCCCATTTCATAAACGTTGGGTCTTGGCCATCTAAGCCCTTATCGATTAAGGGCTGTAATTGTGAAAAAACAAAACTGTCTATTGCCGCGTAGCCTAACATACCTAGCACCGACACAAGTGCCGCGGCTTTATAGGCTTTAGCATACGCTAAAAGGCGTTTAAAGTTTTCTCGTGTGCTGTGGTCACTAGCCGTTTGTACTTGTGTTGTCGACATTCAATTCTCAATGCGTGTTCAATAAAAAAGTGCCAGCAAAGGGCAAATAAAAAATAGTCGCAGCAGCTAATTATAATGCTTGCGGCAAGCTAAGTAATATAGTGTTTTGCAACGCGTTGCTCATTTGCTGACAGTCGTTGTGTAATTGTTCATTGTTATCAGAGCCGCTTATTGAGACGCTAGCACTTAAGCCAACAACGCCTAAAATAGATGGCTATCAATACCTTTGTCGCGTATTTTAGCCTTATTTTAACAATCAACCAACTGATAAACATTTAAAAGCTGATATTAACCCGCACAATTTGCCAACGTCAGTATGAATTTACATACCAATACTGACGTCTATCCGCTCGATAGCTCTTAGTTTCGATATCTTGTTCAAAACCGGATACTTGACTGGGACTTGCTAAACGAAAAGTAAAGCTGATCATACCTTGCTCTGCGGTATTAAACATGGTTGTTGTAAGTGCTTGATAACGATTAATGATTTCCTTGGAAGGCATTTGCCAGCGATTTAAATAGCCAGTGCTAAATACCGCATATTGCGGTGCCACTGCCGATAAAAATCGGGCACTAGACGATGATTTTGAGCCATGATGCGGGGCAATAAGCAAGTCACTGCGGAGCTTTTCGCGCATTCCCGGCATCGCTAACAATTGTCTTTCTTGTTTTATAGAGATATCCCCTGGCAATAGCACTTTGTGCAGACCATCGCTAATGGTCAACACACAAGAGTCATCATTTTTATCGCCTTTGATAACACTTGGCGATAACATTTCAAAACGTAACCCTTGCCAGTCAAAGCCTTGCCCAGCTAAACAAACACTATCAGGTAACAGCGCAAAATCATTGGCAATCACCTTAGCTATACTCAATTGCTTGCGCAGTTGTGCCAGCCCGCCAGCATGGTCGTTGTCATTGTGACTAATAATCACACCATCAATTTTATTAAAGCCCCGATGTTTCAAGTAAGGGATCAGCGCGGCATCAGCAATACTAAAACCACTGGCATAACTTGCGCCTGTATCATAGAGAAAAACACCTTCATCTTTTTCAATCACAATGGCTAGCCCATGACCTGCATCTAAGACGGTGAGTTGCCAGTCGCTACTTTGTTTTGTCAAAAGATGACTTCTACCGAGCGCCAGCAACAACATACTCGACAATAACAGGCGCTTAGCATAGCCTACACGAAAAAATATAGCCCCCAGACACAAAACTAACACGAGCAAGAGTAATTGAATTTGTTGAAAAGATACCGGCAGTTGCAACCATTGTACGCTAGCAATAACGCTTAAATACTGCCAAACCTTAGCTAAGAAAAACAAAGCCAAATCGAGAAAAAACATAGCCACTATTTTGCTAAGTGGTAAGGCAATAACGGCTAATAACGTGCAAGGGATCACGGTAATACTCATCACAGGCACAGCAACAATATTGGCAAAGAACGCCGCTAATGGCAGCTGATAATTCAGTAACGCGGCAATGGGCAGCATAGCTAACGTCAGCACTAACTGGATCAGCAATAAACCTTTTAACCAATTCACGGCTCGCATTTTAATAGGTAGGTATTTTACCTTAACGACGCTTTGCAACTTAGTCGTCGCGGCAATTGAGCTCGGCGCTGTAATTGTGTCTGTGCCTGTGCCTGTGAGGAAAGCTTTATAACGCGTTATGGTGATAAAAATAATCGTTAAAGCAATAATGGATAACCAAAAACTAGCGCTTAATAAACTTAACGGCCAACATAATAATATAGCTACAATAGCGCTTAATAACCATCGCATCAGCGTCATTTTAATGGCCATGGCTTTACATAGCCAAAACAGCAATAGCATAATTAACGCCCTAAGCGTCGGTATGGCAAACCCCGCTAAATAAGCGTAATACCACGCCATAACACCGCTAATAAGCACAGGTAAGAAGGTTATGTTCCTGCTCGTTAACTTTATTTGCCAAGGCTTGCTCAGCAACCGATACCAAGGTAAATAACAAACAACTGCGCGCATCACGATTAAGGTTGCCATGGCCACTATACCAATATGCAGCCCTGAAATAGCAATAAGGTGTTGGGTTGCCGTTGCTGATAACACCTGCCAATGATGGCGACTTAACTCACCCCGCTCGCCAAACCCTAGTGCCAGAATTAGCCCGCTAAGCGGCTCATCGGTTAACAATAAACTCAATTGTTGATACAGCAATTGTCGCCAACTTACTTGCCCCTTGAGCTGTTTATTGTGCATAACTTTAGCGCTAACCGACTTTGCCTTAGCATCATTTTTTACATAGCCAGTGGCAACAATTTGTTGCTGTAGCAACCAAGTTTGATAATTAAAGCCACCTGTGTTGGCCAAGCCATGCGCGGGTTTTAGTTTTACTAACAACTGCCACCTTTGCCCTTGCAACAAGTGCTGAGTTGGCTGTTGCCAAGTTAAGCGAACAATAAACGTTTTCGCCAACTTTTGCCCTTGCCAATGACTAATTTTAAAATTAAATCGACTGGTACCAGCCTTAGTTTGTACTATATTTTCAACTTGCCCCTGCACTAGATAAGCTTGCTTGTGCAGCAATGCAATATTAATATTATTAGTGCTTATGCGAGTTAAATATTGCTGCCCCGCTAACAACACCCAACTAAAAGCAAATATAGCAATTGCCAGTATTCGGTACTTTCGCACCCATAGCAGTAACAATGCACAAAGCAATAGCGTGAGCAACACAGAAAACTCTGGTACTATAGGCATGAACAGTGCCAAAATAGCACTGATAAAAAATGTGAGAAGCCACCATTCCATAGTGAACAATTTCCAGTTAACCAGTTAAGTTAGTTATTTTATGCCGAAAAAAATGATCCAGCGTCTGATGCCTGATCATCAAACGATTAAAAACAATAAGCATTTAAAAGTGTTCGGTGCACTTTTGCATAATGCTAATTTGTGGCACCTAAATCGTCGCTCTGTTAGCAAAGCGTTTGCCGTTGGCTTATTTTTTGCGTTTATCCCTGTACCTTTTCAAATGGTTTTAGCCGCTGGTCTTGCCATTATAGTACATGCCAACCTTCCTTTATCTATTGCGTTAGTTTGGATCACTAACCCATTGACAATGCCGGCTATTTTTTATGCCTGCTACCTTGTTGGTACTTGGATTATTGGTGTACCAACGAGAAAGTTCGCCTTTGAGGCGAGTTGGCAATGGTTGGTTGAAAGTGTTTCGACTATCGGGCCCGCCTTTATTATTGGCTGCGGAGTGTTAGCTGTGCTGTTTTCGTTTCTAGGTTTTATCACCATCAACAGCTTTTGGCGCTTTTCAGTGCGTAAAGAGTGGAAAAAGCGCCAGCAAAGTCGCGACTAACGATAACACCCGTAGTCCGGCTAACTCAAAACCCAAGCAAGCCGCTAAAAGCATTTAACGTCCAAGGTCATGCGTAAGCTTTCCTAGCACTAGCCTTAAGATTGCCCTAACACTTGTGCTGGCTCTACCTTAGTTGCGCGCCACGCCGGATAAAGCGTTGCTAACAAACTCATCAGCAAGGCAGTTAACACCGTATTGATAACGTCTTGCTCTCGCAACAGCGTTGGTAAGTAGTCGATAAAGTAAACATCGGCAGATAAAAACTCTACCGCTAAGCTCGCTTCAATGGCACGAATAATTGCCGTTAAATTTAACGATATAAGCACGCCTAGACTCGCCCCCAATAAACTACCAACAATGCCATTAACCAAGCCTTGTAGCATAAAACTGCCCATAATGGTGCTTGGTGTTGCGCCCATGGTTTTCAAGATCGCAATATCTGATTTTTTCTCATTGACCACCATGATCAGCGTCGACACTATATTAAAGCTCGCCACCGCAATCACCAACACAAGCACGATAAACATCACTAAACGCACCAGCTGAATATCATTAAACAAATGACCATGACTTCGAGTCCAATCTAGCATATAAACATAGTAATCAAGTGTATAGGCAACATCTCTAACAATTTGAGGTGCTGCAAAAACATCCGTTACTTGCAAGCGAATACCTTGTACTTCACCACTTTGGTACCCCAAAACTGCACTGGCTTTTGCTAGGTTAATAAAGACTTGCTGCTCATCGATAGTGCCACCAAATTTAAACACCCCAACGACGCGTACCTGTTGTACAACTGGCACTGGAAATTGCGACTTTGCCCCCTGCACCGGGTTTACTGCGCTGGCCGGTGGCAATAAAAGCTGTACCTTATCACCCACTTGCACGGCAAGTTTTTGAGCAATACCAGCGCCAATAATCACGCCGTTTTCTTGCGCTAAATCTTGCCACTTTCCTGCCACCATATAGCGTGAAATTGCCGAAACCTCTTGCTCTAAGCTGACATCTACGGCGCGTAACTCAACCCCTTTAAGCAATGCAGATTTTTGCATCATGGCTTGGGTTTTAATAAATGGCGCGGCAGCGATAATATCAGGGTGCTGCTCAAGTGACGTCACTTTGTTTTGCCACTGAGCAATTGGCGAATTAACCGCCACTATCTCGCCATGTGGTACTATTGATAACAAGTGTTTTGCCAGTGCTCGCTCAAAACCATTCATGGCCGACAAGACCACAATCAATACCATTACGCCGATGGCAATACCTAAGGTTGAAGAAGCCGATATAAAGGACGAAAAACCTTTACCTTGCCGACTTCTGACATAACGCAAACCAATAAATACACTAAGTGGTTGTAACACTTAACCATCCTCTCCTTTGCTAGCATTATGATCTAGCAAAGGCTCTAGGTGGCCACTTGCTAAGCGTAACTGTCGATCCATTTTTGCCGCTAAACTTAAATCGTGGGTAACAATGACAAAGCTAGTATTTACCGAACGATTTAATTCTTGTAGTAATTGATAAATTTGCGCTGCATTTTCAACGTCTAAATTGCCGGTAGGTTCATCAGCTAACACTAAAGCAGGTTTTGTGACCAACGCGCGTGCGATTGCCACACGCTGACGCTCACCACCTGAAAGCTCACCAGGACGATGATGACTACGTTGGGCAAGCCCCACTTGCGCTAACATAGCTTGAGCTTTTGCTTGGGCTGCTTTCGGTTTTTCACCACGAATTAATAAAGGCATAGCGACATTTTCCATGGCGGTAAACTCCATCATTAAATGGTGAAATTGATAAATAAAGCCAATGTGCTGGTTGCGGAATTTGGCCCGCTGCTTTTCTGTTAATTGATGAATATTACAACCGTTAATATACACTTCACCACTTGTAGGTGAGTCGAGGGCGCCAGCTAAATGCAAAAATGTACTTTTACCACAGCCCGAACTACCGACAATAGCCACTAACTCACCGGTTTTAACCCTTAGGTTAAGATCTGACAACACCTTAGTTTTTACCGGACCTTGCTGATAACTTTTACATAATTGGCGACACTCTAACGCTATGCTTGGCGTTGTTACCGTCTCGTGCTGTTGGGCGGAATTTGACATGGTTTTTTCTACTATGTTATTCATTTCTTAATACCTTAGCTGGCTGCGTTTGCGCGGCTCGATATGCAGGGTAAAGCGTAGCAAGCAAGCTCATGCTCAGTGCTGCCATCACAATGGCTAAGATATTAGCTGGTGCTAGCGTAATAGGTAGCGCTTGGCCTGCGGCTAATAAAGACACACCAAAAAAGTTTAACAAACTATTTAAATTTAAGGTCAGGCTAATGCCAAGCACACTACCAATAACCACGCCCCAAACGCCATTGGTTAGCCCTTGGGTGATAAATATTTTCATAATACCTGCACGATCTAAGCCTAATGTTTGTAAAATACTAATTTCGCCCTGTTTTTCAATAACCACCATCACCAGTGCCGAGACAATATTAAATGCTGCCACTGCGATAATTAAACTTAACATCAGCCACATCATATTTTTTTCCATGCTAACGGCTGCAAATAGCGCGCCTTGGCTTTGCTGCCAGCTAACAAACTGAAACTCAGGGTATTGTTTTGAAAGTTGTGCTATCACAGTCGGCGCTTGAAAAGCATCGGCTAAGTATAAGCGTAACTGGTTGACACCATCAGCCGTTAAGCGCTGTAATTTCGCGCCGGCTTTAATGTTAATAAACACCATATTCTCATCAACTTGAGAGCCGACATTAAAAATACCGACAATGGTAAAGCTTCTATGTACCGGCACTCGCCCCATGGGAGTAAAAAGCGTTTTGTTGGGTAAGGTTAAACGCACAATATCCCCTAAGTTAACTTGTAGACTGCGTGCGAGTGATTGCCCTAATATCAAGCCAAAACCCTGTTCAGTTAACCCTGATAATTGCCCCTGCACCATAGCGGCATTGATAATATTGTGTTGCTCAAACTCTGGCATAATACCGTGTACCAACACCCCTTGTAATGCCGACTTTGACTGAATTAAGGCTTCACTTTCTTGATAGGGGGTAACGTGAATTAGCTCAGCAGAGGCTGAAATTTCATCTTGTAATGTGCGCCAATTCCTCAGTTGCTGATCAGGTTTAGACATAAGCACATGAGGCACTAACCCCAGCACTCGCCGCTTTTGCTCTTGCTCTAAACCATCCATAACCGCCACCACAGTGATCAAGGATGCCACCCCGAGTACAATACCAACAATGGAAAAAAAGGTAATAAAAGAGATAAACCCCTTACCTTGACTACTGCGACTATATCGTAAGCCGATGAAAACACTAACGGGCTGAAACATAAACTTTTCTTAAACTGGCAATGGCATATAGCAAAATTATAGAGCGTCGAAGCATAGCACAGCTGATTGCGTTTTCGCTGTAATTTTTCTAACGAACCAGAGACATAGTTTTCAACTTTGCTTATCAAAAAGCCCATTTAGAGCAGCTAATTACACTAATCTAATCGCTGCAACGTCTGTCGCTTCACACCACATACGTTATTCTACGCGCTTGAAGCAGACACTTTTCTTGTAAATGTTAACGTACAATACAGGTTAATAAACTGTTAAAAAATGCCGCCTTGCGCTAGTAAATTTCGCAGATTGTCTTTACTATCGAGTACTTAAGCAAAAACTTTTCTGTTATAGCATTAACTTTCAATAACTTCGTGAGTGTGGAATGAAAAACATAATAACAAGTGCCGTTTGCACGTCTATACTGCTGATCAGCGGTTGTAGCGAACAAACTAACAACAATAATAGTCAATCATCAACCGCTACGCCGGTTCTAGAAAAAACCGCCTTAGCTTCTGGTATCGATAAAGCCAACTTGGACCTAACGGTTCGCCCCCAAGATAATTTCTATCGCTATGTAAACGGAACTTGGCTAAAAAACAATGACATTCCGGGTGATAAAACCGCCATAGGCTCATTTTATGACTTACGCGATGAAGCCGATGATAACGTTAAAGCCATCATTGAAGAGCTTGCCGCAACAAAAAATCTGAAAATGGGCAGCGACGAACAAAAAGTTGCCGATTTATTTCGTTCTTTTATGGATACCGAAACACGCGATGCCTTAGGTATTACACCACTGCAAGCTATGTTTGAAAAAATAAACAACTTAAAAGATAAAAATGAGCTTGCGGCATTTTTTGGCGAAACCCAAAAGTTTGGCTTACCAAGCCCGTTAATTTTCTATGTCAGTGTTGACGCTAAAGACTCTAATCGCTACGCCACACATGTTTGGCAAAGTGGTTTAGGCTTGCCCGATAGAGATTACTATTTCAACGAGGCTGAGCGCTTTGTTAACTTGCGCAACGGCTACCTGAGCCATATAGAAAACATGTTCACCCTAGCGGGGTTAGACAACCCAAAAGCCGCCGCCGAAACCATTATGGCGCTTGAAACAAAACTTGCAGGCTTTCACTGGACAAAAGTGGAGTCGCGCAACAGCACTAAGCGTTATAACAAATTTAATGTCGATGAGTTAAACACTGTCACTGATGCCTTTAACTGGCAAGCCTACCTGAAAGCACAAGGAGCAGAAAAACAGCCTGATCTAATCGTCAACCAACCTTCGTTCGTGCAGGGCTTTGGCGAGATATTTGCTGACACCTCGTTAGCAGACTGGCAAACCTATTTAACTTTTCACACCTTAAGCAACTTTGCCGACGCCCTAACCACTGAATTAGATCAGGAAAATTTTGACTTCTATGCCAAGCAATTAAGCGGTCGTCAAGAACCACGCGCTATGTGGCGTCGTGGCGTCGCTGTCGTCAATAGCAATTTAGGCGAGGTTATTGGTAAAGTCTATGTGAGTCGTCATTTCAAGCCCGAAGCGAAAGCACGCATGACGCAATTAGTTGAAAACTTGCGCAGCGCCTATGGCGATAGCATCAACGAACTTGAATGGATGTCTGATGCCACTAAACAAGCGGCGCAAGTCAAATTAGCCAGTTTTGATCCGAAAATTGGTTACCCAAATAAATGGCAAGATTACTCTGCGCTAGTGATTAAAGCGGATGACTTAGTCGGTAATAAAATGCGCGCTAATGCCGTCGAGCATCAAAGGCAAATCGCCAAGCTAGGCGGTCCTATTGATCGACAAGAATGGGGCATGACGCCGCAAACCGTCAATGCTTATTACAACCCAACAAAAAATGAAATTGTCTTTCCTGCCGCAATATTACAGCCGCCATTTTTTAATTTAAATGCCGATGACGCGGTAAACTACGGCGGTATTGGCGCGGTGATCGGTCATGAAATGGGCCATGGTTTTGATGATCAAGGCAGTAAGTATGATGGTGACGGTAATATGCGCAATTGGTGGACAGACGAAGACTTAGCCGCCTTTAAAGAGCGCACGGATAATCTAGTTAACCAATACGATAATTATGCCGTTTTTGATGACTTAAACGTTAATGGTGCCTTAACTTTAGGCGAGAACATTGGTGACTTATCGGGTGTAACTATCGCCTATAAAGCTTATAAAGCTTCATTAAAGGGTAAACCTGCACCGGTTATTGACGGCTTAACAGGCGACCAACGCTTCTTTATGGGTTATGCACAAATTTGGCGCGTAAAAATGGTAGAAGAGTCGCTGCGTAACCGCGTGGCAACCGACCCACATTCACCCGGCGAATTTCGCGCTTTAGGTTCGCTATCGAATATGCCTGAATTTTATCAAGCCTTTGACGTTAAAGCCGGTGATGCTATGTATATTGCACCAGAGCAAAGGGTAAAAATTTGGTAGCCTAAACACAAGCAGCAAAGATAAAAAATGGCGCATCGGCGCCATTTTTTCATTATCAAGCACCGAGAGTCAGGTTTTGATTGTAAAGCGCAGGACTTAGCCGTAAAATCAGGCGCAATTAAAAGAGATACCTTTAGCCAAACAGCCAACGTTTCAGCTCTGGCTAATTAATAGGGAACACGGTGAAATGCCGTGACTGTACCCGCAACTGTAAGTAGCGTCATATTGTACGTTACAAGTCAGGACACCTAGTATCTTATAATTTAGCCAATAAACGATGATAACACCGTGCGGGAATACACGTGAGTTACAACTGTCCTCAAGACATTCGACTCTTGTTTTTCTGCACCTTAATTAACTCGCTATTTTAACTAACCTGGTTTGAATGCACATTAGGCGGTACTGAAAATGAACTCCTGGAAAAGACGCTTATTAACACATGCGCAGCACAACACAGTGTTTGGCAAGCGTTAATGAACAAGCTGATTAGCGTCGACGCGCTTTCATGGTCGGTCAACAAGCACAACATACTTAACGGTATATCTTTTGATATTTGCCAGGGCGACATTATTGGCATTATTGGCCCAAATGGTGCGGGTAAAACCTCGCTTTTAAAGTGCCTTCTGAACCAACATAAAAATTGGCAAGGTACGATAAAATTAAAAAATAAAGCCCTTAAACAATATAAACCTCATCAATTGGCACAAATATTTGCTTTAGTTGGTCAAAATCCGCCAGCGATTTTTGATCTGAAGGTTTATGATGTGGTACGCATGGGACTATTGCCATATAAAGCGTTATTTGCCCATGACAACCAAGCGGATAAAAAAGCCATTACACAAGCGTTAGAAAAAGTGGGCTTGTTAGCCAGTCAGCAACAATTTTTTAATACTTTATCGGGCGGCGAGCAGCAACGAGTTTTAATTGCCAAAGCGCTGGTACAAAAGGCTCAGGTATTAATCTTAGATGAGCCGACCAATCACTTAGATATATTTTATCAACACCAAATTTTACAATTAGTTAAAGCATTAAATATTACCGTGATTATGACCATACATGATCTCAACTTAGCAGCGCAGTACTGCAGCCGCTTATTGCTGTTAAATAAAGGCCATTTAGTGAGCAATGCTAGCGTCACAAAGGTACTTAACCCTGAACTATTAAGTCAGGTATTTGCACTGCCTTGCTATCGCGATGACGCCCAACCTAACGGCGTGCCAAGAGTGTATTTTTATCCGCCAAGCGATGACAACCATAATCACGCTGTGACGCAGCGTTGGCAGGTAACAGGCACAACTAAATGACCCGAATTAGCGCCCTTAAAGGCAAACATACTTGGATATTTTCAGGCTTAATATTCCTCACCCTGTGCACACTGGTAATGGCAATTACGTTTGGTCCGGCCAACATCAGTAACAGTGACATTTTACACTGCGTACTGGCAGACTGCGCCACACCGACACAGGAGATGGTGATATGGCAAATTCGTATTCCTCGCGTGTTAGTAGGCTTAGTGGCGGGTATGGGGCTTGCCTGCGCCGGCGCCATATTACAAAATGTCACCCGTAACCCTCTGGCCGACCCTTATTTGTTTGGCATTATTTCAGGCGCAGGCTTAGGGGCAACCATTGCCACACTAATTGTTCCTGAGCAGCAAATGTTAGCCTTACCTTTGGCGGCTTTTCTTGGCGCTTTATTTGCTGTGGTGATAGTATTTGGCATCGCCACCTTATTGCGCAATATGAATCACTTATTGCTAACCGGTGTAGCGGTTTCTTTCATGCTAGGGGCCATCAGCCACTTTATTCTTTACTTAGGCGATCCATTTGCCACCAATCGCGTTATCTTTTGGTTAATGGGTAGCTTAACCCGCGTTGAAATGTTTCATTTTTACCTGATCAGTGCCATGGTACTGCTGACCTTAATAACCATATTCGCCTTACACCGGCAAATAGACGCATTACTATTGGGTGATGAAAGCGCAGCAAGTTTAGGGGTTAATGTCGATAAATTACGGATCATTCTACTGGCCTTATGTGCAGCCGTCACCGCCACTATTGTTGCTTATTGCGGCGGCATTGGCTTTGTAGGCTTAATGATCCCCCATATTGTTCGTCAACTGGTTGGCGTTACCACCATGCCACTCATTTTCGGTTCCGCGTTAGTGGGCGGCTGTTTTTTAGTTTGGGTCGACGTACTCGCACGCAGTGCACTCAGTAATGTCGAAGTACCCATTGGTATTATTACCTCAGCTATTGGTAGTATTTTCTTTTTAGCGATCATGTATCGCAATCGTAATACAGGATAAATCAACATGACCACAGAGCAAGATAAAAACCAGAAACATCAAGAGCGTATGCAACGCATTAAAGAAAAAGTTGATGCGCGTATTAATTCAGCACAGGAAGAGCGCGGACTATTGATTGTGATCACTGGCAACGGCAAAGGCAAGTCAACATCAGGATTTGGTACCCTTACCCGTGCGGTTGGCCATGGTTACAAAGCAGCCGCGTTACAGTTTATCAAAGGTGATTGGGCTTGCGGTGAACGCAATTTACTGGAGAAAAACGGCGTTGAGTTCCATGTAATGGCGACAGGTTTTACTTGGGATACCCAAGATAAGTCCAAAGATATTGCCGCTGCCACTAAAGTTTGGGCAGAAGCAAAGCGCTTACTTAAAGACGAAAGCGTCGACGTTGTTTTGCTTGATGAATTAACTTATATGTTGTCATACAAATACCTCGATTTAGATGAAGTGATTGAAGCCATTGTCAACCGCCCCGCTATGCAGCACGTTATAATTACCGGCCGCGCTTGTCATCGTAGCATCATTGAACTTGCCGATACCGTTAGTGAAGTACAACCGTTAAAACATGCTTTTGACAATGGTATCAAAGCGCAAAAAGGCATTGATTGGTAAGTCGCTAGCTGCGCAGAATTCTAGGGAAAAACATGAAGTTTTACACATACCTTGGCATTAGCCTATTGAGCGTGATGTTTTTTGGACAGGCGCATGCAAACGTCACAGACACGCCGAAACCGCGCATTATTGCACTGGCGCCCCATATTGTTGAAATGCTCTTTGATATTGGCGCCGGCGCGCAAATTATCGCCACCACGGAGCACGCTGACTACCCGTTAGCAGCAAAAAGCATTCCGAAAATAGGTAGCTCGGTACGCATTCAATTAGAACGGGTCATTGAGCTGCAACCGGATTTGATCATTGCCTGGCAAAGTGGCAACCCTAGTGATGACTTAGCCCGTTTGCAACAGTTAGGTTTTAAGGTGGTGTACTCACAACCTGATACCTTTGCTGATGTCGCCAAAGAATTACGCTTATTTGGCGAACTTACCGGTCACAAGGTACAAGCTGAGCGCATTGCCGCACAGTTTTTAACTGACTTAGCCAATATTAAACAGCATTATGCCGACAAACCCTTAATTACCGGGTTTTATGAAGTTTGGTCAAGACCCCTGACCACAGTCGCAAACAGCAGTTGGCCACAACAATTTTTAGCGCTATGCCGGATAGAAAACCCGTTTCAACATGTCAACACTGGCTACCCACAAGTTAATATAGAACAAGTCTTACAGGCAAATATTCAGGTCGTCATTCAAGCTTTTGCGAAAAAGCAAGCGAATAGCAATGGCTATAATTGGCAACAATGGCCGCTTCTCCCAGCGGTCAAGCATCAACAGTTACTGATGCTAGATGCCGATGTCGTTCATCGCATGACCACCCGCAGCTTACAAGCATTGCAAGATTTATGTCAGCAAGCAGAGCAAAGTCGAAGTTATTACCAACAGCTTAAGGATTGATAACCTTAAGTTGCAAAAAAGCAAGATAGCATAATTGGCGCTAACCAGATGATTAGTGCCAGTTTTCCCTTTGAAGTAACTAAAGTTTGCTAAATTTTATCTAGCTAAGCGCGTTTTACTTTTCAACATTGTTGCAAAATTAATAAATTAAAAATGGCACCCATGCTCATCACAATGACGCTACTAGCGTGTCTAACACGAGGTTATGGAGTCTGCAACAAATTCTGTGTACAAACTGTTTAGCCTGCGTCCCCTTATATTTAAGAAAATATGTAAATCCCACAATTTGTCTGGTAATTATTGTTAAATATTCTTATAAGTACTTTAACTAGCAAACTTTTTTATTTTACTATTAGTAGTAAAAGTGTAAAGCTGATCGTTACGTTAGCAAGAAAATGCGCAATTCTCGCACTATTACAATGCTATACGAATTACCCCAAGTATATTGGCAAAGGTGAAAGATAATGGAATTAAATATATTAGCCATAATTGTAGCAACTGTTATAGGTATGGTCCTTGGCGCGCTTTGGTATTCTCCCGTTTTATTTGGTAATGCATGGCTGACTTGTATAGGAAAAACCCCTGAAACATTAGGCAAATCTACAGTACCAATGATCGGCAGTGTTTTTGCCAGCTTACTAAGTGCTATCGGGGTGTCATTGTTATTTTCTCTCTTAAATGTCGTAGATATAATTACTGCAGGTGGTATTGGATTGATACTTGGCTTTTTAATTATATTCCCAGCCTTTCTCTCAGATAGCTTGTTTTGTGGGTGGGGTAATAAACTCCTGTTAATCCAGTCAGGTTACAGGATTGTAAGCGTGTTTTTAATGTCTCTAGCCATTTACTATGTAAAATAATAAGGGTCAGGTTGAATTAAATGCCGCATTGCATCTATGAGAATTATTATGCCGATAAAAAAATGGATATTTCAATATGTTATAGCTCTGCCCATTATTTTTGTTTTACTAGCTAGCATCCAATATTTCAAAGGTCGAACGCTAGAGTATTCGATCGAGTTTGGTGTATTGTGGGCATGGGTATCGGTAACTGTTTTTGCTATTAGGCGCTACTATAATTATCGCAAAAATATTAATTGTCGGGTTTGCAATGACATATCTAATAGTAATTAAGCTACCTAGGGTAGATAAACAGACCAAGGCATTCAAACCGATTAATAACAGTTAGCTTTTCGTTTGTGTCTCAGGTATTTAAGCAAAACTGTATTTTCCGCTTAATGTTAGAGCACTCATTCCGCCAATGTCGTTAAAGTGTCGTATAGTTGTCGTTAATATCTCGTTGAGTTGCCGTAAAAGGATCTTATATTTTTGCGGATAATTTAATTGTCTCAAACGAATAGGTTGTAAGGTAGTTATGAAGATTAATGCAAATTTAGTCATTGAATTAAGAAATAAAAAGTCTTGGTCTCAAGATGAGTTAGCTATAGCAACAGGTCTCAATCTTAGAACAGTACAACGAATTGAAAACGAGGCATCAGCATCGCTTCAATCTAAAAAAGCTCTTGCGTCAGCTTTTGATATAAATATCAATGATCTCGATTATGAAGAATCATTAAAAATGAAAAAATATGAGTTTAAAACGATAGAAATTGAAAGTAACGAGGGGTTTCTTTCCGGTTTAAAAAAAACAAACTGCCAAATCTTGTAGGCATCTTAAATAAAGAAGGCCAAAAGGGCTGGATGCTAGTTCAAGTGCTAACCCCTGAAATAGCGCAGGGAGTATGGACAGGTAAAACTGGAAATATGGTAGCGATCCTACAAAGAGAGTGCGCTAACAAAGCCTTTAAGGCAGATTCGTAACCTTTGGCTACGTTATGCCTTACTATACATTTTATCCAACCATTACTTTGCCGGTTATTTAGGTGCAAGAGGAATAACTCATGAAATGGAGTTTCTTAATCCTTTTAGTATTTTCACTTTCATCCAGTGCAATAATAATGAGACATGATGTAGATGAATCTAAGTATCGCGAATTTGCAAAAAATAATAAATCGATAGTTACTTTCTACGGCAATTATAAAGATAAGGAAGTTGTTGAAGGTACTGGGACTTTAATTGCCAAAGATTGGGTAATTACCGCTGCTCATGTTGCTAATTATTTATTAGTTGATGGAAAAGTCAGATTTAGAAACTCTTATTACCAGATCAAAAAAGTAATTAAACATCCACAGTGGAAGGATAAACAGTTTCCAAATGATATCGCGCTTATCCAGTTACAATCACCAATCCTTAACAGTGAAACTGTTGCTTTATATCATAAAAAGGATGAGCTTAATAAAACCTTGACCTTTATCGGTCGTGGGGATTTTGGCACTGGTGAGGCGGGAATTATTGGTGCAGATGATCGTTTAAGGGCTGCGCAAAATGTTGTCACTGCAACTTTTGAACAATGGATTCGGTTTAAGTTTGATATTGACAAGGAGGCTCTACCATTAGAAGGAATCAGTGGTCCAGGGGACTCTGGTGGCCCAGCACTAATTGCGTTGAATAACACGCTTTATATTGTCGGTGTTAGTTCATGGCAAAACGCAGAAGCAACAAGATGGCAAGAAGCGAAATATGGAGTGATTGAGAACTATGCTCGTATTTCTTATTTCAAAAAGTGGATTGAAAAAACGATGGAGTTGCATTTATCTAACACATATAAGCCTTCCCCCCGTTGATAGTCGATAGGGTTCGTTTTAGCTGCCGCCGGGAAGCTAATTACTTAAGCAACGCGCAAATCCACCTACTTCGTTATGCCAGTGAGCCATTAAGCAAACATTTACGGCAAACCCACTTAGAGCCTCTCTTGTCGTGAGCTCATCACAGCCGGCATTGAACTTAATTTTAACCTGCCCCCTATTATCAAACTCAATATATTCGCCAACCAGTTGATTTTTCAATCTTTTATGGGTAAGTGCTTTTTATTGATATTTAACAAAAAACCTAGCTTAACGATTAAAACTTATATTTAAGTCTATTTAAAGCGGCAAAAAATCACTACTTAACTATAAAATTTGGGGATAAAACGACAGGCAATTTAAAGTCAGAATTGATTAAGCTAATGCCAAGGCTGAGCAATAAAAAAGCTCGCCATGCGAGCCTTTTCTGTCTCTATATCACTATCAACACTCAGTCTTCTAACCTGTAACCACAGTATATTGGGCGGTTAAACACAAATTCGATTTAATGTCGTGTCGACTTCAGCTGCTGTTTGTTGCTGCATTTCTGCTAATTCGGCAACGGATAACAGGCTAGTATTTAATTCTCGGCTTAGCTTAACAACCATTGCCATATTTTCGTTTATTGACGCCGTCGATTGTTGTTGCTCGGTAGTACCTTGGGCTATTTGAGAGGTTAAGTTATCAACATCGGAAAAAACCTGCCCTATTTGCTCTAGTGCATCAACCACCTGTTCAGAGTGAGTTAGGCTTTCTTGCGATAAGCTTTGCCCTCGACTAATGGCATTCACGGCATTGGTGGACTTTTCTTGTAAACCTTCAACCATCGCATGTATTTCTACTGTTGATTCTTGGGTTCGATGGGCAAGTGCGCGTACTTCATCGGCAACAACAGCAAAACCACGCCCTTGCTCACCTGCGCGCGCTGCTTCTATCGCGGCATTTAACGCCAGCAAGTTAGTTTGGTCGGCAATACCCCGGATCACTTCTAATACTGAGCCGATGCGTGAACACTCTTCTTGCAGCAAGGCTAAATCTGCGGCCATTGCGGTAACTTCCTCGGCAAAATTTTCCACCGTTTGCTGGCTCGTACTTGATGCTTGTGTCCCTTGCGCTAATATCGCTAACACTTGGCTGCTGGTTTCGCTCACTTGGCTGGCGCTATCTGACAATGTTTGCGAGGTTAAGGCAACCTGATCGATAGAATTGGCCATTTGCTCTATTTGATTTGCCGACTCATCAACCGCGGCAACCGAGCCCCCCATTTGCGCAGCTAATGAAGTAGCGCCTTGTTTTAAGCTGTCTGACTCGGTACGTATTTCTTGAATAACATCTGCTAAGTTGGCAATAAAATGGGTTAGCTCATTGGTTAGTTTAGCGAGATCATCACCGTTATTATCAGTGGCAAGTTTTGTTGGTACTTCATCGGTACTCGCAACTTGACTAATGTATTGTTGCAAGCGCGACAAACGTTGACTAAGTTTTCGCTGGCTGTAGAAGTAGCTAACCATGCTTTGTATAACCACCATCACCAATACAAGCCATAAGAACGTGCTTTGCTCGATACTGTCTTTAAGAAAAAATAAGCAGAGCAGCGCGATAACACCAATTAACATCGGCGGTATTAAAAGTTTGATACTGAGGCGATTTGACATAGTGATTTCCAGTGTATAGAGCCGTTATCATTGACCGTAATAGTTTTAACTATTGCAAAATCTAAACTACTCTAAATTATAGTTATTTTTATTTATGGCACTAGTGGTGCCATTTTTAGTAGGCCTCACGGGCGAGGTTTATCAATAAATTACATGCAAATGTGTTATTTTACTATCTGTTTTTTGTTCTCGATAAAGTTTTTTTGCCCTCGTTAACAAAGTTTTACCGTCAAACTGACTATATAAGGTTAGAAAATATGTCCTTTAGCTTCCTGTTAATTCTAGTGATTGTCATTGGTTCTGTAGTTGCTGGAATTTTGCTAATTAAACAATCAGCGCGCAAGTTTAAATTATCTGAGCAACAACAAGCTGAGGTTGAGCGCCGTAAAGCCGAACAACTCAAAAAAGATCAACAACAAAAGTAATCGCTCAATACTGGTAAATTAGCTACGGTAAATGGTTTCAATTAAATGATAGCCAAATTTGGTTTTTATCGGTCCATGCACAACTAATACGGCTTTTTTAAACACCACATTATCAAAGGCCTTTACCATCTGCCCAGGCTTAAACTCACCTAAATCGCCCCCTCTTTTAGCCGATGAACAACTGGAATGTTTTTTTGCCAGTTGTGCAAAGTCAGCCCCTTTGGCAAGTTTTGCTTTTAACTCTTGTGCGAGTTTTTCACTTTTTACTAAAATATGACGAGCACAAGCCGTAGCCATAACTTTCTCCTACCCATAATAAAAACCCGCATTATAGCGAATTCTGACCCTAGCAGAATAAATACTTTATCTAACCAGCAAGCAAGATTGCGTATCGACAAAAGTGTTTTTTTCTTTACTTGTGGGCACAACCACTTAAAATTGCGCTATCTATCTCTTAAAGACCTGCCGCCATGAATTCAATACAGCATTTATTTGACAATAATAAACATTGGGCTGAACAAATTAATAAAGAAGATCCTAATTTTTTCAAAAATTTATCTGAACAACAAAAGCCAGAGTACTTATGGATCGGCTGCTCTGATTCACGCGTACCTGCCAATGAATTACTGGGTATGTTACCCGGCGAGGTGTTTGTACACCGCAATATCGCCAATCAAGTTATTCACTCTGACTTAAATTGCCTATCGGTGATCCAATTTGCAGTTGATGTTTTAAAAGTAAAGCATATTATTGTCTGCGGCCACTATGGTTGTGGTGGCATTAGTGCCTCATTAGATGATAAAAGTTACGGTTTAATTGATAATTGGCTTCATCACATTAAAGATGTCTATCGTTTCCATAAAACACAGCTTGATGCCGTAGCCGATAAAACACAACAACTTAAATTATTGTGTGAATTAAACGTAATAGAGCAAGTGGCCAACGTCTCAACCACAACCATTTTAACCAAAGCATGGGATCGCAAACAAAATGTGACTGTCCATGGCTTTGTCTATAACTTACACGACGGTATTTTAAAAGACTTAAAGGTTTCAACCAGTGGTAATGACTGATCGGTAATGGCTGGCGATGAGCAAAATATTTATTATCGGCTTACCTAGAACCGGCACCACCAGTGTTTGCGCTGCGATGTTAGTGTTGGGTTTTCGGGTCGCACATACCGCCTATACTGAACGTGCCTTTAGCGAAGCTCAGGTGATTGCAGATACACCAACTTTTTGCGATTACCGGCAACTTGATATTGCTTACCCTAACGCCAAGTTTATTTATTTAACGCGCAGTATGGCGACTTGGCTACCGTCAATTGCACAGTTACTGGCGCGTATGCATAATAACCTGAGTCGCCACGATGGCGGCTTTAACCCGATTATTAAACGCTGCTACCAAGAAGTTTTTAATCCGTATAGCTTTGCAAATATACAAGATCATGATTTTTTAGCGCGCTGTTATCAGCGTCATCAACAGCAAGTACTCAGCTATTTTAAAAGCCGAGGCACAGACTTGCTTTCTATTGATGTCAGTGAGCCTAAAAGTCACGCGCAACTTCAGCGCTTTTTAGCGCTGGATAGCACACATACCACACAGTTTGAAAAACTTAATGTCGGCGGTAAAGTGACCGCCTGGAAAGATATCAAATCGCCCTTAAAGGTCGACTCCACCAATAAAGGGCGCGCCAGTAAATTGCCCTATTTGAGTGAGTAGCCTAGAGATTTTAGCGCTATGCTGATGTTAGACTAAAGCGCTTGATCAGGGCGGCAAAAAGCGCCGCTAGTGCAATAAATATTGCTGATATTACTAAACAAGCACTCAAACCATAGGCTTGAAAAACCCAACCTGACAACACAGTGCCCAGTAACCTGCCACAGGCATTAGCCATATAATAAAAGCCAACATCTAGTGATACGCCATCGCGTCGCGCCATAGCAACAATTAAATAGCTGTGCAAAGCTGAATTGATGGCAAATATTAGCGCAAACACCAGTAACCCAAGCAGTAATGTCCACTGACTAGAAAGCTCAAACTGCAGCGCCGATATCATCGATACCGGCACAATAACCAATACCGCGCCCCAGAGGCTGGCATCTTTGCTGGTAGGCGCGCGATTTGACGCTTTAAATGTCATTTTAGGTGCCAGGACCTGCATCACACCATAAAAAATAATCCATACGGCAATAAAGGCGCTAATTGCAGTATGTGACCAAGTCAGCTCTCTAGCTAGATAAACGGGTAAAGCAACCACAAACCAAACGTCGCGCGCGGCAAATAAAAACAGTCGTGCCGCCGACAATAAGTTAATTGCCGCGCTATTAGAAAATAACTGACTAAATTTAGCTTTCGCGGTCGCTTTACCTAATTCTGTCGGCAATTTAATCAGACTGATAAGCCAAACGAGCGTTAGCAAGGCCGCCATTAAACTAATTGCGCCAGTAAAGCCTAAGCAAGCTAATAACAGCCCACCAAGAAAATAACCAAGCCCTTTCAAGGTGTTTTTAGAGCCGGTTAACCGCGCAACCCATTGATAAAGCTGATGATTATTCTGCTCTGGCACTAAGAGCTTTATTGCGCTTTTCGCACTCATTTTATTTAAATCTTTTGCAATGCCGGATAACGCCTGTGCTGCCATAACATAAGTGACGGACAGCAGGTGGCTAGGCACCATTAGCATGGCTAAGGCGAGAATTTGTAACGCAAGCCCAATATTCATGGTTTTGTTCAAACCAAAGCGCGCACCAAGCCAACCACCAACTAAATTGGTCAGCACGCCAAATATTTCATAGAACAAAAATAGCAGCGCAATAGCAAGCGGGCTGTAGCCGAGCTGATGAAAATACAGCAACACCAACATCCGCAGTGCGCCATCGGTTAAAGTAAAGGCACAATAATTTGCCGTGATCAGTAAGTATTGTCGCGCTTGCGAAGATAAGTTTCTTATTGCCTTCATGGCTTATTCAACACCTAAGTTTTGCTTATATAGCGGCATTAACTTGTTTTTTGTCTGCACGTCCTACCATCCGCGCCAATTCCGCGGTGCGATTAGCATAGCCCCACTCATTGTCATACCAAACATAGAGTTTAACTTGCCGGTGATTGATCACCATGGTCGAAGGCGCATCGATAATACATGAGCGGGCATCGGTTTTATAATCTATCGATACTAAAGGCCGAGTTTCAAAGCCTAAAATGCCGGCTAACTCCCCTGCGGCAGCTTTTTTAAACAGCGCATTGACTTCTTGCACTGTGGTTTCACGTTCCAATTCAAAAACACAATCGGTCAGGGACGCATTCGCCAAAGGAACTCGTACTGCATGACCATTTAGCTTACCGGCAAGCTCTGGAAAAATATGGCTGATCGCAGTTGCAGAGCCTGTGGTGGTTGGGATCAAGCTCATGCCGCAAGCACGCGCGCGGCGTAAGTCTTTATGCGGTGCATCTAAAATAGTTTGGGTATTAGTAATATCATGAATTGTGGTCATCGAGCCGTGCTTAATGCCAATTTTTTCATGTAACACTTTAACCACAGGTGCTAGGCAGTTGGTGGTACAAGAGGCTGCGGTAACAATAGGATGTTGCTTGGCATCAAACTGCTGATGATTTACCCCCATCACCACATTTAAAATGCCCGGCTCTTTAACGGGCGCTGTAACCACCACTCGTTTTACCCCTTGGTCTAAGTAAGCTTGTAATAGCGCTTTCGTTTTCATTACCCCTGAAGCCTCAATCACGACATCACAGTCTGACCAATCCGTATCGGCAATGGCAGTATTTTTACTACACATAATACGCTTGCCATTAATCACAATATTATTTTCATCATGCTGAGCTTGATGCCGCCAAATGCCATGTACCGAGTCGAAATTAAGTAAATGCGCTAAGGTAGCGGCATCGCCTGCCGGATCGTTGATACGAATAATTTCAACGTCACGCCACTGATAAGCAACACGCATGAATAATCGCCCCATGCGACCAAAACCATTAATGCCTATTTTTATTGTCATAACTAACTCTCTGTTAAGGGGGGATTTGCTTGCCTTTCGTAGCCAGAGTACTGGCAGCAGGCTTATCTTCTTGTCGCTAAGTGCAACAACTCGTCAGCCGCGCTGGCCGAGTGCCCATCTCATGCAAGGCCTGCACGTTCTGGGCAATAAAATGTAAATTGTCTTGCAAAGTCAATACTATCACTTGTTGCGCCCAATCCTCGATGGCAGGATTAAGATCATAATAAACCCACTGCTGCTGTTTACGGCTTACTAACAGGCCAGCGTTTTTTAATAACGCCAAATGACGCGATATTTTTGGCTGACTTGGCTCGGCTAGAGCAACCATAAGCTCGCAAACGCACAGCTCCCCTTCTTGGGCAATCAACAAAATACACCTTAGTCGTATATCATCGCTTAGCTGCTTAAAAAACACGCTTGGTAACATAGAATATCTTCATTGGCTAAATATGATCGCTACTATATAACAAACCCACTACATATGAAAATACTTATATACGAAAAAAATTATATATAGTAGCTGTATGCAAATAATCTCAATTAACTCGGCTAGCTTTTACCCCCGTATTTCCCTGCCAATAAATGCACTTGCCGATAAAATATTACGGTTTTATCGACTAGCCTTAAATTGATAACTTTTTGACTAAAATTTATTTCTTTATTTTTCAATAAGCTAAATTTCAGTATCAATTTTAAGCAAATAAACTATTGAAACGAACCCAAATAAGAACTATTATCAATCGCGTTATCAACCAAGAGCGAAGTTTCACCATGTTTGTTTGTATTTGCAAGGGCATCACAGATCACCAAATTAAGCAATTAGTCACTGAATCCGGTGTCGGCTCGATGCGTGAACTAAAACAACATTTACCGCTTGGTAGCCAATGTGGTACTTGTGTGAAAGTGGCACAAAACATTATTGATAACACGATAGTGGATGAAACCTTGTTTGAAAATGTCGGTTAACTACTTGCTCCAACCAAGTTTTAGCTGTAACTGATAACAATTAGCATTATCAAGCGCTTGTTTTAAAAGGATTTTTAAAACATAGTCATTGCATTCCTTTAGATACCTCCTATAATTACAGGCAATATTTATTTCCTTTAACTTGAGGCTCTCATGAAAGGCAACGCTAACGTTCTGGCAATACTCAATAAAGTTCTTACCAGCGAACTAACCTCGATCAATCAATACTTCCTGCACGCACGCATGTATAAAAATTGGGGCTTCGACGCTTTAAATAGCGCCTGCTATAAAAAATCGATTTTAGACATGAAACAAGCCGACAAAGTCATTGAGCGCATTCTATTTCTTGAAGGCTTACCCAATTTGCAACAGTTATCGCCACTGGCAATAGGCGAGCATCCTCAAGAGATGATTAATTGCGATCTTGGCTTTCAAACGGCACAAATCGCCATAGTGCGCAATGCCATTACCGTTTGCGAACAAGAGCAAGATTATGTCAGCCGTGAAATACTCGATAACATCTTAAATGACGAAGAAGAGCACTTAGACTGGCTAGAAACGCAGCAATACCAAATCGACACCATGGGTATTGAAAAATACCTACAGGCGCAATTATAACTCTGCTAGCACTGCTATAAGGAACAATGAACATGAAAGGTAATAGCCAAATTATTTCGGCATTAAACAACTTGCTTAGCTATGAATTAGCAGCAATGGATCAGTACTTTATTCACTCTCGCATGTATGAAGACTGGGGCATCATGAAGTTATTCGAGCGTATCGACCACGAGTTTGACGACGAAAAACTGCATGCCTCTATGTTGATTCAACGTATCTTATTTTTAGAAGGTACACCCGATATGCAAACCCGCTCTGCCATCAATATTGGTAAAACCGTACCTGAAATGCTGCAAAGCGATTTAGACGTTGAATATGCGGTAGCGGCAGCTTTACGATCAGCTATCGCTTTATGTGAGCAAGAAAAAGATTATGTCACCCGTGAAATTTTAGAAAAGCTACTAGACGATACCGAAGTTGATCACGCATTCTGGCTTGAGCAGCAACTGGGCCTGATTAAAACTATCGGCTTAGAAAACTACATTCAGTCGCAGTTATAACGCGAATTAGTTTAATTATGTTAGCGGCAAAAGCACCTGCGCTGCTAACATAATATTTGCCACTTGCAATGCCGCGAGATAATACTTTCAACTAAATAACCAAGGCTTAGCACCAACGGCTAAGCAATAAAAAACCAGCGATTTAAGCTGGTTTTTTTTATGCTTGATCATAGGGTATCGACACTAAGGCATCATTTGCTCTTGGTCTGCGCCTTCTTTTTCGATCACTTCTGGTATTAAGTCTTCTTTTGAAATCCCTAATGCCAAGGCGATTGAACTGGCAACATACACTGATGAATAAGTACCAACAAAAACCCCCATAAGCAATGCGGTAGCAAAACCATGGATCAGCGCGCCACCTTTAAAAAACAAGGCAGCAAGTACTAATAAGGTAGTAATTGAGGTGATAAAAGTTCGAGCCAAGGTTTGCGTTAACGAGGTATTGATTATATCTTCAGGGCTACCAACACGAATTTTAACAAAGTTTTCACGAATACGATCTGATACCACTATGGTGTCATTTAATGAGTAACCTATTACCGCTAAAATCGCTGCCAGTACCGTTAAGTCAAACTCGAGTTGTAAAAACGAGAATAAACCTAAGGTTAATAGCACGTCATGAAACAGCGCTATAACAGAGCCTAAAGCAAAGCGCCACTCAAAGCGAAACGCAACATAAACTAGAATACAGATCAAAGCGGTAAGCATAGCTAAACCGCCCTGCTCGGCAAGCTCATCACCAACACTAGCACCAACAAACTCAATACGACGCATATCGATGTTTTGTCCTGTGCCTGCTTGTAAATACTCAAGCACTTGGTTACCTAACATCTCTGCCTTTACGTCAGCGCGCGTAGCTAAGCGAATGACCACATCGCGACTTGAGCCGTATAATTGCACTACCGCATCATCAAAACCATTCGCCGACATAATGCCACGAATTTCATTTAAGTCCGCCGCTTGCTCAAAGCCAACTTCAATTAAGGTACCACCGGTAAAGTCTAAACCAAAGTTAAGCTTATTGGTTACCAAAGAAAATATCGATGCCGCCATTAATAAAGCACTAAAGACTACCGCAAACTTGCGGTATTTCATAAAGGCAACCGTTTCTTTTAATTTTAAAATTTGCATAATGTTGAAGCCCTATATAGACAGTTTGTCGAGGCGCTTTCCACCCCAAACCGCATTTACTACCGCACGCGTACCTATAACCGCAGTAAACATTGAGGTAACAATACCGATGGATAAAGTCACGGCAAAGCCTTTAATAGGCCCAGTACCCACAGCAAACAAGATTAAAGCAGCAATTAAGGTAGTGATGTTTGCGTCAATAATGGTTGAAAATGCTGCGTCATAGCCTTGATGAATCGACTGTTGTACCGACTTACCCGCGCGTATTTCTTCTCGAATACGCTCAAAAATCAGCACGTTTGCATCTACCGCCATACCAACGGTTAATACGATACCCGCCATACCAGGTAGGGTGAGTGTTGCGCCGGGGATCATCGACATAACACCAACAATCATCACTAAGTTAGCCCCTAAGGCCAAGTTCGCGACGATGCCAAATGCGCGATAATAAACCAACATAAATAAGAACACTAAGCCAAAGCCCATCATAATGGCTTGAAAACCCAGTTGTACGTTTTCAGCACCTAATGTTGGCCCTACCGTGCGTTCTTCAACAATTTGAATTGGCGCAATCAAGGCACCTGCTCTCAGTAGCAAGGCTAAGTTATGCGCTTCAGATTGACTACCTGCGCCGGTAATTCGAAAAGTTTTGCCAAGTCGCGCTTGAATAGTGGCAACACTGATCACTTCTTCAATTTTTTCGAAAATAGTATTACCGTTGGCATCGACTCTGTCGGTTGGCTTGTATTCAATAAAGACCGTCGCCATTGGCTTGCCGATGTTATTTTTGGTGCCATTTGACATCTTGCTGCCACCGGCTGAGTCTAAAGTTATATTGACCTGTGGTCGACTGTATTCATCAAAGCTTGAGCCAGCGTCAATAATATGATCGCCCGTTAACATTACCCGCTTTTTCAATAACACTGGCTGACCATTACGCTCTCTTAATAACTGCGAGCTGCCTGGAACACGACCATTTAGAGCGGCCGATAAGTCACCGTCGGTATCGACTAAACGAAACTCTATGGTGGCCGTGGCATTTAATATTTCTTTTGCTTTCGCAGTATCTTGTACGCCCGGCAGCTCAATCACAATATGCTTTTTACCTTGACGCTGTACCAAGGGCTCAGCAACACCTAACTCATTAACACGGTTACGAATAATGGTGATATTTTGTTGTAGTGCATATTCGCGAGTTTCTTTTAACTTTTGCTCAGTCATCTTAACCGACAAGGTTAAGCTATCTTCATCACTTTGAAAAAGTAAATCACGATTTTGTTTCTCTAAAAACGACTCTGCGCTGGCTAAGTCGGCCGCATTACGAAATTGTATTTCGATGGCATCATTGACTCTTTTAACGGTGCGATAACGAATTTTTTCGCCACGCAAGCCGGCACGAAAGTCATCGATTAAGCTTTCTTGTGCTTTATTAATGGCCTCGTTCATGTTCACTTCCATCAGGAAGCTAACACCACCACTTAAATCTAGACCTAATTTCATTGGCGTGCCGCCAATACTTGCCAACCACTTTGGTGTTGCTGGCGTTAGGTTTAACGCAACTGAGTATTGGTCGCCAATATTGTCGTCCAATAAATCGCGTGCGCGTAACTGTTGCTCTGTATCTCGAAAGCGCGCCAATATTTGCTCATCTTCCATCACGATACTCGCGTAGGAAATGTTATTGTCATCTAAATGCGACTTAACCATATCTAACGTTGCCGCATCCGTAGGAATGCCGCGCAAGCCAGATATTTGTACCGCCGGATCCTCGCCATATAGGTTAGGAGAGGCATATAGTGCCCCAATGGCGACAATAACCAGCACCAGTAATGTCTTCCATAATGGATATTTGTTTAACACAAAATCACCCTGTAGTCTTTTTTATCACGCGCTAGTGCACAGCGCGTGAAATTTATTAGAATTTTTATCGTTATTGCACTGTCAAGGTTGTGAAAGACGCTAATCTATCAGCGCTTGGCACGCAACTATCGCTAATAATACAAAAATCTTATTATAAAGATTTCATGGTTCCTTTTGGTAATACCGCATTAATCGCGCCTTTTTGCACCGTTACTTCAGTGCCTTCTGCGATACTTACTACGATAAAGTCTTTTTCATCTGAAACTTTCACAATTTTACCGACAATGCCGCCTTGTGTCAGTACTTCATCACCCTTAGATAACGCTGACATTAGGTTTTTATGCTCTTTAACTCGCTTGGCTTGTGGGCGATAGATCATAAAATAAAACACTAAACCAAATACCGCTAACATAATTAACATTGACGTACCATCTGCTGATTGTGCAGGTGCGGCAGCGGCGTGTGCTTGGCTAATAAATAAACTCATAAATTCCTCTTATTATTACTTGTAATTAATTTTCCAACATGTTGAAAAACGAAACCTGTATAGGCGTTATTGTGTTGCTGGGTCTGTGCCGGCTAAAGGAGGCACAGGTAAGTCGCGTAAAGCATAAAACTCTGCGACAAATTGCTCTAGTTTGCCTTGCTCGATAGCATCGCGCAAGCCTTGCATAACACGCTGATAAAAACGTAAGTTATGCACTGTGTTCAGTTGCGAACCTAAAATTTCGTTACACTTGTCTAAATGGTGTAGGTACGCGCGTGAATAATTTTTGCAGGTATAGCAATCACAATCAGGATCTAGTGGCCCAGTATCGGTTTTGTGACGTGCGTTTCTAATTTTTATTACCCCATTAGTCACAAACAAATGTCCGTTACGCGCATTACGTGTTGGCATTACACAGTCAAACATATCGATACCGCGACGTACACCTTCCACTAAGTCTTCAGGCTTACCAACTCCCATCAGATATCGGGGTTTATTTTCTGGTATCAAGGGCGCGGTATGATCTAATATTCGTATCATATCTTCTTTGGGCTCACCTACCGATAAGCCACCAATGGCGTAGCCGTCAAAGCCTATATCAGTTAAACCATTAACCGACACTTCGCGTAAATCTTCGTACATACCACCTTGAACAATACCAAATAAGGCATTTTTATTACCTTGATGGGCATCTTTTGAACGTTGTGCCCAACGCAAAGAAAGCTCCATTGACACTTTAGCCGCTTCATGGCTTGCAGGGTATGGCGTACACTCATCAAATATCATGACAATGTCCGAGCCTAAACTGTTTTGCACTGCCATAGAGCGCTCAGGGGTTAACATAATTTTTTCACCATTAACGGGCGAGCTAAACTTCACCCCTTCTTCGGTGATCTTGCGCATTTTACCTAAACTAAATACTTGAAAGCCGCCCGAATCGGTCAATATCGGCTTCTGCCAATTCATAAAACCATGTAAGCCACCATGTTGCTCAATAATGTCCGTGCCTGGTCGTAACATCAAATGAAAGGTATTACCGAGTAAAATATCAGCGCCGGTTGCCTCAACTTCTTCCGTTTTCATGCCTTTAACCGTGCCATAGGTACCTACCGGCATAAAAGCGGGAGTTTCTACTGTGCCGCGCTCAAACGTTAAACGGCCACGTCTAGCTTTACCGTCAGTATTAAGCAAGCTAAATTGCATGGCTTGCGCTGTTGCGTTATCTTTCTTTTCTGTCATTTTATTTCCTTCGCCCACTAGCGAAACAGGCTAGTAGCTTATCGTTTACTCACAGCTAACATCAGCATCATGGCCTTAGTTATGCTTGCGTTTGTATTTCTTGTTTTGTTAAAAACATAGCATCGCCATAACTAAAAAAACGATACTTTTGCGAAACAGCATGCCGGTAGGCTGCCATAATATTGTCATAGCCTGCAAAGGCACTGACCAACATCAGTAATGTTGATTCCGATAAATGAAAATTAGTAATAAGGGCGTCAACAACCTGAAATTGATAACCTGGGGTAATAAAAATATCCGTATCCCCGTAGAACTCACTCATCACTTGGCCTTGCGTTTGTGCTACTTTTGCCGCACTTTCTAACGAACGTACTGATGTGGTGCCAACGGCAATCACTTTACCGCCATTCGCTTTAGTTGCTTTAATTTGTGACACCACCTGTGATGGCACTTCAACATATTCGGCATGCATAATATGGTCAGCAATTTGGTCAACTTTAACGGGCTGAAATGTGCCAGCGCCAACATGTAAGGTAACAAAGGCAAACTCGACACCTTTGGCTTTTAACTGCGCCATTAATTCATCGTCAAAATGTAAACCTGCTGTCGGCGCAGCCACGGCCCCTGGCTTTTCATTATAAACGGTTTGGTAGCGTTCACGATCGCTATCTTCATCTGGACGGTCAATGTAGGGCGGTAATGGCATATGGCCAATATCATCTAATATTGATAACACCGACTGCTGAGCATGAAACTTAAGCTCAAACAAGGCATCATGTCGCGCCACCATAGTCGCTTTTACTTTACCTTCTAATAGTATTTCACTACCCGGTTTAGGGGACTTACTACAGCGAATATGGGCTAACACCCTATGTTCATCTAATAGACGTTCTACGAGTACTTCGAGCTTGCCACCACTTGCCTTTTGACCAAACATACGCGCCGGAATTACACGCGTATTATTAAAGACTAATAAGTCACCTGGGGATATATGTTGAATTAAATCAGTGAATTGTTGATCTTGACGTTGGCCCGTATTGCCATCAAGCGTCATTAAACGACTGCCTGAACGGTTCGCTTTTGGGTATCGAGCAATAAGCTCTTCGGGTAAATCAAATGAAAAATCGGCTACGCGCATGGCAAAATATAACTAGTTTAAAGATAAAAAACGCGTAATTTTAGTGCTGCACGGGCGCAATAGCAAGTACTAACTTGTAAAACTGAGCGACGGAAAATCGTAAAAATCATCCACTCGTTTTGGCTTGGCAGCTGTCTCGCTATTAATGGCATCAATAATAACTATAAGTTAAAAATTAGCCGCTAACCTGTCGATTTTACGGTATGCTAAAACCAAATACTTATTCTAGGTAAGCCGATGAAAAATCTTGCTTTCGCGATAGCTAAAACCATTATTAATGGTTTTGAACGCCACATTTATCTTTATAGTGAAATCACTCAAACGGCGAAACAGCGCTTTGAGCAGCATCGCTGGGATGATATCCAAGCAGCAGCGAAAGCCAGAACCGACTTTTATGACCTGCGAATAAAGGAAACCTTAGCCACCATTAAACAGGACTTTTGTATTGCCGAGCTCAATGACACGCTTTGGCAACAAGTAAAAGCCAGCTATATTGGTCTGCTCAGTAAACACCCCCAGCCTGAATTAGCAGAAAGTTTTTATAACTCCATTTTTTGCCACTTGTTTGACCGAGAGTATTTTCATAACACCTATATTTTTGTTCAGTCAACTGCAACACGCTTAGACGCGTTGCCAACCCCACGCATTTATACTAGTTACTTTCCGGCGGAGCAGGGCTTATTTCAAACCATCTCGCATATTTTAAAGCGTCAAAATTTTTCCGTGCCATTTCAACACTTAAAAAAAGACATTAATATACTAATTGCGAAATTTCGCCAACAAGCCGATAAAACTCGTTATCAGCTAGCCGATTTACAGTTTGATATTCTGGACTCGGTATTTTATCGCAACAAAGGCGCTTACATTATTGGCCGAGTGATCTCTCCAGCGGGTGAAACCCCGTTTATTATCTCGCTGTTAAATACTGAGCAAGACGGGTTATTTATTGATGCTTTAATTACTGACGGTGAGTATATGGCGGTGGTTTTTGGTTTTGCCCGCGCCTACTTTTTTGTTGATTGTCAGCACCCACACGCCTTAGTTGAGTTTCTCAACCGATTAATACCACACAAAACCAGTGCCGACTTATATTCCGCCATTGGCTTTCACAAACAAGGTAAAACCCAGTTCTACCGGGATTTTTTAAATCACCTTGACAATAGCGATGATAAATTAGAACTAGCGCCAGGCATCAAAGGCATGGTGATGTCAGTGTTCACCCTGCCCTCATACCCGTATGTGTTTAAAATCATCAAAGACAAATTTGCCCCCAGTAAAAATATGACCAGAGATGATGTCAAGGGTAAATACCGTTTAGTCAAATTGCATGATCGCGTCGGCCGTATGGCTGATACCATGGAATATTCTGAAGTAGCGTTTCCGAAAAAACGCTTTTCTGAGCAATTGCTGAGCGAGTTAAATAGCGTAGCGCCCTCGCTACTTAGAGTTGAAAATGATTTAGTGGTTATCAAACATATGTACATAGAGCGCAAGATGACACCATTAAATTTGTACTTGGCGCAAGCAACTGACGAGGAAGTTGACAACGCTATGTATGGCTATGGTAAAGCCATCAAAGAACTGATTGCCGCAGATATATTTCCCGGTGATATGTTACTGAAAAACTTCGGTGTTACTCGCCATGGTCGAGTAATTTTTTATGATTATGACGAAATCACTTATATGAACGAAGTAAATTTTCGCGTCAAACCAGAGCCAGTCACCGAAGAGCAAATTTATGCGGCCGAGCCTTGGTATTCGGTAGCACCGGGCGATGTTTTTCCCGAAGAGATCGCTACTTTTGCCCTAGCAAATAATCGTTATCGACAAGCGTTTTTACGTCATCATGCCGACTTGCTTGAGGCCAAATACTGGCAAGACTGCCAAACGAAAGTTGCTCAGGGAGTGCTTGCTGATGTTTACCCTTACCCAGAGGCGTCACGTTTTTGCTATTTTCACGCCAAGTAGCACACTAAACATAATGATGGGTTAGCGTAAAGTGGGCTACAAAGAGTAAATATGCTGTTTATTTGAGCGAACAGTCTTTTTTTGTTATTTAATTCTTTACCTTTAGCAAGGCATCAGTATAATTCAAATCCGTTGCAGGGGTGTAGTTCCAATTGGTAGAACAGCGGTCTCCAAAACCGACGGTTGGGAGTTCGAATCTCTCCACCCCTGCCATTTCCTTTCTTAGTTTTTTTCTTTAATTTATCTTTTTAATGACTGTTCTTTAATCGTTGATAACGAGATTATTGTGTTGCTAAATGAAAAAACTCTGTCATGATAACAACGACTTTTATCTACAACTAAAAACAATGAGCATCAGCAAAAGACAGTTTACACTCTTACAAGAGATGGGCATTACCGTTTGGCAACGACGCGACTTATCAAGCTTTAATTCACCATCGTCTGCAGCAGTTAACAGTGTACCAACAAACACAAAAGCTGAGCTCACAACGACTAACGCAACGGCTGATACTAAACGCCTGCAAGAGCCGAGCTCTACGGCTAACAAACCCACTGTCATTGACTTAAATACCTTACTAAAATGGTCGTTATTTACCGACATTATTCACTGTTTAGGTGTTAGTCGCACTGACCTGAACATTGCACAAAACCAACTCGATTTAGGTATTATTAATTGGCAATTTACCAATAAAAACTGTATCGAGTTTGAACATAGCTGTTTAAAAACCCCTGATTTAGCCACCATTGCCAACTCGGTAACATTAAAAAAAGCCTTGTGGCAATCCATAGCACCATTAAGCTGCCAATGACAAAAACACTTCAGCATGCATTCAAAGCAATTAATCAAGATATTGTTGACCAACTTTTGGTTATCGAGCAAGCCTGCCACCCGCACCCTTGGACAGAAAAAACCTTTCGCAGTTGTATTGGCGGCCGCTACTTTGGTGAGTATCTCATAGTAGCTAACACCATAGTTGGGTTTTATGTTGGTGAGCATGTGGCTGGTGAAGCCACTTTAATGGATATTTGCGTTGCGCCAGCAAATCAAGGTCAGGGCTACGGTAAAATGCTTTTATTGGCTTTTCTTTCACACTGTCAACAGTTGGCCTGCCAGCATATTTTTTTGGAAGTACGAGCAAAAAATATCAGCGCACAAATGCTTTATATTAATCAAGGTTTTAGCGAAATCTCACGCCGCACCGGTTACTACCCAAGCAATAGTGGCTTTGGTTATGAAGACGCTATTGTGATGTCGAAAAAGCTCTAAAGCTGATTGGTAATTATTTTGCAGCGCTGCATCACGCTAGCCGATGATGGCACTTACACAATAACGCAATTAAAAAAGCAAACCCTAGGGTTTGCTTTTTGCATTACGTTGTTTTCGTTTTAATTTACCAGTGCTCGACACCTTTCATATCAGGCAGTTCGTGGGCAATGCCTTTATGACAGTCGATACAGGTTTTTTCACCGGAAGCTAAAGCATCTGAGTGCATTTTAACACTGCGATTGCCCTGCTCAGAAAAGTCCATATATTCAAAGTTATGACAGTTTCGACATTCCAATGAGTCATTTTCTTTCATACGCTTCCACTCTCGTTCAGCCATCGAACGGCGATGGTTTACAAACTCTTCTCGGGTATCAATTAAACCGGTTAACTTACCCCAAACTTCCTTACTGGCGGCGATTTTACGCACAATTTTATCCGTCCATTTTTTCGGGACATGGCAATCTGGACAGGTTGCTCGTACCCCAGAGCGGTTAGCGTAGTGAATGGTTTCGCGGTACTCTTCGTATACGTTATTCTCCATTTCATGACAACTTATACAAAACTCTTCGGTGTTGGTAACTTCAAGCGCAGTATTAAAACCACCCCAAAAAATAACCCCTCCAGCGAAACCTATCGCCAAAATAAACCACAAAGCCGCACTGTTTGGTGACTTTAGAAACGTCCATAGATTTTTTAGCATTTTATACCCCTTACGCTTACTGCGGTTTATTCATTACCTAAGGATTCAACCGGTTCAAAGGTATTGTCAACTAATGGTGCTGCATCTGCTTGTGTAACATGGCATTGCGAACAAAAGTAACGGCGCGGTGAAACATCAGACAAGGTTTTACCGTCACGGGTTTCAAAGTGCGTTAAGCTAATTTTTGTTGCTCCGGTTTCTGCAGCATACTTCCAACTGTGACAGCTTAAGCACTTGTTGCTATTTAAATCAACGCGATAACCTCGAATTTGATGAGGGACAACGGGCGGTTGATGCACATAGTTTCGCGCTATCGGGTTTTTGTCTTTGATCACACGTTTGAGCTTTTCTGCCGGACGTGTTTCATCTATGGTGGCAACACCGCGTATGGTAGCTAAACCACCTGGGTTTACTGTTTCTTGCGCCGTTACGCTTAGGACGATAACAGTACTGACAACGGCAATAGCTAAAGTTAATAATTTCATTGTTCTCTCCGTTGCACCGACAAGCGATATTATCGATGCATAATATTAGCAAATTTAGGCTTTAACGATTTTAACCGCACACTTTTTGAAATCCGTTTGTTTTGATAACGGATCTGTGGCGTCAAAAGTCACCTTGTTAACCAATTGCTTAGCGTCAAACCAAGGCATAAATACCAAACCTTTGGGTGGCCGGTTGCGTCCTCTAGTTTCAACACGCGACTCAACTTCACCACGACGTGAACTCATTAGCACTTTATCACCACGGCGCACACCGCGAGCTCTTGCATCGTCAGGGTGCATAAAAATCACCGCATCTGGAAACGCTTTATGAAGCTCGGGAACCCGTGCTGTCATCGAGCCTGAATGCCAATGCTCTAGTACTCGCCCTGTGCTTAGCCATAAGTCGAACTCTTCGTCCGGCGACTCTGCTGGTGGCTCGTATGGCAAAGCGAAAATAATGGCTTTATTATCCTTTTTACCATAGAACTGAACTTCACTGCCCTTTTCAACATAGGGATCATGACCTTCACGGTAACGCCACTTAGTTTCTTTACCATTAACCACAGGCCATCTTAGCCCGCGCTCTTCATGGTAACGGTCAAACGGGGCTAAATCGTGTCCATGGCCACGGCCAAACTCAGCATACTCTTCAAACAAACCTTTTTGGATGTAAAAACCAAAGGCATCCCCTTCAAAGTTTTTCTCCCCCTTGGACTCTGACATTGGATATTTATTGACCTTGCCATTAGCGTAAAGCACATCAAAGAGGGTTTTACCGCGCAATTCTGGTTGCTTGGCGATCAAGGCTTCAGGCCATACTTCTTCGACTTTAAAGCGCTTAGAAAACTCTACTAACTGCCATAAATCTGAGCGCGCATCACCAGGCGCATGGACTTGTTGATGCCAAAACTGAGTCCGACGCTCAGCATTACCATAAGCGCCTTCTTTTTCAACCCACATCGCGGTGGGTAAAATCAAATCTGCCGCTTGCGCCGTCACTGTTGGGTAAGGGTCAGAGACAACAATAAAGTTGTCTGGGTTTCGATAACCTGGAATCGCTTCTTCGTTAATATTCGGCGCCGCTTGCATATTGTTGTTACACATTACCCAATAGGCATTAAGCTTGCCGTCTTTTAACATCCGGTTTTGTAATACCGCGTGATAACCCGGTTTCGGGGGAATAGTGCCTTCTGGTAGCTGCCAGATTTTCTCTGCCATCGCTCTGTGCTCTGGATTCGCTACCTGTAAGTCAGCCGGTAAACGATGCGAAAAGGTGCCCACTTCACGGGCAGTACCACAAGCAGAAGGCTGACCGGTTAAGGAAAACGGGCTATTGCCTGGCTCGGAAATTTTGCCCGTTAACAAATGTACGTTATACATTAAGTTATTGGCCCAAACACCGCGAGTATGTTGGTTAAAGCCCATAGTCCAGAACGAGGTGACTTTTACTTTTGGATCAGCATATAGTTTAGCCATGGCAATCAAGTTCGCTTCAGGTACACCAGATAGCTTAGAGACTGACTCCACCGTATAACTGCTGACAAACTTGGCATAGTCTTCAAAACTCATCGGTTTAGAGGCGCCAGAGCCTGCGTTTTTCGCGGCTTTTTCTAAAGGATGCGTTGGCCGCAAACCATAGCCAATATCGGTAACCCCTTCGCGCACATTAACATGCTTTTTCATGAAGTCTTCATTAACGGCATCGTTTTCTATGATGTAGTTAGCAATAAAGTTCAAGATGGCTAAATCAGTTTGTGGCTTAAAAATCATGCCATTATCTGCCAACTCAAAGCTGCGGTGTTTATAAGTTGATAAGACATTAACTTTCACATGTGGTGCACTCAAACGGCGATCTGTGAGTCGTGACCACAAAATGGGGTGCATTTCTGCCATGTTTGAGCCCCAAAGCACAAAGGCATCAGCTTGCTCTAAATCATCATAACAACCCATAGGCTCATCGATACCAAAGGTACGCATAAAGCCGCCTACAGCTGAGGCCATGCAATGGCGAGCATTCGGGTCGATATTATTACTTAGGAAACCGGCTTTCATTAGTTTAGAAGCGGCATAACCTTCCCAAACTGTCCACTGGCCTGAGCCAAACATACCAACCGACGTAGGGCCTTTTTTCTTGATTGCTGCTTTAAATTTATCCGCCATAACATCAAAGGCTTTATCCCAGCTTACCGGAGTAAACTCACCTTCTTTATCATATTGACCATCACTCATTCTCAGCAGCGGCTGGGTTAGTCTGTCTTTACCGTACATGATTTTCGATAAAAAATAGCCTTTAATACAATTTAAGCCCTTGTTAACCTCAGCTTCTGGGTCGCCTTGCGTGGCCACCACTTTGCCATGTTGCGTACCAACCAGTACGCTACAACCCGTACCACAAAAGCGACACGGTGCTTTATCCCATTTAATGGTGCTTTCTGATGAGTTAGTGATTAAATTAGCCGCAGACGCTGGAACTGCAACGCCGGCAGCTACGGCAGTAGCAGCAACCGCATTAGCTTTGATAAAGTCACGTCGAGTTAAAGTCATAATGTTTTCCCCTGATGCTGTGGTAAGCCAGCGTCGTTATGATGAAATATAAGTGACGATGAGATAACGCCGGAAACATTGCTCATGTCTGTAATGGTATTGATAATTCGCTTGGCTTGCTCGCTTTCGCCTTCAAGCCCTTCAACCGTCATGACTAAACTGCCATTCTCGCCAGTTGCATGCAGTTCAGCACCGGGAAACTTAATCAGTTGAGCGGCGATATCATTGGCATTTTCTGGATAAACCATAAACATCACCCCAGCAATGTGTACTGGACTTTCTTCGAGTAGGTTAATCATATTGTTATGCGCCTTTTTCTTGCTAATGAATTAGTTTTTTGGTTTAGCACCAAAGATTTTCAAAATAACCACCGCCACTATTGCGGTGGCAACAAAGCCGAAGAGAAAGATGAACGGCATTGAGGTATAACCCAAAACGTTCCAAATTAATTGCTCTAAATCACTCATGATTAACTCCTAATGAGGATGTGGATAATTTAATGGCAGACTCTGGGCAAACGGCAACACACGCGCCGCAGCCGGTACAGTCTGCTTTTGATATTTCTGGCTGTGGCACACTACCGTGACGATAAGTAAAAGTAATAGCCTCAGGCTCACAGCTGTCTTGACAAATTTGGCAATGCACCTGTTTTGTGGTGATACAACTGGCTGCTATGCTGATCTCTAATTGCCATGGCGTTGTCTCTAGCGAGTGAAATAAGGGCTCTTCGCAAGCCACAACACATTGTTGGCAAAACGTACACTCCCCCAAACTAAAGTTCACTTCAGGAAAGCCACCATCACCTTTAATAATGATATTTTCTTCACAAGCGCTTATGCAATCTCCACACTGGCTACAACCTGCCGTAAATACCGCTTCCTCTACAACCCAAGGCAATCTGACCGGCGCCGCACTCGTAACCTGCTTTGCCCGCATAAAATTACGTCGACCTAAATCAACCATAGTTCTCCATTAACGCAATTGGTTTACACACCTGCTTGAAAGTGATATTTATCACAAGCAATTACCATAAGCAGACGATAGCGCATCTAGGCGCATGATTTATTGATATACATCAAGTTTATTGTCTACTATCTAAATACTTGTAAAACTTTGCTGAATCTAGCGCCGTATAGAGCTTTGCCAGCTTTAACCTCCAACATGTAAAGGATATTGCTAAAGTTAAGCCTTTTAGCAATAACGGTAAAAATTCCCTTTAGGCTAATTAAGTAGCGAGCAATGAAACGGACAAGTACACCCAACTGACCATGCTCTGTAACAAGACGTTGATATAAAAATATCAGCACATTCGAAAAGATTATTACTGTGCTTCGTGCTGGTTTTCGCTATAATATCGCGCGCTTAAATTTAAGCTTATTTTTCATCCACTTTAAAACAGGTAATTTGCATGTCTGTACAACAGCAGGAAGTCGACCTAAGACGTACCTTCGCGATTATTAGTCACCCCGATGCGGGTAAAACCACGATAACGGAAAAGGTCTTGCTTTTTGGTCAAGCTCTACAAAAGGCCGGTACGGTCAAAGGAAAAAAGTCAGGGCAACATGCAAAATCCGACTGGATGGAAATGGAAAAAGATCGCGGCATCTCCATTACCACCTCTGTGATGCAGTTTCCTTATAATGATTGTTTGGTTAACCTGCTCGATACACCAGGCCATGAAGACTTTTCTGAAGATACTTATCGCACTTTAACCGCGGTTGACTCATGTTTAATGGTGATTGACGTTGCCAAAGGTGTTGAAGCCCGAACCATTAAATTGATGGAAGTGACGCGCTTGCGTGACACGCCTATTATTACCTTCATGAACAAAATGGATCGCGATGTGCGTGATCCTATGGAAGTCATGGACGAAGTCGAAGATGTGTTAAAGATTAAGTGTGCTCCGGTTACTTGGCCAATCGGTATGGGCAAAGCATTCAAAGGTGTTTACAACCTGATCACGGATGAAGTGATTTTATATCAAAGCGGTCAAGGCCATACTATTCAGGAAAAACGCACCATCAAAGGTATTAATAACCCTGAGCTTGATACGGTAATTGGTAGCTATGCTGAAGACTTACGCGAAGAACTCGAACTGGTTGTGGGTGCCTCCCATGAGTTTAACCATGATGAGTTCCTTAAAGGCGAATTAACGCCGGTATTTTTTGGTACCGCTTTAGGTAACTTTGGCGTAGATCATATGCTAGATGGCCTGACAAAGTGGGCACCCAAACCGCTACCGCGTGAGACAGACACCCGCATTGTTCATGCAGAAGAAGAAAAGTTTTCTGGCTTTGTGTTTAAAATTCAAGCCAATATGGACCCTAAACATCGTGACCGAATTGCCTTTATGCGCATTTGCTCAGGCAAGTATGAAAAAGGCATGAAAATGCGCCAAGTGCGGATCGGCAAAGACGTTAAAATAGCCGATGCAGTGACGTTTATGGCTGGTGATCGCGCTAATGTTGAACAAGCTTATGCCGGCGATATTATTGGTTTACATAACCATGGCAGTATTCAAATTGGCGATACCTTTACCGCCGGCGAGGAAATGAAATTTAGCGGTATACCCAATTTCGCGCCAGAAATGTTCCGTCGCATTCGTTTGCGTGATCCACTAAAAGCCAAGCAATTACAAAAAGGGTTAATACAGTTATCAGAAGAAGGCGCGGTGCAAGTATTTAGGCCCTTTAATTCGAACGATATGATCGTCGGTGCTGTTGGGGTGTTGCAATTTGATGTCGTGGTACAACGTTTGAAAACTGAATACAAAGTTGACGCTATTTATGAGCCCATCAGTGTCGCAACGGCCCGCTGGTGTACTTGTGATGATGAACGAAAATTAGAACAGTTTGAAAAGAAAGCTTATGACAACTTGGCACTGGATGGCGGCGATAACTTAACCTATATTGCCCCCACTATGGTTAACCTCAATTTAGCCCAAGAGCGTAATCCGGATATCGTTTTTCATAAAACCCGCGAACATTAAATTTGCTCAAATTAATGACAAGTAAAAGCCAAGTGTGTACTTTAGCCAATTGTGACACCAGTGAATTGGCACTTACCCTACTCAAGCCACTTGCTGGGCTTGAGTAAGCAACCAAACAAGAGTTTATGTAGATGAATATAAATAACATCCTGAGTGAAAAAGTTAAGCTTGCCATGATAGCAGCAGGTTTACCTGAAGATACCAACCCTGCAATCAGTTTATCAAATCGAGCAAACTTTGGTGATTACCAAGCCAACGGTGTTATGGGGGCAGCCAAGAAACTAAAAACTAACCCGCGCGAGTTAGCTGCAAAAGTGCTTGCCGAACTCAACCTCTCCGGCATCGCCGAAAAAGTGGAGTTAGCTGGTCCAGGCTTTATTAACATTCATCTTGACTCAAACTGGTTAGCAGCGCAGTTAAACCACATTGCCAGTGATAAACATTTAGGCGTCAATCAAGCCACTAAGCCGCAAAACGTTATAGTGGATTATTCTGCGCCAAATTTAGCCAAAGAAATGCACGTCGGGCATTTACGTTCCACCATTATTGGTGATGCGGTCGTGCGTGCCCTCGAGTTTCGTGGTGAGCATGTTATTCGTCAAAACCATATGGGTGACTGGGGCACACAATTTGGTATGTTATTAGCGCACTTAAGCGATAAGCTTGCCGCCAACGAAGTGGCGGAAACCGCGCTGGCAGATTTAGAAAACTTCTACCGTGAAGCCAAAGTTCGCTTTGATAACGAAGACAGCTTTGCCGATCGGGCTCGAGAGTATGTCGTAAAACTGCAAAGTGGTGATGCGCAATGTGCCAAACTTTGGCAACAGTTTATTGATATCTCTATCAGTCACAGTGAAGATATATACAACAAGCTTAATGTCACACTTAAGCGTGATGACATTATGGGCGAGAGTGCTTACAACGATGACCTACCTCATGTTATTGACGACTTGATGGCGCAAAACATCGCGGTGGAAGATCAAGGCGCGAAAGTAGTTTTCATTAACGAAATGGCCAACAAAGATGGCGAGCCATCAGTATTTATCGTGCAAAAATCCGGTGGCGGCTATTTATACGCTACCACAGATCTCTCAGCCTGCCGCTACCGCAGTAAAGAGTTAAATGCCGATCGCATTATCATTTTCACCGATGCACGCCAAGCGCTGCATTTCAAACAAGTCGAAATTGTTGCCCGTAAAGCCGGCTTTTTGCCGGCGCATGTTGGCTACCACCATTGCCCATTTGGTATGATGATGGGCGAAGATGGCAAGCCATTTAAAACCCGCAGCGGCGGCACCATCAAGTTGGCTGAGTTGCTCGACGAAGCCGTAAGCCGAGCAAAAGCCTTGATCGCTGAAAAAAGTCCTCATTACAGCGATGATACGCTGAATGACTTAGCAGAAAAAGTCGGCATTGGCGCAGTGAAGTTTGCCGATTTGTCAAAAAATCGTACCAGTGATTATATCTTTAACTGGCAAACCATGTTGAGCTTTGAAGGCGCAACAGCCCCATATTTACAGTACGCCTACTCACGCATACAAAGCATATTTACCAAAGCTAACTTTTCAACAGCAGATATGCAAAGCATTAGCATTGCTGAGCCACAGGAAAAAGCACTGGCGCTTAAATTACTCCAGCTAGAGAACGTCATTGACGCTGTGATCAATGAATGTACGCCCAATCTGCTATGTAACTATTTATATGAGCTCGCTAGCCTTTACATGAGCTTTTACGAAGCTTGCCCAATTTTAAAGGCAGATATTAGTCCAGAGGTTAAACAATCTCGCTTAGCCTTATGTCATATTATCGCTAACACCCTGAAACAAGGTTTAGATATTTTAGGTATTGATGTGATGGAGCGCATGTAACGTTAGCAAAGGTTAAACGCAAAGCGGTAAGTATAAATGAGAATCTTATTATTAGATGATGTCGAACCTAACTTATTGGCGCTGAAACAAGCGTTAAGTCAATCTCGACAAAAGTTTGTCTATGCTTGCGGCTTAAATGCTGGGGTTTCGGCGTTAGCTCAAGATAAATTTAATATCGTGATTTGCGCCGAACAAGTTGAAAAAAACAGCGGTAGCTCGATTCTGACCATGGTGGCAAAAAAGTTTCCTGCCATGGTCCGCATCTTAATTCTGACTAACTCTGCTCAGACATCAACGCCAAAAAGCAGCGCCCATTACAGCTTTTGTGCGCCCTTAGATCACAACAACATCATTGAAACTATCTCGCAATTAGCCAGTAATCATCAAGCAATCACCAAGGATGTGATTGTAAATACCATTGCTAACATCAAAGTATTACCTAGCCCGCCAAAAGTGTATATGCAACTTAATGAGGTGTTAAAAGCGGCAAACACTGACTCTCATAAAATTGCCGATATTATTCAACAAGACCCGGCCTTAACCGCAAAAGTATTACAATTTTCAAATAATACTTTCGCTACACGTGGTAAGCCAATGCTCAGCATTAGTGATGCGATCACAAAAATGGGCATTGAAACGCTATGCTGTATTGTTATGACAGCAGAGCTTTTTGCCTATCAACCAAAAATTAAAGGCTTCTCTATTGTCAACGCACAAATGCACGCCTTAGCTACAGCTAAACTAGCCGCATCCCTAGTCAGCCCAGCACTAAAACAAGACACCATGATTGCCGGTTTATTGCACGATATCGGCAAAGTTGTGCTTTATGAGCTCAATGAAAAGTCAACGGCATTATTCTTTAAACATCAACAGCAAACGGACAATAAGCTTGCTTTAGAAAATAAAATTTTTGCTAGCGATCATTGTCATGTTGGCGGTTATTTATTGCATACTTGGGGCTTTAGTTATGACATCATTGCTGCAACCATTTTACACCATAGCCCAGAAAAGCTGCTGGCGAAAAGCTTTGGTATAGCGCAGGCGGTATACCTAGCAAACACACTCCTGCATCAACAAGCACCTGAAGCTAACTTTATTAAGCACTATAATTTATCAGCAAGCTTGCCCAAATTGACACAACGGGCAACAAAAATGGCCTAAACTAGCTCACCGCGAAATTGGAGTCTAGATGAAAACACCTTTGCGCTATAGCGACAGCCACTGTCACCTTGACTTTGACGCTTTTGCTCAAAACCGACCATCAATACTTGCTCAATGTCAGCAGGCCAACATACATCGGCTAATTATTCCCACTATTGGCCCTAGTAATTGGCAAAGCGTAATAGAATTAGTAAAAACCTATCACAAAAAGCCGATAAGCTTACATCCTTGCTTAGGTATTCATCCGTGGTTTCTTGACGATACTTCAGTAGACAGTCTTTGCCAATTAGAGCAATTGGTTAAACAGCATATTGGCGAGCTTGTTGCCATAGGGGAAGCGGGGATAGATGGCGTGGTGGCCAAGGAAAAAAACAATCTCAGTCAGCAAATACAAGTGTTTGAGCAGCAACTAAATTTAGCAAAAACCTATCACTTGCCCATCATAGTGCATCATCGCCGCTCACATCAACAGCTTGTGCCTTTGCTTCGACAATATAAGTTGCTCCAAGGTGGAATTATCCACGCATTTTCAGGTAGTTACCAACAAGCTTGCCAGTACCTTGATTTAGGTTTTAAATTAGGCATAGGTGGCACCATTAGCTATCCTCGCGCGCAAAAAACCATTAATGCCATTAAGCGGCTGCCGCTCGATTGTTTCGTTATAGAGACTGACGCACCGGCAATGCCTTTGCACGGTTTTCAAGGGCAAAATAACTCGCCGTTACAGCTAGTAAACGTATTTCAACACTTAGCCAATATTCGTCAAGAATCACCACAAGCGCTCGCCGATGCGCTTGAGCAAAACCTACAAAGCGTTTTAAAAAAGTTAGTTTAGTGCTGCACGAGAAAAGTGTTTTATGGACTCTGACTGCCACGCACTCGCGCAGCAGATAGCGGTGGTCTATAGCCTTGGCGACTAAAGCGGTTTAAACCTCGGGTTAAGAGAAAACCGATAACCCCGGCGACAAGAAATAGCAACCGATTAATTTCATATTGCTGTTGACTATTTTTAGCTAAATCATCAGCTAAAAGTGAACGATATAAAGAAAGTCGAATATAGCCTTGTAGTTGCTCAGTGTGGATTTCTTGCACAACTGAAAGTAACGCTTTAGTTTGCTGTTTTTTATAAAGGCTGATTCCGAAAAGATCTTTCACCGACTCAGCATCTGCGGAGCTAGCAATACTTTCGCCAGTGACACTATAAACATGGACACTTTTAACTAAACTTTGTTGTGCTAAAGCATCAACGAACTGTTGCAGCTGGGCATTTGATTGTTGCATATAAGGAGCAACACTTGTCGCCGCCTGCGCTAAGTATAGCGTTGCGATTTTATGCGCATGTGCTTGAATGTGCTCTTGCTGTGCATCACGACTTGTCACCCAAAAATTCATCAACATCACTAATAAAATAATCGCCATAACTAATTGCAATATTTTATTATAAATTGGTGATAATTTAGGGTATAAAGGCTGTTCTAATTGCTTCATATAATGAATCGTTTCCCACAAGCTGTTGACACTACTATAAAAGCATATTTACGCTTTTTTTACTAGAACAGTCGTTTAAAAGCAGTTTTTTTAATAAAAGGTATTTCTGTGACAAGCCCCGAAAAAATAGTATCGTTAGCGAGTATTGAGCAACTCAACCTAAGTCAATGGCTACCTCAAGATTCAACGCCCCCCGCGATGCCAATCACCTTTGATCAAGGACAACAAGCCTTTGCCCTGACAATGGAATCTGCCGTAGCTATGCCAATTGAGCAACCTGAGTTGGTCGTTTTCGAAAATATGCCATTAACTACTTTAGTAGCGTTACTAAATAGCTGTCAGCTAACCTTGCATCGCCTTAATAAAATAAACCAACGCAACGGCCTAACAAGCTATCGCTTTTCAGTACAAGTGAGCGATCTCAAACAGGCACGCGATAAATTAGCCAAGTTTACCGCCAGCGCACATTTAGATGCGGCATTAGTACTCAATGCGCCAATATTGGCCAAGCCGGGCTTATTAGTCATGGATATGGACTCAACCACTATCAAAATTGAATGTATTGATGAGATAGCAGCCCTTGCCGGTGTTGGTGATGAAGTCGCTGCGGTAACTGAGCTAGCCATGCAAGGACAATTAGACTTTAGTGAAAGCTTATATCAACGGGTGGCAAAGCTGCGTCATGCGCCAGAAGCTATTTTAGCGCAAGTCGCTCAAGATATCCCCTTAATGGAAGGCTTAGAGACTTTAGTTAAGGCGCTGAAAAATCACGGCTGGCGCGTGGCTATTGCCTCAGGTGGCTTTACTTACTTTGCCGATCATCTAAAGCAAATGCTTGCTCTTGATGCCGCAGCTGCTAACCTGCTTGAAATAAAAAACCAAAAGCTAACCGGTAAGGTTTTAGGTGGTGTGATAGATGCAAAAGCCAAGGCTAAATGTCTTAAGCAATGGCAATTAGACTATAGCATCAAGTCAACGCAGACGGTTGCTATGGGTGATGGTGCCAATGACTTAGTCATGATGGCAGCGGCACAATTAGGGGTAGCGTTTCATGCTAAACCTTTAGTATTAGCACAAGCAGATAGTTGTATTACGCACTCAGGATTAGACACCTTATTGCATTGGCTAAAGTAATTTACGCTACGGCTAGTCTAGTCTAGTGTGCCAGGCTAGCCAATATAGCAATTACTTGCGAGACAGTTGATACTGAAGCAAAACTTCGTTTGTAATATCAATAACTTGAACAATACCCGCTACACTCCATATCTCTTGTTCAATTTGTTTGCCTCTATGAATTGCATAAGTACTGATGTAGCTTAGCTCAGGGTTTAAATAAGTCATATCGGGTGAGGACGCCCTTGATAGCTTCATCAGCACACAGAAAAATTGGCCATTTTTTAACGCCTGATGAATAAAAGTGTGCTTTAATTTGTCACTGCCAAGCTCAGTGTCAACTTTAACCGTTACTGCTTTATCTACTGCCTTGTGACTGCTATTGATAGCGATATAAAGTAACTCCGTACTTGGTGTATCATTCGGCTGCATTTTTTTTAATTTAACACTTAGCTCACTCATGACCTTGGCATGACCGAATAGGGGATATAAATTAACATAGCCTTGACGATCGCTTAATTGCTTCATGGCCAGCATTAAGCGTGTATCACTACCGCCACCAGCAATGGCCTCGACCTTATACCGACTGCCACTGGTTTGCACGATCAGCGCTGAGGCTTTTGATGTTGCACTATATATATTCCGTAATGCTTTTGCTAAGCCCGGACTAGACATAGCATACTCTTCTGGGGTTAGCTTATCTCGATTCTTTTCGATTAAGGCTTTAAAAAAACGTCGACCCACATGTTGGTACTTTTCAACAAATACTCTTAAATTGATAATAGTCTTTGCTGTGTTTACCCGCACTACTTCATAAGGCAACGCCGATAAATCAAAAGCTGAGGTAATTTTTTGTAGTGCGGGAAAGTTGATATAAACAATGTCACCTTTAGATAAAACACTCGCTTTATCAAGCTCAACCTTTAGCCCAGAGGTCGAAAAGTCATGTGAATGCCCATGCCAAATCACATCTTCAATTTTTACCACCGCTGGCGTTTTATAAATAAAGCGTAATTCTTGTCGATGATTGCGATAATTAATACCCACTTCGTCGACGCTAAAAGGCTTACTTAAGCGTTTATGGCCAAATTTCTTTAACTTCACCATATTAATGCCATGATAAGAAAAAGCTTGATAGGCAGATAACCTTGAGCGGCATGTGACTTCATTAGCAACAACAATATAGGGTATATCAAGCAATAATGCTTTTACCTCATCTGACATCGCTGCATTTAGGTACTGATGTTCTTTCTTCAGGGTATTAGCTAGTGTCAATTGAGTTTCGGCATGCTTTAACTCAACCGATAATAAAGACAGCTGGATAATAGAAAAGCTAGCTTTTGCGGCTGCAAAACCTAAAAACTGCTGCATAAAGCTTTCATCTTCAGCTAGTTGTACTTCATCGGCAGTATAGAAATATAACTTGCCATGGCTTTGATGTCTAAAGCAAAATACCAATAGACTTTTATCCAAAGGAGCTAATTTTTTTAGTTGCTCAATACGCTCAGGTGTTATTAAGCAGTATAAGGTTGAGTAATATTTTTCATCTTGCCAGTATTGATACAAGCTTTGATTATTATGGCAAGTCAATGCATATTTCGGACTCAAAAGCCCCTGCTTACTTTCAATAAAAACAGGCAACTCGTTGGACTTTGGTAAGACATATTGCTCAAAAACTCTGGCTTTAAGTGCGCTTAGGGTATTGTCTAAATTAACTTTATAGCGACGTTTATTGCCTTGAATATAAGACTGTAAAAACTGGCTAAAACCATCTGGTCGTGATGTGTCGCTGACCAGGCGTTGTAAACCAATTAACTGCATATTATCTAAGTTGGTAATATTTTTAACTTGATAGCTAAAGTTATTGTTATTCGCAAACGAAAACTCTTCTTCTAAGCCCAGAAATCTAAGACTAAGCTCTTGCCCTATTTTCAGCGCTGTGATCGCGTTAATGCGAACTTTGCAACCATGAACACTAATGTCTGCGCTAGTGCACTGAAAACTCTGGCCTTTTGCATATGTTATCTCTATGGTTACCGCAAAATTCATGCGTTCTTCACAACGATCGAAGTAAGGCCCAAAGCGGTAATAGGTTGCTGGAAATTGTAGTTTTTCTAAAGCTTTACTAGGCGTTTCTGTGGGTACAGAACGTAACTTAGATTTTTCTTTTTGATAAATCACGCGAAAGTTGTTTTCTGTGTTCATCGCCGCTTCGTAAACGCCAAAGGTATAGCCCCCATAACGAAGCATGGCGTCGTTAAACACGCCACGTGCTATTTTATCTAAAAAATGTATTTTCCCGTCATGCTCAAACGCACTACACTCACCATCGACATGACCGCGTAAATCGATTAAACGATTACAAGGCGCCGCCAACCGTTTAAGCTCCATCTTCAACAAAAATCGTTCTGTTTTCGCCATTCGCTTGGTGACAGCTTCAAACTTAGCGTCAAAGTCGCTATTTAGCACTTGACCACTAAAGTTATCAATAATTTTTTGATATTTTGAAAAATCTTTATTCATTTACCTGTCAATATCTTTACAATAAAGCAAACTACTTTGGGTTTTAGCAGACACTAATAGCGACAATATCAGCTTTTTCACCAATACTACTGCTATTACCTTTGATAACTTTACTGTTTTTGGTTATTTAACTTACATTTTTAAAGCAAAAACTATACCTGTTAACACTTTAAAATTGAAGTAAAAATAGAGAGTTAAATGATACCCCCTAACCTATTGAGTACTAATAAGAAAAGTAGTATTAAAATAGTTTTTCAAAGCGCAGCAATACCATCAGCCACCAGTTGATAGTCACTTTTTTGACTGTTGTTGCGGTTGCTAGCGATTAATTTTTAGATAGGAAAACCATGGCAAAATTAGCAAAAATTGAATTTGTTTGTAGCGATTGCGGCATGAACTACCCACGTTGGCAAGGGCAATGTCGATGTGGCGCGTGGAATACGTTAGCAGAGATAAAAATTCCGGCTAGTCAACAAAAAAGCGCAAGTAAAAGCCGCCTATCAACAGCGGGTTATGCCGGCATCGCAGGCGGCGGCTCAAAAAAAATTAATGATGTTGCCGCCACCGAAGCAGAAAAACAACTAACCGGCATCGGCGAGCTTGACCGCGTTTTGTGTGGCGGTGTCACTATGGGCTCGGTCAATATTATCTCAGGTGACCCAGGCGCTGGTAAAACCACCTTACTATCTGATTTAATTGCTCGCATGTCAAAACTAACCCCGTCACTGTATTGTACGGCTGAAGAGTCTTTATCACAGTTTAAAAACCGCGTGCAACGCTTAAAACTTGACTATAACCCTGAGCAATTATACTTACTGTCAGAAACTCGGGTAGAAGCGATAATTGACGAACTTGAACAAAAGCAAATCAAATTTGCCGTGATTGACTCTATTCAAGCCGTGGTTACCGAGCACGCCAATGGCAGCCCTGGCTCGCCGTCACAAGTAAAAAGCGCCGCACAAGCCTTAACGCAATATTGTAAGCAAAATAATGTCACTATGTTTTTAATTGCCCACGTCAATAAAAACAATGAAATTGCCGGCCCGCAAACCTTAGTCCATATTGTCGATGCGCTATTGCATATAGATACCAATGACGGCCAAATACGCACCTTAAGAGCCAATAAAAACCGTTTTGGCGATATTGATACTGTCGGTATATTTCGCATGTGTGAGCGGGGTATGCTGAGTGTGGATAACCCCAGTGAAATATTTTTATCCGGCTCAAGTACAGAGTCACCTGGCTCTGCGATAACTTGCATTCGCAAGGGAAATCGCAACTTGCTACTGGAAATACAATGTTTAACCACGGAGACCGAAGCAGAGTTTCCACAGCGGGTATGTGTTGGCTTAAATATGAACCGCATTAAGATGCTAACCGGTATATTGCGCAAGCATACCAAAACCAAAATTTATCATGACACCTTTTTCAATATTATTGGTGGCTTGAAAATTGACGAGTCTGAAACCTGTATTGATCTGGCGTTAGTTACCGCCTTGTTAAGCAGTTTAAATGAATTTGTTGTACCTAGAACCACCTGCATTTTAGGGGAGTTAAGCTTAAATGGAGATGTCAGACCGATTGACAGTGGTGTGCCTAGAGTCAAAGAGGCAGCACAGCACGGTTTTACCGAAATTTTTATTCCGTTTCGAAATTATCACAAATCAATGGAAGGCTTAGGTGCAAAAATAATTCCAGTCAAAACCATTCATGATTTGCTAGCGCTGATCACATAAGTTAGCGCTGACTTTAATCAGCATTTAACACTAAGCTCATGCTTGAGCTTGTTGGACTAAAATTGTGAATATAGCTTTTTAACTATCAGCAAGTTGGTTAGCCATAGCTAACCCACTTGCATTAAGACAAGCCCGCTACCTTGTAGTTGCTAAAACCTACAAGATAGCGGGCTTAATTTCGCGCGGTATTACTGCAACGCTTTATTATCCAAAAGAGTTACTCCGGCTCATAATCTAGGTTGGCCGATAACCAACGCTCTGCCTGTGGCATGGTCATTTCTTTGCGAATGGCATAACTTTCTACCTGATCTTTAGCGAGCTTAGCAACGGCAAAATACTTAGCATCGGGATGAGCAAAGTACCAGCCACTGACCGCAGCGCCTGGCCACATAGCAAAACTTGAGGTTAATTCCATACCAATATTTTCTTTAACATTAAGTAATTGCCACAATAAGCCTTTTTCAGTGTGCTCTGGGCAGGCAGGGTAACCGGGTGCCGGACGAATACCTTGATATTTTTCCCGAATTAAACTGTCATTATCTAAGTTTTCATCTGGCGCATAGCCCCAATAGTCTTGGCGAATTTTTTCATGTAAATATTCCGCACTGGCTTCGGCAAGTCGATCAGCGACCGCTTTGATTAAAATGCTGTTGTAGTCGTCATGTTCAGCGTCAAAGGCTTTCACTAACGCTTCAACACCAAAGCCTGCTGAAACCGCAAACGCGCCCATATAATCATTTACGCCTGATGCTTCATCGGCAATATAATCGGCTAAACAGCGATTATATTGTCCGGCTGGTTTTTTAGTTTGTTGACGCAACTGGTGCAACTTCATTAACGGCTCAGTGCGGGTATCATCTGTGAAAAGTTGCACGTCGTCTTGTTGACGCTGCGCAGCAAATAAGCCAAATACTGCTCTTGCCGTTAGTTTTTTGTTGTTAATAACATCATCTAACATGGCATTGGCATCATTAAACAGCTTTGTTGCCTCTTCGCCTATCAGCTCATGGCTTAGAATTTGCGGGTACTTGCCCGATAGCTGCCAGGTCATAAAAAATGGCGTCCAATCTATATAGTTTCTGACAACATTAAGATCAATATTGTCCAGCACAGTAACGCCTAATTTATTTGGTACTGTTGGTGTGTAATTGGCAAAGCTCAATGGTACAGCGTTGGCACGCGCATCCGTTAACGATATTAAACTCGAGCGAGGACCTTTTTTATAGTGACGCGTGCGTACTTTATCGTATTCAGCTGCTTGTCGCGCCATAAAACCCGCTCTGTGCTCGTCTGACAATAACGAACTCACCACAGAAACTGAACGCGAGGCATTGGGTACATAGACGACAGGGTGTGGGTATTGCGGCTCTATCTTAACCGCAGTATGGGCTTTAGACGTGGTAGCACCACCAATAAGCAAAGGTAGCTGATAGTTTTGTCGTTTCATTTCTTTGGCAACGTGCACCATTTCATCCAATGATGGCGTGATCAAACCTGACAGACCAATAATGTCGACTTTTTCTTCACGCGCTACCCGCAGAATATCTTCACTAGACACCATTACCCCTAAGTCTATGATGTCGTAATTATTACACTGTAACACCACACCGACGATATTTTTTCCAATATCGTGCACATCGCCTTTAACCGTCGCTAAAAGCACTTTACCATTGGATTTAAATTCGGTTTTTTCTGCTTCAATAAAGGGGTTTAAATACGCCACCGCTTGCTTCATCACTCGCGCAGACTTTACCACTTGCGGCAAAAACATCTCGCCGGCACCAAATAAGTCGCCCACCACGTTCATGCCGTCCATTAACGGACCTTCAATAACATCTAAAGGCCTTACCGCGGCTAGCCTTGCCGCTTCCGTGTCTTCAATAATAAACTCATTAATACCCTTGACTAATGAGTGTTCTAAGCGCTTATTCACTGGCAATTCACGCCACGATAAGTCGGCATGACTTTGTTGGCTTGCCCCTTGTCCGCGATATTCTTGTGCCAAGTCAAGTAAACGCTCAGTGGCACCATCATCAGAGTTTTGAATTACATCTTCCACTGCCACGCGCAAGGTGTCGGGAATATCAGAATAAATCGCTAACTGGCCGGCATTCACTATCCCCATGTCCATGCCATTTTTTATCGCATGATACAAAAACACCGCATGTATAGCTTCGCGTACCGGATTATTACCACGAAATGAGAAGGATACATTTGATACCCCGCCAGAAACCATGGCATGTGGCAAATGTTGCTTAATATCGGCAACTGCATCAATAAAATCACGGGCGTAATTGTTGTGCTCTTCAATCCCTGTTGCCACAGCAAAAATATTCGGATCAAAAATAATGTCTTCGGCGGGATAGCCAATTTCATCAACTAAAATATGATAAGCACGCTGACAAATTTCAAACTTACGGGCGCGGGTATCTGCTTGTCCGGTTTCATCAAATGCCATAATAATAACCGCAGCACCGTAGCGGCGGAGCAATTCGGCTTGTTGGCGAAAACTCGCTTCGCCCTCTTTTAAGCTAATGGAGTTAACTATGCCTTTGCCTTGAATGCATTTTAAACCCGCCTCTAAAATATCCCATTTAGACGAGTCGAGCATGATCGGCACTTTCGCTATATCTGGCTCACCGGCAATCATGTTCAAAAAGCGCACCATGGCAGCTTTCGAGTCCAACATGCCTTCATCCATATTGATATCAATAATTTGCGCGCCGTTTTCTACTTGTTGTAGCGCAACAGCAATTGCCTGCTCAAAGTTTCCTTCCGTGATCAAACGCTTAAATACCGCTGAGCCAGTAACATTAGTACGCTCACCAACATTAACAAATAAGCTGTCTTGATTAATGGTTAATGCCTCTAACCCTGATAAACGACAGGCGATTTCCCTTGGTTTTATTACTCGCGGTGTGATGTTTGCCACCGCCTCAGCCATGCCTTTAATATGCGCCGGTGTGGTGCCACAACAGCCGCCAATAATATTTAAAAAGCCCGACTCGGCCCACTCAGTTACATGGCTGTTCATATCTGCTACGGTAAAGTCATACTCACCAAAAGCGTTAGGTAAACCCGCATTAGGATGCGCAGAGACAGCAACATCTGAAATACGGCTTAACTCTTCAACATATTGACGTAACTCCACTGGCCCAAGTGCACAGTTTAAGCCAAACGAAATCGGCTTGGCATGGCGTAATGAATTGTAAAAAGCCTCTGTGGTTTGCCCTGATAAGGTTCGCCCTGACGCATCGGTAATAGTGCCAGAGATCATCACAGGTAAACGTTCACCTCGACTTTCAAAAACACTTTCAATAGCAAATATGGCCGCTTTAGCGTTTAAGGTATCAAATATAGTTTCGATTAAAATAATATCGCTGCCACCGTCAATGAGCGCGTTTGTCGACTCAATATAAGCATCTTTGAGTTGATCAAAGTCGATATTGCGATAAGCGGGATCGTTAACGTCTGGCGAGATCGAACAGGTGCGATTGGTTGGCCCTAATACACCCGCAACAAAACGCGGTTTATCAGGGTTTTTCGCAGTAAATTCATCCGCCACTTCACGGGCAATTTGTGCTGCTCTTAAGTTAATTTCAGCACTGTATTGCGCCATATCATAATCAGCCATGGCAATGGTTGTGGCATTAAAGGTATTGGTTTCCAAAATATCGGCACCCGCCTCAAGATACTCGCGGTGGATGGCTTTGATAATATCAGGTTGGGTCAACACTAACAGGTCGTTATTGCCTTTAACATCCAAATGCCAATCAGCAAATTGCTCGCCTCGATAGTCTTGCTCTTCAAATTTATATGCTTGGATCATAGTGCCCATAGCACCATCTAAAATCAGAATACGCTTATCTAATTGTGCCTGTAATAAGGCATACGATGTGGATTGCACAACAGGAGTAGTAGTTTGAGAATTGTTTTGCTTAGCCACGAGCGTCCCCTGGATTAATTGCATTGATATGATCGGCATCTAATTGATACGGCGTAATTTGATAAACGTAATAATTGAGCCAATTGGTAAACAGCAAGCTGCCATGACTGCGCCAAGTATTGGCGGTTGCTGAATCAGGCTGATCATTCGTAAAATAATTATCTGGAATGGCAACCGGTGCGCCAGCGGCGATATCTCGAAAGTACTCTTCACTTAACGTTGTGGCATCATACTCTGGATGACCCGTTAAATAGACTTGTCGCTTATCTTTACTTGCCGCTAAATAAACCCCAGCCTGTTCAGACTCAGCCAAAATTTCAATATGTTTGAGTGATAAATAATCTGACTTGTCGATGTAACCAAAACGCGAATGCGGCACATTAAAAGTTTCGTCAAAACCACGGGTGAGCTCGGCATTAGGTTGTAAACAACGGTGGCGATAAACCCCAGATAACTTTTGCGTGCGTAAGTGTCGCTTTAAGCCATAATGATGATATAACGCGGCATGTGCCCCCCAACATGAAAACATGGTAGATGTTACATTTTTTTCTGCCCAGTCAAATACTTGACAAATTTTATCCCAAAATGTCACTTGTTGATAATCTAATAAAGCTAACGGCGCGCCGGTAATAATTAAGCCATCATATTGCTTATGCTTGATATCATCAAACAAGCGATAAAAATTATCTAGATGCGCTTGCGGCGTATTACGAGACTCATTGGCATGTATGCGAATAAATTCAATATTAATTTGTAATGGTGTATTGGCCAACATCCGCAGAATTTGCACTTCGGTCTCGATCTTATTAGGCATTAGGTTCAATATCGCCACTTGCATCGGGCGAATATCTTGATCTACGGCACGGCGCTCTGACATAACAAATATATTTTCTTGGTCCAATATCGTTAACGCGGGAAGTTCATTGGGGATTTTTATGGGCATAGTGCTTACCTAATTTCGTATATTTTATCTTTTCAACCGCTCGCGGCTCAGCACCGCTATGATTAAGCTTGATTCATTGCCCTATAATGTGACTTGTATGTCTAGATATGTCAACACCTAAACGTATAGACGTCTAGATGATGTTGAAACTTTATCAATAATGAGAAACTCACTTAGGCTTGAAGTTAATATTTAAGCTGATATATTAGCGGCATGAAAACAGTCATTATAACTTATGATCAGACTTTATGTTTAGGGAGCCTAGCCCTAAAATTCCCCGTTTAATGGGGTGCAGCCATGTACCCGTTGGTTTTCATTCTTAATCATTAAACTGTGGTGCATAGCAACCACGAGCAAAATTATTATTGGCAAAGTCATATGAGGTTAAACATTTGCTAGCGCTATAAATCTTAAATAAAACTCTTGTTATCAGCACTCTTGTTGGTACTGCCCCGAGTGAATTAAAAGCTAGCAAGCCACTATCACGCAAGCGCTATGCGTTACTGACTTAGTAGTGAATAGTGATAAACCAGCCTTAGCTAATGTAGCCAAATAGTGATAGCAATGACAGCAGGGCATTATATCGCTATAGACAGTCGTAACGGTACGGCACTAAAAATGGAGGTGATTTTACTTGCTTTGAGTTCATGGTTTTAGTTTATAACTTTTTATTAAATACCCTTGATTAATCTATAATTTATTAGAGGTGAAGATATGTCTAAACGTGATATGAAAAAACCTGTGTTATCGTTAAAAGAAAAGCGTAAGTTAAAAAAAGCAGCAAGTAGCGCCGATATAGTAAAAACCAGAAAGAAAAAATAATAAACTTTTCACGGCGCCAACAGTTGGCGCCGTTTTTATTTTCCTAAATCACTTTCGCTTAACAATTACAGCTAGTGAATAACGTCTATCAATAGCTCAAAGCTAACACTTTGCAAATTTAACCTTGAACTAATACTAGCCAAAGCGCCTATCTGCTGATATTAATAACTCACATCCGCGAATTAGCCAATGAACGAGCCTAATCAGCTTACAATCTAGGCTAGCCTGACTTAATGCTTAGGGAGTAATGGCAATGACAAAACCCTATCAACACTTTAAGGACTTTTATCCTTTTTATTTAAGCCAGCATCAAAATAAAACCTGTCGTCGGTTACATTTTATCGGCTCAAGTTTGATCATAGTGATGCTAGTTTATATTATTATCAACACTGCTTGGCTTTTGCTTTGGACCCTACCTGTAATTGGCTATGGCTTTGCGTGGCTTGGACACTTTTATTTCGAAAAAAACAAGCCCGCAACCTTTCGCTACCCTTTATACAGTTTGCTCGGTGACTGGGTGATGTTTAAAGATATACTGCTAGGCAAGATAAAGCTCTAAGCTATGCCACTAGTTAGGACGTAATGTTGAATTGTGCTAATGATCAACTCATCCTCTGATACTCTTAGCTGTTAAATAATGGCACCAACAAAAAGCATCAATGATAATCATTAATGCTTTTTCTCTGTTATGTACATATTTTAGAACTAGATAATAACTGCTTTGACAAATAACAACTTGCTAGATAAGCGATTATTTCTCAGCTAGCTTACCCAACTTTTAGCTTGGCTTAATAGTAAACCCAACAGCCCGAATATAAAAATAACGATAGAAGTGGGCTCTGGTACGCGTGAATACTTTATATTTTGTTGCGAATTGGTACCTATGGTCACAAAGCCACCAACAGACTTTGGAATAACGTCTTCTACAATTAGCGAGCCAAAACGCCCATAGATATCAAACGAGGCTTCGTTAAACTCTGGCACCCATGCGCATAATTGCACCCCACTCCCCAATTCTGTTGTTAAGCAAATGCTATCTGCGCTAGCGTCCAGGTCCCCTGGAATATTTGCAGTAAAGGCGAACTCGACTTCAGTACTTCCGCTATGTCGGGTTGACTCATCACAGTTCTGACCAAGCAAGTCACATTCAATGGCACTGACTTCTAAAAATAAACTACTAATACTAAAAGATTGCCAAGCAATATCGTTATTTTCAAAGGTAACCTCACCAATTAAAAATGAGCCATTGGGTATTGCACCGCTTCTTAACCCTAAACCATTGAATGAAATTTTGTTTGGGTCTCCCCCCAACACCACTTCAGTAGCGTTTCCACACCCACTTGGAGGCGGAAATGCAGGGTCACAAATTCCACTGGCAAACATTAAATCTGACGTTCCAAGACCAACCGCTGCTCCTGAAGCTGTTACATTTTCTACAGTTACCTCTTCACCGGTAAGCGATATAACAGTCCCTAGCGTAAATATGCCTTCTATTTTTGTTGTCGTGGTAATGAGTGTGGCAGAAGTTGAATAGGTGATCAGCGTTAATATTGTGGTTAATATTTTCAAATAAGTATTCATAGATCCCTCTTAATTTTATTTCAATGACAAGACAGGTTTGAACGACTTACAACTCAATGTACCGATAGGTCATTAGTGAATTACAATTGCCATAGGCAATAGAACAATACAGCAATAACTATACCGTTTAGAAAAACTAAGGCATCATCAGGAGGTTAAAAAACACACAACCAAGAAAGGCGCAAACAATGTAAATTAAGCTGACACAATTTTAACTAAGGTAATTGTTCCACATTTAAATAACTTACTGTAGTGACATATATAAAATCTTTGCAATAGTCATATACACACCATCGCATTCGTTCAATACCTTTATAGATCAATATAGCGATTAAAAAGCAAACATAATTGTCGCATAGGCAACGGCACATATCTTTAAAGAGTAGTGCAATAACCAACTTACTTTTGATTGTAATGCAAGCTGATAATTGCGCCAACAATACCTCCTTAGCGTCTTAGTAAACGCTAACTCAACAACTTAACGCCAGATATGTATGACGCTGAATTGCATTGATATTGCCATTTTCATTGCAGGTGCTAGAGTAAAAAATATCTAACATAATGTAAAAAATATTTGACTTAAATATCATTGACTACTAAAGTCAAATAAAACTTACATCATGTCTATTATTTTTTACATAGCTTATTGTTAATTTTTACCATTAACAACAGCAAAGGATTTGTTATGTCATATAAAGAGCGCAGCATTTGGGTATCCTTAGCCATTACCCTATATATTTGGTTTAATTATTTCTCCGAGCTTTATTGGTCTTCTCAACAGCAGAGTTTAAGCCCAGAACGTATGCAATCTGCACTGTTAACTGTGGTAATTTGGACCATTGCGTTGGAGATACTTCACCACCTTGTTATCGCGATGATTGATCACAAAAATGCCAACTATGACCAAGACGAACGTGATCAAAAGATCGCGCTATTGGGCTGTAAAAACGGCTATTATATTTTAAGCGCGACAACCATTATTGCCGTTTTACATTTACTCTTTCCTATTATGAGCCAAGGCTTAGTGCTGGCGCTTAACCTACCGACTGAGTACATCATCATCAATATTATTATTGTCGGGGCATTAATCGCAGAAATTACTAAGTTTTCTACCCAAGTATTTTATTACCGTCGAGGCTGTTAAGGTGGCAAAAAAAATCACCAATAATATTCGTCGGCTGCGTTTTGAGCACAATGAAATGACGCAGCAAATGCTAGCTGACGTAGTACAAGTTTCAAGACAAACTATCGTGGCAATAGAAAAAGATAAATACTCACCATCTTTGGAGGTAGCATTTAAAATCGCTGCCCACTTTCAATTGCCAGTTGACGCCGTTTTTAGTTATCAATAAGGGGGACTATTAAACTGCCATTTTCAGTAAGCTTTCCAGCGTAAAAAGTAGCACATAAGCAAAAGGCAACGCATTTCGCGCTGCCTTTTGTTGAAATTACAGGCAATACCCAGTGTTAATTAAAACTTAAACCGACCTATGCTTTTTTCCTGTGCTTGGCCTTCTTGATAAAGGGTTTCACTAACTGCCAAGGACTCTTTGGCATTTTCGGCAAGCTCATCAACAGTACTGTGAATATCTTGCAAAGTGGTGGTTATTTCATTAGAAACATGGCTTTGTTCCTCTGCTGCCGACGCTATATTGGACGACATATCGGTGACCTTATTAATGGCATGTTCAATGACTTCAAAAACGTTTTGCGTTTCTCGGGCTTGCACCGTACATTCATCGGCTATTTTCACGTTTGTACTAATACTATTAACGACCTCTTTGGTGCTCGCTTGTAAACCAGCAAATACTGCTTCTATTTCGGAAACTGATGTGGTTGTGCGCCCAGCTAAACCTCTCACCTCGTCAGCAACAACGGCAAAACCTCGCCCTTGCTCGCCGGCTCTTGCCGCCTCTATCGCCGCATTTAATGCCAACAAATTAGTTTGCTCTGCTACGGCTTTTATCACATTTAACACATTGGAAATGCTTTCGCTGTTTTGGGCTAAATCCACTACTTGATTGTTTGCCAGTTGCATTTGTTCAGCTAAATTGCTGATGGTTGCGGTTGTTTCATTGAGCTTAGCAATGCCATCATTCGATGCTGACTTAACTTCTGTGGTTGCATCTGCTGTTAAAGCGGCATTTTGTGCAACATCAGCAGAGGTCTGTGACATTTCTTCTGAGGCTGTCGACACCATGGCAATCATTGTTTGTTGTTCACCAAGTTTATTATCACTTTGTGTTGCTAACTCTTTTGCCATTTCAGAGGCGGCATAGGTCGCTTTAACGCCACTAGAAAACTGGCCAATAATACTCGCTAGCTGTTGAACAAATTGATTAAAGTAGTCCGCTAACTGTCCTATTTCGTCTTTTGAATCCACCACAATGCGCTGCGTTAAATCAGCATCGCCACTGGCTATTTGTTTCAGTGCCTCGGTAACAGCTCTGAGTTTTGCCGTTAAGGTTTCCGCTAAAAAGTAAACAACAATACAACCAATCGCTAACACCACAAGCCCAACGATAATGACACTATTTTGCTGCTCATTAACGCCGTTATCCAATACGGCGACGGTTTGCATAATCTGTGCTTGAATATACTGTTTAGGAATTTCAGTATAAATATGCCAAGTAGCAAGGTCCCCTAAGGCTATGCTTTTCGTTAACGTGTAATTGTCGCTATTTTCGCGCATTCCCTCACTAAAGTCCGCATTATCAAATAAGTCGGAAAATAGGCGTCCTTGGTTGGCCGCCGCCGCTGAGTCGGCAATGATAGCTTTATTGGCTGATACGATTAGCACTCGGCTTTCACCATCAGCAATTTTTTTTGAAAATGCAGTGACCTTTTGTTGGATATCTGACAGCGCAATGTCTAGCCCCACCACACCAACTATTTTGTTATCAAACTTTATAGGTACCGCGATTGAGGTCATCAACACATCTTGGTTATCAACTTTGTCGATGTATGGCTCTAATAAACATGTACTCTGCTTGTCGAGTGGACAAGTAAACCATGAATTATACGGCTGGCCGGTAGAATTGGGCGACGTATCTTTGATCATTTGCTCTGGCAAAATCTCTTCAACCGCCTGTCCTTGTTCGTTAAATGCCCAATATACGGCAAACCTGCCTTGTTCATTAGACGCCAAGTCACTTGCCGCTCGGTTTTCTTGATCAGCACCGTCTAGCGCATTCGGTAAAAAAGCGGCATAAATACCTAACGCATTTTGATTACTGGCCAGTGCACCTTTAATATACATATTTAATATATGTCGCACATCTTCTGCAGGTAAAAACAGCGACCTAAACTGCTGACGCAAAAAGCTAATATCTGAAGAAAACCGCTGAGCTTCATTGATCGCTTGCGAAAAAAACACTTCATTTCTTGCTTTTTCGGCATCCGCCGAAATGAGCATCGGCATTAAACTAGCATCTCTTGTTTTCGGCGCAATAAACGCGGTTAGCGCATCTGAGGTTTTATTGATAAATACTGATGAGACTGCCACGATAGCGACAATCGAAACAATCAATAATGTCGCAATAGATAAGATTAATTTTGTTTTTATTGATTTGTTCACACTGTACTCCCTTGCACTACCATAAAAAAGGGCTCTAGATCAGCACCTAAAAGCCCTTTATACAAAGTAACGTATTTAAAACTTATTACAACACGTTTTCTTTTTTTCTCATTTGCCACATTGCGGCAATTACGCCAATGGCGACAATTAAAATCATTATCGTAGCCAACGCATTGACCTCTGGAGATACACCAAAACGTATTTTAGAGAAAATCACCATAGGCAACGTACTGTTACCTGGGCCTGAGACAAAGCTCGCTATCACTAAGTCATCTAGCGATAAGGTAAAAGCGAGCAGCCAACCTGAAATAATAGCAGGTGATATTATCGGCAAAGTAACCAGAAAAAATAAGCTATGAGGCTTGGCACCTAAGTCCATAGCGGCTTCTTCTAATGAGTCATCTAATTGCGCTAAACGTGACTGCACAATTACAGCCACATAGGCCATACAAAATGTAGTATGAGCTATAATCACCGTAGTGATGCCGCGACCTGAAGGCCAGCCTAGTAGTTTTTCCATTGACACGAAAAGCAGCAGTAATGACAAACCAGTGATCACCTCCGGCATAATTAACGGTGCGGTGATCCAACCCGACACCACCATTTTACCAGGAAACCTGCCCATACGGCTTAATACATAGCCGGCAAGCACACCTAATATCACAGACAAAGTTGCTGTGATAAAGGCGACTTTTAAACTCACCATAGCAGCATCAATGATTTGCTGGTTATTAAATAACTCGACATACCACTTTATTGACCAACCGCCCCATACAGTTACTAGCTTTGACTTATTAAAGCTGTAAACAATTAACGAGATAATCGGTGCATAGAGAAATATAAAACCTAATATCGCGGAAAATTTTAAAAACCTTGAATCACGAGTCATTATTGTTTCTCCTCGTTTTTACCCGTACGTAAAAACATGATAGGCACCACTAAAATAATCAACATTACTGTTGCCACCGCTGACGCCATCGGCCAGTCACGATTTTGAAAAAATTCATCCCACAACACACGTCCAATCATCAGCGTGTCTGATGCCCCCAACAAGGCAGGAATAACAAATTCACCTACCGCCGGAATAAACACTAATAAACAACCGGCAAAAATGCCTGGCATACACATAGGGAGTGTTACTAAAAAGAAGGCTTTTACCGGTGAAGCACCTAAGTCTTTTGCCGCTTCAATTAAGCTGCCATCTAACTTTTCTAAGGTGGTATAGAGCGGCAAAATCATAAAAGGTAAGTAGGTATAAACAATGCCGATATAAACCGCAAAATCGGTTTGCAATAGTTGCAGAGGTTGGTCAATAAGCCCTATAGCTTGAAGAAACTCGTTAACGATACCATTTTTTTTCAAAAATCCCATCCAGGCATATACCCTTAATAGGAATGACGTCCAAAACGGTAAAATGACCAAGGTCAGCAATAACGTGCGTGTTGATGACTTTTTACCAGCAATGTAATAGGCCATCGGAAAACCGATTAACAAGGTAAAAAAGGTCGATACCGCCGCAATTTTTACCGAGCTTAAATAGGCGTCTAAATAAAACGAGTCTTCCCAAAGGTAAAGGTAATTACCAAATTTCAATTTAATTTCGGCAATAGCATTATCGGCATCCCAAACAAATAAGTCAGTATAAGGAGGTACCGCAATTGCCGGTTCAGCGAGCGATATTTTAAAGACCACTAAAAATGGAATAAAAAAGAAAATCGCTAGCCAAACCGACGGGATTGAAATGACGGATAACCGTCCCCAGCGTATGCTTTTTAATAGGTTAAACTTGGTGCGGATCGTATTATAGTGACCCAACCAAAAGGTGCCAGTTACATTACTCATGAAATAAGTACCACGCTGCTGTCATTATCCCAAGAAAGGTAAATCATATCGTCCCAGGTTAAAGGGTTTTGATTTTCTCGCACTAAATTTGGGAGCGTAACTCGAACAATTTTACCGCTTTCAAGCTTCACTCGAAAGATTGACAGGTTGCCCATATACGCCAGATCTATAATTTTTCCGTAAAGGCAGTTGTATGCTAAGTCTGGTTTTTTACGGCTAACTTTGATCTTTTCAGGGCGAACCGCCACCGCGACTTTTTGCTTCGGCGCACAATTAATACTGTGATTAACAAATAATTTACTGCAAGCTTCTTTAGAAGCAATTTTTACATAATCGGTTTGAGCGTCAATAACGCGACCTTCAAAAATATTGATGGTACCCACAAACTCTGCCACAAAGCGGCTACGCGGGTACTCATAGACATCGCGAGGCTCATCCACTTGGCTGATCACACCATTACCCATCACCCCAATGCGAGTTGCTAAGGTCATGGCTTCTTCTTGGTCATGGGTTACCACCACAAACGTCACACCAAGTTCATCTTGAATATTGACCAATTCAAACTGTGTTTCTTCTCTAAGCTTTTTATCTAGCGCCCCTAAAGGTTCATCAAGCAATAACAATTTTGGACGTTTTATTAATGCTCGAGCAAGCGCCACACGCTGGCGCTGACCACCCGATAGCTGCTCGGGCTTTCGGTTGGCAAACTCTTCAATTTGCATCATCTTCAGCATTGCGTTGACACGTTCGGTAATTTCTTTCTTTGGCACTTTGTCGCGCTTTAAACCAAAAGCAATATTTTTAAATACTGTCATGTGGGGAAACAAAGCATACGATTGGAACATCATGTTAATTGGTCGATCCCAGGGATCTATATCGGCCATATCAACACCGTCAATTAAAATTTGTCCACTGGTTGGTGTTTCAAAGCCGGCCAACATTCTCAATAATGTACTTTTTCCGGATCCTGAACCGCCTAATAAACAGAACAATTCATTTTCATAAATATCCAGCGAGACATTATCAACTGCAGTAAATTCACCGAATTTTTTCGTTATATTTTTTATTTGGATAAAAGGTTTTGCTCCATCGAGTTTCCAAAGAGGAGTATTGCTTTCTTGAATCATTTTAGTGTCCTAATGAAATACCTGGCAGGCTGCAGATTTACGTTATATTACGATTAAAAAAGGGCACCGAAATGCCCTGTTATTTATGACTTTTTATCTACCTGTTTTGATAGTAGTCCAAGCACGAGTTAGTTTACGGTCAAAGCGCGGTGTGTGCGCCTGCTGAGTAAATAGTTTTGCTTTTGTCGCAGCATTTGGATAAATGCCACTATTAGATTTGATCTCATCAAGAATGAACTCATCGGCAGCGGTATTAGCAACAGCGTAGTAAACATAATTGGCTATGCTCGCGCCTGTTTTTGCAGATAAAATATAGTTAATAAATTGATAAGCTTCTTGTTTGTGAGGTGCATCACCTGGAATTGCCATCATATCGAACCAAGCAATCGTGCCTTCTTTGGGGATGTGGTATGCCACTTTGACGCCTTGCCCTGCTTCATTAGCACGACTTTGCGCCTGCAGCATGTCGCCATTGTAGCCAATAGCAACACAAATATCGCCATTCGCTAAATCAGCAATTAAGCGACCTGAGTTAAAGTACTTATAATGAGGACGTACTTCTTGCATCATTTTTTGCGCATTTTTTAAATCTTTGCCATTTTCTGAGTTAGGATCTAACCCAATATAGTTTAGTGCAATAGACATCACCTCAGCTGGCGAATCTAACATACCGATGCCACAATCTGCTAACTTAGCCGCCACTTCAGGCTTAAACACCAAATCTAGACTATTGAGTTCCACATCACCTAAGCGTTGCTTAACCATATCTTGGTTAATACCTAAACCTATAGTACCCCAAGTATAAGGTACGCCGTATTTGTTATCGGGATCATGCAATGCCATTTTTGCCGCTAGTTCGCTATCAATATTAGCGTAATTAGGCAATTGGCTTTTATCAATAGCGCTATAAATTCCGGCTTTCGCTTGGCGCTCTAAAAACGAGCCTGTTGGTACTACAACATCATAACCCGAACCACCTGACATCAACTTTGCTTCTAAAATTTCATTAGAGTCATAAACGTCATAATTAACTTTAATACCGGTTTGTTGTTCAAATATTTCAATTGCTTTTGGGTCAATATAATCTGACCAATTGTAAACATTAACCACTTTTTCTGCAGCGAAAGCCGTCATGGTTGTCATTAATGCTGTCGCTAGTGTAATACTCTTCACTTTCATAACTCGTTTCCCCATCCATCATATTTGTTTAATTTTTTATAGTTGTAAAAACGGAGAATTTACTTAACACAACTTAACAAATAACCAACCTAAGCTGTAAAAACGTTAAATATTCCACTTAGTTTCATCTCTATGTAATCACAGTGAATTAAAACATTCAAGCAATTTTTACGCTACTTTTAGCGTTTTTTGTAAATTATTTAACACATTTTTAGGGTTTTTATCGGTATATTGTAAAAATGTATTAATCTGCACAATAGCGCAATCTTCTAAAAAAACACTGCGCTATATTGGGCTAGCAAACTTGACTATCGGCTTGTCGCTTTGATTTCAAGAAAATCTTCAAAGCCATATTTGCCCCACTCACGACCATTACCTGACTGCTTATAACCACCAAATGGCGAGGTATAGTGATGTGGCGCCCAATTAATGCGCACCATACCAGCTCTTATGCGTTTCGCGACTCGGTTGGCTCTGTCTTGATCTTGACTGTTGACATAAGCAGCTAAACCATAGAGAGAATCGTTTGCGATTGCTATCGCCTCTTGCTCATCCTGAAAAGGAATCATCACTAAAACAGGCCCAAAAACTTCTTCTTGCGCGATAGTCATCGCGTTATCGACATTGGCAAAAACTGTGGGTTTAGTAAAATGCCCTAACTCAAACCCTGCTGGCTTGCCTGTGCCGCCCGCCACCAAAGTAGCGCCTTCATCAATCGCTTGCTCGATCATGGTTTGTACTTTTTCAAAGTGTGCTTTACTCACCAAAGGCCCGATATGATCACCTGATTTATCAGCGCTACCCACCTTTGTTTCCTTGGCAGCTTTTGCCGCAATCGCCACGGCTTTTTCATACACAGAGGCTTGCACTAACAAGCGCGTGGGTGCATTGCAAGATTGACCGGTATTTTCCATACAAGCTTGCACGCTTCGCGTGATCACGGCGTCTAAATCCACATCGTCGAAAACAATGTTAGCCGATTTTCCACCAAGCTCTAACGCGACACGTTTAACTGTCTCTGCGGCCGCTTTGGAAATTAATGTGCCTGCCCTTGTTGAACCGGTAAAAGATAACATATCAATATCTTTATGAGCCGAAATAGCCGCGCCCACACCCGGACCGTCTCCATTAACCATGTTATAAACACCCGCTGGGAAACCGGCGTCATCCACCATTTTTGTAAAAACATGGGCCGATAATGGCGCTACTTCACTAGGTTTTAATATCATAGTACAGCCTGTTGCGAGTGCTGGTGCAACTTTACAGGCGATTTGGTTAACCGGCCAATTCCACGGGGTAATAAAACCACAAACACCAATCGGCTCATGGCTGATTGTGGCATTGCCTGATTGATGTTCAAATTCAAAGCTTTTTAATGCCTCTAAAGCCGTTTTAATATGGCCACGCCCAGTATCAGCTTGGTCTGAGATAGCAAAGTCAATCGGCGCGCCCATTTCTTGTGAAATGGCATGAGCCATTTCATCATACCGATCCATATAGGCAGCAAGTAGCTTTTCCAGTAAAGCAACGCGTTCATCAACTGACGTAAAAGCATAATTTGTAAAGGCAGCTCTTGCCGCTACTACAGCCTTATCAACATCTGCAGCTGAGCCTAAGGTAATAATCCCTATTTGACGTTCGTTAGAGGGATTTTCCACGACATAATTATTATCGCTAGCTGGCGCTTGCCATTGGCCATTGATATAAAAGTTCTTTAAATTCTTCATTAATTCACACCTAATAATTAATACTCATCTCTTTATGTAAAATAAAATAAACACTACAAGTAAAAATAGCAACAAATAGATTGCTTTTGTTTTAATATAAGCCACAAAATAAAGTAGATTTAAGGTTGGCTTGCTTCGTTTTTTGTTTGCTCAATGTTGGCAAGCTATAACAGATTAATGTTTAAGTTCAGCGCTAATTTCAATTATGGCTTTAACGGAAAACCCATTTTATCGACTAGGTTTAGCCAAAGAATGCGCCAACCACCTTTTTCATCACAGGTATCTAAGGCATATAAGGTAATTTTTGCACCAAGCCATCGAAATGGCTCGGGTGGTATCCAAGCGGGTACGGTTTTAGCAAATTTTAATTGCCGCTCCATAATAGCTTTGTCATCAACAATCGCTAACGCTACTCGCGCGGCGAACCGACTGGCAGTGACACCAAAACCCGAGTAGCCGCCGGCATAGACCATTTTTTTGCCATGAAAATATTGATAATGCACCGCCATACGCGTTGTTAATGCAATCGGTCCACTCCAAGCATGCGAGATTTTGATGCCGCTGAGCGTGGGCAAGGTTTTATACAAGGTATTAACTAAGGCGATATAGGGGCTGGCCGTTTTATCATGTGCGGGATCAGTATTGTTATCATAAAAGTAACCTAAACGACCCCCAAATAGCACCCGATTATCTTTTGTTAAGCGCATGTAATTTAATTGGGTTCGGGTATCGTAAATCCCTTGACGATTTTTCCAGCCTAAAGCCGACATTTGCTCGGGCGTTAGTGGTTCAGTCATGACAATTCGATCACGAATGGCTGCCACCCGTTGGCTGATTTTCTTTTTATGCTGAGTAAAGGCGTTAGTCGCTAGTATCACTTTGCTGGCGCTAATATCGCCCTTGGGAGTTTTCATTAAGACTTGCTTACCTTTGCTTTTACTGCTGAGCATCGGCGTATGATCATAAAAAATCACCCCAAGACTTTTCGCCGCACGTTTTAAGCCCCAAGCAAGTTTTGCTGGGTGCACAGTACCTGAGCGCTTTTTAGACCACAGCCCACCTGCAAATAATGGCGAGTTAATTTCTTGTTGAACCTCTGCTTTATTGAGCAAATGCGCATCGTGGCCAAACTTAACATACAGCGCATGCTCACTATTAATGTCTTGCAAGCCATGCTTGCCTACCGCGACAGTTAACTCCCCTGTCCACTCAAGATCACAGTCGATATTATACTTTTCAATGGTGGCACGAAATTGGTCAATGTTTTCTTTACCAAGGCGTTCCAATGCTGGCATTTCATCTGCAAACAGTCGATTGGAGTTTGCCATGCCATGCATTAAAGAAGTTGACAAAATAGCACCTGGTCTGCCGGACGCACCGATCGCAGCGGTGTTGGCTTCAATTACAACCACATCACGCTCAGGATTTTGCTCTTTGGCTTGCAGTGCTGCCCACAAACCGGTGAAGCCACTACCGACAATCAGCAAGTCGGTACTGATATGGGTCATCAGTGGTGGCTCTGCAGCGGGACAGTCAGGATGATCTAACCAAAATGGGCTAAATTGGGTTGCTTCTAACGCTTGTTTTGCTTGCTCTTGCACAGTACTAACTCCTACTAGATATCACTCTACGCACGACAATAAGCGCTAATTAATGACTTATCCTGCGGTTAGTACTAACTTAAACGGCTGAAATTTTTGCGCTACCCCCTAAAAGGTAACTCTTACTAAATGGCACCTGCAACTTTCTCGTAAACACGAAAACGCGTATCAACGCGGTTATTGATCACTAACATAAATTAGCAAATGATCAACATCATTGGCTAACGGCTCTTGTTGTAAAATATCAATAAACAAGGCTAGCAACTCTGACTGGCTTGATAAGAAGGTTTTGCCGTAAATATTTTTTTTGTGCATTTTCACCGTTTCATAACCAATTGCCATAATAGCGGCAATGGCTTTGGTAGAGTGTCCTTGCAGTAACAATTGGCATACTTGATACTCTTTCTTAGTTAAAATTTCTCGACCAAAATTGACGAGCACATTTTCTACATTTGAGTCATTGTTAATGCCGGTATCATCTAATTTAGTCAGATGCATGCTAGACAAGTTTTGCAGTGGTTGATATAGCTGCGACAATAACGCTTTATCTGCTGCGCTAAATGGTTGAGCGTCGCCAAACCGGCTAATGTCGATATGAAAACAACGGTCATTATCGGTAGGAAATAGATAGCCAAGTTCGTCCACAACATTTAAAAAATTAAAGTAGTGGCTATAACTAGTGGCAAATTCATCAGGTGCAATTTCACTTAGCTGAAAAAAACCAGAACGGTTTTTATCAGCAAATAATCGATAAAAAGGGTCAAGAACATAAAGCCGTGTTAAATACTTCCATGACTCTTCACCAGACAAACTGTCCTCATTACCATCAGTTGCATAACGATAAAGCAATCGCGTGTTGGCCGCACGATTAAACTGTAAAATTAATAATTCATCAAACGTAATGATCGTCGCCAGAAAGTTTTTCAGGTTTTGATAATAGGCGGCAGTACCGACACTTTGGGTCAAGGTAATTAAAGCATTACTGTATTGGTCTAATTGCATATTGTGATTGCTCCTCACACTTATGTCATCTAATACTAGGGATTAATATTCAACCCCTTTCAACAAAAAAACAGCGACTTGTAAAGCCGCTGTCTTAACTTACTATCCATATTGCTTACTTAAAGTTGTTTACTTAAACGGTTGCTTGTTGCAACTTTTTAGCGCCACGATATGTAACAACTTCACCAATGACGATCACTGACAAGGCTCCCCACAACACTTCCCAAACCATACCTTGACCGGGCACATAAATAAACAGCGTAATGGTTACCAATAAAATTGCCGCACAAAAATAGGCAATAAATTTCACCAAGGTCGGACTGCCAGGAAACCTAAAATGTCCATCGGGCGCAATGCGACCGTTAATACCAATATGCGCCTGACGAATTTTTACAAACGCGGTGCAAACTGCAACATAAGGCAACATAAAAATCACGCCACTAAAGGCAAATAGTGACCAAAATAAATCTTCATTATTGCCGGCCATAAAACCATAAAGCAATAATAAGATTGACGCTGAAACTCCTAATAAAACCGCAGCCCCTACCGGCGTACCATGTTTTGACTCTATCGCAAACCACGACGGTAGCTCTTTATCAATAGCAGCTTCAGCAGCTGCGCGGTTAGCACCCATAGCCCAGGTAGCGCCATTAGAGAAAAACGTATACAGTGCACCAATACCGAGAAATACCACAAAAGCATCACCAAGCGCACTCCCGCCAAAAAACTGACCCAAGGTATCCATTAAGCCATCAACCACGTCAATTTTTTCCGCTGGTTGCGCAATTAAAATAGCGATGCTGGCGAGAATATAAGCCCCGACCACCACAACGATTGAAGAAAAAACCGCTTTAGGTAGGTCTTTGCGTGGGTTTTTCATTTCGGCACTACTGGCGCTGGCTAATTCAAAACCTAACATGCCATAAACGACAGCGGGTAAATACTGCAGACTTAAGCCACCATTTTCCGTGGTAGGTATCATAGTGGCTAAAGTAAACTCATTGGCAATACCATGCTCTAAGCCGTAAGTTATGCCACCAATGATCAGCACTGCAAAAATTAATATTTTTAAAATCGCGCCCACATTCGGGATCCACTTACCGACGTTTAGCGCCACAACATTAACAAAAACTACCACCCAAATTAACACTAAACCCAGCGCTATTTGCGCACTTAACGACATTTCAGGGAAAAATATTTGAGAAAATATACCAGCAAATAAAATAAATATCGCCGGTATCCACACCGCAACGTTAGCCCAATAATACCAACTAATGCGTGACGCCATTTTTTGCCCGTAGGCACGTTTAACCCAGGCATAAATGCCACCTTGCTCTGGATACACTGAGCCTAGTTCTGTACTAATAGCACCAAAGGGGATCAAAAAAACGACGGTTAATAATAGCCACCAAAAGATGACCGTAGGCCCCATTACCGCACCCGCAGCCAGAGTATCTAATAATAGAACCGCCGAGACACAGAACAAAAAAATGTCCCGTTTCCCTAGTGTTTTCTCGTGTACATGTTGTGTGTTCATACGTTCCTCACGCTAAAGTTAAAATTATAATTATTGTTAGTTACTGCTGCGTTAGACTTTATGATTACCCGGCCTATGGTGTCAGTTTGCACCAATCATGTTAACGGTTTCCGCTTACACCTCAGCTGCTGCAGTATTGATATTTTTTTGTTTGCTAAGTCTTTGATAAACAACTTGCTTTACTTATTTTTTAAACATTCTTTATTGTGACCAAGGTCACTATTTATTATTTATTTTTACTATCTAGGCCCATGTAATTGACATGACTCGACCCCTCAATCAGCACAGCTTTTATGTGTTAATCGATATCACCATAGGCATTAACCACCATTAATTTGTTTTTTTACCCCGCGACTAAGTAACCAAATGCTGAGCAAGACTAGCGGCAACATACCAGCTAAAATAAGTGACTTGTGCAGTGGCAAAACCATGTCATCTAGTGCGGTTAGCACATAGTCAGCCAGCGCTAAAACATAAAACGTCATCACCACCACAGAAACCCCTTCAACGGTTTGTTGCAGATTAAATTGCATTTGCGCCCGACGATCCATCGATTGCAGCAAGGCTTGGTTTTGCGCTTCAATCGCCATATCAATGCGAGTGCGAATAAAATCACTGGCGCGATCGACTCGGCTAGATAAATCATCTAAACGACGTTTCGCTGCTAATACGGTACGATATGCGGGAGAAAGTCGTCGATCAATAAAGGCATTAAGAGTTTGTAGTTCAGCGATTTCTTGCTCTTGTAACTCCGCAAATCGACTTTGAACCATTTGGTAATAAGCACAGCCGGCATCAAAGCGGTAGCGTGAACTTGCAATTAGCTCGGCAACATCAGCAGCTATTTTAGATAATTGTGCCAATCGGGCTTTTTCGTCACTTGCAACTTGACCATGATTTTGTTGGTTAAGAATATTAGCCAGCGCTGACTCCATGGCACTGACACGGCTGCTCACTTGCTGTGCTAACGGAAATGCTAATAGTGTCATATTACGATAGGCTTCAATCTCTAACAGCGCCCGCAACACACGACCACTTTGACACTCATTTAAACTAGAGTTAACAAGCAAAATACGGTTAAAATTATCCTTATGTAGGCGTAAGGCTGTTAGTATAGTTGCTTGCGCTGAGACAATTTCTGCACCAATTAAACGTTGCCCTTCAAAGTACTGGCGCAGGCTATCACGCTCAAGGCTAATATCTTTGGCATCTAGCGCATCAATGTGAACTGCTGCAATAATTTTCCCTGGGATCTTATCAAGCCAATCAACAGGCACTAAGGCAACGGGTGGGCATTGAAACGGGCTTGGCCCGCGCTCATGGATTAAAAAGCTATAACTACTAAACTCGGTATGACGCTCCCAGCGAATTTCATACTCGCCGATACACTGATAAAAGCACGAAGCGCCTGCCAAAGGCGGATTAACACTGTAGCGAGAACTTAGCGCTGTTAAATGCGCTAACTCCTCAGCCCTGCTTGTGGCTTCTGGTTGAGCTTTATCGTGTAGAAAACACAATTGCGACACGCGTAATGGCGCTTTAGCTACCGGAAATGGCCGCGCATGTAAGTCGGTATAAGATTGTTGAAAATAACTATGCTTGGCTAACTGACTATAGTGCTGATGGTTCATCAACATGGCTAATGTTTCATTTTCGCTGCGCACTAAATCCCTCCAAAACTATGCTATTCCTTGTCTGGTGCCGATTTCCTAAACGGTACTGGCATCTCGCTAACAAGCTAGCCTCATAGGCATACCGTTTTCTAATCTATCGATCATGAGCGGCTAATCGCCTACAAAAGACAGCAATCATACTGCAGGCTATTGAAATAAAAAAAGCTCGATCTGCCAATGGAATAATTCCAAAAAGGGGGATGTAATTAATGCAGATCAAGCTAAGGAAACTTGCTTATTAGTGGGCTAAAACATCACTGCTAGCCCAAAGCCTTTAGTTAGCTAATGATTTAAAAAGCTCGGCAAACTTTGTTAAACCTTCAGTCGCAACCTCGTCACTGATGGTCAACGCGGGTAAAAATCGAATCACATTGCCGTAAAATCCACAGGCGAGTAACACTAATCCGTACTTGGCAGCGTTAGCAATAATCGCTTGTGTTAACGCGGTATTAGGTTGCTCAGCGTCGCCATTTTCGACTAACTCCATCGCAATCATCGAACCTTTATTACGCACCTCTATAATTAGCTCTGGATGCTCACTTTGTAGTTGTGATAATTTTTCGTTAAATAGTGCACCTATTTCATTCGCGCGTTGCACTAAGTTTTCTTCTTCGATAATTTCTAACACGGCTAAGGCGGCGGCACAGGCTACTGGAGAGCCACCATAAGTGCCACCCAAACCGCCTGGTAATGGCGCATCCATGATCTCACTTTTACCAACCACAGCGGCAATAGGGAAGCCACCGGCAATGCCTTTCGCCATCGTCATTAGATCTGGTTCAACACCTGAATACTCAATATTAAACATTTTGCCAGTACGACCAAAACCGGTTTGAATTTCATCGGCAATTAAAACAATACCGTGTTGATCACAAATATCACGCAATGCCACTAAGAACTCGGTCGGTGCGGCATAAAAGCCCCCTTCACCTTGTACCGGCTCAATAATAATCGCGGCAACATCACTTGGCGCAATATCTACTTTAAATAAGTTTTCTAACGCTTTTAGTGCATCTTTAACAGCAACGTCATGACAAGCCATTGGATACGGCGCATGAAAAATATCACCAGGAAATGGACCAAATAAATTTTTATACGGTGAAATTTTACCGGTTAATGCCATGGTTAAATTAGTACGACCATGGAAACCACCGTTAAACGCAATTACGCCACGGCGACCGGTATGAGCACGAGCAATCTTGACACAGTTTTCCACCGCTTCAGCGCCAGTTGAGACAAATATGGCTTTTTTAGCTGATGGTCCAGGTGCAATAGCCGTCAACTTTTCTGCTAACTCAACCCCTACCTCGTAAGGGTTTACCATGACACAGGTATGACTGAATTTATCAACCTGCGCTTTTACTGCATCAATAACTTTTGGATGGCTGTGGCCGGTGTTAGTTACCGCAATACCGGCACCAAAATCGATAAAACGGTTACCTTCTACGTCCCATAGCTCAGCGTTTTTTGCACGCTCAACATAAACCGGATACACATTTCCTTGTCCTCGAGCGATAACCTGACTTTTTCTAGCCTGTAAATTTTCATTGTTCATAGTACTTACCTAATGCTGTGAATGTGCTATTTGAACTAGCACAGACAATAATTAACATGCGATTATTTATCTAAACCGCCCATACATAAATATTTAATTTCTAAGAAGTCATCTAAGCCGTATTTCGAGCCTTCACGGCCACTACCCGATTGTTTAATACCACCAAACGGTGCGGCAGCATTGGAAATAATGCCTTCATTGATACCGACCATGCCGTACTCAAGCGCTTCTGCTACACGCCAAATAGTGCCAATGTCGCGGGCATAAAAGTAAGCGGCTAAACCAAACTCAGTATCGTTGGCAATGGCAATCGCTTCAGCTTCAGTTTCAAAGGTTAAAATCGGGCTAACAGGACCAAAAATTTCATTTTGTGCGATGGCCATATCGTTAGTGACATGACTCAAGATTGTCGGCTGATAAAAGTTTTCACCAGCATCGCCTTGTTGTCCACCCATGACAATTTTTGCACCTGCGGCAACTGAGTCAGCCACCAAGGTTGCAACATCATTGACAGCAGTATTAGATATCATAGGTCCAATGTTGATGCCGTCATGTAAACCATTGCCAATGTTAAGCTGGGCAACGGCGGCGGAGAATTTTTTCGTAAACTCTTCATGGACACCGCTTTGCACCAATATACGGTTAGTACAAACACAGGTTTGTCCCGCGTTGCGGTATTTTGATACTAAGGCACCTTGTACCGCCGCATCAATATCGGCATCGTTAAAAACGATAAAAGGTGCGTTGCCGCCTAATTCCATCGATACTTTTTTCACCGTTGTTGCACATTGCGCGATTAAGCTTTTGCCAACGGGTGTCGAGCCCGTAAATGTAAACTTGGCAACATCCGGATGCTGGGTTAACACTTTACCCATACCACGAGCATCATCACCAACAACCACGTTAAATACACCCGCTGGAATACCGGCACGCTCAGCAAGTTCAGCCATGGCTAACGCTGATAATGGCGTTTGCGTCGCTGGACGAACGACAAAAGTACAACCTGCTGCCAGTGCTGCCGCCGCTTTTCTGGCGATCATAGCATTTGGAAAGTTCCATGGCGTGATGGAGGCAACAACGCCGACAGGCTGTTTAATCACCACAATTCTTTTATCCCCTGAAGGGCCGGGAATAGTGTCGCCATAAACACGCTTGCCTTCTTCAGCAAACCACTCTAAAAATGCAGCACCGTATGCGATTTCACCTTTTGCTTCAGCCAGGGGTTTGCCTTGCTCCATGGTTAAAATGCGCGCCAAATCGTCTTGGTTTTCCATCATCAAATTAAACCAGTTACGCATTAAGGTAGCGCGTTCATTGGCTGACTTTGCTGACCACATTTTTAATGTGTCTTTCGCCGCTTTTACCGCTAATTCGGTTTCAGCGACACCGGCATTACTGATGGTTGCAACGTCGCTGTTATCTGCTGGGTTCGTGACGGTAAGCTGCGCATCACTGCTATGCCAGCTACCATTAATATAAGAAAAGTTTTTAACTAAGCTACTGTCTTTTAAACCAAGATCTTTGGGATTTTGCATCTTTCGCTCCGTTGCAATGTGTTTTAACTATTGAATATCAATTCAAACTCAGATTAAATACAAAACATTCAACCTTAAGTTTTATATATACCAAACTAATAGAGTAGCATATGCCAATACCCTCCATTATCCCCAAACCGATAACAGAATATGATTTACGCCTGTTACGGATATTTACCTCTGTGGTTGAACACGGCGGTTTTGCTGCCGCAGAAAAGGCGCTAGGCATTACCCGCTCTACCATCAGTGTTCATATGTCAAACCTAGAAACCCGCATGAAACTCAAGCTTTGTTTACGCGGTCGTGGCGGGTTTTCACTAACTGAAGATGGTCAATTAGTGTACCGGGCAGTTATTAGCTTATTTGATTCATTAAACGACTTTTCACTGCTCGTCGCATCATTAGGTAAAGAATTAAGTGGTGAGTTGGTGATTTTATGTGCTGATCAATTAGATAAAGTTAAGCAAAGCAAGTTAGCACAAGTGATTGAAAACGTCGCAACGAGCTCACCCAATTTGCATATTGTTTTAGATGGCGACTCGATTGAAAATATCGAAAAAATGTTATTAAAAGATAAAGCCCATATTGCGATTTTTCCAGGCTACCAACAGGTTGAAGGTTTAAATTATGTGCCACTTTCCAGCGAACCTATTTTTCTTTGTTGTGCCAAAAAACACCCGTTTTTTGATCGGGTCGATAGCCAAATAAACGATCATGACCTAGCAACTGCCGCCGCCATCCATCCGGGTATTGATATTGACCCCGATGGTCGTCAACAATTACAACAATTAAACTTATCGGCTCGGGCCTATCAATTTGACACCCGCAAAGCCATGATCTTATCTGGTCGCTACATAGGCTATTTACCACAAAGTTACATTCAGCAAGAGCTGAATAAGGGTGAAGTACGACTTATTCATCCCAGTAGCCGCACTTACCAATTTAATTTATCTTTAGTGAACAAGAAAAACCCCAGAGAGTCCAATAAAGTGGAGTTATTGCGCAACGCCTTTGCTAGCGCGTTTTCCTTATCGCTATAGCAAGAGCACACGCTGCTATAATGTCAACACTTGATGTTTTTGCTGCCGATAATCAGTTGGCGTATAACCGTGCCAATTTTTAAAGGCTCGATAAAAATTGGCGGCGTGCTCGTAGCCAAGAATATAACTGATTTCTTGTAGTGGTATTTTGGTTTTATCTAAGTAATCTTTCGCTAATTCCATGCGCACTTCATTAACAATATGGCGATAGCTTAAGTTAGACTTTTTTAACTCTCGATGAAAGGTATGTACGGGTAGCTGTAATTGTTGTGCTATGTTTTCTAAGCTCGGGAACTCTCGCTGGGGCGTTAACAACAATAAGCGCCTGACTTGATCAACTAAATCACTTTGTTTATCGAGCTGAGCTAAAATCAACGAGCATTGTTGCTGGCACAAGTCGGCAGTGGCTTGGTTGGCGGTAGTAAAGCGCATATCATACCAAGCTTCAGGAAAAATCATTTCCGTTTCTTGTTGTGCAAATAACACTTTGCCCGGAAAAATCTCGTTATAATAAGGCGCATAACTTGGTGCCGGATAAGCCAACTTAATCGTTAACGCTTCGACATCAATTAATTGAGGTAAACGCAGTCGCATCCACTTCCATGTGGAGCTTAGCCATTCTTCTTGCAAGTAAATGGCGTAAACACTGGGTCTTGCACTTTTTTGTAACTGAAAAGTAACATAATTGTTGTTGCTGCTTTGTTCAGCGGTTAATGGATGTGGAAATAACGAATAATTGCTGGAAGTAATTTTCCACGATTGGCGCAGGTTTTCAACACTCAATGAGGCATAGCCTAATACCCCAGCATCACTGACATCAAATAGTTGCCCTAACTTCAAATAAAAATCCGTATCCGCTAAGGTCGGTGCTGACAGTTCAAGTAATTGATAATACTGATTTAATGTGATCAAGCTTTGATCAACATCGGCAGGGTTAATCCCCCCCCCTACTTGTGCCACACACGCTTCTATATCAAGCGTATCGCTAAGCCCTTCTGCCTTAACGAGTGCGTAAAAGTGAGAAAATAATTTTCGGGCTAGGTGGTTGGTTTGCTGATGCGCTTCTTGAATAAACATATCATTTCCATTTTAAGTTAACATCACACCGCTTCGATTGTCATAATATGATAGTGATTTGTCAACTAATGATAGTTTAATATGCCAATGCTCTTGCTAAGCTCTAACGATAAAATGTTAAAAATTGTTATAAAGTGTTATGTGGCCGAGTGGCCTGCGTAACAAATTCGTCCAGAATCAAAAGAGAAGTAAGCAATGAGTATAGCGAATACGGCACTGCCAAAAGGAAAGAACTACATCAGCAGCCATGCCGGTCATGGTGCAGGTCAAGCAGATATTGTTTTTAAAAATGCGCGTATTTACACCGTAAACCCCGATCAGGTATGGGCTGAAGCGGTCGCCATTAAAGATGGCATTTTTATCGCTGTCGGACAGTTTGCCGATATGCAAGACGTGATTGACGATCATACCCAAATTGTTGACCTTAACGGCCGCTTTTGTATGCCCGGCTTGTATGATATGCACACTCATCCTGATTTAACCTTAGCGCCTGGCTATGCTGGCTACTTAGACGTTGGCTTTGAAGATCCAACACCGGAACAAGTGAAGCAGGCTATTTTACGCTATGGCGACGATAACCCTGAGCGCGAGTGGATTTTTGGTCAATATTTTGTGCACTTTCAATTTAAGCGTGAAGGCATAGCCGCAACGCGCGAGTGGTTAGATAGTATTATCAGTGACCGCCCTGTGGCGATTCATGATCGCTCTTGGGGTTGTATTTTAGTCAACAGTAAAGCCCTTGAATTGGCGGGTATCGATGCCAATACCCCAGACCCGCGTAACGGCTATATTGAAAGAGACAGCATTACCGGCGAGCCAACGGGTATTTTAGTGGATGGCGCTTATGCCTTAATACATACCGCGATGCCACCAACACCAGCTCATGCTTTGCAACGTGCCTATCGTGAAGGCATGCATTACCAAACTAGTCGTGGTGTAGTCGCGACTAAATATGTGCATGTTTGTGAACACCGTCTTGATGCCTTAAAAGCGATAGATGATGCTGGCGATATGACTTTACGCGTTGAGGCTGCGATTAGCTGGCAAGACGATATTTTTCCGGTGCGCCGTCGCTGGGAGCTATTAGCGGGGGCACGACACTATTACCGTAGTGCAAAACTTAACGCTAACGCCGTGAAATTTCACTTTGATGGTACGCACGGATCATTCTCCTCATACCTTGCCACACCTTGGACTGGCACAGATGACTGGCGCGGTGGCTTAAACTTAACCCCTGAGCATATTACCGATATGGTAGTAGATATGGATCGCCGTGGTATTCGTGTTATTGCGCATTGTGTGGGTGATGGCGCTTCAGATATGTTTCTTGATGCCATCGCTGTCGCCCGTAAACGTAATGGCCCCAATGGCGTGCGCCACCAATGTGCTCATGCCACCGTATTGCTTGATGAAAACCTACCGCGATTTGCCGAGTTAAATGTCGTTGCTGAATTTTCACCGGTTGGTTGGTTGCCAGAGCCTTACGCCCGTGGTCGCGAAGTATTAGGTGAAGAGCGCTTTGATCGTATGTACAACTTTCGTGGTGTTATCGACCATGGCGGCATTGCGGTCATGGGCACAGATTGGCCGGTATCCAACATCAATTGCTGGATAGGCTTTGAAGCCATGATGACGCGGAAAAACCCGTGGTTTGATAATGACGAAACCTTCCATGGCCAACCGATCACGTTAGAAGAAGCGATCCGAGTGATGACCATTAATGGCGCCCATTGCATGAGCATGGAAGACAGCGCCGGCAGTATCGAAGTGGGTAAATCTGCTGACATGATCACGCTAGATCGCAACCTATTTGAACTAGAGTTACAAGGCAATGTCCACAATACCCAGGTCGATTTAACCGTCATGGCTGGTCAAGTGGTTTGGGACAGAAACGGTGAGCTAGCGCAAAGCAAACTAAAAGCGCCATTAAATCCAAACAATGTACAAAACTTTTACCCGAGAATGGAGGGCTAAAAATGTCAACACCAATCCCAGTCACCATAGTCTCTGGCTTTTTAGGCGCAGGTAAAACCACCTTGCTTAACCGCATTTTAAATAGCGATATTTACGCCAATAAAGGCTTAAAAATTGCTGTTATGGTCAATGACTTTGGCGAGTTGAATATTGACAGCCAGCTTGTGGTGAGTGCTGAGCAAAATATGATCAACCTAGAAAATGGCTGTATTTGCTGCACGGTAGAAAGTGATTTAATTGAACAGTTGCGTAAACTGCTGCAAATGCGCTCAGGTCGCCCTGATGTAATATTGATCGAAACCAGTGGTGTTTCTGAGCCGTCCAAAGTGGTTAACACCCTACGTTATCCTGAATTTAAAAATCAACTCAGCGTAGATGCGGTGATCAGCATGCTAGATGCTGAACAATTTAACCAACTTGAAGGCACCATGAAGCGCTTGGCCATGGACCAATTGAGTGCCGCTGATATCGTGGTGATCAATAAAACTGACCTAGTCAACCAACAACAATTGCAGCAAATTAAAGCGCAATGGTTATTTCCTAATGCCAGTGTTTATCAAACTCAGTATGCCAATGTACCGCTTGAGCTATTACTGGATATTAGTGCCAGCTCAGCTGTGCCTAGTACTGCTGTGCACGCACATCAATGTACTGCCCAGTGCCATCACACAGTGGATAATGCTGACGCACATAGCCAACAATTTTCCACCATGAGTTGGCAACATGATCAGCCACTTAAGCTGAGTAAGCTAAGGCAAGTGCTTACCAGTTTACCCGGCAATATATACCGCGTAAAAGGGATTGTCGATTTAACCGAAGTGCCAGAGCAGCGCTGTTTAGTGCATAAAGTCGGTTCTCGATTAACAATAGAAAAACAAGAAAAATGGCAAACCTCTAAAAGCAGCCAACTCGTGTTTATTGCCAGCGAAGCGATAGACAATGAACATATTCAGCTGCAGCTTGCTTCAACCGCTGCCGATGCTGCAACCAGATTGCAAGCTTAGTATTGCTACCTAGCTTGCCTATTAATACCTAGAGAAAGAGTAAATATAATGACACAAACAACCCAAAACCCTGCCGTGAAATACTCCAGCTTTACCCAGCGCATTGGCGGCGACTCTGTTGAGGCCTGGGACATCCTTTATCGTGGCTTAGCCCGCCAAAAAGCCGGTGACGATGTGATTGTATTAGCTTTGGGCGATCCTGATTTTGACACCCCAAGCCCAATTATCGAGGCGGCATACTCTGCACTACAAGCCGGGGCAACGCATTATCCGGATGTTAGCGGTGATGAAGAATTAAGAACCATCATCGCCAATTGGCATACAGAAACAACCGGTTTGCAAGTCAACAATGAACAAGTGGTGGTCATGAACGGCGCCCAATGTGTACTTTATGCCGCCGCGCAGTGTTTATTAGAGCCAGGCTCAGAAATTATTATTCCAGAGCCAATGTACACTACCTATGAAGCGGTGTTTAACTCTACCGGTGCAAAAATTGTTCGTATTCCTATTCGCCCTGACAATAACTTTCAAGTCATGCCAGCAGATATTGCTGCGGCCATTACCGATAAAACCAGTGCTATTTTATTAAATAGCCCCAACAACCCAAGTGGCGCAATTTTTCCACGCGAAACCATGGAAGCGGTTGCACAACTTTGTCAGCAACATAATTTATGGTTAATCTCAGACGAGGTTTACTCGACACTGACCTTTGAAAAAGAACATTTTAGCCCATGTGTGCTACCTGGTATGGCTGAGCGAACCATCACCATTAACAGTTTATCAAAATCTCATGCCATGACCGGTTGGCGCGTAGGCTGGGCGGTATGCCCTCCAGAGCTTGCGATACATTTAGGTAACTTAGCCTTATGTATGTTATTTGGTAACCCGGCTTTTATTCAAGAAGCGGCAAAAGTGGCGTTAACCAAAGATCTACCTGAACTTGCGATCATGAAAGATACCTACCAACGTCGACGTGATGTGCTGTATGCGCGCTTAAAAGATATTGACGGCTTACATTGTCACTTACCCGAAGCTGGGATGTTTTTAATGGTCGATATTCGCAGTACCGGGCTATCAAGCCAGGCGTTTGCCTCCACTTTACTCGACAAGTTTGATGTTGCAACACTGCCTTGCGGCGCGTTTGGACCTTCCATTGAAGGCTTTGTGCGCATAAGTCTGTCAGTATCGGAAGATATTTTAGTAACCGCAAGTCAGCGTATTGCCGCTTGTATGGAGTATGTTGCAAGTGAACAAGCACGTTTAGCCTAGTGCCTAAAACGGTAGCTAACCTCTGTGTTAGCTGCCAATTAAAACGCTGAGTATGGAACACAATAGCAGGCAAAAATGTCGCGCTATAGATAATAAAAACAGGCCATGCACTACGAGGCAAGTCAGAGCTAGACTCCAGATTTCCTCCTAGACATCGCAGACAATAAACCACTATTTTAGGTATCACAATGGAAGAAATATCACATCAGAAGCAAAATTCAAATAAATATAAAAAGCTCAAAGATCCGCTTGCTATGTTGCTTGGGGTGACAATATTTTTATCCATTAACAACCTTATTTATAACGTACTCTTTATTGTCTTAGGCTCGGCAGCTGAATTAAAAGGCTATTCAGTGCAACAAATTGGTTTGTTAGGCTCGGTCTATTTAGCGGGGCAAGTGGTGGCAAATTTCTCCAGTGTGCTTTGGGTTAGACGATTAAACTGGAAGCATGTTATTGGTTATGCAACGGCTATTTCCGTTATCTCATTATGCTTAGCCGCTTTTGCGAATTACCTAATGTTTTTAATCTTGCTTGCCATTACCGGTCTTGCAAGTGGCGCGGCTTTAGCCTGTGTTATGTGTTGTATTAGTGGCATGAAAAACCCAGCTAGAGCCTATAGTTTAGGGCTCATTTTGCAAATGCTTATTGCAGGTGCGGTTACCTATGTATTACAAGTCTATATCACGCCTGATTTCGGCTATTCTGGTTTGCTTTACAGTATTGCCGGTGTGTTTGCCTTAACCTTATTATTTGTTAAAACGATTCCTAGTACTGATACTAGGGGCCAGCAAGCAAGTGCTGAGCTTAACACGAGCACGAAAAAGCAAGCGCCCGTCTCGCTTGGGGCCATTTTTGCCTTATTTGGTATCGCGTTTTACTTTATGAGTCAAACCGGTATCTGGGGATTTTTAGAGCGTATTGGTGATAGTAAGAATATGGATGGAGAGTTTATTGGTATCACTTTGGGCGTGGTATTAATCCTATGTTCACTTGGCGCGGCGATTGCCATGAAAGTCGGCAACAGACTTGGTATTATTTCACCTATGTTTATCGGTATATTACTGACAACTTTATCGTTATTTTTGTGGTATGTCAGTGACGATAAATGGGTTTATTCTTTTGCCGCGTTAATTTTTGCCAGTGTTTGGAACTTTTGCTTACCCTACCAATTGCTTGCCGTTACCCAAACCGATACCGATGGTCGATATGCGGCAATGATCCCAGCATTTCAATCAGTCGGAGGCGCATTAGGTCCGGTGATGGTTGGCGTTTTAGTGTTTAATAATAATTACAATTATGTTTATTTGATGGCGTTTGCCACCACAGTGATCAGCTTTATTATTTTCTGGTTAGTGGTGAGACACCACAAAGCAAGTGCAAAAAAAGTCAGCGAGTTAGCCAAAGTAAAAAAGTCTGAATTGTTAAGCACTAATGTGTAACTTTTAGCGCCCCCTTCCCTGGTTGACTAATATATAGTCTATATAGTCACGCTGCCTAGCATGGAGTTAAGCAGCGTTTTTTATCTAGTAAACATTATGGATTATTTTTAATTAGCTTATGCTTATTAACTTATGTGTATTAGCTCAATCTAAGTATCTGACACACCACTACCTGCCAATATTGACATTATTAGGCTATGGAAGCTTAGCTAGTCGTTAAAGTTTACCTGCCCCAGATAACAATCATTTATAATCAAACCTAACAATCGCAAAAGCCAGCGGAGCGGTCGTTCGCCTAATAGTATTAACACGACTTCATATTGATAAGAAGCCAAACAAACGGGTAGCTAGTTTTATATACAGTGCCATTGCATTTCCCCTATATTCAGTAAAATGCGCATTTTTGTCGGCTAAAAATTTCAGAAATTTTTTATAAGTGCTTTAGCTAGCTAAGATTTATTAGATTTGTTATTAATAGTGCAATTATTAAAATACGCGATGTTTGAGCAAAAGAATGGGCAATGCACGCACGATTAAATTGTTATATAACTAAAAGGATTAGCATGCGCAGTAGCGATTACATCAATTACTTTGCTGAAATTAAGACGTTAGATATTTCAGAACAAGAAGTTTTACTTGAGAAAGCTCGTTATGAAGTATTTACCAATCAAAAGCTTTCTGGAAAATCAGCATTATATTTTATTGTAAGTCTATTGGCTGCAATGTTAATTGCTATTATTCCACCTTATATTATTGGTTTTTCATTAATCATTAATACAATATTTTTGGGTTTTGGTATTTTAGTCTCGCAGTATTTAAGTAAATGGCTTAATGGTCGCTTGCTATACAAAGGTCTAAAACACGTTGTTTCTAGCAACGGTATATAACAAGTGAATCTGCGGGGTCAGAGCCTTTGATTTTAAAACTCATACTCCGTTAGCGCTACTTAGCAAGATACTCAGTAGCGCATTTTTTTGTTTTTCCTGTTGCTCTTTGTGTTTGCAGCGTTGTAATAACCAGACATTAAACGCCTAGCGTCGCAATTAATTAGCAAAAAATAGACGATTTTACCGGCACAATTGTCGAGACAATTGGCTAGCTCTGCACTCGATTTCTGCCATTTGCTTTTGCTTTATAAAGCATAACATCTGCATTAGTGAGCAAAGCGCTTTCAGCTTGCTCTTGTTTAGGTATCATAGTGGCTAAGCCAATGCTTGCGGTTAAATGGTCGCTAACGGGTGAGTTTTGATTGGCAATATTGAGCGTATTGATTGCCTCGATGAGTTTATGGCATAGCTGTTTTGCATTGACAAGCGAGGTGTTGCCCCACACTAAAGCAAATTCTTCACCGCCATAGCGCGCGCATATATCACCAGGTCGTTGGTTAAATTCTTTTAATAATGCCCCAATCTTAACTAAGCACTCATCACCAGCCTGATGGCCATAGGTATCATTTAATAGTTTAAAATGATCTAAATCCATGATAGCTAAACTAATCGGCTGCTGCACTCGAGCACACCTTCTCCATTCTTGTTGTAGAAACTGATTAAAGGTTCGTCGATTAGCAATATCGGTAAGCCCGTCAATACACGCTTGCTCTCTCACCGCTTCTTCAGCGAGTTTTCGTTCGGTAATATTTTGATGTGAAATGACAAAGTGGTCGGCATGATTAATCTGTACTGCTGTTACACGCATCATAAACCATCGTTTTTCATCTGGACTATGACAAGGGTATTCAAAATAAAATTTCGCTTGTTCTTTATTGATAACACTTCGAATGCCAACTGCAGCTTGGCTGCCAAAGTCATCGCCTACTTTAGATGCTTTGTCACACTCGTCTAGGTAATTAACCCCCAGCCAATCGCTGCCCATATCACAGGCATTATTGACGCTAAAGTTAGACCAACTTTTATTTGCGTACTGAATTTTACCCGCGACATCAACAACCACAATATGCTCTGTGATTGAGTCAAGGATCAGGCTTAAAGCTTCATGTGAGTCTTTCATTTTTATTTACTTACATTAGCAAGAGATTGGGAGTCGATTTCTTCACAGCGCAGCTGCTTTTTTTAATAGCGCCCCTTCGGGGTAATTATGCTAACTACTAATTACTTATTAATAACAAATTTCCGCGAGTTGCGCCATTTATAGCGGGAATAACAGAGATTAAAAGTTACGGCGAGCTGTACATTACTTGGCTGGTTTTCGGTTTTTGATGCTAGGCTTGTTATAAAAGCCGACAATAAAACATTGAGTGCATTCATTGTCGGCTTAGTCTGTGCTTTTATCAGCTTAGCGGTAAAATTCTCCCCGAGGCTATGATACGAATCAGACTAAAGATGATATTTTTAACGATAAATCAGATGAGCAGATTATCGTTATATCAATTAATCGCGAACTATTTATCGTTAAACTTCTATCCATACGGCTTTAGTTTTTAAGAAGTAAGCTAATTGCTCAACGCCTAAGTCTTTACCAAAACCAGATTGCTTAACGCCGCCAAATGGCGTGCAGCTATCGACTAAGTCATGGGTATTTACCCAAACAGTGCCGGCTTCAAGGTTTTTGATCATGCGCTGCGCGCGCGAGATATCTTGGGTAAACACACTCGCCGCTAAGCCATAAATATTATCATTGGCTAAGCTTAATGCTTGCTCTTCGCTATCAAAGGGAATAACCACCAGCACTGGACCAAAGATTTCTTTTTGTACAATCTCCATGTCATTATGGCAATCGGCAAATACCGTGGGTTGTAGGTAGTAGCCTTGACCGTCAAGGGCTGCGCCACCACAAACCACCTTCGCGCCCTCTTGTTTACCTTTTTCAATATAGCTCAGTACCGTATCAAGCTGAGTTTTTGAGATCACCGGCCCCACGTCACAGTTGGGGTCTAAGCTCATACCAATATTCATTGCCTGTACCCGCTGAACCACTGCATCAACAACTTGTGGGTAAAGCTCTTTTTGTACATATAAACGCGATCCGGCACTGCATACTTGACCAGTATTAAAGAAAATACTTTGTTGTGTTGCCGCAACAACTTTATCAATATCGGCATCGTTAAATACCACCATTGGCGATTTACCGCCTAACTCTAACGTCACTGGGGTAATATTTTGCATCGCCGCTTGCCCAACTAATTTGCCCACTTGCGTTGAGCCGGTAAATGACACTTTATCAACATCTGGGTGTGACACTAAATGGCTGCCCACCTCGACGCTACTGCCGGTCACAATATTAACAACCCCTTTCGGTATGCCCGCTTGCTGACAAAGCTCAGCAAAATAAAGCATGCTCAACGGCGTTAACGGTGAAGGCTTTAAAACGATAGTGCAACCGAGGGCTAACGGTGCAGCCATCTTCCAAATAGCCATGGTAAATGGCCAATTCCAGGGCACTATAGCCGCGACCACTCCCACTGGTTGCTTTAAGGTATAAGCGAAGTGGTCACCTTCAACCGAAACATTTTTGGTGCTACCTGCTATTTTCGTGCTCCAACCCGCCATATAGCGTAATACATCAATAGAGCCATCAATATCAACCGCTTTACAACCGGAAATGGCTTTACCTGCATCAAGAGATTCGAGCTCAGCAAGGGTTTGGCTGTGCTGCTCAATTACATCAGCTAAGCGCAATAATAACCGCTCTCTTTCATTAGGCTTCATGCGTGACCATGGGCTATCAGTAAAGCTGCTTTTTGCTGCAGCCACCGCTAGGTCAACATCGGCAATACTGGCATCGGGAACTTGTGCTAACAAACCGGCTGTACAAGGTTCAATAACCTCATAAACGTTACCGCTTTGTGCAGAGCAAAACTCACCACCAATGTACATCTGCTGCTTTTGCGCAAGAAATCGCTTTGTATGCTCAGTGACAGGAAATTGGGTGATAAAATGCTGTAGGTCTTTATTCATTATATTTGCCTTTAGTTATTCGATATTTACTGCACTCTTTTTATCATGACAAGATGCAATACCAAACTTGGTACCAGAAATGTACCGATTTTATGAGTAATTGTTTCGGAGTTAATCACGCTAACGCCAAGCAACATCCATGTTTAACTTTTTCATCAGCAGACCACGCCCTGACGCCTGAGTAGCTCACGCAATGGTTGTAATTGCACCTGATAATGCCGCCATTTTTCCACTGAGCTGTTATAGATAGGTTGGCGAATTTGCGCCGCACTTGCCGTAGTACTTGCCTGGCTATTTTCATGAAAATTTAAGCATTGCTCCTGCCAAGCCAATTGACAATATTGCATAATTTTTCGACTTTCTGCGGCCTGATTTTCAACTAAACGCTCATAACTTACGTCCAGTATTTTACCAGGTAACACCTGATGCCAATGCGCCATTAACTTTTGGTACGCCGCGTAATAGCGCGCTAAGTCGTCAAAATCATAAGAAAACGGATATGCATCTTTAAACAAGGTTTTATAAATAGCATAACAAGCATCCATGGGTTCACGGGTTAAATGGATTATTTTCGCGTTTGGAAACGCCATCATGATCAAACCGATATATAAATAGTTTAGCGGCAGTTTATCTATAAAATGTTGACTGTCACCGATTAAGGGCCGCACAGTGCGCACATAGTTTTCTGCCAGTTGCGTAAAATCAATGTGAATAGAATTGCTGATCAAACTCAATTTATCTAAGGCGATTGGCGGTTGCTGCTGGCGCGCAAAATCTTTAACTAACTCGATCATGTTAACGGAGAAATGATTCAACTCACCTGCAGAAACAACTTGGCTATGGTGACCAACAATACGCTCAACTAAGGTAGTGCCAGTGCGTGGTAAACCAAGAATAAAAATAGGCTCGCTAGTGGTACTGACGCTGTTACTTGCGGCAATAACTTGCTGACTAAAGGTGTTGATAATATGGTCAATGGCTTGTAACTCACTGTCGACATTATAATTACTGTGCTGACGGCGTAAATTACAACCTCGCTGCAAATAGGCAAACGAAGCATCATAATCTGCGATATCTTCACACTCTTTCGCCAAAGCGAAGCAAATTTTAACTTCATCACGCCAGTCATCAAAACGCTTTGTCAACAGCGCTTTTAAGGTATCTATATGATTATTGTCTGGGCTTTGTTTTCGTAAATGACTCCGGTTATTGTAAGCTTCATAATCAGTGGGATTAATGTTGATGACCTGATCATAGGCCTGCTCAGCTGCCTTTAAGTCACCATTGCTGCGTAATGCGGTAGCTAAGTTAAATAAAAAGTCACTGCGCTGTGGCGCCATTGCAACCGCTTGCTGATACATTTTTAGCGCTTTTTTATGTTCAGACATAGCGCTAAATAAGGTCCCCAATTTATCCCAATGAAAGGCGGTTTTAGCCGGCATATCCACCACCTTGTTTGCCAAGGTTTTTGCCTTGCTAAGCTGTAAGCCTTTTGCTAATGCCGAGGCTAACTGCAAGGCATAATCAGGGACGTTCTCTGCTAAATTTAGTGCTTTTTCTGCGCACTCAATAGCGCCGGCAGCTTGGCCTAGCGCTAATAAAATAACACTCATTAAATGCCAATACTCTGCTTGCTCTGGAAAGTCGCTGACAAGGGCTTTCATTGGCGCATAGGCTTCTGCAAATTGTTGTTTATTGAGTAATGCAAGAATAGATTGATAACGTGACTTATCTGCCATGGCTTAACTCTTTTAAAATGTTTATTGCACCGGATAAAGCTCAAGCGATGCCGTGCTAGTTAATTAATGTCTGACCTTGACAATGTGACTTATATTTTTTGGTGCTAAAAGCACACAAGACTCTCAAGCTTTTTGAACAATACTTTAACACTACGCGCTGAAACATAAGCATTTATTGTCCGTGTATAAAAAGTAAAGTGGGCGATTAAGCCCACTGAGTATTTGCGATATGTCTCTTACATATCAAAACTATATTTAACACTTAACCCTATGGTGCGTGGACGTACGACATAACTTAAGTCACCATTTTGTAGTCGTCTTTGTGGATCAAGTTGCCCTGAGTAGCTCATATAAGGACGATTACCTAACTCCAAGGTTGAGTCGGTTGAGTTAAATAAGTTATTAACAAATAACGATACCTGCCACTGCTCGATGTACATGCTTAACGTGGTATCAAATATGGTTTGACTGTCGACTTCGTCATAGTTAAGTGCACCTTCATTAAAGTCTGTATTAAAGCCACCTTTATAAAAGCCCCCTAAACGATAAGACATTTCATATTCATCAGCAAGCACAAACGAATAATCTAATGCGGCGGTAATTGAATGGTTAGGAACACCAGGTAAGTCTGCATCTTTGTCAATAAACAGCGTTGGATTTCCGTCTAAGTCCGGCAACCCTGCGGTATTACCCGTAGTTTTTGCTGACACATAGGTATAGCCCAACGATAGCTTAAGATCTGAGCTAAAATGGAATTTTGATTCTAGCTCAACACCTTGGCTCTTCGACGCACCTAAGTTATAAACAATCGGGAAGCCGCCAATAGGTGAACGCTGCAGTACTTGGTTATCATCCCAGTCAATGGTAAAGGCGGCAACGGTATATTCAAGCAACTCATCAAAGGCAAACCCTTTCATACCCACTTCAAAGTTGGTGGCTTTATCAGGCGCAAAGGTTCTTAAGCTAGCATGGTTTGCATAGACACCGCCCTCGATAGCATCGGTATCAGCATTATCAATGGGTAAACCATTGGTACCACCATGACGAAAACCTTCTGATAAGGTCATGTATACCATCATGTCGGCTGAAATATCGTATGAGGTATTAAATTTAAAAATTTGATCGCTAACTTTATCAATCGCTGACGCTTCGCTTAAACCTAACTCACCTTCACCACAATAAATCCCACAAGAAGGTAAAGTTGTGCGTTGATAAGACTCAAACTCTTGTTCAAAGAACCTTGCGCCAAAGGTCATTTGCCAATCATCAGAAACATGGTAGGTCAACTCACCAAAAATTGCCGCATCAGAAAAACTGTCTTTTTGCACGTTAGAATAATTTAAATCCGGCGCTTGTGGGTTAGTAATACCAAAGAAGTTATCTAAGCCGATAATAGTATCAAATTGACCAGAGGCACCGTGCCATGATGAATAATACGCGCCAACAACCCAGTCTAGACTGTCTGCACCTTCAGACACTAAACGTAACTCTTGTACAAAGGCATCGGTTTGATAGTGTCTAGTGCTGGTGACAATTTCACGTGGAATACCTTCGTAATAGCTCCAAAAACCTTCTGACGGGTAATCATGGCTAATATCTGAAATACCATCCGCTTCATTCTTATAAACCGATGACGACGAGGTAAAGCTGGCAAAGCCTAAGTCTACTTCTATATCTAATGCGGCAATTTTCACGTCTGAGCTTAGTGGCTCACTTTGCTTTATACCGGTTTGATATAGGCCAACACTTTTTGCATACGCCTGTCGACCACCAACATCATCAGATTGTTGTTGATAATTAAAGTTAATACTAACGTCGTCACTGGCTTCCCAAGAAGCAGCAAAACGCGCGTATCCTAACTGGTTGTCATTGACATCTTTTGCACTGTAAACTTCACCTGTAGGTTGATTGTTAGCATCAAGGCGCTCCAATGCATGCGCATCGATAAAACCTGAGTTGTCAACATAGGCGCCAACAAATCGTACCGCAAAAGTATCAGACAATGGCACGTTCACCATAAACTCAGTATCGGTATTAAAATCACCGGCACCATCTGTTTGCGACAGTTTTGCGGCTATATGACCTTCAAGGCCTTCGGTGCTGGCCTGATTTTGAATATAACGCAGGGTGCCGCCTAACGAACCTGAGCCATATAAAGTACCTTGTGGGCCGCGCAGTACTTCAACACGGTTAATATCGCGCATGTTTAAGTTAACAAACAGTGGCGTTTCACCAACGTAAACAGAAACTGCCGGTGACGATGAGCGATAAGAGTCTTCTGAGCCAACGGGTTGCGCATTCATACCGCGCATGATTAAACCATTACTGATACCGTTACTACGCGGGCCTGTATCACTAAACACTAAGCCTGGAATATTACGCGTTAGTTTCGTAAAGTCAGTAATACCCGCTTTATCTAAGTAATTGGAATCTAAAGCACTGATGTTGTAAGGCACCTCAGCTAAGCTCGTGGAGCGGCGACTTGCCGTAACCATAATACGCTCTACTTTATTGGCTTTATTTTCGTTTTTTGATGTTGCTGATTCTGCCTTTGTTTCCGCAGCCTGAATAGCGGTAGGTAACGTCATACAAGCCGCTGAAACCAATAGTGCTAATTTTGTTTTTTTAAACATTATTATTTTCCTAATTTTAACCTATCTACTAAGAACCCACCGCTGAACAACGAAAAAGCCTTTATTACCCTATTCATTTTGCTAGCGATACTTTTTTCTCATTATTTTTATGTTGTTATTTTTATATTGTTATTTTTTACCTTTCCCCGCCTTTTTGCTGTTATTTCACCTGTTAGTTACTTATTGTTTACACCTGAATTAATAGGGATAGCCATCAACGAAGTCGTCTTCCATCACTTCAATAACGCTCGGACCACTCAGTTTATTAGCGGCTATCAACGCGGCTTGTAATTCCTCATGGTTGCGCGCTCTAGCCGTTGCACAGCCGAAGCCGTCGGCAATTTTCATAAAATCAGGGGTATAAATATCAACGCCGATACGAGCAATTTTGGCATCATCCATAAAGTGACTAATTTCACCGTAACCTTGGTTATTCCAAATAAGGAAGGTCACTGACAGCTCGGCTTCAACGGCGCTAGCTAATTCGCCAATGGTAAATTGTGCCGCCCCATCGCCAATCAGTGCCACCACCGGGCTATTCGCTTGACCCAATTTGGCGCCGATCGCTGCCGGAATGGCATAACCTAAGGTGCCAAAGCCACTGGCGGAATGAAAATAGCGTCGCGGCGCGTCAGTTTCGTAATGCGTTAGCGCGTAGTACACAGGTTGCGTGGAGTCACCAACAATAACCACCTCGGGTAACGCTTGCTTAATAGTGGCAAAGAAGTCGTCATATTTAGCGTTCGTTGTAACGCTACGAGCAATTTCTTGCAGTTGTTTTGCTCTTTGTTTGCCATCTTGTAAGGGGTGCTCAATAACTAACGCAGTATTTATCGCTGCCAAGGCAAAACTAGCGTCACTTAAAATGGCTAAGCTTGGCTTAACATTACGGCTAAGTTGGTCGCCATCAATATCGATACGAATTAACTTGCCATTCATTTCAATTTCGCCCACTAAGAAGAAGTCGTAATCTGTCTCACTAAACTCAGTACCAACCGCCAGCACGACATCAGCTTCTTTCATCTCTTGACGAATAATGGCACATGAGCCTGAGCAACCAACCGCCAACGGATGGCTAATCGGCATAATGCCTTTACCATTAACCGTATTGATCACAGGTGCATTGACTTTTTCAGCAAGTGCAACAACTTCTGCAGAAGCATTAGCTGCGCCGCCACCAACCACGATTAAAGGTCGCTTTGCAGCGCTAAGTAAAGCAACGGCTTCAGTAACGGCAGACGGCGCTGGCGCTGGTGCCGGTGTGATAGCAAAGGCATCAATATCAAGCTGATCAGCTTGGGCTGTGATGACATCAATGGGTAATTCAATATGTACCGGTCCTGGACGAGCACTGCTAAAAACCGTAAAAGCGCGTGCTAATACTTTGGGTAATTGCTCAACGTGGGTAACTCGATGGCTAAAAACCGACACTTGCTTTAATAATGCACTTTGATCAGGCAACTCATGTAAACGCCCTTCTCCCATTCCTAAGTGCTCGGTGCGATTAACCGAAGAGATCACCAACATAGGTACCGAGTCTTGCATCGCTTGTCCCATGGCCGTGGCAATATTGGTCATACCCGGGCCAGTAATGATAAAACATACACCTGCCTTACCCGTCACTCGAGCATAGCCATCTGCCATAAAACCGGCACCTTGCTCATGACGAGGCGTGATATGTGTAATGTTTGAGTTAGGTAAGCCGCGGTATAACTCAATAGTATGAAAACCTGGGATACCAAAAACCGTATCAACCCCATAGTTCTCTAATATGTTTACTAATACTTCACCACATGTAGCCATAAATTTTTATTACCTTTACGCAAATTTGTATCTAATCGATGTCTTGAATTTAGATTATACGGCTTGCAACTGAGATTAAATTTACATATCCTCATCACATCATTCCAAAAAGTCATTAAGTCATGAAAGCGAGTCGACTGCGGCGTTTACCCTCTATCGTCGCGTTAAACTGTTTCGAAAGTGCAGCGAGACACCAAAGCATAACCAAAGCAGGTGAAGAACTTTGCTTGACACAAAGTGCCATTAGCCGGCAAATAAAAAAGCTGGAGTTACAACTGGGGCAAACGCTGTTTAAGCGTGTCAACCAACGGGTTTATATCACTGATGCCGGCTTAACCTACCAAAAACAGATCACGGAAATTCTCGATAAACTGGATTTGGCAACCCGCAACATTCAAAACAATCATGCTGGGCATATAGTGGTGGGCATTGAAGATGCCCTGACCACTAAATGGTTAATTCCAAAGCTAAGTGAATTTCAAGCACTTTATCCTGAGATTGAAATTGAAATGGTGACAGACATTACGCAGATTTATAAAGACCGCAAAGGCTATGATGTTGGGGTACTTTTTGGTGACGGCAATTGGCCTGAGTTTACTAAACAACCTTTAATGTCTGAAGAGTTAGTGGCCGTTTGTTCACCCGAGGTTTTAGACAAATTTGGACCCGTAACAGAGTTTCGTGATGTATTAAACTATCCAATGATTCATCATTCTTCGTACTCGTCTAGTACTCAGTGTTGGCTTAAAGCCGCGGGACTGACAGAGCAAGAAATTGCCGCTATACCTGGGCCAAACTTTGAATATTTTCGCTTAATTGTTGATGCCGCAAAACATAAATTAGGCCTCACTATAGTGCCACGTTACTTTGTTCAAAATGAACTGGCCGAAGGCAGTTTAGTACTTGCGTGTCCAAAAGCGCTGATCAGTAACGACAAGTACTATGTGGTATCCCCAAAATCAGTTATCGATGATATCGCGGTGCAGCACTTTACTCGCTGGCTCCTGACCTTAGCCACCATAACGTAAACAACCAAATCAGAGCGCTTGATGTGACGACTGGCCAGCCACTAAAATCCTGATATACAATGCCATGGCTACTGAAAGCGCGACACTTTTAAAGCGTTAAAAACTATATTTATAAGCAAGATACAGATAAGCTTATGGGCTGTGCTTGATAATTTAATCTAAGTAATAAGGAATAACATGAATTATTTGACAAAAGCAATTTTAACTTCAGCGGCAATTTTGACCGCAACGTCTGTTATGGCCGATAGCGCCAAGTCATTAGATCACGCGGAAAAAGCAACAAAAAATCGCCAAGCCGTATTTACCTTACTTGGCTCTAATATGGGCCCTTTAGGGGCGATGGCAAAAGGACGTATTGCTTTGGATGCTAAAGTGGTAGAAAAAAATGCTACAAGAATTAACCAGTTGTCATTAATGATTGCTGACTACACCAAAACCGATACCTCAGGCTTTAACGTTAAAAGCGATGCATTAGCTAAAATTTGGCAAGAGCCTAAAGCGTTTACTAAGCGCATTAATGCCCTAAGCAAAGCGTCAGCACATTTACAAATGACCGCTAAAACGGCTGACGAGTCTGCCATTAAAAAAGCCATTGCAGGTGTTGGTAAAACCTGTGGCGGTTGTCACGACGATTATAAAGCGGACTAATAGTAATAGTCTTCAATTACAGGTGCGTTAATCACCACTAACCAATAAACAAAAGCCGCTACAAGTAGCGATATTAGGATAGCTAAGCCAAGTTTTGAACGGCTGATGCTATCCTTTTTATTGACCACTTGTGCAGATTTTTTACCGGTAATAATGGCCGAAATCAAGGCTTGTTTTTTCACCGAAACATAATAAAGCACCGCGAAAACATGTAAGGCAATGGCCGCTAAAATATAATCAAAACCATGACGATGAATGGTAATAAAAATAGCTTCTAACTTGCCATTAATAGCGCCAGAATAGGGTCCACTGGTAAAAATCTCATCGTTCATAAATAAGCCACTCACCGCTTGCAACAATATGACCGCAAGCATAAAAAACACCATTAAACTGCCGAGTGGATTGTGACCTGGGTAATGCTCGGGCGCGTCACTGTTAAAGTGGCGAATATAAGCACTAACCTTTTTAAAGCTGGGTATAAAGTTACGAAATTTAGCGTGCGTGGTGCCAAAAAAGCCCCACAATAGCCTAAAAACAATCAAGCCTAAGGTAAAATAACCGGTCAATAAATGATAATCAATCAAACCATTATCTTGTTTTGATGTATACCAAGAGGCCGCTATGCTTAACACCAGTAACCAATGAAATAGCCGTAGCGGTAGATCCCAAATTAAGTGCATAGTTTCGCTTTACTCGTCAAGTTATAGGTTAAGCTATTATATCAATATCGGCGCGCTTAAGTAGGGATTTTTGTTAAAGTTTGTTGGTGCTACGGGCGTAATGCATGCCCAGTTGTCTGGGGTAAAGCTGAGTTACGTTAAGCTAGCGTGCCCTTGGGTTGCAAGCTAGCGTTAGTTCGGTTGCCAAGTGCTTAAGCTGATCATAACCCTAAAGCACTTTGACTACTATGGCGGGTTGTCAAACACTTATCGACGTATACAGCCTGGTAAACTGCAGAGCATTTCAAAAATTAAATTTGCCGCTAACAACGAGGTATTGCCTGAGCTATCATAAGGTGGCGAAACCTCAACGAGATCAGCACCGATTAAATTCGTACCATACATACCACGAATAATTTCCAGTGCTTGCGACGATGTTAAACCAGCCGGCTCAGGTGTACCTGTGCCTGGGGCAAAAGCGGGGTCTATGCCATCAATATCAAATGTTAAATAACTTGGCATACTATCACCAATTTGTTTACGTACTTTTGCCATTAAAGGCGTTAACGATTTAAACCAACACTCTTCAGCTTGAATTACCCGCACACCACGATCAATGGCCCATTGAAAATCTGCTGAACTATATCCCGTGGCCCGTTGACCAATTTGTATCATTTTGTTTGGATCGACTAAGCCCTCTTCAATGGCACGTCGAAAAATAGTGCCATGGCACTCTTTCTCACCAAACATGGTGTCATTAATATCTGCATGAGCATCCACATGTACTAACGCCATTTTACCGTGTTTTTTATGCAAGGCCCGCAAAATGGGTAAACTGATGGTGTGATCGCCGCCCACGGTTATCGGTTTAATATTACTTGCCATAACTTTGTCATAGTGCTGCTCTATGATCTTAATCGAGTCAGCAAGACTAAAGGTATTGATGGCGACATCACCTAAATCTGCCACTTGAAAGCTGTCAAATGGTGCCGCCTTGGTATACATGCCATAAGGACGCACTAAAACCGACTCATTGCGTACAGCGCGCGGACCAAATCGTGTACCACTGCGATTACTGGCACCGATATCAAGCCCGACACCGATAATTCCCACTTCAACATCGCTCGTTATTTCACTGCTAGGTAAACGAAACATAGTACCTGGGCCGGAAAAACGTGGCATTTGATTACCACCCAAAGGCTGATTAAATTTTTCTTCGCTCATATCTTACCTCTTTAATATTCACTCGCTACACTCGATTATTTTTTCGCTTTGCAAATTGCTCATCAAAAGTGATTAGCCCGCACAACAACCTAACATCGACCTTAAATTGCTCACCAGCGCAATGTTAAATTTTAGCCAAAGTAGCACGCTCACTGTACTTTGTTTATTCCCCAGATGGGGAATAAGCGTAAAAACCGCAATCTTGGCAACAAAAAGAGAAAAGTGCTTTGCTAACGTGTCTTAACTAGGTAAGCTCAGAGCAAAGTTTTTAACAACAATAATAATTATCATTTATGAGCAATACCAGAGATTCGTTTCACTCCAGAATAGGCTTTGTACTTGCTGCCGCAGGTTCTGCCATAGGCTTAGGCAATATTTGGGGCTTTCCAACCCAAGCGGCTAATAATGGCGGTGGCGCTTTTTTATTTGTTTATTTAATCGTTACCCTGTTGCTGGCCTTACCCGCACTTTATGCAGAAGTGTATATCGGTAATCAAGCTCAAAAAAATCCGGTATCTGCCTTAGAAGATGCTTGTTCTGATACTGCCCCTAAACTCGGTAAGTTTGCCGGTTTAATTGGTTTATGTGGCGCTGTGATGATGCTGAGCTTTTATACGATAGTGGCGGGTTGGATGCTAGCGCATGCCTTATCGCCGCTAGCCGAGCTCATTGGCTATACTGACGCAGCAACGTGGTTAGCCACCTCAAGTACCACAAGAAACTTAATGTTTACGCCATTGTTTATCTTACTTGGCGCCGCCATTATTCATCAAGGCGTCAATGCCGGTATTGAAAAATGGTCGGCGCGACTGATGCCGATTTTACTTATGATGCTAGTGTTACTCATTAGCTATATTTTACAGCAACCTGGCGCGGCACAAGGCTTAAAAGTTTATTTAATACCCGACTTCACACAAGTGACCAACCCTAAACTCATTATCTCTGCCATGGGACAAGCATTTTTCTCCTTGTCGATTGGTGTCGGCGGTATGATGGTTTATGGCTCCTATATGAAAAAAGATCGCGATATTGGTAAATTGGCGGTTTCTATTACCGCGCTTGATACTTTTATCGCCTTTATGGCGGGATTATTAATTATTCCAGCACTTTATGTCGCCCAAGCTGCCGGACAGCAAGTGTTTCAAGATGGTAAGCTGATCGGTGAAGCTCAGCTTATATTTAATATTTTACCTGAGCTATTTAACTCTATGGGTACCGTGGGACTGCTTGTTGCCATGAGTTTTTTCTTATTGCTATCCATTGCCGCTCTTACCTCGACCATATCTTCTACCGAAGTGCCGGTGTCTTATTTAGTCGAAGCTAAAAAACTTAGCCGTGAAAAAGCCACGTGGTTGGTTTCGGCAGTGGTTTTAACTGCCAGTATGACCATCATTGCTTTTTTTGATAGCTTATTTGGCTTAGTTATTCGCTTATTAACCACTATGCTGCAACCACTGAGCTGTTTATTTTACTTCATTGTTGTGGGTTGGTTATGGCGCCGTGGTAATAAGCTGCGAGATAGTGCCTTGCAGCAAGGAAGAAAGTGGTTGCCGCTGTGGGGCAACTATATTCGCTATGTTTGTCCGCTGTTATTAACGGTAGTATTTGTCAATGTTGCCATTTTAAATTAGTACCCGTATTAGCGAAAAGTCAGCGCCGCACTCGTAATGCCGAGTTCAACTTTGTTGGCAATTATTATAAGCATTGAGTTAACGACAAACTTGGTTACGACCGGCTTTTTTAGCCCGATACAAGGCCTGATCCGCGACTTTTAAGCTTTGTTCAAAACTTTGTTTTGCACCCCGCTCAGCCACACCGATTGATATAGTGACACTGACGGTTTTCATCGTGCTATTTTTTTTACCCGTGCGCGCTTTTTTATTGCTGCGTTGTGCTTGGCGGATAACCATCTTGTAATCAGCCACCGTTTGCCTGACTGCCTCTAACGCCGGCAACGCTTGTTCAGCGGTTTTCCTTGCAAAGACTATGGTAAATTCTTCACCACCATAGCGAAACACTTTGCCGCCGCCATTTACTTGTGCCAGCTTGCTGGCAACCAACTTTAAGACCTGATCACCAATGTCATGACCATAGCTGTCGTTAAACTTTTTAAAGTGGTCAATATCAAGCATCGCAAGGCTATATTTTCGCCCTAACGACAAGGCATATTGATTCAATGCTCGGCGTGACGGTAGCCCCGTTAGCTCATCACGATATGCCAAAAAATAAGAGTCTATCAACACCACAGCCACATAATAAGTCAATAACAAGGTTAATAATAACGACCAAGGCAGCTGGATAAGTTGATAATACTGCCCTAACCAAAGACAGTAACTAAACATGAGTGCCGCTGTTACTAAGCTTTGCTGTGACAAGCTGCGCCAAAAAATCATGATACTTGCTAGCAGCAGCGGCAATTCTACTGCAAGGTGCTCTTGCCAAGGGGCTAACCAAGGCGTAGCTGCAAACCATAGCGATATATGCTCTGTTTGTTGCAGCCACAGGTAGCTAAGCCCACCCAAGCCAATTAATAACAAAATGCGATAAAAGCCATGAATTGACAACAACGCGCGATCTTGCAATAACGCAAGCGTTGATAACGCAATCGCCCCCGTCAACACAAGCCATTGCGGATGCAACTGTAACCAAGCTTGCCAAGGGAGTGGTTTAACAAGCGCGAGGTAATAAGTGAAAAAAAGGAGCGCAGCAATGGCTAAACGACTGCGATTAAAATAACTGGTCAGTAAAATGGTAATGCTAAATAAGCCATAAAGTAGTTGTTCGATAAGCTCTAGCTTTAATAGCCAGAGGCTTTGATAATGCTGAAAAGCGATAAGCGTTATCACAAGCAAGGTGAGACTAACCAGATTGTTTTTTAAAGCGCTAAACGAAAAGCTCACGTATAACTCCAAACTAAAATATTGACCAAGCTAACACAAAATTAAAACGCTTAATTTACGCCGCGGTAATGAGTTGCGTCAGTCAATAATGCCGCACTACCCCATACCATAACCATCCGTTAATCTGCGCTAAGTGCGAGGGTTGCTTTTTCTTCCAGCGTCAATTCTACCTGCTCTATTTTATCAAAACGACTACTAATTTTGTCTGCTGAGGTATGAATTTGTTTTACATCGTTTGCCGCTTGGTCAATATGCTTGGCTAAATTAGCAAAGCGGCCTTTAAAGCGGGCAAAGTCAGCAGATAAATGTGACAAATGCGCTTGAATAACATGAATTTGCTTGCGGGTTGCCTCATCTTTTAATACCGAACGTGCAGTGGTTAAAATCGCCATCAGGGTCGTTGGTGACGCCAGCCACACCCGTTTTTTATTGGCATAGTCCACCAAGTCACTGTGATGGGCGTGAATTTCAGCAAAAATCGCTTCTGCCGGAATAAACATCACGGCGCCATCAGCTGTTTCTTTTTCAATTAAATATTTATCGCTGATGTCATTAATGTGTTTTTTTATATCTTGCTTAAATTGTCGCTCGGCTGCTTTCCGCTCAAGTTTAGCTAAGCTGTTGTCCGCCATGGTTTTATAGCTTTCTAACGGAAATTTAGCGTCCACTACCACATTGCCCGTGGGCGCAGGCAAAAACAAAATGCAGTCGGCAATTTTACCGTTTGATAAGGTATGTTGTAGTGCAAAATGCTGCTCAGGTAAAACATTACGAATTAAACTATTAAGCTGCACTTCACCAAATGCCCCTCGCGAGCGTTTATCGGCTAACACTTCTTGTAAACTAACCACATTGCTCGACAATTCAGTAATTTTTTTCTGGGCATCATCAATTAGCGCTAAGCGCTGTAAAATATCATTAAAAGTTTTCGTGGTTTTTTCAAAGCCATCAGCTAAGCGTTTCTCCACCTGAGTACTAATATCTTTTAAACGACTATCGGTTGCCGTGGTTAAACTGTCGATTCTGGTCGTCATTTGCTCACTAGCTGCTTGCAGTGACTTTGCCATTTCTTCGCGGCCAAGCTTGGCGGTGCTATTTAATTGTGTCATCAGTTGCTCGGCCACTTTGTTTTGCTGCTCATTTACCGCAAGATGATGTTGGTGCAACGTCGCGTTAAGCTGCTCGTTATGGCTAAAAAGTTGCTGGGCTTGCTTCTCGCCTTGCTCACCATGTTGACGCAGTAGCTTTAATTTAAAGTCGGCTATTTGTTGTTCAAAATAGCTTTTTAGCTCATGTTGTTGGTTGGCTAACTGCTGATGATTTAGCTGTAATTGTTGTTGCAACTGTTGTTGGTTATTGACATTAAGCTCATAACTTAAGCTGACTTTTTCAGCCAGTTGTTGCAACACTTGCTGCTGATTTGCATTATCTTCTCGGCTGCGCCTTAGTTGGCGTAGCAAGCTTAGCGTCGCGATCACTAGGCAGAGTAATAACGCCAATATCACTGCCGCTATAGTTGAAAAGTTAGTTAAATTTAACCAAGAAAGTTGCGATAAGAAGTTCATTGCGCTGCCATAATACTGTGATTATTAACAGTTATTAGAGCATATTTTATTGATAAGGTTAATGGTTTTCTTAACTAAGCCGACAATTTTTACCGTGCAAAGCGAGCGCTACAATGTCTAAAATAAAAGCCTAAAATAAAAAACAGCAGCCCAGATACCGGTACTGCTGTTTTTATCATCTTTGGGTTTTTCTTCAAGATACTACTTGGACTGGGTATATTTTTTCATCCAAGCAAACACCTCTTGGTACCAAACAATTAAGTTAGCAGGTTTGCGAATATGATGATCTTCATCAGGAAACACCACTAAACGGCTTGCAATACCTTGGCGTTGCAGTGCGGTAAAAGCGCCAAGACTTTGCGCATAAGGCACCCGAAAATCCAGTTCTCCTTGGATCACTAGCATAGGTGTTTGCCAGCTTTTAACAAAGGCTGCAGGATTAAACTTATTATAATCTTCACTGCCATCCCAAACGGGTCCACCTAAGTCGTGCTCTGGAAACCATAACTCTTCGGTTGAACTATAAAAGCTAGGCATATCATATAAACCAGCATGATTAACAATGCAGTTAAAGCCGTCAGACCACTTGCCTTGGAACCAGTTCATCATATAACCACCATAAGACGCACCTAATGCGCAGGCATTGCTCGCATCCATCCAGGGTTGCTGCTTAGTGATGGCCTGAAAACCTTTTTGTAAGTCTTCCAATGGCTTGCCACCCCAGTCACGGGCAATTGAGTCGGTAAAGTCTTGGCCATAACCGATAGAGCCGTGAAAGTCGACCATCACTACCGCATAGCCTTGTGCTGCCCAAAGTTGTGCATTCCAACGGTAGTGGAACATATTGCCGAAACTACCTTGTGGACCACCATGGACAAGATAAGCGATGGGGTATTTTTTACCTGCTGTAAAGTTGGCCGGTTTAAGCCAATAGCCATAAACGTCTTCGTTGTTCCAACCTTGAAAACTAAATTGCTCAAATTCAGCTAATGTAACATTGGCTAACTGCTGTGCATTTACTTGGGTGTGTTGCACAACTTGTTGGCTATCGCGCGTAATACTATAGATATCTGTTGGAGCATCGAGCGCATGGCGCGTAAAAAAGATTTTATCTGCAGTTACCGCTATTTTACCTGCCGTTCCATCATTAAAAATCCGGCGTACATCGCCAAACTCGGCATTGATTTCGAATATACTTTTTTGCCCAACATCGTAAGCGGTGACAATTAACGTGCGGCTGTCATTGGCAAATACGAGCTCGCTTACTGAACGATCCCAGTTTTTAGCGATGGCGCGAGTTTTACCAGTTTGGTTGTCACGGATCATCAAGGTAAATTTGTCCGACTCATAGCCAGGTACTGACATGGCTTTATAAGCTAAATAACGACCATTAGGCGAATATACCGGCTTGGCATCCCAAGCGGTATTTTCTGCGGTGAGATTGCTTAGCGTATGGTTGCTTAAATCCACCTCAAAAATATCAAAGTTAGTGGTCCAAGCTTCCGTTGTACTCGGGTATTTGGCGGAGAAACTTAAGCGCTGCCCATTGGGATGAAAGCTGATCTCACTGGCACCAACAATATCACCTTGCCAGTCAGGCATAAGGTCAGTTGCGTGCACAAACGCGCCTTGCTCTGCACGCTCAGCGATAAATAGATGAGACTTGTAGGCTGTATTCCACACATCCCAATGTCGCACCATAAGTTGATCATAAACGCGAACATTATGCTTTTGCTTAGCGTCAAGTGCCTGCGCATCTAGGGTACACTGCAATGTTTCACAGCCAGGTAATACCGTTAATTCAAGCGCAAAGCGCTGGCCATCTTTAGAAACCGCAAAACCATTAATGCCGATTGGCAAATCTGATATTTGCTTTGCTTCGCCACCCGTTAACGGCAATTGCCATATTTGTGAGCTACCACTGCGCGCTGACAAAAAATAAATGCTATGACCATCAGCCGCATACACCACATTAGTTGCGGCACTTTCATGACTCGTTAATTGTTGCGCTTGCTTGCTATTAACCTGTTGAAGGTATAAATGATTATCAGCTGAGTTTATCCCCTTTGCTAAGCGGTATATAAAGCTATCGCCTTGAGGAGAAACGATAAAGTCGTGAATTTGATTAAGCTCTGTCAAGGCATTTACATCGAGAACTTGCGGTTTGTGGTCTTTGGCGACTAGCGACATACTGGCAAATGCTAACATACCTGCCGCGGCTAGTTTCATCAGTTTTTGTTTCATAACATCCTTCTTTTTTATGATTATGTCTTTAAAAAACGCCCGTTTGGGCGTTTATTTAACAACGATGCTGTCAATCAATAAGACTTACCCTGCAGGTAAATTAGTTACTTGAGGTACTTAGTTTACTGTCGAGCTCTTCAATTTTTGCTTGCCATATTGCTGGGCCGGTAACATGTGCCGACTCACCTAAACTATCAACGGCAACGGTCACTGGCATATCTTCAACCACAAACTCGTAAATCGCTTCCATGCCCATATCTTCAAACGCTACCACTTTCGCCTTTTTAATGGCTTTTGACACTAAGTATGCGGCACCACCAACGGCCATAAGGTAAACTGACTTATGGTTTTTAATGCTTTCAACCGTTGCTGGACCACGTTCAGCCTTACCTATAGTGCCGAGTAAGCCGGTTTTAGATAACATCATTTCGGTAAATTTATCCATACGCGTGGCGGTTGTAGGACCCGCAGGACCAACCGCTTCGTCGCCAATAGCGTCAACTGGACCAACGTAATAAATAAACTTATCAGTAAAGTCTACAGGTAAACTTTCACCTGCAGCCAACATTTCTTGAATACGCTTATGAGCGGCATCGCGACCCGTTAAAATCGTGCCGCTAAGCAGTACAGTTTCTCCGGTTTTCCAGCTGCTAATATCCGCTTTGGATAGCTCATCAACATTAACACGACGAACATTTTCACCTACTTCCCAGGTGATTTCTGGCCAATCTTCTAATTTAGGCGGCGTTAAATCCGCCGGCCCTGAACCATCAAGGTGAAAGTGCACATGACGTGTTGCGGCGCAGTTCGGGATCATCACCACAGGCTTTGACGCGGCATGAGTTGGTACTGAATTAATTTTAATATCAACCACAGTGGTTAAGCCGCCTAAGCCTTGCGCGCCAATACCTAATTTATTTACCCGCTCAAATATTTCAAGACGTAATGCTTCTTCCGCGTTTTCTGGGCCACGGTCGATAAGCTCTTGAATATTAACTGGCTCCATCAAGCTTTCTTTAGCCAATACCCCGGCTTTTTCCGCTGTGCCACCAATTCCTATGCCTAACATGCCCGGTGGACACCAACCAGCGCCCATCGTTGGCAGGGTTTTTACCACCCAGTCAGCAATAGAGTCACTTGGGTTTAACATCGCCATTTTTGCTTTGTTTTCACTGCCGCCACCCTTAGCAGCTATCATCACTTCAATTTGATCACCAGCCACCATATCAATATGCACTACCGATGGCGTATTATCTTTAGTGTTAATACGCTTACCCGCTGGATCAGCAACAATTGAGGCGCGTAGTGGGTTGTCTGGGTTCAAATATGCGCGACGCGTACCTTCATCAATCATTTCTTGTACTGTCATGTCTGTGCTATCCCACTGCACCGCCATACCGACTTTGACAAAACATGTGACGATACCGGTATCTTGGCAAATAGGTCGTTTACCGTGGGCTGACATGCGAGAGTTAATTAAGATCTGCGCTATGGCATCTTTTGCAGCCTGACTTTCTTCTTTGTTATACGCTTTTTCAAGCGCTTGGATAAAGTCTAACGGGTGATAATAAGAAATATATTGCAAGGCATCGGCAACACTTTCGATTAAATCTTGTTGTTTAATAATAGCCATAACGGTCTCTTTTTGGTTAATTCGCGAGAGAAAAGTTGAAAGTTATAAATTTGCCGATATCATACCCCCAAAGTTAAATAGCTACCAGTATCAATTGCTCTAAAGGCATGTAGCTCTCTATAATAATGGTCGAAATTTACTGCTGTGAGAAGACATTGCCAACAAACGCCACCAGATCACTAAACTCGCATTTACTGCAACTCGAAGTTAGCTTTGATAGCCAATCTTTATTTGCCACTATCGCCGATCAACCCTGGGCGATGTGGCTAGACTCCTGTGACAGTGCCCATGTTGATAGTCGCTATGACATTATAGTCTGGCAGCCGGTGACAACATTAACCACCAAGGGTAAAACAACTAAGATAAAGCAGACTAACCCAAGCCGTGAATATCACAGTGATGACGACCCGTTATTGTTATTACAGCGTGAGTTACAAACAAGCTTTAGTCACATTGAAATAAGCGCGAATAATTTACCTTTTAGCGGCGGCGCACTTGGCTATTTTGCTTATGACTTAGGTAAGCGCTTTGAGGTGATCAAGCAGCAAACAGACAAAGATATTAATATCCCAGATATGGCCATTGGTATTTACCAACAGGCTATAATTTTCGACCGTAAATTACAGCAAACTTGGCTACTTTGCTGTGAAGATGACCGGGCTGATATTTGCCATTTTTTTAACCAAGCGCTTAAAGCTAAAGCACTTGGCTCAGTTAAAAGCAACTTACCAGATAGCTTTCGTCTCACCACGCCTTGGCAATCCAACATCAGCCAAATGCAATACCGTCAAAAATTTCAGCAAGTACAAGATTACTTATTGGCTGGTGATTGTTATCAAATTAATTTAGCTCAGCGTTTTAGCGCTCAATATCAAGGTGATGAATTTCAAGCTTATTGTGCCTTAAGGCAGGAAAATAAAGCGCCTTTCTCGGCATTTTTGCGCTTTCAAGACAGTGCGATTTTAAGTATTTCACCCGAGCGTTTTTTACAACTGCGCGATAGCAAGGTACAAAGCAAACCCATTAAAGGTACACGACCACGCAGCACTGATGAAAATATCGACCGAGCCAATGCCAAAACCTTACAACAGGCGAGTAAAGATCGCGCCGAAAACTTAATGATCGTAGACTTATTGCGCAATGATATTAGCCGTGTTTGTCAAGCTGGCACAGTGAAAGTCCCTGAGCTATTTGCCATTGAAAGCTTTCCAGCTGTCCATCATTTAGTCAGTACTGTGGTAGGTGAAATAGCCCCGCAATATGCTGCAAGCGACTTACTGCGCGCGGCTTTTCCTGGTGGTTCAATTACTGGTGCGCCCAAAATTAGAGCCATGGATATCATCGAAGAGCTTGAGCCACACCAGCGCAGTGTTTATTGTGGTGCTATTGGGTATATTTCAGCATGCGGCAATATGGATACTAGCATTACCATTCGTACCTTGGTGTGTCACCAACAAAGCATTCACTGCTGGGCGGGCGGTGGCTTAGTGGCAGATTCAAACGTTGACAGCGAGTATCAAGAAACTTACGATAAAGTGCAGAAGATCCTCCCAGTATTAAGCGCGCTCAACCGTGACAAATCAAAAAATTGAGCCTAGTTAATTTAACCTTTGAAGGTATGTATGACAAAAGATGAATTTATACAGCGCTTTCAATTACGGGCGCTGCCAGCGTCAAAACACAGTTATCGTTATCAAAACAAGCTAAAAAGTGCCGCGGTACTGATCCCCATCGTCAGTAATGAAACACAGCTAGATGTGCTGCTGACCAAGCGAGCGAGTCATTTGAGTCATCACCCAGGGCAAATTTGCTTCCCAGGCGGTAAAGTGGAAGCCTTTGACTTTGACGTTACCGCCACCGCGCTGCGCGAAACACAGGAAGAAATAGGCCTACCCGCCGACTTTATTGACGTGTTGGGACAATTAAAGTCTTATCAAACTATTTCAGGTTATGAAATAACCCCGATAGTGGCCTTAGTCGCGACTAGTGAGCACTACCACATAGACAAAAATGAAGTGGCAGAAGTATTTCAAGTGCCCCTGACACACTTTTTGCAACGTCAACATCATATTCAAGTGCCGGTATACCATCAAGGTGGGCATCATAATGTACACTTTATGCCTTATCAACAATACAATATTTGGGGAGCAACAGCTGCCATCTTGCACGACCTAAGCCTACTGCTAAACTAAAGGGCATATCTCAACGTAGGATTATCTTTGCAGAAATGACAATTTGTTTTGCATGCTGAAAGCTTTCGGCTACAATCACCGCACAAAATTTTATATTTAGCAATATTCAACATTATATATTCAGGTTACCTTATGATTAGTGTATTTGATATGTTTTCAATTGGAATTGGTCCATCCAGTTCACATACCGTTGGTCCAATGAAAGCTGCCAAGCTATTTGTTGAAAATCTTATCGCGGCCAATAAATTAACGGATACTGATCGAGTCAAATGTGAATTATTTGGCTCGCTTGGTCAAACAGGCATTGGTCACGGTACAGGTAAAGCGGTTATTTTAGGTTTAACAGGACAGAGTCCTGAAACCATTCCGGTTGAATCTATCGAGTCAACGCTCGCTGCTGTAGTGGCAAGTGAGAAGATAAACCTCAATATGCAGCATTTAATCGACTTTCCTAAAGACAATGCCATTATTTATCATCGAAGAAAATCGCTACCCGCGCATGCTAACGCGATGACTTTTTTCGCTTATCAGGGCGATCAGGTGATTTATGAAGAAACCTACTATTCCATTGGTGGTGGCTTTATCGTTGAAGATTGTGATTTTGAGAAAGAAAAAGACAAAGCGCTATCTTTACATAGCAACATAGAGCGCCCGCACCGTTTCTCTAGCGCCGATGAGTTATTACAAATTGCCAACGACAAAGGCCTAAGCATCAGCAGTATCATGATGGACAATGAAAAGTGCTTACAAGATGAAGCGGATATTCGTGCTGGCCTACTTGAAATTTGGCAGGCAATGAAAGCAAGTATCGAGCGTGGCATGGTAACCGAAGGAGTGCTACCTGGTGGTTTAAAAGTACTACGCAGAGCCCCTGCACTGCACCGCTCACTATCCGTAGAGAAAAATGCCGATCCGCTTTCTGCCATGGATTGGGTTAACTTATTCGCCTTGGCGGTAAATGAAGAAAACGCAGCAGGTAGCCGCGTAGTAACAGCGCCAACTAATGGCGCGGCGGGCATCATTCCTGCCGTATTGTCTTATTACAATAAATTTATTAAGCCCGTTGAAGAAGATGACGTTATTCGCTATTTATTAACCGCCGCTGCAATTGGTATTTTATATAAAACCAACGCCACTATTTCGGGCGCTGAAGGTGGTTGTCAAGCAGAGGTAGGCGTTGCCTGTTCAATGGCCGCTGGCGCATTAACAGAAATCATGGGTGGCTCTCCGGTACAAGTTGAAAATGCCGCTGAAATTGGCATGGAGCATAACTTAGGTTTAACCTGTGATCCTGTTGGCGGATTAGTGCAAGTCCCTTGTATTGAACGCAACGCTATGGGGTCGGTCAAAGCCATAAACGCCTCACGATTAGCTTTGCGCGGCACAGGTAAGCATAAAGTTTCATTAGATAAAGTGATCAAAACCATGTGGGATACTGGCAATGACATGAAAACTAAATATAAAGAAACGTCTCGCGGTGGCTTGGCGGTTAATATTATCGAATGTTAACCAAGGCATTAATTTACTGATAAGAAATAAGCCGTAGCTATGAACTACGGCTTATTGTTTAGCAACAAGAGCTAACCTTAAGTAACTAACGCACAGGTAGCTTAATATTGGCAAACATTTCATCTATTTCGGCGTTATTTTTTAATAATACCGCTCGTGTGACTAAATCTTTATTTAAATGTGGCGCAAAGCGTTCAATAAAGTCGTACATATAACCACGCAAGAAAGTACCGCGCCTAAAACCTATTTTAGTCGTACTCGGACTAAATAAGTGACTGGCGTCAATGGTGACTAAGTCACTGTCTATTTTTGGATCCATAGCCATAGTGGCAATAACACCAATACCCACACCCAGCCTGACATAGGTTTTAATAACATCGGCATCGGTGGCAGTAAAAGCAATTTTAGGTTCAACGCCCACGGCACTAAATGCGGCATCTAATTCAGAACGACCGGTAAAACCGAACACATAAGTCACCAAAGAGTATTTTGCGATGTCTTCGATGGTGATATTTTGCTTCTGTGCTAGCGGATGATCAGGCTTAACAATAATGCTACGGTTCCAATGATAGCAAGGTAACATCACCAAATCGTTATACAAATGTAGCGATTCTGTGGCAATGGCAAAATCAGCCTCTCCTTTACTTGAAGCGTCGCTTATTTGTGCCGGTGTACCTTGATACATATGCAGAGATACTTTGGCATATTTTTTCATAAACCCCTGAATAACGTCTGGCAACGCATAACGTGCTTGGGTATGGGTGGTGGCAATACGCAGTTTGCCTTCGTCGGGCTGCGTATGCTCGCGGGCTACCGCTTTTATCGCTTCAACTTTAGATAAAATCTGGGTAGCGATATTTATCACTTCATTACCCGCCGGTGTGACATGGGTTAAATGCTTACCACTGCGCCCAAAAATTTGAATACCTAACTCATCTTCCAGCATTCGTACTTGTTTACTTATACCAGGCTGTGAGGTAAACAGGCTTTCAGCCGTCGCAGAGACATTAAGGTTATTGTTTAATACTTCGACAATATAGCGGAGTTGTTGCAGCTTCATAATAATTATTCAGAGATTTCTTATTCGAAAAATATATACTTAATTAAACATTTATTCCATATTAATTTTTGCATTTTGCATGAAAATACTCAAGCTCAAGCTTTAAAGTTTGTTTGAATCTAAGGCGTGTTGAACTTTCGAGATTGAGTTTTGTTCGAACGAATCCATTGGACAGCGTTTGTTTAGCATTTTTACTACGTTTTCGCCTGTGCGAGTAGAATAACGACACTTTACAGGCTCAGCCTTGTATAAAGACCAAACAAACTGAGGCAAAAATAGTCCTGAAAGATCAATACGCCCTAATAAAAGCTTTAACTCGCTGTGACTCAACCGGCAAATATGCGAAAATCCTGAAAGAAAAACGCTTTATCCTTTGCTTAGTCTGACAATTTTTGTAGACTGCCAAGAATAACAATTTATATTTTCACAATAGAGAATTAAACATGGGTATTATCATCGCGTTAATTATCGCTTTAGTTATCATAGTCGTGGTAGTCAATGCAATACAGCAGCATAAAGAGAAAGTAGCACAAGAAAAGCGTGCTAAAGCGGCAAAACAAAAAGCTATTATTGATGAAACAGAAGAATTGCTTGTGAGTTTAGCAAACCTGCCCAACAACCCGAATTTAGTCAAAATTCTTAATAATCGTAGTTTAAATGCCGCCATCGCTATGGCTAAAATATTTCCCGAAAATAAATTATTAACAAAACGCGTGCAAGAGCTACAAGCACGATTAGATGCTAGCAGCAATACGAGCAACTCAGACACTGAGCAAGCCTTCAACCTACCTGATAACGAACAGCACTTAGTGGCAATATTACAAAGCATTAAAAAACTACGCGCTACCTTAAAGTCAGAGCAATCTAAAGGCAATTTAGACGCACAAAGCTTTACCCAAGAAGATCATAAGTTATCTGCTATGCAGTTAAAAATTGGCGTAGAAAGCCTACAAAAACGTGGCATGATAGCTTACCAAAAAGAAATGCTAGGCTCAGCTAGACAATATTTAGAAAAAGCATTACAAACTATCGCTGACAGTCCGTTACAAACGGATTATTGCAGTAAAAAACGTGAAGAAATTGAAAGTGTCTTGGATGGTATCACCTCTTCACTAAAGAACACCAATGCCAAAGATGCCGCTAAAAAAGCAAAAGCGGAAGAAGACGATTTAGACTTGCTATTTCAACCTAAGAAAAAATGGTAACGCACTCTCATAGCCTATAACCAGCAGCAATGCTGGTTTACTGCGTTTACAATATGAAAACCCCAAAGAACCAAACCCCTTTCATTATACTGCCGTCATTTTTACGCCGAGTGTTACGCGCTTATGCGTTGAAAAGCCTTATACGCGCACAGGGTTGCGAACTCAACCGCATTGGCCGTTCACGCAACTGGCAATTAAAAGCCAGTTTTGAGCAACTCGAAGCAACTATTGCCGCCATTAGCGACAGTGAGGAGCCTAGTTGGCAATGGCTCGCAACACATTTAGCTAAGCAAAGTAAAAATTTAGCATTTGATGTCTTAGTGGGTATTGCGAAAAAAAAGCCAGGCATCACAGTATCTGAATTAATGCAACGTACAGACTGCACCATAGCACAAGCCAGACGCGTGATAGATACAATAGAGTTTGACGACTGAGGTGAGTAAACGCCCTCAAATAGCTCAATGTAAATAGGTAAGGTAACGCTTCAATCGCATTGTTGGCTTAACGATTAGTATTATCAAAGTGCCCGATATCATAGTTGTTAAGGTGTTGCCGTTGCTTTAGGTCTTTCGATCAAGCGAATGAACTTAGTCATGCTCCCAACGGCCTAAGCAGCGTGCGCTGTTCACTTTTTTAATGTTTGAATAAACAATACTTTCATCAAGATCAGAGCAATTAATACTGTAATTGAAGATAAGGCTAGCAAGGGATCTACCGCCTCTAACGCAACAAAATTACCATAAAAAAGAAACAAGCCAATTACCACACCTAAAGTCCCCAATTGATGAAGATAATATTGCAGTTTCGCTAACCGTGAGTTGATTTTATCAAGCCACAACTTATGACATAGCGCATAAATAAATGACATCACGAAGCCAATTAGCAGTATATGGGTATGAGTCACTAACTGACCATGGTTTTTAGTCGCGGCCATAAAAATGCCAAGTGTTAAACCCGCAATGGCGTAAGCAAAGCTTGTTAAAATGAATTTTTTATCCATATCGACTCCTTGAGGTATTTTTGTTTACTTTATCAGTAGCTTATTTTGTCAGTGCTGCTAGATTGTTATTTCACATCCTATTATCGTTATAAACGTGGCTTTTAATACAAGCGATAATATGATTAAAAAGTAGGACATAGTGCGAGGTTTGTCCTATAGGATCAGTAAATTATTAATGCAATTAGAGTAAATATAGATATGAGTGAATGTAATTAAACATAAAAAAAGCGCTCTATGAGCGCTTTTTATTGATAAATGGTGACTTTATGTCGCTTTTTTAGCTTTTGGTTTCGGCTTAGCCTTTGCTTTAGCCTTTGGCGTTTTTTTCTTCGCCAGTTCTTCTACCCATTTACCGTCAATATACTTGGCATTCCAACCCGTTGCCTTACCGTCAACTTCCGTCATCACATATTGTGATTTGGTTTTTCGACTATAACGCACTACCGCTAAGTTGCCATCGGGATCGGTTGCTGGTGCATCAGCTAAGTAATAAAACTTCTCTGATATTCGATCGCGAAAACGGGCAAGTTCAGCCACTTTAGGTGCCCTTGTTTCCCGTGATTTTGGAAAGGTGTTGGCGGCCAAGAAAATACCCGCTGCGCCATCACGCAACACAAAATGCGCATCAGACTTTTCACAGGGTAACTCAGGTAGCTGCACTGGGTCTTCTTTAGGCGGCGCGGCTTCACCGTTAGCAAGCAATTTACGGGTGTTTTTACAGTCACTATTTGTACAGTCAAAGTATTTACCAAATCGACCAGACTTCAGCTCCATTTCCGCTTCACAACGATCACACTCTAAAATAGGTCCGTCATAGCCTTTAAGCTTAAACTCGCCTTTTTCTAACTCTAAACCATCACAAACAGGGTTATTACCACAAACATGTAATTTGCGTTTTTCGTCAATCAAATAACTGTCCATCGCTGTGCTACATTTGCTGCAACGATGCATAGCGCGCAAAGCTTCCGTTTCTTGATCTTCTGCCAAAACGCTCACTGCTTCTTCACCGGGCGTTAAATTCATCGTGGTTGTGCAACGCTCTTTAGGGGGAAGTGCATAACCGGAACAGCCTAGAAACACACCGGTAGAGCCGGTGCGAATGCCCATTTTTCGACCACAGGTAGGACAGTCAATATCGGTTACTATCGGTTCATTACTGCGCATACCACCTTCTTCAGAAGGTTTATCGGCTAAATTAAGTTGCTCAGTAAAGTTTTCATAGAAGCGGTTTAACACATCTTTCCAGTTTGCTTTTCCTTCGGCAACTTCATCTAACTTTTGCTCCATATTGGCCGTAAAGTCGTAGTTCATCAGGTCGGTAAAGCTGCCTGATAAACTATCTGTGACTATTTCGCCCATTTTTTCTGCGTAAAAACGCTTTTTATCCAAGCGCACATAGCCGCGATCTTGAATCGTAGAAATAATTGACGCATAAGTTGATGGGCGACCAATGGAGCGTTTTTCTAATTCCTTAACCAATGATGCTTCACCGTAGCGCGCAGGTGGTTTAGTAAAGTGCTGGCTTGGGTGTAACGCTTGCAAAGCTAACACCTCTCCCACGGCCAAATCAGGCAAATGTTTATCATCACCTTTTGATAGTTGTGGGTGGACACGCGTCCAACCATCAAACTGCATAACGCGCCCTTTCGCTTTAAGATCAAAGCCAGCGGCATCAACAGTGATGGTACTTACCGTATAGCGTGCCGCTGTCATTTGACAGGCAACAAATTGGCGCCAAATTAATTCATACAGTTTTTTTGCATCAGCATCTACGTCTGTGATCAACGCGGCTTCAAGCTTAACATTAGACGGTCGAATAGCCTCATGTGCTTCTTGGGCATTGCCTTTACTGCTATAAACTTTCGCTTTTTCTGGCAGGTAATTTTCGCCAAAATTCTCACCAATATAGGCACGACAATTATCCACAGCGTCTTTGCTTAAATTAGTTGAGTCAGTACGCATATAGGTAATATGACCGGCTTCATATAAGCGCTGTGCAAGCCCCATGGTACGTTTAACGCCAAAACCTAACTTAGTACTCGCCGCTTGTTGTAGCGTTGAGGTGATAAATGGCGCAGACGGCGTACTTTTTGAAGGTTTATCTTCACGTTTGCTAACGGTGTAAGTTGCTGACTTTAAAGTCGCAAGCGCTTTATTGGTGTCGGCTTCATTGCTAGGCTTAAATGTTTTGCCATTTTCATGGGTAACATCTAAAGCAAAGTCTTTGCCTTGAGCAGTTTGCGTATCAGCGCTAACTTCCCAATATTCTTTTGGGTCAAACGCTTTTATTTCACGTTCTTTCTCTACAACCAGCTTAACTGCAACTGATTGAACACGGCCAGCCGATAAGCCCCGTGCGACCTTCTTCCACAGTAATGGACTAACCATAAAGCCCACTACGCGGTCGAGAAAGCGTCGTGCTTGCTGTGCATTAACGCCTGGCATGCTTAATTCGCCTGGTGAAGAAAACGCTTGTTGAATGGCGTTTTCGGTAATTTCGTTAAACACTACGCGTTTAAACTTATCGTCACCGCCACCTATGATCTCTTTTAAATGCCAAGCAATCGCTTCCCCCTCTCTATCCAAATCGGTTGCGAGATAGACAGTATCAGCACTACTGGCAAGTTTGGTTAATTCACTCACCACCTTTTCTTTGCCGGGTAATATTTGATAGTTTGCTTGCCAATCGTTTTCTGGATCAATGCCCATGCGATTAACCAAGGCGAGTTTATCTCGCTTTTGCTTATATTTGGCTTTTGCCGCTGGGGTCATTTTTCTCACTTCAGCCGGTGATTTTGCTGCGACTTTTTTCCCCGTGCTACCGTGCGGCAAATCGCGTACGTGTCCAACACTTGATTTAACAATAAAATCTTTACCAAGGTATTTGTTAATTGTTTTCGCTTTGGCTGGCGATTCCACAATTACCAGAGATTTTGCCATATTATTTTCTATTCCTACTTAGCTGACTATTGTCAGTTTTGTCACAGTTGATTACACTTAATTACTTAATAATGCGCGAGCTGCTTATTAAATATAAATCAGCATCTATAGATAAAACTGGGACGTAAAATTAAATTTGAGACTAAAATTACTATTAGATATATCTGTAAATTAGCAAGCTGACAAGCAAAAGATTTTATATATGTGCCTTTTTACTACTTTTAGCTATAATGGTGCGAATTTTTTGCGCCATCATAATCGACTTTATCGTAAAACTTAAGGGCTGAAGCCAAAATAACTTCAGTTTTTCGCCTATAACTTTATTTTTTCACTCACTTCGGTAGTTTGCGTTCATTTTTGTGAATTTCAATGCCTAGTTAAAATTAACCTCTTTAATAGGAAGGTAAAATACATGACAACTTCATGGTCAACATTTCAAAAAAAAATCAGCCAATGTTTGTGCCCGCCAGGCAATGGCGTTTTTACTGTCAATACCGCTAAAGAACGCAAAGAGCGTTTGCATAACGCCTTATTTGGGCAGTCTGAAAATATAGAAGCACTATGGCAGCAAAGTGTTGAAAAACTTCCTGAGTCGAGTAACGCTGTTATCTTAGGCATTGCTTCTGATTGTGGCGGCGGCATATTGCGTGGTGCAAACTGGGGCCCTTTATTTGTTCGCTCAGCATTATTAGAGCAATATCCAAACTTAAACACTTTTGATATGGGTGACGTCAGAGTTATTCCTCACCTCTTACATGACAAATATCTTAATGAGGCAACGTTAGCCAATTGTCGACGAGCGTTATACCAAGACGAAAACAGCGAGCTGCCGGTGAGTCCACTTACCATTACAGAAGATGTGTTACATGACTTTTATGCTGAATTTCCCAAGAAAGGAATTTTTGGTATTGGTGGCGATCACTCGGTCAGCTATCCATTAACTAAAGCGTATTTACAAGCGAAGAAAAAACAAGGCGTTCGTGCGGCAATTGTACACTTTGACGCGCACACTGACCTACTGGTTGAACGCTTAGGCATCGATTTATGCTTTGGTTCATGGTGCACCCACATTTTAGATGATTTAACTGCGCCACGCGATTTGATCCAAGTCGGTATTCGTTCAAGTGGCAAACCAAAAGCGCATTGGGAAAACACCTTCGGCGTTAAACAACACTGGGCGCATGAAGTAAAAGAGCAAGGTGTTGATGCGATTATCGAAAAAATTACCCGCCAACTCAAAGCCGATAATATTGATGAAGTGTATGTCAGCTTTGATATTGACGCACTCGATGAAACCTATGCTTCGGCGACAGGAACACCAGAGCCAGACGGCTTATCACCTAGTGAAGCACTGCAAATATTACGCGCTGTTGCCGCACAATGCCCAATTACCGGTGCCGACATGATGGAAATAGCCCCTTTCACCGATAGTACGGGTTTAGGGGAAGCGAGCCGTGATAGAACCTTAGCCGCTGGGGCGGAAATTTCCGCTTTCTTAATTGAAGAAATAAACAAGTAGTTGACGTTTATAAATCATAAAAAAAACCGCTGTGAAAGCGGTTTTTTTTGTTCTGCACTGCAAAATATAGCTTATTGAATCACAATATTAATACCGCTATATACCGTTGTCACACCACCTGGGGTTTCAACTTTTATCTCTAACGGGCCACTTGTAGGCTCTGCTTCACCTTTGACAGCAACACTAAATTGGCTACCACCATTACTTGAATCTCCAGGCCATACATAACTATTGGTGCCGGGAATTGAGCCTACTGTTGCAACAAACGTCACTTTAGTCCCTGCTGGCATGGGTTGGTTATGTAAGTCAGCGATTACAATACTGACTGTCCCTGTACTTTCACCGGCAATATACAAGGTTGTATCGTCTGGATTTAAGTTAGCTGAACCGCTGGCAACAGCATCATTGGTTGCGGTAACGGTAATGTACGGTGTGGTTCCCGACATAATTATAACCGTACTACCACGCACGTTAGTCGATACTTTTTCAGACTTTTTAGTTGGGTCGGGTTCGTCGTCAGGGTTAGCACAGTATTGGTTAGGCGTTTCCGTGCCAGGATTAGTGACATCATTGAACCCACAAAGTACACCATTATAAGTGCCGTCTTGTAAGTCAAACGTGCCATTATTATTAAAGTCAGCAAACTCCTCTAACTCTCCCCCCACTTCGGTGCCTGCACCAGCTTCTTCAGGGTTATAAAAGCCGTCTTCGTTATGATCAACAAATGCTTCTTTTAAATCATAAGGTCTGTTACCTACGTCTCCACCTAAAAATAACGTATACTCACTCTCATCAAAGCGGCCGTTACCATTTTTGTCAGGAAATGACTCTTGACCAATAGCGGTTGCTAAAATAGTGACGCGGCCACCATATTTTTGTCCAAGGTAATTTTTACCATTGGCCAGCGGCGGTCTGGCACAGAAGATATCAGGGTCAGCATCATCGGCAAGTGAACAAAAACTATTAGTCAGCAATTGACCTGCTGGACGAGGGTTTTGACTGGTCCAATTTACCGAGCAGGCACCTTCTATCGTGGTACATGAAGACTCTATCGCGCCACCTTCAGTGGTAAAATATACCGCAGTGCCATCTGGCACAGTATTATTAAACGCATCAGCCATACGCACAGTTACAGGCACTGCTACACCATCAACATTCCATGCCTCTGGATTGGCTATCCCTCTTGCTAAACTGAAACTGTCTTGGTCAGGTAAACCTGTTGAAACCACTAAAATGCTCGATTCGCTATAAACGATAGTGCCATTTAATGCTTCAGTTGAGGCGGTGACACGAACCGTTGTAGCCACGGTACCGGAATTAACAACAGTTTGTACTATGCCTTGTGCATTGCTTGTCGCAACATCCTGACTCAGGCTGATACCACCAACATTGGTATTCAGTGCAAAGTTAACTACTCGATTGTTATAAGGGTTACCGTCGGTATCTTTAACTTTAAAAACAACGGTTGAGCTTTCTGAGCCGCCAACAATGCCCGTACCTACTAGGCCAATATGCTCAGGTGTAGCGGTAACAAATTCAATACTGCCAATATCTGCTGCCAGAACATTAATCGATGTGGTGGCAGATAAGTTAATGCCACCAGCATTAGCTGTGACATTGATGGGATCATCACCAACACAACCTTGTGCTAAATAAGTACTAGTAGCAACGCCATTAGACGTCGTAACTGGGCTGCTTAACGTAGCCGTTGATTGTGCAGCACACCCAGACGAGAAGTTTACTTCAATCGGCTCATTAAATAAGTTGCCTTGATCATCAATAATAGAAACAGAAATGACGCTGGTACCACCGGCAGAAATTTCAGCCAAACTTATTTCTGCAACGCCGCTCTCAAATGGCGTGCCACTGCCCATAGTTACCGATGATGAACCAATGACAACATTGGTTTTATTTGATTCGCCACTCTCTATCGACGCCGTAATGGTGCCAGCGCCTAAGGCTTCACCGGCAAAAACATCAACTGAAGCTTGATTATTTTCATCGGTAATAGTTGTTGCGATAGGGATGTCAGCGATTGTTGAAGTAAAAGTCACAATCACTGGAGCGCTAATACCATTAATCGTCGCAATCGCTTTGCCTGGTCTTGAAGAAGTTACCGTATTGGTTGAGTTGCCTTGCGCATCAACTAAAGCAACATTGATATTGATATCACCAACGACACCAATATCGTCACCTTGAGTGGTAAACCCGAGCGGCGTCGTTGAGCTTTCTCCTGTTGAGAGCGTCGCTGATATTTCAGACGCACCTCGGACACTGCCCGCAGTTAAAGTTATTGTTGCCACACCGTTTTCATCTGTTAAAGCACTACCTGATGCTGGAGAAAATGCACCTAAACCAGTAGTAAAGGTAACCGCTCTACCCACAACAGCTGTCGCCCCTTGCATTACCGTTGCCGTGACAGTAACGGGCTCTGCGCCTGTGACCGTTGTATTAGATATTGCTAAGGTAATCGTTATGGCGTCTGGTGTACTACCATCACCGCCATCTGGGTTTTCATCAAAACCGCCACTACTGCCACCACAACCGATTAAAGTTGCAAACAGTAAAATAAAACTAAAGCGTTGAAGTAGCGCCATAAAAAGCATCTCCCTGGTAATTTTTATCATCAACTTCTCTCATCTTAACCGAATTTTTCTAAAAAGGTCACTGATTAAGAAAAAAAACATAATTTACATGCAAACGATAGCTACAATCGGCCGTTTCTGGTGTTGTTCATCAAGCAAATTAACTGCTCTACCACGCTAATATGCAATATAAACTATGAACATAAACAGTGCTTTATCAGCGTTTACTTTTTTCTGCTCATGCAAACTTCTAAGCTAATGAGGCATAGACTGAAAGAGTACAGGCTTATGTTGGCTAAACAGCTTGGCTAAAAATATCGCAATCGGGCGACCCCTTTGGCATCAGCAAACGCTGTCAACAATATTTGTTTTAAAAAGCCGACACAGCTTACCTTTAAGCCATTGATTTATTAGTCGAGCAACAACATAATATGCTATCGCCCGATAACTCGAATAAAATATGACAGAAAAAAAACAAGCAAGCTTAACCACGAGAATTGTTACTGGTATGGTTGCCGGCATTCTCATTGGTAGCCTTTTGCAATGGTTGATGCCCGATGGCTCTGATGCTGTAATTCCTTTATATCTTTTTGACCTTTCGATACGCGGATTTTTAGTAGACGGTGTGTTTGAAGTTGGTGGACAAATTTTTATCTCTAGCTTGCAAATGCTAGTAGTTCCTTTAGTTTTTGTTTCATTAATTTGTGGCACATGCTCATTAAAAGATACCACTAAACTAGGAAGAATTGGTGGTAAAGCCATCGCCTTATACCTATTAACAACCGCGATAGCCATTAGTTTTGCCATGACCTTGGCCTTGCTTATCAACCCAGGTGAAGGCGTTGATATGGCCGCAGGCTCTACTTTTACCAGCCGTGAAGCACCATCTTTGGCACAAGTTATTATTCAAATGTTTCCAAGTAACCCTTTTGCGGCCTTTGCTCAGGGTAACATGTTACAAGTTATTATTTTCGCCTTGCTATTTGGTATCGCGATCGCCTTATCAGGTAAAGCAGGAGAGCGAGTGGCAGCGCTATTTGAAGATCTTAGTGAAGTGATCATGCGCCTTGTTACTATCTTAATGAATATTGCCCCCTATGGCGTATTCTGCCTATTAGCAGGATTGTTTACCGATGTTTCATTAAGCACATTTGGCAATTTAATAAAATACTTCTTTGTTGTGCTTTTGGTTTTATTACTACACGCGTTTATTACTTACCCAACGCTACTAAAACTATTAACCGGCTTAAACCCACTGGTTTTTTTGAAAAAAATGCGTGATACGGCTATTTTTGCGTTTTCAACTTCAAGTAGCAACGCCACCTTGCCTGTTACCCTTGAAACCACCACCAAAAAAATGGGCGTTAAAAACTCAATCGCCTCATTTACAGTGCCACTAGGGGCAACCATCAATATGGATGGCACCGCCATTATGCAAGGGGTCGCCACTGTATTTATCGCGCAAGTTTTTAGTCAAGATTTAACCCTAACCGATTACTTGATGGTGGTACTGACTGCAACCCTCGCCTCTATTGGTACCGCCGGTGTGCCAGGGGTTGGCTTAATCATGTTAGCTATGGTGTTAGAACAAGTCGGCTTGCCGGTAGAAGGCATTGCTTTAATTATTGGTGTTGACCGTTTACTAGACATGACCCGCACCGCAGTTAACGTGACCGGTGACAGTATGGTGACTGTTGTTGTTGGCAAGTCGGAAGCGCAGTTTGATGAAGCCATATTTAACGATGAAAATGCTGGAAAAAATATCGAAGACATAGATTTCCACCACTTAGATAAACGTTAAAGGTATCGCAACTCTCCAAAGTAGCCGATAGTTTCAGCTTTTAGCGATAAACAAGCTACATGAGAGCAAAAAAGGCGCTTTGAAAGCGCCTTTTTAGTGCAAAATTTACCGTGACTAACCGGTAATGAGCGGCTCAAAACCCTTAACAACCTCATCTAATGCTTTCATTTGCGCTAGATAAGGCTCGAGTTTATCTAAGGGCAGTGCACAAGGCCCGTCACACTTAGCGACTAAAGGATCAGGGTGAGATTCTATAAATAAACCGGCAATTCCAATTGCCATACCACTGCGCGCTAATTGTGCCGCTTGCGCCCTTCTGCCATCGGCAGAATCTGCACGACCACCCGGTTGCTGCAGGGCATGCGTTGCATCAAACATTACCGGGGCATAGTTTTTCATTTCATCCATCGCCAGCATATCAACCACTAAGTTATTGTAGCCAAAGCAACTGCCACGCTCACATAAAATAATATCTTGATTGCCCGCCTCAGCAAACTTTTTGATGATATGACGCATTTCATGGGCCGCAAGAAATTGTGGTTTTTTGACATTAATAATTGCACCGGTTTTTGCCATCGCTACCACCAAGTCGGTTTGCCGTGCAAGGAATGCTGGTAATTGAATAATATCAGCCACTTCTGCAACCGGCGCAGCTTGATAGGGCTCGTGTACGTCGGTAATTATCGGCACATTAAACGTCGCTTTAAGCTCTTGAAATATTTTTAAGCCTTCTTCCAAACCAGGGCCTCGATATGAGTGCATAGAAGAACGGTTCGCTTTATCAAACGATGCTTTGAAAACATAAGGAATATTGAGCTTTTCGGTTACCGTTACATAGTGTTCAGCGATGCTCATGGCCAAATCGCGCGACTCTAATACATTCATACCTCCAAAAAGGACGAATGGTTTGTCATTAGCGATTTCAATATCGCCCAGTGAAATTAATTGCTTTGTCATAATATTTCCAAAGTTTATCTACAAGAGGATCGTTTTAACTGCCGACAATTCTCAGTAACTGCCCACACAACCAAGCCATATAAGTGCCCAATGCGTAACCAAACACAGCTAAAAGCACACCAACTGGCGCTAGTGACGGATGGAAGGCCGAGGCAATCACCGGAGCTGATGCTGCACCGCCAATATTGGCCTTACTGCCAACCGCTAAATAAAATATCGGCGCCTTAATCAGTTTGCGCATAGCAAACAGTAAAATAACATGAATTGCCATCCAAATTAGACCAATAACCATATACTTCGGCGCTTCAACAATTTGTGTGATATCCATATGTAAGCCAATGGTTGCCACCAACACATAAAGAAAACTGCTACCGACTTTCGACGCGCCTACCGCCTCGAGCTTTCTTGCTTTAGTAAATGATAAAGTTAAGCCTATCGTGGTCACTATAACAATGATCCAAAATAGCTTGCTGTGCAAACTAAACTTCTTTAAGCCTGGATAGTTGCTTTGAAAAAAGGGCACGAGATAGTCTGCGGCTAGGTGCGCAAAGCCTGCCGCCCCTAAACCAACGGCTAAAATAATCATATAATCTTTCAGTTCGGGCAGCTTAGCGTTGGCTCGACTTTCTGCTTCTACTTTTTCAACTAACCGATCAATACTGGTTGTATCTGCACCGCTTTTCGCATCAATACGCTTATGATTTGCAGCCATATACAACAAGCCTGCCATCCAGAGATTTGCCACCACGATGTCCACCGTTACCATAACGGTAAATATTTTACCGTCGGCGCCATAAATCTCTTTCATGGCTAACATATTTGCGCCACCACCTATCCAACTGCCGGCTAGTGCCGCCATACCACGCCAAACGGCATCAGGACCTGAAACACCAATGAGATCAGGCCAAAGCGCAGAAATGATTAACAAGGCTATCGGGCCACCGATGATCACGCCAAAGGTGCCCGTTAAAAACATAATGACCGCTTTACTACCTAAACCTACGATGGCCTTAATATCGATACTTAAAGTTAATAACACCAAGCAGGCAGGCAGTAAATAATACTTCGCGACTTCATCAACTTGACTTAAGTCGGCACTGACAATACCAAAGGTATTTAATAACGACGGAAGTAAGTAGCACATTAATAATGCGGGAATATATTTATAAAACGAACGACATAGCGGATGACGACTATTCGAGGTATAAAACACTAAGCCTAAAATTAAGGCCAAAATCCCCAGCACTGTCGCGTCATTAGTTATTAATGGCCCATTGACCACTATTGATTCTTGCATGACTTTTCCTTTTTCGTTGTTATTATCTACAGTGAGATTATTTTTTATTCATGTATAAAGCAGCAAATTGGTTAATGTAATATGGTCTTAGCTATCGAGATCTTCTCTAACTGGAGCTTTAGCAATTGCGCAGCGGGATCTTTCGGACATTGCTCAACAAAGTATTGATAATCATCATAAGCAACTTTAAAGCAATCAAGTTGATGTAACAAAAAGCCACGATCACGTCGTTCAAAAGGATCATTAGGGTTCAAGGCCAATAGCATATCAACGCACTTCAAGGCATTGTCATAGGACTGCTCTTTGATAAAAGCCGCTTTAAGGGCGCGAATATGCTCTAGGACAAGACTTTCTTGCTTCATTTTATCTAATGTGATCTCAAACGGATCACCAGCAAGCTCACTCATTCTAACATCCAACTCATGCCAGTTCAGAGACTCGCCGGTTACGGGATCAAAAATGATGGCATAATTATCATCACAAACTATTCTTAACATGGCTTTTTCAGGCACAAACACGATATCCGTTTGACAACCACATGCATTGGCAACATGGGCTATCAGCACCGCTTTTAATGTCGGTGAGATGAGTTTATGAGCTAATGCCGACGAGGTTTTATAGGCAATAACCGGCCAGTTTGAGCGCTGATTATCAATAAAAAGCTGATCTACAAATAAAGCGTTTATCAATACTTCAGCGCGTTCAATGGCATCAGTAATATCATCCGTTGCCGCTTGGCAATAGGTAACTAACTCATCAAGCTCACTTTGTTTTGTGCTTTGCTGCGCAAAAATATGCGTTTCTAGCAGCAAAAATGTTTGTAATAGTTCATTTTTTTCAGATTTAATTTCTGATAACAACAAATCGTTCATGCACACTCATTCAATCATTAACAGGTTAATGTTTAGCTACAGACCAGCTAAAAATACCGTTTCTTTGCTAATAGCGATTCGCACGATTAGCATTACCCAGCCTATCGCGCCTAAAAAGCCAATAATTTGCATGGTACGATTACGGGCCAGTTTTAAGGTATAGTAACCCGTAAAAATATAAGCTAAAACGGCAAATAGCTTTTCCGCTAACCACAATTGCTCAGCGGGATTTAATGCCAGCTTTATTGACAAGGCAATACCAAGACCGAGCAACAAGGTATCTACAATATGTGGGGTGATTTTCAACCATTTCAATGTTAATTTTTCGGAATTAACTAAGGTTAGAGCAAAGCGGAAGGTAAATAGTAAAATACTGATTGCCGCCACTGTCATGTGTAAATGTTTAAGCATGATAAACTCCATTGTTATTATTGCTATTTAGGGTTGATGTAAAAACAAGCAAAGGTTACCCGCTCGTTGTCATTATAATCTCGCTTGGTTTCAATATGACTAAAACCTAAGTCGGCTAATATCTGTTGTACGCTACTGCCTTGCTGATAACCATGTTCAAGATACAAATAGCCACCACAGTTTAAGTAGCTTCGGGCTTGGCTGGCAATGGCTTTAATATCCGCTAAGCCATTATCTGCGGCAACCAAAGCACTTTTAGGCTCATACCTTACATCACCCAGCTCAAGGTGGTGATCGTTTTCATCAATATAAGGTGGGTTACTGACAATAACATCGAAGCGCGCTGTGGTTGGCACTTGCTCAAACCAGTGACTTTGATAAATACTTACCCGCGTCATGGCTAAACGGCTCGCATTATCTTGTGCCAGTTTGACCGCATCATGGCTATAATCTATGGCCGTAATTTGCCAATCAGGCTGCTCTGATGCGAGCGCTAAGGCAATAGCACCGGTACCGGTTCCTAAGTCTAAACAGCTGATGCTGTTACCTTGATGATGGGCTAACACTAACTCCACCAATAACTCAGTATCGGGCCGCGGAATTAATGTGGCATTGGAGACTTGCAAAGGTAAGGACCAAAACTCAGCTTGCTGCACTAAGTAAGCAATCGGTTCTCCTTGGCGTCGTCGCTGCAATAAACGCGCAAGGTGCTGATATTCAGCAGCGGATAGTTGCTGCTCTGGCCAAGTTAATAGGTAGCTACGTGACTTATTCATCACAAAACAAATGAGCAGTTCGGTATCAAGTTTGGCTGAGTCTGAGTGGGGCAATAACTGTTGCTGACCATAAGCGACTAGCTGGCGTATGGTCATTGATGACAATTGCCTCACCAATGACTCTGGCGTGACTTCATTATTAGGCACTAGTTTTGCTCAGATAACTCTGCCAGTAAGTCAGCCTGGCTTTCTTGCATTATGGGCTCAAGCACCAGTTGCAGGTTACCTTCCATGATCTCATTTAAACGATAAAGTGTTAAGTTGATCCTATGATCACTCATACGCCCTTGGGGAAAATTATAGGTTCGAATGCGCTCAGAGCGATCACCACTAGCGACTAGGTTGCGGCGAGACGACTCTTCTGCACTGCGACGTTTTTCATCTTCAGCTTGTTGCAACCTAGCTTGCAGCACAGACATCGCCTGGGCACGGTTTTTGTGTTGTGAGCGTTGATCTTGACACTCAACCACGACACCACTTGGAATATGAGTAATACGGATTGCCGAATCTGTTTTGTTAACATGCTGCCCACCGGCTCCTGAGGCGCGAAAGGTGTCTACTTTTAGATCGGCTTTATTAATTTCAATGGCTTGTGATTCAGGGATCTCTGGCATCACAACAACGGTACACGCCGAGGTATGAACGCGCCCTTGTGATTCAGTTTCTGGCACACGTTGTACGCGATGGCCGCCCGACTCATATTTCATCTGACCATAGACACCGTCGCCATTAATTTTGGCAATAATCTCTTTAAAGCCGCCTTGTTCACTTTCATTGGCGTTCATCAGCTCAATTTTCCAACCTTGCTTTTCCGCATAACGGCTATACATACGAAACAAATCACCTGCAAAAATTGCGGCTTCATCGCCACCAGCACCTGCACGAATTTCTACAAAACAGTTATTGTCATCTTTGGGGTCTTTAGGCAGTAATAAAATCTGTAGCTCAGCGGTCATTTCTTCGACTCGCTTTTTCGCTTCTTTAAACTCTTCTTGCGCCATTTCACGCATATCAGGATCGTCATCTTTAAGCATTTCTTCGGCAGTAGCGAAGTCATTTTCTGCTTCTTGGTACGCGTGAAATGCTGATGTCACGATTTCTAACTGTGAGAACTCTTTTGAAAGCGCTTGAAATTTCTCTTGATCTGCAATGGTTTCTGGATCAGACAGTAAGGCTTGTACTTCTTCAAAGCGTTCGACAAGTATTTCAAGTTTTTGGTAAACAGATTTATTCATTAAATGATCTTTTATTGTCAATTATTGCTGATTTGCCCGCGTATTATATCTGCTAATCGGCTAATAAGCAGTATTTTATACTTATTTATACGGGAAATTAGGGAAATTTTTTACGCAGTATAAAGAGCCTAGCGCGCACTTTCAATGAGACGAGAGGGTAAATGTAAATCGACATACGGATAAAATCCGATTTTACTCTTTATGCTCAATATCAAAAATATCGCGTAGATAAATCAGCCTATCTAGCTGACCGCCTTGTGCCGCGGCCTGTATGGCGCGGGTGGGGGCATGCATGAATTTATTGGTTAATTTCGTCGCAAGTTCTGCAATAACCGCTTCTGGGTCTTTATTAGCAGCTAACTGTTGCTTGGCTTTTTCCAGTAACACATCACGATTAGCCATACACTGTTTGCGATATGAAATCACAGTATCCTGAGTGTTTAAGCCTCTAAGCCATGACATAAAGCTCATGGACTGCTCGGACACTATGCCTTCCGCTAAAATGGCTTCTTTTCGGCGGTTATCTAAGTTCTTGGCAATAATGTTTTGTAAATCATCGACGGTATAAAGAAAGACATCTTCAAGATCGCCCACTTGTTCTTCAATATCGCGAGGTACGGCTAAATCAACCATAAACATAGGGCGATGCTTGCGTTGTGCTAAGGCTTTTTCCACCATACCTTTGCCGATTATAGGCAAGGTACTGCCGGTTGAGCTAATAACAATATCAGCGTTCGCCATCATTTCAGGGATTTGCGCCAACGTGATCACATCAGCGCCAAATTGATGTGCCATGTTCTCGGCACGACTTAAGGTTCGATTCGCGACTGTGATATGGCCGACATTGTTTTCATATAAATGTTTCGCCACTAACTCTATGGTTTCACCGGCACCTACTAATAGTACGCGTGTTTTATCTAAGCTCGCAAAAATATGCTTGGCAAGGTTTACTGCGGCAAAGGCTACAGAAACCGCACTGGCGCCTATTTCTGTGTCGGTTCTGACCTGTTTGGCGACACCAAAGGTACGTTGAAAAAGGCGATCCATTACCAGCGCCATTGAACCGGCTGCTTTTGCTTGATTATAAGCTTGCTTCATTTGCCCGAGAATTTGCGGCTCGCCCAGTACTAGCGAATCAAGTCCGCAAGCTACTCGCATCATATGATTAACCGCCTGCTGCCCTTGGTGCCAATACAGACTAGAAGAAATAATTGAGGCAGGTACGTTGTGGTGCTGCTCTAACCATTGCACTAAACGCTGTTGTGTTGTCGCCAAGTCTCCGTTTTGTACAAGGTATAATTCGGTTCGATTACAGGTAGATAAAATCGCCGCTTCTTTACAGTCAACTGAATTAATCAGTTCCTGTAAGGCGGTACTCAAGTTATCAGGGTTAAATGATATTTTTTCCCTAATCGCAACTGGAGCGGTTTTATGATTGATACCTAATGCAACTATCGACATATGAATATATAGTGTCCAAAAAATTATTAATGACAGGCAAAGTCTGTGGCAATGACCCCATCAGCTAGGCTTAATTATACCCAAAGCTGTCTAATTGGCGCTATTATCTCTCAGACAAAGAAAAAAACCTATGATCTGTGACAAAAAATCGCGATAATTTTACGAAAGTTTAGTTAAAATTGAAAGCTAGCAGCGAAGCTTGCATCAGACATTTTTGCTATGGGTTATTATTTTTACATCAATGTAGAATGGCTCATCAGGCACTCAAACAGGAAAACTATGTATTACCAAGCGCTTATAAGCCTTTTTTTTATTATTATCGTCAGTGCTTGTACTAGTATTAACGATAAACCTGTGACCGATAACTTTACCAGCCAAGATATCAATAGTCGTAACCAGCAATTGTCACAACTAGATGATTGGACCATAGTGGGAAAAATTGCCTTTATTAGCAATGAAAAACGCGAAAGTGCCAGCTTACATTGGCAAAAAAATAGTGGTGACAATACCGAGTCTTTAAATTTATCCACAGTCTTTGGCATTAAACTGCTCGCCATTACCAAACAAGATAAGCTATTTAACGTAGTCGTTGATGGACAGCAATATCAGACCAATGATTTAGATAACTTAATATACCAATTAACGGGGTTAAACTTACCTACTCGTGCCATGAGCCATTGGCTAAAAGGCTTAGCATACCTCCCCAGCGATGAAGTTACTTATCATGCCAAAACTCAATTACCTGAGACTTTACGCAGTGTTTATAATCAGCAGCATTGGCAGATTAAATACAGTAAATATCACCATATCGGCAATTTTCAATTGGCGAAGCAACTCAGCATTAGCCAAGACGATTTACGAATAAAAATTATTATTCATTCATGGCATATTTAACGAGGTTGTTTTGAAGCAAGAAAAATTTTATAGCTTTCCTTCACCAGCAAAATTAAACTTATTTCTACATATTGTTGGTCGGCTCGATAATGGCTACCATCAACTAGAAACGGTATTTCAATTTCTTGACTACCACGACACTATAGCGCTGAAAGCAACTTCAGATAGCAGCATCAAGTTACTCACGCCAATTCCTGGGGTTGAAAATAACGAGAACTTAATTATCAAAGCGGCAGATTTACTGCAACAAGCAACACAATGCCAACTAGGGGCAGAGATCAAGCTAGAAAAAATACTCCCGATGGGAGGAGGATTAGGCGGCGGTTCTTCCAATGCGGCGACCGTTCTATTAGCGCTAAATGCCTTATGGGAAACCAAGTTAACAATCGATGAACTGGCAAAACTCGGCCTGTCACTTGGCGCTGATGTCCCCATTTTTATTCATGGTTTTGCTGCTTTTGCACAAGGAATAGGTGAGAAGCTCAGCCCTGCTGCCCCTGCAACCTACTGGTACTTAGTGAGTAAACCCAACTGCAGTATTGCTACTGCTCGTGTGTTTAGCGCCAACGATCTCAAGCGAGATACGCCAGCAATACAATACCAAGACGCAGATATCGAAAATTATGGTAATGATTGTCAAAGCTGGGTAATAAAACATTATCCTGAGGTTGCCAAATTACTTGCTTGGTTGGTAGAATACGCGCCGTCTCAAATGACTGGCACGGGTGCTTGTATATTTTCACGTTTCAGCTCTAAAAAAGACGCTTGCTACGTGCAGTCTTTATTGCCCACAGGCATTGAATCATTCGTAGCTAAAGGGCTTAATCAATCACCTTTACATGCAGCTGTTGCGGCGGTAAATGAGTATTAAGTTCAGATGAGTTTTCATCTAAATGCCAAATAAAACTGGCAAAAACAAAATAATTTGCTGATATTTAACCTACCGTTTTATTCAGTATCGTAATTAAAATGTCAAAAGTTTCTGAGGAACTGACCGTGCCTGACATGAAAATTTTTGCGGGTAACGCCACCCCTGAACTGGCCAAACAAATCGCTAATCGCTTATATATCACCTTAGGCGAAGCCAAAATTGGTAGTTTTAGTGATGGTGAAATTAGTGTTGAAATTACTGAAAATGTGCGTGGAGCGGACGTTTTTATTATTCAATCAACCTGCGCCCCTACCAACGATAATCTGATGGAACTTATCGTAATGATAGATGCGCTACGTCGTGCATCAGCTGGACGCATTACCGCGGTTATGCCTTATTTTGGCTATGCCCGTCAAGACCGACGTGTGCGCAGTGCGCGAGTACCTATTACCGCAAAAGTTGTTGCTGATTTCTTATCTAGCGTTGGCGTTGACCGTGTATTAACGGTTGATTTACATGCTGAACAAATTCAAGGCTTTTTTGATGTGCCAGTGGATAACGTGTTTGGTACCCCTATCTTGTTAGAAGATATGTTAGCAAAAAACATTGAAAACCCTGTGGTGGTATCGCCTGATATCGGTGGTGTAGTCCGTGCACGTGCCGTTGCTAAATTATTAGATGATGCCGATCTTGCCATTATCGATAAACGTCGACCAAAAGCCAATGTTGCGCAAGTCATGCATATTATTGGTGATGTTAAAGGTCGTGATTGTTTTATTGTTGACGATATGATTGATACTGGCGGCACGCTAGCGAAAGCGGCTGAAGCACTTAAAGAGCATGGCGCTAAACGTGTTTTTGCTTATGCAACCCACCCAGTACTTTCAGGCAATGCAGCAGAAAACTTAAAAAATTCTGTTATTGATGAAGTGGTTGTCACTGATTCAATTCCACTATCTAAAGAGATCAAAGCATTAGGCAAAGTTCGTCAACTTACCTTAAGTGGTATGTTGTCAGAGGCTATTCGCCGTGTTTGTAACGAAGAATCTATTTCTGCGATGTTCGATGCTTAAGTATTAATGCTGAACTGAAAATAGTACTGAAAAAGCACCTATTAAAAGGTGCTTTTTTATTCCCTGAGCCCTACTCCTCAACGCTAACCTGCCCTTAATTAGATAACACCAATTTCTTTGCCTATACTAGGTTGGTAACAATAAAAAAATAGGCTAATAAGTACTAATTTCATCACGCGAAATTTAACGAGGTGTAATGACATTATTTAAACGTGTTACCTGCAACAGCTTATCTATTGCCTTAGTCTTGTTCTCCGGCCTGCTAAGCAGTAAAACGGTTTATGTTAATAATTTACAATGGCCACCTTTTTTTCTCTGAGCGCACGGGCAGCGAAATAGGGTTTGGTAAAGAAATCCTAGATATTTGTCTTGAACAAACAACTTATCAAGCCCAATATAAAACCCTACCGATAAAGCGAACACATGTATATATGCAAACAGGCGAGATAGACATAAGTGTCTACTCTTATAAAGCAGAACGAAATGATAGTCTTTACTACGCCAGTGAAGTGTTATTTAGCTCGGCTTATGTGCTCGCCTCTAAAAAAGACAATAAGCTCAAAATTAATAGCTTCACTGACTTAGAGCCCTTGGTAATAGGACACTTGCCCGGATTAGCTCATACCCCAGAATTATTAAAAATCATCGAGCAAAAAAATTTCTTGATCAAGTTGCCACGGGGCAAAGTGTTGAAGCCATGTTTAGCCAGTTACTGGCAACCCCGCAGCGCTTTGATGTCATGCCAAATTCAAAAGAAACCTTGCTTTGGCACGCCAAGCAACTTGGAATATTAGATCAGATAGCATTTCATGAGATGCTAAAAACGAAAAAAAATTATTACATTACCATTTCCAAGTATTCAAAAAACATTAGCAACCCTAAACAATTATTAAAGCAACTCGATAACTGCGTCCTTACACCTAAAGGTAACGGTACTTATCAAAACATCAGTCGACAATATGGTTTAGAATAAGCACGCTTGGTGTTAGCGACAATACGCCGCTAATGTTAATACTGTTGCTATGGGTTATTGAATGATGCAACTAACCTCACTGGTTATGTCACGCAATGTTTGCTATCACCACCACCTAAGTAAATAGATCGAATATAAAGCCATATAACAATAGATCTCGTCGCTCTTGAGTGTTATTATGCGGCGCCTTTTTTAGCTAATTGTGATTACTAAATAAGGAACAGGTTGCTTTTGGTCGCAAAAAGCAACGACTTTTAATTACTCAATAATGGATACAACCCATGACAGACTTATTTACATTGGACGCTGAAGTACGTACTGATTTAGGGAAAGGTGCGAGCCGCCGCCTACGTCACGCGAACAAAGTTCCGGCCATTTTATACGGTGAAGGCAAAGCGCCTATTTCTTTAACGTTAGAGCACAAAAATGTTTACCGTGCACAACAAGAAGAAGCGTTTTACTCGCATGTTTTAACACTTAACGTTGACGGTAAGCCAGTTGAATGTCTTTTAAAAGACATGCAACGTCACCCATACAAGCAAGTGATCATGCATTTAGACTTTTTACGTATTGATGCAAAACACGTTGTACAAGTTAACGCGCCAATCCACTTCCTTAATGAAGATGTTGCGGAAAAATCAGGCGGTACTGTTGTACACCACGTGAAAGATATTGCGATTACTTGTTTACCAGCAGACATTCCTGAGTTCATCGAAATTGATGTAGCAAACTTAGAAATGGGTCAAACTATACATTTATCAGACATAGCATTGCCAAAAGGCGCTACAGCTGACGAATTAGCAAAAGGTGAAAGCCATGACCTCGCCATTGCAACATTGAACCCGCCTAAGGGCTCAAGTGACGACGACGCTGAAGAAGAAGCAACAGAAGAAGCACCAGCTGAGTAACAATTAACTTTACGCTCGGTGAATCAAGCTTAAAGGGGAAGGTTTAACACTTCTTCTTTAAGCTTTTTAGTTTTACCGCAACCAGGTTTTGATAAGTAATTTGGCAACCGCTAAGTTTGCGTAATAAGAGTAGTAATAAGATGACGATTCAATTAGTAGTCGGCTTAGGGAACCCGGGCGCAGAATACAGTAAAACCCGTCATAATGCGGGCGATTGGTTCGTTCAAGAACTTGCAGCGCGTTTTAATATTCCACTCAAGCCAGAAAAAAAATATTCCGGTCTTTACGGTAAAGGCTTAATTGCCGGTCAATTAGTTCACCTTCTCATTCCTACCACGTTTATGAATCGCAGTGGCCAAGCTGTCGCGCCATTAGCCAATTTTTTTCGAATCCCGATTGACAAGATTCTGGTCGCACACGATGAGCTAGATATGCAGCCGGGCGTTTGTAAAATTAAACAAGGTGGTGGCCACGGTGGTCATAATGGTTTAAGAGATATTATTTCCTCACTGGCAAATCAAAAAGACTTTTATCGATTACGCATAGGTATTGACCACCCCGGTCATCGTGATCGTGTTACGGGGCATGTGCTGGGCAAGGCGCCAGCTAACGAACAAAATTTAATTGACCAAGCGATAGATGAAGCAGCACGCTGCTTTGAAATTTGGCAACAAGACGATGTGAAAAAAGCGCAAAATCGTCTACATTCATTTAAAGCGCAATAACCAATTTTCGATAATATTATAGGGTAACATCATGGGATTTAAATGTGGTATTGTTGGCTTGCCCAACGTCGGTAAATCAACGCTTTTCAATGCGTTAACTAAAGCAGGTATTGAAGCTGCAAACTTCCCTTTTTGTACAATAGAACCCAATACTGGGGTTGTGCCTGTGCCTGATCCTCGTCTCGACGCCTTAGCTGAGATTGTCAAACCTGAGCGAGTATTGGCAACCACTATGGAGTTTGTCGATATTGCCGGCTTAGTCGCGGGTGCCTCAAAAGGTGAAGGTTTAGGTAATAAATTTTTAGCCAATATTCGCGAAACTGACGCCATCGGACATGTGGTGCGTTGTTTCGAAAATGACAACATTATTCATGTGGCAAACAAAATTGATCCTGCCGATGATATTGATGTAATCAATACCGAATTAGCATTAGCGGATATGGACACTGCAGAGCGTGCCATTCAACGCCAAACCAAACGTGCCAAAGGCGGTGATAAAGATGCTAAGTTTGAACTGCCGGTACTAGAAAAAATATTAAAGCACGTTGAAGATGGTGAAATGATCCGCTCGTTAGCTTTATCTAAAGAAGAGAAAGCCGCAGTTGCGTATTTAAACTTTTTAACCATTAAACCCACCATGTATATCGCTAATGTTAACGATGACGGTTTTGAAAACAATCCCTACCTTGACGTAGTCCACGCGATAGCGGAAAAAGAAAATGCCGTTGTGGTCGCCGTTTGTGCCGAAATTGAAGGCGAACTCTCTGAAATGGACGATGAAGACAGAGCCGAGTTTATGGCTGAAATGGGCTTGGAAGAGCCTGGCTTAAACCGCGTTATAAACTCAGGCTATGGTTTATTGCATCTACAAACTTATTTTACCGCTGGTGTTAAAGAAGTACGCGCTTGGACGGTAAAACAAAATGCTACCGCACCACAGGCAGCTGGCGTAATTCATACTGACTTTGAAAAAGGCTTTATCCGCGCAGAAGTCGTGGCTTATGATGACTTTATTGCCTGTAACGGCGAAGCAGGTGCCAAAGAAGCAGGCAAATGGCGTTTAGAAGGTAAAGACTATCGCGTAAAAGATGGCGACGTTATTCATTTTAGGTTTAACGTTTAAGTGACTAACAAACCAAACTAAAACAAAAAGAGAGCAATTTTGCTCTCTTTTTTTTAGCCTCCTACCATTAACAAACGTTTCCGAGCTAAAACTCCCCTTTTAGGCAGTTAACTATTTACATTAGCAACATTCAATTTTTAGTATTATTTGTTGCATTCAAAGCTCAAAAACTAATGCATAGTGTGTTTTCTTAGCGCTAGCATAACTCCCCCCAAACCTCTCTGCTTGTTTGGTTGTCATAGTGAATCCATCAAGCTAAATTTTATACCGCTACACTGGCTGACTTTTACTTGCTTTTCGCACAGATAACAGCCAAATTGCACAGTGAATAAGCAAACAATCAAAAAGTCTCGTTTTTTTGATAAAAACGGTTGACGTAGCCCAATCAGATTTGCATAATACGCGCCACTTGCTGAGAGGCAAGATGGAAAGGCTACATAGCTCAGCTGGTTAGAGCACATCACTCATAATGATGGGGTCCCAGGTTCAAATCCCGGTGTAGCCACCATTTAACTCTTTGTAAGTTAAATTGAAATGCGGGAGTGGCGGAATTGGTAGACGCGCTGGATTTAGGTTCCAGTATCGCAAGATGTGAGAGTTCAAGTCTCTCCTCCCGTACCATTTCAAGACAGTTTTATTTGCAAGAATAACACTGTGAAAGTAAGTAACATTGCTGGGGTATAGCCAAGCGGTAAGGCAGCGGGTTTTGATCCCGTCATTCTGAGGTTCAAATCCTCATACCCCAGCCACTTTCTTTTAGGTTTATCCCTAAATAAAAGTTTGCAATGTTATACGCTTAAACCTAAAAGTATCCAGTTGGGGTATAGCCAAGCGGTAAGGCAGCGGGTTTTGATCCCGTCATTCTGAGGTTCAAATCCTCATACCCCAGCCACTTTCTTTTATTTTAACTGTTATATATGCTCAAGGTTAATCTTGAGATAACTACCTGAAAATGCGGGAGTGGCGGAATTGGTAGACGCGCTGGATTTAGGTTCCAGTATCGCAAGATGTGAGAGTTCAAGTCTCTCCTCCCGCACCATCTCAAACTTTTCTTTTTTTTAACTGCAAACTCCAACTCTGCTACTCAACAAGACTCAATGTTCTGGTTTCACAAAAGTGATCACTTAACTTTAGTGCTTATTAGCATGCGTTAAAGCACTGAAACCAATAATAACCAATAATAACCAATAATAACCAATAGCATAAGCCTATCCCAAGCAACGCTTTGCAAGCCCGACTCGCGCTGGTGCACTCTTTTTTACGCTTATCTGCTCACAATCCATTACCTAAACAAGGTTACGATAGCTTTATACCGCAGGCGTATGCTAATGCTTTATTTTTTATACTCGGTACTTTATTCGCCAGCATCAAGCCAGCGTTTCGCGCTAACTTAACCAAGGGTGAAACGTGGCTAAAGGATAAATAGAGTGCGTCCATCGTGGTCATCATCAGCAGATTGTCGGTACGCCTTTTTTGCTGATATCGAGCCAAAACTTGTTCATTATGCCAAGACTCACCATCACTGATTGCCTGAGCGATTACCTGTTGTAATGCTTTGACATCTTTAAAACCTAGATTTACCCCTTGCCCTGCCATGGGATTAATACTGTGCGCTGCATCACCAACTAAGACTACCCTGTTTTTATAATATTGGTTAGCATGACGTCGCGTTAAACTAAAAGCGGCTTTATTAAGCACAGCAACCGCGCCTAATCGCTCTGGAAAATGCTGCTGAACGGCTTGAGTTAATTGCTGATCCGACAAACTCGCTAATCGTTTGATTTCCGCTTTCTGATGATACCAAACCAGACAGGCATGTTGCCCAGGCATAGGTAACATTGCTAATGGTCCTGTTGGTAAATATTGCTGCCAAGTAATATCTTGCTGTGGCTGCTGCGTTGCAACATTAATTAACATAGCCGATTGCGCATAGTCCCAACCCGTGGTGCCAATATGCGCCAATTTGCGCACCATTGAATTAGCACCATCAGCTGCAACAACTAAACTTGCCTCTATGACTTTTGAGGCTAAGGTGAGCTTAACGCCTGTCGCATCTTGCGCTAAATTCTTTACGTTTTCTGGACACATTAATGTCACATTTGTGTGTTGTTGTAATTGTTGCCATAAAGCAAGCTGCAGCAATCGATTTTCAACGATATGGCCTAAATGGCTTTGTTGTATAGCATCAGCACTAAATTCGGTATAACTTTCTGCACGCTCCCATACGGCTAAACGCTTGTAAGGGCAGATGCGCCATTGCGTTAATGCTTGCCAAGCGCCAAGTTGCGTTAAAAGTTGCTCAGTGCCAAGCGATATTGCTGACACTCTTAGATCAAACGCTTGCTCAGCTGCAAACGCTTCAGGTGCGTATTTTTCAATCACGGCAACCTTTAAACCTAACTCAGCTAACGACAACGCACTAGCTGCACCGACCATGCCGCCGCCAACCACTACACAATCAAATTGATTCATAATAACTTTGCTTTTAAAAACCTTAGGTTATTCTACCCAACCTGATATGGTAATTCGATGTTTATGTGCAGGATTATTTAACACCCTGACACTATGTGGCATTGGGTGTGATAACTTTAATAAGGTTAGGGTATTAAAGGTTGGCGCAAGTACGTGTTTAAAAAATTTTAGTTTTTTCGGGTAAAGCTCTAACTGGCCACCAAATTGATATTGCCAACCGCTAGATAATTGATAAATAAAAGCGTACTTGCCCGCATTACCATCGCTGTGATAACTGATAAACTGACCTTTTTTAAAACTCGCAAAAAATGAGTCTTGCAACTGCCCTGTCACTAATCCCTGGGCTTTTAATAACGCAACCACTTTGCTTCCTAAGTCTTGATGCAAGGCCGCTTGTCCATGTTGCTTAGCGTGTTTATTGCTGGAACGATAAAACGAAAACGAGAATTGCTGTCGCTGCAAGGCTTGTGCTGCTTGTACATGTCTGCGGTTATCGATCACCTTAGTAGAAATACGGTCTTTAATCCTGGATAAAGGTTGATACGGCGTGGTCAACAAATTCCACTGTTTAAAGTGGCCCCGCTGAGCAATTTTAGTGCGTAGTTGCCTGGCTTGTTGGTAAGGTAAAAACGCTGCGATTTGCACAAAACCATTGTTTTCTAATTTTTCAAACCATTGCATTGCACACCTAAAACCCAACTAACGATATATATTTTACCAATAACATTTTTGTTGGTTATAATCAAAATGCAGTTAACAATTTAATAACAATAAATACCAGTAAGGGACAGCTATGACCGCTTTACAAAAGCAACGCCGCGTCAGTAAAGACATTAACCTTGTCTATGACCTACGCGAAAAGGACAACCTAACACAATTAACCGCACAAGAAGATCGCGCCGTTATTGCCCAGCTAAAAGCCAATTTAGTGTTACCAAACAATAAGGTTTTAACCGTCGGTATAGATTTTGATTCCACAAGTGGCTACCATGACAACGCCATCATGGTGATGGATGACTTTGGTGTGGAATTAATCGCCACTGCGTTTGAAGTAAAATATGGAAAAGAGCATGCTGACAATGTGCGTCGCGCGTGGAACAATAAACAAACCGAAAACTCGCCCCGAAAGCCCAGCTACCTATTGGTACAAAAGCCAGGTCAAGATGATCAGGTGCCTAATGTTTATGCCGTTTGTGGTGAAGAGCGCCACCCACCTAAAGAAGCACCTGCAAGTATTAGCTAACCTATTTGCTACTAATGTCAGTCAAAATACAAATTCATGGCGCTCGCTTGTGCCATGTTTGCTGCTGATGGCAAGTTGGTGTTCAGCGGTTGTTAATGCCAGTGAATTAAATGGCCGCTATATTCATAGCGGCTCAATCATACAAGACACCAAAGGCTTTATTTGGCTTGCAAGCACTAATGGTTTGATTAGACATGATAGTGAAAACAATATTGTCTTTAATAATAAAAATAAAGATTGGCCGCTACCCTTTAACTGGATCAATGACATCAGCCTACTCGCTAATGATCAATTACTGTTAGCCACAGAAACCCACCGTTTATGGCTCTTTGATACCAACTCAGGAAAAGCCACTGAACTGCCCGCCGATATCCATCACAATAGTGTTTACCAAGTTACCGCGCATCAAGGTAACTACTTTCTCAATGTCCATTATAAATTATATCAAGTTGACCCGCGCTCAAGCACCACACAGGTGATCGCAAATAACGTTAACATCAACTTTTTAGAGCACACGCAACAGTACTTATATATTGGCACTGACGATGGCGTATTTCGCGTTGTAGGTAAAACCCTTGAGCAAATTGAGTCTGGCCCGATCTCAGCCATGACGGCAGCGGCTGACACCTTGCTTATTGCGAAAGGGGAAAAACTCATCAGCCTTGCTGATAAGGGGCGAAAACAAACAACACAGCTCAGTGCTACAATTTCAGCATTAGCACATAGCCAAGATAAAAGCAGCTTGTTAGCGATAGATGTTAATGGGGTAATTAGCCAATTTAAACTCAGCAACTTAGCCAAAGTAGCCCATAACTATCCAAACATTAAACCTGCCCGAGTTGAGAAACTTTATCAAGATAATACCGGCGTATTATGGGTGTTGTCGAACCACGGCATTGAAAAAGTCATGCCCTCAATTGCCACCAACATTGAAAAAATATTTGATGTCGACATCAATGCCATGGCGTTAGCTGTGCATCAAGAACAACTCGTGATTGGCAGTTATGGCAGTGGCCTACATACGCTTGTTGAGCAAAGCCGTTTATTGCCGAACAATATTAATGACGCTTTAACCACAAAAGCTAAATTTATCACTGACCTATATTCATACCAAGGTAATATTTACATTACCACTTTTGACGGTTTATGGCGTTTTGACACTGAACAGCAAACATTAACTCGCGTTCCTTTTCATAACAACAACTTACTTTTGCTGGCCATGCGCTACCAAGATCACGCGCTCTATTTAGCCACCAATGCTAACGGGTTAATAAAATACGACCTGCGCCAAAAGCGTATTGCCTATCACATTGAAGCGGCATTGCTGCGCTCAGGCGAAGTGCTTGATATCTTGCCCTTAGCGGACAATAAGCTTTGGGTTGCGACATCTGTGGGTATTGATATTGTTGATGCCGATACCAACAAGGTTACGCATATTAAACGCTTTGCTGAAAGTAAAGTCATCTCTTTACTGGCATACCAAGGAAAAATATTTGCCACCACTAATGGAGATGGTTTATTTGTTTTTAACTTACAAGGAGAGTTGTTATCCCACTTAGCGAAAAATGTTGTGTTTGGTTACATGAGCTTTATCAACGATGAAATATGGATTTCTGGTCGACCGGGTTTATACCGTCTTAATCCAGAAAATTACCAGCTAAATATGGTCGCCAACTCTGAGCAGTATAGCTTTAGCAAGAAACAAGTGTTACTCAACAATAAGATCTATGCGAGCCATTATGGCGGCATTTTAGCCGTGCCGCTAACTAACGAAAACACTTTAAATGCCAAGGTATATATCAGTAAAACCATAGCTTCTGGTAAAGCTGAATTACTCAGTCGCTCAATTAATATCGAGTCGCCGAATGATATTGTCACCTTTGAGTTAGCAAGCTTAGACTTTCGAGCGGGGCAAAAAAAACAATTTAAATACCAGATCAATGGCGGTGATTGGTATGACATAAATGGCCAACAATTGACGTTGACTGGCCTCTCGTCCGGTGAATACCATATTGAAATCATGGGCACCAATAGTCTAGGCCAATGGAGCAATTCACGTACTTATGCCGATATTAACGTTGCTTACCCATGGTACTGGCACCCCCATAGCCGCATTATCTACGCGGTGTTGCTAACGGCAATTATTTTATTAACTGCTTGGTTACTTTACTTAAGATCACGCTCTATTAGTCATATTCATCGCTTGCTAGAAGAAGAAATAAATACCAACAGCCAATCAACAGCCTTGATACGCCGAAAATTAATCAAAGCGCTAGCGAGCATAACGTCAGTAGAACAAGCGACAGAAAAAAGTAACAATAGAGCGATAGCACAAGGCGAAACACAGCGACAAAACATTAAAGCACTGCTGACAGAGTGTTTAGATGAACTAGCCAGTAAAAATAGTCACCATGAACCCAGTAGCTTATCGGGTAGCTCTTTGTCTGTCGCACTGCCTTACCTCGTCGACCACTTCCATGCCCAATATCATGTTTTAATTAGTTTGCAGTTAGACATCGACGACAATCAAGTAGATTACGCTATTCAAAGTGCAATTTATCGCATTATATTTCAAGCAATTTTAGCTGCGGTGACCAATGGCAATGGGGGGGTTTTCGCGATACAAATAAAGCAAAACAATGATAAAATTTGGCTAAAAATTACCGATAATGAACAAAGTTTCAGCCAGTTTAGCAGTAAAATTAATTTTGATATGGCCATGTATTATATTCGTCAAGTCGCAAATAAATTTAACGCCACCTTTCACACCTATGACAACCAAGAGCACGGCAGTGAGATCATCATTTCGATACCATTGCTTAAGGTTTCTGCACACAGCTATTCGCAATAATCGCTTTTATGTAGACGCCAATTTCTAAACTAGCATCATAGCCAAAGAAAGAGTAAAATACGCCTCCTTAAATTCTCTAGCAAAAACTAGAATCAATTTCATTGTAAAAATTAGGCGCAAAAAAATGAGTAAGAAGCTTTACATCAAAACTTGGGGCTGTCAGATGAACGAGTATGACTCGCAGAAGATGGCGGAATTATTAGACTCAACCCATGGCTTTGAATTAGCCGAAGAAGCAGAAGATGCCGACGTGATCTTACTCAATACCTGCTCTATTCGCGAAAAGGCACAAGAAAAAGTCTTTCATCAATTAGGCCGCTGGAAAAACCTGAAAGAAAACAAGCCGGAACTCGTGATAGGTGTTGGAGGTTGTGTTGCCTCGCAAGAAGGCGATGCCATTCGACAACGTGCTCCGTATGTGGATATGGTTTTTGGGCCACAAACCCTACACCGCTTGCCTGAGATGATCCAACAAGTCACCGGCACTAAAAGCCCTGTAGTTGATGTGAGTTTTCCGGAAATTGAAAAGTTTGACCGCTTACCTGAGCCAAAAGCCGAAGGCGCAACCGCTTTTGTTTCTATCATGGAAGGTTGCAGCAAATACTGTACTTTCTGTGTTGTGCCCTACACACGCGGCGAAGAAGTTAGTCGCCCGCTAGATGATGTACTTTATGAGATTGCCCAACTGGCAGAGCAAGGGGTGCGTGAAGTTAACCTGCTTGGTCAAAACGTTAACGGTTATCGTGGTGAAATGCATGACGGCAGCATTTGCCGTTTTTCCGAGCTTTTACGCTTAATCGCCACTATCGATGGCATTGATCGTATTCGCTATACCACCTCACACCCGATTGAGTTTACCGATGATATCATCGATGTCTACGCAGATGTGCCCGAGTTAGTCAGTCACTTACACTTACCAGTGCAAAGTGGTTCTGATCGTATTTTAACACAAATGAAGCGTGGTCATACCGCAATCGAGTATAAGTCGCAAATTCGTAAATTGAAAAAAGTACGCCCTGATATCTGCATGTCTTCTGATTTTATTATCGGCTTTCCAGGTGAAACTGATGAAGACTTTGAAGCAACCATGAACTTAATTAAAGCAGTCGACTTTGATTTGAGTTTCAGCTTTATATACAGCGCCCGCCCTGGTACGCCTGCCGCTGACATGGTAGACGATATCAGCGATGACGTTAAAAAACAGCGCTTACAAATATTGCAAGACCGCATAAGCCAACAGGCGTTGCGCATTGCCCGCAACATGCTAAATACCGAGCAACGTATTTTAGTTGAAGGGCCTTCGAAGAAGAACCCAATGGAGTTGCGCGGTCGCACCGAAAACAACCGCATCGTCAACTTTGTTGCCCCGCATACCGTTATTGGCCAATTTGTTGATGTCAAAATCACCGATGTCTATGCCAACTCACTGCGCGGTGAACTAGTACGCCAAGAAAGTGAAATGGGCTTGCGTATTGCACATTCTCCGGCTGATATTTTAGCGAACAGCCATCACCTTGCTAGCGACAACGCGGTTGATGAGTTGGGCGTGGCAACTTTTACCCCTTAAGGTAGCTAAAGCTTTTTATCCGGCATGGCAAAGCAGAGATTTGCCATGCCGCGCTTCATGTTTGTTTGCAACAGGATCTACAATTGAGTAAAAATATCAGCATTAACTTTGAACTTTCTCCAGCCGACAATGATCGTTTAGCCAATTTATGCGGCGCGATGGATGATAACTTAAAAACTATCGAACGCCGCATGGGGGTTGAAATCAGCTATCGCGGCCATGCCTTTAAAGTCACTGGCAGCAACTTACACAGCTTGGCGGTAAAAAAAATCTTACTCAACCTTTACCTTGAAACACAAACAGTTAAAGGCAAGGCTAAAACTATCGCTGCTGATTTGGTGCATTTAGCTATCCTTGATGCCGACGTTTTAGAGGCCGCACCGACTGCGCTTGATGCTAAATATGATGAGATGGTAACCATTAAAACCAAGCGCGGTTTAATCAAGCCTCGTAATGAAAATCAACAAAACTATGTTCGTAATGTCATCACTAATGACATTAGCTTTGGCGTAGGCGTTGCTGGTACAGGTAAAACCTATTTAGCGGTGGCGTGTGCTGTTGATGCTTTAGAGCGTCAGGAAATTAGACGCATACTGTTGACGCGCCCCGCAGTAGAGGCGGGTGAAAAACTCGGCTTTTTACCCGGTGACTTATCACAAAAAGTCGATCCTTACCTGCGCCCCCTTTATGATGCACTGTTTGAAATGCTGGGCTTTGAAAAAGTAGAAAAACTGATCGAACGTAATGTCATTGAAGTGGCGCCGCTCGCTTATATGCGTGGCCGAACCTTAAACGATGCCTTTATTATTCTCGATGAAAGCCAAAATACCACAGTTGAACAAATGAAAATGTTTTTAACGCGTATTGGTTTCAACTCTCGTGCGGTGATCACGGGTGATATTACCCAAGTAGACTTGCCCCGTGGCCAAAAGTCAGGTTTGCGCCATGCCATAGAAGTACTAGTGGATATTCCCGGTGTTAGCTTCAACTTTTTCCAAGCAAAAGACGTGGTCAGGCACCCAGTTGTCGCGCATATAGTGCAAGCGTACGAAGACCATGAGCAGAAAGAAAACCGCCGAAAAAACGATAAATTAAAGGCCCAGCAAACAAGCGCTCAAAATCAAGATGACCATAATGACCAGTAACATTATCCTTGATCTACAGCAGGCCAGTGACGACAGCGCAGTGCCTAGCAAAGCGCTATTCCAAACATGGGCCGAAGCTGCGCTGACCGCATTTAATAAGCCGTATGAGCTTACCATACGCCTAGTCAATATCGACGAAAGCCAACAATTGAATTATCAATACCGCGGTAAAGATAACGCCACCAATGTTTTATCATTTCCATTTGAACTCCCTGACGGTATTGAACTTGATTTATTAGGTGACTTAGTTATCTGCACCGCTATTGTCAAACAAGAAGCGAAGGCGCAAAACAAGCCGCTTAATGCGCACTGGGCACACATGGTCATACATGGTTGCTTACATTTACTCGGCTATGATCACATACAAGATGATGAAGCAGAACAAATGGAAGCGCTTGAGCGAAAAATCATGGCGACATTAGGCTTTGCTGATCCCTATAGTGAAAGTGAGACCATGTAATTAGCAGCACAGGCTCAAGCCTAATGCTCATTTATAGTAAAAAATTGTCTTAATTCATTTGATCTACTGCAGTAAAATGAAGAGAGAAGTAACTAAACCACGATTTAGCACTTGAAATTAACCGAAATCGGTTACAAACTAGCCTGCTAGCAAGGCTAAATTCAACTAACAGGAAATAAAAAGGCTCTATGAGCGACGACCACCCCCACTCTAGTAACGGTTCTTCAAATAAATCTATCTTGGATAAAATTATGCAAGTGTTTACTGGAGAGCCGAATAATACAGACCAACTCGCTGACGCATTAAATGATGCGGAAGATCGTGAAATTATCAACCCTGAAATTAAACAAATGATTGAAGGCGTGCTCGAAGTATCTGATATGCGTGTGCGAGACATTATGATCCCACGTTCACAAATGGTGACTTTAGATATTAACGACCCGCTTGAACAATCGCTTGAAACCATAGTTGAGTCAGGCCACTCTCGATTTCCGGTGATTAATGACGATATTGATGACGTTGAAGGTATCTTATTAGCAAAAGACTTATTAGCTTATGGTTTTAATAAGATCTCCGATAGCTTTAGCATCTCACAAGTTATTCGCCCCGCCATTATTGTGCCCGAAAGCAAGAAAGTTGATCCACTATTAAAAGAGTTTCGCCAACAACGTTATCACATGGCGATTGTGGTGGATGAATACGGTGGTGTTTCTGGTGTCGTGACCATTGAAGATATCTTAGAGCTAATTGTTGGCGAAATTGAAGATGAAACGGACGATACCCTCGAAGAAGATATCAAACATTTAGCTGGGCAAGTCTTTCAAGTGAAAGCGCTGACCGATATTGCTGACTTTAATAGCTATTTTGACTTTCAATTTAATGAAAATGATGCCGACACCATAGGCGGCATAGTCTTGCAACACTTTGGCCACATGCCGAAAAAAGGCGAAAAAGTCAGTATTAATAAAATCACCTTTAAAATTACCGCGGCAGATAATCGCCGTATTCAAACCTTGCAAGTTACCATTCCTAAGGATCATGTTGCGGTCGGTAAAGATGCTGATTAACCCCAATGTTCAGTTCATTCATTAAAACAATTCAGCGCAACATAACCAATAAAAGCAATGCGCTGAGCTTCTTCTTAGGTCTGGCGCTGGTGTTTTGCTACGCGCCATTTTCCCAATATTGGCTATTGGCGATTATTTTGCCAAGCTGGCTCTACTCAATGCAAGGAAAAGCTCCTAAAGCAGCAGCAAAGCAAGGCTTTATCTTTGCACTTGCTTGGTTTTCTGCCGGCATAAGCTGGGTGCATGTCAGTATCGACCAGTTTGGCGGCTTACCACTCGCAGTATCAATATTGCTGATGTTACTATTGTGCCTTTATTTAGCGTTATTTCTGACGCTTGCCTGTTATTTAGCGGCGCGATTTTCGCACCAGCAGCAGCTCAACCTTTGGCTGTTACTCCCCATTTGGCTTTTTGCTGAGTTTCTCCGTGGTGTGTTTCTAACCGGCTTTCCTTGGCTGACACTCGGTTATAGCCAAATTGATGGCCCTTTAGCCAGCTTTGCTCCTGTGATAGGGGAAAAAGGCATTACTGCCTTAGTTATTATTATCAGCATTGTCATAGTTGAACTCATTAAACAGCGACAAGTTCTGCTCAATATCAGTTTATTGGCGCTCATCAGCATGGCTAGCGTAATTTTTCAACAGTTAACTTGGGTGCAAACAACCGGCAAAACAGTGAAAACCTTGTTAGTACAAGCCAATATCAAGCAGGAAATGAAATGGGCACCTGAGCTAACCTGGCCGAGTATGCTTAAATACTTAGACTTAACCCGGCAACATTATCCGGCAGAGCTCATTATTTGGCCAGAATCCGCCATTACCGCGGTAGAGCCAAGCCATCAAGCACAAGACTTTTTACAGTTAGCGCAAAGCTCCGCGCTACTTAATAACAGTGCTATTATTTCCGGCATTATTGATTACAACTTAGCGACGAAAAATTACTACAATAATATTCTAGTATTAGGCAAAAGCAGTGCTGATGATAGCCAAGGTAGCTATCACTATAATAATCAAAATCGCTACAGCAAACATCACTTGTTGCCCATTGGCGAATTTGTGCCCTTTGGTGACTGGTTACGACCACTTGCGCCGTTTTTTAACTTACCTATGTCCTCCTTTAGTCGTGGCAACTATGTGCAAAACAATTTAACTGCCAATGGCTATCAGCTGTTGCCGTTAATTTGCTTTGAAGTGGCTTTTGCTGAGCAGTTAAGTGCGAATTTTTCTGAGCAAACTGATTTATTACTCACGGTAAGCAATGACGCATGGTTTGGCGACTCGCATGGTCCGCATCAACACTTAGAAATTGTCAGAATGCGCGCATTGGAGTTTGGTCGGCCATTTTTACGCGCCACTAATAACGGCATTACCGCTGTGGTTGATCACCAAGGCCAAATCAGTCACCAAATACCGCAATTTCAAGAGGCTGTGCTAACGGCTGATGTGGCATTAGTCTCCGGTCTAACCCCTTACGCTCGCTACACACGTTTTATCGACTTTAGCATCCCCCTACTGCTGTTAACCTTTGCTGTTCTGCGCCAGCGCCAACGCTATTACAACACCAAAAATCGACGTTAAAGCTGTCAGCTTGAAGCACTGATAGCAAAAAACTTACCTTACTTTTAAACCTTTTCGCCACTTAGCACGACTTAGTCTATATCAGTGCTCATTGGCAAATGGCCTTGCTTATGAATCAGCACTGGTTTTGACATTCGGGGGAAAAGTCATGTCGATTAAAGACACCAGTGCACAAGACAGTAAAATAAGTGTGGCTACTTCAGCTAAAAAACGCTGGACCATTATCATATTAAGCCTAATATTAAGCAGCGCTATTATTTGGCAAGTAGCACCGTCGGCTTCACGTTGGAGTCTAGCTGAACACACAATTGCCAGAGATAGAGTGCGTATTGCCACCATTAGCCAAGGTGACTTTATCCGAGATATTTCTGTGTTAGGGCGCGTTGTTGCTGCGGTCAGTCCAACCGTTTATAGCCCAGCTGACGGCACAATTACCTTATTAATAGAGGCAGGACATGAGGTAAAGCAAGGGCAGATTATTGCCGAACTTGAAAGCCCAGAGCTTAATAGCCAATTATTTCAACAACAAGCAACTTTACAAAGCTTACAATCAAGCTGGCAACGTCAGAAAATTCAAGCAAAAAAGCAGCGCTTAATTGATCAAAAAGCGGTTGATTTAGCCAAGGTTAAATTGATCACGGCGAAACGTGAAAAGCGGCGCGCTGACTTAGGTTTTCAAAAGAATGCCATTAGCCAAATTGATTATGAAAAAGCCCAAGATGAGTTAGAGCATGCCAGCTTACAACATCAACACGCGGTACAAGACGCCGCACTAAATACCGAAAGTCTTGACTTTGATAGCCAATCACTGCAGTTAGACATCAGACGACAAACCTTATTAGTACAAGAACTGCAACGCCAAGTAGATGGTTTGCGCATTAGTGCTCCGGTCAAGGGTATTGTTGGTAATTTAAGTACCGCCAACAAAACGTTTTTAAGTAAAAACCAAGCTATTTTAACCATAGTCGACTTATCACAGTTTGAAGTTGAAATTGAAATTCCTGAAAGCTATGCCGATGACTTAGCGCTAGGCATGGAAGTTAATATTCAATTTGAACAACAGCCCTTTCGTGCTCGCTTAGTGACGATTTCCCCCGAAATACTGAATAACCAGGTCACTGGGCGAGTGCGCTTTATTAATGACATTCCAACAAAGCTGCGGCAGAACCAACGCTTAAACACGCAAATTATTCTTGAATACAAAGCCGATGTTTTGCAAGTACAACGTGGGCAGTTTTTAGAAAGCAGTGGTGGTCGCTTTGCTTATAAAGTGCGCGATGGCTTAGCAGAAAAAACCGCCATTAGCACTGGGGCGCGAAGCTTAAGCCATGTCGAAATATTACACGGCCTTGACGTTGGTGATCAGATCATTATCTCAGGTACCGACAGCTTTAATGACGCAAGACAAGTGTTACTGAGTGAGTAACTTGCAAACAACATAAATAATAGCGAACAAGCGTAGCTAAATACTAAAGGAATACATCATGCTAGAAATGAACAACATTAATAAAATATTTCAAACAGCCGACATTCAAACTCATGCGTTACGCGATTTTTGTTTGCACGTTAACGAGGGCGAGTTTGTCAGTGTTACCGGCCCTTCTGGCTCAGGCAAAACCACCTTTTTAAACATTGCGGGTTTACTGGAAACTTACAGTAGTGGTGAGTTTTTATTAGACGGTAAGGACGTTGGCAAACTCAATGACAACGGCCGCTCTCGCTTACGCAATGAAAAAATTGGTTTCATTTTTCAAGGCTTTAACTTAATCCCTGATTTAAACCTGTATGACAATGTCGATGTACCGTTGCGTTATCGTGGCTTTAACAGCAAAGAGCGCAAACGCCGAATTGAAGAAAACCTCGAGCGGGTTGGTTTAGCAACACGGATGAAACATCTCCCTAGCCAACTCTCCGGCGGACAACAGCAGCGCGTTGCCATCGCCAGAGCCCTAGCCACCAGCCCAAGATTCCTATTAGCGGATGAACCAACTGGCAATTTAGACTCGGAAATGGCTCAAGGGGTGATGGCATTACTAGAAGAGATTAACCAACAAGGCACTACCATTATTATGGTAACCCACGATGCACAATTAGCGGCGCGTGCAAAGCGTACCATACAAGTTAAAGATGGTCAGGTGAATGAGCAACAAAGCGCACCCATACTGAACAAGCAAGCCATTGCCTGAAACCTTAACATCACATAAACAAGGACACTTGTATGTTTAATTATTATTTACGACTTGCTTGGATCAGCATTTTACGCCACTGGGGCTTAAGCCTGTTAATGGTGTCTGCTATCGGCTTAGGAATAGGCGCCGCCATTACTACCGTGACGGTGAACTATTTAATGTCGTCGAACCCAATCCCAGAGCAAAGTGAACAACTTTTCTATGTCCAACTTGATAGTTGGGATGTGAACGATCCCTTTGATGACGGTTTAAACCCACCCGATCAATTAACCTATACCGATGCAACTAATCTAATGCGTGCCAAGCAAGCATTTCGACAAAGCGTGCAAGCGCAAGCCTTTGCTGTTATTGAGCCAACAGATCCTGACATGCTGCCATTAATAGTCAATGCCCGGGCAAATACAGCTGACTTTTTTACTATGTTTAATGTGCCTTTTCTTTACGGTAACCCTTGGTCACAAGCAAGTGATGACAACAAAGAGCATGTGGTGGTGCTAAGCAAAGCAAGCAATGAAAAGCTTTTTGGCGGTGAAAACTCAGTGGGCCAATCCATCAAACTCGCCGGTAACATGTATCGTGTCGTCGGGGTCATTGACAACTGGCAACCAAAGCCGCGTTTTTATGATATTACCACCGGCGCTTTTAACGATACGGAAGATATCTTTGTGCCGTTTCACTTAATTGCTGATGAAAAAATATCCCGTTCGGGTAATACCAATTGCTGGAAGCCAACTGGCGATGGCTTTCAGGCTTTTCTAGCTTCAGAGTGTATTTGGACACAGTTTTGGGTGCAGTTAAATAGTGCACAAGAAAAAGCAGAGTATATGCAATTTCTCAACGCCTACGTTCAAGAGCAGCAACAGCTTGGCCGTTTTCAACGCCCGATAGATAACCGCTTAAGCAATGTTATGCAATGGTTAGCGTCACAAGAAGTGGTGGCAGATGATGCACAAATGATGATGGCAATGTCGTTTATGTTTTTAATGGTGTGCTTACTTAACACCGTGGGCTTATTGCTGGCAAAATTTTTAGGCAAAGCACCGGAAATTGGCTTAAGGCAAGCCCTTGGTGCCAGTAAACGCACCTTGTTTTACCAATATATCATTGAGTCAGCCTGTATCGGCATTATCGGTGGCATATTAGGTTTGATACTAGCCTACTTTGGTTTACAGGGTATTGAGCTACTTTATGGTGACGCCATGAAAGACTTAGCCACACTAGATAGCAAAATGGCAGGCTTGGCAGTCGTGCTGGCGCTATTTTCTAGCATACTTGCAGGCTTATACCCAACTTGGCGCGCTTGTCACATACAGCCAGCACAACAACTGAAAAGCCAATAAATGCTCGCTAACTAAAATAGGAAATTATGATGTTAGAAACCGGACTGATACTGCGCGCATTAGCGCGTAATAAAATAGGTGCGCTACTCATTGCACTGCAAATTGCTTTAACTTTGGCCATCATGGTCAATGCCATTTTTATGATCCTAGAGCGTCAACAGCAAATGCAACGCGCCAGCGGTTTAGACGAGGCTAATAGCTTTTACTTAACCAATACTATCTTTGCGCAAGACTATAATATTATCTCGCACCTGCAAACCGACTTGCATACCATACGCAATACGCCAGGGGTTATTGATGCAGTGCAAATTAATGCCGTGCCGTTAAGTGGCAGTGGTTGGTCAATGGCGCTACAACACCAGCCAGGTGAAGATAAAGATGCCATTGGCGCTGCCATTTATTTGGTTGACGAGCACGGTATCAACAGCTTAGGTTTAACGCTAATCGCCGGTACTAACTTTAGTCAAGCCGACGTAGAAATTCGTCAAGATGGTCAATCCACATGGCCGTCAAAAACCATTATTACCCAAGCCTTTGCCGAAAGCTTATACCCAGATGATTGGCAAGCAGCGATTGGCAACACTGTCTATATCTCACAGCATCAACCCATGCAAATAATCGGCGTGGTTAAGGCACTACAGGCCCCTTGGAATGGCTGGAATGGTGTTGAGCGTAGTATGTTAGTGCCCTTTCATCGTGCTTCAAAAGGTAGCTATTACTATATTCGCACTGAGCCAGGCCAACGTGATCGTTTAATGCCTATTATTGAAAAAGCCTTAGCCGAAAGTGATAAAGAGCGCATTATCCGCCGCGTTACCACAGTGGAAGAAACCCGAGCCCGTAGTTATCAGCAACACAATGCCAGTAATAAAATTCTCATCACTGTGGTGATAACCTTAACCTTGATCACTGGCTTTGGCATCGTCGGCTTAGCCATTTTCAGCATTAACCGGCGCGTAAAACAAATTGGCACCCGCCGCGCATTAGGGGCGACCAAGGGGCAAATAATGCGTTACTTTATGCTGGAGAACTTTCTTATTTCAAGCATTGGTGTCACGCTAGGCTGCATCGGTGCTATTGCGCTAAATATCTGGTTGGTTAATACCTTTAACTTTGCCCCTATCGGGGTTGAATTAATCGCCTTTGGTGTTATCGCGCTATTTATTGTCGGGCAATTAGCGGTACTTTACCCCGCCAGAAAAGCGGCCTTGATCCCACCGGCAAGTGCCACCAGAACGGTATAAAAAGCATTAGCTATGCGCTAGGTTTACAAGAAAAATTAGGACCTTCTCGGTCCTAATTTTATTTTGCAGAGCCGATAAGGCTAAAAAGAAAAACTAAAAACTTGTCCATGCTTCATGCTAGTATTTAGCGAAAATAACGCTAAATAAAGGCAATAAAATGAAGATGATCGCGCGCACGTTTACAGCAAGCTTATTGTTATTGACACTCAGCCCTGCATTGGTCTTAGCAAAAAGTACATTAATTAAAAATATTCAAGGCTATACCATAGCCGACAACAAGCTTAGCCAGTTCAGCGCGATTGCCTTTACCAATGATAAAATAGACAAAATATATTCGGCTTCTGAGCCACTGCCTAGCCACAAAGGGTTAACGATAATTGACGGTGAGGGTAAAACCCTACTACCGGGTTTAATAGACTCTCATGGTCATATTCTCAATTACGGGTTAAGTTTATTGCGCGCAGACCTCGTTAATAGCCGCTCTGAGCAAGATGCGGTCAATAAAACCCTAGCCTATGCCAAAGCCAACACCACGTTAACTTGGATACAAGGGCGTGGCTGGAATCAAAGCCAATGGCCAAGCAATGCCTTTCCCAGTGCTAAAAGCTTAGATGCACTATTTCCTGATCGCCCGGTTTGGCTAAAGCGTGTCGATGGTCATGCCGGTTGGGCTAACACTAAAGCTATGGCTTTAGCCGGTATCAATAAAGATACGGTATCACCTGAAGGTGGCGAAATCATTAAAGATAGCCAAGGTATGCCAACCGGTGTTTTTATCGATAATGCCATGGCATTAATAGATAACAGCATTGCGCCACTAACTATCAAACAACAAAAACAAGTGCTGATCAAAGCCATGGACTCGTTAGCCAGTTACGGCTTAACCAGTGTTCATGACGCGGGTATCGACCGTGAAAATCTTCTGGCATTTAAAGAGCTCAGTCAAGAAAATGCCATGACTATTCGGGTCAACGCTATGTTATACCTACCATCGCCGCAATGGCAGCAAACCCTAGCGCAAGGCCATTACCGTAGCCCAGATGACATGCTGAGCTTTAATAGTGTAAAAATTCAAGCCGATGGGGCCTTAGGTAGCCGCGGCGCAGCTTTACTGGCTGACTATTCTGATCACCCAGGTCATAAAGGATTGTTGTTAAATACCCCAGCAGCGTTTGAACAGCTTGTGCAAACGTCAATGGCGCATGGCTTTCAAGTCAATAGCCATGCAATTGGCGATCACGCCAATAAATTGGTACTTGATAGTTATGAAAAGCTGATCAAAGCCAGCGATAGCAAAGCGCTGCGCCACCGCGTTGAGCATGCACAAGTGCTACGGCTAGAAGATATTCCCAGATTTGCTGAGCTTGGCGTAATTGCCGCTATGCAAGCAACGCATGCCACTAGTGATAAAAACATGGCTCAAGACAGGCTAGGCCCGAACCGGATTTTAGGTGCCTACGCTTGGCGTAAATTACTCGATGCCAATGCCATTATTGCCGCCGGCTCAGACTTTCCGGTTGAGTCACCCAACCCTTTCTATGGTTTACATGCCTCAATAACCCGCCAAGATCATGACAACAAGCCACAAGGTGGTTGGTTTGCAGCAGAAAAAATGTCGGCTGTTGAAGCGTTTCGAAGCTTTACCTTAGATGCCGCGTATGCCGGTCATCAAGAGCATATTATTGGCAGCCTTGCAGCCGGCAAAAAAGCCGACTTTATATTGCTCGACAATAACTTATTTACGATACCAGCAGAAAACATCTGGCAGATAAACGTCGAAAAAACTTGGGTGAACGGTAACTTGGTTTATCAAAAATAATGCTAGCTACTTTGATCCAAATAGTGAGTCGGTTTTGGTTAGCCATTAGCTTAGTTATTTTAACGCTAATCACCGCCGGCTCTTTATTTCCAGCAGACTACTTACCGCCAGCCCCTGGCAGTGATAAAACTCATCACTTTATTGGTTATTGCGCCTTGATGCTCCCTGCAGCGATACGACGCCCTAAATATTGGTTGCTATTAGCAGTGTTTTTTGTTGCTTGGAGCGGCGCAATTGAATTAATCCAGCCGCATGTCAATCGTTATGGCGAGTGGCTAGATCTGGCGGCTAACACCTGTGGTGTATTAATCGCCATTATCCTTTCCTATGCCATACGTTATTTTATCTCGCCAAAGGACATTAATTTGAGTTGAAATGTCAGCAGATATAGCAAAAGCAAGCCGTGATCGTTTGCGACAAAAACCATGTGCTTCATGGCTTATGATTGAAAAATTGTCACTTGATTACGGCCGTTTGCTTTTGATTGGTAAAGTGCTGTATCAGCATTTTCTAACCACTGTGCGGCACTGCCTAGCTCTGGTTTTATCTCAGCGATACCTATGCTGATGGTGTACTTAATTTCAATATCATTGTAAATAACCAGCGCGTCTGCAATTGTTTTTCGTAGCCGTTCGGCAAATACCAGCGCATCATTTGCGCCGGTGTCGGCTAACAAAATAGCAAACTCTTCCCCCCCATAACGACCACAAATATCAGTTTCTCGCACTTGTTCACGCAAGGCTTTTGCTAAGTGGCGGATAACATCATCCCCCACCAAGTGACCATAGTTATCGTTAACCGCCTTAAAGTGATCTATATCTAGCATTACCAAACTACTGATATTTTGGCTACGAGTAAAACGCTTAAACTCAGCTTCAAGACATTGTTGCCAATGACTGCGGTTAAAAAGCTGCGTTAATCCATCGGTTTGGCTCAAAATGGCTAAGTCAGCATTAGCTTTTTCCAACTCCATTTTGTGAATAGCATTGTCGGTAACATCGTAGACCAATAAACATAAATGGCTAACCTGCCCGGTTGACGACATTAATGGAATAAATGTCGTGTTTTGATACATAAAATCAGCCGTTCCTGTGATTGGTCGGTAATTATTGAATTTAAAAACATAAGGCCGCTGCTCCCATATCGTAAAAGCTTTGTTCTTCAATAAAAATACTGACTCAGCTTTTCTGAGAAACCAGTCTTTAGGGATTTCTGCAAATAAGTCAAACAGCTTTTTGTCTTTAACTTCACGCGGCAATAAGCCACTATGGTTCTCCATGAAACCATTCCAAATTTGAATGGTATAATCCCTATCAAGCACCACTAAGCCCACATCTATGGTGTGGAGCATTTCCATTAACCAATGAATTTCATTTAATTGTTCGCTTTGTCCTGACATGATTAATCCAACAAGTAAGCAATTTTATTATTTAAAGTCGCTACTGACTCTTCAGTAAAAAGCAACAGCAGATCGCATTTAATCGGGTAATTTTCAATACTATAACTAATTTCAATGGCCAGTGTTTTTTGCCATTTTTTCGTATTACTGGCAATTAACTCGGCAATTTGTCTGTGCTGCCCGAGTACCATAGGGTGCCCCTGACTAAACGACATATCTAATTGCGCCGAAATACCATTTAAACAGGCGCCAATCAGCAAGTTAGCCATATCCATTAACAGCTCTAACTCAATATTACTGTCCAGTGTTTGCTCATATTTCATTAACGCAGCAACATCCTGAAAGCTAGAGTCATTAAGAATTAACAGTGCTTCACCTGAGATACCCGCGCCAATAAAGCCTTGGCAAATACCCGAGGTTTTTTCTTTATTTTCTACATCAGATAACGCCATGGTGAGTTCACTAACTTCAATTAAGTTGACGTTAGGAATAGGTAACACCACAAAAACGTCCAATAAGCGCGCCAATAAGTCGCCTGCTTGCCCCATAGCAACATTGGCAATTTCTTGATAGCAATCGCGCATCTCATTATTTACCATCATTATGGCATCAGACTTCGCGGCAAAGGGTTTAGCTACCGGCGCAGCTCTGGCTAAAGGCTGCGCATCACGCTTGGTTGCAGCGCTAGTCTGGTGATCGGTTTGCGGCTCGCTTAACTCCTGTTTATTAAACAAGCCGTAAGCGAGTAATATTTCAGTGAGTTTGTTTTTATCTACCGGTTTTTTAATAAAGTCTAGCGCGCCTAAACTTTTTACTCTTTGATGGGCTTCCGGTTGAATATCGCCTGAGATCACAACCGCTACCGTTGGCAAGTCTTCTTTAAGAATAGCTTCTAAGACTTGATAACCATCCATTTCTGGCATATTTAAGTCCAGCAATAAAACATCACCTTTACCGGCTTTAATTGCCGCAATAGCTTCAAGGCCATTGCTGGCAAAGGTTATATCTACATCCCAACCGTCTGGCAAAGAGCGCGCAACTTGCTTACGCGCCATATTAGAATCGTCACAAATAAGTAGAGGGGTAGCCATAAAAAAACCTTATCTTGCTAGGTAAAATGCTCCATCATATTTTTAGCAAAAAATCATCACAAATACAGACACTCGAAACGCATCAACACGATATAGATAAACAGTTGTGTATTTTGGAAAATTACACAGCTTTTATTCGCATTTTCGCTTCGACAAAGGTAAGCTTGAACAATATTTTACCTTAAGTAAACACTAACATGATGAATATTTTAAAATTGCCAGTAATTGCCTTGATAAGTGCTACTTTTTTCACTTCAGCGCTAGTGCAAGCTACAGCGACAGAGCTAACAGAAACCACCAATTTAGTCATGGCGGGTAATAAATATGTAACTTTATTAGGTAACCAAGTTGCCGTTGGTGATAAGGCCCCCGACTTTAAAGTGGTCACCGAGTCGTTTTCACCCGTCACTTTAGCTGATTTTAAAAATCAGCCGTTATTAATTTCAGTAGTACCGAGTTTAGATACCGGTGTCTGTTCTATTCAAACAAAGCGCTTTAATGATGAGGTGGCTAACTTAGCAGACGATGTTGTCGTGCTTACGATAAGCAATGACTTACCCTTTGCACAAAAACGTTTTTGCAAAACAGAAAAAGTTAATAATATCAAGGTGTTATCAGATGCGGTTTGGCGAAACTTTGGCGAAAACTATGGCTTATTGATTAAAGACATGGGGCTGTTAACCCGTGCAATTTTTATCATAGATACTGATGGTATCATTGCCTACAAAGAGTTGGTGGCAAATATTTCCCAACACCCAGATTACGATACCGCGTTAACGACGTTAAAAGCCCTAAGTACGTCTTCAGATCTTGTGGAGGCAAACAGCGATCGTTAACGCCATGACGTAATGGTGACTTGCTTACTGTTCATAAGCCAATATCCGTCATAAGTGTTGACTAACAGCAAAGCACTTATGACTAAAAAAACAACATAATCAGTAACATAAATAAAAAACCATTATTTTTAATAAAAAAATTTAACGTTAACACTTGAAATAATTCCCAGTGAGCCCATCTATAGTATTGTAGTCGCCAATAGGGTCTACATTAACCGCCTGTTCAATAATGAAAGGCACATAAACACTCTGTATAATATCTTTTGATGTAATAATTCGCAGCACTGGCTGGTTTTGGCATTTTAAAGCATTAACAGAGACAACATATTGCTAAACTTTAATAGGATATGAATTATGCGTACAAGTACAGATTTCAGCCCACTTTACCGCTCATTTATCGGATTCGACCACTTAGCGGGTCTTATCGACAAAGCCTCAAGAGCAGACAAACAGTCTTCTTACCCGCCGTATAACATTGAGTTACTTGCGGATGATCAATATCGCATCACCATGGCCATCGCTGGTTTTGCGGAAGAAGAACTGGATATTGAATCAAAACAAGACACCCTTATCGTGACCGGCACTAAAGCCAGTGATGATAAGAACAACGAGCGTAAATTTTTGCATCAAGGTATAGCCGAGCGCAGCTTTGAGCGTAAATTTCAGCTAGGTGATCACGTTAAAGTCATTGGTGCTTTTATTGAGCACGGGTTACTACACATTGACCTTGAGCGTGAAATTCCAGAAGCATTAAAGCCAAGAAAAATTGCCATTAATGGTAAAAGCTTGATGCAGCAAAAAAGCTTAGAAGAAAAAAAGCTAAGCACATAGCTAAATTATCTAGATAATCTCTCCCTTTATTTTAGCCCAGTCTTAGACTGGGCTTTTTTATTTTACCTTACCGTTTAAGGCTTATCCGCCAGAATCTCGCCTTAGTCCTGCCTTAGGGTACAAGCTATTTATACTATTACCCTACTTAAGATCACCAGTACTTGTGGTTAGGCGTTAAAGCAACAAAGTAGGCTTACCTTGCTGCTTTTCATCATAGGCTAGCATTGCAAAGACGCAGCTTACTTCGCCATTACATCGAGCAAGGCATGTATGGTTGCCTCTACTCCCGATCTGATTGCTGGCTCTGGCGTTATTTTAAATTGCGGGCTATGGTGACTAGGGACTGCAGGGCCGCCTGCTGCAGCACGTTCAAAGTCAGCTTTTGGCGTGCCACCAACTTTAAAATACACACTGGGAATATAGGGATCGGTAGTAAAGAAGCCAAAATCTTCTGCCCCCATACCGGTTTCTGCCGGCGGTATTAACGCCTCGGGCCCCATTTTATCTGCTAATACTCGCTTCAAGCGTTTTGCCAATTTTTGATCATTAAAGGTGGGCGGAAATGAAAACTCACTGACAACCACTTCAGGCAACATATCTTCAGCCACACCAGCCGTGCGCGCGGTGCCTATTGCGACACGCTTGATGGCAGTGAGTAGTTGCTCACGTACTTCTGGGGTTAAGCTGCGCACGGTGAGCTGTAATTTTGCCTGATCGGAAATAATATTGTGCTTGGTGCCCGCATGAAAAGCGCCAACGGTGATCACACCAGCATAACGCGGCGCTAATTCACGACTAATAATGGTTTGTAAGTTATTGACTAATTGTGCACCGATAACAATTGGGTCTTTACCTTGATGCGGTGAAGCACCATGGGCACCAACACCATGAATGGTAATATCAACCGTATCGGCGCCGGCATACGGTGAGCCTTCATCAACTATCACTTTTCCTGCTTCGGCGTTAGCGCTGACATGAAATGCAAACGCATAATCAGGTTGACCAAAACGCTGCCAGATATTATCTGCCATCATAGCCGAAGCACCCGGTCCACGCTCTTCGGCAGGTTGCCCAATTAACATCAATGTTCCCGACCATTTATCTTTATGATCAGCCATATAACGTGCGGTACCGACTAAACTGGTAATATGCACATCATGACCACAAGCATGCATAACGCCTACGGTTTCACCATGCCAATCTTGCATTTTAACGGTTGAGGCATTCGCTAAGCCTGACTGCTCAACCACAGGCAAACCATCCATATCTGCGCGCACCATTACCAAAGGACCTGGGCCATTTTTCATGATTGCCACTATGCCCGTTCCCCCTACTCCTTGGGTGACTTCATAGCCAACCGCACTTAACTCATTAGCTAAACGTTTCGCGGTTTTTACTTCCATTAAGGATAATTCAGGATTGCGATGAAAGTGATCCCACAATGGCGCTAAATGTTGCTGATAATCCTTGGCAATATAGTTTGCCGCCGCTTGCTCAGATGCTAACACTGTACTACTGGTCAAAGAAGATATTGCCAAAGATGAGGCAATTAAGATCGCGAGTGCGTTACGTTTCATTTTCTACTCCATGTGTATATCGAATGGTTGCTCGCACCGAGTGTTTATAACAGGTATATACGAGCACGGTTAACGGCTTATGCATTAAATAGCATAACGCTTACTCTACCTAGCCCACTGCGCAATGTCTTGTTATTTATGCTAAACGGCTCCCTTTTAGCGATAGTTTTCTTTTTGTCAGCATAGGATCTAGCATCTGCAAGCGGCAATTAAAGCTGACAGTATTAACTGACATTTAATTTTTTAATGTGCTAAAAAAGTGGATAAAATAAATACAATAGAGGCAGCAATGGATATTAATTTAGACGGCAAACGGGCACTCGTTTGTGGTAGTAGCCAAGGTATAGGCCGCGCCTGTGCATTCGAACTGGCTAATTTAGGCGCCAGTGTCACCTTATTCTCTCGCAACCAAAGCAAGCTTGAGCAAGTAAAAAGCCAATTATCTTGCCTAAAAGGTCAAACGCACAAAATCCTAATTGCTGACTTCACGCAACCTGAACAAGTTAAAAGCGTAATTAATAAAGATGTTATAGAAAATACCGGATATGACATTTTACTCAACAACACCGGCGGACCAGCGCCAGGCCCTGCCAATAGCGCTGACGTTAGTGACTTTATAGAGGCCTTTAATTTGCACTTAATTACTAACCACCACTTAGTTCAAGCGCTGCTTCCCAGCATGAAAGCCAAACAATTCGGCCGCATTATTAACGTTATTTCTACCTCAGTAAAGCAACCTATTGCCGGCTTAGGGGTGTCAAACACCATACGCGGCGCCGTCGCCAGTTGGGCTAAAACTTTGGCTAACGAACTTGGTCCATTCGGGATAACCGTCAACAATGTACTACCCGGCGCTACTGCCACCGCGCGTTTAGACGCGATTATTGCCGGCAAGGCAAAAAAACAAAATATCAGCATTGAACAAGCCACACTGAATGAACAAGCACAAATTCCGCTCCGGCGCTTTGCCGCTCCTGAAGAGTTCGCCGCTGCAGCTGCCTTTTTAGCCTCACCGGCGGCCAGTTATATTACCGGTATTAACTTACCTGTTGATGGTGGTCGCACTAGCTGTTTATAAAAGAGAGAGCCATGGATATCTTAGCAAACTTTATTGATGGTCAATATCAAGCGCCGCTTGCACAGCAATACCTTGATAATATTGAACCAGCAACGGGCAAAGTGTATGGTCAACTCCCTGATAGCTGCCAACAAGACTTAGCACTAGCGGTCACAGCAGCAGAAAAAGCGCTACCCGCATGGCAAAGCATGGCGCTAGAGCAACGCGCTGATTACTTATTAGCTATCGCCAATGAAATTAACAACCGACTTGACGAACTGGCAATCGCCGAAGCCATAGATAACGGCAAGCCGGTCACATTGGCGCGCACCGTTGATATTCCGCGCGCTGCCAGTAACTTTAAGTTTTTTGCTCATGCCTGTACACAGTTTGCCAGTGAAGCACACGCCATGGTCGGTAGTGCCATTAACTATACGCTCAGGCCCGCCATTGGCATTGTTGGCTGTATTTCGCCCTGGAATTTACCGCTGTACTTATTTACTTGGAAAATTGCGCCCGCTTTAGCTGCTGGCAATTGTGTGATTGCAAAACCGTCGGAAGTAACTCCAAAAACCGCCGCGATACTTGGTGAGATTTGCCAAAAGGTCGGTTTGCCTAACGGCGTACTAAATATCTTGCACGGGCGTGGCACAAATATTGGTCAGGCGATATGCCAACATAAGAAAATAACAGCAATTTCATTTACCGGCGGCACAACAACCGGCGCGGTCATAGCGCAACTGGTCGCGCCGAGCTTTAAAAAACTCTCGCTAGAATTAGGGGGGAAAAATCCGGCCTTAATTTTTGCTGATTGCGACTTTGAAGATACCCTTGAGCAAGTATTTCGCGCTAGCTTTGCCAACCAAGGGCAAATTTGCTTGTGCGCGTCACGTTTGTATATTGAACGCTCGATTTACCACAAGTTTAAGCAAGCCCTAGTAGCCAAGGCTCGGGCGCTAAGCCCGAGTGATCCCTTGCACGACGACTGCGAAATGGGCGCCATGGTCTCAAAAACGCATTTAGACAAAGTACTCGGCCATCTCGATGATGCCAAAGCGCAAGGGGCTAAAATTTTGATCGGTGGTCAACAAGTGCAACTAACAGGTCGCTGTCAACAGGGTTACTTTCTCCAGCCCACTATCATGGAAAACTTACCCAATAGTGCTCGCGCTAACCAAGAAGAAATTTTTGGTCCAGTTATAACCATTCAGCCCTTTGATAACGACCAGCAAGCCTTAGCACTGGCAAACGACAGCCAATACGGTCTTGCCGCCACAATATGGACCAATAATTTAACCCGAGCTCATCAGTTAGCTGAGCATATCAATACCGGCATTGTCTGGATAAATTGTTGGCTACTTAGGGATTTACGCACCCCTTTTGGTGGCATGAAACACTCAGGGCTTGGCCGTGAAGGTGGCCTAGACGCGATGCGATTTTTCACGGAAAGTAAAAATGTTTGCGTGAAATACTAACAATTAAGCCGCAAACCAGCGAGGCGAATAAAAAGATAAGGTCAAGGATAAGTAAAAGCCTATAAACATAAACATCGCTATATGGCGATAATAATAACAACTTAAACGGGTAATATTATGTCAGAAGCTTTCAATGTCGATCAGGCGCCAAAACCAGTGGGTTTATACCCACATGCCAGGCAAGTGGGCAATTTACTGTTTTTATCGGGTGTTGGCCCTCGCCAAGCAGGCAGCGCAACCATTCCTGGGGTTGAGCTTGATGCTAACGGAGAAGTAATCCGCTACGACATTGAGGCACAATGTCATAGTGTCTTTCAAAATGTCCGAACTATCTTAGCCTCAGCCGGCGCTAATTGGTTAGACTTAGTTGATGTCACGGTATTTTTAACCAATATCAAGGATGACTTTGCCACCTACAACCGCATATACGCGCAATATTTTGCCGACAACATGCCTTGTCGCACCACAGTTGAGGTGAACAAATTACCTACGCCTATTGCCATTGAATTAAAGTGTATCGCTGCCTTGAGTACTCAAACTGCAACGGAGACTAAATAATGGCTAACTTCAGCATGCCCTTTAATTTACACGCCTGGATTGACGAACATCGCGAACAACTCAAGCCGCCAGTGTGCAACAAACAACTATTTCAGCAAGATGACTATATTGTTATGGTGGTTGGTGGGCCCAATCAGCGCAGCGACTTTCACTACAACCCAACCCCTGAGTTATTTTATCAATTGCAAGGTGAAATGGTGCTTAAGGTGGTCAACCAAGACTATGCCAGTAACGCCAACAATAGTCGCGCACCTACGTTTACTGATATTCATATCAAGGCAGGGGAAATATTTATGCTGCCGCCTAAAGTCCTACATTCACCGCAGCGCTTTGAAAACAGCATAGGTCTTGTGGTTGAACAAAAACGTGCGCCCACGCAGCAAGATGCCCTGTTTTGGTTTTGTCAGCAATGTAATAACCCACTCTACAGCGAACAATTTAGTTTAAAAAATATCGAAACTGACTTGCCGAAAGTGTTCAATAACTTTTATGGCGACCGGCAACATTGCCAGTGTCAACAATGTGGTTTTCGTGCAGAAAGAACTTAGGATGTCAGCATGCTAAAAATAGATATTCATACCCATATTTTACCGAAAAGCTGGCCAAATTTGCGTGAAAAATACGGCTATGGCGGCTTTGTTAGTTTAGATCACCATCAATGTGGTTGTGCACGCATGATGATAGACGATAAATTTTTTCGTGAAATCGCGCACAATTGCTGGGATCCCAAGATACGTTTAAAAGACTGTCAGCAACACAATATCGATGTGCAAGTATTGTCTACTGTGCCTGTGATGTTTAATTACTGGGCTAAGCCAAAAGATACCTTGGATTTATCACAGTTTTTAAATGATCATATCGCCAGCATTGTCAGCGAGCACCCTAAACGCTTTGTCGGACTAGGTACGTTACCCATGCAAGCGCCTGATTTAGCAATAAAAGAACTCGAACGTTGTGTCAATGACATCGGCTTAGCTGGCGTGCAAATAGGCTCACATATTAATGATTGGAACTTAGATCACCCGCAACTTTTCCCAATATTTCAGGCCGCACAAGATCTCGGTGCCGCCATATTTGTTCACCCTTGGGACATGATGGCAAAAGAGAAAATGCCAAAATACTGGTTACCTTGGCTAGTGGGTATGCCGGCTGAATCCAGTTTAGCGATTTGCTCGATGATATTTGGCGGGGTTTTGCAGCGACTACCGAAACTAAAAATAGCCTTTGCCCATGGTGGTGGCTCCTTCCCCGCGACTATTGGCCGTATCGAACATGGTTTTAATGTCAGACCCGATTTATGTGCCGTTGATTGCTCGGCTAACCCACGCGACTTTCTAAAACAAATTTACCTCGACTCCTTAGTACATGATCCCCTTGCCTTAAAATACTTAGTGGAGCTTATGGGCGCCGATAATATTGCCCTTGGCAGCGACTACCCATTCCCCTTAGGTGAGCTCAGCCCAGGCAAGTTAATTGAAACCAGTGACTTTGCTCCAGATATCAAAGCGAAATTACTCCATGGTAGCGCGCTAAATTGGCTAGGTTTAAACAAGGCGCAGTTTTTATGATTTGTGTGCAATCACCTAGCTTTAGCGTTTGCTTCAAGTATAAGCTAAGGAGCAAAGCATGAAGATCGCTATCAGCCTCGCCGAGCATAATTACATCATAAATACCGAACAGGGTCATTCGCTAGCCATTCCATTAGATTTTTTACACGCGCACAATCAGCCCAGTCATTTTGGCGCAACGCCTGCATTAGCAAGCGCGATGCAGGCGGGTGACTTTATTGGCGATACCCGTAAAGGCGGTAGTTGTAATGTGTTAGAGTTAAGCATAAACCCACATTGTCATGGCACACATACCGAAACCATTGCCCATATTTGCCATACAGATCATCCATTAAGCATAGCTGTTTCAGCACTAGCGTTACCACCGTTAATCCCCTGCACCTTAATTACCCTAAGCCCAATAACCGCAAGTTGTACCCAAGATCACTATCGCCCTAGTCTTGAGGCTAATGACAGGGTTATTGGCCGCCGGCAACTTGAGCAACAACTCGCACCGTATACAAAGCATCAATTACAAGCCTTAGTGGTTAGAACCTTGCCCAACAACGCCGATAAGTGTCACCAGCACTACAACGATGAAAAGCAGCCGGCGTTCTTCACTGCTGACGCCGTGTGCTATCTCAATGAACGTGGCGTTGAACACTTACTGCTCGACTTACCGTCTTTAGATAGAGCAAATGATCAAGGATTACTGACCTGCCACCGTTTGTTTTGGCAAGTCAGCGCAGGCTCGCATCAAGCAAGCCCTACAAGCTTGGTTAACAAAACCATCACCGAAATGGCGTATATCGATAATAGCCTAAGCGATGGTTTTTATTTTCTTAACTTGCAAACACCGGCTTTTATCACTGACGCCGCGCCCAGTCGTCCAGTTTTATATCAAGCGCTGCGGGTAAACGAATCCCATGGACAACAATAATAATGAGATAGACATGAGTATTAAACACAACACCTTAGCGTATGCCCAACAGCTAGATCAACAAGACCCGCTGGCACCAATGCGTGCCCACTTTGCCATACCTAAACAAGCGAATGGCCGCGACGAATACTACTTCACAGGTAACTCATTAGGCTTACAACCAAAACTTGCCCGTGCTGCGGTTATAGAGCTACTCGATGCATGGCAAACGCGTGGCGTAAAAGGCCACTTTGAAGGTGACTTTCCTTGGCTACCTTATCATGAGTTTTTAACCGAGCAAGCGGCTGCAATTGTTGGCGCTCTGCCTGAAGAAGTGGTGATGATGAATTCATTAACCGCTAATTTACACCTAATGATGGTGAGTTTTTATCAGCCGAATCAACAACGCAGCAAAATTTTAATTGAAGATCATGCCTTTCCATCTGATCATTATGCGGTTACTTCACAACTCAAGCACCACGGTATAAGTGTCGAAGACAATTTGCTGTTATGGTCACCAAGGGCAGGCGAAGAGCTGCTTAACTATCAAGATCTTTGGCAAATTATCGAGCAACATGGCGATGAAATTGCACTCATTTTACTGCCTGGCGTACAGTATTATACTGGCCAAGTATTAGATATGGCGCGTATTACAAGCGCAGCGCATGCCAAAGGTATAAAAGTGGGCTTTGATTTAGCCCATGCCGCCGGCAATATCGAACTATCTTTGCATGAATGGCAAGTCGATTTTGCCTGTTGGTGCAGTTATAAATACCTTAATAGTGGTGCTGGCTCAGTCGCTGGGTGTTTTATCCATCAACGCCATGTTAAAAATACCGAGCTTAACCGCTTTGCCGGTTGGTGGGGTCACGACAAATCAAGCCGTTTTAATATGGACAATAACTTTCAAGCGATCCCAAGCGCCGAAGGTTGGCAGTTATCAAACCCGCCGGTATTGTCGCTTGCAGCAGTGCGCGGTGCATTCGATACCATTGCCTTAGCGGGCGGCATGCCGGCACTGCGTAAAAAGTCACTGTTATTAACTCAGTACCTAACGCAGCGACTTACCGCTGAGCTTAGTGATAAAATTCGCATTATTACCCCAAACAACCCCGCCGAGCGAGGTTGTCAGCTGTCATTAATGGTCAAGCTTGCCGGTCTTGACGGTAAAGCGTTGTTTAAAGCGTTAGACGAAAATGGCGTCACCACCGACTGGCGCGAGCCTAATGTGATTCGTGTTGCCCCTGTGCCTTTGTACAACAGTTTTCAAGACGTTTATCATTTTGTCAACATACTCAAGGAGTGCCTTGAATGTCGTTAACAAGCAGAATGCTCGCCAGCGCTAAAGCGAAAGCAGACAAAAAAGCTCAGGCGCGAAAACACATTACCATCGCAGGCGCTGGACCTGTGGGCAGCTTATTGGCGGTCATGTTAGCGCGCCAAGGTTACTCAATTAAGTTATTTGAATCGCGACCTGACTCGCGCATCAAAAATATCTACCAAGGTAAGTCCATTAATATTGCGATATCTGATCGCGGTTGGCTAGCACTTGCCGCGGTTGGACTCGATAAAGCAGTGCAACAACAGGCCATTGCCATGCACAAACGTGTTATGCATGCCGTTGACGGCACGATTACTGAGCAAGCTTATGGTAAAAAGTCACAAGCCATTTGGTCGGTATCGCGTGCTGGCATTAACGAGCAATTATTGGGCTTAGCCGAACAAGAGCCACTCATCGAGCTGCAATTTGAGCAACGCTTAGTGGATGTCGACTTTAACACTGCCAGCGCCAGCTTTATGCACGAGCATCAGCTTGAAAAAATAGCCGCAGATTTATTGTTTGGTGCTGACGGCGCCTATTCTAAAGTGCGACGTTTAGCCCAAGAAACACCCCGTTTTAGTTATCAACAAACTTATATGCCACAAAGTTATATTGAATTGCATATTGCTGCCAATACCGACGGCTCATATAAAATGGCTAAAAATGCGCTGCATATCTGGCCACGCAAGCAGTTTATGCTCATTGCCTTGCCAAACCCTGACGGCTCATTTACTTGTACACTATTTCTTGATTTTCAAGGCGAGCTGTCATTTGCGTCATTAACCGAACGTGCTGAGGTTGAGCAGTTTTTTGCAACGCACTTTGCCGATGCCATGCCGTTATTGGAAAATCCCGTGGATGAGTTTATGGAAAAAAGCGCCAACCCACTATTTTTAGTGCAGGTTGACCCTTGGGTGATCAACAATAAAGTTGCGCTTATTGGCGATGCTGCTCATGCCATGGTGCCATTTTATGGTCAAGGACTAAACTGCGGCTTTGAAGACTGTCGTGTACTTACAGAGTTAATAACTGCGCATCAACACGATTGGTCAAAAATATTGCCAGCCTACCAAGCGCAACGCAAAATCAATGCCGATGCCATTACCGAATTAGCACAGCGAAACTTTATTGAAATGAGTGAGTTGTCTGGTCAGGCTGACTTTTTATTGCAAAAGAATATCGAAGCAGAATTTCACAAGCGTCACCCCGAGTTGTGGACCCCCCTGTATGCCATGGTGACTTTTTCACCACACCTGCCTTACTCGCAAGCCCTAATGATCGGTGATATGCAACAACAAGTCATGCAACAAATAATGCAAATTCCGGACATAGAAAGTTGCTGGCAAGAAGACTTTGTCTACCAAAAACTTTACCAACTCGCGCAAACGGCATTTAAAAAACCAAGCGCCAAATTTTGCAATAAATCCCCCACAAGGACAGAGTCATGACTAACGGCGAAAACCAGAAAACCGGCTCGAAAAAACAGGCTAACAAACAGAAAAAATCAACTACAGAGCCGCTCAGCAATTGCCCTTTTCATGACTCGGCTAACAATGTCAACGCGGATGACAATACACGCCCACTTGAGTCAGGCATACACCAAGACTTTAATGATGAAATGTCATATGGCGATTACCTGCGCCTTGAGCAAGTATTGTCAGCGCAACAGCCGCTAACTAGCGAGCATGACGAAATGCTGTTTATTATTATTCACCAAACCAGCGAGTTATGGTTAAAGCTGGCCGGTCATGAATTACAAAGTGCCATTGGCTTTATTCAAGCTGAAAATTTTGGTCCGGCATTTAAAGTGATTGCGCGGGTTAAACAAATATTTATGCAGCTAACCCAGTCTTGGAATATATTAGCGACCTTGACCCCGAGTGACTATTTAAAGTTTCGTGATGACTTAGGCCGCTCATCGGGTTTTCAAAGTTGTGGCTATCGTAAGCTTGAGTTTTTATTGGGTAATAAAAATGCTGCCATGCTTAACGTCCATCAAGCTAACAGTAGTGCCTACCAAGAGCTGAGTAACTTACTGAGAAAAAATAGCTTATACGATGAAGTAATTATCGCGTTAACCAAGGCCGGCTTTCCAATAGATAACACACTGCTTCAGCGCGATGTTAGCCAAGCATATCAGCGAAACGATAGTGTACTTGACGCCTGGCTAAGTGTTTACCGAAAACCTGAGCAATATTTTGAGCTTTATGAACTGGCTGAAAAACTGGTGGATATTGAAGATGCCTTTCAGCAATGGCGTTTTAAGCATATGTACACAGTGCAGCGCATCATAGGCTATAAAAAAGGTACTGGCGGCTCATCTGGTGTTGGCTTTTTAAAAAAAGCCTTAGATATCAGCTTTTTCCCTGAGTTATTTGAAGTTCGTACCCACTTATAACCGGCTACGCAGGCTTGCTATCAAGGCGGCTACCTAGCAAGCTATCTCGGGTGTTCGCCATAGTTGTAAACTTATTCTTGTAGAACAAATAACAACTCTGCTAAATCAGGTTGCCATTGAAAGTCTGATAATTTTACCTTGCCAGCAATAACCACTACTTGCTCGTCTTGCAATAGTTTTTTCTGTTGTTGAAAGTGCTCGCTGTTGGCGGCAAAGGAGATTTTACCTTGGGCATTGATCACCCGATGCCAAGGCACAGCTTGATCGCGCCAGCCCTGCTTGGGCGCTGCCCCTAACGCCTTACCCACTAAACGCGCGCGACCAGGCAAGCCGGCTAAATCAGCTATTTGACCATAACAGGCCACCTTTCCATAAGGAATAGCCTGCACAGTTTGCCATATTTTTTTGTGTTTCTCGTTGATAGCGACGCACCTTGTCAACGCAGTTTCAGCGCGATTTACCAAGGCAAAACACTGCCATTAGAGTGTTTAAAAACGCCAGACTCCGCCATGGTTAATTGGTTAATCAAATTAACTAATTTTCCAGCGGCTTCATTAGCACTAATATCACCACCGTAATTCACCATGTCGGTTTGTACATAACCGGGGTGATAGATACCAACAGCGATATTTTGTGCCGCGAGGTCATGGCGTAGCGACATAGCTGCGGCATTTAACGCTGCTTTTGACATACGATAACCGTAACGTCCACCTGAGCTGTTATCGGCAATAGAGCCCATTCTCGAGGTGATTAAGGCAACTTTTGCCCCCGGGTTTAATTGTGTATGCAAGCGTTCAACTACGCAAAGCGGCGCTAACGCGTTCACCTCAAACTGCTCTCTGATGGTGGCAATGCTTAACTTGCCTAGGCTTTCGTCACGCAAAATACCGGCATTACACACCAATACATCAATGCTTACGCCGGCCAAGGCGCTAACCATAGTATCTAAACCACTTTCGCTCGCCACATCGACATTTTCAATCACATTAACGGCCAGTGCAGACAACTCAGCTGATGCTTGCCGACACAAGGCAAACACTTGCTCACCCTGAGCGAGAAAGTGTTTCGTCATTGCCAAACCAATGCCCCGATTCGCGCCAGTAATTACTACGTTTTTACTCATATCAACTTCCTAAGTATGTTTCTTGTTATAAAAATGAAAAAACCACTTACGCTGAAGTGGTTTTTAATCTTAATTGTGTTGGTAATGATAAAGCCTAATTGATACTTAAGCAAAAGTTAGCATTGGGCTTATTCGCCACACTTACCTTCTTTCATTTTTTTCGCTTTACCTTCACCACATTTACCTTCACCACACTTGCCTTTGCGTTTCATTTTACCTTCGCCGCATTTGCCTTCACCACACTTGCCTTTGGCTTTGTGCTTCATTTTACCTTCGCCACACTTGCCTTCACCACACTTGCCTTTGGCTTTGTGCTTCATTTTACCTTCACCGCATTTGCCTTTGGCCTTGTGCTTCATTTTGCCTTCACCGCATTTACCTTCACCACATTTGCCTTTCTCATGGTTATCAGCTGACACAAGCGTCACTACTTCAGGAGTGGCAAATGGATTAGTTTCAGCTTTTACCGGCATTGTAGCCGCAACCGCTAATGCAAATAGGCCTAACAAAGCCGCCATCGAAGATTTTTTAATTAATTTCATCACTTTTTCCTTTTAGTTTTCAAATTGACACTACATCTATATGTATAGCTAATTACAAAAGACCATATCCAAGCTAATTAAATTTCAAGCGTTACTAATTTATAGCACGACATTTAACAAGCCATATATTTCTTATAACACCTTTGAGACTAGCGCTATCTTTATGAAACCACAAGTAAAAAATAAATCACCACACTAGCTTCAAGTCGCATAGCATAGCCATGTTATAGCAATGAATACACTGCGCTCTTAAACAACCCACAACAAAGAAATAGCGTTCAGTAAGCCTGTGATTTAATTAGCTAACTCTAAGAACGTTGCACTTGATTTGGATTTGCTGATAATTAAACAAACTGTTAACATCTTTGTAACGGAATGTTTAACAGCCAACGCAAAAAAAGGATTTTAACGATGAAAGCAATTTACTTATCGCTATTATTGGTACTTAGTATCACTTCAGCGCAAGCGGAAGACTGGGCGCACTTATTCGAAAGAAAAAAATATCAAGCAGTAAAAATATCTCCTGACGGCAAACATATTGCGGCGGTAATGGACGCTAACGGCAAGCGAGCATTAATTTTTATCAATCGTAAAACCATGAAAATGTCAGGCTCCACCACATTACCAGGCAAAAATGAAGTGGGTAGTTACTTTTGGGCCAATAACGAGCGTGTGGTCATAAAAATACATCAACGCGAACCTTGGCTAGAACAACTACAATTTTATGGCGAATTATTCGCGGTTAACATCGACGGGAGCGCCGGCGAACTCATTTATGGTTACCGTAATGTAGATACTGATTTAGGGCATCGCTTAAAAAAGAAAAAGAAAATAGATGGCTGGGCCGATGTCATTGACATATTGCCTGACGATAAAAGAAATATATTAATTAGCTCAACTCCTTGGGGGAGCACAATTTCAGGCCTTTATAAGCTCAATATTTACAACGGTAAAGTAAAGAAATTGGTTATTGGCGCCCCCGTGCCTTATGCCAGCTACATTACCGACACCAAGGGTGACGTTATGGCCCTTACCGGCTTAAGTGATCAATACCGTAAAGAAGTGCATGTACGCAAAGGCGATCAATGGCAAAAGTTACCATCAGACAAATATGGCTCTAACTTTAAAGCCCTTACATTAGATGATTCAGGCGATAATTTATTAGTATTAGATAATTTTAAACAAGATAAAAGAGGCTTATTTAAATTAAATTTACACACGGGTGAAATGCAGCCGATTATTTCTGATAATAAAAGTGATATTACCCAAATAAAACTCACCAGTGATGAAAAAAATATTTATGCGGTTGCGACCAGCAATGGCTTTCCTAGCTATTATTTAATAGATAAAGAGCTAAAGGAAACTCAAGTTTTTAAACAATTAGTTGCTACCTTTCCTGACCAGTCTATCGACATCACCAGCCGAACAGAAAAAGGCGATATTTATATTGTCCGTGTATCGTCAGATATTGAAGCAGGTCGCTTTTACATTTATGACCTTGTTAATAATAAGCTGAGCAGTTTATTTAAATACTACCCTAAAGTAGACGCGAAGCAATTAGCTTACACGGATCCCATTGAATTTACCTCGTCCGATGGGCTAAAAATTAGAGGCTACTTTACCCAAGCAAAAAAACAAGTTAAGGGGGCCATTCCACCAACCGTTATACTCGTACATGGCGGACCTCATGATCGTGATAATTGGCAGTACTCACCAACAGTACAATATTTAGCCTTAAATGGTTATTCTGTTTTACAGGTAAATTTTCGCGGCTCAACGGGTTACGGCGCGAGTTTTGAAGCAGCAGGATACGGCAATTGGGGCTCACTTATTCAACAAGATATTTACGAAGCTTACCAATGGGCTATTAATGCAGGCCTAGCAGCTAAAAACAAAGCTTGTATTATGGGCTCGAGTTTTGGTGCCTATTCTGCCATTCAAAGTGCGATAAAATATCCTGAAACCTACCGCTGCGCGATTGCTTATGCTGGTGTTTATGATCTCGAGTTGATGTTCGATGAGGGTAACATTCAAAATTTACGCTTTGGCAAAGCTTACTTAACGCGCACGTTAGGAGCAGATCAAGCCATACATAAAAGCATGTCACCAGTGCATCACGTTGAGCAGATCAAAATTCCGTTAATGATTGCCCACGGTAAAAAAGACAAACAAGTACCATTTGAACATGCCGCTCGTTTAATATCTGCATTGGAACAAGCCCAAAAACCTTATGTTTGGCATAAATTTAGCAGCGAAAGTCATGGATTTTATAACCCTGAAAACCAAGCTGAATATATGAAAAATGTGTTAGCTTTTTTAAACAAAAGTATAATTTAACTTGACCATTGATTGATTTAGTAAAGTCATAATCAATAGCAACAACAGCATAACTTCTGTTTTAGGCTATGCGACTATCATCGACGAACAGAGAGTACGGCGCTGCTAAGAAGTATCTGAGCTAGCATTCCTATTCGCTTTAGCTTAGGGTAGTATACCTGCCCTAAGTTACGCCGTAATCGCCACCAACATAATCGCTAGCCAAAGATGCAAACCGCAATTGAGACACAAGTAAAAAAAGTAATTTTAGCGCCGATGGAAGGGGTGGCTGATGCGTTAATGCGCCAGCTATTAACCTCTTTAAATCAATATGACTTCTGCGTCACTGAGTTTGTTCGCGTCGTTGACTCACTGGTGCCTAAACATGTGTTTCGCAAAATTTGCCCAGAAATCGCCACTAATTGCTATACCGAAAGTGGTACTAAATTACGCATGCAGTTGCTTGGTCAAGAGCCTAATTGGATGGCAGAAAATGCCGTTAGAGCGCTAGCGTTAGGCTCTCACGGTATTGATGTAAATTTTGGCTGCCCGGCAAAAACCGTCAACAAAAGTAAAGGCGGCGCGATACTACTTAACGAGCCAGAAAAAATTTATCAAATATTATCCAGTATTCGAAACGCTATTGGCGCTGAATATACCTTATCCGCCAAAATCAGACTCGGTTTTAATGATGCTTCAAAACTGGACGAAATTGTCAGTGCCATTGAGTCTGCAAAAGTAAATCAACTGACCATTCATGCCCGCACTAAACAAGACGGCTATCGCCCCCCGGCTTATTGGCACTTTATTGGCGAAATTGCGAACAAGTATACACTTGAAATATTTGCAAACGGAGAGATCTGGAGTCTTCAAGATGCCAAAACCTGCATCAAGCAAAGTCAAACCGCAAACCTAATGTTAGGTCGCGGCGCATTAGCTTTACCTAACTTAGCTAATGTCATTAAATTTAATCAAGTACCTATGCCGTGGACTGAGCTAGCAGCTTTACTAAAACGTTATAGTGCACTTGAGCTTCAAGGCGATAAAAGCTTTTACTTTAGCAGTCGTTTAAAGCAATGGCTTCGTTACCTAAGATTACAATACCCACAAGCACAAGCGCTATTTGACGCCATCAAACTGCTAAAAAATAAAACCGAAATCCTGCAGCAAATTGACGTATTCACGCACCAATAAGCAAGCTAAATTAGCGGCAGCTGAGTTATGTTTAATTACTATAAACGGGTGAAAATAATTATTAACTGAGCGCTGATTTTTAATTGTCAACAAGGTAAGATAATTGCCCCACAAAGCAATTAACAAGAAGCAGTAACAGTGAAAAACGGTTCAGAATTAAGAGCGCGATATAATGACGTCAATCGCGGCGTATATTTTATTGGCACTACGCCACCTAAAAGTGACACGCCTATAGCCCAAGTTTCAGCCATCGCAGATAAACTGCTTGAACGCGTTAGCGATATCGACTTTGATGGCTTAATTGTTTATGACATTCAAGATGAAGACTCTCGTACTTCAAAGCCGCGCCCATTTCCATTTAAATCGACTCACGATCCTAGGCTCTATTCATCGCTTTTAAATGAAAAGTCGAAACGACCTGTTATCACTTATAAAAGCGTGGTGCAATCAAATAACGCCGACTTTAACCAGTGGGCAAATGACGCTTGGCACAAATATGGCGTGCGCGACATTGTACTCGTTGGCAGTCCGTCTAATAAGAATACGATTAGCTTACCGTTAGGAGACGCTTATCAAGCACTTGTTGCCAATGATAATGACTTTTTCATTGGCGGCATTACCATAGCTGAGCGCCATGCCAATAAACGTAATGAACATGCTAAGTTAATTGAAAAGCACCAGCAGGGTTGCAACTTCTTTATTTCACAAGCCATTTATAATGCGCAAGCCACCATAGACATGTTGACCCGGTATGCCATTGAATGCCAGCAACAAGGTATCAAACCGCAACGGATTATTTTGACCTTTTCGCCCTGTGGCAGTGAAAAAACTTTAGAATTTATTGAATGGCTTGGTGTCAGCGTGCCTGAAGCCACCAGCTTGCGCATTTTAAATGCTAAGCACCCTTTGTATGAGTCCATTAGAATTTGCACTAACACTTTAGTTCAAATTCTTGACGCTGTACTACCTTACCAATTACCGCTGGGCTTAAACATTGAAAGTTTAACCAACCGTAAAGAAGAAATTGATGGCTCAATTTTACTGTATAAATTATTACGCTCAACCATGGACAACTATCTGGCCAAGCAAGAGCTCGGTGCACTTGCTAATCAAGATTAACGCTTTGCATATCAGCTAAATACGCTATGCTTAATGGTAAACGAATCGCACTTAATCATATGATTATTACAACTTTTTGAGGAAATAGCTTATGTCGGGAACTGCAATGGTGGTGGCAATTGTTTTTATTTCAGTTGGCTTTGGCGTGATATTTGACATGTATAAAAAGCATTTAGAGTTTAAAGAAAAAACGTTAAATCACAATAGCCTGCATAGCGAACAAGTTATCTCCATGAAACAACAAATTCAAACGCTAGAGCAACGTATGCAAGTGTTAGAAAAAATAGTGACTGACGAAGGTTATGACGTTAGCAAAGAAATAAACAAATTATAAAGGTCAGAAACGGCTGATAAGTTTTAAGCAAAGGGTACGCAGGGTTTTACGACTACGGATCGCCTTAACCTTATCGCTAAACATTTAGCTAAAACTAGTTCCGCGCTTTTACCCTTTAACTACCGCGATATATACAATGAAATTAATCATGAGAACTGAATTTGACAACCTACGGCTTAATCCCCTGCATGACATCGAAAGTGATGTTAATGGCGACAAGCAAGTAGTTAAAATATTTCGCAACCAACAGCTAATTTCAAAAAGAGTGATCCTGAAAAAGTCGATTCGTTACTTTGCTATTAAAGGCTACCAGCAATATTTGACAGAAGAATAAACAACTTAAACATATGGTGCTACGCCGTCTGTTTAAAGCTTTAAGTCAAAACCAAAAAAGCAAACAGTAAACTAAGCTCTGGTTTCTTGATTTTAATGACAACTGATAGCTTGCCGCAGCAAGCTAAAAGTTATCCGTTAACGAAGCGAGTGTTTTGCCATGCGGGATCGGCTTTTTAGTGTCAGGGTCAACTTGAACAAAAACAATATCATCCGCTAGACAGATGGTTTTTTTGGTGACTTTGTTACGCATCATACAGGTAATGGTAATTGACGTTTTCCCCACTGCTTTGGTACTCAAACCAAATTCAACAACATCACCTTGTTGGGCTGGAGATTCAAAATTAATCGCACCAATATGCTTAGTAACTAAACAGTTGGTCTCTAGCTGGCAAATGGCATAAATCGCCGCTTCTTCATCGATCCAAGCCAGTGCCCGTCCGCCAAATAATGAGTTCGCATAATTTAAGTCATTCGGCAAAATAAGCCGACGAGATAGAAAGCGCATAGCTATCCTTATTATAAGTCTGTGGAATAATCAGCCAAGCAAAATCGACTCAGCTGACAATGTGAATAAAACTCTAAGCTTTATACAGATTTAGCCGCCATGATCGCTTTAACAAGCGCTAGTCCAGTGTCCGGACAATCTGGCAGTTGTACCTCAGATGTTGATAACGCATGGCTTCTGTCACCCCATTTGATTACATGGGCACTCCAGGTTAAGCCACCGCCAAATGCCGGTAGTAACACATAAGATTGCTTAGCAATAAAGCCCTCTTCTATCGCTTCAACCAAGGCTACTAACGTCGTTGCTGCTGACATATTGCCGTACTTGTGAATATTGACAAACACCTTGTCTTTGTCCATTTTCAAACGTTTAACCAAGGTATCAATAATGCGTAAGTTTGCTTGGTGTGGCACTACACTGCTAATTTGCTCAGCATCTAACTGCGCCTGCGCCAGAGCCTTTTCACAAGCTTGCGCCATACCAGCAACCGCTTTTTTAAAGATCTCTTGTCCTAAAAATGCCCAGTTACTTTGACCAAGCATGCGACCTTTATTCGCATATTTCAAACCCCAGCCTTCAACGGAAAGAATATCTCTCGACTCGCCATAACAACCTAACGCTTGTGTTATAACACCTGTCTCCTCAGTACTGGCTTCTAAATACAGTGCTGCGGCACCATCACCAAAAAGTACTGCCACATCGCGATTAGTCCAATCCATGATCGGCGAAATGGTTTCCGCACCAATAACCAAGGCTGACTTTACAACACCACTTTTAATCATGGCTGTAGCAACGCTTAGACTATACATACCGCCGGTACAGGCAGTACTAACATCCATACACGCGGCATTGTCAGCACCTAACAAACGTTGCACGTTAGACGCTGCATTTGGGCAAAGCTCGTCAAAGGTTGTGCTGCCAAAAACAATCAAGTCGACATCTTTAGCCGTTTTACCGGCCGCCGCTATAGCGCGTGCGCAGGCAACATATGCTAATTCGCTCACCGAAACATGAGATATTCTGCGCTCTTTCATACCGGTTCGACTGGTGATCCATTGGTCATCGGTGTCAAGAAATGTTGCTAAATCGTCATTGCTTAGCTTTGCTGGTGGCAGGCATTTGCCCCAACCGGTGATTGCTGCGTATGTCATAGTGAACCTTATTCTGCGGTAACTTTGCAGTTAAAATACAAAAAAATGCTTGTTTTATCGCGATATCTTACTACAAAAAAGTGTGCTTTTAAGCGCTAATTACAATATTTTTTATCGTTATTAGACATCAAAGTTAAGAATGCTAAATTTGCGCCTTGATTTGCTGATAACTTGTACGCCAATTGTGATAATCAAGGGTTATCGGGCTATAGACATGGTTTTTTGATAGCACTAAAGACGGAAAGCCGCTGATCGGCATAGCGCTAACCTTGGCAATCTCTCGTTGTAATTTTTGGTCAAGTTGTGGGCAGGTCATTTGCCGCATAAAGTCATCACCGTTTAATCCCAGGCGTAACGCCAATGCATGCAATGTATCGATATTAGAAGGATTTTTTGCCTGCAAATAATAGGCTTCTTGAATTGCCGCTAACATTGCTTGCTCTTTGCCCTCAGCTCTGGCAATTAATGCCGCTCGACATGCTGGGTAGGTAGAGCGCCTAGGTTGACAACGTTGCCAAAAGTCAAAATTGAAAGCGGTGCCAAGCTGCTGGGCGATTGTTCGCCAAGTTTGCTGAAGAAACTTTTGCATTGCCACCGGCATTAATTCATCACTGTCTTTGGCTAGGCCGCCAAGTTGATAAATGATCTCAACCTCAGTAGCGAGCTCTTTTTGTAAGCGCTGCCAAGTAGGGGCATATCCCCAACACCAACTACACATAGGATCGTAGATATAATATAAACGCGCTTTCATAATGACCTCTTTGCCCCAATTAATAGCATGATGTCGGTATTAACCGTAAGTATTTAAAGCTAAAATCAATTTATAAACAATACCATAGCTTGATTTAACTTTCGAATAACATGACACAAGCTCTGTTTTTATCGCTTGCCTAGAAACTACGAAAAGCATTGTAGTTTATTGTTTCATCCGCTATGTTGATTATTAATCAACCAAAAACGTAGTAATAAGGAAATGGTATGCCTTCGATAATTGTGAAATCAATCACCATTCTAGCACTAGTTTTTTCATTTAATGTATTGGCGGTAAATATCTCCAAGTGCATGACGAGTGAGTGCGTTAGCTATTTCAAGTCTTTTAAAAAAGCCGCTCATCGCGGTCACAAAAATGCCATGTTTAACTTAGGTAAGTTTTTTCAATACGGATTTGGTACTGAGATTGACAATGCAAGAGCGCTCAACTTTTATAAAAAAGCCGCTATGCGTGGACTCCGTGAGGCTGAATACCGTGCTGGTATGCTATTGCTTAGCGACCAGCAGCTTTATGACTTTGACCAAGCAGAAAAATGGCTAAAACGAGCATCAAGAAAAGGTCAACCTAATGCAGCTTTTCTATTAGGTAAAAATTACTTTACTCGCCAACAGTTTAGCCAAGCAGATATCTGGTTAACTATGGTCTATGAAGCGCACCCTAAACATACCGTCGACTGGCTTGAGCGGATGCAAAACACTGACACCTTTAGTGCAGAAAACCTGCCTCTATTGCATAAAGCACTTGCAGCAAGTCCAATAGAAACCTTCAAATCAGCTGGCACAGATGATGAAAATATAGAAGTTATCACTGTCACCGGCATGCATAGAAACTCGGTATTAGATAGCATGTTAGCTGGGTTTAGAAAGCGCATCAGGTCAACAGGTACAAGGCTACCCAATATTAGCTGCGATCAAAGCGTCGCCTGTAATCAAAAATCGCTAAATGAAATGAAAGACAGTATTTGGGTAAGCCAAAGATAAAGCCAAGTGTTTCTTCTTCATTGACGCACGGTAGTGCCAATTAACATCAAGGATAATAAATATCTTGGTCAAGACTTGGTCAATGTAGCTATCGGCCACTTGCATGCCTCTGACTAACAACTAGTACCTTTAGCTGTGCGAGTTGTTATTAATTGTTATCCATGCATAGCTATTTCTTCTATCTCATAGCACAAGCATATTATCTTAACTTGGTTCAATAAGTTAGAGTGCAGCGTTAAATCATAGTTTCCAAAAAGAGGACACATGTCGTTCGCTGTATCTTTAATGTTAGCATTATTTGCTGGCTTATTATTTGCCATCTATCTATTTTCACAAAAAAGTAAAACCTTATCACGCACTACCTTATTTGGTTTGGTGTTAGGTAGTTTTTTTGGCTTATTTTTACAGCTATTATTTCCTGAGCAAAACTCAATAACCGATCAGGTTTTAAGCTGGGTGTCCTTGGTAGGTAAAGGTTATGTTGGGCTGCTAAAAATGGTGATCATGCCACTGGTACTGGTGTTTATGATTGCGGCTGTAGTTAAGCTTGAAAATCAAGGCTCACTTGGCAAAATTTCAACGCTGAGTATTGCAATTTTGCTATTGACCACGGCTTTGTCAGCGCTGGTCGGCATCGCCGTAACCTACGGTTTTGACTTAAATATCTCAGGTCTTGTTGCCGGTACACGAGAATCAGCAGAAATGGCAACCATCAACAATAAAGCTACGGTTATCGCTGACTGGACTGTGCCAAAAATGCTGCTGAGTTTTATACCAGAAAACCCCTTTGCCGACTTAACAAATGCCCGACCAAGTTCAATCATTGCCGTGGTTATATTTGGTATTCTAGTAGGGCTCGCAGCTCGTCAAGTGATGCGTGAACAACAAGAACTGGCTGATCCTATTCGTACTGGTGTAAACGCATTGCAAAAGATAATCATGAGTTTGGTTAAAATGGTTATTGCGATAACGCCTTATGGCGTGGCTGCATTGATGGCCAATGTCGTGGCAAACGCTAATGCTAGCGATATTTTTAATTTGCTGACCTTTATTGTCGCCTCGTATGTCGCCATTTTAATTATGTTTATCGTGCACGGCTTATTATTAACCGTAGCGGGTGTTAACCCAAAAACTTACTTTAGTAAAATTTGGCCGGTAATGACGTTTGCGTTCAGCTCTCGCAGCTCAGCGGCAACTATGCCCATGAATATTGATGTGCAAATAAATCAACTAAAAGTTCCCCCTGCCATTGCTAATTTATCCGCGTCTTTTGGCGTTACTATCGGTCAAAATGGTTGTGCAGGGATCTACCCTGCCATGCTTGCCATGATGGTTGCCCCTAGTGTAGGTATTGACCCGATGACTATCGAGTTTTTATTACCCTTAATTGGCATAGTGGTTGTGAGCTCTTTTGGTATTGCCGGTGTCGGCGGCGGTGCTACCTTTGCGGCCTTGGTGGTGCTACCCACTATGGGCTTACCCATAGAAATTGTCGCGCTGCTCATTTCAATAGAACCGTTAATTGATATGGCTCGCACCGCATTAAATGTGTCTGGCGCTATGGTTTCTGGTGTGATCACTAACAAAATAATGAAAGGACCTGCACTGCCATAACGCCATATTTTGTTCAAGCAGTTGCTGCTGACATACTCTCAACTACTCTTAGCCTATTTTTATTACCAGACAAATTCAGTTATAGACATAACTAGGTAAACGCTAAGGTGAGTGCTTACTTTTAAGCAGTAATCATTGTTGCCAAACATTATGCTTGCCGCCTGCAAGCATCTGTATATTTAGGGTATTAAAGCTGCTTTACAACCAATACCTGTGACTAAATGATTAAAGTGTAAGCAAAAAAATAGCGCCAGAGGGCGCTATTTTTTAGGGGTTCAAATTTAAAACGGCATTTTCATGCCTGGCGGCATCTGCATGCCGCCGGTTAAGGCACCCATTTTTTCTTTGTTTTGCTCTTCAACGCGACGTACTGCGTCATTCATTGCCGCAGCAATTAAGTCTTCAAGCATGTCCTTGTCATCTTCCATTAAACTATCATCAATTGCTACGCGGCGCACATTATGGTTGCCTGTCATAGTAACTTTTACCATACCTGCACCCGCTTCACCTACTACTTCCATGTTGGCAAGCTCTTCTTGCGCTTTGGCCATTTTTGCTTGCATTTGTTGGGCTTGTTTCATTAAGTTGCCCATGCCACCTTTCATCATAAGTTTTACTCCACATGTAATATGCCGCCAAAGATAGTGCTTAACGGCTAAAATTTCAAGTAACGATTATCGCGCTACTATGGTTTCTTGATCGAGCTCAGCTTGAAAATGCTGTTGTAGTGCCTGCACTATGTCGTCTTCAGCGAGTACTTGTTTTGCATACTCATAGCGCTTAGCATTGATATCCGCTTGGATCTGATATGGATCAGCCACGGTTTTTTCGACGATATTTAATTCTACTGTGACTTTGCGTTGTAGATATTGAGATATTTGCGCTTCTAATTGCTTATGAGCGGCGTCACTATTTAAGTGCCTGATCGATTGATCTAACTGTAATATCAATAAATCATCCGTCGACTTTTCATCGATCGTTGCATGTATTGCCAATTGCCGTAAGCGAGCCACCAATGACATGCTATCTATCATGTGCGCCCATTTATCCACTTGGTTCGCTAGTTTAATCTTTGCGGGATCAATGGCGTCTTCACTATAAGGCTGTTGTGGTAAATCAGGTAACTCAGCGACACTGGCAGCTTGCGATGAGCTACTATTGGCGACGGCTTCAGCCGTCGTAAAATCTGGTTCAGGCTTTTCTGAGCTCGATGGTAGACGCGTGACAGCGCCGCTAGACTTTTTTCCAGCTTTCTCCATCGACTTTTTTCGGCTGCGCAGCATATTGCGCGTTGCAATTGCAGCGGCAACTGTTGACTCAGTTTTCTCTACTTTGTCATGCGTTAATGGCGCACTTGTTATAGCGTTATCTGGCGCTGGCTTTGCTTCACTTTCGGGCAAGTTTGCTAGGTTCACGTTAGGCGTTGATGTTGGCTCTGTATTTAATACACTCTCGCTGCTTTCAGCACTTTCCTGCTCATTTGCTTGTAGCTCTTCGCTTTGCTTGGCCTGCGCAGAGCTATCGATATCAGGCTGATTATGCTGGGTTACAATGGGCTGTTCATGTTTTAAAGCACTGTCTTGCGTCGTTTCAACGGGTGCTGAATTTTTTGCAGATTTATTTGCAGATAATGGCGTCGTCGTTAAATCATCTAGCCCCAACTTTTGATCTGCTGAACTGTGTTCGCTAGTCGTATTGGCCAATTCGCCACTATGGCTTATTGGTTTAAAGGCAAGTAACCTTAAAAGCATCATATCAAACGCGGCTTGCTCATCGTCAACATAAGGTAAGTCTTTTCGCGCCGCTAAAACAATTTGATAATAAAGCTGCACGTCTTCTGGTGACATTAATTGACAAAAACGTGCTAATAGTTGCTGTTGGTCAGGGGGGAGAGAGAAATCGCTATCAACCACTTGGGCCATGGCGATTTGATGCAGCAATTGCATTAACTCTGCTGACAGTTGGCTATAGTTTGGTGCATAGGATGCGATATTTAGGGACAAATGCATTAAGCCCGCTGCATCTTGCTTTAGCAAGGCGATTAAAATTTGAAAAACCCAATCTCTATCAACACCGCCCAACATTTGTTGTACGTCTGTTCGAGCAATGTTGCCATTACCCTGCGCAATACTTTGATCAGTCAGGCTTAAGCAATCACGCATACTTCCGCGAGCGGCCTTAGCCAAAAGCGCAATCGCTTCATCTTCAAATGTTACCGCTTCATTACGGAGAATTTCGCTAATTTTATCGCTAATCTGCTTTAGCGTAAGTGCTTTTAGGTGAAACTGTAAACAGCGAGATAACACGGTTACAGGCAGTTTTTGCGGATCAGTTGTGGCGAGAATAAACTTAACGTGCTCAGGCGGCTCTTCTAAGGTCTTTAATAAGGCATTAAAGCTACTACGCGATAGCATATGCACTTCATCTATCAAGTACACTTTATATCGACCGCGCGTTGGCGCATATTGCACATTATCAAGTATTTCACGGGTATCATCGACTTTAGTGCGTGACGCGGCATCAATTTCTAATAGATCGACAAATTTACCTTGGTCAATATCAACACAGGCATCACAACTGCCACAAGGCGTTGCCGTTATCCCTTGTTGGCAATTCAGGCTTTTAGCAAAGATTCTCGCAATAGTGGTTTTACCAACACCGCGGGTACCGGTAAATAAATAAGCGTGATGCAAGCGCTGCTGTGTTAGTGCATTAACTAAAACAGTAACAACATGCTCCTGGCCGACTAATTCTTGAAACGACTTAGGTCGCCACTTTCTTGCTAAAACCTGATAACTCATTACGTCGCCTTAATCACCTGCATACTGCAGTAAAGAGAAGACAGACAAGCCTATATCTTCAAGTTTTCGCTCACCACCTAAATCTGGTAACGAGATAACAAATGCAGCGTCGGTAACGGTCGCACCAATACGTCGGATCAGCTTAGTGGTAGCTTCTATTGTGCCACCGGTTGCGAGTAAATCATCTAGAATTAATACTTTATCTGTAACGGTTAAAGCATCTTGATGAATTTCTAGAGTGTCATGACCATACTCAAGTTGATAGTCTTGCGCGTATGTCGCTCTAGGCAACTTACCAGGCTTTCTTACTGGTACAAAGCCAATACCCATAGCGAAGGCTAATGGTGCGCCAAAAAGAAAGCCACGAGCTTCAGTACCCACTATTTTGGTGTAACCTGCAGCCTTATATTTATTAGCTAAAATTTCTATGGTCAGCTTGAATGCTTCAGCGTCATCCAAAATTCCTGTGATATCCCGAAACATAATACCGGCTTTAGGGTAGTCTGGGATGGTGTGAATTGCGGATTTAAGCTGTTTAATTTCTGTTTCTGTCATTTGCTCAAGGTCAAAATAAAATTTAGTAACAGAATAAAGCAAATCTTGAGGAATTTATAGTGACTGATAGCGACTATTTGCAGATTCTAAGCTAGTAACTAAATCTAATAATTTTTGCTCATCAATCGGCTTATCAATAACAGCTGTAAACATATCAATATTGCATAACTGCTTGACTGAATCTTGTCCTTGCGTGGTCATAAATATAATCGGTGTATGGTTATATTTTTCATTTTGGCGCAGGTTTTTTACTAGTTGAATACCGTCCATTATTGGCATGAGGTGATCAACAATCAGTAAGTCATAATCTGCCTGCTGTAACTTTTCTGAGGCATCAAGGCCATTAATGGCACTTGCAACTGCATAGCCTGATGCTGACAACAGACCGCTGAGCTTATCGATAACGATTGCTTTATCGTCAACTACTAAAATATTCATTTTATTTATAAACTCTTGCAAGTTTAATTGGCTAGCATGGTATACCAACCCGCCAACATTGGCAATAAAGGTGCCGCGAACAGAACAACAACTGCGCAAAATAGGTGAACTAGTGACGAGCTATCTTTAAAGTTTTCTTCTGACATAATGATACCTATTAATTGACTAAACGGCGCGGATTGTAGACTAAATTAGCCATTAAAGGTAGCATTATTTGACCTAAATCAAGTAAGCCCTTTAGTTACTTATTATTTTATCGTAATAGTGAAAGTTTGCTGCTAATCGAGCAATGTTGAAGAAAGTTTATTACTGAATTAAAAGCATAAAAAAACCAGCTTAACAATTAAGCTGGTTTTTACTAAATACTTGTTTAGTTTACAAAACAGGTTATAGCGATACGTTCTTACGTTGTGCTGTATCTTTAATAAAGCCTACCCAACCCTTCGCCGATTTACGGGTTTTAGGGTCTTTCATTGCTAAATTAATCGCTTTATAAGCTTGCTTATACTGTTCTAGATAAAAGTGAGATTCTGCAATACTCATATGCAGTTTACCTTCATCTTTAACACCAAGCTCTAACGCTTTATTTAACGCAACAATTGCGGCTTTAAACTGCTCATCTTGCTTTAATAACATACCCTGCTTGCTGTAATGCTTAGCTGAGTTAGTCATTTTAGCGAGTTCACCATAATACTTAGCGGCTTTGTCAATATGTTGCGCAGCATGCCAAGCATTTGCTAAAGATGATAAGTTTTTGTCATCACGTTTTACCAGACCTGAGTCGATGTGCTTCTCTAATAATACCGCTGCTTTATAAGGCACCGCATTTTGAGAGTACAAGCTCGCTAAGGTTTTGATTTCAGATTCTTTCTCTAGGAAACCCTGTTTATAAGCCAGTACTAGAGTTTCTAGTGCTTTTTTATAATCTTCAACTAGCAGGTAGAACATACCAAGCTGAGTCCACCAGGTTTTATCCTCTGGAAATATCTGGATAACCGTTTCAAGCGTATCAACTGCTTCTCTATATTTTTTGCGCTCGTAATACGAGGTTACTTTCAAAATATAAGGGTTCTTGTTGTGCTTGTCACCGTAAGCCGCAATTGCATTATCCGCAGGAACAATCATTTTATCTAATTGTTTAAGCGCATAATAAGCATTGGCTATCTTAGTCCAAGTATCACCATCTGACTTACCAGTAAAGTCCATCCACGCTTTATAATTAACCAGTGCTTCTTCATAACGCTTAGTTTGCATTTGAAGATCCGCTAGTAACTTTATAGATTCACCGTGATCAGCTTCGTTAAGAATATCAGGTTCAACAGCAGCTTTTAAATACTCAATCGCTTTTGCTTCCTCATTACCTAACGTTGCATACATCACTGCGATAAAGCGAGACACATAGGCTTTGTCGTAGTCTTTTTTCGCTTCGATATCTAACAGCAGCGCAAGCGCCCCAGGAATATCATCAGCTGAATAAAGCTCAAATGCTTTACCGACTTTTTTACCGACTGCAGGCCCAACCAATTGTGTTTTACGCTTTGGCTTTTCAGACTTTTCAGCGCTAGCTGCAGATGCGTCTGCAGCTATTGGCAACTGTATTAAAATAACTGAAACAATTAACAGTAAAGATGAAATTATCTTATGCATTATTAATTCCCCCCGTCCATTTTAAAGTCAAGTTGCACCGTTAAACCTTCTTGTCTCATAGCTTTGCCATCAACAACTTTAGGCTTGTATTTCCATTTACGTAACGCGCGTTTTGCTTCTTTATCAAAGATACGTTTAGGCTGTGCTTCGATAACATCAACATCTTCAACACCACCAATCTCATTGATAGTAAATGATAGTCTTACCCATCCTTCTTTACCGTCTCGAGCTGCTTGTATCGGATACTTAGGCTCAATTCGAACTATCGGTGTTGCATCTCCGTCTCGACCAAAACCAGCACCTGGAGCTGAAATTCCAGCATTTGCACCAGCCAGTTGCACACCCGGCATATTAAACGTTAACCCACCTGAAGTATTGCTTGTCTCAGGCTCTGGAGCTTGAGGCTTAGGTGGCGTTTTAGGCGGCGGCGGTGGCGGCGGCGGAACGCGTTGACGGCGTTCTGCTGCTGACTTTGGAGGCGTAGTGTTAACTTCTACAATAATATTCTCTAATGGTTCTTCTTTGTTTCTATCACCGCTAGAAACAAGAAACGCCATAAAAGAAAACAAAGCAAATGTTACTGCCGCGCCTAGTAGTATAGATACTAAAAAGCGAACCATATCTACCCCTTAGCTGCAGCGATAGAAATTCTGTCTATGCCCGCTTCTTTGATTGCATCCATTACTTTAACAACGACACCGTGTTTAGCGTCTTTGTCTGCTTGAATGATTACAACATCGGTTGGTTGCTCAGCCAATAATTTTTCAATGTTGGCTGCTACGCGTTCAACATCTACACGACGTTTGTCTAACCAAATTTCACCGTTATCTTTAACTGCAATAAAGATGTTAGCTGACTTTTGTTTAGATTGATTTGCCGCTTTGGGTTTATTAACTTCAATACCAGCTTCTTTAACAAAAGAAGTAGTTACGATGAAGAAAATCAACATGATGAATACGATGTCAAGCATCGGCGTCATATCTATTGCTGCTTCTTCGTCTTCACGAATACGTTTACGTGCCATTCGAATATCTCTCTAGTGATGAGGTAAACTGTCAATCAGTTTAGCCTTTGCTAGTTTAACTTTAGCGTCTAACCTTGAACTGAAAAACACCCCTGATAATGCAGCAACCATACCCGCCATAGTCGGAATTGTTGCCATTGATATACCAGACGCCATCAGACGCGGGTTACCAGTACCTTGTTGTGCCATTACTTCAAACACCCCGATCATGCCGGTTACGGTACCGAGTAAACCAATTAGTGGACACATTGCCACCAAGGTTCTAATTGTGAGCATACGTTGCTCTAGTAATTCTGTCGCTTCGGAGATCCAAGTATCTCTAATTCGATGTGCATACCAAGAAGTTGTATCTTCTCTTGCATCCCAACGTCCAACGATATCGTTTTTCATTTTTGGGTATACTTTTGATAAGAACCAATAGCGCTCTATCATCATTATCCACATCAATAAGAGTGCGAAGGCAACAACGTATAGTACGTTACCGCCAGTCGCAATAAAACTCCTGACAGATTCCCAAAGCTCTATCAGGAATAACATTATTTAGACTCCTTCTCTGCAATCGCAGCAATTAAACCAGCGCTTTGCTCGTCTAATTTCTGAAGTACAGACTTACTCTTACCTGCAACAACACTGTGGATTAAGATTAGTGGTAATGCACAAATCAGACCTAAAGCAGTAGTTACAAGAGCTAGAGAGATGTTACCCGCCATAATTTTCGGATCACCTGTACCGAAAAGTGTAATCGTTTGGAAGGTCATGATCATACCGATAACCGTACCTAATAGACCCATCAACGGTGCAATGGCTGCAAACATCTTGATTAAGTTAATACCACGGTCAACTTTAGGTGTTTCTCGCAGAATAGCTTCGTCAAGTTTCAGTTCAAGCGTTTCTGCATCAACTGATTTATTATCAAAGTAAACTTTTAATAAACGACCCAGTGGGTTGTTTTCGTTTGGTTGATCAAGGTTCTTCGTTTGTGCCTTGATTTTCGCACTCATGCTGCCAAGAACAATCATACGCTCAATAGCGATTAACACACCAATGATAAGCAATACTGTGATGGCATAACCAACTTCTTTACCTTCATGGTAGAATTCCATCAAGGTTTTCTTACGCGTTTCTAGCGTTAAGATAGCACCACGAGATGGATCAACGTATAACGGTGAATAACCAGAAGTTTCGCCGAAGAATGACGCAGCTGCACCGGCAATGTAACCAGCAGGTTGCTTAGCTAACGGCTGAACTTGACCAACTTCATCATTGTAGTTTAAGTAACCATTTTCAGACACTAAGTTGAACGTACCAACTCGTACTACAGTTTCTGTAGACTTTGAACCATCTAAGTTAGTCACTTCAGTCGTAAACTTAGAAATTTCACCTGATTGTGTCATTTCAGTTTGCAATGCAAACCATAACTCTTCAAGTTGTTCAAGCTTTGGAATCGCTTTAGAGTTAGCAATAACGTTTAGTACTTCACCACGACCAGGGTATTCTGCTGATACGATAGATGTCGCAATAGAGCCATAGGCATTTGCTGCTGCTGCACGGCTTACACCGAACATTTCACCTAAAGTGCCTTGCGCGTTGCTAAGTTCAACTTCTTTTTGCGCTAAGGTAATTTCGTTATCAGCATACTCTTTAGTTAAACGCTTGTTACGTGCTTGCTGGTCTGCTAATTCTTTTTTCGCTTTGTTTAATAACGCTTGCTTGTCAGCACGCGCTGATAAAAACTCAGCTTCACGTTGTTTATCAATTTTAGCTTCTGAAATACGATCGTTTTTAACTTGCTTTAACAAGTCATCTAATTGATTCGCCGATGCTGATGCCGCTACTGTCATTGAAGCAGCAAGTAATACAAAATTAATAACTTTTTTCATTATTTTGCTCCTGCCGCAAATACTGGTAGTTTAGCTAGATCAAGTGGAAGTTGCTTACGAGCCATACGAACGGCGTCAGTAACAGGTTTCAAGTATTCGTCACCTAAAGCTTCCCACGCGCGCTGTTCATTGTTCCAAACCCAAGCATTTTTCATGTCAAGAGATTGAGCAACAAATGAAATACGTCCCATATGAACAAAGTCAGCAGTGATGGTGCGATCACCTAAGTCAAGCTCACCTTGATACACACCGAATATGGTGCCGTAATTAGCTTCAATCTCATAAGCTTCAAGTACTAAACGAAACTGTTCAGAAACTGAAACGTCTGAGTCACCCATTACATCACGTAACGCAGCGATACGCTCTTTACGTGCATCAATGTTCATAGGAACATCAAGGTCAACAAACTTTTCTAAGGTATCGATCATTTTGTACATTAACGGCACAACACCTTGCTTGGTTTTGTCGATACCCGCAATTTGATCTTGCAATGACTTAATGTTGGCTTTTTGATCGTCAACCATAAGTTGCACATGATCGTTATAACCTCTAAGTACGTCTGCTTCATCAACCGTATTACGGTATTCAGCAAGAAGTTCTTGCGTTTGCTCGTAAATATTGTCGATTTTGCTTTGTGACTTACTCGAAGCTTTAATGATTTGAGCTTCCGCTTTTTGTAGTTTTGTTAGCGCATCTGCAGCCGCGAAGTTGCTTGCTGAAAATGCTAGTGCGCCGATTATCGTCGATGCGATAAGGCTTTTCTTGCTTAATTTGGACATAGTTCCCAACCAATTGCTATTGAATTTTGATAACAAGCTTATTGTTAACGCAAATTTAATAATCTGCCATTTTAAGTTTTAATTTCTCTAGAATAAAACCATGCAATATTCCCAGACGACAGCCTAACTGTCAACTAGGTACATTAAAAAGACAGTTTAATTCATTTCTCGTCAATGAAGTAAACTTTATTTAGTAACGTGATTTGAATAAGATATTTCGTTAACGAGATATATTATTCGGTTATTTTTTGTTACAAACATCCTCTTAATTGTAAAAATATATGCTGCCTATGTTTTACTAACTCTTTCGTAGTAAGTCAAATATAATTATTCAAATGCGGTTTTATTTTATAAATTTGCTTTTAAAACGTACAGCTTCTGCCAATTAAATCTACTAATCTGTATTACCTGATGCGATCACACATAGTAATTAATCAAGCTAACTTAGCCAAGTATAGGACATTTCGCAGTACTTCATATTAAGGTTAACTTCTAAACCACCCAGTAACTGAGTACCTGTTTTTTTCCGCAAATGGCGTTACATAGGTCACCGAATGCACCTTGTTGACATCAAATAAGGTCAAGGAGTTAAAGCTGGGTGACCATGCTTGCGTTGGCGTACCATCTTGTTCAAAAAACTGTAATAGCCCCCCCCAATCAGGATGCCAACCTGGTGTTACACCAAGTACATATGCTATGCGTCGAGTCTCTCCTGGAATATTATCAATATGTCGCGTTAAAAAGTCGCCACGGCGATATCGCGTCGCTTGACCATCAGCGAATCGTAATTGCGTTTGATTTGTTATGGCGCGAATATTTGCAAGTACATTATCTGAATTTAATAGCTGCAAAACGGCTTTAAATTCACGGGGTGAATGATTTTCTATTTTATGACGGCCATATAAAAAGCCTGCGCCCTTGGCTGCGATACTATGGATATTTTTAAATAGCTGTTGCTGAGTAGCAACAGGAAGTTTTTTAATCTCGGCATCACTGGCTTGTTTATTTTGCCCATCTAAATAAAAAGCATTGTCATAATGGCCAGGCTGCTCAATTGCGTTAGCCAAGGTTTTAAGGCTATTTTGCTCTAGGAAGTTAAATACTCTCACAACACCTTGGCGTTCAAATTCAGCTGCTAACTCGTCAATATTACCTATATTATTTGCTTGAATTGTCATGCTTGTCCTTTGTTATCTTTAGGGTTTACGCCACTTCTAAGCCAGCCAGTAATCGATAGTCTTGCAACCGGCGTGTATGGTGGAACATAAGTCACCAAGTGCTCTACTGGCACTTTAAAAATATTGATATCATTAAATGTTGGCATAAAGCTTTTCTTAATATCTAGATCATTCGTCAATAACTGTAATGCCCCACCCCAATCTGCGCGCCACTCTTTTGTTAAATTAATCACAAAGGCGGCCACGCGGTTTTTGCCTGGTACATCATCATTGTGTCGATTTAAAAAATGCCCGGCACTAAAACGGGTAATTTGTGCATCGGCAAAATTGATTTCTGGCGCATTAAGCAGGGTTCGAAATAAGTTAAGTGTTGGCTCACTATTTAAAAACTCAACGATGTCATTAAAAAAATGTCCCGGCAATAATTTATCGTAATAAATATCATAAATTGGAATCGTTTCGTAAAAGTATTGAAAGCTATTGTCTGCATTGCTATGCACTAATTTTAAAAGGTTATTTTTATGCTCGGATGACCAAGTTGCAACCTCAACGCTATTTAAATCTTGATGGCAACCATTGCGCCTGTACACAAGGTTCCATTGTTTTTGCGTTGCAAGTTTTTCAGATATTAAATTAGCGCTATCAGCTGATAAAGCATGCTGCAATTGTACATAACCGTGTGCGAGATAATCTTGCTTAAGCTTGCTGATGTTATTCGGTTCATTTAATGATAATTTCATTTATTCCTCAAGGTTAGGCGGTGATTTATTAGCTGCAAGTTTTACTGTATTATCTCACGCATATATTAAATAACCAGCTTCAATCCATTTCATACACTGGATAAAGCACTGGCTTAAATAGCAAAAAATAATACCTTTATGACGTTAAGTGAATCTCTAAAAATAGCCGAAACCGCTCACCAACAAGGACATTACTTAGAAGCTGAACGTGCTTACAAAGCCATTTTACAGCGTTTTAAGAGTAATGATGCTACATTTGGTTTAGCAACCTTATATACACAAATCAAAAAATATGACTTAGCAATAACGCTTTTTAACCAAGCATTGCAACAAGAGCCATTCGCTATCGATATCACGCTAAACTACGCCATGTGTTTAAAAGCGGCGAATAAAAATACAGAAGCAAGCCAAGTAATTGCAACAATTAGTGCTCATTTACCCAATGACAATTATATATTAAATGCCTTCGCGCACTTAGCACTGTCAATAGCGCAGCCTACCTTAGCCCTCGAAATTACCAGTAAAGCGAACAAGGCAAATCAGCAAACAAAAGTTATCATTGCAAAGGCGCATATGCAAAATGAAAACTGGATTAAGGCATTAGAAAGCTGGCAAAGCTTAAGTGAAACATCGCACAATAAAGCCGATGTGCAAAATAACCTTGCTATTTGCTTGGCAAAGTTAAGACGTTACGATGAGGCGATCACAGCTTTCACGGCGTTTTTACAGTTGGTTAAAGCCGACAGCCACCATTATTTGAAGTTTGCTGATTTGTATATTCTTGCTCGTGATATAGACCAGGCGCGTAGCCAACTTAACAAAGCAATTGCCCTTAATGATGTCAGCTTAACTCGCTATGAAATTGAAATTCGTGTTTGTAGGTTCGAGGGTAATAAGGCTCAGGCATTAAAGGCTGCGGAGCAAGCGCTTACAATCAATCCTTACAGTTATATTGCCTGGGGCGCTAAGCAAGAGTTTGCTAACCAAGACCAACAAGTAACAACACAATTAGCTCACCTATTAACAGACACCATTAGCAATAATTATGAAAACCAGCAAAACCTCTTTACGCTAGCGAAAGCCTATGAAAAGTTAGCGCAATACCGCTTAGCATTTGCTTGTTTTGATAAAGCAAATATGATGCAAGAGCAAATTATTTCTGAGCAAAACCTTAGTTATAATTTCCAACAAGCCAAAGCGCACAACTTATTTTTAAAGCAAGTATTTAGTACGTTGCAACCCGATACCAGCGAAACACCCCGCAACCTGTTTATTGTCGGTATGCCGCGTTCAGGCACCACTTTAATGGATCGTATTTTTGCTCAACATCCGAATATTCAAAGTAGTGGTGAGAATGAAGCTTTAGCCTTATTTATCGAAAACAAGATAAATGCCCAGCAAGATAAGTTAGCGACCAACTGGGAGTGCTTTTTTCAGCAGCATGGTCAAGAGTTTCATCGTAATTACGTTGAAAAAACAGCGCTTAATGCTGATATTGTGGTGGATAAAATGCCACATAATTTTCGTTTTGTTGGCGCCATATTAGCAATATTTAAGCAGGTAAAGGTTATTCAAATGAGGCGCACACCTGAAGATCTTGCCTTATCAATTTTTTCTCAGCCTTTTGCGCCACATCACAATTACGCCGCAAATTTAAAAACTATTGCTCACGCCATATACCACGCTAACCAACTTATGGACTTTTGGCGTGAGAAATTTCCACAGCAAGTTATTGATGTAGATTACAACCAACTTACGCTTGAGCCGAGCGCTCAGGGTCAGCGTATTTTCAAGTTTTGTGGGCTAACATGGCACGATGACTACCTAAATTTTCACACCAAACTTGCCAACAGTTTTACATTTAGTGAGTTGCAAGTTAGGCAGCCAATAAATACCAAAAAGCAAAACTTCTCTCGTCATTACCAGCAAGAATTAGCAGATTTTAAACGCTATTATGCGGAGCTTGCCGGCGACAAGTATTGATGCCGATTTTCCAACCACTGTGCACGAGCATGAAAACTCGCCAAAATATCTTCCTGCTCGGTTGCTGAAAGCTCAGGGTGCCAAATTGAAAAAATTAGCACCACACGGTCTTCATCGGTTGGGTTAATCGCTTCATGTTCAAAAGAGTCATCGAAAACGATTACTTTGCCCACTTGCCAAGCAATATTTTCTCCTGCTACCGTCAAATAGCCACCCTTGGGCACAATAATCGGTAGATGCACTGTCAAGCTATGGTTAGACTGACCAAAATGTGGCGTGATATGTTGGCCCGGTTTCAGTAAAGAAAAAAACACTTCATAAGGGTTATCATTCATTTTGTACAGTGGCAATTGTGCGAGCATTTTTGCGGTTTTTGGCATTTTTGCAAGTAACTTTTCGTTAGCAACACCATCTTTATAGAGGTTAAGCGCAGTCCAGTTTTTCGAGCCTGTTAATGCCTCAAAGCCCTCAATATAGTTGCCTTTTGCTAAGTAAGGCACTCCGTGAGTTTTAATTAACGCCTGTAGGTTTGAAAATTCAGCACTTAAATCTTCAAAGTGTGCCTCTAATGTTTTACTCCAAGCAAAGTCGCTAGCATCATGAATGCCTTTGGCGGTAAGGCTTGGAATATAAAATAAGTGTGGTTGTTGTTGCTTACTTGGGTAATTGAAGCCTTGATTATGGGTCTGCGGCCAGATAGCGGCGGCAATTTTATCGCTGTTATTATTGCTCTTGATGCTTTGACTGTGTAACTGGGTAAAGTGATCGCAAAGTGCAAGGTGCGCGGCATGTGATCTTAGTCGAGTTGGGTAAGCGATGCTTTCATGTTGATATAATAAAGTTAATCGTGCATCACGGTCCTGACCAAGCGAGTATAAGGCGAGTGCTTTTTCTAGTTCACCGCGCTGCTGAAAGAAATAACCCGCATATAGATAGGCTTCAATAAAGTTTTCATCAAGAGCGATACATTTTAAATATGCTTGCGCAGCATTATTTTCAAGACCTATCTGCTCTTCGATAACTGCAAGCCGATATAACTGCTCGACATCTTGTCCATTAATAGCCGTGTACTCGCGCAGTAATTGTAAGCCTCGTTGATTATTTTGTGCTTCAAAGGCTAGGTTTGCTTGCTGCAACAAATTAGCTGTGGTCATGTTATTTTCCTAAAATGTTAACTGACATTAGACATAACTCACCTTATACAGGTGTAATATCACAAGGCGCAGTGAGGCGAAATATATCATCTGGCCCGTTAAACGCAAAAGTGCCATGCCAGACATAAGATGGAAATATCGCCACTAATCCGGCTTTAGGGGTGACAATTCTTGATATTTTCTCACGATCTTGCAAGTTCATTGCACTTTCGCCAAACTTTATCGCGCCTGCATGCTCAGATGTTTGTGGGTAATGACTAAAGTCAGGCACGTTGACATAAAAGCTTGAACTTAGCCAGCCGGCTGGATGAACATGATTAACATGAAAACCATTGGGCTTAAGCTTGACTGACCAAGAGCCAGCAAAACTAAATTGCTGACGCTTTCTGGATAAAAGCGGATGACTATCATCACTTGGCAGCGATGATATATATTCTTGCACAACTTCTGCAAACACAGACTTTAACTCCATTATTTGCTGAACTCGATTGTGAAAAAGACGACCTGGTGTTTGTGTACCAAAGCGTAATGTTTGCTTAAGCGGTGCGTGTTGAGTTTGATGCATGGTAAGTAGCACACCCTGTAATTCTTCTAAAAACATGGCTCTGGAGCTATAGCCTTTAGGTACGGGAATGTCATAAGTTTGAATATGTTTTTGATAATCAATTAACCATAAATAGCGCGCATCATCAGTTAAGCGCCAACAAACACTTTTATAGGCGATGAGCAACTGGTTATGCGGCGCTATTTTTTCTGCATGCGCTATTCGCTGTAATGCTTTCTCATAATCACCAACAATGATTAACAATTCGATTAAATCCAAGGCATTAGTTAGTTTATATTGCTTATCTAGCGAGGTTTCGATCCAAGTAATGGCATTTGCTAGCTCCCCCATAGTCGCCAGCAGTTTGCCTTTTAAATGTAAAAGCTCAGGATTTTGCGCTAAGCTTAACGCTTGTTCTACGACTTGTAGTGCTTGTTCTTTATGCCCTGAGGATAAGAGACTTTCTGCATAAGCATGCCGCAAAGCAGAGTGGCTGGGTAAGTGCTCTATTGCCATTTTAAAGCTTTTACCAAACTGATCTTTTTTACCGATTTGCCAATAAAACTCATTGAGTGTTTCGTGTACTTCACAATTATCGGGCGCTTTTTGTAGCGCACGCCAATAGGCTTGTTCCGCGGCTTGGAAGTTGCCGATATCAAATTGGGTATTGGCTTCGTTATAATCTAGCTCTGCAATGTTAGGAGCAATGGCCTGCGCTTTTTTAAAACAGCTTAAGGCATTAGCAAAATCACCTTGCATTCGATAGGCAACCCCTAAGTTATGCAAGGCATTGACATAATTGGGGTTTATAGCGAGCGCTTGTTGATAATATTTAACCGCATTTTGAAAGTCTTCTTGTGCTTTATAGATATTCGCTAATGAGGTTATGGCCGAAACATCGTGCTTTGCCAAGGCAATGACCTGCTGAAAATTTGTTTTTGCTTGCGCAAACGCTTGGTTTGCAAAATGTAACAGTCCTAAGTTTTTATAGGCATCAAGGTAGTTAGGGTTTAACTGAATGGCCTGCCGGTAATGCTTTTCTGCCAATTGATGATTATTGCTTTGTTTATATGTATTGGCGAGGTTGTTGTGCACTTGCGCTTGCTTATCATTAATGGCTAATGATTGATTAAAATAACTAATCGCTTTATCTGTTTGACTATCAGCCTTATAAGCCATCGCTAATAAATGCAGTATATCTGCACTTGCACCAGCATGCTCTAGCAATGTATTTAGCTCATTGATAACGGTTTTCGCTTCTCCTTTTTGCAATAAGGCAAAAAGCTGCTGAAGCTTGCCAGCGATTGCGGCGGCATTAACTTTCGACATAGTTTTTAAGCTCAACTATTTATTATTGATATGAAAAATACAGTGCTCTGTTAAGGCGACTTTAATCTACAGGAGGCACTTAAACAAGCGCGCTAAAGTGATTAGATTAGACGATTAGCACCTGACAATTTCCCTGCAAAGGTTATGTCATAAAGTATCTAGATAACCGTCTACTAGCAACCTTGAAAACATTGTACTAAAACAATCTCAAAAATTGCTAACGGTGGTTATGATTTAGCTCAAAATTTAGATTAAAAAAAAGTGACCAACAAATGTTGGTCACTTTTATGATTACTTAAATTAAACTATAAAACTTATAGTTTTAAATAATATTAATCAAACGTGTAAGAAGCACTTACGAATACACGTGGACCAATAACGTCATACGTTTCTGGGAAAGTGTTCGCTTGTTGCTGTGAGTCACCTAACGCAGTAGGCTCTTCGTCAAATACGTTCTTAATACCAAAGTTCATGTTTAAGTTTTCGCTAAATACATAGCTAGCGCTGATATCAACATAAAGTGCTGAATCAATTTCTGGAACAATTAAGTCGCTCTTAGCTAAATCGCTATCAACCATTAATTGGTCATCGTCTGATGCGCCGATGTAACGAACTAATGCAGATAACGTTAAGTCGCCGTTTGTCCAGTTAATACGAGTATTAGCTTGGAAGTCAGGCTGTGGAGCACCACAAGTATTACCATAGTAACCCGCACATTCGTATTTAGTATCTAAACCAACAATTGGTACAAAGTCAGATTTTTCTAGGAATGTTGAGCGGAACTGAACATTTAAGTCTGAACCATCACCAAATAAACCAAAATCAAGTTCTTTGTTGTAAGTTACGTTGAAGTCAACACCCGTTGTTTCGATTGACGCAATGTTAGCATTCAATGATTGAACGATATCTACGTTACCATCGGCACGACGAGTAATGTTTTTACACGTTTCGTGGTTAGCATCTTTAACGATGTTGTAACAAACGTTTAGTGTGTTGTTAACGCCGTAAGAAGAAATCGCATCTTCGATTTCAATGCTGAAGTAATCGATAGTGAAATCAAGACCTTCAAATGGCTGAACAACGATACCGACAGTAAAGGTATCTGACGTTTCTTCCGTTAGGTTTTCATTACCACCAAACGAACCTTCAATTTGTCCGTTAGCTTGCTCAAATACACCGATTTGGTCAGCAGCAACACCGTCAGCTAAACAAAGTGCATCACTGGTTACGCCAGGTTGGTAACCGTCAACAGCACATGGATCGGTTGCACCTGGGAAACCATTAGCAGCACCTAAGAATAACTCAGAAACGTTTGGCGCACGTACCGCAGATTGGAAACCAATACGCGTGCTAACCCAATCTGTAGGAGCCCAGTTTAATGCTGCAGCAAATGAAGAAACTTGGCCAATGTTAGAGTAATCAGCAAAACGTGCTGCACCCCATAAGCTTAAGTCTTCTGCGAAGTCTTTACCACTCATTAGAGGTAATGAGAATTCAGTGAATAGCTCATCTGAAGCGTATGAACCCACAGTTGCTTGACCAGCGTTAAAACCTAATACGTCACCCGCTGATAAAAACTCATCTGGGCGGAACGATGATTCATCTTGACGCTTCTCATAACCAAATACTACACCTACTGGCTCATCTGCACCTGGGAAAGTAAATGGTAATGAACCTGAAACCGTGGCCATGAATACTTCTTGCTTAATTGAAGTAATGTTTGCAGCGCCAACGTTTACAAAACCAACCGCTTCATCAGAGATATTACCTTCACCGAAGATGTTTAATGGTACACAACCACCTGAGGTATCTTGACACGCAGTTGCCGCATCGTTAACTAATAAAGCTTGCTTAAAGCGAGATGCTGAAACGTCATTGTTAAGTAGGTTAGACTGATCCATTTGCGCACGACTATAGTACACATCGTATGACCAATCGTCATTAATGTAACCATCAATACCCACTAAAATACGCATTGCGTCACGTGTATCGATTGCTTGACGTGGACCGTTTTCTACCATACGACGGCCAACGAACATCTCGTAGTTACCGTCAGCGTTTAAGTCACCGCTGTTAAGCATGGCTTGTTGTACGTCTGGGGCAAAAAATGCACTGTTTGGATTTACTTCGATAGTAGTAAATGCTGGTGTTGGTGCTAATTCTTGTGGAACTTCGTTACGAATAAATGAAATTTCACTGTAAATACGCGTCTCGTCATTGATGTAAAAATGCGAGAAAGCACTCATAGTTAAACGCTCTTGCGGTAACTGCAAGAAGTTATCTGGTGCATAGTTGAAACGGTCAGCGCCAGTAAATGGAGCACCTGAACCGTCTGGTAAGAAACGACCTAAGTTGTCACCATTAGGTAATGTAGGACCGCCAAAAACACGCGTACCTGGAATACCAGAAGAACCACCAGCGATTAGGCCATCAGCGCCTTCTGTTAAGGCTTTATCTGAAAATGCACGATCACCTTGGAATAAGGCTTCACGCTTTGAGTAACCGATGTAAAGTACAGCGTTACCACGATCATCAGCGAAGTTACCACCCATAGTTAAATCAAGGTTAAACTTCTCGGCATCGTTTTCTGTTGTTACATCATATAAGGTTGAAATTTCAACACCTTCAAAATCGTCTTTCATTTTGAAGTTAACAACACCACCGATTGCATCTGAACCGTATACCGCAGAAGCACCACCTGTGATGATTTCAACATTTTCGATTAATGATGCAGGGATTGTATTCAAATCTACAACACCTGATTGGTTCGAAGGAACCCAACGACGACCATTAACCATAACTAGCGTACGTGAAGTACCTAAGCCACGTAAATCAACTGTTGCTGTACCGTCACCTGGGTTGTTTGAGCTTGGTCCAAACGAAGGTAAAGTAGAAGGTAACTCAGCAAGTTTTTGCTCGATGTTAAGGTTACCAGAAATTGCGAATTCTTGAGCATCAATTTCGATAATTGGTGTTACTGCTGTTAATTCAGAGCGGCGGATACGTGAACCCGTTACTTGGATACGTTCAACACCTTTGTCTTCTGCTGCAGCTTCATCAGCAAATGCCATAGCAGCTGGTGCAGCTAAAGCGGTAGTTGTTGCGCCAGCTACAAGAGCTAAGCGAACAGCTTTAGTAAGCTTGTTACTTTGATACATTGATATACTCCCTGGACCACTTTCGTGATTCTAGTGTTTAAATTCAAGACTATATTGTCTTGTTATAAATTTATTGAGTTCTTAAGCGAACTGTCGGTGAAGATATTAAACTTAATGTTGTTAGTTGGTCAACACAAACAGTTACGTTTCAATTACATTATTCACAGTTAACTAGTAAACGCAACTATAAAGCAGACAAATTCAGGTAAAAACAACAAGATAAGCTCAAAGAATTAAAAACAATATTTACATTTGTCATTTTCTTATTGTAAAACGTTTGCTATTACGCCATAAAGCACTACCCCGAAGCCATCAAAAAAACCTTACAATACAATAACTAAAAAATTATATAAGGCGACAACCCAACGGTGTCGTCATGAGAAACAATAGCAGTCACTTTGTTTGTAAGCCGTATTTTATTGCTAGCCATTTGCACTGGTTTTACGGCAAGTTACATGCTCAAAATACCAGAAATCAATAACTTATAAATATTGCAAAAACGTAAACAAAATGAAACAGTTTTGCGTGTTTTGTAAAATGTCTTTTATTTCGAACACAGTATTATTATGAAAATTGCGGCTAACTTGCACAGTTAGGCGACAAGTCGTCCATGATTTAATAGTAAGCTGCTTTTAGCGATAAAATAGAAAAGTTGCCTGCATGTTAACGCACGCCAGGCCAGCAGATTTGTCCTGACTGGGCGAAGTACCAGCAGTCGTTAATGAGGAAAGCTTTAAGCCAAGATTAAAAGATTTAAGGGTTTAGGGTTAAGTAAGCAAGGCTATCGCCGTTAGCATTGCCCGCTAGTGACTGCACAAAAACAATTTATAGTGACTATCGTGTCAGAGACATTAGAGCATATGTTCAATGGGACTTACCATAAGCTAACAAAAAGCAATATGCCAATCATCACAGTGTTGACAATTGGCATAGGTCATTGCTTTGTTTGAGCTAATTTAAGCGTTAAAACTTACTGGTGATACTCGCTTGAAAGTAACGCCCTGTGACATCAAACGCTTCAGAAACGGTATTAATACCGGTTCCGCCTTTATCATGACCTTGACCTGCAAATGGCGGCTTTTTGTCAAATAAATTACGGATATTAAGGCTCAACTCTATGTTTTCTGCTACATGATAATTCGCTGAGATATCATGATAAACCATCGAAGGATAGATATTGGCCGCTTCTAAAGGTTCAAAGTCAGTAAAGTTGAAGTTATCGCCTTCAACAGAGTCCACCGACTTGTCCCAATAACGCATACGCCACGAAAAAGACAGATCTTCTAAGGCATAATTTAAATTCAAATTGGCACGGTTATCTGGATTTAATACCTCACCGGCAAAGTCTACCGAGCTACCATCTTCAATAGCGGTTTGGATCCACTCTCGAGTATGGTTCCAAATTAAATCCGCTTTTAAGGTACCTGGACCAACTTCTACGGTGTAATTAAATTCAATATCAATCCCCGACGTTTCAATATTGTTTTCATTACTGGTACCAGAATTAACCTCAGTAAGCGCACCATTTGCATCACGCACCGTGGCACCATTACAGTTTGGCGAAAACTCTGCCGATGACACGGCGTAACACCGGTTCAGCACTGTAGTTCTGCTGGTTGTGTCTATGGCATCTTCGATAGAAATATCATAATAATCTACTGTCATTGATAAGCCATCCATGATTTGCCAAACCAAGCCTGCACTCCATGTGTCAGCCGTTTCTTCTTGGATATCTGGGCTACCACCAATAGTACCGCCAGCACTTTGTGCTTCAATTTGCGTTAATTCAAAAGAGCCATTAGCGGCTACACGCGCTGCTATGCTTGGAATAGATAAGCAATTGATGGCTTCTTGTGAAGTCGATGCCGCCGTTATACCATTACAAGGATCGGTAACACCAGCAAAGGTTTCACCGCGACCACCAAATAAATCGGCAACATTGGGGTTACGAATAGCAGTGGCTGCAGAAGCACGGAACATAAGTTCATCCGTGGGTTGATATTGCAGACCTAAGTTCCATGTAGTGGCTTCACCGACAATTTCATGATCTGAAAAGCGTACTGCCACATCAACCTCAAACTCATCAGTTACCGGTAAAATAGCTTCCGCAAAAATATCATTACTGTAGAAGGAACCATTGGTTGCTTCGGACTTATTGGTTGACGAAGCCCCTGTTTGTGCTAAGTCTCCTGGACTAAAAGCACCTTTTTCTAACCTATGCTCGGCACCAAAGGCAACGGCAACATTACCGCCAGAAAGCTCAAACGGCAACTCACCGGTTACCGAGGCGGCAAATACAAACTGCTCAACACGGCCGGCGACTTTTGCAGGTGATCTAACGTAAGCAACGGCAGCGTCAGAAATGGTATTAGCACCAAACATATTCAAGGGCACACAACCTTGCAAGCGAGCTAACTCATCAACACATTGTAACGTGCCATCATCAGCCAATTCGACATCAAGTGCCAATGCTGCACGCTCAACATTAACTTGACCACCATTTTGCTGCGTTTGATCGGTTTGCCCCCAGCTAATGTAGGTGTTGAGGTTCCAATTATCATCGATATTCCAATCAAAACCGGATGCCACACGAATGGTTGAGCGCTCTAGATCAGTTGATCTCGGGCCAAACTCCACCATACGACGACGAAAACCAACTTCATTCAAGTCGCTAACACCATCAGCAATTAAATTGTCTCTAAGTAGAGCTGGTAACAGGGGCGACATTACACTCATGCCACCGTTACCGCCACGGTCATTAAACCAAATATCATCGTGTACCGTTAAGGCATAAGGCTCTATGGTCGAATTGTTGGTTTTGGTGGAATTCCAATTCATTTCAGTAAAGAAATTTATATCTTCACCAATTTCCTGATTGAAATTCATCGCCACATATTTACGCTCTAACGGCGTAACTAGTTGGCGGTAGTCGGCGCGATTAAATCTGTCGCCAGCAAAACCAGCGGCACCATTAAAAGGTGTGCCATCTCCGTTATAGCCGCTCGCCGTACCACCGATGCGCCCCTGTGGTGGAAAGGACGAAAATATATCGCCAATCACTTCATTGCCATTATCATCTAATATTGTTGCCCTATCGACTGCAGAAAACGGACGGTCAGAGGACTTCAAGCCTTTGTCTTCATCATAGCCAAAAGCCATAGTCACACTACCTGTATCCCATGTATTACCTGCAGTGATATTGATTGCGTATTTTTCACGGTCACTTTCATCGGAAATACCCGTTTGCAGGTTAACTTCAACCCCTTCAAAATCTTTACGGGTTATGATATTGATTACACCAGCGACCGCATCGGTACCGTAAATTGCCGAAGAGGCACTTTTTAAGATTTCAATACGTTCAATCATCGCGGCAGGTATGGCATTTAAATCAACCGCATACCCTACCGACGGAGAAACACCAGACACGAAGCGACGACCATTAACCAGTACTAAGGTTCGCTCTTCTTGCAAATTACGCAATGCAGTTGTATTTAGGCCAACACTGGAATTGGTAAATGAGGTATTCGATTGATCCGAGCCAGCCACAGCAACTGGACTAGTATTTAGCACATCGGCAACATTAATTGCCCCCATGGCTAAGATATCTGTGCGGCCTATAACAGTGATAGGCACTGGTGTTTCTAGATCGGTACGCTTGATACGCGAGCCGGTAACTTCTATTCGTTCGACCTCGTCAACGCTATCTTGCGCTAACACCAAAGCGCTTGGTGCTAATGTTAGTGCTGCACTAGTACTCAACGCCAGTGCTAGATTGGTTGGTTTTAACAATGTACGATTACTTAACATGTTACTCTCCCTGCACCACTTAAGTGATGCTGATACCTTAAGGTTCAAGACTATTAATTTGTCTTGTTTGGCTTAACGTTACACTTAGGAATAAAACATCAATTTCGCTAACGCAACGCTCTAGCGCAATACTAGACCCTGCATTATCAATAGCTAAACCAGAGGTATTTCAACCTGTGAATTTTAGCAACATTTCATTTACAATTTCTCAATCCTTTAATTGATACAATCATAAAAACATAAAATTATTAGTTACTTACAAGTTAAAGTTTACCGATAGCGAATTTCATCGTAATCGCTCAATCGTAAACACAATGAAACATTTTCTGTGCGACTTGCTAACGAAATGTCATGCAAAAACAAAGAGGTAAAATTAGTTCAATATATTTGCAAATTGGCAGTTGAGCATTAAAGATTTAAAAAACAATAAATTCAATTTGAAAACAATTAGTTAAGGTATGTATAGTGCTTTATGAAAAATTTAGATACATCTTTACTTATTTAAACTATGTCAAATTGTGTCAATAAGCGTTTTTGGCTGATAAAGATCGGCAAAATGACGCTTGTATGTGCTATAGTCTGCGGCTCATTTTACAGGCAAACTTTCTATGACTATTGTTGATCCCGTACTAGACCTAAGTTTATGGATAACCTTATGTAGTGTCGGTTTTGTGGCCGGGCTGATTGATGCCATTGCTGGCGGCGGTGGCATGTTAACCGTACCAACATTATTAACCTCTGGGCTTCCCCCACATGTTGCACTAGGCACCAACAAATTAGCTGCTTCATTTGGCTCCAGCACCGCTTCGTTTGCTTTCTATCGCAAAAAGTTATTTAACCCCAAGTATTGGCGAGTTGCTATTATAGCAACCGCTATTGGCGCTATCATTGGCACTTTAATTGTTAATTTACTGTCTGTTGAGTTTTTAGATAAATACATTCCGGTATTAATTATTTTAACGGCGGTTTATACCCTAGTCGCTAAATCAACTATTAATCAAGTTTGTGGTTTACCGATAAAAACTAACGCCATTAAATGCAAACAGATGATACAAGGACTAGTGTTAGGGTTTTATGATGGTGTTGCTGGCCCCGGCACAGGCGCATTTTGGGTTAGCTCATCAAGTGTCCTCTACAAAATAGACATCCTACTCAGCTCAGGGTTAGCGCGCGCAACCAATTTTGTTAGCAACTTTTTTAGTTTAATAACTTTTATTTACCTTGGCCATGTGAACTTTCTTCTTGGCTTATCAATGGGCTTGTTTATCATGTTGGGTGCTTGGGTAGGAGCGCATTATGCCATCAAGTTTGGCGGCAAATTTATTCGACCGGTATTTATTACTGTCGTTATTTTGATGTCAATTAATTTAGCTCACCAAGCATGGTTTAGCTAAACAGGGAACAGCATGCAAACAGCCATCAATAAAATCCTCTCGATACTTGAGCAACTTAGCCAACAAGCACTTGCGCTTGATCAGCAAAATAAACAGACTAAGTCGCACCAATTAATTCAAGAAAACGACATATTTTCCAACGCTATTTTTAACACCCATAGCGATCAATTCTACCCTTATGTACTTGAAGTAAAAACTAAAACGGCTGAACTTTCGCGCTTATTATCAGCAAAAAAAAACACCCTAGCGCACAGTCGACTGCAACTGATAGAACAGCAAATATCAGCTTTGCGTAATGCCCTTAACGCAAATGAAGCATTGCATAAAGAACCGACACAACGTTTACAAGCCATCAAAGCCCGTCGCTATAAAAAAGCTGCTCAAGCGGTTATGCACTCAAGCCACAGCTTGCATCAAAAACTCGCAGAAATTCAAGAGTTTGAGCGCCGATTAGTGGCTATGATCGAATCCCGCGAAGCGCAACGACAACAAGCAAACGCCCGACAAAGTGATCAGCTTTCTAAAGAGATTTTGGCTTTACACCAAAGACTTGGTCGCTGTCGGCAAGCACTTTCTAAAATCGAGCGTGAAATTGCTAAATCGGTAAAGTATTAATGCTCGTGACTGATATTTTATGAAAATATTACCTTTTAGTTGAAAAAATGTTGGTGTTTTCATTACTCTAGCATTAGGCTTGAAAAATAACTCTCCACTTAAAGGGCTTCGCTGATGAAAATTTCTGATGATATTCACAACTATTATGAAAAATTAGTGGCGCAACATTTTACCGCGCTAAAATTAGAAGAAAGCTACGATGAAGAGTTTATCGCTGATCTGGTATGTGTCGTGCTGAATCAGTTACCAACCCGTTACATTCGTCACGAAGTAGATATGGCATTTTATTTGCCGGCCTCAGAACGCTTTGAAATGGAAAACAACGTCAAAGTAGCGGTCGCTAAAGCGTTAGAATTTATGAAAGAACATAACTAATTTTTTATCAGACACTGGTAACGCCATTTGAATATTCCCGACCTGCCCAATAATCATGCCCTAGCAGTGTTAGTGATCACTGTCCTAGCTTTGTATTTATTTCGTCGAGAAGATATTCCATTAGAAACCTCATCTCTAGCCGTTATTGCCATTTTATGTTTATTATTTGCATTGTTTCCATTTGCCATTAACGGTGACCACTTTGAGCCCAGTTCCTTATTTTTTGGTTTTGGCCATGAAGCGCTAGTTACGGTTTGCGCGCTGATGATTATCGGCCATGGCATAGTGCGCACCGGTGCTTTAGAGCCTATTGGCCGACACCTCGCTAAACTTTGGAAGATCAGCCCGACCTTTTCATTGTTAATTACCTTGATACTGGCAGGCATTTTGAGTGCCTTTATTAACAATACGCCGGTCGTGGTTTTATTGCTGCCCATATTGATCAGCGTTTCATTGCGCAACAAAACTGATGCTTCGCCTATGTTAATGCCTATGGGCTTAGCAACCTTAGTTGGCGGCATGGCAACTACCATAGGTACATCAACCAACTTGTTAGTGGTGAGTATTGCGAAAAACATGGGCGCGGCTGAGTTCGGACTGTTCGACTTTGCTAAACCGGCACTGATTGCCGCTATAGTTGCGATTTTTTACTTATGGCTGATAGCGCCTAAGCTTATTCCGCGCCGCACTTCCTCAATGTCCGACACATCGCCTCGCTTATTTAGTGCTTATTTAAATATCAATCAAGAAAGCACGATAAAAGATAAAACCATCACCGAAGCAATCGCCTTAACCGATGGTCAGCTAAAAATAGAAAGCATTCAACGTGGGCCTGATTATCGCAATATTATGCCTTTGCCTGATACTGTGCTTGTTGAGGGCGATCGCTTAAAAGTCCATGACTATCCAGACAAATTAAAAGAATATGAAACTGTACTTGGCGCAACACTATTTTCTGAGTTACATAAAGTCGATGATGAACACCCATTAAAAGCCGATAAACAAACACTGGCAGAGATTGTAATTATCGCCGGCTCGGGTATTGAAGGCAGAACACTGCAACAAGCTAACTTTATCAATAAGCACGCGATTTCCGTGGTAGCCTTGCATCGCGCCGGTAAAGCCTTGGAAACAGGGCGCAGCGGCATCGGAAAAACCCGCTTAAAAATTGGCGATGTTTTGTTAGTGCAAGGTGAACATGAACAAATTACCTTGTTAAAATCTAAACCTGGCTTGTTGATCATTGATGGTGCAGCATCATTACCACAAACGAAAAAAGCCCCTATTGCTTTGGCAACCTTATTTGCCGTGGTATTAACCTCAGCACTGGGCATTTTATCGATAGAAATTAGCTCAGTGTGTGGCGTACTTATTTTACTATTAACTAAATGCTTAAATTGGCAAGAGGCCTCATCAGCCCTAAGCACACAAATTATTTTAATTGTTGCCGCTTCGCTAGCACTCGGCTCAACAATGATGGTGACTGGCGGCGCAGAATATATCGCCAAAGTTTTTGTCGCAGCTTCTTTTGGCTTACCGCCAGCCGGTATTTTATCAGCACTTATGCTGTTATTAGCCATTTTAACCAATATTGTTTCCAATAACGCTGCAGCGGTTATCGGCACCCCCATTGCCATCTCAGTTGCCAGTCAATTGAACTTAGCGCCAGAGCCGTTTATTTTAGCGGTATTATTTGGCGCTAACTTAAGCTATGCCACACCAATGGCTTATAAAACCAATTTATTGGTGATGAATGCGGGTGGTTATAAGTTTTCAGACTTCATTCGAATTGGTGTGCCACTTATTCTTCTGATGTGGATCACTTTATCACTGCTATTAAACTGGATGTATTTATAGCCGGCAAACCAAAATCACTATGCCACTACAACTCGCCATACCTCGTTAAAGCATGAACCACTGCCCTTGTAGCTGTATTTTTACTAACAGTGAAAATCTCTTTTCTGAACATAAAATTTAGACTGTTTCTTTGAAATCCCCTTGTTAATCAGTGCTTAATTTTGAGCGCTATTGTTATTATTTTTATTGCCACTCGTAACCTGAGTGCTCCAAAGCCGATAACGAAGCTGCACACAGCCGCATCCGTACAGAGTTTGACTAAATACAACTTAGAGTATGTCGTATGTACCCAAGAGTAGAAATCAATTTAGAAGCAATTAAACACAACCTAAGGCTATTAACTACTCGCTGTAGAAGTGCGGGCATTGACGTTGCCGCCGTAGTTAAGCTGGTGTGTGGCGATCCGGTGCTGCTTAAAACCGTGGTTGACGCCGGTATTGATGTAATTGCTGATTCTCGACTGGAAAACTTTCAAGGTCTGACTGGTTTTAGCGGTAAAAAACTACTCTTACGACTGCCAATGCTCAGCCAAGTGCAGCAATTGGTTGATACGGTGGATATCTCTTTAAATTCTGAAATTGAGATCATGCGAAAAATTGCCGCTACGGCTCGGCAAAAAGGAAAAACGCATGACATTATTTTAATGCTCGACTTAGGTGACTTACGCGAAGGCATAATTGACAGTGACGTTTTAGATGGCACCATAGCGGAGCTTTTGACTCTTGAAGGTATCAACTTATTAGGGCTAGGTAGTAACCTTACTTGTTTTGGCGGCGTGATGCCAAGTACAAAAGCACTAAATAAACTCATAACAATTAAAAATCAGCTTGAAACTAAATTTCAGCTCAAGCTTGACGTCATCTCTGGGGGCAACTCAGGTTGCTTAACGTTATTAGACAATGGCAAGCTACCTGTTGGTGTCAATCAACTCAGGTTAGGTACTTCTATTTTTATGGGCTTGGGTCTAAACGATCAACAAATACCAGGGCTTCAATACGATAACTTTATCTTAGTCACTGAAATTATTGAAATTATGGATAAACCGTCCGTTCCTATGGGGGAGATAGGCCTAGATGCTTCTGGAAAGGTGCCAAGCTTTGAAGACTTAGGTATTCGTAAAAAGGCACTATGTGCCATAGGCTTACAAGATATAAATTATGCATATATCAGTGCGCTTGATAAAGCTATTAAAATTTTAGGTATGAGTAGCGATCATCTCGTGTTAGACATCTCAGACTCCTCACAAGCCTATGTAGTCGGTGATAAACTTAAGTTTCAACTATCTTATCAGGGGGTATTAAGTGCAATGAATTCTAGCTATATCTATAAATACTACCATGACGGTGCCCAACCTTGGCAGTTACTAGCAAATATAGCCTTACCGGCAAATGGCCCGTCAGCTAAACGTCAGCACACGATAGCGCACAACTAAGCCTGTTACGCTACTTACTCAGTAGGTTGTTGTAAATAAAGTTTTTTAATATCCAGCTGGGATGCGGTTTTAACATTTTTTGAAATCGGAATAGTTTTATGATCAATGTCCAGATCAGAGCAACCTAATAAGTATTCTATGGTTTTTTGGTACGCGTCAATATGGGGTGATACTATTTTTAATAGATAATCAATACTACCTAATACCGCTTCGCATTCTACAATCTCTGCAATACTAGCCACTAATTTCTCAAACTCGTTTGCTTTCGCTGTACTATAGTTTTTTATCGATATTTCCACTCTATAATAAGATACATCGATTATTTTATTCAGATTTAGCTCTGCACGATAACCTTTAATGGTGCCGTTTTTTTCGAGCTTTTTCATTCTTTCCCAACAAGGAGTTGCAGAAAGGCCCACTTCTTCAGACAGTTGCAATTTGGTCATTCGGCCATCACGAGATAGTGCCGATAATATTTTTAGATCTATTCTATCTAAGCCAACTTTCTTGTTTGTCTTACTCAATGTCTTTACCTTAACTCTGCTTAAAACTTCACCATTTTTTCTTACTTAACAAGGTAATAAAAGTCGTTAGTAACGATACGGTTAATTACCAAGCCAAGGCCATTCTAGCATATGGTTTATAACTAGAAATAAAGATAATCACTAAATTAAGATAAAAATCCAGAGTGTTTTCCTTACTCTGCTGTGCTCTTTAACAATTAACGCTGCTGCAATTTATTTCCATTGAACACCTTGTTCGCAACTCACTAGCCCACCACGACTTAAGCAAATAATAAAGGTCGCAAACGCGTGCGATAAGTTGCTTGATAATTTATTGCTAAACTCTGTTAATATTGTTTTTTCTTAAAAATACTGCCCAAGGCTAAGGTTTTTTAGCAAGAGAGTCGAGCGTTGCAGGGAAAAGTTATTACCGACAATAACGCTGTAAATAATAAAGTTTGCTACCCCAATAATACATGGGCTGACACTGCCCGTTTACTAGCAAAACTTTGTCGCGTTAATGGCGTTTTGGCAACTGGCAAAAACCTATGTTTACTTAGATAAAAGAAAACAAGTCTTAGTGCATAAAACAGGGGGCGATTACTACCCAGAAACTTATGTTAACTCCGTGGTAGACAATATATTGGTATCTTATGATTTCGCTACGTTTTCATGAGAAATGAGATATGGGAGAGCTGTTACTGCTTTAAAGCACTAAAGAATGGGTGGTAACCCAATCAGCCACACTCCGGCACATGAGTCGTCTGCTGCGGTTGCTTCCTTCCGGACCTGGCCGAGTTCACAGAGTATCATTGCGAAGGGACCAAAAGGGTCACCATAATGGCGCTAAAGAATGTCCTTAACGCGGCGCGAATTATCGCTAATCGATAGCAAGGTTGCAAGCGCTAGTTACTAAAATCAAACTAGTTGACCGTTTTTTAAACAAAGTTAGATTTAACGGCTACTTAAGCTACGGTGCAATATTAACATTTAGCTCGCTGCGCGTTTCAAAACCCTACGCTAAATCCCTGACAACTTTTATATTAGGCTTCGAGCAAGTCGATATTTATCGTAGCCGTAGCCAAGTATGACTTGAGCAGATAGTGGCTATGGCTAAATTATCGTGTTAGCTAACAAGTGCTTCATTGCTGGTCAATGGAGCCCTTGTTGCCTGACGAATTGCCACGTTTTAATCCTGTGCTTATTTTTTCATGGCTAATCAAGCCTAGCCAGCTTCTCGTTTATCTCTAAAAGTACAGACTTAATTACCAGCAAGTTTTCTTTACCTAGTCTTAACATAAGCTTTTCTGCATCATCTAACGACTCTAAGCTCGGATCTTGATATTTATACATCACACTGGGCCTGGTCAATGCTGGTTCAGCTTTAGGGATTTCCATATCCAGTACTTTACTGATGGCACTGTATAACACTTGCGTAAAGTCAGTATCTGGATAGCCGAGCTCAGCGTAAGCTTGATCAATTAATGGCTTTAATTCCAAGTACCACTGAATTAGGGTTTCGCTATCCATAGAGCGTAATAAGTCAACATAAACACTGAAACGACGCGTATTACTTTCATCCCATTGCCATTTTGCTCCTGTATCTGATTGCGCTTCAAGCGCCGCAAATTTTGTTTTAGGGGCAATAAGCGGTGTATGTTCATAGGCCAAGTTTCCTTGACTAAAGTTGTCAGTAAATACCACAAAGCGACGAATAATATCGTCAGTGACCATCAATTTTAGCAACTCTTTTCGCCACGTTAAGCTAGGGAGTTTTGCTTCAAACCAAGTATCACTTTCGTCTAATGTTGGCAGCATTATCTCAGGCTTTATAGGCGTTTTGCTTACCGGCTCAGGTAACAGCTCAGGCGCAATAACTTCCGGCTCGGGTTCAGGCAATGGCTCAGGTTCAGGTTCAGTGGCCACAGCTACCGGCGCTTGTTCAGTAATAACGGCACTTTCTTCTTCTGATAACACATAAAAATAAACAACAAGGGCAATAATTACGGCAATGATTATCGCAATAACCGCCCATGGTGTGTGCTTTTGCTCAGCATTTTGAATTGACATAATAACCTTTATTTTTTGAAATTAATGACATAAAAAATGAAAAACCCATACCTTAATCTTACAACAAAGCTTAGGTTAATGCTCTGCATCATCTTGATTTTCTGGCAGCGCGGCGATAAACGCAGGTTGTTGATTACAATTATCAACTACGCGACGAATATTGGCAAACCTTGTCATATCAAGCTTAAAGCGGTTCGCATTATAGACTTGTGGCACAAGGCAAATATCGGCCATGGTAATAGTATCACCAAAACAATACTTACCTGCGCTATGGGCTAGCTGCTGCTCCACCGCCTCAAAGCCTTGTTGCATCCAATGATGACTCCAAGTGAGTTTAGCACTTTCAGGTAATGGTAGCGTATTTACTAAATATTGTTGAACCCGCAAATTATTAAGTGGGTGTATTTCACAAGCAATATCTAGCGCTAGCGCCTTAACCTTGGCTTTCTCAGCCGCATTTTGCGGGTAAAGCGCAATATCTGGGTATTTATCATCAAGGTATTCAATAATAGCTAACGACTGGTTTAATACGAGGTCGCCATCGACTAATGTTGGTACCAAGTGGCTAGGGTTTAGTGCCGTATAGGCGGCCTGATGTTGCTGTCCCCCGTCTTTAACTAAATGTACTGCAATAGACTCAAAAGCTAAGCCTTTTAGGTGTAAAGCAATTCTCACTCGATAAGCGGCTGAAGAGCGCCAATAACCATATAATTTCATCTTTCACTCTCTTTGAACAATAACAGTAACGTCGCACCTATTAGCGACGACTGCGCACTAAATTTTTACCGTTTTTTTATTAATATCGTATTCACGCAGTTTATTAGCGATCGCGGTATGACTTAAACCCAACTTTTTCGCTAATTGTCGCGTACTTGGGTACGCTGGGTATAGTTTGCGTAGTAGATCAGCTTCAAAATTTTTCACTGCAGCGTCGAGTGTGCCTTCAAAGTCTTGCTCCAAATAGCCATGTTCTCGCGTATAGGCAGGTAACTGCAAATGCGACGTCATGATGATATTACCTTCCATTAACGACACTGCTCTGATCAAAACATTCTCTAATTGTCTGACGTTGCCCGGCCAAGGATAATGCTCAATAAATTCTAAGCACTCTTGATCAAATGAGATGTGAGTTTTGCCAATGCGCTGACCAAATTGCGCAACAAAAAGTTCAGCCAAAGGAATAATATCAGCACGGCGCTCTCGTAACGGTGGAATATTCAACCCTAAAACATTAAAACGATAATATAAGTCCTCTCTAAACTCACCTAAGGACACCATATTAAGCAAATCTCTATTGGTTGAGCCTATGATGCGAACATTAACTTTAATTTCTTTTTCATCATCAATTCGCCGAAATGTACCATCTTGTATAACCCGCAACACTTTACTTTGTAATTTAGGCGACATTTCGCCAACTTCATCAAAAAATATAGTACCCCCATCTGCAGATTCAAATAAACCGCGTTTACTATTCGCTTGCCCTGCTGCTCCAGCACCGAACAATTCAGTCTCTGCTGCGTCATCGGGTAACGCAGCACAGCTTAAGGTCATAAATGGCTTATTTGCCCGGTCGCTTGCGGCATGACACGCTCGCGCTAATAGCTCTTTACCTGTGCCAGTTTCTCCAACAATTAGCATCGAAGAGTCCAGTAATGCCATTCGCTTAGCTTCACGCAGTAATTTACGCATGGCACTACTTTGCGCCTGAATGCCAGTAAAGTTGTTATCATTGGCTTTTTTAAATACGCTAATTTGTTGACCCAATCTTGCTTCTGACTTCAAGATTAACACCGCGCCAGCAAGGACTTGCTTTTCATTACCGTCAGCAATATGGATCGGGATTATATCAGCGACAAAATCATCTTCTTGAAATTTGACCCTTTGCGTTTGCGCTAACACTTCATCGCTGTCTAGCCAGCGTGAAAAGTTAAAACCTTTTAACCATTGTCCAATGTGCGTGGCGGTAATATTTTCCAGTGAATCACACATAATTTGTGCTGCGACATTATTTACTTTTCGAATTTGCCCTTTGCTATCAATCGAAATAAAAGGATCAGGAAAGGTTTTTACTAGGGTTTCAAATTCATTTCGCTCACGCTCTGACGGCATGTAGGGCGTGGTTTTAACGTCAATCACCCCTTCAATTAAACGTAACAAAGGCATAAAGTTTTGTAACTCTGAAAACTCAAGGTCTGGAATATTAATAAATATCTTTCCCGGTTGTTTTAACTCAATACCGCGTAAATCTATGCCACGCTCTACAAATATTGCTAATACATTTTGCGCGATACCTACTCGGTCCTGACAACCAATTTCTAAACGCATTTTATAACCTCAAGCAAAAAAACTTTATCAATAGGTCATTGTAAACTATTTTTTACAACAAAAAAAAGCCCCCTTTAGCAGGAGGCTGGTATTTATTGTTGTAAGCAAAAGTTACAAAAGTTGGTCTGTTTTCGCGGCACAGATAAAGTCATTCTTATGTAAACCTTTAATAGCATGAGTCCACCAAGTTACTTTAACTTTGCCCCACTCTAATAAAATTGCTGGGTGGTGGAATTCCTGCTCTGCTAATTCGGAGACTTTATTTGCGAACGCCCAAGCCAGTTTATAATTTTTAAATTTATAGACTCGCTCTAACATCATAATGCCATCATTTACTTCAGGCACCCAATCTGGAATTTGGGCTAATAAGGTGGCTAGTTCATCGTCACTTACTTTTGGCGCATCAACCTGACAGGCTTGACACTCTTGTTTAGCTAACTCAGCACTCATAACATTTCCTTAACTTGCTTTAGATGTTGATTTTGTTTCAAATTTTGCTGGATGTAGACCTAAGGCTTGCGCTTGCTCAATTAACGCCATGATATCGTCTACTTCTAGTTTTCGGATCTCATCGAGATCGCTAACCTTAGTCAGCATAAAATATACGGGTTGCAGAATATCAATGCGATATTGTGTTCTTAACACATCTAAAACCTCAAGTGGTTTTCTTTCAACATGCTTATCGTTTAACGCATAGTCGGTTTCACTGGGTGAAGACAATATTCCGCCACCATAAACACGCAGCCCTTTAGGGGTATCAAGTAAACCAAATTCAACGGTAAACCAGTACAGTCTGGCTAAAAACACCCGTTGCTCCTTAGTGGCATTCAAGCCCATTTTACCATAGGCTTGAGTGAAATCAGCAAACGATGGGTTAGTCAATAATGGACAATGGCCATAGATTTCATGAAAGATATCCGGCTCTTGCAAGTAATCAAACTCAGCACGAGAACGAATAAAGGTTGCCACCGGAAATTTACGCTCTGAGAGTAAACGAAAAAACTCACCAAAGCCAATCAAGGCTGGCACGGGCTCGCAGCGCCAGCCGGTTTCTGCATTCAATACCTCACTGACTTCGTTAAGTTGTGGAATTCTATCTTGAGGTAAATTCAGTTTTGCTAATCCAGCAATGAACTCGTCACACGCACTTTCGTTAACGATAGATAATTGCCGCGTGATAAGCTCGTGCCATATTTGATTTTCTGCCGCTGACCAGGCGATATTGCCATGCTCATCGGCAACTTTTGAAACATACTTAGTCGCCTTCGCCATGATTGTAACCTTACACCCTTATATCAATTATATTTGTTATTCTTTTGATATTTAAATCACTTTAGTTGCATCCATAGTAAGACAACCGACAACTAAAAAGCACCACTGGCTAAGCGACTACTTTTCAACCAGAAGCATAAAATGTAAATTTACTGTTACACGAAGATGTAAACTTGCCTAGGTGTGCAAATGCTAATAGGTGTTATTTTTTAATTAAGCCTTGAACCTGACTGACGATTTGTGCGCGTATATCGCCCAATTTAGGGGCATCATCAGTAAAAGGAATTGGCCGACATAAATGCATAGCCTTTAAGCCTAATCGCGCGGTTAGCATGCCTGCCCCTAGCCCTTGTGCCATGCGGGTTGAGAGTTTTCCTAATAATTCGGCTCCCAGTAGATCGGCACCTAAATCGGCCACCAATTCACTCGCGCCAGCATAGGCCATATTGACAATAACCTGTTTGATCAGCTTAATACGACTCCAATAGCCTAATTTGAGGCCATACAAGGCAGAAATTTTATTTACCAAGCGTAAGTTTCGCCATAACATCAATAGCATATCGATTATCGCTATCGGACTTAATGCCACTAACACCACAGATTCAGAAGAAAACTTAGCCACTTCTTTTAACGCTTTTTGATCAACCTGCGACAAAACGTTACGCGCATAAAGCTGCATAATTTCCGCATTATTAAATTCCGTAAAGTTTAGCGATTGCCATGAGTTTTGCTCAAAATTGGCAAGATCACACGGCAGTTGTTGCGTTAGTTTTTCACAAAATGCTACGGCATCTCCATGCGTACTATTATTTAAAAATGCTTGTGCTTGTTGCTGTATATGTTGCTGACGTTTAAATTGTCTCAGCCCAGATAACTCTCGCCATAGACTGCGGCCACACACTATAGCTAGCCCTGCCAGTAATAGTGCGTACAAGCTGGCAATTAACGGTGACTGGCTAAAACCATTAATAAAAAACTGCACCGCCTCTAATGACACTAACAGCGTAAAAACAAGCGCTATCAAGCGCCACAACCAAGGTGTTTTTTTGCTGGCAAGCACTTCAGTTTCAGGAGTTGGCTCAACGTGCTCGTCACTCACCCAGTCTTGTTCTTTTACTATAATTTGTGCCGTATTTTCGGCAAGACTATCATCAAAACCATCTAGCGACTCAAATAAAATTTGTTGCTGGTATTTTTCATTTTTATCGGTCATTTCAACTTATCTCCCAGCAAAAACTGTAACATTTGATCCATACGCAAGTGGGGTAAACTTTCGTCAAGGTGCGCAGACTCCATAGGCGCAAAAGCGATATAATTAAATGCCTGTTGTTGCCAATACTCAAGCGTTGGTATTGCCGATGGCACAGTACCTGGAAACAAAGTGATCACTTTATTGTCACTCAATTGCCGGCCTTTGATCACTGGGATACTTTTACCTTGATACTGACTTTTGCCCACTTGTGTCGCTTTTACTGAGGCAATAGCCATCGTTTTCATTTCAATCCCCTCAAAACTTAACGTTTGCTTGGTTTGAAATACCAGTTTGTTGAGTAAAGCAACTAAGTGGCTATGTTGCTCAGGGGTAACATGATCGGCTTTAGTGGCGGCAAAAAGTAATCGATCTATTTTCGGTGAAAACAACCGTGATAGTAAGCCTGATTGCCCATATTGAAAACTTTGCATAATCATCGCCATGGCATTTTGTAAATCAGCAAAACTGTCTGCACCATTATTAAGTGGCGTTAAACAATCGGCGAGCACAATTTGACGGTCGAAGTGAACAAAGTGTTCTTTATAAAAGCGCCGAACCACGCGTTCTTTATATTCAATAAAACGCGCCCTCAACATGCCTATATAACAGTCATCTTTAGCATTTTGATAATCATTGCTATCAATTTTATCAAAGCCAGTGTATGGAAAAAACTGTAATATTGGCGCATCTTCTAATTCACCGGGTAAGATAAATCGTCCTGGCTGAATAACCGACAAACCCAATTGATGACGAAACAATAACAACAACTCGGTGTACTCTTGCGCTAATTGCGCTAGCACATTTTCATCAACATTGGCAAACGGGTCAAAATCTGCCAATTTTTCCAGAAACGCTTTTGCATACTGGTTTCTAGGTGCTTGGCAAAGTAACGCGGTCGTTTGTTGTGACCACTCTTCAAAAGTGAGCGACAACAAGGGTAAATCCAACAACCATTCTCCTGGGTAATCCGTAATGTCAATATAAAGCGTCGCCGACTCAGTGGCATATTTAAGTAGTGAATCTTTTGGCTGGTACTTAACCGCTAACCGCAACTCACTAATGCCATTGGTGGGTTTGGGCCAACGCGGCGGTGACTGACAAAGCGCAGCAAACGCGCCATCGTATTCAAAGCGTGGAATGTGTAAGTGTTTTTGTGGCACACGTTTCGCGGCAATATATCGCCCTTGGTGAACAACATTAAAAAAGCTGAGCTGAGAATTACTGCCTTCATTAAGTAATTGATTAACTAATGAAGTAATAAATGCGGTTTTACCACTGCGACTTAGCCCTGTTACCGCCAATGTCACATGTTGGTCAATTGAGCGATTAACAAAGTCACTCGCTTTTTGCTTTAAATTGTCTAATTGAGATTTTTTAATAAACGCCATACTGCATTCTATCGTGTTGTTATTATCACTAGGTTAAAACATAACCCATGCTTATGATAGCGAAACGATCAACACGGCTTACCCTTGATCAAGATATCAAATAAAACTAACCTAGTGTCGATACTAGCGTTTTTCACGTTTTGTTAATAGGCTTTTGTTTACCGTAAAGTCCCATAAAAAAAGCGGCAAGGCCGCTATTTTTTATAGTTTATTAATTTCTCTTGAAACGGTAAATTCTGGCGAGGTGACATAGCGCTCAATGGTTTGAAGTTCACGCTCTAAGGTCTGAAACTTACGCCTAATATCATGAAACGCTTGTTTAGGCGGCTCTCCTGCTTGCCAAATGCGCGACTTCACTTTTATTGACTCTTGAGTAATATCCTCTGCCTCTTGTTGCCCACTTGCTTGCCGACTTGATTGTGACTGTTCATGTACTCCCTGTTTAAATTTGCTATGACCTGCATTTGCCGGCTTTTTGTCTAAAATAAACCAAGCCGCAATATAGATAACCACAAACCAGCCCATGCCTAGCAGTACCCCTGACACCACTAAAATACGCACCAACCATGTTTCCCAACCGAAGTAATCGGCAATGCCGGCACAAACACCCGCCAATTTTCCTTGGCTAGTATTTCGATATAACTCACCTCGGCATTTACGGGTCATAATTTGCTTCTCCATTCGGGTGTTTCTGCATCTAAAATAGCTTCCAATGTTTTAATTCTATCGGCCATTTTGTCTGCTAACTCTGATAATTCAGCTAATTGAATATATTCTTCTTCGCTAAACCCCTGGCTAATTTGACGCTTACTGCGATAGTGTAAAATCAACCAAATGGGTGCGACAACCACCATAAATATGATCACAGGGGCGATGATTATTTCTTCCACAATACTTCTCCTTTCATTGTATTTTGTAGCAATTAAGCGCCAATAACCTTCGACTATTGGCTGTTGCTATCTGACTTCATTTTAGCTTTTAATTGCGCTAATTCATCATCGATTTTTTCATCAGAAGCTAAATCAGCAATCTCATCTGCTAGCGACTTACTCCCCAAATCATAAGACTCTACCTGTGCTTCTATATCATCAATTTTACGTTCGTAACGGTCAAATCGACTCAAGGCATCATTGACCCGCTCACTGTCAATGTTCTTTTTCACTTTTAAGCGGGAGTTGGCGGTTTTCTCGCGCATAATAATCGCTTTTTGTCGCGCTTTTGCATCTGCTAACTTTTCTTGTAACTGCGAAATTTCATCTTGTAGCTTAGCAATGTGCTCGTCAACATGCGCTAACTCTTCACGCAAGGCACCGGCATTATCAAGGCACTTTTTCTTTTCCATTAACGCCGCTCGCGCTAAATCTTCGCGCCCTTTACTTAATGCTAGCTCAGCTTTCTCTTGCCACTGCGTAGCATCACTTTCAAAGCGATTGGCTTGTCGTGCTAAATCTTTTTTATCAGCCAAAGTTTTTGCTGATGATGAACGCACCTCAACTAACGTGTCTTCCATTTCTTGTATGATCAAGCGCACCATTTTTGCAGGATCTTCTGCTTTGTCTAATAAATTGTTAATATTAGAGTTGATGATATCTGTGAATCTTGAAAAAACACCCATAATTACTTCCTCATTGAAAAGTTTGCTTTAATTACCTTAGTCTGTACTATTCATGTTTTACGCCAAGTTTTTATATTAGGATAATCACTTGAATAATAACGTATTATTAATATTTAGAAAAAAGGCTTCAAACTCAAGTATTAATAAAATACACTATTTGTTAGTGAAAAAAACCAATTATTAGGTCAGTAAATGACACGCTTCAAACAACAAGATAACCTCATCGGCCAATCGAATAGCTTTTTAGAGGTGTTAGAGCAAATCTCACAAATCGCCCCGTTAAGTAAACCCGTCCTTATTATTGGTGAGCGCGGTACCGGCAAGGAGTTAGTGGCAGCTCGTTTACACTACTTATCAAAGCGTTGGGATCAAAATTACTTAAAGCTCAATTGTGCTGCCTTAAATGAAAATTTATTAGAAACCGAGTTGTTTGGTTACGATAGCGGCGCGTTTACTGGTGCAAGTAAACGCCACGAAGGACGCTTTGAACGTGCAGATAATGGCACTTTGTTTCTAGACGAGATAGCTAACACGTCTGGATTGATCCAAGAAAAACTATTACGCGTGGTTGAGTATGGTGAGTTTGAGCGGGTAGGTGGCTCACGCACGATAAAAACGAATGCGCGTTTGATCGCTGCCACCAATGAAGATCTGCCGTCTTTAGCAGCTTCTGGTGAGTTTCGCGCTGATTTGCTCGATAGATTGGCTTTTGACGTTATTACCCTACCCCCACTACGCGAACGTTTAGACGATATATTACTTTTGGCTGAGCACTTTGCCATTAATATGGCACGAGAGTTGGAGTTTGAACTGTTCAGTGGTTTTACCGAAAAAGCCAAACGTGCTTTACTGGAGTATCATTGGCCGGGTAATATTCGTGAACTAAAAAACGTTGTTGAGCGCAGTGTTTATCGTTGCAATAATCCTCATTTGCCTGTGCATGAGTTAGTTATAGACCCCTTTGAGTCGCCATATCGCCCTGATAAACGCATTAAAACACAAGACCGCATTATTACTAAACTTGTGCCAACAAGCCAAGACGAGCCACAAGCGCCACTAACCAAGTCACCTACCGCGCCTTCTGCTTTAACCACAAAGTCATGGCAATTTCCCGTTTCGTTAAAAAACTTATCGCAAAATTATGAAGTCGACTTGATCAAATCAGCATTAGAAAATTGCCAATATAACCAAAAGAAAACGGCTGATGCGTTGGAATTAACCTATCATCAATTAAGGGGTTACCTAAAAAAATATAACTTACTTGACTCAAGTGCTGCAGAAGAATAAGCATTTATTATGGCCAACTTTAAACAAACACCTCACTACTACCTAACATTGCTGTTATTAATGCTAAGTGCTTGCGATGCAAACGAAGCCTTACATTTAAGTAAAAACAGCGTAATTTACTGTAGTGAAGGGGCACCGGAAAGCTTCAATCCACAAACCGTAACTTCTGGTACCACGATTGATGCAACCGCCAACCAACTCTACAACCGGCTTATTGAGTTTAACCCCACAGACAATACCATTATTCCCGCCATTGCTAAGTCATGGCATGTTACCCGCGACGGTAAAATGATCACCTTTTATCTGCGCAAAGACGTGCAATTTCACCACACCAGCTATTTTACGCCGACACGCAAGCTTAATGCCGATGACATACTGTTTAGCTTTAATCGTATGTTAGATAAAACTCACCCCTACCATGCGGTTTCAGGTGGCAAATACCCGTTTTTTCAAAATGCGCAATTTGCCGATTTAATTGATAGTATTGAGAGAATCAATAGCCATACGGTACGCTTTCGCCTTAATCATTCTGATAGCTCGTTTTTGGCCAATATTGGCGGAAATTCTGCGGTCATACTGTCAAAAGAATATGCCGACCAATTAGCGGGTATGAACACCATGGCAGAGCTTGATAATTTGCCTATTGGCACTGGACCATTCAAATTTAAGCAGTATAGCTCTGGCACATTTATCCGCTATGAACCACATCAAGAATATTGGCGCGGCAAATCTGAGCTCAAGCAATTATTATTTGATATCACCCCCCGTGATACTGGCAGGCTAACAAAACTATTGGCGGGCGAATGTGATGTCATCGCTTACCCGATTGCTCATGAAAAAATCAGACAACACCCTGACTTAATACTCGAGTCAGTAACGTCTTTTAATGTCGGCTACTTTGGCTTTAACACTCGTATTGCACCGTTTGATAACCCGAAAGTGCGCCAAGCGTTAGCTTATGCCATTAATAAACAAGCGATACTAGAAACCGTGTACACAGGACAGGCAGAAATAGCCACGGGTTTGATCCCTAACTCTTCTTGGGCCCATGACGCGAGCATAATTGGCCAAGAATATTCGGTAACTAAAGCCAAGCAGCTATTAACCGAAGCCGGCTACCCCGAAGGCTTTAGCATGGACTTATGGGCAATGCCTGTGCAGCGTGCCTATAACCCCAATGCCATTACTATGGCCAAGCTTATTCAGGCTGATTTGCAAAAGTTAGACATCAAAGTCAGCATAGTTTCCGATTATGAATGGACAACATTTTTGCGAAAAATATCAGAAGGTGAACACCAAAGCGTACTGTTGGGCTGGTCGGCCGATCATCCAGACCCTGATAACTTTTTTAGTACTTTACTCAGTTGTGGTGCCATCAACACCGGCAGCAATCGAACGTTTTGGTGTAACCAAGAATTTGACCAGTTGGTCCAAGCCGCTTTGCAAACCGACAATATTAATACCCGTAAAGGCTATTACTCACAAGCCTTGGCACTGATCAATGAGCAGGTTCCTTTGATCCCTATTGCTCACTCGAAAAGATACCAAGCACGAGCGAAACATATTAGTGGTACACTATTGCGCTCTATTGGCGGAATTGACTTTCACGGGGTAACTAAAAACTAAAATGCTGATATTTACCCTGCGCCGCATTAGCTTATTCTTTTTTACTATGTTGTTACTGACAATATTATCTTTTAGTTTAAGCTTTTTATTTCCGGGTGAGCAATTAATCAACCTAACCGGACAAATCAATGCAACACCTGAACATTTAGCGGCGTTAGCACATCAATACCAACAACAGGCAAGTATAGTCAGCCAATATTTTAGTTATCTCAGCCATTTATTTCAGGGTGATATGGGCTATTCAATGGCCAGTCAATTACCGATTACAACTGAAATATTTCATCGCTTACCTGCGACGATTGAGCTCACCAGTGTCGCCCTGCTCATCGCGATGTTTTTTGGTATACCTATCGGCTTTTTCGCAGCTATCTATCACCGTAAAGTACCAGATAACCTTATTTTAGCTATTGCCATGATCGGCTATTCCATCCCCGTGTTCTGGCTTGGTATGTTAGCAATTTTAATTTTTTCTATTCAATTAGGCTGGCTGCCCTCAGCAGGACAAATTAGCTTATTATTTGAAATTGAATATGTCACAGGCTTGCAATTGATCGATATTTTACTGAGCGATAGCGAGTATAAGTGGCAAGCTTTTCAAGATGCTACGCGCCACCTTATATTACCTGTGATCGTTGTCGCTTTAGCCCCAGCGACCATCTTTATGCGTTTGGCACGCACCGCCATGCTAGAGGTGCTAGATACCCATTACATTACTGCCGCCCAAGCAAAAGGCTTAACCTTTGCGCAAATTATTTACCGTCATGCGATGCGAAACGCTGTTATTAAAGTCATTAGAGATGTGGGCTTACAGTTTGCGAACTTAGTCACCATCGCCATGATCACTGAAATGATATTTAGTTGGCCAGGCATTGGCAGTTGGTTGATTGAAAGCATTTATCAACGCGACTACACTGCCATACAAGGCGGCTTAATTGTGTTATCGACCTTTATTTTTATTGTCCATATTATCATAGATTTTGTTTATGCTGCCCTTAACCCTTTAGCTCGGGAGCCAAATCATGGCACGTGATAAAGTTTACCAGGAAGAAGACTTTCCTACGCCACTGATGCAGTTATGGCATAACTTTAAACAACCGCCGGTCGTTATGATTGGCTTTAGTTGTTTCATTTTTTTAATCATACTGGCCGTTGTTGCCAATTTTATTACGCCCTATTCAGCGGTAGAAAACCATTTAGACTACTTGCTGCTGCCGCCAGCATGGAGTAATGAAGGTAATATCAGCTTTTTACTGGGTACCGACAATTTAGGCCGAGATATGCTATCGCGTCTCATGCAAGGCGCTTCATTAACTTTTGGCTTAAGTATAATAGTGGTTGCGGTTTCACTGGTGATTGGCGTCATTATCGGCTCATTATCAGCGCTAACAACCGGTATCAAATCAAGTATTTTAAACCACTTTCTTGATGTGATTTTATCGATTCCTTCCTTATTACTAGCCATTATTATCGTTGCCATATTGGGTCCCGGGTTGGAAAATACCTTATGGGCTATTATCATGGTATTAATTCCACAATTTGTACATATTACGCGCAATGCAGTTAAAGAAGAGTTCGCTAAAGATTATGTCTTAGCCTCACGTCTAGATGGTGCCAACTCGTTTAGAATTCTACGCTACTCTGTATTTCCGAATATCATCGAAAAGTTAATTAGCCAAGCAACATTGGCACAGTCGGCGGCAATACTTGACATTGCGGCACTGGGCTTTCTTGGCTTAGGCGCGCCACTGCCAATGCCTGAATGGGGTGCCATGTTAGCGAATGGGATTGATATGTTTTATATTGCCCCCTGGACCGTCTATCTACCTGGTTTAGCGATTTTATTTTCAGTGATCGCCACTAATTTAGTGGGTGAAGGTATGCGCCACGCTCTGAAAGTGCGCAAGGAAAGTTAATGAATTTAATTGATATTCGCAATCTCTCCATTGAATTGAAAACAGCAACCAAGCCTATTTTAGCCGTGGATCACGTTAATTTAAAAATGCGAGAAGGTGAAGTACGCGGCTTGGTGGGCGAGTCTGGCTCAGGCAAGTCATTACTGGCACAAGCCATTATCGGTGTTCTTGATGAAAAGTGGCAAGTCCATGTTGATCGCTTTCATTGGCGTGGCCAAGACTTAATGCGCTTGTCTCCTGAAGAAAGAAAAGCTGTGATCACGAAAGATGTCGCGATGATCTTTCAAGAGCCAATGGCCTGTTTAGACCCAACCGCAACCATAGGCGAGCAGCTTGAAGAAGCCGTTGATGTTGCACAACTATCAGGCTTTTTTTGGCAAAAACGCCAACAACGAAAACTTGCAGCAATGAACTTACTGCACAAAGTGGGTATTAAGAAACACCAAGCCTGCGTAAAAAGTTTTCCACACCAACTTACCGATGCATTATGCCAGCGTGTCATGATAGCAATGGCGTTGGCACGTCGCCCGATATTATTGATTGCAGATGAGCCTACCGCAGCGATGGAAAGCACCAATCAAGGCCAGATTTTTCGGCTTTTGGCAAGCTTAAACCAACTGAAGAATATGTCGATTTTGTTGATCAGTCATGATTTAGAAAATGTCACCCATTGGACCAATACCATTACTGTGATGTACAGCGGTCAGTTTGTTGAAGCGGGCACCACAGAGCAAATTTTTAACCAGCCGTATCACCCCTATACACGGGCGCTTGTTGACAGTAGCCCAAAAGCTAGCAGTATGATCCCGAATAAGTCTAGGCTAATGACACTACCGGGTAGTATTCCAATCTTACAACATTTACCAATTGGCTGTCGTTTAGGGCCACGCTGCCCAAGAGCACAGCAAAAGTGTGTTCATGCGCCGAAAATTAAAAGCTACCATGATCACCAAGTTAGTTGCCATTTCCCGCTAAAGGATAGCTACTCGTGAGCAATGTGTTATTACAAGTTGTTAATTTAAGTAAAAGCTATAAAGACAAAAACTATTGGCTAAACCGCCGCTGTATTAACGCGCTTGAACCCTTGTCATTTAATATTGAAGCCCATAAAACCTTAGCGATTGTTGGTGAAACGGGCTCAGGAAAATCAACGCTAGCAAAGCTATTAGTTGGTGCAGAATTGCCGAGTACCGGCCATATTCGCTTAAATGGTCAAACACTTGAGCCAGGTAACTTTAAACAGCGCTGCCAACACATTCGCATGATTTTTCAAGACTCAGGTACAACCCTCAACCCAAGCCTGACCATAGAGCAGTTGTTAGACGAGCCTTTACAGCTCAATACCGATCTTGATGAACTGGAGCGTTATCAACTGATCCGAGAAACCCTGCAAAAGGTCGGCCTATTAGCAGAGCATATGAACTTTTATCCGCATATGTTTTCTGGTGGTCAAAAGCAACGTATCTCTTTAGCCAGAGCCATTATTTTACAGCCACAAGTGATCATTCTTGATGAGGCATTAGCTTCACTCGACCCATCACTGCGCTCACAAATGATCAACTTGTTGCTCGATTTACAACAACAAATGGGCCTTGCCTTTATTCTGATATCTCACAACTTAGGCATAGTTCGCCACTTTAGTGATGAGATGATGGTACTGTACAAAGGCAAGGTGCTAGAGCTAGGCAAAACCACTGATATTTTGCAAAACCCACAGCATAAACACACTAAGAAGCTGATCATGAGCCAACGTTTTCAATTACTTAATCGTTAATTGAAATAGTTAAATCACAAATAAAAACGCCAGTCAGCTTTACCTGACTGGCGTTTATTGATGCGTTAAAGAGATGAACTAGTAGGGCGTCGTTGGTGCTTGTACTGTGCGACGAACAATTTCAGCATCCACTTTTAGCGCTTCGATGTAGTTCAGGTAAGCGGTTTGGGCAAGCTGCTGCGTTAGTTGTTGTGACAATTGCGGCGCCGGTTGTGCGTCGCCTGCATGTACAGCCTGCAATTCAAGCACGGCCAAGTTACCATTACTTAAGTTAACCGTCGTTGCTGATATTTGCCCTTCACTTGGATGCGGTAACTTAAACGCTTCTCGTGTTAAGCTGGCATCTAGGCCACTACCTACTCGCGTCACTGCGGCTTTAGTTTCCATACTGGCACCATATTGCGCTAATTGCTCGCTAATATCCGTACCTGATTTAAAGGCTGCAAGTAACTCTTCGGCAACCGCTTGTGCTTGCTCAGATGCTTTTTCTGCAATTAAGATCGCTTTAATGTTATCGCTAACCTCGGCTAACGGTTTAACACTCGCTGCTTGATATTCTTGCAGGCGCATCACCATCGCCAAGCCATCGTTTACTTCAATGACATCAGAGTTGAGTTGTTCATTGATCACAAGCTCTGAGAAGGCAACATCGACAACGTTATTAGCATCAAATGGCGCTGCATTCACACCACGTGATAACCAGTCAGAGGTTTTAATCTTGGCATTTATTGCCTCGGCAGCATCTTCTAAGCTGTCGGGAAATTCAAAGCTTAAACGCGCCGCTTCTTGCTGAAGTTCAAAAAACTTGTCTTGGGCTTGTTCGTTTTTCGCTTTAGCTATGATTGAATCACGCACTTGAGCTAAGCTTTTCACGGTTTCGGCTTTGTAGTCTGTCAATTTAATAATATGAAAACCAAACTCTGTTTTAACAACGTCACTGACGCTGCCGATGCCTGTTAAAGCAAACGCTGCTTCATCAAACGCTGTATCCATGATACCAGCATCAATCCAGTCGAGATCACCACCGTTCTCGCCGCTAAACGTATCTGCAGAGTGTGCTTTTGCTAGCGCTGCAAAGTCTTCCCCAGCATTAATTTTTGCCAATAAGGCTTCTGCTTGCGCTTGTGCTTGGTTTTCATCTTCACCAAATTCAATCAGTATATGAGCAACTCGGCGCTGTTCTTGTTCTGTATACTGGCTAATATTATTTTGATAATAATTTGCAATATCGTCTTCTGTTAAGGTAATACTATTGGCAATATCGTTTACGTCGATAGTGATATAGTTCACTTTAACCTGTTCTTGGTTTTCAAATCGTGCTTGATTCGCAAGGTAATAATCGTTAATTTCCGCTGCAGTTACTTCGGCGTTACCTTTAAATTGCTCAATATCAAGCGTTGCAAAGCGAATATCACGTTGTTGATTTTCTAACGCTGTGTACATTTGTTCTTGATATGGCAAACTAAACTCAGTGCTAACTAAGCCTTGGGTCAATTGGCGGCGCGTCATTTCAGTGCGAAGATAGTCACGAAAATCAGACGATTGATAAAAACCTGCTTGATTGATCATGGCTAAATAGCGGTTATTATCAAACACACCATCAACTTGAAACTCTGGCATATTGCGAATGGTACTTTTAATGCGCTCATCGCTGACCCGTATCGCCAATGCGGCTGAGTGTTGATCCAACAGTTTTTGACTGATCAAGTTGTCTACCACACCAGTGCGAAAGTTACTCATGTAATTAGCATCTGCTGATAAGGTTTCAAACATCTCACCAAATTGTTGCGCCATACGATTACGTTGCGCTTGATAAGCTTTATTAAACTCATCTTGCGATATTTTTTCGCCATTAACATCAGCCACAGAGCTATCAACTGAGTTAGTGTAATTGCCAATGCCAGCAACAGCGAAGGTTAAAATAATTAAACCAAGAATAATCTTAGCGGTTAATCCTTGAGAGCTTTCTCGAATATTTTCTAACATCTTTATCTCTTTACACGAGGCTATTGTATTTCGGCGCGGTTTTAGCTTAGACAACAATTTACCTGTGGCTAGTATGATGAGTGATCACAAGCCGCTGTTTAATTAACAACGAGTAGTCAACTTAAATGAGTAAACTAAAAACAGGCTATTTACTTACTTTTACGCTTTAAAACCGCAATTTGAACGGGCATGTTAGCCCAATAATAATCAAAATGAAACTTTTTTACTCTGACGATGAATGAATGGTTAAAAAAACGTCACTTCCTTTAAACTAATGGCTGTATAAATAAAAAAGAGCAAGTAACTGACAGCTACTTGCTCTGGGTATAAACGTAATTAGCACTTACTTTTTATTCAGTATATCGTCCAAGTTGGCTTGTTCATTGGAGGATAAGGATAACTCACTCGCCTTGGCTTTACCTCGCCTGCGTAACGTCCAAATGACGCCAATAATAAAACCGAGAAAGATCACTATAGGCCCAAACCATAGCACATAGGTTTGCTTTTTTAACTGTGGTCGATAAAGCACAAAGTCTCCATAGCGATAGACCATAAAGTCTATGATTTCTTGATCTGTTTTGCCCTCTTGTAGCAGAGTGTACAGTGTCTTTCTTAAATCAACCGCTATTTTTGAGTTTGAGTCTGCTAAGTTTTGGTTTTGACACTTAGGGCATCTGAGCTCTTTAGACAATACTTGAAAGCGTATTTTCGTACGCTCATCTTTAAACTCAAAAGTGTCTACTGGGCTAGCACTCACTTGAGTTAAGCCCAGCATCAGCAATATCACGCTGATAACGATAGAGCGCAAAGGCACAAACAAGGCGCTAGCTGTTACCGACTTTACGACAAATTGCATTACGAAGCTCCCTGGGCTATTTCCATCTCAATGGTATCGATTAATGGCAGAAACTCTTTTTGCCACACTTTGTCATTGATTGGGCCAGCAAAGCGTTTGCGAATAATGCCGGTATGATCAATAACAAAGGTTTCTGGTGCACCAAAAACACCAATATCCAAGCCTAATGCGCCCTGCTCATCAAAAATCGAAAAAACATAAGGATCTTTATATTGCTTTAGCCAACGTAACGCCGCGCTTCGCTCATCGGTAAAGTTAAGGCCATAAAGGGTAATACGAGGATCTGCTGTAATATCAAGTAAATATGGATGCTCATATTTACACTGAATACACCATGTCGCCCAAACGTTAAGTAAGACTATCTCGCCCTTTAGATCATCTCGCCCGAGTACTTGCTGATCATCTTTTAATCGTGGTAGCGCAAATTCAGGTAATGGCTTACCTATCATAGCGGACGGCATTGCCTGCGGGTTAAGAAATAAGCCTCGATATAGTAATGCCCCCAATAACACAAATAAAATTAAAGGGATAAAACGAATGATTTTTTTCATTAATTTAAGCCTCTTGAACTAAGTTAGGGTTGGCTATTGTTTGCTGGGCACGCGCTGCCTGCTTTTGCTTTCGGTAGCGCTTACTTAAAATAGCTAAGAACCCCCCCAATGCCATAAAAAAGCCACCTAGCCAAATCCAGACGATAAATGGTTTGTAATATAATCGCATAGACCAAGCATTTTGGCCAAGCGGGTCGCCCAAGGCAACATAAATATCACGCCATAAAGTGGTATGAATTCCGGCCTCAGTCATGCCCATACTTTCAACTACATAGGTACGCTGCTCGGGCTTTAATAACGTAATAAACTTACCATCTAATGACACCTTCATTTGCCCCTGAATAGCGCTATAGTTAGGCCCTTTAACATTTTTCGTGCCAGCATATTCTATGGTATAACCCGACAGATTAACGGTTTCACCTGGCGACATTTTGACATTTATTTCTTGCTCATATGACGACACCATAGTGACACCAATAACGGTTATCGCAATACCAGCATGCGCAACGGCCATACCAATATGATTAAGAGGCACCGCCGATAGTTTCCAACGGCCATCTGCTTGTTTGGCATTATTAAGTACATCTTTAAGTACGGCTAATATAATCCAACAGCCCAAACTCATGCCAACAAAGACCATAAAGTCGAACTCGCCAGCAAAGAGGAATGGCCAAGCCGCACCAAATAAGACACTGAATATCGATATCGCATTTAGGTGCTTAGTTAACTCGCCTTTTCTTGCTTTTTTCCAACGAATGAGTGGACCTATACCCATAAAGAGAAATAAGGCGATCATCATGGGAATAAACACGGCATTAAAATATGGCGCTCCGACGGAGATTTTCCCCATCCCCATGGCATCGATAATTAATGGGTATAAGGTTCCTAGCAAAATAGTGACTGTGGCGGTTATTAATATCGACATCGCCACAAGAATTGTGTTTTCACGCGAATATAAAGTAAAGCGATTAGGACTAGTCACATTAGCAGCTTTTATCGCATACAAGGTCAATGAACCACCGACAGCTAAGGCCAACAATACGAGTAAGTAGACCCCACGATCAGGGTCGACCGCGAACGAATGAACCGAGGTAATGACACCCGAGCGTACTAAAAACGCGCCGAGTAAATTCAATGAGAAGGTAAATATTGCTAGTAACAAGGTCCAATGTTTAAAGGTATTTCGTTGCTCGGTTACCGCCAATGCATGAATTAATGCCGTCCCCGCAAGCCATGGCATAAATGACACGTTTTCAACCGGATCCCAAAACCACCAGCCGCCCCAGCCTAATTCATAATAAGCCCACCAACTGCCGAGTGCGATACCGATAGACAGGAATGACCAAGCGGCAACGGTCCACGGTCGAGACCAACGTGCCCAAGCTGCATCCATCTTACCCGCCATTAAAGCCGCGATAGCAAACGCAAACGCCACCGAGAAACCAACATAGCCCATATACAACATGGGTGGATGAATGATTAAACCAATATCTTGCAATAATGGGTTTAAGTCGCGCCCTTCCATAGGGAAGTTAGGGAGTAGACGTTCAAATGGGTTTGAAGTTAACAGGGTAAATAAAATAAAGCCAACCGCAATCATGCCCATCACAGCCAAGACGCGGGCAACAAATTCTCGCTCAAGTTGTTTACTATAGACACCAACCGCAAACGTCCACGCGGTCAAGGCAAATACCCAAAACAGCATAGATCCTTCGTGTCCGCCCCAAACAGCACTAATCTTAAAGTAATAGGGTAATAAACTGTTTGAATGATTGGCAATATACTTAACCGAGAAGTCATCGACGGTAAAGCTATAGGCTAGTAAAAATATACTAATGCCAACAAAAATAAACAAACCAAAGCTCAGTGGCTTAGCACTATTGATTAATTGTTGATTGTTTTGCGCAACACCAATCAGTGGCACTATGCTTAAACATAAAGCAAAAGCTAATCCAATAATAAGCGCAAAATGGCCAAGTTCTGGGATCATGATAATTCCTGTAAATCTAGGTTAAAACATTGCTGAGTTCTAGCTAAGCTAATCATAAAGCGTTCCACATTAAATGTTTAGGTTATTGCTAGGCAAGGTAACGCCTAGCTATAACAAATTTAACTGACTATTGTACCTGTTCTGTGATCTCGATTTTAATCGGGCTTTTTTCTAGCGTCTCAACGTGTAACGCTTCCGCTTTATAGTCTCCTGGTTTAATCCCGACACTCCCTTGCATCGATACCACCGCATAGATATGCACCTTGTCAACATCACTTAAACGCATTTGCGCTGTCATGGCTTGCGAATCATTAAGTACCACGCTCAAGGGCAAATCACTCGCTTTAACTTTTACCGCTGCCAACGGCATGCGTGGGCCGTCAGCAGCAATCGCATAAATAAAGACGGTTTTATCATCGCCTGCCATTAACTGGGCTTGCACCGACTCTGCCAACGAGACGTTAACGATAAGTTGTGGTGCATTGGCATCAACAACTTCCTTCCCTTGAGTTGCTTCATCACTAAGTTGTAATTGATTTTTGGCTTCGGCAATCGCACCTTGCAATGCTTGTACGCTAACACCTGGGCGACCACTATTGAGCACTTTCTCCCAATAATGTACGGCTTGTGCAAACGCTCGGTTACTGAAGCTGTTCATACCTAAAAGGATATTCGTTGCTGGGTCAAGTGCATCTAAGGCAAGCGCTTTATCGATAACCGTCTGAATATCACTATTAATTTGTTGATTATTTTTGTAATACATTGCTTGCGCTTTAGGCCCTAATAACTCGGCGTATTCCCCCACTTGCTCGATGACACGATCAAAGGCAGCGATTGCAAGCTCAAATTCTCCACTCGATATATAAGCTTGGCCTAGGCTAAACCATGCTTGAGAGTTGCTTGGATCATCTTTAACTTCACGTTCTAATTGTTGTAATCGAAACGCCAACATCTGCTCTGGGTTTAAGTTTTGGTGCGCCTCTTGCTCTGTTAGTGAATCGGGTGCATTAAGCTTTTCATAGGCACCAAGCGACATATAGGCAAAAAAACTAAAGCTAACAATCGCTAAAGCAATACCTAGTGGCCACGACCATGACTTCTCTTGTCGGTGTATAACAGTAGTGGTGGATGCCTCGACATCTTGCAGCAGCGACTTATCAAGCTCTGCTTTTAATTGCGTAAAACTGTCTTGCTCAATACTGCCATCCGCTAAATCCTGCTCTAATTGGGCTAAGTGCTCATGATAAAGTCTAATATTTGTTTCTTGTCTGATATTATCATTTTGCGCACCAATGGCGTCTTCTGGCGCACTAAAAATTCGCCAGACAATAAATAACGCAATTACGATTAATAGCATAATTGCTAGCCAAAACATTGTCATATTGTTTAATTTACACCTATATTTGTCGAGTAAAACCTTAGATAGCGAATGAATTGATTGTGCGTTTTTTAACGAATCTATAAAGCGCTACTGCCTTGCTTTGATGCGCTGTAAGATTAACAATTATCATCTACTTTTCCTAGCGATATCGATGCTAAAGTCACGGCTTTCACCGTTACTGTTCTCGAACCAAAATCACGTTGAGGTTATTGTTTAACTCACGCTGTTTTAATGGTTGCCAATATAACACAAAAGCAACTTGCGCGGCGTGTTAGTCGCCAGTAGTCGCGTAAACTTTGATTGAGGTCAAAATCAAATAAATTGATTAATGTCACAACCGCTAACAAATGCGTTAAGCAGAAATAGCAGTGCTTTTTGTCATTGTATGGTTATTTGAGTAACGGAATATTGCTGCGCCTAAAACGCATTGCAATTAAATTCGCTAAGATTAATGATGGCTTAATGTGACTTTATGGGCAGCTATACTAAGCTGTTGGGATAATAGGTAAAATATCTGTATTTTAGAAACAATTAAGCCGCTTTCATCAGCGGCTTAATTAAACATCATTAGCAATATGCTAATGATTAACCATTGCAGGCATCTTTTAATGCTTTACCTGCTTTGAAAGATGGTATTTTAGCTGCTGCGATTTCGATTGTCGCACCAGTTTGTGGGTTACGGCCTGTGCGTGCTGCACGGTCACGTACTGAGAAAGTACCAAAACCAACTAATGCTACTTGCTCGCCACCTTTTAATTCTTCAGTTACTGCTTCGATAAATGAATCTAGTGCACGGCCAGCCGCAGCTTTAGAAATGTCAGCACCCGCAGCAATTTTCTCGATTAATTGAGATTTATTCACAGTGTATTCCCCTTCAATTGTTATTATTCAGCGCTATCTTCTGTTTTTAGCGTCCTGCGGAAGCTTTTATATCAAGCTTCTTTTTGAACATCAAGCGCTGCGTTAAAGAAAACTAAAAATAGTGATAATTATTTTTATCTTTACTATAGCCCTTATTTATAGGGCTTCTAGCGTTATCAGCGTCATTAACTTACCATAGTTACAGCGTTTGAAAAGCGTTAATTGCGTTTTTTTCAATATTTTTGCTGTTTTTGGCATATTTTCAGCAAAACTCGCTGTTTTTCTGATTAATTATTTGGCTAATTGCCACTTTTCTACCGGATGCTCTAACGCTATTGCTAGCACTTCATCAATCCATTTAACTGGATGAATCGCTAGATCCGCTTTAACATTATCAGGGATTTCTTCTAGATCTCGCTCGTTATCTTTAGGAATTACGACTGTTTTAATCCCACCACGGTGCGCAGCCAATAATTTTTCTTTTAAACCGCCAATTGCTAGGACTTCACCGCGTAATGTAATTTCGCCTGTCATTGCTACATCGGCTTTAACGGGGTTCCCCGTTAGGCTCGATACGAGCGCTGTGCACATACCAATACCGGCACTAGGACCATCTTTAGGCGTAGCCCCTTCAGGTACATGGACATGAATATCGCGCTTTTCATGAAAGTCACTGTTAATGCGTAACATCTCAGTTCGACTTCTAACCACTGTCATCGCCGCTTGAATTGACTCTTGCATGACATCGCCTAACGAGCCAGTATAACTTAACTTGCCTTTACCTGGCACTGAAGCTGTTTCAATGGTCAACAGTTCGCCACCCACTTGTGTCCACGCCAATCCTGTTACTAACCCGATGCGATTTTCATCATCGGCTTTACCATAATCAAAGCGTTGCACACCAAGAAACTCTGCTAGGTTGCTTTGTTCAATTTTTACCTGCTTGATACTTTTATCAAGCAAAATAGCTTTAACCGCTTTGCGACAAAGTTTAGAAATCTCACGTTCGAGTGCGCGCACACCCGCTTCACGAGTGTAGTAACGAATAATACCAATGATGGCACTATCAGCAATTTCGATTTCTGCCGGCTTTAAACCATTACGCTCAATTTGCTTACTCAGCAAGTGGTTCTTGGCTATATTTAACTTTTCGTCTTCGGTATAGCCCGATAAACGAATTACTTCCATCCGGTCAAGTAACGGCCCTGGAATGTCCATACTATTGGATGTTGCTACGAACATGACGTCTGACAAGTCATAGTCAACTTCTAAATAATGGTCATTAAAGCTACTATTTTGTTCTGGATCTAAAACTTCCAGTAATGCTGAGGCAGGATCGCCACGCATATCAGAGGCCATTTTGTCGATTTCATCTAACAAGAATAATGGGTTTTTAACCCCTACCTTAGCAATTTTTTGCACTAACTTACCCGGTAATGAACCAATATAAGTTCTACGATGACCACGAATTTCTGCTTCATCACGCACACCACCTAGCGCCATTCGTACATATTTACGACCCGTAGATTTTGCAATCGACTGACCTAGTGAGGTTTTACCCACACCTGGAGGACCAACAAGGCAAAGAATAGGACCTTTCAACTGACTGACGCGCTGTTGTACAGCCAAGTACTCTAAAATACGCTCTTTAACTTTATCTAAGCCGTAGTGGTCTTTGTCTAATATTTCTTGCGCTAATTTAAGGTTACGCTTTAATTTACTGCGCTTTTTCCAAGGTACGCTGATCATCCAGTCAATATAGCTGCGCACAACGGTTGCCTCAGCCGACATGGGTGACATCATTTTTAATTTTTTTAACTCGGTTAAGGTTTTTTCTTTTGCCTCTTTAGGCATTTGCGCACTTTCAATTTGTTTTTCTATTTGTTCAGCTTCATTCGCACCTTCTTCGTCGTCCCCTAACTCTTTTTGAATGGCTTTCATTTGCTCATTCAAATAGTATTCGCGCTGACTTTTTTCCATTTGTTTTTTCACGCGCGTGCGAATTTTTTTCTCAACCTGAAGTAAATCGATTTCGCCTTCCATTTGTGCCATTAGAAATTCTAGACGCTCAGAAACGTTTGTAATTTCAAGTACTTTTTGCTTATCGACTAGTTTCAATGGCATATGAGCAGCCATAGTATCAGCCAATTGCTCGGCATCATCAATACCTGATACTGACGTTAGCACTTCGGGAGGAATTTTCTTATTGAGCTTTACATAACCTTCAAACTGAGAGATGGCAGAGCGGATCAGCACTTCTGTATCTTCGTCGCTACTTGCCTCTACATTTAGGTAGTTGATGTTGGCGGTAAAATAATTTTGAGTTTCTAGATACTCAGTAATTTTTGCGCGGCGAACCCCTTCCACTAACACTTTTACCGTACCATCGGGTAATTTAAGCATCTGAAGTATGGTTGCTATCGTGCCAGTTTGGTAAAGATCTTTTTCAGTTGGGTCATCGACAGCAGCATCTTTTTGAGCTACTAAAAAAATTTGTTTGTCATTTTCATTAGCCATATCAAGGCAACGGATAGATTTTTCTCGACCAACAAATAATGGGATTACCATTTGCGGATAGACTACAACATCACGTAAGGCTAATACGGGGATTTCAACTACGCCAGATAACTCTTTAGTCATTGGGTTACTCTCTTGGTGAATAGTATGATGTGATTTTTAATACCAATTGGTACAGATATGTATTTGTATATGGGGCATTTGCTAATACTTTCAACTCACAGGCAAAAAAAAGTGATGTTAGTTAACAACCAACATCACCTTTGTGACCATTCAAAGCAAGCGATTACTCTGATGACGCCTTATCTTGCTGCGTTTCATAAATAATGATCGGTTTAGACTCACCTTTAATCACAGTTTCGTCAACCACGACTTTTACCGCGTTCTCCATTGAAGGTAATTCATACATGGTTTCTAGTAACACCCCTTCAACAATTGACCGCAAGCCGCGAGCACCGGTTTTCCTCACCATGGCTTTATGGGCTATGGCGCAAAGTGCATCTTCTCGAAACTCTAGCTCGACATTTTCCATATCGAAAAGCGCGCTAAACTGCTTAGTTAAAGCATTTTTCGGCTCTTGTAAGATTTGGATCAGCGCATCTTCGTCGAGTTCAGTCAAGGTTGCGACTACAGGTAAACGGCCAATAAACTCCGGGATCAAGCCATATTTAACTAGATCTTCAGGTTCAACATCTTGTAATCGCTGCGTAAGTGACTTCTCATCATCTTTACCACGAACGGTAGCACCAAAACCAATGCCTGAGCCAGTATGGCAACGCTGCTCTATGACTTTATCAAGACCAGCAAACGCACCACCACAAATAAATAGGATCTTTGAGGTATCAACCTGCAAAAATTCTTGTTGAGGATGTTTACGCCCCCCTTGCGGTGGTACCGACGCCACAGTGCCTTCAATCAGCTTCAACAAGGCTTGTTGAACGCCTTCACCTGAAACGTCACGTGTGATGGACGGATTGTCTGATTTGCGTGAAATTTTATCTATTTCATCAATATAAACAATACCACGTTGCGCTTTTTCAACATCGTAATCACATTTTTGTAAAAGCTTTTGAATGATGTTTTCAACATCTTCACCCACATAACCGGCTTCGGTCAAGGTTGTCGCATCGGCCATAGTAAACGGCACATCTAATAAACGTGCTAAGGTTTGTGCCAGTAATGTTTTACCACTACCCGTTGGGCCAATTAACAAAATATTACTTTTACTTAATTCTACGCCATTGTGCGAATCGCCATTACGCAATCGTTTATAATGATTATAAACCGCCACAGCGAGCACTTTTTTCGCATGCTCTTGCCCAATAACGTAATCGTCTAGGCTCTCGCGTATTTCTATTGGCGTTGGTAAGCTTTCTTTGTCTTGCTTAGGTGAAATTTCTTTAATTTCTTCGCGAATAATGTCATTACACAACTCGACACATTCATCGCAAACAAATACCGAAGGACCTGCAATTAATTTACGTACTTCATGCTGACTTTTACCACAAAATGAGCAGTACAGTAGCTTACCGTCATCACCGTCACCTGTTTTCATATCGGTCATACGGTACCTCTAATATTTAAATTTTTACAAACTAATACTAATTAGTATTTCATAAATCACGGAAATAACAACGCGTAAACGCAAGTTGTCTGTTATTTATCGATTCTTTGTTCTAATATGGCGTCAACTAAACCATATTCAACCGCGCTTTCGGCACTAAGGAAGTTATCACGATCAGTATCGGCTGACACTTTCTCTAGCGGCTGACCGGTATGGTCTGCCATAAGGCGATTTAATTTTTCTTTAATATAAAGAATTTCTTTGGCGTGTATTTCAAAATCAGACGCTTGACCTTGAAAGCCACCAAGTGGTTGATGGATCATCACACGAGCATTCGGTAGGCAATAACGCTTGCCTTTTTCACCGCCTGAAAGTAAAAATGCCCCCATACTAGCGGCTTGGCCGATACAAACCGTGCTAATATTTGGCTTAATAAATTTCATGGTATCGTAAATCGCCATACCCGCAGTCACAGACCCACCTGGCGAGTTGATGTAAAGATATATATCTTTATCTGGGCTTTCTGACTCAAGAAACAGCATTTGCGCAACAATTAAGTTCGCCATGTGATCTTCAACTTGACCACAAAGAAAAATAACCCGTTCTTTTAGTAATCGTGAATAGATATCGTACGAGCGTTCACCTTTAGCGGTTTGCTCGACAACCATAGGTACTAAGGCACTTTCGGTAATATTGGTTAAATCGTGAGAATTATTTTGAGAAGTAAACAACTAACTTTCCTTTTTAATGAAAAAATGGCTCATATGTCCCCATACAAGCCATTTAAGCGATTGCGTAGTAAAATGTCAATTAAAAAGGTTTATTTACCTTCTGGATTCATAATATCTTTAAAGCTCGCTTTTTTCTCTTTTACTTGTGCATTTGCCAGTAAAAGTTCGATGGCTTGCTCTTCAAGTGCAACATTTTGCATTTGTTGAGCCAGTTCCTTATTGGTTTTGTAATATTCAATCACTTCTGCAGGATCTTCATAAGCTGATGCCGCTGATTCAATAAGCTCTGTAACTTTTGCTTCGTCAACTTTTAGTTCGTTAACTTTGATCACTTCACCTAATAACAAACCTGTTTTTACGCGACGTGTCGCTTGCTCTTCAAACATTTCTGCAGGAAGCTCAGGTAAGTTATTCGGGTCCATTTGACCAGCAAAACGTTGCATAGCTTGTTTGCGTAATACATCAACTTCTTGTGCAACAAGTGCTGCAGGCACATCTAACTCGTTAGCCGCAAGTAAGCCTTCAATGACTTGCTCTTTAATCTTAGCTTTAACCGCTTGATTAAGTTCACGCGCCATATTTTTGCTTACTTCTTCACGAAGTGCTTCTACACCACCTTCTTCAACACCAAAAAGTTTAGCGAAGTCGTCATCTATCTCAGGTAGTACAGGACCTTCAGTTTTGTGTACTACGATATCAAATTCAGCTTCTTTACCTTTTAACTTTTCAGCATGGTAATCTTCTGGGAATGTGACCTTAATGGTTTTCTCTTCACCAACTTTCATGCCAGTGATTTCTTTTTCAAAACCTGGGATCATACGGCCTGAGCCAAGCTCTAGTTCGAAAGCTTCAGCTTTACCGCCTTCAAATTCTTCGCCATCAACACGACCATTAAAGTCGATAGTTAATTTATCGCCTTTTTTGGTTTTACGCTTGTTTTCTTTCCACGTTTTATGCTGATTTTGTAATGTTTCAAACATTTCGTCTAGATCAGTATCGGTAACTTCAACTGCAGGACGTTCTACCGCGATTTTATCTAAATCTTTTAATGCAACTTCTGGGTAAACTTCAAACGTTGCTTCAAACTCTAGCGCTTTGCCATCTTCGTTACTCTTAGCAACAAACTCTGGACGACCAGCAGGGTTTAATTTTTCAGCTACAATGGCATCAACAAAGTTACGCTGCATTAGTTCACCAGCAACTTCTTGACGAACTGATTTACCGTAGCGTTTTTGAATCACTGACGGTGGTACCTTACCAGGACGGAAACCATTGATACGTTGGGTTTTACCGATATGGCGAAGACGATTTTTAACTTCAACATCTACTGTTTCGGCAGGAACTGAAATCGTTAAACGACGTTCCAAACCTTGTGTAGTCTCAACTGAAACTTGCATTTAATTACCTCAAAAAACTTAGCGCATAACGCTTTCTATTAACGCATCTAAATATAATCAACAAAACTTTAGTCACAAAGTTATGCCTTCAGCTTGTTAGTAACGCCCAACAAAGCCCGGAAAATCCGAATAAAGATGTTTAGTTTAAAATAATGACGCGAAATTATAGCGGTGCTTTTATCAAGAGTCGAGCGAAGAAGCCAAATAAATTAAAAAAAATGCGGTGCAAAGAAAGTACAAGGATGCTTATATTATGAATTGCTCAAGGTAACTCATCTAGCCAGCAACAATTAGCCATATAGCAAAGCAGTATCGCCACGCAAACCTAACTAGCTCGCTGACAAACAAAATCCTATAAGGCTTCAAGGCTTTAAGGCTTTAACAATAGATGAAGTATAAAAGAGTGGTCGGTGATGCAAGATTCGAACTTGCGACCCCTTGGACCCAAACCAAGTGCGCTACCAAGCTGCGCTAATCACCGATATTTTACTATTTGTACTTTAAAAATGGGGTGGCTAATGGGACTTGAACCCACGACAACCGGAATCACAATCCGGGGCTCTACCAACTGAGCTATAGCCACCACTGTATGGCACGCCCTGTAGGATTCGAACCTACGACCCACGCCTTAGAAGGGCGTTGCTCTATCCAGCTGAGCTAAGGGCGCACATTACCTACAGATGCTAAATAAACCTGTTACAAAATTAGGTTTACATCTTGTTTTGAACTATAAAATTTAACTGCTGTTTAAATTTCACTTGCCTCGACACTGAACTTAGACTTTTAAACTAAAACCATACGTTTAAAAGAGAAAGTGGTCGGTGATGCAAGATTCGAACTTGCGACCCCTTGGACCCAAACCAAGTGCGCTACCAAGCTGCGCTAATCACCGACTTCAGTTAGGAACAACTGCGTTCTCAACGGGTGCGGATATTACCTAGTTGCCTGTTGCACGTCAAACACTTTTTATAAAAAAAAGTCCGTTCGCTTACTTTTACAGCAGCTTGGTTAAAATATCAGACCGTTATCAATTATTATGCAAGGCTATTCACAAATATTATGCAAGGCTATTCACAAAAACGCTACTGACATCAATCAAAGAAATGACCAAGAAAAATTCACCCGACTAACGTTATTTTCTATAAATAAAGTGATTTATATGCGAAAATAGCCGCGTTTTTTCAGCCTAATTGTGAAGTATTATGACAGCAGCACTTATTGACGGTAAATTGATCGCAAAACAATTACGAGACTCGGTGAAACTAAGAGTCCAACAACGAGTAGAAAATGGCTTACGCCCTCCTGGGTTAGCCGTGATATTGGTTGGCTCAGATCCCGCATCACAAGTTTATGTAGGGAGTAAAAGAAAGGCCTGTGAAGAAGTGGGCTTTGTATCGCATTCTTATGACTTATCACCCACCACATCACAGTCGGAGTTGTTTGATTTAATAGACCAATTAAATAATGACGATGCCATTGACGGCATTCTTGTGCAATTGCCATTACCTGAAGGCCTAGATGCCAACTTAATCATTGAGCATATTCATCCTTTAAAAGATGTTGATGGTTTTCACCCCACTAATGTCGGCAAACTTGCTTTACGTCAGCCTGGTTTACGCCCATGTACTCCAAAAGGCATTATGGAGCTAATCACATCAACTGGTGTTGATCCCCATGGCTTAGAAGCGGTTGTTGTTGGAGCCTCCAATATCGTTGGCCGCCCCATGACTTTAGAGCTATTACTTGCTGGTTGTACTGTCACCACCACTCATAGGTTTACTAAAGATTTAGAGAGCAAAGTAAGAAATGCCGATTTATTGGTAGTGGCGGTCGGTAAACCAGAATTTATTCCAGGTGAATGGATTAAGCAAGGCGCTATTGTGATCGATGTTGGTATTAACCGCCTCGACAGTGGCAAATTAGTGGGTGACATAGGCTTTGAACAGGCAAAAGCATTTGCTAGCCATATTACGCCTGTACCTGGTGGCGTTGGCCCTATGACAGTGGCTAGTTTGATTGAAAACACCTTAATTGCCTGCGAACAATTTCATCGCAAATAGCCATTGCTCAGGTTTAATTTTGTTGCTTTCAAGTCCAGAGGGGTAATAACGCGAAGTCATTTAAGCCTGGTGAGGTTGACTGAGCTTATTTAAAATATTCATTCTGTTAGCTGATAAAAGGCAGCCTTAAGATATAGTGCAACTTAAGCTGCAAACTAACAACAGCTATATCAACAACAAAAAAGCCTGTAGATACAGGCTTTTTTTATTCTCAATAATCTAGTTTTACTACTAGCCCTTACGCCAAGTAGTCCCCGCTACACTGTCTTCCAATATGACATTGAGTGCCGCTAATTTGTCACGAGCGTCATCTGCCATGGCCCAATCTTTGTTAGCACGCGCGTCATTACGTTGCTTGATTAAGGCTTCAATTTCTGCCACTTCATCACTATTGCTGCCTTTGCCTTGTAAAAAATCTTCGGGTGCGCTTTGCGCTATACCTAGAACTTCACCTAAAGCTATTAATATATAAGCTAACTTACCCGCTTCCTCGCTCGCAGTTGCTTTAATGCGGTTAATTTCTTTAGCTAACTCAAACAACACTGGCATGGCTTCGGGACAATTAAAGTCGTCATTCATTGCTTTTTCAAACCGCTGCACATAAGGGTTGCCTGCCAAGGCTACTTTTATCGGGGTTACACCACGCAAAGCCGTATAAAGACGCTCTAAACTTGCCCGCGCTTGCTCTAAGTTTTCTTGAGAATAATTTAATTGGCTACGGTAGTGACTTGAGGTTAAAAAGAAACGTACACTTTCCGCGTCGTATTCATCAAGTACACTGCGTAATGTGAAGAAGTTGTTTAATGACTTCGACATTTTTTCTTTATTAATTTGTACCATACCGCCATGCATCCAGTAGTTTACATAGGGGGTATCAAAGGCACAGCAAGACTGTGCTATTTCATTTTCATGGTGTGGAAACTGTAAATCTGAGCCACCGCCATGAATATCAAAGTGCTCTCCTAAATGCTTGCTGTTCATGGCTGAACATTCAATATGCCAACCGGGGCGACCTTTGCCCCAAGGCGAGTCCCAGCTGGGTTCGTCTGGTTTTGCCATTTTCCACAACACAAAATCTAATGGACTGCGTTTGTTTTCATCAACGTCTACGCGCGCACCTGCTTGCAACATATCTAAGTTTTGCATGCTAAGTTTGCCGTAATCTTTATAACTACTGACATCAAACATTACATCGCCATTAGCGGCAATATAGGCATGTTCACGCTCTATCAGCCGCACCACTAACGCGATAATGTCATCCATATGTCCGGTTACCGTCGGTGCAATATCAGGTCGCATAATATTAAGATCGTCAAAATCTTGATACATTTGCTCTGTCATACGCTTAGTTAAGGCATCACAGCTTTCGCCGTTTTCGTGCGCGCGCTGAATAATTTTATCATCTACGTCAGTAATATTGCGCACATGCGTTAACTCGTAACCTAAATACTTAAAGTATCTTGCTATGATGTCAAACGCCACATAAGTGCGAGCATGACCTATATGGCAGAGGTCATAAATAGTAATACCACAAACATATAAACCTACCTTATTGGCAGTGATTGGTTTAAAAACTTCTTTTTTCCTGCTTAAGGTATTGTATATCTGCAACATAAATGTGTGTTTTCCTAGCTAATTGAAGTACTTGCTTAATTGTTTGCTTTGAGCAACTTACCCCTATTACGGGCATGAGCGCAATTGTACCTTAAGTCATAGCACGATTCATTAGCTAGCCTATATTTATCGAGAAATTTTGCCGAGAAATGTTTCTTTTAATAAGTTACAATTTAGCGCAATAAAATTCCTTTAGCTTGATGAGTAAAAAATATGATCACATTTAAAACAACTCTAGGCGACATTAAAATTGAACTAGATTTTGACAATGCGCCAGTTACTGCAAAAAACTTTCAACAATACGCCGAAGATGGCTTTTACAATGGCACTATTTTTCACCGTGTAATTAAAGGTTTTATGGCACAAGGTGGCGGCTTTGCATCAGGTATGGATGAAAAAGTCAGCCGTGAAGCAATAAAAAATGAAGCTAACAACGGCTTAAGTAATGCTCGCGGCACGTTAGCTATGGCGCGTACGCAAGACCCACACTCGGCATCTGCACAGTTTTTTATTAACTTAGTAGACAATGATTTTCTTAACTTTAAAAGTGAAGACATGCACGGTTGGGGCTACTGTGTGTTTGCTAAAGTCGTTGAAGGCATGGACGTTGTTGACAAAATGACCTTAATTGATACCGGTCGTATGGGCTTTCATGACGATGTGCCAAAAGAAGAAATTTTAATCAAAGAAACCCTTGTTGAGTAGCATTACTAATAGCAGCAGGGTTATGAAAAACACCTCAACCACGTGTGATACTCCAGCACTAACCTACTTTATTGCTGATTTGCATTTAGCTGAAAACAGGCCTGATATTACGGCCTGTTTTTTATCGTTTTTACAACATGAGGCTATAAAAGCACAAGCACTTTATATATTAGGTGACTTGTTCGAGTATTGGGTTGGCGATGATGACGATAGCGCATTTATTACGGAAATATCTCGTGCGATAAATGCTTTATCTGCCTCAGGCTGTCAAGTTTACTTTATTCACGGCAATCGTGACTTTTTACTCGGTAAGCGCTTTGCAAAACAAGCTGGCATGCAATTACTTCCTGAAGTCTGTGTTATTGACTTATATGGCAAGCCCGTCGTAGTGATGCATGGTGATACTTTATGCACGCGCGATATTGCCTATCAAGCGTTTCGGAAAAAGTCTCGCACATGGTGGTGGCAAGCCATGATCAAAAGTTTACCTTTATTTGTCAGACGAAAAATAGCCAATAAATACCGACAGCAAAGTGCAAGCGCTACTGCCATGAAATCACAAGAAATCATGGATGTTACCGAAAGCGAAGTCATCGCTTGTTTAGAGCAATATCAAAGCCAAGTTCTGATCCACGGTCATACCCATAGACCCGCGGTACATAAGATTAATGTTAACGGCGCAAAAGCGCAGCGAATCGTGCTGGGAGATTGGTATGAGCAAGGTGCTTGGCTGAAAGTAACCCCTGATTCTATGGAGCTACTGAGCCAACCATTTAAACAAACACAATAATCAGGTTTATTGTGTTTTGTTTATACATCAACAATGGTGACACCACTGTGAAATTTAAAGTCACCATCAGGACTTAATATGAGTTCTGCTTCTACTTTACCAAAATGCTCTACTTTCTTGGTGATATCAACACCGGCAATTTCTTCGGCTAATGTCAGATAATCTTGATAATGGCGAGCTTCAGAACGCAATAATGAAACATAAAACTCACCTAGCTTTGCATCAACATGCGGAGCTAATTTTGCAAACCTTTCACAACTTCTGGCTTCAATATAAGCCCCGCAAATTAATTTATCGATTAAGGTATCAGGCTCATGGGTTTTAACATGCTTTAGCAAGCCTTTAGCATAGCGTGATGGGGTAATACTTTTATATTCAACGCCATAATAATCCATCATCTCTAATACTTGGTAAAAGTGGTGTAGCTCTTCTTTTATCAACAGCACCATTTTATCAATCAGTTCTTGGCCATATGGTGAGGTCGATTTGGGAATAATGGCTTTGCTTAACTTATTTTTTGCGGCCAGATCTTGCCAGTTTCCTTCGCGCTTATAAATAAACTGCTCAAATGGCTGCAGCCATGCTAACAAGGCATCGCCACTGGCTTTATCAACCGCATATTTACGAATTAAAAACATCGCAGATTGCGCCGCTTTTAACTCACATACTAGGTGATCCAATAATAAGATCTGTAGATTTTCACTTTTTTTAGCCTCGTCAATCCATAAATCAGGTGTTTCGCATTGCAAAAATGAATTGATCGGGGTTAAGAGTTCGTCAACTATTGAATTAATCATCTTCATTAGACTTTTTGTACCGCATTAAATTTTTACTTAATAGCTGCATCATCAAATTAGCGCTATTGTCATCAGGTATCTCATTATATTCGTCCAAAGCATCATACAGGAAGGACTGTATGTCATTGCCATCACTTTTTAGGGGTTTAGGCATTAAAAATTGCTCGGGAGTTACACCCTCACTAGGGATTAGGATTGCAGTCTCACCGTTTAGCTTACAAGAGTAAACTTTCTGACTGCGATCGTATTTTACATATTCGAGTTTTAGTTTTCCGTAAGAAATGGTGTTTTCGTAAATGACCATCCTAAATCCCAAAAGGTGAAGATTTAAATTATACTGATCAAAATCTTCATCGCGGCTTTGTAATACTTCTCTCGAAATAAAAAAGTCGCCATTGCTATTAAGTCTAGAATTCAATGCTTTCTGTCTTGACTCCAAAGCAGCTAGGTCGGAATCAACTTCCATAATCATATTTAGGATTGTTCTAGACTCGGTTCCTTTTTCCCGAGCCGTTTGATAAAAATCTTGTAGCTCGTCAAGCTTATCTTTTTTCTGGCGAATGAGGTGCGCGTTTTTAGACAATTCTTTCTCATCGCTCTCGTTTCGCTTACTCTCACTCAATTCAGCGAGCAGCTCCATCTCCACATGGTTTTTGAAAAAATAGTCCGCAATAATATATGGAAACGTTGCTCGTGAGTCACAACCTGAGAGCTCAGCCCCCTTTCGGCGCTTGTTGCTGCATCTGAGTAATGGCAGCGCCTCCCCCGTTTGTTGAATACTATTACCTTTTTGGCAATGACCACATTTTACCAAACCATGCAAAGGCCACCTACGGTCTGGCCTGACGTTTTTATACAAACGCTCTGAGTGAATTTGCTGTGCTTTGTAAAATATGTCTTCTGTGACTACTTCCGTGTATAGCTTTGCCCCGAATATAATTCCCAAGCATCGCTCACTAGTAATTATTCTAATTACCGTTGTTGGGGTCATGTTTTGAATAGGCTCATATTTGGGATACTGAACTCGCAACGAATTTAAGATTGAAACCTGACCCAGACCTTTAAGATACATAGTGAACATATCTTTGACTGCTGTAGCATAATCATTGAGTTCTCCCTTATCATCCAGCCAAAAGGGCTTCCTAATTCTAGGGGCAGTTTTTTCTTTTAAGGCCTCTATTTTTCTTCTTTTGTGACTTGCCTTCGCCTTATCAGATCGCCAAGCAGAATCTTTATGAGCACTCTCAATTTCAACCAGTAATCGCATCCATTTACCAATGTCATCGGCCGACTCAGGAGGATATTCTTGGTTGTCTGAAATAGTTACAATAGTTACGCCACCCTCCCAAATGTCTTGTAGCAACATCTTTGTCTTGCTAATTGATAGTCTAGTAAGCCTAGAAAACTGTTCTAACAATAAGATCGAACCTTTTTCTATTTTGCCGGTTTTAATATCACTTACAAAAGCTCCTAACTCACCATCAGTTAAATTCTTCCCCTTGTAGCCGGAGTAACCATCATCAACTAATACTCTCTCCACCTGAACCTCTGGATGAGCAGCCAACCACGCCTCTTGAGCTTCACTTTGCCTATATAGTGAACTATTACCCATCTGCCTTTTAGAGCTTACACGTTGATATAAATACGCCTTTCTTTTCACCTTACTCGCCTCACACCCTAAGAAAGTTTATACTTGCTCACTATATCATTAAGCTCGCAAACTAAGTGATCAAGCAATAACATGGGAAAGTTAGCGGGTTTGATGGCTTCGTCAAGCCAAGCTTGCGGGGTCTGACACTTTAAAAAAGCGTTAATCGGTATAAGTAATGCTGAGTCTAACATCAAAATGCTTATTTATATTTTGAACATAAGGCGATTTTACCATAAAGCTAGGGTGATATTCGCGGCTATTGTCAACAAAACTACTCTCTTTTCACCGCCATTGGGCTATTTGTGCACTTAACTAGCAGCCACCGCTTCGCAGTTTAGTGCGATTGAGGACAAAGCAAGTACGCGCGCTATAGCGCTTTGCTTTAACAAAAATTAATCTGCGCCACTTTTTACACTATTATCTGCAAAACAAAGTGCGCTTACCGATAGTTTGGTGTTTATTACTGCGCTTAGCGCTGAAAAATTAACGATGTATTTAAGCCACCAAAAGCAAATGAATTACTCATAACATGGCTTAACTTTGCCGCAACCTTGTTATTTGCGACTAGGTTTATATTGCAGTTTGGATCTTTTTCAACAAAATTAGCCGTTGCTGGCACGGTTTGCTTTTCTAACGCTAAGATTGCCGCTATTGCTTCTAAAGCAGCGCCGGCACCAAGCATGTGGCCATGGGTGCCTTTGGTTGAAGACACAAAAGGTGCGTTAGCGTCGTTAAATACAGACAAAATCGCGGCTGACTCCGTTGTATCGTTTTGCGTTGTGCCAGAGCCGTGAGCATTAATGTAATCTATATCACTCGGGCTTAGCTCAGCATCTTTTAGTGCAGCGATCATGGCTTGCTCTGCGCCCTGGGCAAGTGGCTGAACAATATTGTGTGCATCTGAGCTCATACCGATACCAACTAGCTTAGCATAGCAAGTAGCTCCTCGATTTTTTGCTGTGCTTTCACGCTCTAACACCAAACTGGCGGCGCCCTCACCCATCACTAAACCACTGCGGTTTTTCGAAAACGGGCGGCAACTATCATGAGCAAGCACCCGTAAGCCATGCCAAGCATAAAAATTACCTGGCGTAAGACAGGCTTCCGCGCCACCAACAATGGCATAGTCAATCAAGTTACTGCGCAACATCAAAGTTGCCATTGCAATAGCATGGCCAGAAGACGAGCAAGCTGAAGATGTCGCAAACGTTGGTCCTTTTATGCCGTATTTCATGGCGATATGACCACATGCGGAGCTAGGTAACAACTTAGGCACGGTAAACGGGTGGGTGCGAGACTTACCCTGAGCAAATAATTGTGCATAAGCTTGCTCTATGGTTTCTTGCCCGCCAATACTGGTGCCATGTACGACACTGATCCTGTGTTGGTTACTGGCATTGATCGCTAGCTTAGCATCAGCTATTGCTTGCTCTGCAGAGAGTAAAGCAAATTGCGCAAAAGGGTCTAATAGTTTAAGTTGCTGCTTAGTAAAGTGTTCATTGGCATAGTAGTCTTTTACTTGTGCGGCAAGAAAGTAGCTATTTTCATCGGGCTTTTGTATTAATGTTGGTGCAATAAAGTTAGCGAGAGTTGGCTGAAATAAGTTTGCACAAAATTGAGCAACATTATTACCCGCCGCAGAAATACAGCCCATGCCGCTAACCACGATAGCATCAGACATTTTCGTGCTCTTGCTTAACCAAGTCGCTAACTAAGGTTAATATATCGCGATAATTACTAAAGCTATAACCTTGCTTTTGCAACACACTTTCATCAGGAATTTTAATATCAAATGCTTCTTCGATATCAAAAATAATTTCCACTATAGATAACGAGTCGATTCCTATTTCATCTAGTGACTGTGCATTTGCCACGAGCTCAATATCTTGCTCAGTGTAGTCGCTGAATATGCTCTGTAGTTTTTCTTCAATGCTTTGCATCTAATTGCCTGCTTTTTTATTGTTTACTAGTTTGGTAGTTATCGTAAGTATTGCCAGTACGATAAATATCCATTTTAGCGTATTGGGGTGTTGTTGATAAAAACTCTGCATTGGCGCTATGGTTAGTGTTGTTACAGAATAACCTTGGCTATGTGGCGTAATTTTTGACGAGGAAATTTGTTGACCAAAAGGGTCAATAATAACGCTGATACCATTGTTGGTGTTTCGAACTAGCGGTTTGCGATACTCTATGCTGCGAAAGCTGCTAAGCGCTAAATGCACTTTTTGCCCAGCGGTGTTTCCAAACCAAGCATCATTAGAAGTATTAATCAACAGCTCGCCACCAAGTGCCACTCCTTGCCCTACAGTATCGGAAAATACCGCCTCATAACAAATCAGTGGCACAAGCGTAATACTGTGCTCGGCTAAGGGTAATTCAAATAAGGCCTTGCTTTGTCCAGGCTTATAATTTGCGGCACCAGGAAAGACTTTCCTTAACCAAGGCAGGCTAGTTTCGAAAGGTAAATACTCGCCAAAAGGCAACAACACTTGCTTAGCATAGTTTTGCACTAGGCGGTTATCGAGGACTAACTCCATGGTGTTAAAATAGCCTTGGCTGTCCGCTAAGTTATCCGCAATGGGTTTGATTGCCGTTAACAATAAAGCAGTACCTTGGGTAGCATCACTAAGCTGTTTTTTATCAAACGAAAAATGTTGAAAAGACACCGGCACTGGCAACTCAGGTACGATTATTAAGTCAACTGGCTCAGTCGCAATAATGTTGCGCACCATTGTCATTAGCTCAGGCGCAAGCTGCTGCCAGTCTTCTCGGCTACGATTTTCAATAGTAATATTCGGTTGCACCATAGCAAGATTGATTTGTTTACTGCTTGCTAGGTCTATGGCCTGTGATTGCTTAATTTTCAAATAGCCATAACTGTAATTAGCAAGAAATACTATAGCCGCAAGCAGTACACAGCCTAACTTTTGCTTGCTGCGTTTGCTATCTATAGCGATTGCATTAGCAAGTAAGAAGCAAACACTGTGAATAATAAAAAAAACCAATGCCACGCCACCTATGTCAGCGGCTTGAATAAACAAAGGTTGGTTATATAAACCGTGTGCTAGGTTACCAGGTAATATTTGCGGCGTGTAATTGACGAATACCGTAAAGTTGAGTGCTGAAAATAACGCACCATGTATACTTTTACCACAGTTAAAATATACATGAAGCCAACATGCAACAGCATAAGGTAATGCCGAAACACAACAATAGATTAATACTAAGGGCGTAAGAGCAGCGATAGGGCTATTTGAAATCGCGCTTAAGCTAGGTACCACCCACCAAATACTAAAAATCCACCCTAATGTTGCTGCTAAAAAGCCGCTGACAAATGCTTGGCGGGGAGTTTGTCTTGTTAGCGCTAAACAAATAGGAAGCAATGCAATCCAAGCAAAATGACTATAACCACCGGTAGGAAAAGCGAGATAAAAAAAGCCAACCGTGGTCAGAATTAATAACAGCTCTAGTGCCTGTTGGCGATAACTAGCGTTATTGGCCAAGTTAGCGTTTGCTTGTGTACGCATACTACTTGGGCTTTCGATACCATAGCGCAATCACCAGTACAAACAGTAGCTGACCAATAACATGCAAAGTAGGGACGCTGGAGCCACCGCCTCCGCCACCACCGCCTCCGCCACCACCTCCGGCAGCAAAGCTTATGGGGGAAAATATAATACTAAGCAAAAATAATATATAAATTATAACCTTAAACATGACGCTCTCTATCGCAACTAAACTTCTTTTCGAGGAAAAAAAGTACCACTACAGCAGAGATAAAGTTCACCGTCTGCCAAAAATATAAATGATAAAACTCAAAATTATTATTCGCTTGTCCTATTTCAAAAAACAAGTGAGTGATCCTGAGCACATTTATCGCCTGTAAAATTATCACAGCAAAAATCAACATTTTCAATGTTTTCAACAATGAACGAGCAAAACCTATAATAGCAGCCCAAACACTCGCTAATAACATCAACCCTGTACATTGATTATCAACAATAACATATTGCAAGCTCTGTTGATGGGTCAAAACATTACCATTAACGGTGAATGCAGTACCTAATAGCTGGTGAATGTAAGCAACGGCCTGAGTAAGCCAGTGCTGGATGAGAGTACTAGCTACTGATGACGTATGTATGGCTAACACGATAAATTGTAACAGTATTAATACCACGACAAAGCGTGGGAAAAACCTAAGTAGCGCCGAAGCATTATGATTAGCTGACAGAGTTACCACAATTCAACCTAGAATATTCAGGACTAAAGCATCAATTCTACGAAACTGACAAGTAAAATCAAACATAACCGGTTTTTGCAGTAGCCTACTCTGTTTAGATGAAGCAGCGGGCATAAAAAAAGCACCAACCCTATCGTTAGTGCTTTGTCATGCAAAAGTAACTGTGCAAATTTTATTTTATTAATCGACGCGCAGCAAAACCGAATAAAGCTAAACCGAAAATTGTCAATGTTGCCGGCTCTGGTACGCTAGTAGACTGTAATGATGAAGCAACCCGTAAATTATCGAAAGAGCTGAAACCAGAGAGGTTTCTAAACTGTACTGCACTTACACCTAACATAGCAAAGTTAACACTGCCTTTACCAAGCACATTTTGTTTTATAAGTGGGTTATTTGCGCTATCTAGACTAATCACTTCCCAACTGGCGTTCTGGTTATTGTTGTTGTACCACCCCATATCAAACCCTAAAAAATTAAAGTTTTCGCCAGATATTGCTGATAATGTAAATATGGCACTGCTATTCCAAGTTTCTAGAAAGCGGCCATTGGCGCCCCAACCGATAGCACCAGTCATATTAGTGAAATTAGCACTTGCATTAGTAGTACTGATCACATTAATGCAGTTAGTACAACTAACCGATACTTGAAAGCCAGCCTCGGTATAGACTGGTAAGTTTTGATACCTGAAGCTACTACCTTGTAAATCATCTAAGGTGATTAACGTCGCATTTGCAATTGTTGTATATAACAACACGCCAACTAACATTAAAACTTTAACCAGAGTATTTTTCATTTAAATATATTCCTTTTAATCCCTTTAACACAATATTTGAAGATAAAAGCTAAAAAAAATATTTTTAGCTTTATGTTGACAACAAGCAAAAAGCAGGCCAGTCAAGCAAAAGACATATATTTCAAATGGTTATAGAAAATACTCATAATTAGACTTTATGCATGTAAAAGAACCTGACATCTACGTCTTATCAACCAGTTGATAATAAAAACCATTTAAATATTACTTTTAATAAAAAATTACCTGTTACCAACGAAAAGTTATTAATAACTTATATTAATCCATCTTAATTAAGCAATAAAACTTATAAATATTGCCGTTTCATAGCTAACATAAGCTGAAGTATTATTACCACTAACACCACAACATAATTTGCAGGTTAACAACAGAGGTATTGCACTATTTTATATAATTGGGATAGAGTCTAGCTAAATATTATATTCGCTTGTTAAATAACGCTTGCTTACCATGAGCTAACCTAAAAGCACAGAGCAAACACTAACTCTAAAATAAACTTTGATTATGCTAAGCCCAAGCAAGAAATGAAAACAAAACGTCATTCTGCATCACATAATATTTAACTAAAACTCGCTAACGCTATTTGATAACATAGGCATGTGTTCAATTTCACGAAACAATGATGAAAAAAACAACTGCAAAATCGCTCACCGACAAACACGCCGCGCTTATTCATAGTGAGCAAAAAACCGTCATTTCCCATGTGCAGCGAGAAGATGGTGACTGGTATCTCAACACGCTATTGTTAAAAGGTATTGATGTGCCGTTTAAATACCGCAGAAAAAAGCGCTACAAGTCATTACAAAACCAACAAGTAAACCTCACTTACTACCCGAGTACTGAGTCAGTCGCTGGATTAGATTTTGAATTTATGAAAGTGATTCGTATCAAATTATCTTGATTAAACAGACTGGTAGATGGCTAAAATATAACTTTTTACGCTTAAATATCAATCAACCCTTGACGAATCCCTCGCCATCTTACATAAATAGATTATCAACAATAAAAAAAACAAGGTTGATGGACAATGCAAAGTCGCAGAGAGTTATTTAAATCTGCATTTATTTTTGGGGACAGAAAGAGGTATTTAACATGATTTTAAATCATATCTGGGGGCTTTATACTGCACCTAAAAAAGAATGGCAAACAATTGAAAAGCGTCACGAGAGCTTGCTTTATTCCATGGTTCACATACTCACTATCGCATTAATACCAGCCATTTGTGGTTATTATGCTGCGGCACATATTGGCTGGCAAATTGGTGCCGGTGAACCAATTAAACTTGTACAATCAAGTGCTTTATTTATGGCAGTTGCCATGTATGCGGGCTTGATTTTTGGTGTCTTCGCACTCGCGGTTTTAATTCAGTGGATGGCAAAAACCTTTGACTCATCACCAGACTTTACGCAATCATTAGAGCTAGCAGCCTATGCAGCGACGCCTTTGCTTATGGTAGGTGTAGTGGCACTGTTTCCTGTACTCTGGTTTGTTGTTTTAGCCGGATTGGCTGCGCTGTGTTACTCAGTCTACTTGTTATACTCTGGCGTGCCGATTATGATGAATATTCCGGAAGAAAAAGGCTTTATTTACGCTAGCTCGGTGGTAACTTGCGGCTTGGTATTGATCGTTGCCTTAATGGCTGCCAGCGCCATCGTTTTTAACTCTGGCTTAGGTGTTGAATATATCAGTTAGCACAATAAAGCTAACGCCATAAAAAAACCGCTCGATAAGCGGTTTTTTTGTTTTTAAGGGTAATAAACTCTGCTGTTACTCAGCACCTTCATTATGCATATCAATAATAGAGTCTGCATTTTTATCTGACGTTTCTTTCGTTTCATTATTGCGCAAGGCATCAAGTTGATCTAGATAGCGCTGATCAATATCTTTAGTGACATATTCGCCATCAAAGACAGAGGTTTCAAACTCCTTGATATCTGGATTAGCCGTTGAAACTGCCTCAACTAAGTCTTCTAAGGTTTGAAATATTAACTTATCGGCACCGATTAACTGACAAATATCTTCCAGTTCTCTGCCATGGGCAATTAACTCATTGGCACTGGGCATATCAATTCCATAAACATTGGGAAAGCGAATTTCTGGTGCCGCAGAGGCGAAATACACTTTATTGGCACCGGCAGCGCGCGCCATTTCAATGATTTGTCCTGAGGTTGTGCCACGAACAATTGAGTCGTCAACAAGTAGCACATTTTTGCCAACAAACTCGGCGTTGATGGCATTAAGTTTACGACGTACCGACTTTTTCCGTTGCTCTTGCCCTGGCATAATAAATGTTCGACCTATATAGCGGTTTTTCACAAAACCCTGACGGTAAGGAATATCTAAGTGTCGAGCTATTTCAAGCGCCGTATCGCAAGATGTTTCTGGAATTGGGATAACCACATCAATATCAATGTCATCCCACTCTTTGGCAATTTTATCACCAAGTTTTTTACCCATATCAACGCGCGAGCCATATACCGATATTTTATCTATGGTTGAGTCTGGTCGTGCAAAGTAGACATACTCAAAAATACAGGGATGAAAAGAAGGGTTTTCCGCACATTGCTGGCTATGTATTTTTCCTGACTCAGAAAAATAAATGGCTTCGCCAGGCGCTACATCGCGGACAAATTCAAACTCGTTCGCATCTAGAGCGACAGACTCAGATGCCACCATGTACTCAGTTCCTGTTGCGGTTTCACGTTTCCCAAAAACCAGCGGGCGAATACCATTTGGATCACGAAATGCCACCATACCATAACCAATAATGAGTGCCACCGTGGCATAGGCGCCGCGTACACGTTTATGGACATTGCTTATTGCGGTAAAAATGTCACTTGGGTCAAGTGTGTGTTGATCAGAGTTTTGTAATTCATGCCCTAAAATATTTAATAAAAGCTCAGAGTCTGACGTGGTATTTACATGTCGTCTTGCTTCCGTATTAAGCCAGGCTTTTAACTCGCTAGCATTGGTTAAATTACCATTGTGCGCTAACGAAATACCAAAAGGAGAGTTGGCGTAAAACGGCTGTGCTTCAGAAGAGCTTGATGTTCCGGCGGTAGGGTAACGAATATGACCGATACCTATGTTTCCTTGCAATCGCAACATATGACGGGTGTGAAAAACATCTTTCACTAAACCATTACCTTTGCGTAACCTAAAGGTATTATCGTGAATAGTCACAATACCGGCTGCATCTTGGCCACGATGTTGCAACACCGTTAAACCATCATATAAAGCTTGGCCAACTGGGGTTTGACCAACAATACCAACAATACCACACATGTACTTATTCTCCGATAAACTAAGCTTAGCGACTTAAGTTAAAAAACTAGATGATTGTTTGAGATACTCAAAAAACCATTCAACTATTAATGTAAATTCTGGAATTAAATGAGAGTTTTGCCACCATTGACGCGAAGACGCGGGCGTAAATGCGTCCATGAAAAATAGCAAAGCAGCGGTAATTAACACACCTCGCAACGCACCAAAGACAATACCAAGTAACCGATCGGTACCCGAAAGACCGGTTCGACTAACAAGTTGGCCGATAATGTAGTTAACCAGCGCGCCTAAAATAAGTGTTGTAATAAACAGTATCGAAATTGAGGCCGCATTGCGTAGCAATTGATCTGATATATTGGTTAGTAATGTTGATAAATTAGCGTAAAAATTACTGGCGACAAAAAAAGCACTGATCCAAACAATTAAGGAAACGGCTTCTTTTACAAAACCTCGTACTAAGCTAATTAAAGCAGATATGCCAATGATTGCCAAAATGGCGTAATCTATCCAAACCATAAATCGAATATTCTCATTGATTAGAGGCGCGCATTCTACCAGAAGGCGACTAGAATTTGCTAATAATTTTATTGTTTAGTCGGATAAAATCGTGCAACTTTGCCTTGCACATTCGTCAATTTTTTTAGTTCTGGCAGTTTATTTTCTAAAGATGATTTAATTAATTCAGGGCCAACAAAGACTTTAGTCAACTTGCCACTTTTCGTATTTATTGGTCGAGTGAAAACCGTGTAGCCGGCTTTCTTTAGCTTACTCACTAAATCGTCGACATTATTTTGATGACGAAAGCTGCCCAGTTGAATTGCCCATGCCTGTTTGACAACGGCTTTACTCGGTGTGGTATCTTTTTCAACTGGCGTGTCTGCTTTGTCAGCAGCTTGGCTTGTAGTCTCGGTAAAGTCAGCAGTTTTTGCCATGCTGCTTACTGTGACGTGTTTTTCATCTAATGCGGTTTCAACGTTTACGGCACTAACATCATCCAAAGCCGTGTCATCACTAATAACTTTTGCTGGAATTTTAGCTAACTTCTCTTCGGGGAACGCTACTTTGGCATCCGCAAGTTGCACTGGCGGTGCTTTTGGTAGCGTTTCAAAATTATCTTGATAAGTCTTTTTATCACCATCAAGTACATCAGGTAAGAAAATAATTGCAACAGCTGCAACAATAATAGTACCCACTAGGCGGTTTTGAAATGGTGTAGACAAGATAGACTCCAAGCTTTGCTAAACTAATAAACGTCTTATTTCAGCAACCGTAAAAAATGACCCAAAAACCAGTATCAGATCAGTTGCTTTCGCATTTTCCATTGCCATTTTAAATGCCTGAGAAACATTGTCAAAACAATTCACTTGCTTGGCATTTTTCATATATTGGGCGATGTTATCTGCTGCACTCGCTCTGGGGACATTAAGGGTACCAATATACCAGTGCTTTACCACAGGTAATAATGGCGCTACGGTATTCTCAATATCTTTGTCTGCAAGCATGCCTAACACCGCATGTACGCATGGGTAAGACAGCTTTTGCACTTGCGTCGCTAAATAGCGTGCCGCTTGAGGATTATGACCAACATCCAAAATAACATCGCACCCAAAGGAGAACTTTTCCATACGCCCTGCAACTTTAGTTGCTGCGATGATCTGGTTAATAAAATGGCTGCTTAACGTTAAAGGGCATTTTGTCGCTAGTAAGTCTAACACCATTATGGCGCTCGCCACGTTGTCTTGCGGGATATGGCAAGCCGTTAGTTCGCTATATTGATTACGACTACTGCCCCATTGCCAAGTGCCACTTGCTTCAGTGTTAACGATAAAGTCATGGTGTCGAAAATATGGCTGTGCGCCAATGGCGCTAGCATGATCAGCCAAGCTTTGTGGTGGATTTGTGTCACCGATCACCACAGGCTTATTAGCCCGCATAATACCGGCTTTTTCAAAACCAATGGCTTCGCGGGTATCCCCTAAAAATGCTTGATGATCTAAATCTATGGTAGTGATCAGTGCAATATCAGCATCAATAATATTGGTTGCATCTAATCGTCCCCCTAAACCTACCTCTAAAATAACCACATCAGGTGCCGTAGCCATTAGCACCAAAAACGCCGCCAACGTTGTATATTCATAGTAGGTTAAGCTGATATCACCGCGCGCGGCTTCAATTTTTTCAAATGCGCTAACAAACGCATCATCGGTTGCCTCGGCCCGATTAATGCGTAAACGCTCGTTAAAACGCTCTATGTGAGGAGAGGAATAAACAGCGCATGATATGTTTTGGGCTAATAATGCATTTTCTAAAAATGCGCAACTAGTGCCTTTGCCATTGGTACCCGCAACTGTGATTACCACAGATGAGGTTAAGTCGACATTTAACGCTTTTGCAACGGCAGCAATACGCGATAAGCCGAGCTCGATTTCAACATTGTGAATATTTTCTAAATAAGAAAGCCACTCAGTAAGGTTATTCCTTACTAAATGGCCTTTAATCATTTTTGACATGGTATTTGTGTTAGATTGCTGGGCTATCTTGTCCCATAAACTTGGCAAGCATGCGTGCTAACGTGCTGCGCATTTCACGGCGATCAACTATGATATCTATCGCGCCTTTTTCCTGCAAAAACTCACTACGTTGGAAGCCTTCAGGGAGTTTTTCTCGCACAGTTTGTTCAATAACTCGTGGTCCGGCAAAACCGATCAGGGCTTTGGGCTCAGCCACGTTAATATCTCCTAGCATAGCTAAACTCGCAGAAACCCCTCCCATGGTTGGATCAGTTAACACCGAAACATAGGGTAGACCTTTTTCACTCAATTTAGCCAATGCGGCACTGGTTTTTGCCATTTGCATTAAAGAAAATAACGCCTCTTGCATACGCGCGCCACCACTGGCTGAAAAGCATACAAATGGCAGGTTATGCTCAATGCAATATTCAACCCCTTTAACAAACCTAGCGCCAACAACAGACGCCATAGAGCCACCTAAAAATGCAAATTCAAATGCAGCAACAACGATGGGCTGACCATGTAGTTCACCTTTCATCACCACTAAAGCATCTTTTTCACCGGTATTTTTTTGTGCGGCTGAAATACGATCTTTGTAACGCTTAGAGTCTTTAAACTTTAGAATATCTTGTGCTTCAAATTCTTCACCTAATTCAACCCGCTCACCTTGATCAAGAAAGCCGTCAATACGTTTACGCGCAGATATACGCATATGATGATCACATTTTGGACACACCGACATTTGGCGCTCTAATTCGACTCGGTACAGCACTGCATTACAGCTAGTACACTTACTCCACACACCTTCAGGGATATTGCGTTTTTGTGTCGATTTTGCTTTCGGGAGAATTTTTTCAATCCAGCTCATAATATATTTTTTGCCTATGCACGAAAAACCTAATAGTTGCTTAAAATACAACCACTAAATATAAAATTTTTACAGAATACAAATATAACTTGGAATTAGACCATAGAACACCTACATAATTATAGAAAAAACTGGTCTGTTTTCTTTATTATTTATTGATTATAGTAGAAACAAGGGTCCTGGGCTACGCTTTGGAATGGCAAACGCTTCTGGGTAATCAACATCAACAAAATAAAGCCCCGCTGACGGTGCGGTAATGCCGGCAACACAACGATTTTTTGCCGCCAACACTTCTTTGAGCCAACTCACAGGTTGTAACTCTTGGCCAATTTTCATTAAACTGCCGGCAATATTACGCACCATATGATGTAAAAAGGCATTCCCTTTCACATCAATAATAATAAACTCCCCTTGGCGTGTAACATTACAATGATACAAGGTACGAATAGCAGAATGAGACTGACAATGTACTGTGCGAAATGATGTAAAATCATGACGACCAACAAGTTGCTGCGCCGCTTGGTGCATTAAGTTTTCATTTAACGGGTAGTGGCAAAAGCTAATACCTGTACTCAAAATAGCTGAGCGCAAGCGGCTGTTATTGATAATATAGCGATACCGCCTTGCCGTTGCACTAAAACGGGCGTGAAAGTCATCTGGCACAGCTTTTACCCATGACACAGCGATATCTTTGGGTAAGTTGGTGTTTACACCTAATGTCCAAGCCACATCTTTACGTACTTTTTTTGTGTCAAAGTGAACAACCTGATTAGTGGCATTCACGCCTGTATCTGTGCGCCCTGCACATACTACTTCTATCGGTTCATTAGCAATTTTTGACAACGCTTTTTCCAGTGTTTCTTGAACACTGATCACCTGCTTTTGTCGTTGCCAACCATAGTAGTTACTACCATCATATTCTATGCCCAAAGCGTAACGCATTTTATCCTCCACTGCTAAAGTGCGGGCATTATCTATTATTTTACTAATCCTTACCATCTGGCTGTTAAATAATATGGAAAATTAACCTAACAGCCAATAGCACGTTTTAGCTGCCTTAGCTTGGTAAGTTATCTAATAATTGCTGGGCATCGTATTGTTGCTGTGCATCCCCTGCTTTAACCACATCTTGGAGAATAACTTCGGCATTTTCATAATCACCAATTTCAATATACACCTTGGCTAAATCTAGTTTTGCCGCCATTCCTTGCTCATCATCGTCGATATCTTCAACACTTAAGTCGCCTGCAAATTCAGGAAACTCGCCAAGGCCGACATCAATGTTCATTTTTTCATAGGGCTCTGTTGGCTTATCATCAAGTAGGCTATCTGATAGTAAATCATCAACAGAAATAAAGTCTTTATCTTGCTCTTGCTCGTTAGACTCGGTGTCAGGTTCAATATTTTCAAACTCAAAGTCATCACCTATTTCAAAGTCATCATCGGCCGTATCGCGTTGAGACTCATCTGATTGAGTTTCTTGTTCTATATTGGCCAATAAGTCATCAAAGTCTAGGTTATCAAGCTCTTTAATGCCTTCGGCCTCTTCGACGTTGTCTTTAGGCGCTTCCGCAGCTTCATCGGCCTCAATATTGCCATCTAAATCATCGGCCAGTAGATCCGCTAATACCGTGCTGTCATTAAAATCTAGTGAGTTATCCACTAGGCCTTCTGGTGCTTTTTCTTCATCGAGTAGCTGCGCTAAGGTTGACTCATCAAAATCACCTGATAATGCCGCTAGTGTTTCATCGTCAATAACGCTCGAATCTTCTTCTGACTGCGCTTCATTCGCTAAATCGGTGTCAAGAAGCTCGTCACCTATGTCTAGGTCTAGCGCAGTGTCATCTTGTTGGTCTTGATTAACTTCATCGATTAAGGCATCTATATCAAAATCATCGGCAAGACTAGTCTCTTCACTAGCTGATGTTAGGTTTGTAGCCTCGTCACCGGCTTCATTATCTCGTAACTCGGAAAAGTCAGTATCGATAAAAGATTGCACGTATTCATCAGTAAAGTTATCAATGCGCTGAGAGTTTTCAGCTGCTGGCTTATGGGTATTTTCTTCATTAGAAGTGGCCGCAGCCTCGTCATCATTATCTACATCTAATAACGCGTCGATATCATCGGGGTCTGAAACTCCTTGTTGCACATCCTCATTGCTATCTTCAACTAGGCTGGCATCATTTTCTTGCTTGCTATCGTCTGCACTGGTTGTGCCAATGGCGTCTAATAAGGCGTCGATATCATCGGGGTCTGAAACTTCTTGTTGCACATCTTCATTGCTATCTTCAACTAGGCTGACATCATTTTCTTGCTTGCTATCGTCTGCACTGGTTGTGCCAATGGCGTCTAATAAGGCGTCGATATCATCGGGGTCTGAAACTTCTTGTTGCTCATCCTCATTGCTATCTTCAACTAGGCTGGCATCATTGTCCTGCTTGCTATCGTCTGCACTGGTTGTGCCAATGGCGTCTAATAAGGCGTCGATATCATCGGGGTCTGAAACTTCTTGTTGCTCATCCTCATTGCTATCTTCAACTAGGCTGGCATCATTGTCCTGCTTGCTATCGTCTGCACTGGTTGTGCCAATGGCGTCTAATAAGGCGTCAATATCATCGGGGTCTGAAATTTCTTGTTGCTCATCCTTATTGCTATCTTCAACTAGGCTGGCATCATTGTCCTGCTTGCTATCGTCTGCACTGGTAGTGCCAATGGCGTCTAATAAGGCGTCAATATCATCGGGGTCTGAAATTTCTTGTTGCTCGTCCTCATTGCTATCTTCAACTAGGCTGGCATCATTGTCCTGCTTGCTATCGTCTGCACTGGTTGTGCCAATGGCGTCTAATAAGGCGTCGATATCATCGGGGTCTGAAATTTCTTGTTGATCAGCGTTATTATCGTCTTTTTGATTATCGGCTAACGATTCTGCATTCTCGACTTCTTCACTTGCTACATCTAGCAAAGCATCAATATCATCGGGATCTGAAATTTCTGGCTGATCGGCGTTATTGTTACCTTCATCTTGATTAGCCGCAAATGATGCAGCGCTATCAACTTCTTCACTTGCGGCATCTAACAAGGCGTCGATATCTTCAACGGCATTTTCCGGTACTACTGTGCTTTCATCTGCTTCGTCTGCTAGCGCACTTTGTTCAGGGCTCGCAATAATGGCTTCATCTTGCTCATCTTCGCTCGGCTCATCTTCTAAGCCGGCAAATAAAGAATCTAAGTCATCTTGATTTAACTGCCCACCTTCTAAAACATCATCTTCTTCTAAACTTTCATCTAACGCTATGGTATCTAAAGAAATATCTTCAAGATCATCTAAGTCATCTAGGTCATCATCTAGTGCTATAACATCATCATCAGCGCTGTCTAGACTATCTGAGAATAGATCTTCATCTGCGTCATCTATTTCTGATAAGTCGATTGCCAGTTCATCATCAAGTGTTAACTCATCGCCCAAGTCTAAGTCATCATCAAGGGCGAGTTTATCCTCATCGTTATCAGCTACCGCTGTGGCTTTATTTTCGGTTTCCGCTGCGGGCGCTGCGGGTGCTTTGCTGTCTTTATTGTCATTGTCATGGGTTTTGCTCGCTCTTTTTCGCCAAAGCCAAGCAATAATTGACAATACAAGCACGGCTGGCAACGTCGCCATCAGTGCAACAAACCAAGCGCTTGACATTAAACTATTTTGTTCTAGTTCAGCTTTTTGTTTCGCTAATAATAATGCTTGCTCTCTGGCCTCAGCTTTGGCCAATAGCTCTTGCTGCAAGGCTAACATGTTATCCATTTGCAGCTTGATCTCTTTGCCCTTGGCAACTTCTTGCTGCATAACATCAAGTTGGTCATTAAATCGACCAAGGCGTTGGCGTAAAGCTTCGTTTTCTTTTAATAAGCTCTGCAAACCATCAATGGAATCTAAAACATCGTTTTGAATGGTGGCAAGCCTTTGTTGTTGCGTGCTGTCAATGGCTTGAAGTTGCACATTGATTTCTGACTTAGCCGCTTCTAAGTCTTGTTTATTAACGGATATTTGTGCTGGTGTTTGTGGTTTTTTTGCCGCCACTTTTACCACTTTTTTCTGCCACATTTGATCATCTTGACGAGATTTTTGCTGGGCAATTTCTGGATTAATAGCTCTAATAACGTCAATGGTTGGGATCTTTAAATACTGACCACTCACCATATGATTGAAGTTATTTTCTTTGAAGGCGTCTGGGTTGGTTTCAAATAGTGCCTGCATTACTTGGTATACCGAAAAACGCGGATCAGGTCGAACTTTTAAGGCAATATTCCACAGGGTATCTTTACCTGTTATCGGTCCATAGCGATCATAAGGGAAGGCATCGCTTGCTTTTGGACCGCGAATGCGTATACCGCTTTCTTCTGCGGAAATAGGTAGACTAAAACAGCTAATGCTAATAAAAAGTACCTGCCATAGGCACAGGCGTAAAATTTTTTGCATTAAAAATTCCTATTTATAATAATTATTCGCCAGTAGATTGACGAGTCCAAGTCAGGTGAATGCGAAGCAAAAATTATTCCAATAAGTTAATTTGCTTTACCTGCTTGCATAAATAATGCTATTTGTTGCGCAAATTGCCAACTGTTGCAGTAAAACTATCATATCGCTAAATTGAAATTAGTCATAGCAATGCAGTGAAATTGTCAGTATCTAAAAACAAAAAACCCATCGTTTATTATAACGACGGGTTTTAATTTTTCTTTAATAAATCGGCAACTTAACTTAGGTTAATATTCACTAAGGTGGTCTTTGATGAGCAATTCTGCAATTTGCACGCTATTAGTGGCTGCCCCTTTTCGCACATTATCTGCCACTATCCACATATTAATACCACTGTTATGGCTAATATCTTCACGAATACGGCCAACATAAGTTTCATCTTTGCCGCTAGCATCACCAATTTGGGTTGGGAAGTCTTCATCATTATGACAAACCACTAAGCCCGGAGCATTGCTTAACAACTCTTTTACTGCTTCTGCAGAAATTGGTGCATTGGTTTCAATGTGAAGCGATTCGCCATGACCAAAGAAAACAGGCACACGCACCGCGGTAGGGTTAACTAACACATTGTCATCACCTAATATTTTTTTGGTTTCCCAGACCATTTTCATTTCTTCTTTGGTGTAGCCATTTTCAAGAAACACATCAATTTGTGGAATGACATTAAAGGCAATTTGACGTGAAAAGTTTTTCGATTCCACGGGCTTACCACATAATAAATCTGAGGTTTGCTTCGCTAATTCATCCATGGCTTCTTTACCACCACCTGACACCGACTGATACGTGCTAACATTAACGCGTGAAATACCCACTTCATCATAAATAGGCTTTAACGCCATGAGCATTTGTATGGTAGAACAATTTGGATTGGCAATGATGTTACGGTTACGGTATTCCGCCAGCGCTTGTGGATTAACTTCTGGCACCACTAAGGGTACATCTGCATCGTAACGAAACTCTGAAGTATTATCGATGACAATACAGCCAGCATCACCGGCTATAGGCGCATATTTGGCCGATATAGCACCACCAGCAGAAAAGAAGCCTATTTGCGCTTGGCTCCAATCAAAATTGTCGGCATCTAATACTTCAATACTTTCGCCGTTAAACTCGATAAAGCCACCCGCAGAGCGAGCACTCGCCAATGGATAAAGTTTATTTATGGGAAAGTCGCGTTGTTCAAGTATTTCAATGATAGTTTTACCAACTAAGCCTGTTGCACCTAATACGCAAACATCAAATTTCTGTGCCATGTTCCTCTCTCTTTATTGAATATTAAAGTTGAATCCTAGCTGATTGGGCATCGCTAGATTCAATGAATTATTCAAGGCCACGGATAATGATGAAAACTCCCTGCGAGCTGGGTAGGTTTTCCTGATATAATCGAAGCCTTGAGTATTAATTTGTTGACGAAAAATTGCATCGTCTCGCCTGACATCGTATACCATTTTTACCAGTTGGTTTAGTAGTAATTCATCAATCGGTGAATTTATTTTTACGCTGCTAATTGCCGGCACCGGCAAAAAGTCTTTCAACTGCTTATTGGGTAAAATAGCAAGCTGTTTGCATAATGCCCGATACAAAATTTCTGTGCCACGAGCTTTTCCTTCTAAGCTATAACCAGCAATATGGGCGGTGCTGATCTCACAATAATCAATTAAGGGCATTAAAATGTCAGGTTCATGCTCCCAAACATCCAATACTAGCTTCACACCCTGTCCTTGTTGCTTCAACTTTAACAAGGCAGCATTATCGATAACTTCACCGCGACAGGCATTAATCAGTATTTGCTGATCACTAAGTTTTGCCAACCGCTCGGCATCTAATAAATGATAGGTGGCGTGCTCGCCGGCGCGTGTTAACGGCACATGCAGTGACACCACATCGCACTCTAGCGCTTGCTCAAGCGTGACATACTGTCGTTGGTCATCGGGGTTTTGCGCCAAGATAGGGTCACACAATACATGCTTAATATTTAATGCACTTAGCTTTTCACTGAGTCTTGAGCCGGTATTACCCGCACCAACAATGCCGACAGTTAAATCCGCTAGCGTGAATAAATAGCGCTCAGCCAATACCACTAACGCGCTTAACACATATTCAGCAACTGACACCGCATTACAGCCGGGCGCTGAAGAAAATTGAATATTGCGAGCGGCTAAATAGGCTTGATCAATATGATCAACACCTATGGTCGCTGTGCCAACAAAACGTAACCGCTGATTATCTTTTAATAACGCCTGATTGACTTGGCTAATGGAACGAACCAACAATACGTCGGCATCACTGATATCTTGGGCTTGTAAACATCGACCGGAAAACGCGGTTAAAGTGCCAAGCTCTGCAAAAAACTCGGCAGCAAATGGCATATTTTCATCATAATAAATATTCATTGTACGCATCCTTGAGCGTCAAATTATCATCTTATTTCATCAGTTATAAGCGGCATTGTTGATCATAACTTTCCTACTCAGACCTGATAGAGCAATATTGTGCATGGCTTATTGATTAACAAAACTTAGTCATGAAGCAGCGGCTAACTCGCTTAATTTTTGAAGTGGTTAATTGCGCTTTGAAAAATGTTTAAATAGCCTAAGATAAATACTGACCTAACTCATCACAAGTAATAATCGATGGTCAAGGCAGCTACGCTTATATCCGTTAATTAAGCCGGATAGGCGCACTATTGTAACCAAGAACTCAAATAAAAAGAACAAAACTAAACAAGCAATAAACAAACAAGCCGCTAAAATTAGCGGCTTGTTTAAAAGTGAGTTAAAACGGGGGTTAACTTAGCTTTTATATTTTTGCATCAATAAAGTGGCATTAGTGCCGCCAAAACCAAAGCTATTTGACATCACTAAGTTAAGCTCACTATCACGCTTTTCTGTCACTATATCTAAACCTTGTGCTTGCTCGTCCAAGGTGTTGACATTAATTGATGGCGCAACAAAATTATGCTCCATCATCAGCAATGAATAAATCGCTTCATGTACCCCTGCCGCCCCTAAGGCATGGCCTGTCATGGCTTTTGTGGCACTGATCGCCGGTGAGTCTTCACCAAACACTGCTTGAATAGCCCCAAGCTCTTTCACATCACCAACAGGTGTCGATGTGCCATGGGTATTTAAATAATCAACTTTAGCGTCAACACCTTGCATGGCTTGTTGCATACAACGAATCGCCCCTTCACCACTTGGCGCTACCATATCAAAGCCATCTGAGGTTGCACCATAGCCAACAATCTCTGCATAAATGTGGGCACCACGCGCTAAGGCGTGTTCAAGTTCTTCAACCACCACCATACCGCCACCACCAGAAATAACAAAACCATCACGGTCGGCATCATAGGTGCGCGATGCTTGCTCTGGCGTGTCATTATATTTAGATGACAAGGCGCCCATACCATCAAACATCATGGCTAACGACCAGTGCACTTCTTCGCCACCGCCAGCAAATACAACATCTTGCTTGCCTAACTGGATCAACTCTGCCGCATGACCAATACAATGAGCACTGGTTGCACACGCTGAGCTAATTGAATAGTTAACACCAAGAATTTTAAACGGGGTCGCTAAACATGCCGAGATAGTGCTAGACATGGTTTTAGGCACCGCATAAGGGCCAACACGTTTAACGCCTTTTTCACGCAGAGTGTCAGCAGAGCTAACCACGTTTTCAGAAGACGCCCCACCTGAGCCGGCCACAATACCGGTACGAATATTTGACACTTGCTCTGGGCTTAATTTTGAATCTTTAATTGCTTGATCCATGGCGATATAGGCATAAGCAGATGCTTCACCCATAAAACGTAATGCTTTGCGGTCAATGTGGTCTTTTACTGTAATTTCAGGCTTGCCCCAAACTTGACTGCGTAAACCTTTCTCGGCAAAACTTTCGGCACGGGTAATACCTGAACGTCCTGTTTGTAATGACGCTAATACTTCTTCTGCATCATTACCAATACTTGATACAATACCTAATCCGGTGATAACTACACGTTTCATCTAAATAACCATATTCAATTAAAAATCTGGGCGTATCATACAGACTTTTGCCCGCTATACTGGTCTGTCCAGCGTACACTTGTACACTGAGCAACTAAAAGTCTCTGACAGCCCATTGTAATAACTGATAAAATAACTTTTTTTTACAACGAACGAAAGATGGGAATATTGTGATTGATCAAACAAAGGTTAGCTTTCAGCACGATGGCAGTCCTTATTCAAATCGATTTAATGATATTTATTTTGATATCAGCCAAGGAACGCAGCAAAGTGAATGCGTATTTATTAACGGTAACAATATTACTGCCAGACTAGCCAAAGGTCCAAAAACCTTCGTCATTGCTGAAACCGGTTTTGGCACCGGCCTTAACTTTTTGTTAACACTAAATATTTTAAAGAAAATTTGGCAAAAATCAGCTACAGATCAGTCAAACCCTGCGATAAGCACTCATTTGCATTTCATTAGTGTTGAAAAGTACCCGTTATCAAAGGCACAGTTAGCTCAATCGCTAAAGCTGTTCCCTCAATTTTCCGAGCTGAGTCAAGCACTGATTAGTCAGTACCCAGAGCAACCGGATCAGGATATTGATTTAACATTTTTTCAGGGCGCGGTAACCCTGAGCTTAATATTTAAAGATGCCACCCAAGGGTTAACCAGCTTATTATCACACCAAAACCAGCCACACTCAGCGCTTGTCGATGCATGGTTTCTCGATGGCTTTGCGCCGGCAAAAAATCCAGATATGTGGCAGCCAGCACTCTTTCAACAAATTACGCGACTATCAAAAGAGCAAGCAACCTTGGCTACCTTTACCGTATCGGGCCAAGTAAGGCGTCAACTAGTTGCCGCCGGCTTTAGAGTCGAAAAGCGCCCGGCTTTTGGTAAAAAAAATGAAATGCTACACGCTATTTTTCAGCATAATCCGCACTCAGGAAAAGGCTATCAACAGCGCCCCATGATAGCGAAGCCTCAACATGTTAGCATTATTGGTGGTGGCATCGCTGCTGCGTGCGCGGCTTACGCTTTAACAAAAGCAGGGGTTAAAGTAAGCGTTTACTGTCAAGATTTTAGCGTAGCGCAAGGGGCTTCAAGTAACCATATCGGCGCTTTATACCCGCTGATCCATCAACAGACAGATGATATTAGTTTATTTTATCAACAGGCATTCAATTACGCGTGTCAGTATTATAAAAACATTAAGGCGCAAGGGTTTGATTTTGATCACGACTGGTGTGGCTTATTGGAAATATCGTATAAACCGGCGTTAACAAAACGACAACAACAATTTGCCAACACCAGTGTTTGGCCAAAAGACTTAGTACACAGCGTCAATAAAGTACAAGCCAGTCAACTGGCTAATATCGCATTGGATGACGGCGGCTTATTTTTTCCCAATGCCGGCTGGCTCGCCCCTGGACAATTAGTAAAACAAATATTTAACGCGGCACAGGCTACCCATAGGCTAAAAATCGAAACAGGCTGCCATATCGATAAAATTAGCCAACAAGCAAACGGTAAATGGCGACTGCACAGTGCAACAAAAGACTACACCGCCAGCGTCGTGGTTTATTGTGGCGGAGCACAAGGTATCCCATTGAATATTATTAAGCAAATGCCGCTAAGTTCGGTACGGGGTCAAGTAAGTAATCTTGCTAGCAATGAAAAAATGGCAAAATTGAGCACAGTAATTTGCCATAAAGGCTATGTAACTCCCGCTAATAATAATCTGCACTGTATCGGCGCCACTTTTCAAAAAGATAGCTTTGATATTACGAGTAAAGCTGAAGATGACAAGTTTAATCTCGACATGCTTAACAAATGCCTGCCAGGTATTAGCTCATGGCAACTTACTGACATTGTAAGTAGCAAAGCGCGATTACGCTGCATGACCCCTGATCACTTACCTGTTGTCGGTGCTATGCCTGACATTCAAGCCCATAAAACTCAGTACGCACACTTAAGCAAAGATAAGCACTGGCGCTACCATGAAAGCACACCTGTCATTGATAATCTTTATTTGCTGACCGGACTCGGTGCGCGAGGGTTGTGTAGTGCGCCTTTACTCGCGGAAATTTTAAGTGCTGACATTTGTGGCACTCCTTACCCACTGAATAATGAGCAATTATTTAACCTAGCACCAAATCGCTTTATTATCCGCGATATTATTCGTCGAAAATTTGACTCATCCGGTACGACAAAAGCAGCCGATTAGGCACCATAAACTACTCAGTACGGCGGCTTGCTAAATTAAGCTTTTTGTAGTTCAGGCGTTATTGCAACTGTACAATCAAGTAAAAACAAAGCGCTTGATTGCACAATAGCGGATTATTAAGATTTCACGCTGCGCAACAACAAGCTATTTAAACCAGCAGAGAGTAGGTGATAATGTTATTGGCGATTAAACGCAACTTGTAATTGCTGCCAATAGTTTTGCACAATTTGTCTATCTTGCGGGTTAAGCTCACCGCGTGCCGCTAGCAATTTTGCACTGATATTTTCGGCCAACTGTGCCGTTAATGGTTGCGACTCATCGCCATACTCGCTGCCCGCTAAACTAATAAAGCCACGCAAGTAACTGCCAGCAAAAAGTTCATCTGCACTGACATCTTGTGCGACTTGCTGATCTAGATAATCATATAAAGCCGTAAGGTTTTTAAATTGCATATTTTCTTCCACGTCGTTATAGGCAAGCGGCTCAACGTTGCCTAATATTGGTTATTAAAGTAAGTTTTTATTGCGGGCTTGCTACCGGATATAACACTTGGTCATTATAACCCGTTATAACAGCGATATACCCAGATAAGTCGATATCAAGCTCACTATCGCCGGTATCAGCAATCAGTGGCCTTGCTTGTAGTGCATTTAATTTCGTTTTCGTGGCTATCACTAAAATATTGTCTTTGCCTATGGCGCGAATTACGCGCGGGCTTAATTGCTGGTTGCCGCGACCAAATATATGCCCTTGTCCGCCAATCAGTGTGATCACCAATTTCACTTTATCTTGCGGGTATTGCTTGAGTAATTGCCATAATTCTGGCTCTGTTAAGTCATTGCTAATCAGTTCTTGCTGACATACGGCATCAACACCTAATAAGGTGTTGCTTAGCGCTAACTCTTCCATCAAAAAGGCCGTGGTTGATCCTGAGCCAATAATGAAAAGCTCATCATCCATGCGCGCAATTATATCAGCGGCAATATCTTGTAAAACCAATTCATCTGACTCTTTGCCGCCAGACTTTACCGCTTGAATATAGCGCAATTCTGACGGTACCTGCATTTCGCCAAAGCGCTTCGCTTTAACAACGCCCTGACGAAATAAGCTTTCATCAATATCCATGACATCGGCATCGGTTAAACTGACTAATTGATTAGTCACCATTAGCTCTACCACCCGACCCGCCGCTTTTGGCGTGATCGCATAAACGCCAGAATGAATTTTACAGCCAGCAGGAATGCCCAACACAGGGAAACGATCACCGACAATATGGCAAACATTACGCGCCGTGCCATCACCACCAGCAAATAATAACAAATCAACCTCTTGCGCCATTAAGGCCTGTACTGCCTGCTCGGTATCAAGCGCTGTGGTTTGTTCACTATCGGGCTGATAAATAACTTGCGTGGCAAAACCTAGCGCTTTTGCCGTTTGTTCACCCATCTCGCCAGCGACGGTATAAATGGTTATGTTCGCTTGATAAGGTAACAATATCTCTAACGCCAGTGCAGCCCTAGCATTAGCTTTAGCTATTGCCCCCAGAGCTTTCGCTTGCTCCGCTACACCGTCACCGTCGCTGCCTTTTAAAGCAACGCTACCGCCAATACCAGCAATCGGGTTGATCACTAAGCCTAATTTAAAGTTTTTCATCGCTTACTCTCTTTAATTACTGCACGCTCACGGGGTCAAATTGAAAATGTGCCGCAGTTAATGGATAAGGCGTTTGATAGTGCTTTGCCAATGCAGCAATAAATACTTCAGCATCGGCTGGAAAGCCTCGCGTTAAATAATTTTGCACCTGTTGGTAAACTTTGCTTTTAAACGCAATACGATCAGTTTTTCCGGTACCAGATAAATTATCGGTTGAAACATCAAACCTTTTGCCTGCCGCGACACAAAACGCCCACTCAATTGCCTGCGGCTTAATTTCAACCTTTTCAAACGCCTGTTGCTGTTTTTGATCACGACCATCAGGAACATACCAATAGCCAAAGTCTTCTAATAAACGCCGTTCCGCCCCCGCTAAACACCAGTGCGCTATTTCATGTAAGGCACTGGCGTAATAGCCATGAGCAAAAATAATTTGATGGTGATCACAATGCTTACTGCGCGGCAGATAAACAGGCTCGTCAGCACCTTTAACCAATCGAGTGTTATATTTTTTTGCAAACAATTGCTGAAAAATGGCGATCAAATCTTGAGTACAATGCGGCATGAATTTACAAGAATCATTAGTTAATAAGGTTCAATCCATATTGAGGCAGTTCAAAGTAGCACTGGCACAGGGATCATTTAAACGTAGCTAGTCGCACAACAAGCTTCTTGTGCGGTTTATATACGCTAATTACAGTGCAACAAAGCACTAGTGGTTATCCATCGTGATTACTAGCGATGCATGAAGGTTAAAGCTGTAATAAACGCGGACAAATTATACTGGGCTTAGCCACTAGATTTCAACTAACGCTAAACACTATACGATGAATAAGGGCTTTTAATGTGAGTATTGATGCTGTTATCTACTGAGGTTGAGTAACATGATGTTGCTCGCTAGCGACTTTATTACGCCAAACTTAAGCAAACCTTAAGTTTGGCGTGTATTACCATAGGCGTACGCCATCTGGGCTAATATTTTAAATCACTACCACCGACTAGGCGCAACCTGCCGATCATAACAAGTATAATCGCAACATTGGCGCGCACATTTATTGGTGCGCATTAGCATAAAAGCTGCTTTACCTAATAAGTTGAGCAATTTAGCGAGCGTGCTCTTCCGCGCTCACAAGTTTTGCTTGTTCTAGGCTGGGATCTTCAACCCGCTTAACACCACTATTTATGACAAAGTACCCCAAAACACCGGCAATTAAGGAACCAATGACAATACCCAGCCTATCTTGATAGATAAAACTAGTGCCTTCGCCTTGCTCAAATGCTAATGAACCAATAAAGAGGCTCATGGTAAAGCCGACGCCACACAAAATCGCCGCGCCATAAAGTAAGCGGAAATTAACATTCGTGGGCAGTTTTGCCCAACCCAACTTAATTGCAATATAGCAAAAACCAAACACACCTAGCTGTTTACCCACCACTAAGCCAATGATGATCCCTAAGGGTACAGGTGCCATGACTTGCTCTAGCCCTATACCGCTTAAACTAACGCCAGCATTAGCAAAGGCAAAAATAGGCAAAATAATAAAAGCAACTAATGAATGTAAGTTATGCTCTAGCGAAACTAAGGGTGATGGCTCGCCTTCATCACCTTTAATGGGTATAAAAAACGCCAGCACTACCCCAGCTAAAGTCGCATGTACACCTGATTTTAATACTGCGACCCAAAGTACAATGCCTAAGAAAATATACGGCGCGGTATTAGTTACTCCGCCTCTGTTCATGGTAAATAATGTTGCGAGAATGACCGCAGCAACGCTAAGTGAAAGTAATGATAATTGCTCGGTATAAAATAGCGCGATGATGATAATCGCACCTAGATCGTCAAAAATCGCTAACGAGGTTAGAAACACTTTTAGTTGCAGTGGTACTCTACTACCAATAATAGATAAAATACCTAAGGCAAACGCAATATCGGTTGCGGTTGGAATTGCCCAACCAGTAATTGCCACAGCATCATCATAGTTTAGTGCTGCATAGCACAGTGCTGGAATTAACATGCCACCAACAGCGCCTATCGCCGGCAGAGTGACTTGTCCCGGTTGTGACAGATCACCTTCGATAAATTCGCGCTTTAGCTCTAATCCGATCAAAAAGAAAAATAATGCCATTAAACCATCATTGATCCAGAGTAATAATGGCTTAGCTATTTCAAAGCTGCCCACCGCCACTTGTACGGGAATATCGAGCAACATATCGTAATATACGACTAGCGGTGAGTTGGCAATAATCATAGCAGCAACGGCAGCAAACATTAAAATAATGCCACTGGCTGCTTCCATATTTAAGAAATCATTAATACTTTTTATAATCATTTGTTCTCATTATTTAATTCGCAATGCGACATAATATGTCACATTTAACTATTATACAAACAGCGATAAGTGATTAATTGTAATTGCTGCTTAATTGGATAAAATTTCGACAGCTTATGTTAATATCGAAAAATATTCATATTGACACCAATTTGACTGGCAATGTTGGATTTAATAAGGGTAGTATCTAGGAAATAGAAAACCAAGCCCATTTCCGCTAAAGGCAAACGTATTGATGAAAAAACTTGATGATATAGATTTACGCATACTCACTTTGCTCTATAAAAATGCAGATATTACCAACAAAGAACTCGCAGCACAGATAGGTATAGCGCCATCAACTTGTTTAGAGCGTGTCAAGCGCATGAAAAATAATGGTGTTATCCACAATGCGTTTATTGATATAAACTTTAAAAGTATCGGCGGCAATATTGAGGCGATAGCGGCGATTAAGTTACAACCATACTCTGAGTTAATTGTTAACCAACTGAGAGACGACTTACTAAAACTTCCCGAAATTGTCAGTTTATATCATATGGGGGGGAGCTATGATTACTTTATTCATATGTCGGTAAAGAATAGTGAGCACTTACGTCAGTTTGTTTTTAATGCTATTACCTCTCGCGATGAAGTAACCACAGTTGAAACCTCGCTAATATTTGAGCATAGTCGCAGTGGTGTTTTACCAAACTTTATCGACGAATAACGGTAAAGAATATCAACTGTCCATCAGCACCTACCCCGCTTTGTGTGTTTTCTTGCGCGCTTTGCCACCAGGGTTGCATTTGTGCATAGGCCATGAGTTGGCTCCAAACTCCTGACTGTGTTTCAACCCCATAAATTATGCAACCTTGTTGATTACAATTTAAATATTCTATAACAATTTCAATACTCAGCTCATGTTGATAAATAAAGTCTGACATTAGCGATGCTATGTTTTCAGGCGCTGCTTGCGCTGCACTTAGCTCATCATGAGCAACGACAGTAGAATACGCGTTGATCAGGTCATCATTTTGCCTCCCACGCCAATGCAGTACTGAATGATAATTAATAGGAACAGCTTTTAGCGCCTCTGTTAAAGCGTCATTACTGACTAAGGCGTCTGTTGTATTCGCCGTTAAGGCCAGCCCTGTATGCTTGGTTAACGCTTGTTGATTTTGTTGTTTTATTAGCTCGCTATTGGCTAACCCTACTTTAGTTGGCGGCATAGTTTGGCCACTAACGCTGTGTTTATTTTGCGTTTTCGCTTGAGTTGTACTTTCATTCTTGCCTGTATGTTTGGCTTGGTTACTTACACTTTCTGCCCTATCAAATATCAGAGGCTCTGCTTTATTGAAGCTCATATTGAGCCACCAAAAACCAATACTTAATAGTATGATTATCATAACAGTAGCCTTAATACTCATGTCTATTCACCTGTTACATTATGCCGTTAGCGCTAATGTTAAGTGTAGTTCAATACACGGCGCTTTATTTGCAAACATGGCCGTAATTACTACACTTAGTAAAAAACCAACAAAGTATTATTCATATTTTACAGGCTGTTAACTATGACTAAATTGATTTACCTAAAAATTTTAGCCATCTCTTCGCTTGTTAACCTCCCTGCCAATGCCAGCTCCAGCCCAAATAAGAGCCTAGCAATTGAAACAATAACCATTACCGCCGAGCGACTGGCTATTAATGAATTACACAGCCCATACAGCACAACACTTATTTATCAAGATCAATTCTTACAGCAAGGTACGCGTACCACTGTTGATGCCATCGCTATGGTGCCTGGTGTGCTATTACAAAAAACAGCTCATGGTCAAGGCTCTCCCTATATTCGTGGCTTTACCGGCTTTAGAAATGTATTTTTAATTGATGGCGTTAGGCTTAATAATTCGGTCTTTCGAGAAGGGCCAAATCAATATTGGAACACAGTAGACCCATATTCTATCGGCAAATTCGAGGTGGTTAAAGGGCCGACATCCGTGGTTTACGGCTCAGATGCCATAGGTGGTACTGTCAATGCTATCACACAATTTCAGTCTATTGATGAGCTTGATAACGAAACTAGCCTCACTGGCTTTTATCGCGCGGCAAGCGCCGAGCAATCTCAGGTATTTAGGGCTTCACTGGCACAAAAACTTACTGAAACCTCTGGCATAGCCTTAGGCTTATCGGCAAAAGATTATGGCGATTTAATTGCCGGCGGTAGCACCAATGAACAGCCCAACACGGGCTATGATGAGCTGAATTTTGATTTTAAGTGGTTAACATCAATAGCAGATAAATACCCGTTGACTGTCGCATACTTTAAAACCAAACAAAACGATGTGCCTAGAACCCACAAAACTCTCGACGCCATTAGCTTTGCCGGTACCAGCTTAGGAAAAGAGTTAGCCCGCGATACCGATCAAGACAGATCTTTGCTTTATATTAAACTTGCAACACTACAACATACTATGTTTTACGACACAGCAGAGCTTTCTTTATCCTACCAACAACAAAGTGAAGTGAGAAATCGACTCAGAACCAATAACCGTACAGATCAACAAGGCTTTGATATCAATACACTTGGCTTAAATATTAACCTGAATAAACACATTGATGAGCACACCATAGTTTATGGTGCTGAATACTATCGCGATAGCGTTGCTAGTTTTGCCAGTAATAATATAATTCAAGGCCCAGTTGCTGACGATGCTCATTATCAATGGCTAGGCTTATACGGGCAAAGTAAGTACTATTTAAATCAACAAGTCAGTATCGATTTTGGTACGCGTTGGAGTTACATTGAGGTTGATGCTGACAGCATAAAATCACCACTAACCGGCAATCGCACTAGCCTAAAAAGTCACTGGCATAATATTGTTTTTAATGCCCGTGCAAATTGGCAAATAGTACCAAAATCGAAAAGCTTATACCTTGGCATTGCCCAAGGCTTTAGAGCACCTAACTTGTCTGATCTTACGCGTTTTGATAGTGCCCGCTCAAATGAGTTTGAAATACCCGCCTTAACATTAAAGCCTGAGCACTATCTTACGCTAGATACTGGTATTAAATATCGTTCAAACACCGTCAATTATGATATTGCCCTCTACTATACAAGCATCAAGGATCAAATACAGCGTGTGCCCACAGGCGCTATAAATACCGATGGTGAATTTGAGATAAGCAAGCAAAACATAGGTAAAGGTTATGTTTATGGTACTGAGCTAAGTTTTGATTATCGAGTGAATCGTCAATTACAGGCCTTTATGAAAATGGCCTATATCAAAGGCAAAGTTGACACTTTCCCAAGCTCTGATCATATATTATCCCGCGAGTATTTAAGTCGACTTATGCCCACTAACGCCACGCTAGGCCTACACTATACGGCAAGTAGTGAACTATGGTGGTTAACTTCTACAATCACCGCCTATCGTGCTGGCGATCGACTGTCAACTCGCGATAGAGCAGACACCCAGCGTATTCCACCTGGCGGTACTCCCGGCTTTGCCGTTTGGGATATTGGCGGCGGCTTCAACCTTTCACCTGCCTTACAAGTGACCCTTAATATCGACAATATACTGGATAAAAACTATCGTATTCACGGCTCAGGGCAAAATGAAGCTGGGCTGAACATCATTGCTAGTGTTCGATATAGCTTTTAATCACAGCGCTTTTGCTCGGCTGTGCCAACGGCAAGATTAGCTGTAAACTCGGTGAATCCAGCAAGTTATATCTACCTGTTAGCCTTATTCGCTCACCACTAAATGGTGCGCCTATCATACGAAAACTTTGGCTTATCTTAAGCGTGTTATTGCGTTTCGCACCGTAAATTACCGCCACACGGTATACACAACTTCTGTCTTAGTCACAAGTTCGCTGCCCTGACCTACAGCATTGATAAAAATAAATTTATGGCCAAAAAAATGGCTCATTAAAGAGCCATTTCTATCCTGCGTTAAAATCGAAAATTTACCCTAATTTTAGCTTTTTACGCACGGCAACCAAAGCTAGCGCTAGCGACAGCAACACAAAGCTTGCTGGCTCTGGCACAGTGGGTGGGGTGCCTATCAAGGCGCTGCGCATGGCAACAGGGTCAATCGCTAGCCCTAAACTATCTGAAAATGGTGGAAAAAATCCCCCAACACTAGGACTTATACTAACAATGGTAAAGTCTGCTGCATCAAGCAAGTCAATATGAAAAGTGAGCTCTGCTAAGGCAAACTCTGCTGGCTGTGTGGCATCGAGCACCCCTGGAGGCAATAAACTGACCTCAGATAAACCAACAGCACCAGGGGCATATTCACCGACACTAAAATCAAGCGCCTCGAAAAAGAGTAAATCACCTAAGCCATCAAAGAAGGTATAGCCGGTAAAAGACAATACCGATGGGTCAAATAAAATATCTAAATCAAATGCGCCTAAGCTAACAGGGCCGCCAGCGTCAAGCCCGCCGGCCATTAAGGTTAAAGTAATGTCATCACCTGTGCTACCTGGTTGTTCTGCAGGATCAAGCCATAACATCAGTGACGCACTACTGACGTTACTCAGCAATAGCGCCATGACTAGTAGTAAACTTTTAATTATTTTCATTTAATTCTCCACTTACTTCGTTAGTTAAAGTCAGACTAAAGTGCGCATCGCATATTAATACCTCGCAGTACTGATAAGTGCGCACTTACGGCATTGCTATTAAGGAACGCCAATAGCACAACGATCATTGGTACATTGCAGTACACATAAACGTGCATCAATCACATTGATGACATTATCACTATTAATATCAAACAATGGGTTACCCGGAGGCACAGGTACATTCCTATGACGACCAATAATACCTATATCAATGCTATCTACTTGACCATCGGCATTGGCATCACAGTCAGTATCTTGGGTGGTGTGAATAGTTAAATCGGATAAGATTGGGCTTGCATCATCAACCCCTGGTCGTAAAGTGGCACGCACTTGAATAAACTGCCCCATTAACGCTAGTCCAGCGCCACCATTAGTTACCGCGCTATAAAGTTGGCTGCTCAAATCAGCAACTGAATTGGCAGAACGGGCTTCCACGGTAATACTACTACCGGCAGGAATAAGACCTTCTGGTTCATTATTCCAATCAATTTTATCCCAAGCGGTATCTGCGGCGCCGCCATCATTAATCACGGTCCAAATACCGGTCGGGTCGGTTTGGTTACGCGCGCCAAAGCCAGTGGCATCACTGTAGGTATATGGGTCTCGGCCTACCGGAATAGTGGAAATAAAATTACAATCACTATCATATTGAGACACGCTATCTGAGCTGGTATTTATGGTCCATATGCGACCACCTTTACCGACAATAGGCCCGCGACCTCCCAACGTACCGACCGAACAGGCTGGCGTAGTATTTAAATCTTCCGCATTAGCGCCTGCGCCACCGTTTTGCACAAATTTACGTAAAGTTGGCGTGCCAAACCATACCGCGCCATCACCATCAACAGCAACACCTGTGCCTGAAAAAGCAACACTAAACTGGGTAGTGCCATCGGCTGGCTTATAACTGTGCAATGTGCTGCCTAAATACACTCTATCATTACCGAGCACTATGCCATAGTTACTTTGTAATGAACGATTAGTGACATGGGTAGCCGTATTGGTATCTAATTCCACCAAGGTCGAACCTAAAGATGCACCCCACAAGGTACCATTTGCATCCACTGCACAACCATAATTAGTTGCACCTGTGGCTATCGGTCCTGCGAGCTGTGTTCCTGCTTGATCAAATTGAAAGTATTCTCGACCATTATAAGTACCTGCCCATAGGTCGCCGTCTTGGTCAATACACAGTGAACGTCCAAAATCATTGGGGTCGCCAAATTTCGACACCCAAATCACGCGCTCATCGTGAAAGTCAGCAATATCTAAAATGCCATTACCATCATCAATAACCGGCAACATTTCATCTGGGGTGATCATACAGTCGCCGTTAAGGTCGCTTGAGGTATCAATAACCCCATTACCATTGCGGTCTACTCCGCCCTCTACGGCTATTTTAAGTAAATCCGGTATACGAGCCCCGGTAAAGTTTCGGTTGGCCACATAGACATTCCCTGTGGTATCAACGGCGGTACGAGAAGGTGCGGCACCTGAAAAAGCACCATGATTATCAAGCGCGGTTGGTAAACCAAAATCGGTTAAATACCGTGCCTCTTCACAGCCATTGCCACCAGCACCGTCAGTATTAATACGCGACATGGTATCTTCGCCGGCATTAGCCACCCACAGCACAGGAAAAGTATCACCCGTGCTATTTAGCTGCAGCTGATTGTTGTTAGGGGCATCATGATTAACCGAATCTAGCGTACCTGCACTAAAGTCTGCATCTGTGGTATAAGTTGTGGTTGTTGCATTAGCTGCGCCCGCTATAAATACGGTGCTAGCTATAGATAGAGATATTACGAGTTGACGTATCTTCACAGTATCCTCCTATTGCCTTAGCGAACGCATATCCCGTTCAGGATTACGCACTTTAGACAAAAATTTTGGAAGTGCTGCAGGCTCAGGTATCGGCTGACTTTGATAACCTTTTGCCGGTGAAATAGCGCGTTGTTTATCTGTTGATAACTCCAACCAATATACATTCGAGCCTTGGCCATTTTGCCAACTAACGAAAAACAAAGCATTGTCGTCAAGTTGCCATATAGCATCATCCACTTGGTATCTAGCATCAGTCAAGCTTTTAAGCTGTGAACCATCTTCCTTCATAGTAAATAGTTGCGTACGCCCCAAAGGCCCACGCGTCGATAGAAATACAATTTTATCCCCCTTATTTGACCACTTAGGTCTTGAGTCTGCGGCTTTTAAATCAGTGAGCTGACGCTCGGTATTGGCTGTTAAGTCATATAAGTAAATATTATATATGCGGTTGCGACGTGCATGGTAAAGCAACTTTTGACTATCTGGCGACCAGTGCACTTGCCCTTCTTCACTTTTAAGGTGTGTACTTAACTGCTGATGAATTGTGCCGTCGCTATTAACTATCCATATATTTGATTTACCATTTGGCCTTACCTTGCTGTAGGACAGCCATTTTCCGTTCGGTGACCACGCAGGGTGGACATAACTATCCGGCTCATCCTTGCTTAGTCGTTTAACATGCTCACCATTGGCTGACATCAAGTAGAGACCAATTCCGCCATGACGATCTGAGTTAAAGACGATGGACTGACCATCAGGCGACCAACGGGCTTGGCCATCGTACCCTGCATGATTTGATAAGTTGCGTTGTTGGCTGCCATCAACACGCATGGTATAAATTTCTGAGTTGCCGTTATCACGCAGTGAAGTAAAAAGAATATGTTGTCCGTCAGGAGACCAAGAGGCGTCGTAATCATCTCGGTTGTTGTAGGTGAGCTGTTTGAGTTCATCACCGGCAAAGTTTGTCAAAAAGATTTCGCGATCACCATCTTGATTGGAAACAAAAAGTAACTGTGTGCTAAGTGGATCATATTGATTTTGCTGTGATGAATAACTCACATCAGGTGAGTTTGAACAGCCTGTCGCGACGAGGGCAATAGCTACAATAAAAACGTAGTACCAATGTTGATATTTCGACTGATATTTCGCGCTTCCCATAGTGTCGCCTTAAGTCATAACGTTTTACCTAACATCAGTGGCTGGCGTTAATACAACACACGAAAATGAATATCAAAAAGGTACTATTACAGCTTAAAATAGCGACAATTCAATATAAGATATAGGCAAAACATCTGCTTGAACTCTCGAATAATCTTTATATAAGCATAGATTAGACCAAAGATATAAAAGCACATAATTTCAACAAGCTGCTTAATATTGATTAGTATGATAAATAAAAAAGTGTAAAAATTACTGACAGTTTTTTATGCGACTGAAAAATTTGCGTATGCGTTCTAATCATGTCTTGCTTTGATAATGACTTTGTCGCTAACGCCAAAAGCTGTATTAACCTTAAAAAATAGCTCACAACTATGCATTAAAACTTTAACTATGGTAAAGGTTGCAACCTTATTAGATGTCAGCAAAACTGATGTGGCATACGAGCAAAATTCATCAACCAACACCGATAACATTTCGCGAATTTTTGAATAGTTGGACTTAAAACCTGCTAATGTTGTGTAAAATCTTGGCTTTCATAATAGAGCGGTTTCATGGAGCCGCAATTGATAAATTTATACTGCAATTCCTGTTCGCTAGGCACCGCCGTTGAAGTGTTAAACTGACGGGCACAGCCTGCCTGAACATTAATATAAATCAGGTGATCAAAGCTAGGTGGCGCTTGAAGCTGATGGATAAAAATTTGACCACTATTTTGCAGCGTCACCGCATCATAAGCTTGCACATTACTGGCAGGGGCAATATCGTCAAGCTTGCGCATATACACTTGCTCAGCAAAGTGTAATGTCATGTCTTCGTATACTAAGCTGCCATCTCGTTCAAAATGGCCAAGATAAACATCGGCCGACAGAGCAATATTTTCACCACGCATTAAACGCTGTAAATTAAATGGCTTAGGTTTGATTGTTACCATTTTATTATCACGAACCAATTGCACTAAAGCAAGATCCTGCACCTTAAGCTTGTACATTAGTTGCACGTCGTGCGGTTTATGATACAAAGGTAGGTGATAAGCAAAAATCGTCGATGAGATATTCATCAACACCATGCCATGGACCCCCATATAACCAGCATCAAGCGCCGTTATTTCCTCAGGCGCTGAGTTAGCCATACTTAACAGGCTGGTAAAGGCGGTTATTAATGTCAATAATAAAACTTTCATCGTCTACGACTCATACAGAGTTATGCTTTATCTAGGTTTAAAGGCTAACAGGTTATTCACTTTGCGACTGCCCGCCAGTTGAGCCATAGTGCTTAGCAAGTACTGTCAAAGCCATGATAGCATAGCGTTTAGTGTGATAACCGCGGTTTTGCTAAGCGGATTATAAAATATAAAGGCAATAAAAATCCCGTCACTAGGTACGGGATTTTTATCAACTGAGGCAATTAACGCTCATTAGCTTTTTAGATCATCAAAGAACTTTTTCACGCCGTCAAAAAAGCCGGTTTCTTTCGGGCTATGCTTGCTGGTGCTTTTGCCCATTTTTTCTTCTAACTGGCGCAATAAGTCCGCTTGATCACCCGATAAATTCACTGGCGTTTCAATCACGACTTTACACATTAAGTCACCAGTTGAGTGGCTGCGTACTGATTTGACGCCTTTACCTCGTAAGCGGAACATTTTACCGGTTTGCGTTTCTTTCGGTATTTTCAGCTTCACTTTACCTTCGAGGGTCGGTACTTCAATTTCTCCGCCTAATGCTGCTGTGGTGAAACTAATCGGCACTTCGCAATACAAGTTATTTTCATCACGGACAAATATTTTATGATCGCGCACATTAGCTTGCACATATAAGTCGCCTGCTGGTGCGCCATGCTCGCCGGCTTCACCTTCACCCGATAAGCGAATTCTATCGCCGGTATCAACACCTGCTGGAATTTTAACAGATAAGGTTTTGGTTTTTTCAACCCGCCCTTGACCACGACATGAAGGACAAGGATCAGTAATAACTTTGCCTTTACCCGAACACGTCGGACAGGTTTGTTGCACGGCAAACAAGCCTTGGCGCATTTGCACTTGGCCATGGCCGTGACAAGTTGAACATGTTTTGGCACTGGTGCCTTTTTTCGCGCCGCTACCGTCACAGGGCTCACAACTAACAAAAGTCGGCACTTTAATTTCTAAGGTTTTACCTTTAACCGCTTCTTCAAGCGTCAAGTCTAGGTTGTAGCGTAAATCTGCACCGCGACGTTGGCGCGATTGCCCACCGCGACCACGGCCACCACCACCAAAAATATCACCGAAAATATCACCAAACGCATCACCAAAGTCATGGCCGCCGCCAAAGCCTCCACCACCATGGCCGCCTTGTTCAAATGCTGCATGGCCATATTGATCATAGGCTGCACGCTTTTGATCGTCGTTTAGCACTTCATAAGCTTCTTTAACTTCTTTAAATTGCTCTTCTTTTGATTTATCACCTTTGGTTCTGTCTGGGTGATATTTCATTGCTAAACGTTTGTAAGCTTTTTTGATATCGCGCTCAGATGCATCTTTTGATACTCCTAGCACTTCATAATAATCGCGTTTTGACATAAGTTTATTTCTTTACTTCAATTTTGTGGATACTAATTTGTTTAACTTCTTACTTAGACGCTTTAAAAATTCACCTTAAAACATGAAAAATCCAAGCAAATTAACATCTTGCATTAACTAACATTTCGTTATTACCTGACATAATAAAGCGCCGATAGCTATCGACGCTTTATTCATTTGAAGCTAATAACAAGGTTAAAGTTTTTGGTTGTTACTCAAGTGTACTCGCATAAGCTGGACACGCCGAGCAACAACCCATCATTAACTACTTCTTGTCGTCTTTAACTTCTTCAAACTCAGCATCAACAACATCATCACCCGCTGGTGCTTCTGCATCAGGTGCTGCGCCTTCAGCTGCGCCGGCTTGTGCTTGTGCTTTAGCTTGAGCAATTTCCATCAATTTAGCTGAAGCTTCAATAACCGCTTGTGACTTAGTATCGATTTCTTCTTTACTATCGCCTTTAAGCGCCACTTCAAGCTCAGATAAAGCGCTTTCAATCTTCTCTTTATCTTCTGCTGGTAAATCATCACCGGCTTCTTCAATTTGCTTACGCGTTGCGTGCACCATGCCATCAGCTTGGTTGCGCGCTTGTACAAGCTCTTCAAATTTCGCATCTTCGTCAGCATTGGCTTCCGCGTCGCGTACCATTTGCTCTACTTCATCATCTGATAAACCAGAAGAGGCTTTAATGGTGATTTTTTGCTCTTTACCTGTGTTCTTATCTTTTGCCGTGACATGCAAAATACCGTCAGCATCTAAGTCAAAGGTTACTTCGATTTGTGGCGTACCGCGCGGTGCTGGGTCTATGCCTTCTAAGTTAAACTGGCCTAATGACTTGTTTGCAGATGCTTGCTTACGCTCACCTTGCACAACATGTACAGTTACCGCAGCTTGGTTATCTTCAGCTGTTGAGAAGGTTTGCGACTGCTTAGTCGGGATAGTGGTGTTTTTATCGATAACTTTCGTCATCACACCGCCCATAGTTTCAATACCTAGTGATAATGGTGTCACATCTAGTAATAATACGTCGGTAACATCGCCAGAAAGTACACCTGCTTGTACCGCAGCGCCAGAGGCTACAGCTTCGTCAGGGTTAACGTCTTTACGTGGCTCTTTACCAAAGAACTCTGTAACCACTTTTTGAACCATTGGCATGCGTGTTTGACCACCCACCAAAATCACATCGTTCACGTCGCTAATTGACAAGTCCGCATCTTTTAGTGCCAATTTAAGTGGCTCTAATGTGGCTTTAACCATGTCTTCAACTAACGACTCTAACTTAGCACGCGTTACTTTGATGTTCATGTGCTTAGGACCTGACGCATCAGCAGTAATGTACGGCAAGTTAACATCGGTTTGTTGTGCTGAAGAAAGCTCACATTTTGCTTTTTCTGCCGCTTCTTTTAAACGTTGCATGGCTAATGGATCTTGCGTTAAGTCCATACCTTGATCTTTCTTGAACTCGGCAACTAAGTAGTTAATTAAACGGTTATCAAAATCTTCACCACCTAAGTGGGTATCACCGTTTGTTGCTAATACTTCAAACGTGTGCTCACCTTCAACTTCATCAATTTCGATAATTGAAATATCAAAAGTACCACCACCTAAGTCATATACGGCAACCACTTTGTCGCCTTCTTGCTTATCCATACCGTAAGCAAGCGCAGCAGCAGTTGGTTCGTTGATAATACGCTTAACATCAAGACCAGCAATACGACCCGCATCTTTAGTTGCTTGACGTTGTGAGTCGTTAAAGTATGCAGGTACGGTAATAACCGCTTCTGTTACTTTTTCGCCTAGGTAGTCTTCAGCGGTTTTTTTCATTTTTGCTAACACTTCAGCAGATACTTGTGGTGGCGCGATATTTTTATCACGTGCCGTTACCCATGCATCGCCGTTGTCAGCTTTAACAATGCCAAATGGCATGATTTTAATGTCGCGTTGCACTTCTTCATCGTCAAAACGACGTCCGATTAAGCGCTTAATTGCGAATAATGTATTTTTTGGGTTTGTGACCGATTGGCGTTTAGCTGGTTGACCAACTAAGGTTTCGCCTTCTTCAGTGTAAGCAATGATAGAAGGAGTGGTACGGTCGCCTTCCGCGTTTTCAATTACGCGCGTTTTATCACCGTCTAGTACAGCAACACAAGAGTTTGTTGTCCCTAGGTCAATACCAATAATTTTGCCCATCTTGAGGATCTCCGAATACTTATAATGTTAAAAATAAAGATTAAATCTTTCGATGAACAGTTAGTGGGGGCAGGAAAATAGCTTTTCAACTATTTTTATCGAAAATAATGAAAAAATGTTAATTATTATTACCGCCACTCTTTATATAGAACAAATTAGCGGGTTATTACCTAGTTTAGCTAACTACCCGCTTACTGTGTAAACTAGATAAGTTATCGCTTTAGCGAATAGATAGCGTAAAAAAACCAGACCTGAGTCTGGTTTTAATCTAGTATTGCCAACGCTTGTCCGTTAAAAGGAAAAGCTGTTACGCGCTAGTATCAACACTTGGCGCAGCTTTTGACACCATCACCATTGCTGGGCGAATCAAACGGCCGTTAAGTTCATACCCCTTTTGCATAACTGCAATGACAGTATTGGCAGCAACACCTTCCACTTCTTGCATAGACATAGCTTGATGTAATTCCGGATTAAAGGGTTGATCTTTTGGATCGATCGCTTTAATAGCAAATTTTTCTAGCGAGGCTATCAAGCCTTGGTACGTTAACTCAATTCCTTCGATAATAGCAGTGTTGCTCTCATCATCTTTATTGATGTTTTCCAATGCGCGCTCTAAATTATCTACCGTGGTCAATAATTCGACAGCAAATTTTTCTAACGCAAATTTACGTGCTTTTTCAACATCTTGTGCAGAGCGACGACGAACATTATCAACTTCTGCTTTAGCACGAATTACGGTATCTTTTTGATCCGCCACCGTTGATTTAGCTGCAGCAAGTGCTAATTCAAGTTCGTTTATTTTTTCTTGCTCAGCACTGATATTTTCAACCGCAGCATCTAACTGCTCTTCAACTTGCTCTTCTGCTTGCTCAATAATTTCAGCGGCTAGTTCTTCTGCAGCCACTTCTTCTGCACTTTTATTCTCTGTTGACTCATTAGCCATGAAAAAACTCCAAAGTAGTTCTTATACCTACTTCATTAACTACGTCGTCGTTTCTACTAGTTAAAACTACCAACTAACTCGTTATTTATTTAACAATTAAAACAAATAGTTATTAAATAAATGCCATGTACTTGGCGATTTTTCCTCTGTATCAAGTAGACCACTTAATTAATGAAACGGGTATTAAGTTTCAAATAAGGTAAATCTCAATAACGCTAATTATGGGGGCTTGTTTTTATGATTCAAGCACAAAAGTAAATCATTTCATAAAAAGTCAACTTTACAAGCGCCTCAAATAGCGCGAAACTTCCTAGAGTCCTCAATTACAAAACATATTAATTAGCAATGTATGAGTAATTTATACAACACCATAGGCTTAATCGGCAAACCTCACCATGACGGTGCCAGTACAACCATAGAAGCTTTACATGATTATTTAGCGCAACAAGGCTATCGAGTATTAATCGAAAATTCAGTTGCGGCGACGGTCAATATTGAAAAGTTTAATAAGGCGTCATTAACCGATATTGGCGAGCAAGCAGATCTCGCAATTGTTGTCGGTGGTGATGGCTATATGTTAGGTGCAGCCAGAGTACTAGCCTGTTACAACATAGGCGTTATTGGCGTAAATAGAGGCAATTTAGGCTTTTTAACCGATCTATCCCCAGATGATTTGCTGCCGCCTTTAGAAGCCATTTTAAAAGGTCAGTCGCGGGAAGAGCAGCGCTTTATTATTGAAGCTGAAGTCTATCGTCATGGTAGGCTAAAAAGCTCAAACAGTGCGGTAAACGAAGCCGTACTGCACGCTGGTAAAGTGGCTAGTATGATCGAATTTGAAGTCTACATTGACGGAAGTTTTATGTTCAGTCAACGTTCAGATGGCCTGATAGTGTCGTCACCTACGGGCTCAACCGCTTATTCTATGTCTGCTGGTGGTCCAATATTAACGCCAAATTTGAATGCGTTATCACTCGTGCCCATGTTTCCGCACACCCTCACAAGTCGACCGATAGTCGTAGACGGTAACAGTGAAATCAAACTTAAGCTCGCTAATGAAAATTACGAGAACCTGCAAGTCAGTTGTGACGGACATGTCATTTTAGCCGTCATGCCTGGTGATGAAGTCATTATCAAAAAAAGTGAGTTTACATTACGCTTGATACACCCGTTAGATCACAACTACTTTAATGTGTTAAGAAATAAACTTGGCTGGGGTAATAAGCTTTATTAATCAATAAGCTAGCTTACAAATAAAAAATAAAGTAAAAACATAGCTTGAAATAAAAGCAGATACTGTATAAATTAACAGTATCTGCTTTTTTGCTTATTTATTCTGCACTTTATCGTAATAAAGCTACTGATAAAGTTAATGAGGCGACTATGTTATTGCAACTCAACATTCAAAACTTTGCCATTGTGCGTTCACTCGACATTGATTGGCAGCAAGGCATGACCACTATTACTGGCGAAACGGGTGCCGGCAAATCTATTGCTATAGATGCCTTAGGTCTTTGCTTAGGTGATAGAGCCGTTACTAATGTAGTCAGAGCTGATTGCAAAAAAGCCGAATTAGCAGCAACCTTTGATACGAGTCATAATATAGCTGCCAAAAACTGGCTGAAACACCATGATATGCTACTCGATAACGAGTGTATTTTGCGCCGTGTTATTTCAGCCGAAGGCCGCTCTAAAGCCTATATTAATGGCAGCCAAGTACCGCTAGCGCAATTAAAAGAAATTGGCCAGCTATTGATTCATATTCATGGTCAACATAATCATCAATTGATTGTAAAGGCTAGTGAACAACGCAATATACTTGATGCCTACGCCAATCATCAACACCTACTTGATGAGGTAAAATACTATTACCAACAATGGCGTAGCCTTAGCCAAGAAGCGCAAACCTTACAAGAAAATAAGCTACAGCGAGAAGCTCAGCAGCAATTATTACAATATCAAGTACAAGAGTTGAACGAATTTTCTTTACAGCCTGACGAGTTTGAAAACTTAGAAAAGGATTACCAGCGTCAAAGTAATGGGCAACATATTCTCAGTGAAACATTAAGTGCAGTACAACAATTATCTGAAGCTGAACAATTTAATGTAGTTGATAGTTTAAGGAGCAGCGCAGATAAAATTGCAGGCTTAGCAAACTATGATGGCAAGTTAAAAGCCATTGCTGAACAGCTGAATGAAGCCTTAATTCAAGTAGAAGATGCCAGTCAAGAATTAAAACATTATTATCAAAGTGTTGAACTTGATCCCGACAGCTACTCGCTGATTGAGGAACGTTATTCAAGCGCAATTATGTTAGCCAAAAAACACCAAGTTGCCCCTAATGCCTTAGCGCAGTTTCACCAACAATTGCTACAAGAGCTCGCATTATTTAGCTCAGATGAAAGTCGTTTAATAAAAATTAATGATGATATTGAAAGCGCTAAGCAACAATATCAAAATGCAGCCAATATCTTGTCCGAGTCCAGAGCTAAAGCCGCTGCCAAGCTGAGCAAAATGATCACAAACAGCATGGCTGAATTGAATATGGCGCACGGTAAGTTTGCCATTAAAGTCAGCCAAGATAAATTAGATCATTTATCATTACATGGTCATGACAATGTTAGCTTCCTTGCCAGCTTAAACCCTGGCCAACCATTAGAAGCCATGAATAAAGTTGCCTCAGGTGGTGAGCTGTCGCGTATTAGCTTAGCCATGCAGGTTATATTAGCAGACAAAGTTATCACGCCAAGCTTAATCTTTGATGAGGTAGATGTTGGCATTAGTGGTCCAACTGCAGCCATGGTTGGCAAAAAGTTACAGCAGTTAGCTAAAAACACGCAAGTTATTTGTGTTACGCATTTACCGCAAGTGGCTAGTAAAGGTCATCAACAGTTGTTTGTTGCCAAACTCACCGACGGCGAACACACTGAAACTACAGTCACGGAACTTTCTCGCGATGGTCGCGTCCAAGAGATTGCTCGCTTGCTGGCCGGTGATAAAGTCACTGATACGAGTTTAGCTAACGCACAAGAATTATTGGCTGGATAGGGTTAAATCAGAGTAAAACAGCAAAATAATCAAAAATTATTTTGTATCTATTAGTTTGCTTCGCTATTATCCCCGTTCACATTGAAAAGGATAAATATAATCGCCATGTTGTTTCGAGTACTCACTATTGTTATCGCCTTATTTATTTCTGCCTGCTCTAGCTGGGTTTATCGCATTGACGTGCCGCAAGGCAATTATTTGGAGCAAAAAGACATCGACAAACTGCAAATTGGCATGACCAAAGAGCAAGTTAAATATGTTTTAGGTAGTCCAGTAGTTGAAGACGCATTTAATAACGATACTTGGCATTATGTCTATCGCTTTAAATCAGGTCGCAGTGACAAGTTTAACAGTAAAAAACAATTTACCATCACCTTTGAAAACAATAAAGTTGTTGATGCCAAAGGAGATTTTGAGCTGCCTGAGAGTTATTATGTTCCCATGGTGAACTAAAATCCCCTCAGGTGCGCATTAACCCTTATGTAAAAACTATAGAGCGCCATTACACATTTGTGTTGTTCGTCAATCGACAAAAAAGCATGCTAAGTCGCATGCTTTTTTTGTCGCTAAAATAACCTTTAGGCTGAATCGTTGGCTTTACTGCGACGAGGATCGACACGCCCACCGGTAACTTTATCAGCACGCCCTTCTAATTTTGCTTTTTCGGCTCTGCGTTTTCGTACCTCTTTCGGATCAGCAATGAGCGGTCGATAGACTTCAATACGATCTAAATCATTGACCGTATCGGTTAATTTAGCGACGCGATTCCAAATGCCTACTTTATTTATTGACAAATCGATTTCAGGAAATACATCAATAATACCTGAGGTTATTATGGCCTGTTCAACCGTAGTATGCTCATTAACAGTACAGTTAATAATTTCTTGTTTTTGCGGGGTACCATAAACAACTTCAATTGCAAGTTGCTTTGCTGCACTTTCATTTTCATTCATGACTTTGATACTCTGATATTGATTTTCAACAACGCTCAACTAACCGTAAACTTCTTTTGCCCGCTGAGTAAAAGCTTGTACCATATTGTTAGCCAAGTTATTAAACACACGACCAAATGCTAAATCAAACACCTTACTGGAAAACTCATAATCTAAATTTAATTCAATTTTACAAGCTTCATCTGACAGCGCCTTTAGCTGCCACGCTCCAACTAACTTCTTAAAAGGCCCATCCACTAAGTTCATAATCACTTCTTGATTATTGACCAAGGTATTTTTAGTAGTGAACCATTTTTTTAAGCCGCCTTTTGACACTAATAAAGCAGCAGTCATAGATTGTTCATCTTGTGCGATGATTTTACTATCGCTACAGTCTGGTAAAAACTTAGGGTAGGAAAGCACATCATTAATTAACAAATACATATCTTCTACACTGTGCATAACTAATGCACTTCGACTTATGTTTGGCATTTACCCTCCGAATATTAAGCGCGCTATATTAGCAAATACCATTTAAAAGCGCATTAAAGTGAAAAATGGCTAATAAGCCATTTAAATAACCATAATACTCCGTATAATAGCCTGCTTGCTATCTATTTTAGCAATAAGAATGGAATTGAAATGGCAAAGAAAAAATCTAAACAAGCGAATAACAACACTATTGCGCTAAATAAAAAAGCACGTCACAACTATATCCTAACCGATAAGTTTGAAGCCGGCATGAGTTTACAGGGCTGGGAGATTAAAAGTATTCGCAGTGGTAAAGTCAACATTTCTGACTGTTACGTTTTCATTAAAGATCGTGAAGCGTTTTTAGTTGGAGCTGAGATCATGCCGCTCAATGCAGCTTCGAGCCATGTCGTATGCGACCCCAATCGTGCGCGTAAATTACTTCTTAACCGACGTGAACTTGATAAACTGGCGGCGGCCGTCGATCGCGACGGTTACTCATTAGTTGCCACAGCCATGTATTGGAAAGCCTGTTGGGTAAAACTGGAGTTTTATTTAGGTAAAGGTAAGAAAGACCATGATAAACGTGCCGCTATAAAAGATAGAGAGTGGGCTGTAGATAAAGGTCGCTTAATGAAAAATAAAAACTTAGATCGTTAAGCGATTAAAAAATACCACGTTGTCTATTTTAACTAAGCATTGTACAATGCTCGTTGTAGGCTAATGTAGTCTATAATTAAATAGTAAAAACTTTGGGGCGGATCTAGGATTCGACAAGATTCATGAAACCCAAGGTGCATGCCCAGGGGCGGTTGGCCTGGTAAAAAGCCGCAAAACTATAATTGCAAACGACGAAACGTTCGCACTAGCCGCTTAAGGCTAGCCATCGCCTCATAAACTTTCCTGTTGTTTAGAGGAACGATGGTCACCCCAAATAGGATAGCGAGGGAAGCACGCTTAAGGCTGAACCGCGAAATAGTATTAAGCTCACCATGACGAAGCCTGTCGGTTGGCGTCTAATTGGTTAAATAAATAATCGACTAAGCATGTAGTACCGAGGACGTAGGCTTTTTGGACGGGGGTTCGATTCCCCCCCGCTCCACCAAAATAATAATTAAAGACGCTTTTTAGCGTCTTTTTTTATGCCTAAAATCAACCTATTTACTTACCTGTAGCCATATATCGTTATCCATAACAATCATTAACGACCTGTGTTTATAAAAAATTAAGTAGTACGTTATGTAGTAACTAGCAAAACTGGCTTGTTTAACAGGTCATATCAATAGCGCAACGCATGGCGACTTTTACTGCTAATTAGGTGAGTGACGAAACCATATTTCGCGGCGAATTTTTCTTACTGTCAGTGCAATTTAACTTTATTAACGTGGCAAATATACCTTTGGCAAGACGATTACCTATGCTAATGCAGAAAAGCTAAATTAAAGCTTTATTGAATAAGTTCGTTATAATAACTATACCAACGCTCAACTTAGCTGACTCTCCCAAGGAATTTCAATGTCCTTATACCGTACTTTTGAGTCAAAAAAGGAAAATTATAATTAGTTATGAGACGTTTGCACATACATTGTAGAACAAGTTTTTTGTTTTTATTTCTCGCCTGGTCAATGCTCGCAAAAGCAGAGCTAGCATCCGTTAATAGCCCAATATCACTGGTTAATGAACGACTATTTTTACTTGATGATGAAAACTCAAGCCTAAGTCCTGAGCAAGCCTTTGCGTTATTTAAGCGACAAGAGTTTAGCAATAACATTAAAAATAAAGTCAGCTTTGGCTTCACGCAAAGCACAATATGGGCGGTCTTACCGTTTAATAATGACACAGCTCAGTGGCAAAGTAAGGTCTTAAAAATTGATAATGCCTGGTTAGATACTATTGAGCTTTATATTTTTACCAACAACAAGTTAATGCGCCAGATATCTATAGGCGATACTCAGCCTTTTACTCAACGTCAGCGCAATGCAAGGATGCCTTCAGTTGAGCATGCTTTTCCCCGAGGGCAATCTTATGTACTGTTTCGCTTTCGCTCTCAAGACCCCATGACCATTCCCATCTATATAGGTAGCGACAAGGCTATGGTCTCGGCGGTAATTGAAAACGCCTATTTTTATGGCGCTTTATATGGTGGCTTACTGATATTACTTATCTACAACCTCGCCTTATATATTTATTTAAGAGAGCTCAAGTATTTACTTTACCCCATCTACCTATTTGCTTTTACTTCATTTAACTTTACCTATACTGGGCATGGCTTTTGGCTGGCATGGCCTGGATCTGTAGCATTGCAACAGTGGCTAATGCCCACCCTAATGTTCTGCTATATATTTTCAGCGGTGATGTTTACCATAGGCTTTTTAAACACCCGTACCTTTTTACCTGCTTTGCATGCAAACAGGTACCGAATATATGTTGGGCTAATCGTAATAGCGGCGTTAATATTTGTGTCTGGTGATCGCTCATTTATTATCATGATTCAATTGGCCATGTTAACTGTGCTGTCCATTTGGATGCTACTTGTGGGCTGCTTGGCATATAAAAACAAGGACCCGCTAGCAAAGTTTTTCATCCCAGCTATTACGATGGGAACCGGCGGTGCCACCATTTCCAGTTTTGCAACGTGGGGAATAATTCCCTACTCACAATGGGCATTTCGCGGTATAGAAATTGGCATGCTGTTAGAAATGTCGTTGCTGTCAATATCGCTTGGTTTTAATTTTAAATTGGCGCAAGATGCGCGTAAAAGTGCGGAAAGCAATGCTCGGCAAGATCCATTAACCATGTTGTATAACCGACGCGCATTTTCCGAGCTTGTTCACCCAAGTTGGGAATTAAGCAAGAGGAATAATAGCCCAATATCTATCATGTTAATGGATTTAGATTGGTTTAAACGCATTAATGATCAGTTTGGCCATGCTGCAGGCGATCAAGTACTTGAAGGGGTAGCAAAGGAAATTAAACGCCGTATTCGCGACTCTGATATTCCATTACGCTGGGGTGGAGAAGAGTTTCTAATATTTTTACCTAATACCAATAGTCAACAAGCTAAGCAACTTGCTGAAGATCTTCGTACTCAAATTAAACACATCAGTTTTAATAAAATTAATAGCGTGACTATGAGTATTGGCGTTGTCAGTGCCACGCCGGATCAAATGGATTTAGATCAATTAATTACTTTGGCTGACGAAGCGCTTTATACAGCGAAAGAAAATGGTCGCAATACTGTGGTTGTGGTCAATAACAAAAGTACTTTAGCAGCAAATTAGCGCTAATGCGTTGCAAATAAACTTACCCAAGAGCGCATCAGCAGATATGTGCTTAAGCAAACAGGGATAGTAAAGTTTCTTTAACAACATCATGCAGTAATACACTTGTTAGCTTGCCCTAAAAAACGACGGAGACAATATCACAGTTAAATCTAAGCGACTTTGTTTGTTGTGTTAACAATGTTAATTTAGCTTATAACAACAATGATCTATACGGAGTGCTCTCAATGTCACTATCTTTAAAACAAATAAAAATCGGCGTTGCCGCTTTATTATTAGTGCTTACTGCCGTTATATATTTTCGCAGCTCAGAAAAACCCGCACCGCTCCCGCCAATGACGGTACAAGAGAAAAAAGCCCGCTTTATCGCTTTAGCTGTACCTGCAGTAAACCGCGTTTATGACGACTTGATGAAACAATACCGTGCGGTAAAGTCCACGCTTGACAGTGGCAAAAGCAATGCTCAAATCGAAAAACTGATGGTGGAATATAAAGCCGCGAACCATCAAGAGCTATTAATGGCACTTAAACCCCACCCAAAAAGTATTGCACTTGCACAAGCGGCCATGGAAAGCTCATGGGCAACTTCGCGTTTTTTTCTTGCAGCTAATAATATCTTTGGGGTTTGGTCTTACAATGAAAATGAGCCGCGAATTGCGGCGTTGAATAAGCGTGGCAAAAAAACCATTTGGCTTAAAAAGTACCCGTCCCTAGAGGCTTCTATTTATGATTATTATCGTATTTTATCGCGCGGTGATGCCTATAAAGCCTTTCGAAAAACATTAATGACCAGCAATGACCCCTTTTTACTCGTCACCAAGTTAGATAACTACTCAGAAAAAGGCAGTGCTTATGGCGAAGAGTTACGCGCGATTATTAAATTCAATCACTTTGATGACTATGATAACTTTGACCGTTCCAATAAGGCTAGCCGCATAAACTAAGCTCACGCTAGGTGATCGTTACTTTTACGGCTGTTATAACTTTTGCAGAGCTTAACACTATTACGCAGGTTAAAACCCGCCTGAAAGCGCCCGCCTTATTAAAAGCCATAGTAAATCACCTTAACCTGGTCATACTAAAACATTTACTCTGGCCCTAGCATTTTCTCTGCCACTACCCATTGGTTAAATTGCGCCTTAGTTAATAACTTAAGTGCTAACGCCGCATCTAATAATGTACTGCCATCTTGATGGGCTTTTTTCGCTATTTTAGCGGCATTATCATAGCCAATATGCGGATTTAACGCCGTCACTAACATTAAAGATTCATCGCGTAATTGTGCGATCCTTGCTTCATTAGCGGTTATGCCCTTAACGCAATGCTCAGTAAAACTTTCGCAGCCCTCTGCTAATAAACGTATTGATTGCAACAAGTTATAAATCATTACGGGTTTAAACACATTCAGCTCTAAGTGACCATTAGCACCACCGACAGTAATGGCAACATGGTTTCCCATCACTTGCGCCGCTATCATAGTAAGCGCTTCACACTGTGTTGGGTTAACTTTGCCTGGCATGATAGATGAGCCTGGTTCATTTTCGGGTAAGTTTATTTCCCCTAGACCACAACGTGGTCCTGAGCCTAACAAGCGGATATCATTGGCTATTTTCATGATACTAGCGGCTAAAGTGTTTAACGCACCACTTGCTTCCACTATCGCATCATGACTTGCAATCGCAGCAAACTTGTTGTCAGCACTAGTAAAAGGTAACTGGGTTATTTTTGCCACATGCTCGGCAAACCTGACATCAAAGCTTTTAGCACTATTAAGGCCCGTGCCCACGGCAGTGGCCCCTTGCGCGAGTGGATAAAGTGCCGGTAAAACGGCTTGTGTACGACGGATGGCTTGTGTTATCTGCGCCTGATAGCCAGAAAACTCCTGCCCTAAGGTTAATGGTGTCGCATCTTGTAAGTGTGTACGACCAATTTTAATGATTTTTGAAAACTGCTGCGACTTGTCTGCTAATGCTTGTTGCAAATTGTGCAAACTCGGCAGTAATTGCTGACTTATTTGCTCGACAGCTGCTATGTGCATAGCACTAGGAAAAGTATCATTAGACGATTGTCCCATATTACAATGGTTATTAGGGTGCACCGGCGTTTTAGTGCCAAGCGTACCTCCTAGCATCTCAATAGCCCGATTCGAGATAACTTCATTGCAATTCATATTACTTTGCGTACCTGAGCCTGTTTGCCATACTGATAATGGAAAATGTTCGTCAAGCCGGCCAACAATGACTTCTCCAGCGGCAGCCATTATTGCATTAGCAATGTTGGTGTCTAATAAGCCCAACTCCATATTTACTTTTGCAGCAGCTTGTTTAACTATGCCTAAAGCTCGAATCAAGGCCTTAGGCATAGTCTCTTCGCCAATGGCAAAATTGAGTAATGAGCGCGCAGTTTGGGCACCATAGTAGCTATCAATAGGCACCTTTAGTTCGCCAAAAGAGTCGCTCTCAATACGATAGTCGTTCATTACCTTACTCCTGTAGTTATAAAAAGCTTTGGCTTATTTTTTTACAAAGTCAGCTAACTTGCGGCACTCATGTTGCCATGTGCGGCACTAATGTCAATGGCATTCATAACTTGCAATCCTGAGCTAGCGAGTATTTACACAACAAAATAAAGTATTGTTTATTAATAACTTAATAAATGGTAGCGCACTTTACAGCCATCACAAGTCGTCACTTGGATTTGCCGAAAACCTGCCCCTAGTATATGCATGCCGCGAGCAGTTATATAGCTGCCCGCATTACTTTAATTTTTATCTTGCTGTGCTGATCACCAAGCTAAAACTTGTTAACCAGGCCTACTGCGCGATTACACATTAATGATAAAAACCTATTGCAAATGATAATCGTTTTCATTAGTATTTAGCGAAATTTTATAACTCGCTCATTTACTTGGAATTACTCATGCTCAAAACTAGACTTTCACTGCTTGCTTTACTGATCACCCCTCATGCCTTTGCGCAAGCAGCTCAAAATACACCTGCAATTTCCACAGACACTATGGAACGTATTGTTGTTACCGGTAGTCGCATTGTCGAAAGTATTGAAGAAGTACCTGCAACCATCACCATAATTAATCGCCAACAAATTGCAGAGCAGCTAAAAATTTCTCCTGAGCTGCAAACCTTGCTAGCGGCCTTAGTACCGGGGTTAGCGCCCAGCACCGGTTCGTCAAGTAACTCAGGGCAAACTTTGCGTGGACGTTCACCCTTGGTGATGATCGATGGTGTGCCGCAGTCAACGCCACTGCGTAATGGTGCTTTAGGTATGCGCACATTAGATCCAAGTACCATAGAGCGCATTGAAGTGATTAAAGGTGCAACCTCTATCTATGGCAATGGTGCGGCCGGCGGTATTATTAACTATATCACTAAACAGGCTAACAATAGCGGCAAGGTTAGCGGTCATGTCAGTGTGTCAAGCCGTTTTAGCGCCGTTAAATTACAAGACAGTGTTGGGCAGCGCGTAGAAGGCTCAATTAATGGCAACTTAGATAAGTTCAGTTATGTATTAAATGCCAGTTATGAAGAAAATGGTGTACAGCGTGATGCAGAAGGTGACATACAAGGCTTAATTTACGGATTGTCAGAAGCAAATGTCGCCAACTACTTTGCAAAATTTGGCTACCAATTAGATACCGAAAAGTCGCTACAGTTGACCTATAACCATTACCGTTCTGAGCAACAAAGTAATTTAATAGATGTGATTGGTAGCGTTAATTCAGGTGAGAAAACCTATGCTATTGAGGCACCTGTTGGCACTGAAAAGCCCGGTGTTGCGCAAGGCCCAAACAATGATAACCTGATGTTTAAGTACACAGATGAGGCACTGTTTGATAATACGCAACTGGTGATCGACGCTTATAGCCAACAAATTAATAACATTTTCTTCTTTTCAAGCGCGCTTGCTAACCCTAGCGAAGGCTACAGCGGTGGGCAGTCATTAATAAAATCAGATAAAAAAGGCTTACGCGTGACCCTCAATAGTCAGCTTGAGTGGCACAACCTTGAAGGCACTTTTATTTATGGCCTAGATGCCTTAAATGATAAAACCTCACAACCTTTGGTGGATGGGCGAGTTTGGGTACCTGAGATGGACATGGCCAACCTAGCAGGTTTTTTACAAACAAAATGGCTTTATAACGATGATTTAATCATCAAAGCCGGCATTCGCCACGAAGATATTGAACTTGGCGTGGATGACTACAGCACGTTAAAGCTTTGCCGAACTGCCAATACCTGCTCTGTTCCCCTTGATGTGCGCGGTGACACCTTAAAGTACCGAGCAACAACCTATAACTTTGGTGTGCGCTACAACCTGATGCCTTCTTTTCAGCCTTTTGCTAACTACTCGCAAGGCGCTGATATTTCCGATATTGGCCGTTTACTGCGCACCGCTACCGTCACCGACATTAGCTTGATTGCCACGCAAGCGTCGATTATCGACAATTATGAAATCGGTTTTGTTTCCAATATCGGCGCACTTCGTATGGAGTTCTCTGCCTATCGTAGCACCTCAGAGTTGGGCACCACTAATAAGTATGATGCCAATACTGGAGTCTATTTACCGGTGCGCGCACCACAAGAAATTTATGGTTATGAAGCACTCGCCCATTATCCATTTAGCCCTGAGTTAAATGTTACCGCTAGCTATGCTTGGGTTGAAGGTAAAGACACCAGTAAAGATGTCTACTTAGGCGCCAAACAAATTAGTGCCCCCAAAGCCACTGTTAACCTGAACTGGCAGCCGCTTGCCGGTGCCAATGTCGCGGTCAGCTATTTATATGTTGGCAGCCGGAAAAAGTTTGCAACAGTTGAGGGCGATTATGTCGGCGATCAAGGCCCTATTGACAGCTACCAGTTACTTAATCTCAGTGCGAGTTTCGACTTTCAGCAAAACTGGTCTGGTTTTATCGGCGTCGAAAACTTATTAAACCAAGATTACTACCCCGCAAAATCGCAAGCATACACTTATAACGGTTATAATGTTAAAGGCCTAGGTACCAGTGTCAATCTTGGTATTAACTACCAATTTTAATGCCCTTTCACTACTCCCGCATTAGCAGCAATGTTGCTAATGCGGCTACTTTAGGTTGTTTATGAAAACATGGTTTAGACGCTGTCATTTAGCCTTAGCGCTGATCAGTGGTTTATTTATTTTAAGTTTAAGCATTTCTGGCGCATTGCTAGTGTTCGGTAAAGAAATTCAACTCTGGTTGCAACCAAATAATTGGCTCATTAGCTCGGCAAAAATCCACTCCCAACAGCCGTTAGCTCTGTCTGAGTTAGTGGCAAAAATTGCGCTCGTTAGCGAGCAACCAATACACTTTATTGAACGCGCGCAAAGCGCCAATATGGTGTGGCTGGTGCGCTTAGGTAATGGTGACCACCTTAATATCAACCCGTACAACGGCGATATAGTCGCGCAGCATCAATTTTACGATACCTTTTATGGCTTAGTGATGTCATGGCATCGCTGGCTATTATTAAAAGATCAAAACAATAACAAACCACTACAAGCGCTAATGGCCTGCGCCAGTTTGCTATTAATGATCGAGCTAGTTATCGGTTGTGCTTTGTGGTTAAAGGCTAAAAAACCGCTTAAACGGTTAAAAATAAAGTGGCGTAGCAAAGCTAAAGCCCTACTATATCAATTACATACCTCGATTGGAGTGTTCTGTTGCGTGCCATTGCTACTCATTGCATTCTCAGGCATGGCATTTTATTGGCAACCGGCAACCCAACAAGTTGTTGAATGGTTAACTATGAGTAAAATCCAACGCGCTATTGCGCCTGCGCCAGTCAGCACAAGGCAGCAGCCGTTGCAGCTTGACTTGGCCTATGACGCAGCAAAGTCAGCGTTAATAAACGCCGAGGTTTATCGTATTTACTTACCAAATACAACCAACAACTTACTGGCGTTACGGCTAAAAATGCCAAGTGAGAGTCATGCCTATAGTTGGAGTTGGGCTGATCCCTACACCGGTCGCTTGTTAAAAAGTTATGACGCCAGTAAAAGCTCGTTGGCAACTAAAGTTTGGCATTTTAAGTACAAGTTTCATATTGGTGATTTTTTCGCTTGGCCGGTTAAACTGCTTTGGCTTTTATTAAGCTTAATGCCAAGCTTCTTGGTATTATCTGGACTCTACTTGTATATGAAACGCTGGCAAAAGCGTCGTATAGCTCGAAAGCATAGCGGCTAATCAATGCCAGCACCTGACAAAAACAATGATTTACACTATCTCTGCGCCAATAAAAAAATGGCTAAGTGTCAACCACTTAACCATTCTTTACTGGTACTTATGCTCATTAGTATGTATGGCTGATCACGCTATACGATGCAGCGCACAAATTTTATTGCCTGAAGGATCACGCAAATACGCTAAGTATAATTTACCAATTGCACCTTCACGCACACCTGGCGCATCTTCACAAGCGCTGCCGCCATTAGCAACACCAGCAGCATGCCAAGCCTTAGCTTGTTCAGGGTTTGCGGCGGCAAATCCTATGGTGGTGCCATTGCCATGGCTGGCTGGCTCACCGTTAATTGGCGTTGTTAACGCAAAAATCCCCTGATCGGTAAAATAAAAACAGCGGCCTTTTTCATCAATAACACCTGGTTTATGACCTAGCTCCGCCAAAATGGCATCGTAAAACTTTTTTGACGCTTGTATATCGTTCGCGCCTATCATGATATGACTAAACATTTACTGTCCTTTTTCAATTAATGAAGAATGTGAAGCGCCATGCTTCGGCAACTTATTGAGCAAGTCACTTACGCTTCGAGTTAATAAATTTGTCATTAAGCATGCCCTATCTATAAGCAATAGCACAATACTAATTTATTATAAATTAGCGGCTGTTGAGTTTTCACATTAGCATCGAAATCATCGAACACGCTAATGTCAATATCCTCAGTGTTAGCGTCCAAAAACAAAGTGATGTACTGCTTTGGCTAGGGCGTAAAATAATACCAAGTTGATTCATTAAGTGATATAACTTACCGCTAGCGAATACGTTTAAGTTCACCAGCAATTAGGCTATCAACCCAGCACTGACAAATCTGATTGGCTTCTTCGGGGGAAAAGCTTTTTGGGTTTAACGACCACTCCAGCCAAAGTCCATCCATTAACGCTGACAAACCAAATGCCGCCAAACGAGCATTTACATTAGGTATATCTAATCGGTTAATACTTTGCGTTATGAGTTGTTCGAGTATTTTTACATATTTACTGTTTACTTCGTTTCTTAAGGTGGCAATTTCAGCTTTTTGTTGGCTGAGACTCCAAAAGCCTAACCAAACTTTTAAATAATCTTTATCAAGCATAGGTGGGCGAAAAAAGCTGTCCACATATAACCTAAGTTGCGCTACTGGCTCAGAAGCCTCATCTAATATCGCGAGCAACTGGATAAAAAGATCCTTAGTGAGCTTTCGATAAGCTTCTTTGATTAATTCTTCCTTGCCGTTAAAGTGGTGCGCTAATAGTCCTGCTGATACTCCTGCCTCTTGACAGACAGTGCGCACGGAAAGCCCTAGGTGACCATCTCTCATAATACACCTAAGTACGGCATCGATTAGTTCTGCTCGACGTTCATCTGGCGTTAACCTAGCGCCTGGAGATGTACTACTAGCCACTCTATTCATTATTTTCATTATATTTTCAATGCGCTTTCAAATCGCTTATCTGAGAGTGCATGATAAATTAGTGGTGAATAATAACAAGTCTATAATGAACCACAAGAGAAAGGCTAAAACGCCTATTGTACAATTGAACAATAGCTGTTAGCTTAAATATCCTTACTAAATAATACTAACGCTTCTAACTAAGTTCGATTGCGTATTAACATGACAAGCCTCTATTGTACAATTGTACAACAGAGGCTTGTCACTAGAACGATAATAGGAATTTCAAAAATGAGATATTCAGATTTTACTAAACGAATTGGTGGTGATTCAGTTGATGCTTGGCAGGTACTCTATAAAGGATTAGAGCGTCAACAAGCGGGTGAAGATGTTATTGTGCTTGCCTTAGGTGATCCCGACTTTGATACACCACAGCCTATTATTGATGCAACATTCAATTCATTAAATAATGGCGATACCCATTATGGCGACGTTTCAGGCGATATTGAATTAAGAGACATTATTGCGAACTGGCACACAAAAACAACAGGTCTAGCAGTAAACAATAAACAAGTGGTGGTTATGAACGGCGCACAATGTGCCCTTTATGCCACGGCGCAATGCCTTTTAGGACCGGGCGATGAAATAATAATACCTGAGCCTATGTATACCACTTATGACGCGGTTTTTAATTCTACTGGTGCAAAAATTGTCAGGATCCCTATGAGACCTGACAACGGCTTTCAAGTCATGCCTGAAGATATTGCAGCGGCAATAACCAGCAAAACAAGGGCTATCCTGCTCAATAGCCCCAATAACCCAAGTGGTGCTATTTTCCCGCGTCAAACCATGGAGGCTGTAGCAAAACTATGCATTGAGCATGATCTGTGGCTGATTTCAGATGAAGTGTATTCAACCTTGACCTATGAGCAAGCACATTTTAGCCCATGTTCATTACGCGGCATGGCAGAGCGTACTGTCACGATTAATAGTTTGTCGAAATCTCATGCAATGACAGGCTGGCGTGTCGGTTGGGCGGTTTGCCCTGAAGAACTCGCGGTACATTTAGCTAATGTCGCGCTTTGTATGTTATTTGGTAATCCGGTATTTATTCAAGCTGCAGCAAAAGTGGCGTTAACCCAAGCATTACCAGAGCTTGAGTTGATGAAACAGACCTATAAGCACCGCCGTGATACTTTATATGCGTTATTAAAGGATGTTGAAGGGCTTGAAGTTCACTTACCTGAAGCTGGTATGTTCTTAATGCTAGATATTCGAAGTACCGGCCTGTCAAGTCAAGCATTCGCTACTATTTTACTCGATAAATTCGATGTTGCTACTTTACCTTGTGGCGCATTTGGCCCATCAGTGGAAGGCTACGTTCGTTTAAGTTTATCTGTGCCTGTTGAGACGCTTGTTAAAGCGGGTCGACAAATTGATGACTGTATGAAGTATGTATTAAGTAGCAGCGACGCTCAGCAAAATGAACCACACCTTGAGTTACTATCTTAATTTCATCTCATGTAAATAATGCATGTAGATAACATATCGCGCTAGAGCTGTTATCTACATGCCTTGGTGAGCTTAACTATGAATAATTCCCACACACTACGTTGAGTATTATTTCGGCTTAAATAGCTCTTAAACCAAGCGCAAGTTAAATAAATATATGCCCAATTAATGCCAGTATGGGTAATGAAATACACGTACGAATGCAAAAAATAGCGACAAGTTTGCTGACATTTAATGGAATTTTCGAGCGGAGAATTAAAATACCGATTTCAGCGAAAAATATCAGTTGTGTCACCGATAAGCCCGCTAACACAAAGCTTGTTAATGGATTATCAATACCACCGGCAATAATCGCAGGCACAAATTGATCCAATAAACCCACAAGCACGCCTGGCGCAGCTTCATAGGCCATAGGAATGCCCAATAACTCCAATATCGGTACCACGGGCGTCGCAATAACATGAAAAATACTGGTATGGTGATAAACCGATAATGCCAAAAACTCAATGGTCATCGCCGCAGGCATCATGGTAAAAAAAAGATCCACCATACTGAGTGAGCCATTTTTCAGCATCCTTTTGGGACCAGGTGACGAATCCGCTCTTTTTAGCGCTTGATCCAATGCCCATTTATACGTTGAACCATCATCCTGAACTGCTTCATGTATTTGCTTCCCTACCGGCGGGTAATACTCATCAGGTAGGTTAGAAAGCGGGGGTAATTTAGGGGTAATAATCGCGCATAACACACAAATGGTGATCATCGCACCGTACAGGAGAAATACATATTCGGAGATGCCCGCAACATTAGCGGTTAACACCACAAAAGGCACAGAAACAACGGAAAAGTTAGTCACGATGACTGACGACTCACGCATGGTATAAAAGCCGGTTTCATACTGTTTAATGGTCAATAAAGAAGCAATACTTGAAGAACCTACCCATGACGCTAAGACATCAATGGTTGAGCGGCCAGGTAAGCCAAATATTTTTTGAAAGCCCTTACGAAACAGTACGCCAACAAACTCAAGAAAACCATAATCAGTCAATAGCGGCAGTAATAAACAACCAATACCAATCAAACAAAAAATAATGCCGGCAACATCGATAAAAGCAGTCACGCCTGTGTCTTGGCTAATAACCCATTCAGGGCCAATTTGAAGTAAGGTAAAAGTGCTGACAACGCCGCCAAGTACGCGTAATATCAGCCAAATAGGCGTGGTTTTAAATAGTTGCTGTAAATAAGGCGTTTTTTCCGCCCAGTGCAATGGCAATAGAGAATAAATTAAGCTAAATAGCGCGGAAGTAACAAAAATGAAAGTGGTAAAATAACCAATATTATCAGCCAGTATACTTTTTAAAGAGTCTGCTAATATTCCCAGTATAACCGTCATTTTACCGTCGTAATTAACCGGCACTAAAAACAGCAAAACACCTAGTAAGGAAGGTATTATAAACGCAGCTAAACTTGCCAATGTTACTTTATTCTCGTTAGGGCATTTCACCTTGGTTTGACTCATATAGATAAACTCCCGACGCGAAAACGTCGCCCCCTTTATGATCAGCGATTAGCGTTCGTACACTTAATCTTTATACATTATAAATTTGCTTTAAAAACTGACTAAACGCGAACTCCCTTCAATTTAGTCAGTTAAAAAAGTTTTTATAAATGCGCTAAAAGACGTATTTCACCCCAAAACCAAGAGTACGTGGACGAACAATGTAACTCACGTCACCATTAACCAGTCGTTGCTGAGGATCAGGTTGTCCAGCATAGTTTTGATAGTAAACATCGCCTAATTCAAGTGTTGATGCATCTGAATTAAATAGGTTATCGACGAACAATGATAGCTGCCATTGACCAACATACATGGTTGCAGAAGCATCAAAAATAACCTGAGAGTCTACCTCATCGTAGTACAATGAACCCTTCTCAAAATCTGTTGCAAAGCCGCCTTTGTAAAAGCCCCCTAAATGCAGTGAAATATCTAGATCACTGGCCGTGACAAATGAATAATCTAATGCACCGGTAAGTGTATGCTCTGGGACACCGGGTAATCTTTCGCCTTCTTTAATATGTAATGTCGGCTCGCCATTAAGGTTGGGTAAGCCAGCAAAGTCTTTGCTAACTTCAGCAGAAACATAGGCATAACCAAGCGAAACTGAAAAGTTTTGCGTAAAGCGCCATTTTGACTCAAATTCAAAGCCTTTAGTGACTGATTCTCCCAAATTAAATACAATCGGGAAGCCGCCGTGAGGTGAGTTTTGTAATACTTGATTATCTTCCCAATCAATGTAAAACACAGAGGCAGTGAACTCTAAATGTTCATCAAATGTAAAGCCTTTAACACCGGTTTCAAAGTTAGTTGCTTTATCTGGTTGATAGGCACCTAACGTGGCGTCATTGGCAAAAACGCCCCCTTCTGTCGCCGGTGTTGATGGATCATCAATCGGTAAGCCATTCGAGCCACCATGGCGGAAACCTTCTGAAACAGTTGCATAAACCATAAGATCACTATTGACTGCGTAAGAGGTATTAAACTTGAAGATTTGATCTTTAAATGACTGCTTCGCTGAAGCTTCACTTAACCCTAAATCACCTTCGCCACAAAAGACACCACAGGTGGGTAAGGTAATCCGTTGATATGATTCAAACTCTTGGTCAAAAAATCTCGCACCGAAGGTCATTTGCCAGTCATCAGAGACATGATAGGTAAGCTCACCAAAAATGGCTTTATCGCTAAAACTATCTTTTTGTATATTGGTATAGTTAAGATCTTGTGCTTGGGGATTGGGGGCAGCAAAAAATGCATCTAATCCGCGCGCATAATCTTCAGCACTCGAGGCGCCATGCCAACTATTAACATAAAGACCAACAACCCACTCAAAGGTACCAATGTCATTTGACACTAAACGCAGCTCCTGTATAAAAGCATCGGTTCTGTAGGTTTTAATGCCGGTTACCACTTCCCGTGGCAAACCTTCGTAGTAAGCCCAGAACCCTTGTGCGGCATAGCTATAACTTTGATCATAGCTACTGTCTGCCTCATTTTTATAAGCTGAACTAGATGAAGTCATGGTGGCAAAGCCTAAATCAACTTCAATATCTAATGAGGCAACTTGAACATCAGCACTAAAAGGCTCCAATTGCTTAATCGCGGAAACATATTCACCAACATTTCGCGCAACAGCTTGACGCCCTGCGACCTCATCTGCTTGTACTTGGTAATTAAAATCAACAGCTACTTTATCGCTAACATCCCAGGTTAATGCAAATCGACCATATTTAACTTCATTATCGTTAATATCTTTTTTGCTAAATGTTTCACCTGTCGGTTGTAAATTCGCGTCCAGCGTTTCTAGACGATCAGCATCAATAAAGCCTGAGTTATCAACATAAGCCCCAACAAGCCTAACCGCTAAACTGTCGCTTAATGGCAGATTGACCATAAACTCAGTATCTGTATTCATGCCACCCGCTTCTTGAGATTTTGATAATTTAGTTGAAACATGAGCATCAAAGCCATCTAAGCTCGCGTCGTTTTGAATATAACGTATCGTGCCGCCTAAAGATCCTGAGCCATATAACGTTCCCTGCGGGCCACGCAGTACTTCTACGCGATTAATATCACGCATATTTAAGTTAACAAATAATGGCGTTTCACCGATATACGTCGAGACAGCAGGATCAGATGAGCGATAAAAGTCTTCAAAACCACCTTGTTGAGCATTCATTCCTCTCATGATCAAGCCACCACTGATGCCATTATTACGCGGCCCAGTATCACTAAAAACAAGCCCAGGGATGTTTCTTGTCAATTTGGTAAAATCTGTAATACCGGCCTTCTCAAGCGCTGCGCCATCAACGGCACTGATGTTATAAGGCACCGATGACAGAGACTTAGCACGTCGACTTGCCGTGACTTCTATCCTTTCAACTTTAAATTCTTCCTCTGCTTGTGGTGCCTCGTCTGCAAATACCGCGATAGGCGTAGCCACACATGCTGCTGAAATCATTAACGCTAATTTATTTTTTCGAAACATCATTATTCCCCGCTCTTGTTTTATATCTTAAGGTGTTCATTAGTACTTATTGTTATTTACTTAGGGGTATGGGTAACCATCCACAAAGTCACTTTCTAGCACTTCAATCAAGGTTGGCCCGTTCACTTCATTTGCCGTATTCAATGCCACTTTTAATTCGGCTAAGTTCTTAGCTTTCGCGCTTTTGCAGCCAAAAGCTTCGGCAATTTTGATAAAATCTGGGGTATAAATATCGACCCCGATGCGCGCGATATTGGCATCATCCATAAAGTGCGCTATTTCTTTATAGCCACTGTTATTCCACAGTAAAAAGATAACTGGCGTTTCGGCTTCTACTGCACTGGCTAATTCACCGATAGTAAATTGCGCCGCACCATCACCAATTAGCGCAATGACAGGACTGTCTGGTTGGCCAAACTTTGCACCTATCGCGGCTGGAATAGCATAACCTAAAGTGCCAAAACCGCTGGCAGAGTGAAAATATCGCCGTGGTGCTTCGGTTTCGTAATGGGCCAATGCGTAATAAACTGGCTGAGTCGAGTCACCAACAATAACGGCATCGGGTAATGCCTGTTTAATGGTGGCAAAAAAATCATCATACTTGCAATTAGCTGTCGCGACGCGTGCAATGTCTGTCAGTGTTTTTGCGCGTTGCGGGCCATGCTCTGCTTGAACATCGACAACTAAAGCCTTATTAATTGCACTCAATGCCTGATTTGCATCACTAAGAATGGCAAGATCTGGCTTCACATTTCTGCTCAGCTGAAAGCTATCAATATCAACCCGTATTAGCTTGCCGGCAATTTCGATTTCGCCAACAAGAAAGAAGTCATAGTCTGTTTCACTAAATTCAGTGCCTATGGCTAGTACCACATCGGCTGCTTTTAATTCTTCACGAATAATAGCGCACGAACCTGAACACCCTACGGCTAATGGGTGACTAAACGGCATTACCCCTTTACCATTAACGCTATTAATCACCGGCGAATTTAACTTTTCAGCTAAGGCGATAACCTGCTCTGATGCTTTCATAGCACCACCACCAACCACTATTAATGGCCGTTTGGCATGGTTAAGCAGTTGCACCGCTTCATCAACCACACTTGTTGCTGGCGCAGGGGCTGCAGGAATGGCGAAGGCGCTCAAGTCTAGATGATCAGCTGGTGATGTGATCACATCTATAGGCAGCTCAATATGCACCGGACCGGGGCGTTGACTGTTAAAAACAGCAAATGCCCGTGCTAACACTTTGGGCAGTTGCTCGACATGCGTTACACGATGACTAAAAATAGCGACGCCTGCCATCATGGCACTTTGATTGGGCAGCTCATGCAAACGCCCTTCGCCCATACCTAAATGCTTAGTATAATTAACGGAAGATATCACTAGCATGGGTACAGAGTCTTGCATAGCTTGTCCCATCGCCGTGGCGATATTCGTCATACCGGGGCCGGTGATAATAAAGCAAACGCCCGGCTTACCACTGACCCGAGCGTAGCCATCGGCCATAAAACCCGCACCTTGCTCATGGCGAGGTGTAACATGCTTAATGGCCGTTTCTGGTAAACCTCTATATAACTCAATGGTATGAAAACCAGGGATACCAAAAACTGTATCAACATCATAATTTTCAAGAATCTTTACAAGTACTTCACCACATGTAGCCACGATTTACTTCACCTTTAGAAATTATGTTTAATTTATAAACAGACTATATTGTTTATATTTAACTAGCTCGCGATTTATACGCACCACATCATTCCAAAAATTCACTAACTATTGTGAACAACAAAACAACATCTTTCCCAGCACGACAACACAACAACAACCTATTGATAAACAAGTAAAATAAACTTACTTTGTGGTTACTTTGTGGTTACTTTGTAAACAAATCGTGATATTAAAAGCTTGATAAAATGACTAAAACAGCACTTAGTTAGCTACCAATAAAAGCAATAAGCAGCCAATAACATCAAGGTTTCAATGATGAAATCGATAAGCAGTAATAGTGATTTTTATGGTTTAATTATCTGTTGTTTTGCATTATCGAGTATCAAGTCAGCCGACTTTGCGCATCACCCTAGGTAGATGAAGATCAGTGTTAAGGCGGCTTTTTGCGGCTCAGTGTTCGAAAAATAACGCTCAAGCCGCAGCGCCGTGTTGGCGCAATGCAAAAATCACTTTTGCAAAACCAATGTTTTACTGCCATTTCGCTATATTGTTCATTATCTTGAGCAGCGCAGCCACGAACAACTGGGCATTGGAATGTGACTTTCTTGGCTAGTCACTTTTACGAAACAGCGGAGTTGCTATGCGTGATCGTTTGGCGCCGTAGGAATGCACCATTCTTCACCTCTGGCGGTAGTGATATATTCAGGCCATTTCAAATAGGTTGGTGGCGTAAAGTCTGCCGGTAACATTGGTGCCATCCATTGACTCCCCCCGATACCTCCGCCGGTTCTTTGCTTAAACTCTTCCTGTGCTGCTGCCAACACCGAGGGCTGAGTTAATAAGTCGATCATAGTGCCAGCAATGGTTTTTCCTGCCGAAAAAATCATCGGATCAATACACTCTGGAATGCCACCTAATGCATTTAGCACCCATGCCGGATACGTCACCCCTTTAGGCGCTTTTAACATAGGACGGCCGACATATAATCTAACCGTTGGGGCATGCCAACACATTTCGGTATAATCATCAGAGGTAAAATGTGTCTGCCACTCAGGCAGCATTTTACGCAGTTCTCGCTCTGCATCTTGCGGAGATATACACGTACTCACTGCTTCCATAAAAGGCGATGCCATCGGCTCAAGCCCTAAGTTTGCTTGTATTTCTTGTGCCACTTTTATCGCGGCACTATCCATTTTAGGCGCACCAGCCTCAACCAGATTATCGTAAGTTAATTGTGCCATCACATGATTAGCCAACCCCGGTCTTGATTTAGTTACGCCGATTTCCTCCACAGTACAATGTGCAGCTTCAGCTGCAAGTTGCGCATTCTTGTTAAGGACTTGCATGATAGTTTCCCCCATCTCAAGACTAGGCACTCGACACAAATATTGAATCTGGGCAACATGATGCGGTAAATTATCAGCTGTCGCTTGCGGGCACGCTAATATAGCCTCGCTTAATGACCAGTGACCGGTATTAGCTTGCATATTAGCGCGAGTACTTTCGGTTAAGGTTTGCATCATAGTTAATGCGGTCATTGCACCTGGCGCTCTAGCTGAGGAATGCGACGCCGCAATTGGGCTTCCTTCGCCAGTATTTAACCAAGTTTCTGGCTGTGTACATTCAAAACTATACACCACAGAAAAAGCAGGGCCGCAATGCGTATCCCACCTTGTCGTATTTGATAGTGGCAACATATAACAAGGATGAAAACTCAGAAAAGCATCAATACCATCATAATAGCCCTTGGCTGCATGGTACGGTTTGCTGGCTCGAACTTTTTCTGCCGGCTCGCCAAAATAAACCAAGGTGCCGGCTATGTTATGTTTAATCATCGCCGCTTGCGTTGCTAACAAGCCCGTCAATGAGCCTATACCCAGCGCAGAGTGCGGGTCGGTATGTCCAGCGGCAAACCTTGACAGTCCTTTGCGCGGTGCTTGATGAGTTGTTGCGGCTTGACAATTTCCAGGCACGGCATCGTACTCTGCATAGGCAGCAACAACAGGTCCCTCGCCATTTGACCATCGGGCAGCAAAGGCTGTTGGCATGTCACCACTACCCGCTTCAACGTCAAAGCCATACTCAGTTAATAATTCAACATACCAGCGTGCTGATTTATATTCACGAAATGCCGGTTCGGCAAAATGCCAAATTTTCTGGTGCCACTCAGATATTTTGTTAGTGTTTTCATCAATCCAATTTCTTACCGTCTCTTTAAACTCTGGCGTCAACTGCTCGGTATTGTTGTACATATTATAAACTACCTTGATTTTTTTAAATAAAGTTAACAGTCATAACATTGCTGATTGTTTGAAAATATCGTGATATTTTGATGACGATTACGACATTAAAACGGTTTCACCGGTAATGCTCTTACTATTAAACTCATGAGATTTATCAACAGATTAAATTGTTTGCATTTAACTAGCTCGCGATTTATATTCACCATCTCATTCCAAAAATTCATGAGGTAAAATAGATAACTATATGCCGCGTAAACTTCCCACCGTTATCTCTTTGAATTGCTTTGAAGTTGCCGCTAGAACTGAAAGCTTCACTAAGGCCGCCGAAGAGTTATGTTTAACGCAAAGTGCTGTCAGCCGACAAGTAAAAAGTTTGGAAAAGTTTGTCGGATTTTTGTTGTTTGAGCGAGTAAAACAAAGACTTTATCTGACCGATGCTGGCAAAATATATAAGCAAAAAGTTAAAGAAATACTTGATCAATTAGAAAGCGTGCCACAAGACATCATTAAACGTATTTCAGGGCGTTTGGTCATAGGTGTGGAAGACACTTTAACCATTACTTGGTTAATTCCAAAACTGAATGATTTTAAAAATAAATTTCCGGATATTGAAGTTGAAATCATGACCGATCTAGATAAGCTATACGTAAAACGAGAAGGTTTTGACGTCGGTATTATTTATGGTGATGCTCAATGGCCTGAGTGCAAAGCGCAATACTTAATGGATGAGCATTTAGTTGCCGTTTGTACCCCCGAATTATATGAACAATACGGCGAGGTTGATAAACTTAAAGACGTATTAAATTATCCTTTCCTTCAGCATACCGCAAAATTATCTTGCACTGTCGAATGGCTCACCGCGGCGGGACTAACACCGCAAGAAATTGACAAAGTCCCCGGCCCCCGATTTGAGCGCCTGAGATATATAGTTGAAGCGGCAGAGCATGGTTTAGGCATAGCCATTGTGCCTTACTACCAGGTCGCTAACCTTTTAAGTGAAAATAAATTAGTCTTGGCCCGAAAAAAACACTTCAAATGTATCGATGCTTATTATGTTGTATCTAAAAAAAGCAAAGCAGATGATTTGAAAATTAAAGAGTTTTCTAAATGGTTATTGAAGTGGAACAGCCACTAAATATCAAATAATAGTTAGAGACTCTTGTTCGTTGACATAGGCGGATAAGTCATCGAGCAAGCTTATACCAAGTTACATGCAAATTAGCCGCTCAATTTATGCCTTCAAGCTCTCACACTCTGCGCGCATTGCTGCTTGTTACCCCCCATGTCGTCGTTATTTATTTAATAATTACAATAACCAGTTTAAACAAAGTGCATCAAGCCCTAGACTATTGCCAGCAACTTTAACAACCGACTATCTGTCTCGCTAATGTTGTGCTTTTATCAAGCATGTTCATTGTTCAAGATGTTTTTTTAACAGGGCGTTATTTGGCGACTTGTTGACACTTGCTGCCCTTAAAAGCAAACAATAGCCAACAAACGCGTAAGTTCAGTGCCTAAAGTATGTCAGATCCCTTTAACTTACGTTAATATAACCCCGAAAATTTACTTATCCACCATCACTGGAGCAACTTTTGTTAAGAAAAATTACGCTGTTATCTGCCACCTTAGTGTTTAGCTCACTACTCTCGTTAAGCTTTAGCGCATCGGCTAACACAAAAAGCACCCAACTCAGCCAAGCAGCAAAAGCAACCGCTGACTATGCGGTGACAAGGTACCAAGATGATATGGTGGAGAGTTTACGGGCACTTGTTAAGCACAATACCGTTGCAGTTGACGGTCTTGGTGTTGATGACAATCCTGCCCATGTCGCCTTTAAAGCTGAGCTTAAAAAACAAGCCCAACAGCTAGGCTTTGACTATAGCGATCACGGTTATGTGGTGGTGATAGGTTTAGGCAAGCAAAAAGAGCGTGTCGGTGTTATTACCCATGGTGACGTACAGCCGGTAGACCCGAGCAAATGGCAAAAATCTCCGTTCGAGCTTGATACCAGCTCAGAGCCAGGTCGTTTAATTGGCCGTGGCACTGAAGATGATAAAGGCCCTATTGCCAGTGCTTTATATGCCATGAAAGCCATTAAAGATAACAAGATTGCGCTAAATAAGCGCATCGAATTATATGTTTACATGGCAGAAGAGTCAGACTGGCAGCCACTAAAAGATTATATAAAAGAGCATGACTTGCCCGAAATTAATATTACCCTAGATGCAGAATACCCAGTTGTTACTGCAGAAAAGGGCTATGGCACCATTAAATTGCTTTTTAACAAGCAGCAAACTGACACTATACACCCGTATATCAGTGAATTTACCGGCGGTTTTTTCGGTAGCCAAATTCCAGAAGATGCTAGCGCCACCATAAACAATGCCAATATCGTTTTACTTGAAAAACTAATGCGTAAAGCCGGTAGCTATCAAGGGCTCAAGGTTGAATTTGAATTAATAGAAAATACGCTAACCATCAAGGCATTAGGTAAGTCAGCGCACTCTTCAAAACCTGAAGAAGGACTGAATGCCATTCCCTACTTAGCGGACTTGTTATCAGATACGCGCTGGATTAATAATGGTCCGGGCACATTAGTTAACTTTATTAACGATAATATCGGTTTAGGCTTAGAAGGAAAGAAGTTTGGCAATATTGCCTATCAGGATGAGTTTATGGGGCCGATGACAGTATCACCCACAGTGATCAAACAAGCGGATAACAGTATCGAGCTCAACATCAACTTGCGCCGGCCACAAGGCAAAAGCAAACAACAATTGCACGATGAAATTCATCAAGCGGTGCAAAACTGGAATCATAAGTTTGCTGCCGATGTACAAGAGTTAGAGCACTATATTGGCGAGCCTTTTGTGCAAAAAGATGCGCCGCATATTGACACTTTATTGGCAGTTTTTAGCCATTACACAGGCATAAAAGACGCCAAACCAATTGCCATTGGCGGCGGCACTAACTCGCGCTTGTTTCCTAATGCGGTCAGTTTTGGTCCATCTATGCCCAATACTGCATACACTGGGCATTCAGAGCATGAATTTATTACCATGGCGCAGTTTGTTTTAAATTTAAAAATGTACACGGCGGTGTTGGTTGAGCTGGCGCAATAACAAAGGATTGCTGAAGCTCAAAGCGGTCAATTTTAAGCTGTAAGTTGCAAGTTTAAACAAAACAGCTTTGCGAAAAAACTTAATGCTTTGGTGTTGTTACGCTGGGGTAATATTATTTAACAAAATGGTTTATATGTGAGTGAGATGAAAAAAGTTTGTTTGGTCACGGGCGGAAGTTCAGGTATAGGGTTAGCGATTGTTAAACTGTTTTTGGCAAAAAACTATCAAGTATTTAACCTCGACATTAGTGCGTCAGGCTTTGGTGAGTTTTGCCAATGTGATATTACCAATACCGCACAAGTGACTGAAATCATTGCTGGTATTGCCGCGCAACAGGCGATTGATGTTTTGGTCTCTAACGCCGGCATTCACTTTTCAGGCAACATTGAAAATACCACTGAAGCGGATTTAGAGCGGGTATTTAACATCAATGTCAAAGGCGCTTACGCCGCGGTAAAAGCGGTATTACCGAGCATGAAAGCACAACAACACGGCGCAATTATTTTCATGGCCTCAGATCAAGCGCTTGTCGCTAAACATAACTCGTTTGCTTATAACTTAAGTAAAGCCGCGTTAGCTTCAATGGCAAAAACCACGGCGCTTGATTACGCACAATTTAATATTCGCGCCAATGCGGTATGCCCCGGCACCATAGCCACGCCGCTTTATCATCATGCAATTGATAATTACTGCGCAAAGTCAGGCGCCAATAAAGCTCAGGTACATGCCGAAGAAGCCGCATTACAGCCCCTAGGTCGACTAGGCCAAGCTGAAGAAGTGGCCGAGCTGGTATATTTTCTAGGTTCAGACAAAGCAAAATTTATTACAGGTAGCTTACAAGTCATTGATGGCGGCTACACAGCCCAATAGTACAAATATAACGCTGACCAATAAGCAGGTAGCATGAAAATAATTGACCCCCATTTGCATTTATTTGACCTTGCACTCGGTGACTATCAATGGCTAAAAGCTGATCAGGCACCGTTTTGGCCAGATAAACACCGCATTGCCAAAAACTTCACAGAACAAGACTTAACACTAACCCCGCCGTTAACGCTCGCAGGTTTTGTTCATATTGAAGCCGGTTTTGATAATCAGCAACCCTGGCGTGAAATTGCTTGGCTAGAAAACCACTGTCAACTGCCCTTTCGCAGCATTGCCATGCTCGACATTAGTTTAGCAAGCGCACATTTTAACCAGCAACTGACCAAATTAATGGCCTTTGAAAGCGTGGTTGGCATTCGCCATATTTTAGATGAGCATGCGCTCGCTATCCTTTGCAACCCAAATAGCCAAGCTAACCTGACAACATTAGCCGCGCACAAGCTTATTTTTGAGCTGCAAATGCCATTAACGGATACACCAGCGTTAGCGCAATTCATGAGTATACTGGCAAAAATACCTGAGCTTAAGGTTTGTGTAAACCACGCCGGCTGGCCCGTTACCGATAGTAAGCAACATCAGCTTTGGTTTAAAAACCTTACCCGATTAGCCGAGTTTACTCAGGTATTTATTAAATGCTCGGGCTTTGAAATGTTTGATAGAGACTATTTAGCCGCTTGGCAGCGACAAATTGTTCGCCAGTGCCTTGCCGCTTTTACCGTTAAACGTGTGATGTTAGCCAGTAACTTTCCGTTAAACATATTGCACTCAAGCTATCAAAACACCTGGCAAAACAACACGGAATTGCTATGTAGCACAACACAACGAGAGCTAGTATGTTTTGCCAATGCCGTGAGCTTTTATCAGTTAGCGCTCACCTAAGCACAGTTTCGGTTAAGTTGAAGCTTAAAAAATAAATCTCGCAATAACTGCAGCTTTAGCGCAAAATAATTTCATTATACGCAACATTTAGGTTAAACCATTTCGTTTAAACGCTTATGGATGCATTTGATAAAAAGATACTCAACATATTACAACACGACAGTACCGCTTCGGTGAGTGACGTAGCTAGCCAAGTTGGTCTGTCAACCACGCCCTGCTGGCGCCGCATTCAAGCCATGGAAAAGTCAGGCATTATTAAGGGCCGCGTAGCGCTAGCAGATCCTGAAAAGTTAAATGTTGGCTTAACCGTATTTGTCACCATAAAAACCAATCAACACAACCCCAAATGGCTCAGCGAATTTAGAAAAGTTGCCACAGATTTTCCTGAAATTTTAGAGTTTTATCGCATGAGTGGTGAAGTGGATTATTTACTGCGCGTGGTGGTACCTGATATGAAAGCCTATGACGGCTTTTATAAACGCTTAATCACGCGGGCAAGTTTTGCCGATATCAGCTCAAGCTTTGCCATGGAAGAGATCAAATACACCACAGCACTGCCGATTGATTATATTTAATAAACCTGAACAAGGTTAAGCAAAGCTGTCAGTAAAAAGAAAAAACAAACATAAGTAAACGCTAGTATCTCGTGTAGGCGCAGGCTGAAATTTGTTGGCTTTACTGACAGCTGATCGCTTTTAACTGACAACTTCCATATTTTATCGTTTTATTTCAACGCATTAACCGTAACATTAGGCGAGCGCTTCACCACCTCGTCATTAAGTTCAATGCCAATACCGGGGGCTTCAGAGACTTGAAAAAAACCATCAACTGGCTGTGGGTCTTGTAGACACAATTCACGATTCCAGTCTTTAATGGCATAAGTATGGTGCTCATGAATTAAAAAATTTGGGATCGCCGTTTCAAGGTGTAACGACGCTGCCGTTGCTACCGGGCCACCACAAACATGGGCTTGAATACGAATGTCATAAACATCGGCATAATCACAAACTTTTTTCGCTTCGGTAAAGCCGCCACATAAGCCGACATCGGGCTGTAATACGTCAATACTTTGATCTTCAAAGTAAGGGCGCACGTCCCAGCGATGATACAAACGCTCACCGCCAGCAATCGGCACATTAACATTATCCGAGACTTTTTTATGGACCGCCGAGTTTAAGTAATTCACCGGTTCTTCATAAAACATACAGCCGACTTCTTCAATCACGCGGCCCATTTGAATGGCGGAAGCGGCGCCCATCAATGAGTGCGACTCAAAAATAATATCAACATCTTCACCTACTGCATCTCGAATAGCGCGTAGCCTGTCACCAAACAAACGCATTTGTTTGGGCGTAAACAATTTAGTGCGATCAAACGACGAGCTACCGTCTTGGTTATACACTATCGGGTCCACTTTAACCGCGTCATAGCCTTGTGCCACAGCTTTTAACGCCGCTTCAGCATATTGCGCCGGCTCAATAAGCTTACGCACCTCACTATCCCAATCAAACTGTAACTGACTGGCATAAGTGCGCAATTTATCGTTAGTTTTTCCACCCAATAATTGATACACAGGCAAGCCCAACGCTTTACCTTTGATATCCCATAACGCCGTATCAATCGCGCTCATGGCGGCATAAAGTACCGGCCCGCCGCCTAAACCCCAGAAACTTTCTCTGAGCATGCGCGACCATAATAGTTCGGTATTAAAGGGATTAAAGCCAATCAATACCGCTTCGCTAATTTCTTTTAACATTGCCGCGGCAGCGCTATGACCCCAGTCATACGCTAAACCTGCTTCACCAACGCCAGAAATACCTTCATCGGTATGAACGCGAATAAATACTGGGTTCCAAGCGGGACGTTTTGGGCATTCAATATCAAAAATTTCTACATGAGTTACTTTCATTACTTTCTCGTTAATTACTGCTGTTGACTGTTAAACTTACACTTTATTTACCGTTATTATTGGGCAAAGCTGGCATCGGCTTGATAGACGCGGCGCAACATTGCCGGCCATGCTTTTTGTCCACCCGTTAAACCAGTGTGGACAATATTCGCTTGCGCTTTGATGCCATCAACGATGCTTTGCTCAACCAAAACCGGCTTGCTGCCGGTGGATAACACTTGTATTTGTATTTGACAGGCGCGGATCAAGTCATACATATGCATAAACGCATCACCTATAGTTTTACCAAGCGTAATTGCGCCATGATTGCGCAGCAGCATAAAGTTTTTATCACCTAAGTCTTGCTGTAAACGTAGCTTCTCATCTTCATTCACTGCTAAACCTTCATAATCGTGATAGCTTAACGACGCTAGGGCAAACATAGCGTATTGACTGATCGGCAATAAGCCCTCTTGTAAACTTGCCACCGCAACCGCCTCATTGCAATGCACATGCAAGACACACATTTCGTCATGACGCGCTTGGTGAATAGCACTATGAATGGTAAAGCCGGCAGGATTAAACTCAAATGGACAGTCGGCATCGACAATATTGCCTGCCATATCAATTTTCACTAAATTTGATGCGGTAATTTCGTCAAAACGCAAACCAAAGGCATTAATCAGCACATGCTCGGTACCCGGAATGCGCGCAGAAATATGGGTGTATATCAGATCGTCCCAACCATGCATGGCAATAAGCCGATAACAGGCGGCTAAATCGACCCGTATTTGCCATTCAGTTGCTGAAACTTTATTTTTTAAATTAACTACTGGAAGTGCTAACATCAGCGCTACGCCCTTTTGCTTGAAATATACATGATACTTAACTGTGCTTTGAATAGCACAAACCATATCCTATGATGACATAGAGTGAAAGCACCAGATATTCTTAGTTAGTACTAAAAGGTAAATTATGTGTATTTTGTTTATCGCCATTGAACAACACCCTGATTATCCGGTGATTATTTGTGCAAATCGCGATGAGTTTCATCAACGACCAACTCAAAACATACACTGGTGGCCGGGGCAAAACATTTTAGCGGGCAAAGATTTACAAGCCGGTGGCACTTGGCTTGGCTTAAACAGACAAGGCTATTTTTCTGCAATAACTAACTTTCGTCGACCGGCACACTTTGACAGCAACAAGTGCTCTCGCGGTGATTTAGTATTGCAAGCATTAAACCAGAACGCCACCACTACAGCGCAGTACTTAGCGCAAAGTGCAGAGCAATATAACGATTTTAATTTAGTGTTTGGTCCATTAAATCACTTGCAAGCGTTTGATAGCGTGAATAAAAAGTTTACCTCGCTAACTCCGGGTTTTCATAGTGTTTGTAATGGCGCTTTAGATGATATTTGGCCGAAGATGGCCTTAGGCTTGAACAGTATTGAAGCATTAATTAGCGCCAACAGCATTGATATTCAAGCTCTTTTTGATGTAATGAGCAACCAAACCACAGCCAATACACAAGACTTACCCGCTACTGGTATTAGCCCCGCACTAGAGTCATTACTTAGCAGTATTTTTATTCAATCTGCTGACTATGGCACTCGCTCAACCACACTCATTTTACAAGCCACTTGCGGCAAGGTTGAGGTTTTTGATCGCAATTACGATGTTGACGGCACTATTGTCGAGCAACGAAAATTTCAGTTATCTGCAACTAAGCCACTAACAATTCAATAACTAAATCAAGCGGCAGCTACCAGCAAAATCAGCCAGCAACCGCATAATTTAAGTAAACAATATTACAGCATTTGCCGGATTATGGCGGCAACAATGGCAATAAATACCACTATCCATAATATTTTCGAGTACTTTTGCTGTTGCTCTACCGCCATCGGCTTGCCAAAGCGCTGCCCCAATACCACCATCAAGGCCACAGCGGCAAAAACAAAAAATAAAATGATCAGTAAGGTCATAGTCAAGTGTATCCTGAAAAAAGTAACGATTTAGCGCTAGTATGCACAACCTTAGGCAATAAATCATGTCGATACGGAGAAAATCAAGCTCGGCTATCAACTGAGCTAACTACTGCATAATAAACATTAACCATAATAATTTTAATGTGATTTCACATCTGTGCTTTCTTTTTGAAATGAATCATTTACCATAGAAAGCTCTTATTCTTGTGAATGTAAATAGCATGGCAAATACTGATAGTTTTACCGATAAACGTCGATTCATCATCCGTTTAGGCAAAGCATTACATAAGTTTGGCACCCCAGCCTATCGCTTAGAATCTCATTTAACTGATATTTCTGAAAGCTTAGGCATTTATAGCTCTTTTGTTATTACTCCTACTTCCTTAACCTTTGTTTTATCTGAAGATGACGAGAATCAAGATTACAACCATATCTTACGCGTGGCTCCAGGTGATGTTGACTTAGGCTCACTCGCGCGTGTCGATGAACTAGTAGATGAAGTTACCTCAGGTGAGCGAACGCTTGGCGAAGCTATTGAACGTTTAGATGAAATAGCGAACAAACCTAACCCTTACGGCCGCTTTTTAACCTTTCTTGCTTTTGGCGCCTCAAGTGGTGCCTTTGCCATGCTAATGCACACCAGCTGGAATGATGTTTTTTGGTCAAGCTTATTAGGGTTAGTGGTATGTATCTTTACCTTTTGGGCTGAGCGCTCGCGTCGGGTAACGGATATGCTAGAGCCTATTGCGGCCATGACAACCGCCTTTTTAGCGACCGCGATTGCTTTAATTGATCCCAGTATTAACATTCCGCTCGTGGTGTTATCCAGTATTATTGCCTTTATTCCGGGCTTGTCTTTAACCTTGGCCTTATCAGAGCTTGCCGCTCGTAATTTAATGTCTGGCACAGCAAGGTTGATGGACGCCTTAATGATATTATTTAAAATTTATTTTGGCGGTGTATTAGGCATAGCCTTAGGTAAAATGCTTTGGGGTGAAGTTGCTTTTATTCAGCCGCCAAGCACGCCAGACTGGACCTCTTGGGCTGCCGTGACCACGTTATCGATAAGCTTAGTTATTTTATTTAAATGCCGAAAAAAAGACGCCCCCTGGGGCATTATGTCGGGTTATGTTGCTTTTGGCGCTAGTATACTTGGCGCAGAATACTTAGGTATTGCACTGGGTGCTTTTATTGGTGCTTATGCTTTAGGGCTGTACAGTAGTATCTTTTCGCGCGTTATGAATTTACCCTCAAGTATCGTTAAATTAATGGGCTTAGTCGTCTTGGTACCTGGTAGTAAGGTTTATATTGGCTTAAGTAATGCCGTGTCTGGGCAAACAATGCTAAATACTGCAGATATCGGCTCACAAACCTTTTTAATTTTTATGTCGTTAGTCGCAGGCTTGATTTTTGCCAATGTTTCCCTGCCATCAAGAAAAGATCTTTAAACATTATGATTAATGCAGGATACCGATGTTAATGGCCAGTAAAGCTAGCTATCACCATGGCGATTTGCGTAAATCACTGATAGCAACCGCTACTGAAATGGTTGCACAAGCCGGTGTAGAAAGCTTATCACTACGAAAACTGGCCGAACGCATCGGTGTTTCTCGCACCGCAGCCTATCACCATTTTACCGATAAAAATGCGTTATTATGTGCCATTGCCGAACAAGGTTTTAAGCAGTGGCATCAGCAGGCCAGCGAAATTTTCACCGCCAATACTTTAACCCCCGAAGCTAAGTTTCGACAGTTTGTGCATGCTTATATTGGCTTTGCTACCGAAAACCCGTCACTATATGAGCTGATGTTTGGTGGTATTATTTGGAAAGAAAAGCAAAGTACAGAGACATTAAAAAGCATGGCTTACGCCAGTTTTAATTATCAGGTAGAAATGACTAAATTGTGGCAACAGCAAGGGGTGATCATCAACAATGAAAATAGCCTACGCTTAGCGCAAGTAAACTGGGCTACTCTGCATGGTATCGCCCGTTTAGTTATTGATGGCATCTACGCACAGTCAAGCCAAATTGATGAAATGTGTGAGTGTGCGGTTAAGGTCTTTCTTGCCAGCAACAATAATGCAACATGAAATTTATGAGGTAAGTTCGTCATGACAGCTAGCCGCTCAGAAAAACTCGCACAATTTGAAGAGTTTTTCGCTATTAACTATCGCTTTACTATTAATGCTCTTGTTATTGAGTCAAGTAAGCTGCCAAGTTATAACGAGTTTCTTACTCAGATGCCAACGCCATTTAAGCTCGCCTCAGACGTCAATACCTTAGAGCAAAGCGCCTTACGGCCACTGCAAGCCGTCGCCGGCGTAGCACAGCAATTAATGGACTACTTAAGTTACCAAGCGGAAAAAGTTGATCTGCTACTTGGCTATATTTTAAGTCAACAAGATCAAGCCAGCGCCCGCTACCAAGCAGAGCAATTTGGTGGCAGCGGTATCCTATTTAGCACTAACATAGCCGCGCCATTTAAGGCTGGCGACTTTCTTGAATTAAAGCTTTTCTTTAATGATGATAATTTTGCCATCTACTGTATCGGCGAAATTATTGACGCGACGCTTAGCGGGCAACAACAAACATTTAAGGTTATTTTTCATCATATACGCGAAGCAGACCAAGAAGCACTAGTTCGGCTCAGTTTGCATCAGCAATCTAAGCAGCTACAAGCACTTGCCCAGCAACGTAAGCAAGCGAATAAAAACAAATAGTGTTAATTTTAGCAAACGCCTAGTCACTTAATTTGCCACTAGGCTTATCTTTCAATGGCTATTATTACTGTTAATCAGCGTTTAGCGCGATATCGCACCTTAAAAGTAACATCTATTAATATTCATAGCTCTTAGCAAATAAAACCTATTACTTGCTAATTTTCTCCGTAAACGTTAAATAAACCCATTCAGCTCTAAATAAAAATAAACTCTGTTGTGCGCGCAAAGGCGCTGTTATTACGCCCGATAACGCGACTGTCTCACAAAGCGTTAAAAAAGCGCTTTCTTCACTAAACATTGCTTACGCTATTATTTTTAAGCTTTTGAAATTGATAAAATATTTTGATTAATAACCTCAAAATTATTCTCTTTCTTATTGTCGAATTTAACGACACTATCTGCTGGCAACCCATTTATGCATTTTTTTAACAAGGTATAAAACAATGAACATTGATAGCTATGCAGATCCTGATATTGATGATGATTTAAATTTTGACACGGGTATTGCTGGTTTTGAAATTGCCTATAGTTCAAGCAATAAAACCGTTATGCGTAAAACAGCAAAACAAAAGTATCAAACCAGACAAAGACTAGACTCACTTAATGAAAAAAGATTTCTTGAACGACAACTCGACACCTTGAGTGATTACTGGGACGACTAAGCGCGGAAAAGGTTTTTGGCTAATAACAACAATTAGCTATAGGTTTTTAGATAAGCTAAGAAAAATAACTAGCTCATTACACTGTGAGCTAGTTATCTTCAGCACACAAGTATCCTAGCGAGTGCAATAAGCAGCATTCAGTGCAAAGTAGGTTCAGGTAACGCGCTTGATGTTGATCTTTGCGCAATTATTACTATTTAAACCACACTTTGCCACCAATAAATTTATAAGCGGGTAAGCCTCTGATGATGACTTCTCTAGCAAACGGCTTTTGACAATTTGGGCATATGCAAGGCACTAGGGTATGATCTTGGCTTATGCGAGTTTTAAAGCTTTTCACTAACGCGCCTTTACCGCCCTTGCGATACTTAAATAACAAGGCGTTACAAGTGCGACAGAAAATATCGACGGTTTTGCTAGGGCCTTTTTTATTGGGTTTTGCCATGCTTTTACTGCTGTACCTGTCTTTTGCTCGTGGTAACTAAATTATTGTTAAATAGCGGCTAAAATCTATAACCGCTATCTGCTCTACCTTGCTCAAGCACTAGCAGCGATAAAGCTAAGTTCGCACATCTAGTAACCTGCCGCCTGACCATCTTTTCTTGATTCAGACGCGCCATAATACACTTTTTCTTTATCATCCCACATAATGGCTTGATATCCCCCATAACCGCCAACATCAAAGCCTACTTTATGACCGCGCTGTATTAAGCCACGCACGGTTTGGTAAGGGATATTGGACTCAATCACCAGTTGCCCACCATCTACTAAAGTTTTGCCGTTAGCTTCAGTGGGCTCAGTTGAGCCATAGTGTTGCCAACGCGTGGCATCGCCCGCTTCTTGTAGGTTCATACCAAAATCAATAATATTGGTAATGATTTGCACATGTCCTTGCGGCTGCATAGCGCCGCCCATTAAACCAAAGCTCATAAATGGCTTTTGATCTTTCATGACAAACGCCGGAATTATGGTATGAAACGGACGCTTATTAGGTTGGTAAACATTGGCATGGCTTTCGTCCATTGAGAATAGCTGGCCGCGATCTTGAAATACAAACCCCAACCCTGGGACAACCACACCTGAGCCCATGCCGCGGTAGTTGCTTTGGATCAACGACACCATGTTACCCGCTTTGTCGGCGGTGGTTAAATAAATAGTATCACCTTGATACATAGCTGGGTTACCTACATCAACCCGCTTCGCCGCGCGCGTTCCAATTTGCTTTTTACGCGCCATCGCGTACCTTTTATCTAATAAGCCCTGTAACGGTACATCATAAAACGCCGGATCAGCATAAAACTTTGCGCGATCTTCAAAGGCAAGCTTTTTTGCTTCTGTCATCACATGCAAACTTTGCTCAGACAGAAAACCCATTTTGGCTAAGTCATAAGACTCTAATATATTTAGCATTTGCAACGCTGCAATACCTTGTCCATTCGGTGGTAACTCAAATACGTCGTAGCCACGATAATTCGTGGATACCGGCTCTACCCAAGTGGAAGTATGACTTGATAAATCAGCGCGGGTAATATAACCGCCGTTTGCTTTCATAAAAGCATCAATTTTATCGGCAATTTCACCTTGGTAGAAAGCCGAACGACCTTGCTCAGCAATTAATGATAACGTATTGCCAAGTGCTGGATTCTTAAAAATTTGCCCTTTACGCGGCGCCTTACCAGCAAGTGTAAATGTCTCTTTAAAGCTACCCACTTGTACCGAAAGTCGCGGCACACTGCGCTGCCAATAATAAGCAATCAGCTCACTGACGGGAAAGCCATTGTTGGCATAATCAATCGCTGGGGCGAGTAATTCTTTCATCGCCATATGACCAAATTTATCATGCATTTCAAACCAACCATCGACAGTACCTGGTACCGAAATCGGTAACATGCCGTAGGGCGGGATATCATCACGCTTTAATGCCGCAAGCTCTGTTTTTAATTTGGCGAAGGTTAATGATTGAGGTGAGCGACCACTCGCGTTAAGCCCATAAAGCTTTTGACTTTTTGCATGCCAAATAATGGCAAACAAATCACCACCAATGCCGTTACCCGTTGGTTCCATTAACCCCAAAGCAGCATTAGCCGCAATCGCGGCATCAATGGCATTGCCGCCCGCTTTAAGTATTTGCAAACCTATTTGCGTTGCCAAAGGTTGGCTAGTTGCCACCATACCATTAGCGGCAATCACTTCGGACCGAGTTGCCTGTACATCGCCAGTGATTCGGTCGGCACTGGCATTAAATGCCAAAATTAATGTGCCGCCAAGAAAGATAACTAGCTTAGAAAGCTTACTGAGTTTACTTGCCTGCGTTTTTGTCATGTAATTTTCTCATTATATTAATCGTCTACTATTGATAGCATGTGCAGGAAAAATCTACAAAAGTAACACGTTAACTGCCGCGTTTTTTACGCTGAAAAGCGGCACCCGATCAACAATCAAGTTGAAAATATTGCAGCACCTAACGTTAGCTGATTTAATGTATTAGGGTTGCAAAAAATAACTTACGCCCGCAAAGACACAAGCATAAGTAATTAAAAAGGCGTAATAAAACGTAAATTTTAGCCGCCAACTAGCATGGTGGAAACAGGAAACCTATGAACATCAGCAAAAGAAATTTTTTAAAAGCCAGCACGGCAAGTATGGCGACATTAGCAGTAACTGGCGCTAGCCTTCACTCAAGCGCGCTTGCTGCTAGTAATAACGCCAGCGCCAACACATCACAAGTTTCTGGCCTTAAAAATATTACCGGCTCGGTTTCAGCAATCACTAGCGCTGAGCGATACCAACGCATAGCCAAAGCGCAAAAATTAATGCAACAACTTGATATTGCCGCGCTGATCCTCGAGCCAGGGGCAGCGATGGACTACTTTTCTGGCGTACAGTGGTGGCGCAGTGAGCGATTAACCGCAGTGATCATCCCCCGTGAAGGTAAGGTTGCAGTGGTTTGTCCATTTTTTGAAGAGCCGAGTGTGCGAGAGAGCCTAGCGGTAGGTGAAGACATTCGGGTTTGGCAAGAGCATGAAAGCCCATTTGTATTAATTAAGCAAATATTAGCCGATGCTAAGTTAACGCAAGGGAAAATCGCCTTTGAAAACTCGGTGCGTTATTTTGTGCTCAGCGGTGTCATGGCAGAGCTAAGTGATATGACTCATGTCAGTGCTGAGCCCGTAACAAGGGGCTGTCGCATGTATAAAAGCCAACATGAGCTGACACTGATGCACAAAGCAAACGAAATAACTTTGCTAGCCTACGCTGATGTTTGGTCAAAGCTAGAAGTTGGCATGAGCCAAGGCGAGGTCAAATCGTTAATGCAGCAAGCGCAAACGCAATTAGGTGGCAAAGGTGTTTGGAATATGGCGCTTTTTGATCAAGCCAGTGCCTACCCGCATGGCACTAAACAGCAGCTAGCGCTAAAAGAAGGCTCAATTGTGTTGATGGATTGCGGCTGTAATGTCCATGGCTATCAATCAGATATAAGCCGCACCTTTGTCTTTGGTGAGCCAACTAAGCGCCAGCGCGACGTTTGGCAAACGGTGCGACAAGGGCAAAATATCGCCTTTGCAGCAGCAAAATTAGGCAGCCAAGCCGGCCGTGTTGATGATGCCGTGCGTAAATTTTACCAAGGCCAAGGCTTTGGCCCGGGCTACCAGCTACCAGGGCTTTCACACCGTACCGGTCATGGCATCGGCATGGAAGGACACGAAAGTGTTAATTTTGTTCATGGTGAAACTGAACTTTTAAAACCAAGCATGTGTTTTTCTAATGAGCCAGGTATTTATCTGCCAGGCGAGTTTGGTGTCCGTTTAGAAGATTGCATTTACCTAACAGAAAACGGGCCACAATGGTTTACCATGCCGCCTAGCTCGTTAGACGAGCCTATTGGTAAGCTAGTAACAATGGCTTAAAACTGGTGCTATAAGCGCCTATATACCGTCTGTTTTACTGTTGAGTTTACGCTGAGTCGGTTAATTGTTGGATAAATTGTTGCAACGCGGTTGCCGCGCTAGCGATACTCTGGCTTAATTGCCGTAATTGCTCATCTGAGAGCGGCCGCAATTTTGCTGATAGCTCTAAGTCTTGGCAAAGCTGATGCAACGCACGCAAACCAAGACCAATCGCTGCGCCTTTGAGTTTGTGTAATAACTGCACTTGCTCGTTAGCCGTTAATAAATCAGCATTATAGCAACATGATGCGGGGAGATTTTATTCCGCACTGGCAGCGCTTACTGCCGCTTGGCTCGCGTTTGATGAGCAGTATTTAGCAGAGCAACCCTAAGTTAGCGTGCTAATCAGTACACACTTGTGCGCTTTGGCATTGGCCAACAATGTTACACTCTGTTACTGTAATAGTCTTGGCAACCGACCTGTCGGTCGGTTAGACTAAGGCATATATGGTCAAAGGGGGTAACATATTCAAATGAGAGATGCAGAGTTAACGCGGCAAAAAATACTCACCGTTAGCGCCGATGAAATTCACAAAAATGGCTTTACTGCCACTAGTTTATCTTGCATTTTGGCGCGCTGTGACATCTCTAAAGGCGCGTTATACCATCATTTTACCAATAAACTGGAGTTAGGTTATGCGGTATTTGAAGAAGTATACGCCCCTGCATTTATTGCCTTATGGCAACCTCCAGTAGAAGCTGAAGACCCCATAGCAGGGCTTTGTGATTTTTTCAGCGCTATGTCGAAAAATATGAGTTGTGATGAAATTGTTTGCGGTTGTCCATTAAACAATTTGTGCCAAGAAATGTCAGCGATTGACGAAGGCTTTCGCATTCGTATTCTTGCCATGCAGCAGCAATTAAACCTGCTGATCGCCACTAATTTAGCACGGGTTAGTCATCAGCTTCAGCCGGGTCTTGATTTTAGTCAAGTGGCTTATTTTATCGTTGCCACTTTTCATGGCTCGTCAAGTTTGAGCAAAAGCTCATTAAATAAAGAGTTGTTTGACAAAGTCATCAAAGAACTCTGTCGTTATATTAGACAGCTAAAACGCTAACCGCACCGATAACCACCAAGTTAACATTTCTTAACACTTTAAGCTCTGACTTAGCAGTAAAAAGTATTTACAGACCGCATGGTCGGTATGTATAATGCGCGACATTAATTAGCTTTACTTTAACTTCATTCGCCAGCGTTTAGGGACCAACATGAAAAACCTCATCATACTGTTAGTGATGCTATTTAGCATGATGCAAAGCAATGTCACCACAGCCACTCCAGCAACAGACACACCGCAACAAGTCATTGAAAGTGCGGGTAACAGCCTATTCGCTCGCATTGCCAGTAACCAAGACGCCTTGCAAAAGTTTCCAGAGCTGATGCGAGATATTGTCGAAGAAGAGTTGATGCCTTCGGTGGATCATCAATACGCGGCTTTTAAAATTTTAGGTCGTCATTTAAGAAGCACGTCACAAGAGCAGCGCGTTAACTTCGTCAACGCTATGCGCTCTTATTTAGTACGCACTTACGCAAATGCCCTAACTCAATATACAAATCAAAAGGTGATTTACGAGCCCGCATCACCATTAGCAGCTAACGCTAGAGCCGCCTCGGTAAATATCAAAATTGTAGATAATAACCGCCCTGATATCAGAATTACCTTTCAAATGCGTAAAGACCGAAATACTCAACAATGGCGTGCTTACGATATGGTGGTCGAAGGTATTTCATTAATTAGCAGCAAACAGGCGGAGTTCAATCGCAAAATAGCCTCTTTTGGTTTAGATCAAGTAACGTTAGAGCTGGCATCTATTAGCAAGTAAATATCGCTTACGCATAGCACTAAGCCAACAGCTAATGTTGGCTTTTTTATAAAAATCAATTGTTTAATTGCCCATTATTTTATCAAGCTGTTCAAGCGAAATTACCTAGCCGCTTAGGTCAGTTAAGCGGCTTACTCTAGTAACGCGTGCTAGCAGCTTGCGCCTACATATCGGTCATAAAAAAAATCTCAGATATAATTTCTAAATAGTTAAATAACGCTATACTTATGAGATGGTTTTCATGCTGCGTAGCAAAAAATGTTGGCACCTGTGTCACCACAAAATGAAGAATGTCGATTAGCCTCTTTGCACTCTTTGCGGATTTTAGATACCGAGCCTGAAGAGCGTTTTGATCGTATAACTCGCTTAGCAAAAAAATTATTTAATGTTCCTATCGCTTTAGTCAGTTTGGTGGATAAAGACCGACAGTGGTTTAAGTCCGCCAATGGCTTAAATGCCAGAGAAACCAGTAGAGATATATCTTTTTGTGGCCATGCCATCCATACGAATGAAACCTTTATTGTTGAGGACGCCTTAAAAGATCAGCGTTTTTATGACAACCCGCTCGTCACCCAGGCCCCCAAGATCCGGTTTTATGCCGGGCAACCTATTACCTCCCCTAGTGGCGAAAATATTGGCACCCTTTGCATCATAGATACCAAAGCAAGAAGGTTAAATAAACAAGACATCGCTTCGCTCACTGACATGGCAGCATTGGTTAGCAATGAATTTACTTCCTTGCAGTTAGCTACCATAGATGAATTAACCAGTATAACTAATCGCCGCGGTTTTAAGCGGGTCAGTCAACACTGCATTGAGTTAGCGGCAAGACAAAATAAACACTGCCATTTAGCCTACTTTGATCTTAACAACTTTAAAACTTTAAATGACAATTACGGTCACAGGGTTGGCGATCAGGTATTGAAAGTATTTGCACAAGAAATGAAAAAGACCTACCGAATGTCTGATATCTGCGCCAGAATAGGCGGCGATGAGTTTGTGGTTTTGCTGACCAACACCCATATAGAAACCGCGAAAAGAGTCATCAAGCGCTTTGCTAATAATTTAATTTCCGTCAGTAAACAACTCAATATTCCCTATCAAATATCTTTTGCCTGCGGTGTCGTCACTTACGATGAAAACGCGCATGCTGATATCGAACATCTACTTAATGACGCCGATAAAGCCATGTACAAAAATAAGTGCAATAGGTAATAGGCTAATACACAGCAACAAGATTATTAATCATGCGCTAATGCCTTTAAACGTAGCTGACGTTAATAGTAATTTACTTTAAGAGTTGACAAATTCAAGCATAAAAAAGGGTGATAACATCGCTGTGATCAAATGACCTTTAAAATGGACATGGTTGCCATGCTTTATTAAAGAGTCATCGTGCTCCCTTAATACAATTTTGATCAACATCGTGTCACATTGTTTTTAGGGTGAATGTTGACCAGAGTTTCGCCTAAAGAAATTAAACGTTATAAATCAATAGATTGAGAATTAGTTGAAAACTGTTTTTTTTACTTCGTTGATTTTACTGATAATTTTCAGTTTATCCTATGATGAATATACGATAGGCATTTCAGCCTCAACCACTTAAAACAAAAAAAGGCAATAACATCTCTGTTACTACCCTTTATCTTATATGTAAGTGTATTGAATCAGCTAGTGATTTTCAGACACCATATTGACCGTATATTTGGGAATTTCTACCACTAGGTCTTCATCACCCACTAAGGCTTGGCAACTAAGACGAGACTCAGGCTCTAACCCCCAAGCTTTATCTAACATATCATCTTCAAGCTCATCACTTTCAGCAATAGAATCAAAGCCTTCTCTTATGATCATATGGCAGGTGGTACAAGCGCAAACTTTTTCACAGGCATGCTCAACGCCAATATCGTTTTTTAAGGCCACGTCTAATACGCTTTCGCCTTTTTCAGCTTGAACAACCGCCCCATCAGGACAAAGTTCTTCATTGGGTAAAAATATAATTTGTGGCATCTAATTAAACCTCGTCTACAGAATGGCCAGAAAGTGCTGTTTTAATAGAGGAATCCATTCTCCGTTCAGCAAATAAGGCAGTGCTATTATTTAAGTTATCTAGGGCCGATTCAATGTCATCGGCACTACCGGTTTGACTAATGGCTGCTAAGGCAGTAATGGCTTGATTAATTTCATTAATTTCAGCTTCATTAAGTAAAGCGCTGTCGTGGGCAAGCGCGGCTTGTATTGACTCGATCACGCGTGCGGCTTCTACCTGTTGCTCTTTTAGCATTCTGGCTTGCATATCTTGTTCTGCGTTAGCCATAGAATCTTTAAGCATGTTGGTAATTTCATCCGCTTCTAAGCCAAAGCTTGGTTTTACTGTGATGCTCGCTTCGACGCCAGTAGATTTTTCCATGGCTGAGACTTCTAACAAACCGTCAGCATCAACTTTAAAAGTCACACGAATATGGGCAGCACCGGCAGTCATCGCAGGTATACCGCGTAATTCAAAGCGGGCTAATGAGCGACAATCAGCAACCAACTCACGTTCACCTTGCAATACATGCACCGCCATCGCGGTTTGACCATCTTTAAAGGTAGTGAATTCTTGTGCTTTCGCCACAGGTATCGTGGTGTTACGCGCTATCACTTTTTCTACTAAGCCGCCCATAGTTTCTAGCCCAAGTGATAAGGGAATTACGTCCAACAGTAACATATCGCTATCTGGCTTATTACCCGCCAAAATATCGGCTTGTATCGCCGCACCAATCGCCACAACTTTATCAGGGTCGATTGAGGTCAATGGCTGTCGTTTAAAAAAGTTACCGACTTCTTCACGCACTAATGGAACGCGGGTTGACCCACCCACCATCACCACTTCAATAACATCATCAATAACGAGTTCAGCGTCTTTTACTGCTCGACGACAAGCACGTAATGTTTTCTTCACTAGCGGCGCGATAAGCTGCTCAAACTCTTGGCGAGTTAGCTGCCCTGACCAAGAATCATCCTTGCTTAGCGTAAGCGAAATATCGACGCTGTCGCTAAAGGTCAGCTGTTCTTTTGCCGAGCGTGCTTGCTGCGTTAATTGCCGTTCCATCGAGGTGGATAAAGGACGTGTTAAATTGGCTTGGCTAATTAAATGATCAACAATAACACTATCAAAGTCATCCCCACCAAGCGCTGAATCGCCGCCTGTAGCTAATACCTCAAATACGCCTTTGTTTAAGCGTAGGATTGAAATATCAAAGGTACCACCACCTAAATCGTAAACGGCAACCACGCCTTCTTGACCACTGTCTAACCCGTAAGCTACCGCGGCAGCAGTTGGCTCATTGAGTAAGCGTAATACATTCACGCCTGCTAATTTAGCAGCGTCTTTGGTACTATGGCGCTGAGCATCGTCAAAGTAGGCTGGCACTGTGATCACTACACCTGTTAGCTCACCACCTAAGGATAGCTCTGCGCGCTTAACTAAGCTTTTTAATATTTCTGAAGATACCTGGACTGGATTAATCGCACCGTTGCGTGTGGCAATAGATGGATGACTATCATCACCAGTAAAAGTGTAAGGCAAAGATGAGTAGTTGCGCTCAATATCAGCTTTAGAGCGGCCTATCAGGCGTTTAGCCGACACTATGGTATTTTCAGGATCAGTAACGGCATGGGCTTGTGCCGCCTGGCCAACGAGAATTTCATCCGCTTGATAACTAACAACAGAAGGAAGAATGTCATTGCCATTAGCGTCAACAATGGTTTCAGCTAAGCCACTTTTTACGCTAGCAATAATGGAATTTGTTGTGCCTAGATCTATGCCTGCAGCCAATCTGTGCTCATGAGGTACGGTACTTTGACCGGGTTCTGCTATTTGTAATAGTGCCATTGTAAAAGCTCGTTAGGTAGTAGTTTTACGGTTGTTAATAATTTAAGCTTGAATTTATCGCGCTTATATTATCATTGCCTTCAATTTTTAAACGCTTAGTCTGCTAGTAATTGCTCTTCAAGCTTATCAAGTTCAATATTGAGCTTTTGATAAAACTTCAGCTTTCTAACGTTTTCACAGGCTAAGTTGTTGGATTCTGGCGTATTCTCAGCCAATTGGACTTGAACTTGATTAAACAGCTGTTGGTATTCACTATCAAGTGCTTCAGCAGCAGCTTGCACCGCTGCGTCAACATCATCAGCTTGTTTGACATCATCAAGCATTTCGCGCAACTCCATTTGCCGCATTAAAAAGCTGACATCACCAAAAGACGCTTGTTCACTTGGCATTTCAACGCCCCGCAATGCTAATAAATATTGCGCGCGCTCAAGTGGTTTTTTTAAGGTTTGATAAGCGTCATTAATCAAGGTTGATTTTTTGACCGCCAACATTTGCTCTTGATTGGAGCCATGCGCATATCGATCTGGATGCACTTGTTTTTGTAATGTTTGATAAAGCGTTGATAGTTTAGTTAAATCTATATTAAATTCTGCTTCTAAACCAAATAGTTGAAAATAATTCACACCAACTCCACTGGGGTTACGCCATGACTAAACATTAAAACTTTCACCACACCCACACTCGCCTTTTGCGTTAGGGTTGGTGAATTTGAAGCCTTCGTTCAAACCTTCTTTGACAAAGTCCAATTCAATACCATCTAGATACACTAAACTTTTGCCATCAATAATAATGTTCACATCATTAATCGAAAACATAGTATCGTCTTCATTGAGTTCATCAACAAATTCAAGTACATACGCCAAGCCTGAACAACCAGTGGTTTTAATACCTAATCGCAAACCAAGGCCCTTGCCTCGGTTTTCAATAAACGATTTTACCCTGGCAGTCGCGGCAGGCGTCATCGTTACACTCATAGTTCGTCTCCAGCTTAACTTTTGTGTTTGCTGCGGTAATCTTCAATTGCCGCTTTGATCGCGTCTTCGGCTAAAATTGAACAGTGAATTTTTACTGGTGGTAACGCTAGCTCTTCGGCGATGGCAGTGTTTTTTATTTCACCTGCTTCATCAATCGACTTACCTTTAACCCATTCAGTTACTAATGAGCTTGAGGCAATAGCTGAGCCACAACCGTAAGTTTTAAACTTTGCATCTTCGATAATGCCGTCGTCTGAAATTTTCAGTTGTAATTTCATTACGTCGCCACAAGCCGGTGCACCCACCATACCTGTTGCAACTTGTGGATCGTCTTTATTTAATGAACCAACGTTGCGTGGGTTTTCATAATGGTCGATTACTTTTTCGCTATAAGCCATAATATTTCTCCTCGTGTGCTAGTGTGCAGCCCACTCAATTGAGTCTAAATCGATACCGTCTTTGTACATTTCCCAAAGCGGTGACATGTCTCGTAAATGACCAATGGCCTTTTTAATTAGGTCAATGGCGTAGTCTATTTCTGCTTCTGTGGTAAAACGACCAAAGCTAAAACGAATCGAGCTATGTGCCATCTCATCGTTTAAGCCGAGTGCGCGTAGCACATACGATGGCTCTAAACTTGCCGATGTACAGGCAGAGCCCGACGATACTGCTAAGTCTTTTAACGCCATAATTAACGATTCACCTTCAACAAAGTTGAAGCTTACGTTTAAGTTACCTGGGTAACGTTTATCAAAGTCACCGTTAACAAATACTTGCTCCATGTCGCTTAAGCCCGCCCATAAACGATCACGCATTTTCGTAACGTGTACTTCGTCTTGCGCTAATTCTTCTTTGGCGATTCTAAAGGCTTCACCCATACCTACGATTTGATGGGTTGCCAAGGTGCCACTGCGCATACCGCGCTCATGACCGCCGCCGTGCATCTGCGCTTCAAGGCGAATACGCGGCTTACGGCGAACGTACAAGGCGCCAATACCTTTTGGTCCGTAGATTTTATGAGCTGAAAACGACATTAAATCGACTTTTAAATGCTGTAAATCAATGTTGATTTTACCGGCACTTTGCGCAGCATCAACATGGAAGATAATTTTACGAGCACGACACATTTCGCCAATTTCAGCGATATCCTGAATTACACCAATTTCATTGTTAACGTGCATAATACTTACTAGCACTGTGTCTTCTCGAATGGCATCGTTTAATTTGTTTAAATCAATTAAACCGTTGCTTTCTGGGTCGAGGTAAGTCACTTCAAAGCCTTGACGCTCTAACTCGCGACAAGTATCTAGCACGGCTTTATGCTCGGTTTTACAGGTAATAATGTGCTTACCTTTTTTACTGTAAAACTTGGCCGCACCTTTAATTGCTAAGTTGTTTGATTCAGTGGCACCTGAGGTGATGACGATTTCACGCGGATCGGCGTTGATCAGATCAGCAACTTGGTTACGCGCGATATCTACCGCTTCTTCTGCTTGCCAGCCAAATTTGTGTGAGCGTGATGCTGGGTTACCATAAAAACCGTCGGTGGTCATATATTGCATCATTTTTTCAGCGACACGTTTGTCTACAGGTGTTGTTGCTGAATAATCAAAATAAATTGGAAGCTTCATGGCTTAATAATCTCCAGTTGAACGGCAACTAATGCCAGTCATTCATTATGTTTTGGGTGGTAATCAATGTCTCTAGCGAAGGCGCTTTGCGTGCTTTAGCACTGGCTTCATCTTGTCGCTGAGACACTATTTTGACATTCCGCTGCTCGACGAGCTCAGCAAGAGAAATGCTTTTTAAAAAGTCTTCGATTCTATCGCTTAAATCCGACCACAAATAATGCGTTAAACATTGTTGACCGTCTTGACAGTTACCCTTACCACCACACTTGGTGGCATTAATGGTTTCATCAACCGCATTTATAACATCGGCCACGGCAATTTGAGCTGAACATTTACCCAAGCGATAACCACCACCGGGACCGCGAACACTATTGACCAAGCCATATTTTCTCAGCCGTGAAAAAAGCTGCTCCAAATAAGATAAGGAGATACCTTGTCGCTCGGAAATGTCCGCCAAAGGAACAGGCCCTGTTGCCGCATGAATGGCTACATCCAGCATAGCTGTTACAGCATATCGGCCCTTAGACGTCAGTTTCATTTAATACCCCTATCAATTTGCTGCGCAATTTTACATATCCTTATAAAATAGTCAACTAAATACCCGAGTGATTTACTCAGGTATTTTACGCGGGATTAGAAATTAGTCAATAAAAAGGCAAAATTAAGGTGTAGATAACGCACTATTAGCTTGCAAAAATAGTGCGTTTAAAAAAAACAGCTCAGTTCAGCTTGGTCGTTGTAAAAGCTTTTGCTCATACTTTAGATGGTTGGGTCAAACGACTCTGCTGCGCTTTCTCGACGTTTTGCCGCGGCTTTCTCATCTTCGTCAAATTCACCAACACTAAGCTCAGGTAGCGCTTCTTGACAAACCTCTCCACCTAATTGATTTACTTCGCGACATAAATCGCTCACCTTATCATCCATTAGGTGCATATGATCAAGTAAACGGCCAATGGCTTTTGCCACCGGATCAGGATTGTCGACGGCAACCGCGTATGCATCAAAGCCATACTTTTTCGCCGCTTGCTCACGTTTTTCGGCCGCGCCGTTATTTTTATTGGGGTTAACGATACGCCCAGGAATCCCAACCGCCGTGGCGTGCTCTGGCACGTCTTTCACTACGACAGAATTTGAGCCAACTTTACCGTGTTTACCTATGGTGATAGGACCTAATATTTTAGCACCAGCACCCACAACCACGTTATTCATCAGCGTAGGGTGTCGTTTGCCTTCTTTCCAACTGGTTCCACCTAATGTTACCCCTTGATACAAGGTGACATCATCGCCAATTTCTGCCGTACCACCAATCACAACGCCCATGCCATGATCAATGAAAAATCGTCGACCAATAGTGGCGCCAGGATGGATCTCAATACCAGTTAGCCAACGGGAAAATGTTGATAGACTGCGCGCCAACCACTTCCAATTGCATTGCCATAATTTATGGCTCAATCGATGAAACCAAACCGCATGTAATCCGGGGTAGTTAGTCAATACCTCAAACACATTGCGCGCTGCTGGATCACGGTCAAATACACTATTGATGTCTTCTTTCATGCGGTCAAACATACCACTTTCCTTCATTCTTGGTGCTATAGCCGCAGTAAAGCTCACTCACTACCTAATCCACCGTCTACTTTAATTAATCTATTTGTTCATCTGCGCGTGATGCTTTCGCTGCCCGTTCTACCGAGGCTAATATGCCGCGCATCATCTTCAGCTCTTTAACATCAGGTCTTGCACGATTAAATAGTCGACGTAGCTTTGTCATCACTAAACCTGGGTGACTAGGCACGATAAAGCCGGTTGCCTTTAATGCAGCTTCAAAATGCTGATAGAATCGCTCGGTTTCATCAACCACAGGATACTCTTCACTGTCTTTTACAAACGCTTGTTGCTGATGAGCCAAGAAACTAGTGCGTACTTCGTAGCTTAAGGTTTGTACTGCCATAGCTAAGTTCAATGAGCTATATTCTGGGTTAGCAGGTATTTGCACGTGAAAATGGCACAATTGCAGCTCATCATTACTTAAGCCACTGCTTTCTCGACCAAAAACTAAAGCCACTGGGTATTCTTGTGCTTCGGCAATCAATTTTTCACCACAAGCTCTAGGCTCAAGCATTGGCCAGGGCAAAGTGCGCGAACGAGCACTCGTGCCCACCACTAAACCACAGTCACTAATGGCTTCTTCTAAGGTGGCAACGACTTTAGCATTTTGCAATACATCAGTTGCACCAGCGGCTAGCGCCTGTGCTTGGCCATTTGGCATTTCTATCGGGTCAACTAAGGTAAGCTCAGTTAAGCCCATGGTTTTCATGGCTCGTGCGGCAGAGCCGATGTTGCGACAGTCGGAAGTATTAACGAGAACAATACGCACCTTATTTAATAAAGAATCTGACATTATATTCACTTGTTTATTTGTTAAACAACAATGGGCATATTTATACCTTGCTGCCTATCTAGATGGCTAAAATTGTCGATAATATTAACACAGAACATTATCCTTGTGCTGAGAAAAAAGCATCACTTTTATATTAGTTTTATAGTGTTTATCAATCTGGATTAGGTCTTTTGCTTATAAGGGCAAGAAATACGGCAAAACAGTATCGGCTAGTCTATAACTTATCATTAGCAGGAAAATAACCTGAGATTGATTCAATAACAAGGTCGCAAATAGTTATGAACTTTGCTATAATTTGCGCGCTTAATTTTAGGGGCCTAGCTTTGATGGCTGCTTTTAGAGTTAACTCGTTCTTTTACATAGCTGTTTCTGACATTTTACAACATATAGGGTAGTCGATAATGCATCCGATGCTAAATATTGCTGTGCGCTCTGCGCGTGCTGCGGGCAAAGTAATTCTGCGCGCTTTTGAACAACTAGATAAAATTGAAATTGAATCTAAGGGTACTAACGATTTTGTTACCAATGTTGATATAAGTGCAGAACTTGCTATTGTTGAAACCATTCAAAAATCTTACCCAAATCACACCATCATAGGTGAAGAGTGCGGCCTTATTGAAGGTAAAGACAGTGACTATCAATGGGTCATAGATCCACTCGATGGCACTACTAACTTTGTTAAGGGCATTCCACACTTTGCCGTATCCATTGCTTTAAAAGTAAAAGGCAAATTAGATCAAGCGGTGATTTATGACCCGATCCGTGGCGAGCTATTTACAGCAAGTCGTGGTAAAGGCGCACAATTAAACGGCTTTCGTATCCGTGTTAAGCAGTCAAAAGAGCTCAATGGTGCAGTTTTAGCGACTGGTTTTCCATTTAAACATAAACAGCACACCAATGCCTATTTAGAAATGTTCAAAACCCTGTTTGGTAAAACATCAGATATGCGTCGCGCAGGCTCAGCAGCATTAGATTTAGCCTATGTAGCGGCTGGTCGTGTTGACGGCTACTTTGAAATTGGCTTAAAACCTTGGGATACCGCTGCCGGTGAACTTATGGTTATCGAAGCAGGTGGTTTAGTGACAGACTTTGTTGGTGGTCATAACCACAACAATTCAGGAAATATCGTTGCCAGTAGCCCACGCTTAGCAAAAGAAATATTGAAAGATATTCGTCCACATTTAGGTGAAGCGTTAAGTAAGTAGTGCCTAATTACGAAAATTAAAAGCGCCAGTTGGCGCTTTTTTTGTGCTTGTCATATCCACTGAGCTAGTGTCAAAAAAGCGTTAAAGAAAACTTTCACTTATAAGCTGTTGTAATAGCTATAAGTTCCTCGTTAATTAAGATCTTATGAACGAAACGTATCACAGATTTTAGTTCAGGTTAACACTCACTCGTAACTATATCCGCGAACACTATATCCACTAATACTATGGCCACTAACACTATAGCCACTAACACTAGTATTATCGGGCTGCTCAAAGTTCATAATTGCCGTCAACAAAAAACCTTACAATGGCGTTATCTGTATTCAAGAGACTGTCAGCAGATTAGCGGCACGTTGGCCCTTAATGCTATCGCCAGCGTTTAATTTTATGCGGCACTCCCCTAAAGCAAGGTTCATCGATCATTTTGTCTTTTTAGCTTGCGCAATAAAATCGTTTAAGTAGTCGATATTTTGTTCGTCCTTGCGAATACCGACAAAGATCTGCTTACCAATACCTTGTTTTCCAAAACGAATACTCTTGATCGGCATTGATTTGGCGTATTCATCGACTAACCAACCTGGCAAAGCACACACGCCTCGACCTGCGGCGACCATCTGCAACATGATCTCAGTAGTTTCTATATATTTGTGTTGCTTTACTGAGCACTTTGCAGGATTAAGAAATTGACTAAAAATATCGAGTCTTAGTGGCTCAACGGGATAACTAAACAACACTTCTTCGTTGAGTTGTTCAGGTAAGACAAAATTTTGCTTGGCCAGTTGATGAGACGCGGAAACAACCAATCTATGCTCATAGTCAAAAACGGGGATATAGTCTATTTTAGGCTTAAAGAGCGGATCTGGTGTAATAAGTACATCTATTTCATAGCTAAGTAATGCTCCTAAAGCGCCAAACTGGAACTCCTGCTTCACGTCCATATCAATGTCTGGCCACTGCTTTAAATAAGGCTGAATCACTCTAAGTAGCCATTGATAACAAGGATGACACTCCATGCCAATGCGTAGCGATCCCATTTCACCTTTGGCAATCTGCTTCAGTAATAATTCCGTGTGCAAAAACTGAGGCAAAACTCTATTAGCAAGCGCTTGAATGCGCGCTCCAGCGGCGGTAAGACGAAGGCCCCGACCGTCTTTTTTCCATATCGGCGTAGCAACTTGGCCTTCTAATTTTTTGATACTGTGACTTAACGCAGATTGGGATAAGTGTAATGAGTCTGCCGCTTTGGTAAGCGTTCCATGTACTTTTATTGCGGTTAGTATTTCTAAATGGCTCCTCTCTAACATCTATTAACTCCTAGCTTTGGCTTTATGATGAACTATATTCATCGATTGAGAAAATTATATCATTTTTATTCATCAAACCAATTATTTACCATGAGAATAGAGATAAATAATGACAGCAATAGCTTTGCTTGTTTTATTCCAGAGCGAACGAGTGGGAATAATTCTCGCTGTTGATTAGCATAAAGAGCTAACTAAAGGAGGTGACCATTACCCGTTGAATTGAGCGTAATAACTGCACTAACAACGGCAATAGACCTAAAGTAAGCATTGTGCCAGCATGCGTAAACCAGTAAAAAGTAGGACCAAGGCAAAAAGTTTTTTCAGTTTTATCACATCGAGTTTTGCTGCCAGCGATGCCCCAACGGGGGCGAATAATACCGTTAGCGGTACAATAAAAATAAAACTAAATAGATTAACCAAGCCAAAAGTACCCGCTGGAGCATCGATTGGTGTCTGACCTAAAGTTAACATTGTTAGCGCACCTGGCAACGAAATGATTAACCCTATCGCTGCAGCCGTGCCAATGGCCTTGTGAGCTGGATAGTTATATAAGGTGAGTAGTGGCACCGAGATAGTGCCCCCGCCGATCCCTACCATTGCACTGAAAAAGCCAATGGATGTGCCCATCACTGTTTGTCCCGCCGTCTCAGGCAGTTTTTGATACAGAGCTGGCTTTCCCGTTCTAAGCAGCATGTTTAGTGCCGATAATACCGCTATCACGCCAAATAACATAGTAAGCATAGTGCCTTCAATGCGAGTCACTAACCAACTACCAAGCAATACCCCTATCAGAATAAACAGCGCCCAACTCTTGAGCAGATCAAAATCGACATTATCTTTTTGGTGATGAGAACGAATTGAACTCATAGACGTTGGTACTATGGTAGCTAGTGAAGTTGCTGTCGCCACAAGCATCGCAGATTCTGGCGATACACCAAAGCTCTGGAACAAAAAAAATAGCACTGGTACGATAACGATACCGCCGCCTACGCCTAACAAGCCAGCTAAAATGCCTGCAAATACACCTGTGGCAAGCAAGGCAAAAAAGCTAGAGATATTATTTGCTATAAATTCAATAGTATTCATTAACGGCTACTGCTCTTTTGTTTCTAATTTTGTTTCTACGTTTAAGCATAACAAAGGCCTTACGCCTGTTCTTGTGGAACGGTAACGGCTATGCTCATTCTCTTTAAGCTTTTAGCTTTCAGTTAAGGCTACCCGTTGGGTAATAGGCGTTAAATCCTATTGCCGCAACGTAAACCGACTCAACATTATTATATTAGCTAGTTGTTAATGGCGAGCTCTCTTCGAACAATATCTGCACCGGCGCTTAAGGCATTTAGCTTTCCCCTCGCAACATGACGCGGTAAAGGGGCCATGCCGCAGTTGGTACAAGGATAGAGCTTGTCGGCATCAACATACTTGAGCGCTTCGCGTAGGGTTTGGGCGACGTCCTCTGGTGCTTCAATGATATGGGTTGCAACATCTATGGCACCTACCATCACCTTTTTACCACGAATTAGTTCAAGTAGCTCAATTGGCACATGAGAGTTATGGCATTCTAGCGAGATAATATCGATAGTAGATTTTTGCAGTTTGGGAAACACTGCTTCATATTGTCGCCACTGTGTTCCTAAGGTTTTCTTCCAATCTGTGTTGGCTTTGATGCCGTAGCCATAGCAAATATGTACAGCCGTTTCACAGCTAAGTCCTTCAATGGCTCTTTCTAAACAAGCAATGCCCCAGTCATTAACCTCATCAAAAAATACATTAAAGGCTGGCTCATCAAACTGGATAATATCAACCCCTGCGGCCGCTAATTCTTTGGCTTCTTGATTTAGGATTTTGGCAAATTCCCAAGCGAGCTTTTCGCGGCTGTGATAATGGTCATCATAAAGTGTATCTATCATCGTCATGGGACCTGGCAGAGCCCATTTAATCGGCTGACTAGTTTGCTGGCGTAAAAGTTTGGCATCTTCAACAAAAACCGACGTTGGTCGAGAAACAGCACCAACCACAGTAGGCACGCTGGCCTCATAGCGATCACGAATTTTAACGGTTTTACGCTGCTCAAAGTCAACGCCGTTCAGGTGCTCAATAAAGGTCGTGACAAAATGTTGCCGTGTTTGCTCACCATCACTTACAATATCAATGCCTGCTTGTTGTTGCTCTTGCAATGACACACGCAGCGCATCGTATTTACCGTCAATTAATTCATCACCTTGCAATTTCCAAGGTGACCATAGCGCTTCAGGTTGTGCAAGCCAAGACGGCTTAGGTAAACTGCCTGCTGTTGATGTCGGTAGTATTATTTTGTTAAGACGAGTTTTGTTAATAAGTGTTTTCATAATAAATGCTGCTATACCTTTTATTGATTGAAGCGTGTTAATTAAAGCGCGTAATTAGCAGACCATTGCTTAAGTACAGTTTGATAGGGTTTGATGAAGTGCTCTTCAGCAAACTTCCCTTGTTTAACAGCCAACTTACTGCGCTCTTCTTTGTCATAAACAATTTGCGTTAACGAATGATCTGAGTTCTGCAGGTTTGGTTGATAGCAATTTCCGGCAACAGCATTAGCATTATAAATTTCCGGTCGATAAATCTTTTGAAACGTTTCCATCGTGCTGATGGTGCTGATCAGCTCAAGATTAGTATAATCATTAAGTAAATCGCCAAAGAAAAAGAAAGCCAGTGGCGCAACACTCTTAGGCGGCATAAAATAGCGCACTTGTAAGCCCATTTTTTTGAAGTATTGCTCCGTTAATGATGATTGATTAGGCTGATATTCAACACCCAATAGAGGATGTTGATTGCCAGTTCGATGATAGATTTTGTTATCCGAGACACTCAAACAGATAACAGGGGGCTTATTAAAATGTTGTTTATAAGTCGTTGAATTGACAAAGTACTTAAAAAGTTTGCCATGCAAATCGCCAAAACTATCTGGGATGCTAAACTCGCGTTGGCCATTATTATGCTCAGACAACACGACACTAAAGTCATAATCTCGCAGATAAGAAGAAAAGTTATTTCCGATAATGCCTTCAATGCGCTCTTTGCTTTGATGATCAACAATATTAGTTTTTAATACTTCAATTGACGGGAAGGTTTGGCCACTACCCTCAATATTCATATAAACAGAAATGATATCAAGCTCAACAGAGTAACGCTCACCTTTGGGGTTATCCCAATAGGCTAGGGCATTAAAGCTATTGTTAATCATCTTTAAGGTGTTGCGCAAATTCTGTTGACGGCTCGCCCCTCTCGCCAAATTAGCAAAGTTGGTCGTAATACGTGTATGGTCTGATGGACGGTAGTTTTCATTGAGACCAATCTTTTTAATAGTAAATGTAAAATCTTTATTCATGATTATCTGTATCCAATTGCTGTCATAAAAGCTGAATTTATTTCTTGTGCTTTCTGGGCTTTAAATTTCCCTTGCTATTTTTCCCGTTCATAGTCTTCAACATCTTTGTTACTTTATGCCGAAAGACTGAATTGCGCGCCACCGAGCATATCGCCGAAAGTTAAAAGCAGAGTGTGTTTTATACTGGCTTCGTAACATGAATAAAATTGATTTTAATTCATTGACAAATGAGTTTAATTCATAGAATGCTATGTTCGTAGGTTTGTAGCATTCTCCACGTCATTTCGAGGTTATGCGATCAGACATTTCATCTGCCAATGATTATCGCTTTCGACATTTTATCGAGAGGTCATACCGATGAATATCTGACGATAAATAGCGATAATGAGCGATTTTGCGATTGTCAGGTCGACTAAAGTTATTAATTCAATGGATTGGCAAGTTTGAGTCACTAACTAAAAACGGCTTAAACATCGTTACTCTTATACATCGACTTGCAAAGAAGCGTTAACGTTGTGAAATCAAGGATGACTCAGACTGAGTGTGTGAACGTGACATGGCCTACAAGGGCGTAGAGACTTAGTTTTTGTTTGGAAAAACTGATCGTTCTTCCTGAACATGGTCACTCTTTCACGTCTCTGTGATCGTGACATACCCTTCTTCCTGAACATAAAAAAGCCAGCAGGTGCTGGCTCTTAAAATCGTTAATGACACTAGTGCCTTATAGCACGCCGCGCTCGATTTGGTTCAATTCGATTGATTTAAATAGCGCGGTAAAGTTACCTTCACCAAACCCTTTATCGTCGACCCGTTGGATCATCTCAATAAAGATAGGACCAAAAATATTTTTGGTAAATATCTGCAACAGATAGGAGTTTTCTTTTTGGCTATCAACCAAAACTTGATGATCACGAATGCGCTGTTGATCTTCTTTAACCCAGGGAATACGGTCAAAAACATCATCGTAGTATTCTGGCACAATATTTAAGGTATCTATGATGTTTTTATCTAATTGATCTAACGAGCCTAACAAGTCATCTGTGATAAAGGCTAAGTGCTGTACACCTGGACCATTATACTCGTCTAAATACTCATCAATTTGGTTATTGTTTTGCCCTTTACCTTCATTAATTGGAATACTAAAACTACCACAAGGTGATTGAAGTGCATAAGAAATCAAAGCAGACTTCTCGCCCTTAATGTCAAAGTAACGCACGTCAGTAAAACCAAAAACATTTTTATAAAAATTCGCCCAATGCTCCATGGTGCCTTGATAAACGTTATTGGTTAAGTGATCAACCGCTTTAAAGCCTTTATCTTTAACTAATACAGGCTCAGCTAAGTCTTCACAGTCATCTTGATAAATTGAACCTTTCTCACCAAATTTTTCGATGAAATATATTAAGCTGTCACCAATACCGTAAATGGCTGGGTAAGGTAATTTATTTTCAGCTTGTTCAGCAGATTTGGCCCCACGCGCTATCGCTTGCTCAAAGGCAAAAGCGGCATTTTCAACGCGCCAACCCATTGAACAAATTGCTGGACCATGACTTTTAGCGAATTCTCGTGAAAATCCCGCTTGTTCATTATTTAGAAAAAAGTGGATATCATTTTGATTAAAGTAATCAATATCACGACCTTTAAACTTTTTCAGTTTTGAAAAGCCAAAGCCGTAAAAAGCCTGTTCCATAAAATCAGAGTCTGGTGTTGCGTACTCAATAAACTCGATACCACGTAAATTCAGTGGATTTTTTACTTCCGTCATAATGCATTCTCTCGCGCTAACAATACGATGATTATTACCCTGATTGCCCGCTAGAGAAAGGGCTAGCAGAAAGTGCACTTTTCTCAAGCGTAAATCTATTGTTACGAGTAAATAAGCGCGATTTGAGTATTACTGGATCTAAGCTATAGCTAACAACGCTCAGCGCTGTAACAATAAATTTACATTAAATATTACCGCTAAAATAATCACCATGAAGCGTGCAATAAAGCCACAAATTTCAAGTATTCAGTTACGAAGATTAACGCTTGACTTTTCTCGCCATGAAAAAAAACGCCAACCTTTAAATAAAAGTTGGCGCTTGCTTACATTGACTTAAACTTATGTTTAGTTGGCTCGCTGCTCTTTACGCGCCCGACTAGGCGCTTGCGCTGCCGGTGCGTCTGACACTGAAATATCTAACACTTGACGTCGAACACGCACGCGCTTTAATTGTGCAAAAGACTTGTCCGGCATGCCTTTAGGTAGTTGCACAAAGCTATGTTTATCATGCAAATTAATAGCACCAATATAGCTACTGTCTAACGATATTTCATTGGCAATCGCGCCCACTATATCACCCGGACGAGCACCATGCTCTTTACCGACTTCAAGGCGGTAGGTTTGCCAATCAACATCAGAGCGAGCTACTTTCACTTTACGCGGCGTGCGTTCTGTACGGTTATCATGGCGACCACCACGAGCTTCGTTGCGCCCTCCTCGAGCATCACGAGCACCGCGACTGTCATTGCGAGTATTGCGTTCACGCGCTTCACGACGAGGTTTAGGATCTTCTTTCGGCTGTAATGGTTGCTTTAATTGCTTTTGGTATAACAATGCCGCGGCTAAATCGACCATAGATAACTCTGACTCATTGGCCATAGTTTCAATAATTTCACACATCGCCGTTAACTCTTTTTCCGCAACTAGGCTAACTAGTTCGTTGCGGGTACGCTCAATACGAGCTTTACCTATCTCTTGAATATTAGGTAAGTCGTACATAGCAACCGTACCCGATGTCAAGCGTTCATAGTGACGTAATGAGTACATTTCACGAGGACGAACAAATGAAATGGCAGTGCCGCTACGACCCGCGCGACCGGTACGACCAATACGGTGCACATAGGCTTCATTGTCACTGGGTAAGTCATAGTTGATAACCAGTGAAATACGTGGAATATCTAAACCACGCGCGACAACATCGGTCGCCACTAAAATTGATGATACGCCAGATTTCAATTGCTCAACTGTACGCTCGCGTTGCGCTTGGTTCATATCACCATTTAGTGCAAGTGCGGCATAGCCTGCACGCTCAAGCTTTTCTGCCACTTCAATGGTGTCGTTACGGGTGCGAACAAAAATGATCATGGCATCATAATCAACTGTTTCCGCAATACGCTCTAAGGCGGTCATTTTATTAATACCGCTAACTTTCCACGCGTACTGTGCAATATTGGCTTTTACTTTTTTTACTGCGGCAATTTTAATATGTTCAGGACTTTTTAGAAAACGATTCGCTACTTTACGAATTTGCGCCGGCATAGTGGCTGAGAACAAAGCCATTTGCGTTGCTTCAGGTAAGTGCTCTAAAATCCATTCAATATCTTCTAAAAAGCCCATGTTTAACATTTCATCGGCTTCATCAAGCACACAAAATGATAAATTTGCTAATTTTAGGCTTTTCCGGCGTAAATGGTCCATTAAACGACCAGGCGTACCTACGACTACTTGCGCACCACGCTCTAATTGTTGAAATTGTGGTTGGTAAGATTGGCCACCGTATAAGGTAGCAACACGCAAACCTTTCATATCTTTTGCAAAAGTTTCAATCGCTTCCGCTACTTGAATCGCCAATTCTCGCGTTGGCGCAAGCACCATTAATTGCGGTTTGCGGATAGTTACGTCTATTTTTGCTAGCGCGGGTAAACCGAAAGCCGCGGTTTTACCGGTACCGGTTTGCGCTTCGCCAAGTACATCTTTACCCGCTAATAATGGCGGAATAGTTTGTGCTTGAATAGCCGTTGAACTTTCAAAACCTAGTGCTTTTACAGCAGATACTAAGTTTTCAGGCAGGCCAAGGGTGTCAAAGCCTACAGAGGCATTGTTAAGATCAGTCATATAATTTTTGTCTTCTCATGGTAGAAACCGGCAAATACCGAGATTCCTACGTACATATACGAGGAAACCACCAGGAAGACTTAAGGCACATTCATTACGTTAACATAGAGGGTTAACTGGGCAAGTCTATTGGGCGGATATACCCCACTCATTTTGAAAATCTGTAATGTCATCTTTTCTCTAAGACGACCAAGGCTTTTTTGATTCCTATTTACAGAGGCGCGCATTATACAGATGTTGTTAATTTATACAAGAGATTAGAGAAAATTAACTAAATTTAACCTTAGTTTTTTTAAAGCTTTTCGGCAATAATGCTTCATAATAAGCGCAAAAGACGAATATATCGGGACAAAAACATAGTGTTATGCCTCTGATATTAGCTAGATAGAAGCCGATAATTTTTGCATCGCTGATCTAGATCTTATGCGCTATTATTCAACGCCAACTAGACTCTGTATTGTTGTCTGTATCACAGCTACTAGGATCGATATTGCAACAGCACTAAGTTGATAGCTTTGTTGAGCGTCAACTGCCTCTAGCTACCTCTAATGAAGCTGCACCGATTTCTCCATCAAAGCTAGCAAGCCCATGAGCGCCTGTGACAAATATGTATTGGCGATGGTAAATTGTTTAAGGCGCTGTCGCGATAATAATATATTCGGCTAAACGTTAGCACAAACACAACAAATTTATCGTCAAACCTTGCTGTATCGCTTAATCTCACCATCACATTAACTGTGAATAAATTGGTTGACAAACTCCGGTAAAATGCCAAAAAACAAACTTATAACTACCAAGGCGTATACCAAAGCCTGCTCAATAAGATGCTGTTTTTTCAGTGGCATGTGTTGAGGATCATTGGCTTTAGCTGTCAGTATCTTAAAGATAATCGGTAGGTAATACGCTAAGGCGATAGCACTGGCAAAAATAAGAATTGCAATCAACCACCACGCATGGGCAATGGTTGCATGGCTTAAAATATAGAACTTACCAATAAATCCCATGGTTAATGGAATACCCGCCAAGCTTAATAACGCTAAAATCATCAATAGTCCATAACTGGGTGCGCGCCAAAACAAGCCTTGTAAGTCGGTCAATAATATATCTTCTTGGTAAGGCGCATCACTAGAGTACTGCTGCAACAGAGCGATAACCATAAAAATAGACAGGTTAGCAAGCGTATACGCGGCTAAGTAAAATAAAATACTTTGCCAGCTAAACGCTAAGCTCTGCTCAGAGGTCACAATAAGGATGATCAACAAATAGCCCATATGTGCCACCGAAGAATAGGCCAATAGCCGTTTTAAGTTTTGTTGACGCAGCGCCATTACGTTTCCTAACAACATAGAAATAATGGCGAAGCTGATCAAAAAAAGTTGCACATTTTCTAGTAACAAATATCGCTGTGCGACAAAACATTTCACTAACACAACAAACATCGCAAGTTTTGACACGGTTGCCATAAGCAGGGTTACAGGGGTTGGTGCCCCTTGATAAACATCTGGTGTCCAAAAATGAAACGGTGCAAGTGACAACTTGAAGACAATACCTGATAACAACAACAACAGCCCTAATTGAAAAAACAGCCCCAAACCTTGCTGGTGGTATATGGCATTGCTAAGGTTGGCATTAAAGCTCATATCGCCGCTAACACTATAAATAAAGGCCATGCCTAGCAGCATAAAGCTAGAGGCAGCCGCACTGAGTATCAAGTATTTAAAGCCGCTTTCAACACTGTACTGACTTTCTCTTTGATAACCTACCAAGCCCACCAAGCTAATACTCAATAATTCAAACCCCAAAAACAGGCTAGCAAAGTGATCACTGGTAACTAGAATACCGGCAGCAAACACGACCAACAATAATAATAAATAATATTCATCATGCACTTCTATATGGGCTTTAAGAAAGCGATAGCTCATACGCAAAGCAACTAGGGCAGAAATAAGCACTAGGCTCAAGGCAAAACTACTATTTGCATCAACCAGTAGCAACTGTGTGACCTGTGTTGTCGACGTGCCGTATAAACTGATATTCGCAATTAAGGCAAGCACAAGTACCAGCGCCGTAAAGCAAACAATTATTTGTTGTGTACGCCGCCATGCTACTAATAGCAAGCCCAACACGATACCAAAAGCAATAATAAGCTGGGGTAAAATCGCTTGGGCCATGGTCAAGCTAAACAGAGCGTCAGGTTGACTTGTTATTGCCGACATCAGGCTAACCTCCAAACGAAAATTTAAGTAATAGCGTGGGGTAGCAGCCAAGCAGCAAAAGTAATAGCAGCAAGGCACTACAAATGGCTACTTCTCGGCGCTGCAGATCAATAACCTCGCACTTAGCAGGTCCTTGAAAACTGCCTTGAAACAACACCATGCCATAAACTGCAGAGGCGACTAATGCCAACGCCGCCACTATGGCAAATTCAGCTTGAACCTGAAATACGCCAACAAGAATAAGAAATTCACCAATAAAATTACCTAAGCCGGGCAAACCAAAGGCAGCACAAGCAAAGGCTAAGGTAAACCCACCCATGCGTGGCGCGCTACGCCAAAACCCCCCCATCGCAATCAAGCTGCGACTATGAATGCGCTGGTAAATCATACCGGCTAAACAAAATAGCGCGGCACTGCTGAGCCCATGTGCAACCATAGTCACGATGGCCCCTTGATAAGCCATGCTATTAAAGGCGAATAGCGCCAACATCACAAACCCCATATGACTGATACTGCTATAAGCTATTAAGCGCTTAAAGTCTTGCTGAGCAAAAGCCATTTTTGCGCCATAAAGGATACTCACTACCGCTAATGTTGCGGCAACTGGTGCAAATTGCACACTGGCCTCTGGAAATAAAAAAATAACAAAACGAATTAAGCCATAAGCGCCGGTTTTTAGCAGCACACCAGCCAGCAGCACACTGCCTGCTGTCGGCGCTTGGGTGTGGGCATCGGGTAACCAAGTATGCACAGGCACAGACGGCAATTTGACGGCAAAGGCAATAAAAAAACCTAGCATTAAATACTGACTCATAGCTAACGGCATAGGTAATGCCCGCCAATCCAAGTAGTAGAAGCTTAATAGGCCCGTTTGTAATAAATGAAAGTAGGCAAAGCCGATAATGGCAACCAACATTAGTAGGCTGCTCACTTGCGTAAAAATAAAAAACTTCAACGCGGCAAAACGACGATTTTCATGCCCCCAAATCGCAATAATAGCTGTCATGGGGAGCAGCATAACTTCCCAAAAAAAGAAAAAAAGAAACAAGTCAACCGCGATAAAAACCCCAATAATACCGGCAACGGTTAGCAGCAAATTAAAATAGTAAAAGCCCACCTTGTGCTTAATTTCTCGCCACGAGATCAGTACACAAATAATGGCAAGCAACCAAGTTAGTGCAATCAGCAAAATACTGAGCTGATCAATGGCGATGCTATATTCAATATTAAAGGTGGCAATCCACATTACTCTGGTTAGCACCTGCAACTGAGCAAAGTCATGATTGGCGCTGGTTATAAACACGGCAAACACAGTTGCTAATAACGTCAACCCCAATAAAGACAACCACTTGGCGCTACCTTGCCAGTGTCGCTCTGCCCACCAAGCTATTGCGCCGGTTAATACCAACGCCAACATAATCACCGAAAGTGTCATAGCAAAATCACTCCTGTTAAGAGCAATATTGCAATGCCAAAGGCGGCTAAATACCAACGTAGACTACCATTTTGTACCATAATGATGGCATCATGCCAAAGCCCGACATACCAAGTATTAAGCATCATGATTTGGTCAAAAATATCGTTTTTATTGCGCTTTGCAAGCCACATATAAGGTTGCACAATGAAGGTGTTATATACACTGTCAAAACCTAAGCCTTGCTGGCAAAACTGCGCCAATTTACCATTATGCATGCCAAGCACTTGCTTATTGTCACTCGATGCCAGTCGATAAGGTTTAAAGTACAACCAAGCGGCAAGTATGCCGATAAAAGGCGTTAAAATGGCAACCGTATGCAACCAACTGGGTTCATTTTTCGACGCCAACACCACACTGTTTGGAAACACTAAGCTTAGCTCAAGCGGAATTAGCCCGCCCAGTAACGATAATATCGCCAAGGCAACAAGTGCAGCGCGTAGCAAAATATGTTTCTCTGCTTGAATTGGCGCTGAAAATCTCGCTCGGCCAAGAAAGCCAAGAAAAAACAAACGACAGCTATAAAGGCTCGTTAACAGCGCGCCTAAAATCGCGCACCACCAAAGCATAGGGCCTGCCGTATCAGACGACCACAGCTGCGCAATTATCGCTTCTTTTGAGAAAAAGCCCGAGCTCCCCGGCAGTGCCATTAAACAAATTAGCCCGATGATAAATAAAGCACTTTCAAACGGCGCTTTTTGCAATAAACCGCCCATCTTAAAAAGATTTTGTTGATGATGTAAGGCATAAATAATGCTGCCTGCAGTTAAAAACAGTAAAGCTTTAAAAAAGGCATGGGTCATTAAGTGAAAAGCACCTGCACTCCAAGCTCCAGCCCCTAATGCCAGCATCATATAGCCAATTTGGCTCATGGTAGAGTACGCTAATACACGTTTGATATCATTTTGCGCAAGCGCCGCTACGCCGGCAAGCAACAAGGTAATGGCGCCTAGCCACGCAATATAGTGCATCACCTCTGGTGTTAATAAAAAAACATGGTGTAGGCGCGCGATTAAATACACCCCTGCGGTAACCATAGTGGCTGCATGTATCAATGCACTCACTGGCGTTGGCCCTGCCATGGCATCGGGTAACCAAGTTTGCAGCGGCAGTTGTGCTGACTTACCAACCGCACCACCAAGCAGTAATAGTGCTATCCAATACAGTTTATCATCCAGCACAGCATCGGTATCGGCACCATTTATGACAGGCAATACGCTACTTAGCAGCTCAATATCAAGGGTACCGAAAGTGCTAAACAATAAAAATAAGGCAATAGCCATCGAGGTATCGCCTACGCGGGTCACGATAAATGCCTTACGCGCCGCCAAAACATTGCTTTTTTCTTGATACCAAAAGCCAATTAATAAAAAGCTACACAGACCGACCCCTTCCCAACCTAAATACAGTAAAACCAGGTTATCGGCTAAAACTAAAATCAGCATGGCAAAGATAAATAAATTCATATAGGCCATAAAGCGTGCGAAGTTTTTATCGGCTTTCATATAAATTGCCGCAAATAAGTGGATCAAAAACCCTACACCAGTGACAACACTGATCATCACCCCTGACAAGCCATCTAAATAAAAGCCAATATTTACTGCCGAGCTACCTGAGTGACTATTAAGATCAAACCAATGCCAAAGCGTTACCGTTAGCAACTGATTGTCACTAGCAGAAAGTTGCCAAACTAATAGCCCACTTGCCAACGCAGACAGGCCAATACTTGCGACACTAATCGTTGCCACTGTGGGCCAAGACAATTTCTTAGCAAAGCTAACCAGAAATAAAAAGCTAAGCAATGGATAAAGCATTACGCTGGCTAAAAGCACCTTAATTACCCCTTCATCCGGTTTAACAAATCAATATCTAACGAGTGATAGCGCTTTTGCATTCTAATTAATAACGCTAACCCTGCGGCCACTTCTGCTGCCGCTAATGTTAAGATTAAAATAAACATCACTTGCCCGTCCGCTTGTTGCCAGACACTGCCAGCGCCAATAAAAGCGACACCAACCGCGTTTAACATCACTTCAAGGCTCATCAAGATAAATAAGGTATTTTTTCTCGCGACCACACCAATAAACCCGATAACAAACAGCAAGCTCGATAAAATTAAGACATGAAATAATGGGATTGTGGTCATAAACTTGCCTCTGTGCCATCGGGCTTTGCATAGTGATAGCCAGCTAACAGCCCCGCCAACAGTAAAAATGATGCTATTTCAACCGCGAGCAAATAAGGGCCATATAACATAATGCCAACCGCTTTTGAGTCAACAACATTTGCTTGCAAGCTTTGCTGCATATCGCCGTGATATATAATAATCACTAATTCAACCAGCACCACAAATGCTAACAACATCGCCGCGATCATATTGGCTAGGTTATTGCTTTTGGGTGCATGGCGTAATTCATCTTTGCCTAACCCAAACATTAGTACCGCAAAAACAAACAACACTAAAATAGCACCAGCATACACAATCACCTCTAATCCGGCCGCAAATGGCGCGCCCATTAAGTAAAAACATACTGCTACCGCCAACAGCGACACCACCAAATATAATAAGGCATGTACAGTATTGTTACCGGTTACTACTTTCAGGCTCGCAATAACTGCCACTAATCCTGCAAGGTAAAATAAACTTTCAATAGTCGCTAAAGCTGTCAGCATCATATCCCCCTATTACCCGATTCATGGCATTAACCCTTTAATATCAACGGGTGGTCTTTCTTGCTCTGCGCCGCCTTTTGGTTTGTCTTTAATGGCGATACCCGATTGTTGATAAAAGCTATAGTCAGGGTACTTGCCTGGGCCGCTAATTAATAAGTGCTGTTTTTCATAAACGAGGTTTTGCCGGTCGTATTCTGCCAACTCAACATCGGGTGTTAACTGAATGGCATAGGTTGGGCAAGCTTCTTCACACAGACCACATAAAATACAGCGTGAAAAGTTAATACGAAAAAACTCCGCACGTTTGCGGCCATCGTCATCCACCACTTGTTGCAAGGCAATGCAATCAACTGGGCAGGCAACGGCACATAAGTTACAAGCCACACAGCGCTCTTCACCATCGGGATCGCGTGTTAACACGATACGGCCACGATATCGAGGCGCAAGATAAGGTTTTTGTTCCGGATATTGCACGGTATCGGCTTTACTAAAGGTGTGTTTTAACACTAACCATAAGGTTCTCAGTTGACTAAACATCGGCTGACTCCTGATTGCTACATAGACGGGCAAGTGTTCGCTGAACAAAAAACATAATTACAGCACTCCACTTAAGCGCAACAAGGCGGTAGCGAGTAAGTTCACTAAGGCCAAGGGCAACATCACCACCCAGCCAAACTTTAGCAGTTGATCAAATCGTGGTCGCGGTAGCGAGGTTCTTAGTAAAATAAAAAACATCACCAAACACATCACCTTCACAACAAACCAAATTAGCGGCGGCAACCATGATGCTAACGGCTCTGGCATTAACCAGCCACCAAAAAACAACACCACCGACATAGCAGAAATCAAGGTAACGCCTAAATATTCTCCTAAAAAGAATAAGGCAAACTTCAAGCCAGAATATTCAGTATGAAACCCCGCCGTCAGCTCTGTTTCTGCTTCAGGTAAGTCAAAGGGTAAACGGTGACTTTCGGCAATACCGGCAATTAAGAATATAATAAAGCCAATAAATTGTGATTGGATCAGCCAGCCATCAGCTTGTGCTAGCACTATTTCGCGCAGGTTAAAACTGCCGGTTAACAGCACCACCCCCATCACTGATAAGCCCATAAACACTTCATAACTAACGGTTTGGGCCGCAGCGCGCATACCACCTAATAAGGCATATTTAGAATTAGACGCCCAACCCGCTAGCACAACGCCATAAACGGCTAAGGACGCCATGGCAAGAAAAAACAACAAACCAATATTTAAATCAGAGACGCCAATAACGGAGGAAAAAGGCACAACGGCAAAGCTCATTAACACACACAAAGCGCCAATAACGGGGGCTAAGACAAAAACCCGACCATCACTAAAAGGCGGCACCCAGTCTTCTTTACCCAGAATTTTTAATAAATCAGCGAAAGATTGTAATATGCCAAAGGGCCCAACACGATTGGGGCCAAGGCGATCTTGCCAAATGCCAATCATGCGCCGCTCAACCCAGACCAACATTGCCGCCATCGGGATCAGTAACGCGATGATTACTGTGATCTCAAATAATTTCCAAAGCATCTCAGTCATCGTCTAATCCTCCCGATAGCAACCTTATCGGAATATGCTGATCGTTAGCTTTTAACCGCTCCAGTAGTGCTTGTTTGCTTTTTTTTGCGGCCATTAACTGGTCATTATATGCACTTAGATAATCAGATAATGCTTGTGGCTCTGCCGCTATTATATACACCTCAAGGCATGGCGCTAAGCTTGGACTAAGTGGGAAATTACCAAACATCAAGTTAGCAGGCAGCTGCTCAACAATTACAACTTGGCTAATCACGCTATGGCTAATGCGAGGCGTTATGCCTTGGCACGAAGAAAGCACCACTTTACACCACTGGCCTTTAGTGATGCCAAATTGCTTGGCCAGAGCAGCGCTGATTGACAATAAATTGCTAGCGCGCAACATTTGAAACTCTGCGGTCTGCGCCGCTTGCCACTCACTTAAATAAATGTTGGCCTGCTGTACATAGCTAACTAACATCGAGTCTGCGCTTGCGATATGGTCTTGCTTTGCGCACGTTGTCACGCGGCTACTTGCCTCTGGCTCGGTTAATTGCCAGCATGGGTTCTTCAATACTTGTTCGCTAACGGTAATATATTGCGCTGCTTTTTGCTGTAACAACTGACCATTAACTTGGCGTTGAAATTGGTTAATGGACTGATTGGAGTTCCAACCTGGTGCCCAAGTAAATGGCATATCACTTGCTCGCTCAAGCGGCTGCCCTTCCATGGAAAAACTCAAACTGTCGTCAATTTTTTGCGTTGTTTTTGCTTCATGAACGCTGATGTTTGCCATTTGTGCGGTGCGACCACTGGCTCTATGGGGCATTCTTGCAAAGGCTTTGGTTGTACCCGCATCGATTTTATCTAGCACTAACTGCGGCCAATCAGTAAAGGTTTGGCGAAAGTAATGGTGTAACTCTGCTAAGGACTGACATAAACCGTGCTTTTTATTTGTTTGTGATTGCGCGCTAAACTCAGCGCCGTTAACGGTTAAAGTACCGGCGATAGTATCTAGCCAGCGCCAGCTTTCTTGGATCGGTAATACTGGGGCATGCACTTGATAAAAGCGCTGCACTTGCCCCTGATAATTAACATAATGACCGTCACCTTCACTGACTGCAGCCACGGGTAACAAGATATCAGCCAATACTGACAGGCGAGTGCTTGAGTGATCCAAAACAATCAAGGTTGGGCATATGGCTCTTAACTGCTGAATTTCACTATCACTCAAACTCGCTAGTTCTTGCTCAAGCACAATAACGCCTTGGAAGGTATTTTTCTGATGCTTCAGCTTGGCTAACACTTGGGAAATTGACAAGGTGTGCTCATCTAGCAGCGATAAAATGCCAACACTATTAGCGCTTACTGGCACTACCGCTAACTGGGGCAGCTTAGGTAACTGAGTGGCATCAGCTGCTGAGCGCTGTTTTATCTCTTGTAACAAATGCTCAATTTCAGCTAATGTTTGCCCTTGGCAACTCGAGCAACCGGCGATAATTAACGGTTGCTGCGCTTGACAGAGCGCCTCAAACAATGAGCCTATAAAAGCTTGCGCATGCTCAGTTAACGGCGTTTGCGTAGCTAACTGGTTAAGGGCTTGCTGCAAGTCAAAGTGGCGGTTTAGGACACTTTTTTGCAACAAAGCGGTTAGTACGCGGATACAGTTTGCAAATTGTCCAACTGGCAATAACAAGCTTTGCTCGGCAACATCATCAAGTTTCGTGCTGGTGCTTTGTAGCAAAAATAAAGGAGAAAGCTCATTGCCCGCACTGGTTCTAACCGCACTATCTTGCCATGATGCAATACCTAACTTAGCCGCTTTTGCTTTCGCAGCATGACGCAATGCTTGTCGCACCGACAACGCCATGCGTGGCGCGGTTTGCGTGATATCTTCACCAACAATAAAAACAAAGTCGCTGGCCTCTATTGCCGCTAAACTTGGCGGTTTATGCTTGGCCAACAGCTGTGCATGTTGCGCTGCCACTATCATTTCGTCATCATTATAGCCAGCACAAAACTGCTCAGCACCGACAATTTGCTTTAAATAAAAATTCGCTTCTAAGGATGCTCGAGCTGAACCAATAGCCAAAAAAGATTTGTTACGAAAATGGGCAAACGCCTTAGCAATATCTAAACTTGTCAACGCCACCGGCGATTGCTGATTAACGCCTTTTACTCGCCTGATGCGCTGCTCAGCATTAACAAAGCCGATGCCAAAACGACCTCGATCACAGAGAAAATAACCATTGAGCTCGGCGTTATAACGGTTCATTACGCGCCTGACTGTGCCATAGCGTTCACCAATACTGAGGTTACAGCCCACCGCACAATGACTGCAAATTGATGGCGCTGATTGTAAATCCCATTTACGGGTATAGTGTGCAGAAAAAACTTTATTGCTAAACACACCGGTAGGACACACTTCTACTAAATTGCCGCTAAACTCACTGGCCAGCGCACCATCGCGATGGCGACCAAAATAGACCTGATTTTTTGAGCCAAACACGCCAAAGTCTTTACCGCCGGCATAATCGTTATAAAACCGCGTACAGCGATAACAGGTAATACAGCGGTTCATTTCGTGACCAATAAGCTCACCTAAGTATTGATTGTTGAAAGTACGCTTAGTGCCCTGATACTCACGCACACTATGGCCTGTCATTACTGTCATATCTTGTAAGTGACACTCCCCCCCTTCGGCGCACACTGGGCAGTCATGTGGGTGGTTAGTCATCATGGCGGCAATAATTTGCTCACGAAATTCACTGGCTTGATGATGCTTGATGCTGACACGCATACCCTCTGTTACCGGCGTCGTACATGCCATTACCATGCGGCCGTTGTCATCAGTTGAGTCTTGAAACTGCATGACCGCGCATTGTCGACAAGCGCCCACCGAGCCCATCGCGGGGTGCCAACAAAAATAAGGCAAGTTTAATTTTTGCGATAACACAGCCGCCAGCAAGTTATCTGTGCTACTTACTTGATACGCCACATCATCAATAAAAATGGTGACTTGCTTTTCACTCATTAGCTGACCCCGTCATATTTGAACTGGTAGTGACAGCTTGCACGCTCGATTGTGCAACTTGCCGGCGTTTAGCGATGGCACTGGGGTTATAATGACAACACCCATGCTCAATATGCTGAAGAAAGTCGTCATGAAAATATTTTAAAGCACTTCTTAGCGGCTCTACCGCGCCAGGTGCGAGAGCGCAATGGGTTTTCCCTATCCACATAAAGTCACACAGCTTGGATAACGTGTCTAAATCCTGTATGCGTCCTTGTCCTTGTTCAATTCGAGCCAATACCTCCACCGCCCACGGCGTACCATCTCGACATGGCGTACAATAACCACATGACTCTTGTGCAAAAAAGCGCATTAAATTTAACACCATAGCCACAGGGCAGTTTTTATCGTCTAATACAATCAAGCCCCCGGTACCTAAACGGCTGCCCACTTTGGCAATCGAGTCGTAATCCATGGGCGTATCTAAGTGCTCTGCTACTAAAAAGTCTGTTGATGCTCCACCAGGTAATAAGCCTCTAAACGCTAGCCCTGCTTGCATGCCGCCAGCATGTTGATAGAGCACTTCACGCAATGTCACCCCCATTGGCAGCTCCCACAAGCCCGGCTTTTTAACTCGACCACAGGCACCATAAATTTTTGTGCCGGCGTCACTGTTCGGGGCTAAACCTTGAAACCAGTCAATGCCGTTTTTCAAGATATGCGGCAAATTACACAGGGTTTCGACATTGTTAACGATAGTCGGCTTACCAAACAAGCCACTGACCTGTGGAAACGGCGGCTTAGCTCTTGGATTGGCCCGCTTACCTTCGAGTGCATTAATCAGTGCGGTTTCTTCACCACAAATATAGCGACCGGCACTGCAATGCAGGTATAAATTTAACGAAAACTGACTGCCTTGAATGTTGTCGCCTAGCCATTGGTGTTGGTATGCCTCATCAATGGCTTGTTGCAAGCGCTTTGCTGCTAAATGATATTCGCCGCGCAAAAAAATATAAGCCTTATTGGCACCTATGGTATAGGCGGCAATGATCATAGCTTCAACTAATTGATGAGGTGCACCTTCAAGTAGCAACCTATCTTTAAACGTGCCTGGCTCCATTTCATCAGCATTGGCAATCAAATACTTGTTATCGGGTGCATTTTTATCCTCAGGGGCATACATAGGCACAAAACTCCACTTCATGCCGGTCGGAAATCCCGCGCCGCCACGCCCTTTTAACCCTGAGTTTTTCACTATCTCTAACACCTCATGCGCTTGATACTCAGTCAAGGCTATTTTTGCTGCTTGATAGCCGCCGACCTGACAATAGGCTGTAAAGTCCAAAGGTTGTTGTAAATTAACCCATTGCGTCAGCGGTGTTATAACCGTATTAAACTTAGCTACAGTCATCTGCCTCTCCTTTGGCCGCCAACTGCGCTAGCACAGCAACCGCGCTTGCTGGGGTTAAGTTTTGGTAGTGTTCAGTTCCTACCATCATCGCAGGGGCTTTATCACAGCAACCCAAGCAAGCATTAGATAAAAGAGTGAACTTGCCATCTGCAGTTGTTTGTCCATAGTCAATAGCTAAATGTTGCTTGATGGCAATCAACACAGCTTCATACCCCATTAAATGGCAGGCAATGCTGTCACAAACATGAATGACATATTGACCAACCGGTTGTCGGTAAATTAAATTATAAAATGTTGCTACCCCTTCAAGTTGGGCTATGGGCATGGCCAGCAAGTCACTAATGGCAAACAGGCTATCATCACTGATCCAGCCACGATGTGCTTGCACCACTTTTAGCGCTTCAATGCCGGCGGCGTCACGGGTTTCCATAATGCTAACCTCGTGCTCAATCGCGGCAATTTCTGCGGCGCTTAAGTAGGTTTGATAGTCAATTGTTACTGTGTCAATGCTATTCATAGCCAGCTCTTTATTCATCATCGGTCAACATCCGCCATTACATAATCAATACTGCCCAGCGTGGCAATTAAGTCAGCCACCATCTGGCCTTTACTGATCAAGGGCAGCATTTGTAAATGTGCAAAACTCGGCGTGCGAATACGGGTGCGATAACTCATGGTGCTGCCATCACTGAATAAGTGATAAGCCATAATCCCCTTGGTTGCTTCAACACTTATCGATACTTCACCAGCAGGGATCACAGGTCCCCAAGAGACATTAAGAAAATGAGGGATTAAGGAATCAATATCGCGCATGGTACGATCTTTTAGTGGTGGTGTGGTTTGTGGGTGCTCCGCTTTATAGGGTCCTTCTGGCATGTTATTTAAACATTGCTCAATAATCCGAATACTTTGTCGCATTTCTTCAACTCGGACTCGGCAACGATCATAACAATCACCGTTGTGGCCCAGTGGCACCTCAAAGTCAAACTGATCATAACCTGCATACGGACGCTGCTTACGAAGATCCCATGAAAAACCTGTGGCGCGTAAGCCTGGGCCTGTGACTCCCCAATCAATGGCTTCTTGGGTTGAGTAGGCACCTATACCTTTAGTGCGCCGCTGTAAAATGGTATTTTGCATAACCATTTTTTCATACTCATCGAGTCGTTTAGGTAAATAGTTCACATAATCCTGCACTAAAGCTTGCCAACCCTTGGGTAAGTCTTGGGCGACACCACCGATTCGAAACCAACTTGGGTGCATGCGCGCACCGGTAAAAGCTTCAATAATGCCAAACAGTTTTTCACGGTCGACAAACATGTAAAATATCGGCGACAACGCACCAATATCTTGTGCAAACGTGCCATAAAACAACAAATGACTGAGAATACGAAACATTTCCGCGGTCATAATGCGGATCACTTTTGCTCTATCGGGTACCGTTATGCCAGCCAGTTTCTCCACTGCCATTACATAAGGAAAATTGTTCATCACCCCGCCCAGGTAATCAATACGGTCGGTATACGGAATATAGCTGTGCCACGACTGGCGCTCGCCCATTTTTTCTGCACCGCGATGGTGATAGCCAATATCCGGCACACAATCAACAATTTCTTCCCCTTCCATCTGCAAGACAATACGAAAGGCGCCATGGACACTGGGATGATTAGGCCCTAAGTTTAAGAACATAAAATCGCTATCTTTACTTTGCCTTTTCATGCCCCAGTGCTCAGGATTAAATTGCAGCGCAGCTTGCTCTTTATCTTGTTGGTGGGGGGGCAGCGTAAAGGGATCCATTTCCGTTGCACGAGCCGGATGACTTTTAAGTAACGGGTGCCCTTGCCAAGTACTAGGCATTAAAATGCGGGTTAAATAAGGATGATTTTGAAACACGATACCAAACATGTCCCAAACTTCTCGCTCATACCAGTTAGCATTGGGCCAAAAACCACACACACTCTCGATAGTTTTATCTGCCTCGGTTAAGGCTATCTTAATGCGAATATCTTGATTGCGTTGGTATGAGCGTAAGTGATAACTTAGGGTAAACGCTTGGCGATTAGCGCTGCGTTGCTGGCGTTCACTTTCATCAATGGCGGTAATATCAAAGCACATATCAAAAGGTTTGCTTAACTCCTGCTTTAATACTTGCGCCAATTTGATCAGTTGGCTTTTTGCCAGCCAGTACGAAGGTACCTCATCACAAATATTTTCAGCTGCTGTCACTGGCTGCAAGTTAAGCGTAGGCGAAAGCGCAATAATCTCATCAAGCAAAGGCACAGGCTGTTGCATCTGCCAATCTTTACTTGCCTTCATGTTTATCGTCGCCGTCATTAATCGCCCTTTACTTGTTAGTTATTATCGTTATTACTTACAACTCGCTTGCTCGCTTATTCATTTATATCCACCAGCTTGCCTTAGATCTGATCGGGGGGATCTAAATTGATCACTTCAATACGCTCTTGGTGCTTAATATCGCGCAATGATGGTGGTACTATCTGAGCATTATTTTGTTCACCTACCACCCAGCTTAGCGGCCTAGGTTGATGTGCTATTTTGTTTTGCAATAGCAATAGCGCCTCAAGCAAGGCTTCCGGTCTTGGTGGGCAGCCGGGTACATAAACATCTACAGGGATAAATTTATCCACCCCTTGCACCACGCTGTATATGTCATACATGCCGCCAGAATTTGCACATGAGCCCATTGAAATAATCCACCTAGGCTCGAGTAATTGTTCATACAGGTGTTGTATCACCGGTGCCATTTTTCGAAAGCAAGTTCCGGAAATAACCATTAAATCGGCTTGCCTTGGCGTTGCCCGAATCACTTCGGCACCAAAGCGCGCAATATCATGACGTGAGGTAAAGCTGGTGGCCATTTCGACATAGCAACAACTTAAGCCAAAGTTAAACGGCCATATTGAGTTTTTTCGGCCCCAATTCACCATATCGTCGAGCTTAGCCAGAAAAACATTACGCTTTAGCTCAGCCTCTGACACACTTTTCATTTCACTCATCGCATCATCGAGTTTTGCTTTAGTTAATGACCACTCCATGGTTAATGCCCTATGGTTTGCTGTTGGTGAAACGGCTGTTGTTTTGCATTCTGGTGATCGGCTTTACGCTGGCGCTGCAGCTGGCTAACTCTAAACGGTTGATGTCGACGCGTTAACGTTAACGCGCCAATACGCGCCAAATACAGTAATGCCGCTAATAGCACGACTATAAAAATACCCGCTTCTATAAAACCGGGCCAACCTACTTCATCAAAGGCAATTACCCAAGCAAAGAGATAAATGGTTTCTAAATCAAAAATGACAAAAAATATGGCATATAAAAAAAAGTGGTTGCTGAATCGGGTTTTATTATTTGATACCGAAATAATGCCCGACTCATAGGGGGTATTTTTTGCACGGGTATGGGTTTTTGGGCCAAGAAAATAGGACAACAGCATCATAGCAACTAACATAGTCACGAGTATGATGAAATACGCCGCTATCGGCCAAAGTTGTGAAAATTGCTCAGATGATTGCACATTGCCCCCAATTTTTTCAATAAGTCAGGTGCTGAGCAAAATAAGGTTTAAGTAGCTGGGGCATAGATCCAATATGCGTATTAGGTTAGCATCCTGACCCTATAGGGAGCTGTTGTGAAGTGATTAAAATTCCTCATTTCAGCTCACTGCCTTTACTTATTATTGTTATTTCGCTTTCGCTAACTTGCTCTCTTCATTCACTTTACTGAGATAGCACCTATAAAGCACAATACTTTCTCTATGCTTGGCTTACATCGCTGCCAGTAAAGTCAGATTAAAAAATATTGTTGATATGCAGAGTATAGAAAAAGAATTGAAATAATGCTTATTTTTTAAACGATTGTTGTTTTTGCATTACCTTAAAAGCAATAAACACAGCAATGGCTGTGTTTATTGAGTCTAGCTATATAGGTAATTGGTTTTTTACTCTTCAGCGCCATTAAGTAGGTCTGCAAATGCGGCTAACTTATCTAGCACTAAACCATGAATTGATTTTCTTGGATAACGACCAGTGCGGGTAACTTCTCCTGCTGGACGTTGCATTAAAATTTCGATCGCTTGATCAATATTATCCACCGCGTAAATGCTAAATTGCTCATCAGCAACCGCTTGAATCACTTCCGGCGCTAGCATCAAGTTAATGGTATTGGTTTTTGGAATAATCACCCCTTGTTGTCCCGTTAAACCTTTGTCTTTACAGAGTTGATAAAAGCCTTCAATTTTTTCATTAACACCCCCTATCGACTGCACTTCGCCATGCTGATTCATTGAGCCCGTAATGGCAATGCCTTGGCTAATGGGTAAATTGGCAATGGCGGAAATCAGCACACACAACTCCGCCATAGAGGCACTATCACCGTCGATATGACCATAGGATTGCTCTATGGCGATATTGGCAGAAATAGTTAACGGAAAATTTTGTGCATACTTATGCCCTAAATAGCCACTTAAAATTAATACTCCTTTCGAGTGAATAGACTTTCCTAAGTCAACCTCGCGCTCAATGTCGGTCACCCCTTGGCTACCCGCATAAACGGTGGCAGTAATACGCGCTGGCGTACCAAAGACGCTGTCACCGATTTCCAACACCGTAAGACCATTGATTTTACCAACTTTTTCTCCTTCAGTATCAATGAGTAACTGGCGCTCTTTTATTTCATCTAACCAAGCTTCACTCATACGCCCGGTTCGACGTTGCTTAGCCGCTAAGGCCATTGCAACATGTTGACCACAAAGACCATTGCTGGCACCGCTTAACTTCCATAAATAAAACGCTTCATCTAACAAGTCATTAACTTGTACTATGTTGGCCGATATTTTGTGTTGATGCTCAGCACGCCTTAATGCATATCGCACTAACTCAAGTACCGCTTCATCGGTGACTTCAGGGTATTGATTACGATAAGCACGTTGACGAATTAAGTTGGCGTAATCATTTAAATTATTTTTATTTTTTTCTAAGTGGCGATCAAAGTCTGCTAATACTCGAAAGAGCTCAGTAAATTCTTGATCATAATCTTGTAACATGTAGTAAATTTCTGGATCACCCAATAAAATAACTTTCACGTTAAGCGGGATTTTTTCTGGTTGCAGACTAAAAGCACCGGGTTGCACAAACTCTGAATGTGGATTTTCTATCGTGATCAGCTGCGATTTTAACGCTAATTTTAACCGCGCCCACACTAAAGGCTGAGTCAATAGTTTATCAGCATCAAGTAATAGATAACCACCGTTAGCTCTATGTAATGCCCCAGGCCGGATCAACCGATAACTGGTATAACTGCTACCTTGAAAACTAGCAAAATCAACATGGCCAAAAAGGTTTTGAAAGGTTGGGTTTTGTTCATAAATTACCGGCGCACCAGCATCGACTTTTCGCGTTACCAACAGATTAGGTAAAAAACGTTCCACCAAGAGTTTACGCAAGTCTTTATCACTGCGTCTTTCATTGCTGCCATCCACCAATAACTCTAATACCGCATCAACCACATGCCGCTTTACTTTGGCTAAATACTTAAGTACGCCGCTATTGTTAGCGAACTCCAGCTCTAGTTCATGCAAAAACGGATGAATACTTTGTGCTGCCGTTTCATGTTTAAGCTTGCGCAGTTTATCGGACGATACTCGCTTCCAATGTGGTAGCTCAATCAGTTTTTCAGATAGCAATTCTTCCAGCTTTGCTAATAAAAGATAAAACTCTGCTCGTTTGGGCTCATTTAAATCTGCAAATTCTTTGTCATTTAGCGGCTTTCCTTCCACTAATGGCGAAAAGCCTATTTCACCGTTTTCTTCATACAACACCACATCGTTTTTTAGAGCACTGGCCTCAACCTCACTGATGGCTTGATCATATTTCTTGTTAAACTCACGATCTATGGCGGCTTTTTGACGTTGATAGCCGGGGTTATCAAAAATCTCCGGAAATAAATCCATCAGCTCATCAATAAAAGTCTCCATACGAGTAAGTAATTGCTTACCATCTCCAGGACTAACACATAACTTTCGCGGGCTGTTGGCATCATCAAAGTTATTGACATAACACCACTCGTCTGGTGTTGGTTCTTGACTTGCGGTTGCTGATAACATTTGTTTGATCAAGGTTTGACGACCGGTACCCGGCTCGCCCATCGCATAAACATTAAAACCAGGTGCTGGCATTGATAACCCAAACGTCAGTGCTTCTTTTGCTCTTTCATGGCCAATAAATATTTGTGCTATTTCTGCTGCCGGTGTTGGGTTGGCAAACTGCTTTACCGACAAGTCGGCTGTGAGTTGGCTGGCGTTAAGTTTAACGTTGGTTGACACATTTGTCATAGAGGATCTCTCGGGAAAACGATTCTTATTATCAAGTAAAATAGAGATTTTACTTTAATCTAGGCAACAATTAACAGCCCGTTTTGTTGGGGTGCTGTATCTATTTGCTGCTGCGATTAACGCTATCGATAAAAGCAATCGCAGCAAAGTAGTGTAAAACAATAGCTAATACGCCACGTTTTTAGGGGGTTAAGCTTAAGCGATAAAAGTCTTTACCACCACAGGCTATGCACTCAGCAACCACACTGGCATGGTAATAACTGATATTGTGTTGACAGTTTTGACACTGCAATTGGCCAAAACCGACATAATCACCAACATGGTAACCGTCTTGGTGCTGAAAATCATCCATTAGTTCGGACCACTCTACTTGTGATCTATCCGTGATCTGCGACAAACTCGCCCATAAGCTTTCATTTAATACTTCTAAGTAGAGCGAGTGTTTTATATCGGCCTGATATTGTTGATAAAAATCACTTAAGTCATATTTCAGGTTCGCCATAAACTGTTGTAACTTTTGTGCCGGTATTTGTTCAGCAGCTACCGCATAGGCTTTTGCTTGCTCGATTAACTCCACCACAGAGCGAATTTCATGCGCTTGGGTATCTTCAAGCCAATCATGCAATTGTTGATAAACTTGTTGAATGCGAGAGGTTGATTTATTCATAGCGCCTCCAAAACCTAAAAACGAGCCTTGATATTGTTTAACTATAGCCTATCGAACATTATCTCAAGTGCTAGATTATTGTTACATTATCAACATTTGCCGGCACTTGCTGTGATATCGAGAAAAAATTGCCACTTTAACTGGCTTTAACTTGTCGCCAAGGTCAGAGATAAGGTATCCTATCGGGATTATTTTTATCGCTTCAGCTTACATATAAAATAACAAATTCTATCTCATTTAATTTGCCGAAAAAGTTAGCTAAAGCCCCTATTTAAGCGTGTTTGAGAAATCTTAATGGAATCCACTTACAATCCCCAATCAATTGAAGCCGACGTTCAGAAATTTTGGACTGATAACAACACCTTTAAAGCTGAAGAACTTCCTGAAAAAGAAAAGTTTTATTGCTTGGCGATGTTTCCTTATCCCAGTGGTCGTCTTCATATGGGTCATGTGCGTAACTACAGCCTAGGTGATGTCATTTCTCGTTACCAACGAATGCAAGGTAAAAATGTTATGCAACCTATGGGCTGGGATGCCTTTGGTTTGCCGGCAGAAAATGCCGCGATTAAAAATAACTCAGCGCCAGCTAAATGGACCTATCAAAACATAGACTACATGCGCAAACAGCTAAAGTCGTTGGGCTTTGGCTACGACTGGAGCCGTGAATTAGCAACCTGTAAAAAAGACTATTATCGTTGGGAACAGTGGTTTTTCACGCAACTTTATGAAAAAGGCTTAGTTTATAAGAAAAACGCCACGGTTAATTGGGATCCGGTGGATCAAACCGTGTTAGCAAACGAGCAAGTGATTGACGGTCGTGGATGGCGCTCAGGTGCTTTAGTCGAACGCAAAGAAATTCCACAATGGTTTATAAAAATTACTGATTACGCCGAAGAGTTGATTAACGACTTAGACCAATTAACCGATTGGCCTGAGCAAGTTAAAACTATGCAGCGTAACTGGATTGGTCGCTCGGAAGGGGTCGAAATGACCTTTAAAATTGCCGACGCAAATGACAGTTTTGATATTTATACCACACGCCCAGACACCTTAATGGGTGTCACATATGTGGCACTTGCTGCCCAGCACCCGTTAGCGCTAGCTGCCGCGAAAAACAACCCTGAACTAGCGGCCTTTATTCAAGATTGTAAAAATAACAAAGCCACAGAAGCCGATATGGCCACCATGGAGAAAAAAGGCGTTGATACTGGCTTAAAAGCTATTCACCCCATTAGTGGTGACGTCGTTCCCGTGTGGGCCGCCAACTTTGTTTTAATGGATTACGGCTCAGGTGCGGTAATGTCAGTACCAGGGCATGATCAACGGGATTGGGAATTTGCCCAAAAATACGGTTTAGAAATTAAGCAAGTAATTGTTGGTGGTGAAGACGACGACATTAGTCGCGCTGCCATTACCGAAAAAAATGTTTTAATGAATTCCGGCGAGTTTGACGGTTTAGACTTTGACGCCGCCTTTAAAGCCATAGCCGATAAGCTGATCAGCGAAAACAAAGGTAAGATAAAAGTCAACTATCGTTTGCGAGACTGGGGCGTTTCGCGTCAGCGTTATTGGGGCGCACCTATTCCTATGTTGCACCTTGCCAATGGTGAATCAGTACCTGTACCCGCGGATCAGTTACCCGTTGAATTACCCGAAGATGTGGTTATGGATGGTGTTACCTCACCCATCAAAGATGATGAACAGTGGGCGAAAACCAGCTACCAAGGTCAAGAAGCGTTTCGCGAAACCGACACCTTTGATACCTTTATGGAGTCCTCTTGGTATTACGCCCGTTATTGTTCGCCCAACGACGACACACAAATGTTAGATCCCGCTAAAGCAAACTATTGGTTGCCCGTAGATCAATACATTGGCGGCATCGAACACGCTATCTTACATTTATTGTACGCACGTTTTTTCCATAAGTTGCTGCGTGACGTAGGCTTAGTTGAGTCTAACGAACCTTTTAAAAGCTTATTATGTCAAGGCATGGTCTTAGCCGATACTTATTATCGCGAAGCTGACAATGGCGGCCAAGAATGGATAGCGCCAACCGATGTTGATGTTGAGCGTAATGAAAAAGGGCAAGTTATTAAAGCCACCAGTAAGCTTGATGGCAAACCGGTTATTTCCGCCGGCATGAGCAAAATGTCAAAGTCGAAAAATAACGGTATTGACCCACAAGAGGTAATTGAACTTTACGGCGCTGACACGGTACGTTTATTCATTATGTTTACTTCTCCACCAGAGCAAACACTAGAGTGGTCTGACTCAGGTGTAGAAGGGGCGCATCGATTCTTAAAACGGGTTTGGAAATTAGTTTACGACTTTACCCAAACCGGCGACGTACCTCAAAGCCAAGCCAACTTTGCCGAAGTTAGCCTTAATCGTGAGCAAAAGGCCTTGCGCCGTGAGCTGCACAAAACCATTGCTAAAGTCAGTGATGATATTGGTCGACGCAATACTTTTAATACCGCTATCGCCGCTATCATGGAGCTAATGAACCACTTAAGTAAAGCCGCCATGGACAGTACTGAAGACCGCGCAGTAATGCATGAAGCCATTCGCGCTATGGTGTTAATGTTAACACCTATCGTGCCGCATTTAAGTCACCACTTATGGCAAATCATTGGTGATGGTCAGCCGGTAGAAAACAGCGCATGGCCAACCGTAGATGACAGTGCCTTAATCGAAGATGAAAAACTGATTATTGTGCAGGTTAATGGTAAGTTGCGCGCTAAAATCACTGTTGCTGCCGATGCTACAAAAGAGTCAGTAGAAGCAACCGGCTTTAGCGATGAAAATGTCAGCAAGTTTATTGACGGCAAAACCGTGCGCAAAGTTATTTATGTACCGGGTAAACTATTAAATATTGTTGCTAATTAAGTGTCCTGCCGCTGCTTCGACAATGAGCAGCGGCAACCTACAAGTTGGCCATAATATTGATACTTATTCGCGAAAACATCGTAGGCCGGCAACGGCCATTATAATTTTTTACCTACAAGTGAGCACCTTATGATGCCAGTACTCATTCGCCAGATTCGCAAGCCGCTAACCGTTAGCGTTTTAGTAATGCTGTTAACCGGTTGTGGTTTTGCGCTGCGAGGCAATTACCTGCTCGCCCCTGAGTTACAAACCATGAGTTTTAGCTCAGTTGATCCCTACGGTGAACTTACTCGGATAGTCAAACAACACTTAACCATTAATGATGTAAATTTGGTGCAACGCAGTAGCAAAGCAATACCGCAAATGCGCATTTTACAAGACAATTTAGATCGCCGAACACTGTCGGTGTTCCCTAATGGTCAAGTGGCTGAATACGAACTAATTTATACGGTACGCTACCAAATTTTATTACCTGAGCAAGACGTACAGTATTTTAGTTTTGAGCTGAATCGGGATTACCAAGATGACCCCGATATTGCACTAGCTAAGAGTCGCGAGCTGTCATTAATGTTACGAGAAATGCGCCAAGAAGCGGCAAATAAAATTTTACGTGATATGGCCAGCATCCAGCTTTAGGTTCTTAACATGCGCATTTATCATAACCAACTTGCACAAACCCTTAAACAAGGCTTTCAGCCAATTTGGTTGGTGTTTGGTGATGAGCCTTGGCAAAAACAAGACGCGTTAGCGCAAATAAAATCCCATGCCAAACACCAAGGCTTTGCCGAAATCGTGCGCTTTAGTGTTGATGATAAATTTAATTGGCAAACCTTATGCCAAGAATACGCCGCGATGAGCTTGTTTTCTTCGCTGCGTATCATAGAAGTCGAGCTTACCAGTAACAAAATAGCTGATGCGGGTGTTCAAGCCTTGGCTCAAATACTGAGCCAACTACACCAAGACGTACAACTGATAATGCACGGCCCTAAACTTGACGCGGCGAGTCAAAATCGCAAATGGTTTAAGTCATTAGCCGCCCAAGGCTGCTTTTTGCCTATTTATGATATTGAAGGCAAACAGTTTAGTCAGTGGCTAATCAAGCAAGCCCGAGCTTTACAACTTAACTTAACTAACGAAGTTATCGAATTATTAACTGAGCTGTTTGCCGGTAACTTGTCTGCCTTAGCGCAAGAGTTGCAAAAGCTAGCCATTTTATATGGTCAGCAAACCATCACCATAGCAGACGTTGAGTTGCTGGTGATCAATCAGGCAAAGTTTAACCCGTTCCAGTTAACTGACACCTTATTAGTGGGCGACTTAAAAAAATGCCTCTCTATGCTAGGTCAAATGCAACATGACGGCAGTACTTTCGCTTCATTAGTCTGGTTTATCCAGAAAGAAATCAGCCAACTTTACCAAATGCTCACCTTGCAACATCAAGGCCGTAGTCAACAAGAAATTTTTAAACAATTTCGGATTTGGGATAAAAAAAAGCCGTTATATCAACAGGCCCTCAATAACATTAGCTTAACCAATGCCGAGCAAGCGTTAGCGCGACTTGCCCAAGTTGACTTACTCAGTAAAACCAGCAGCGACTTTAATCAACATATACTGCTAAGCGATGTTTTGATCAGCTTGTTTCATTCCCAGCTAAGCGCAAACTTTAGTTTAGATTATGAATAAAGCTCAGCAGCACTTACGCCCAGTCATCGCTTTACTGGGCGGCACATTTGACCCGATTCATTTTGGTCACACCCTACCAGCTCAGGAAACTGCACTGTGGTTAGGAGCAGAACAGCTGCATTTAATTCCTGCCCATATTCCGCCGCACAAAGCCGGCACCCATGCCAGCGCACAACAACGCGCCGACATGGTCGCGCTAGTGTGTAACAATAACCCCATATTTTCCTTAGATAGTCGCGAGCTCAAGCGCAACCAAGCATCTTTTACCTTAGATACCTTGCATGAACTTAACGCTGAACATCAGGCGGTTGATTTTTACTTTATTATGGGCATGGACTCGCTACTGTCTTTTACCTCTTGGCACAAGTGGCAGGAAATTTTAAGCTTATGCAATATCGTGGTCAATATTCGCCCAGGTTACTCGCACCAAGCACTTACTGAACAGCTACCACAAACACTTAGTCAGCGCCTGGTTGATGATTTATCACAACTAAAAGCGCAACGCTGTGGCCAAATCATTTTACATGAATGTCAAGCGGTTGATATTTCTTCCACCGAGATCAGAGCAAAAATCAAAGCCGGTTTACCTTATCGCCATTACCTGCCAGATGCGGTTTATCACTACATAGAACAACATAAACTCTATCGTTAAGCTAAGCTGCTAAGCCTAGCTGGGCTCGCGCTTATCAATACTAAACGGCGTTCTACTGACTTGACGACATCCAAAAACACTTAGCCTTAGGTTCTTGTTGCAAACGGCGTTGTGACGGTTCGTTTGGCTTCAGACGCTGCAGAATGTTCAGCAACCATGAAAAAGCACCGATTGCTTGGCGAGATGGTTAACGGCGCAGCAAATTAATGCTATTATCGCCGATTATTATTCATTACAGAGATCCTACATTGCAAAGTTCAGACTTACTTACTTTTGTTACCGAAAAAATTGAAGACATGAAAGGCCGAGATCTTGTTACCTTAGACGTGGCAAAAAAATCAAGCTTCGCTGATTACATGCTAGTTTGCTCAGGCAATTCAAAGCGTCACGTTATATCAATTGCCCAATCACTGGTCATTGAATGCCGCGCTGCTGGTGTTGAAGCATTAGGCGTTGAAGGCAATGATATTGGCGAATGGTCTTTAGTGGATTTAGGTGACATCATCGTCCACATTATGACTGACGATACCCGCGATCAATATCAACTTGAGCAACTTTGGGAATAATATAAAAGACCATGCGCATTACCTTATATGCCGTTGGTAATAAGATGCCGTCTTGGGTGACTCAAGGGTTTAACGAATATTGTCGACGATTCCCGCGTGATATGAGTTTTCATTTAGTTGAGATCACGCCTGGAAAGCGCGGCAAAAATGCCGATATTACCCGCATTTTAGAAAAAGAAGGCGAACAAATGCTGGCGGCTATTCCTAAGGGCAACCGTATTGTGAGCTTAGAAGTTACCGGCAAACCTTGGACTACACCAGAGCTAGCTAAACAGCTTAATCGTTGGCACCTAGATAGCCGAGACGTCGCCTTACTCGTTGGTGGTCCTGAAGGACTCGCACCTGCCTGTATTCAAGCGGCAGAACAAAAATGGTCATTGTCACCTTTAACATTGCCACATCCTATGGTGCGCATTGTGGTTGCCGAAAGCCTCTATCGCGCTTGGTCGGTCAATAATAACCATCCTTACCATAGAGAATAAACCATGGCCCGGAAAAAACGCGTTGCCATTAGAGATCATAGCGCCGAAGCCAATTTATTTGCCCGCCGTGCCTTTATCACTTTCATTAGTGTTGTTGTACTGTGCTTAGTGTTATTTAGTAACATCTATGACCTTGAGGTCAACTCTTACGATAAGTATCAAACGCGTTCGAACTCCAATCGCATCAAACTGTTGCCGGTGGCGCCAAATCGCGGTCTTATTTATGATCGCAATGGTGTTTTACTTGCCGATAATACCCCTGTCTATAGTTTAGAAGTGATCCCCGAACAAGTTGACGACATTAACAAGCAACTGGCCGAAGTCAGTGCGCTTTTAGAGATCAGCCAAGAAAAACAAGATAAATTATTAAAGGCCTTAAAGAGCAAACGTCGCTTTAAGCCTATTGAGCTGTATTCACGTTTAAGTGAACAACAAGTGTCATTATTTTCCGTCAATCAGCATAAGTTTCCGGGCTTTTTTATTGATGCGCGCCTAAAGCGCTATTACCCATTTGCTGACTTAACCACGCACTCACTCGGTTATGTGGCGCGCATTAACCGCAAAGACTCTCAACAATTAGAAAAACAAGGTTTAGCAGAAAACTACGCGGCAACACGCAATATTGGCAAGTTGGGGCTAGAAAAGTATTACCAAGATATTTTGCACGGCACCATAGGTCACCAAGAAGTGGAAATAAACAACCAAGGTCGCATTATTCGTACCTTAGACTTCACGCCCCCTATTCCAGGCAAAGATCTGACCCTAACCCTAGATATTGAACTGCAAATGGTGGCTAAACGTGCGTTATCAGGTAAACGCGGTGCTGTGGTTGCTATAGATCCACGCGACGGTGGCGTATTGGCGATGTACTCAAACCCTAGCTTTGATGGCAACCTATTTGTACATGGCATTAGCAGTAAAAAATACAAAAAATTGTTAGCCCCTAGCAGCAACAAACCACTACTTAACCGAGCGGTGCAAGGCTACCCACCTGCCTCTACCATCAAGCCTTTGCTGGCTATTACCGGCCTTGAAGCCGGTTTAATCACTGCTGAAACCGAAATTTATGATCCAGGGTTTTATCAGTTGCCCGGCATAGAGACCAAACGCCGCGATTGGAAACGTTGGGGCCATGGCAAGGTCAACTTAACCAAGTCGTTAGAGCAATCTTGTAATGTTTATTATTACGACTTAGCCTACAAACTCGGTATTACGCGTATTAGCCAAATGATGGAAAAATTTGGCTTTGGTGACTATACCGGAATCGATATTCATGAAGAAAGCCGCGCCATTATGCCTAGCATAGAGTGGAAAAGAGCCCGCTATAATCAGAGCTGGTATACCGGCGAAACCTTATCGGTTGGTATTGGTCAAAGCTATTGGACAGTAACGCCACTGCAGTTAGCTCAAGCCGTATCCATTTTAGTGAACCGAGGCAAGATTAAAGTACCACACTTTTTAAAGGCCAGTAGTGAGGCTAGGTCTAGTGAAGATGCAAGCGGGGCGGCTAAAACGGTCGTCACTGAGTATGAGGTGGATGAAAAGCCCCCCATTACCCTGCAAAACCCTGAAAATTGGCAACTTGTTTTAGATGCCTTGCACAACACAGTACAAAAAGTTGGGGCTACAGGTTACAACGCCTTTAAAGGCAGTACCTATGACGCGGCGGGAAAAACAGGCTCAGCACAAACAGCGAATATTGGCCAAGACGAAAAATACGACGCGACAAAAGTACAAGAAAACCAACGAGATAACGCCATGTTTATTGCCTTTGCTCCCTTTGAAAATCCTGAAATTGTTATCGCGGTTGCCATTGAAAACGTCGCCAAAGGCGGTGGTGCTAGCAACGCAGCACCAGTTGCACGGCAAATTATGGATCAATACTTTGGTGACCGAAAAATTATCAGTAGCGATAAAAACAAGCACCCACTGCATAGTAATATATATCAACAAAACATCACCACAACCGCAGGTACACGTTAGTGCGAAATACTGGACATGATCAACAACGCCAACGTACATTATGGCAACGCTTGCATATTGACTTACCATTACTTATCGGCATTTTAACCTTGCTGACCTTAGGCCTATTTGTGGTTTACAGCGCCGGCGGACAAGACACTGCGGTATTAATACGCCATGCTAAACGGGTTGGGGTCGCGCTATTGGTTATGCTACTCGTGGCACAATTTCCTCCCTTATCCTATCGAAAATGGGCGGTACCGGTTTTTATCTTAGGCTTGTTATTATTAATTGCCGTTTTGCTGTTTGGTCATGTGGGTAAAGGTGCTCAGCGCTGGTTAGATCTTGGTATCACTAAATTTCAACCGTCTGAAATCATGAAACTTGTGGTTCCTATTATGATCGCTTGGTATGTTAGTCAGTATGACTTACCCACCAAAATATCAAGAATTATCATCGCTTTTATTTTGGTATTAATGCCAACGCTTTTGATCGCAAAACAACCCGACTTAGGCACCTCGCTATTAATCGCCAGCTCCGGTATTTTTGTTATTTTTTTGGCAGGAGCGAGCTGGAAATTGATAGGCACATGCGTAGGCATAGCTTCGGCTTTTGCCCCAGTGTTATGGATGTTTTTAATGAAACCCTATCAAAAACAGCGCGTGCTAACCTTTTTAAACCCGGAGCAAGATCCCCTCGGCGCAGGCTATCATATTATTCAATCTAAAATCGCTATTGGCTCTGGAGGTATTCATGGCAAAGGCTGGTTACAAGGTACCCAGTCACAACTTGAGTTTTTACCAGAGCGCCATACCGACTTTATTTTTGCGGTTTTTAGTGAAGAATTTGGTTTGATCGGTGTCAGCATGCTACTTACCGTTTATCTCGCCATAGTGATGCGTGGCTTATGGATTGCCGTTCATGCCCAACATGCCTTTACTAAGTTATTGGCTGGTAGTTTAACTCTCACCTTTTTTGTCTATGTTTTTGTTAACATAGGTATGGTTTCAGGCTTATTACCTGTGGTTGGCGTACCGCTACCATTAGTGAGTTATGGCGGTACATCTATGGTGACATTAATGGCCGGATTTGGCATGCTAATGGCAATAAGTACTCATAGGCGTTTCCATGTCTAGCACTGACAAGAAGTAAGATAATTGATATTTATGGCAAAGCTCAACCTTTCACTGCTGTTTTCCCTTGGCATGCTGCTGACTTTTATTAGTGCCTGCAGCACCACTTCTAGTCGTTATCAACAAAAGCATGACAGCATACCTAGCCGTTTACCTAGTGCCAGTGAGCTACATGATGCCACCCCGCGTGCCGAAGCCCCTAGTCGCGGCGGCAACAAACCTTATCAAGTATTTGGTCAACATTATCAGGTTTTAGCATCGGCAGAAAACTTCTCAGAATCAGGTATTGCTTCTTGGTACGGTAAAAAATTTCACGGTCATCTAACCTCAAACGGTGAAATTTACGATATGTACGCCATGAGTGCCGCTCACAAACACTTACCACTACCAAGTTATGTGTTGGTGACAAATAACGACAATGATCGCAGCGTTATTGTCCGAGTAAATGATCGTGGTCCATTTCATCAAAACCGCATTATTGATCTTTCCTATAGTGCTGCCTATAAGCTTGGTATGTTAAAAACCGGTACCGCCAATGTTACAATCAAAGCCATTACCGACTTTAGTGCCCAAGGGCTAGCTCAAATTCGCGAAAATAAAACCACCAAAGTCACACAACTTACGCGCGATAATGACCTGCCAACCCTCGACCAGACGACACAAGCACCTGCTCTGGCGACGCCAATTAACCACACTGAACTCGCCCCCTTTATCCAAGTATTTGCTAACTCTAGTCAAACACAAGCGGATAAACTCGCGAAACAACTCACTGCGCAATATCACATAAGCACTGAATTAGTAGAAAAAAATGGAATCTTTCGTGTGCTTATGGGTCCGATAAAACATCAAGAGCTATTAAATACGCTGTTATCTGATCTAAAACGCAACGGACATCCACAAGCCTTTGTGCGTCGATAGTTTTCGATAGGTAAAGAAAGCGCACTAGAATAGCCTGAGCGCTATCAATATCATGAGATCTTGCTATTATCGTCTGCAACAAAAACGGTTAATGGCCGATACTCACGACAAAATTGATGGCCAATAGCAATCGAAAACAAAAATGTTATACTAGTTGGCATTTTTATAATTCCCATTTAACAATTGCGCTGTAGGACAATTATGCCCCAAATTAAGGTTACCCGACTGCCGAAAAAATCTAAAAAACTTGCGACACTTTTAGGCTCAATATTATTAAGCGTTTGTTCGCTTGCTGACGCTCAAACGATTATCCCCTCAGCACCTGAAGTCAATGCCAAAGGTCATATTTTAGTCGATTACAACACTGGAAAGGTGATCGCCGAAGGCAATGCCGATATTTTACTCGCACCGGCGAGCTTAACAAAGATGATGACCAGCTACATCATAGGTAAAGAGTTGGTTAATGGTAATATCAAAAATGACGATTTAGTCAAAATTAGTGAAAAAGCCTGGGCCAAAAACTTCCCTGATTCATCAAAAATGTTTATTGAAGTCGGCACTGAAGTGTCGGTTGAGCAACTGAATCAAGGCATTATTGTTGCCTCGGGTAACGATGCCTGTGTTGCTATGGCTGAGCATATTGCTGGTAGTGAAGACGCCTTCGCCCAGATGATGAATGCCCATGCAGAGCAACTAGGTATGTACAGTAGCTTTTTTGAGAATAGCCATGGTTTAGACAGTAAAGAGCACAAAACTACTGCTCGTGATATGGCAACACTTGCAATCGCCTTAATTCGCGATGTGCCTAACGAGTACGAGCTTTATAAACAAAAATCTTTTACCTACAACAATATTAAGCAGTACAATCGCAATAGCTTATTGTGGGATAAAAGTATGAACGTCGATGGTTTAAAAACCGGTCATACTTCACAAGCAGGTTATAGCTTAGTTACATCGGCGACAAAGGGTGATATGCGCTTAGTGGCCGTTGTGATGGGAACTAACAGTGAACGCGAACGTAAAGTTGAAAGCAAAAAATTACTTAATTACGGCTTTCGCTTTTTTGAAACTTACACCCCATATAAAGCTGGCGAAAAATTTGTTAGCGATCGGGTTTGGATGGGAGATCGTAAAGAAATTGACTTAGGCATTATGGTTGATACCCCCATTACCATCCCGCGTGGGCAACGCAAAAATTTACAAGCAAACTTCGAACTAGATAAGCAACTAACCGCTCCTTTGCAAAAAGGCGAAGTAGTTGGCAAATTATTTTTACAATTAAATGGTGAAGATATTGCCCAATACCCACTCGTCACGCTGCAAGCGGTAAATGAAGGTAGCCTATTTAACAAATTGCTTGATTACATAAAGCTGCAATTTAGCAACTAAGCTAGCAATTTAACTAACGATTTCAACAAACTCAGCCAAGGCTGAGTTTGTTTTTTCTCCGCCTTAAAAATAAATTATTCAGTAAACATTGATATTAAATAATCCATCCCGCATTTATAGCCAATAAAAGCCAGCAAATTAACGCCAACTGATCACATTACTAGCAAATGGTGTTAAAATATCGCCAATTTTTCCTGCCACACAGATTAATCGCGAATATGTAGCAGGGTTTACTGGCGATTAAATCAATAAAGAGAATATAAATGAAAACTAAGTTTGATGAATTATTGGATTTTCCAACGGTTTTAAATTTTAAAGTGATGGGCATTGCTTGTGATGAACTACCCGATTTAGTGGTAGCTGAGCTACAAAAGCATACCCCAGGTGACTATGCACCGACCATTAAACCCAGCTCGAAAGGAAACTATCACTCTGTATCTGTGGCGGTCACGGTAACCAGCAAAGAACATATTGAAAAAATATATAAAACCCTAAATGCCATCGAACAAGTACGCTACGTACTTTAATAACTCGCTCGGTGTATTCTAGTTATTATTTGGATATAATACACTCGAGGCGAATTTAAAGAGATTTATATTGAAAAACACATTGATTATTCGGCAGCTAAATAACCTCGACTATGTCGAAGTTTGGCATGCTATGCAAAATTTCACCGATAATCGCAATGAACATACCGCGGACGAGCTATGGCTAGTTGAGCACCCGCCGGTATTTACCCAAGGCCAAGCGGGTAAAGATGAGCACCTACTGATGCCGGGCGATATTCCGGTTGTAAAAGTAGACCGTGGTGGACAAGTCACCTATCACGGTCCAGGTCAGCAAGTAATTTACTTTATGATTAATTTGCGGCGCAGAAAAATGGGCGTCAGAGCCCTGGTGACCTTAATTGAAAATGGTATCGTAGCTGCGCTAGCCGACTTTGGCATAACCGCTAGTGCAAAACCTGATGCACCTGGGGTTTATGTGGATAATAAAAAAATTGCCTCATTAGGCTTGCGCGTGCGCAAAGGCTGCTCATTTCATGGCTTAGCCTTAAACGTCAATATGGACTTATCACCATTTCAGCGCATTAATCCTTGCGGATATCAAGGTTTAGAAATGGTGCAAACAATCGACTTACACGGCCCAGCCAGTGTTAGTCAAGCTGGTGACTCACTGATCAAACACCTCAGTGAATTATTAAACGCCGAGCATTTATCTTATCAAACGGGATTGGACACATTACATGACCACTAAATCATCACGCATTACCCCAGGCACTAAACTTCGTGACGCTGAAAAAATGGCGCATATTCCTATCAAAGTGGTCACGTCTGAGCGCGAAACCATGCTAAGAAAACCTAATTGGCTGCGCATTAAGTTGCCGAAAAGTTCTGAGCGTATTGACAGTATCAAAGCCGCCTTGCGTAAACATGACTTGCACTCAGTGTGTGAAGAAGCGTCTTGTCCTAATTTATCAGAATGTTTCAATCACGGTACCGCAACCTTTATGATCTTAGGTGATATTTGTACCCGTCGTTGTCCGTTTTGCGATGTGGGTCATGGCCGACCATTAGCGGCCGACAAAGACGAGCCGCGCAAATTAGCCTTAACGCTAAAAGATATGAAGCTTAAATACGTAGTGATCACGTCGGTTGATCGTGACGATTTGCGCGACGGTGGTGCACAGCAGTTTGCCGACTGTATTACTGAAATCGCTGAGCATTCGCCACACACTAAAGTGGAAATCTTAGTACCCGATTTTCGCGGCCGTATGGATCGCGCGTTAGAGATTTTAAACGCCAACCCACCACACGTTTTTAACCATAACCTTGAAACTGCTCCGCGCTTATACACCAAAGCTCGTCCGGGGGCTAATTACCAATGGTCGTTAGATTTATTGAAAAAGTTTGGCGAAGCGAATCCAAACGTGCCGACTAAATCAGGCTTAATGGTTGGCTTAGGCGAAACTAACGAAGAAATTCTACAGGTTATGCGCGATTTACGCGCTCATGGCGTGACTATGCTTACTATTGGTCAATATTTACAGCCGAGTAAACACCACTTACCAGTAGAGCGCTATGTGCACCCAGACGACTTTGACATGTTCAAACGCGAAGCTGACAAAATGGGCTTTGAACATGCCGCTTGTGGGCCATTGGTACGCTCAAGTTACCATGCCGATAAACAAGCCGCGGGTGAAGAAGTCAAATAAAGCACCAGCAATAATTCGCGTCAGTTAATGTGGCTATGATTACAAGGGCCATAATACTTGCTAACGCTGAACTGCTAATAAAAAAGCTAGTCGGAAGCCGGCTAGCTTTTTTTTGTTCCCTAACAGGCTCGGCTGTCATTTAACATAAGACAAGATAATGAGCTTTGCTGTGCGCCGAATTCTACTCCAATGCAATAAAGCGCACTTTAGCTAGCTTGTCTTAGCGCTCAATGTCAGGTGTTTGGCAAGTAACATCCATATTTTGCGCACGATGCCTTAAATAATGGTCCATTAAAGTTAACGCTAACATAGCTTCGGCAATAGGCACTGCACGAATACCAACGCAAGGATCATGACGCCCCTTAGTCACGATATCAGCGGTCTGGCCTTGCAGGTCAACTGTTTTACCACTAACGCCAATACTCGATGTTGGCTTGAGGGCAATAGAAGCTACAATAGCTTGCCCTGATGAGATGCCCCCTAAAACACCACCAGCATGATTCGAGGCAAAACCGTTTGGCGTGAGTTCATCTCTGTGCTCAGAGCCTTTTTGATCCACAACGCCAAAGCCATCACCAATTTCTACTGCTTTTACTGCATTAATGCCCATCAACGCATGGGCAATATCAGCATCTAAACGGTCAAAGATTGGTTCACCTAACCCCACAGGTACATTATTCGCCACCACCATTAACTTTGCACCAACCGAGTCTTTTTCGCGCATAATGCCACGTAACAACTCATCTAACTGATCAAGCTTATTCGCATCAGGGAAGAAGAATGGATTATCTTCAACAATATCCCAATCAAATGTTTCAGCGCTCACGGCGCCAATTTGGCTAACACAGGCTTGAATTGTGATTCCAAACTTTTCTTTCAAGTATTTTTTCGCAATTGCCCCTGCCGCAACCCGCATTGCGGTCTCACGCGCAGACGAGCGGCCGCCACCACGATAGTCGCGAATGCCGTACTTTTGCCAATAGGTATAATCGGCATGCCCTGGGCGGAAGGTTTTGGCAATATCGCCATAGTCTTGTGAGCGTTGGTCGGTATTTTCAATCAGCAAACCAATGGGAGTGCCAGTGGTTTTACCTTCAAAAACTCCGGACATGATTTTCACTTGATCAGCTTCTCGACGCGCTGTGGTAAAGCGAGATTTTCCTGGTCGGCGTCGGTCTAAGTCAAGCTGCAAGTCTGCTTCACTAAGCGCCATGCCCGGTGGGCAACCATCAATAATAGCCCCTAACCCTAAACCATGGCTTTCGCCAAATGAGGTAACGGTAAATAATTTACCAAAAGTATTGCCTGACATAATAAATCTATACCCGTAAAAAATAGTGTTTTATATCGGCAATAAAATAATATTGTTGCAGATTATTTTATTGCATGAAATCTTGTTGATGCTTTACTAATTGCGCTTTCGTTAAGCGAAACACGCCATGACCGCCGTACTCAAATGTTAACCACTGAAATGGCACATTGGCAAAGGCTGCACTTAAATGCACTTGTGAGTTACCCACCTCACAAATCAGCACGCCATCATCATTCAGATGATCCGCCGCCTGCGCTAATATTTGTCTTACAATATCTAAACCGTCAACGCCACTGCCTAACCCCATTTCAGGCTCATGCAAATACTCTTGCGGTAGTGCGTCAACATCTTCTTGATCAACATAAGGGGGGTTAGTTACTATTAAATCATAACGCTGCCCTGCCACCCCAGAAAAAACATCAGATTGAATTGGAATAACTTGTGCCGATAAATCGTGGCCTTCAATATTTATTTGCGCAACATTAAGGGCATCAATAGATAGGTCAACAGCATCCACTTCCGCATCAGGGAAAGCAACCGCACAGGCTATGGCAATACAACCACTGCCGGTACATAAATCTAAAATACGTTTAGGTGTATTAGTAATTAAGCCATCAAATCGTTTATCAATTAACTCTCCTATTGGCGAACGAGGCACTAAAACACGTTCATCAACATAAAAAGGTAAACCACAAAACATAGCTTGATTAGTTAAATAAGCCGCTGGGATGCCTTCATTAATGCGCCGTTGAAACAAGTGTAAAATCGCTAAACGCTCGCTTGAGGTTAATCGGCACTGCATCAACTCAGCAACCATAGTTTGTGGTAAGGCAAGTTGGTGCATGACTAAGGTTAGGGCTTCATGCCAAGCATCACTGATGCCATGACCAAAATACAACTCTGCTTGGTTAAATTGGCTGGCACCAAAGCGTACATAATCGGCAACCGTATGTAATTGCTCACTCACCTCGGAAAAATCGATTATTGCTGCGCTCTGTTCTGGCTTATTTTCGTTCATAGTTTTGATTTTTTATTACACTTTTGCTTGTTATTGCCGGTCGATGTTTTTAGACTGCGCCAATGAAGTTTAAAGACGCACTGAACGCAGCCGAAAAAAAGTTATTTAAAGACGCCATTGGTAAGGTAAAGCCTTTGGTGCAGGACAGGGTACACCCGGCAAAAAGAACCGGCAAGCAGAAAACACAGTTCAGCAAACAAAAAGATAAAAAAGCTTTGGCTGAGTTTCACTTTTCCGATGAGTTTGAGCCCAATTTAAATCACCAAGGTCCAACCCAATATGTTCGTGAAGGGGTTGACAGTTATGCGGCAAAAAACTTGCGCCGAGGCTATTATCGCCCAGACTTAATTTTAGATTTACACGGCTTAGATCAACAGCAATCAAAACGTGAAATTGCCGCCCTACTTGCCGCCTGCGAAAAAGAACATGCACAATGTGTTTGTATCGTGCATGGTTTAGGGAGTCGCGTACTGAAAAACAAAGTCCCGCACTGGTTAGTGCAACACCCTGATGTTATGGCTTTTCACCAAGCACCTCTAGAATGGGGCGGTAACGGGGCCTTACTGGTATTAGTAGAACTAAAAGATAAGTTTAACCTAGACTAGCACCTAATTAGCAGTGATAAACACTAGCTTAGCCATTAGTGCTTATCGTTTCTGGAGACACTAAACCAACGAACGTCCCTTGCATAGATTGCAGATTATAATCTATCTGGGCAACAGCGGCCGTGGCAAAAATCGGCATGGTATTATCACTGGTTAACTGCGCGACTAAATAACTAACTAACGGCATATGCGAGACAATTAAGATACGCTGATACGACTGCTCGGCAAAAACACCATCAAGATAATCATGCACAGCTTGCGCACTATCATCTGGGGTAATTATGCTTAACGATTGTCGCTCTCCTACCCCGCTAAGCTCACTGATCACAGCATCGGCTGTTTGTTGAGCGCGCAAATACGGACTAACAAAAACACAATCAAATTGTGCTGCATTTTTTGATAACCATCGACCTGTCGCAATAGCTTCATTAACGCCTTTTGCCGTTAATGCTCTTTGCGCGTCAGTAGCAGCAGCGATTTGCGCTTGACCATGACGCATAACAAATATTTGCATAAATACCTTAAATACCACGGGTTTAATTATAAATCTTAAAAATTGCGGCTATAGTAAAGGAATTGAGATATTTTAATAGTAGCGACTAAGATTAAATTGGACTCACCTTATTCCTTAAGGTAATTTAACATGATAATAAAAATTATACGCCAATCATAGCGCTTGCTTGTGATTGGTTACATTTTGCGGAAGCGACAGTGAAAAAAAGCCCAAATGACCCTAAGCAATATCAAACACTTACGCTAGCAAATGGATTAAGAATATTGCTAGTGCATAATGCTGAATCAAATAAATCAGCCGCCGCGCTAGCGGTAAATGTTGGTCATTTTGATGATCCTATACACAGGCAAGGCCTAGCACACTTTTTAGAGCATATGCTATTTCTTGGCTCTGAAAACTACCCCGATGGTAGCGAATATCAAAAGTTTATCAGTGAGCATGGCGGTAGTAACAACGCTTGGACTGCCACAGAGCACACCTGCTTTTTCTTTGATATAGCTTCGCAACACTTTGGCAAGGCACTGGCGCGCTTTGGTGAGTTTTTCACCGCACCTCTGCTATCAGAAGAGTTTGTCAACAAAGAGCGTAAAAATATTGACGCCGAATTTAAGCTAAAACTTAAAGATGACATTCGACGTCTATATGATGTTCATAAAGAAACCATTAATCAGGCACACCCTTTTGCTAAGTTTTCCGTTGGCAGCAGTGAAACGCTAGCCGATAAAGCCGGCTATAACTTACGAAGTGAGGTTTGCCAATTCTTTCAAACACATTATCAAGCACATTTTATGACTTTAGTGCTTGAGGGACCACAGTCATTATCTGAACTAGCCCGCTTAGCCACATTACATTTTGCAGAGGTTCAATCAAACGGTATTGAAAAAGCACAAATTAACCAACCCTTATACCATGCAGAACATCAGCAAAAATGGATTTCGGTACAGTCAGTAAAAAATGACCCTCAGTTAATCATTAGCTTTGCCATGCCCAGTATAGATCACTTATACCAGCAAAAACCTGAGTCAATTTTGGCGTACCTTATTGGCCATGAAGGCCCTGGTAGTATCTTGTCACTGCTAAAAAGCAAACAGTGGGCTTTTGCTTTAACTGCAGGCTCAGGTATTAATGGCTCTAATTTTAAAGACTTTAATATTAACATTTCGCTGTCACCCGAAGGTCAACAGCATATTACCGACATTGTCACTATCGTATTTAGCTATTTAAGGCTACTGAAAAACTCTCCTATCAATGAGCAATATTATAATGAGAAAAAAGCCTTAGCTGAGCTTTCATTTACTTACCAAGAAAAGCTATCAGCACTTGACTCTGCCTGCCAGCTTGTCATCAATATGCAACACTACCCAGAGCAAGATTACATTTTTGGTGACTATATTATGCTCGGGCTAGAACAAGACACCATCGATTACTTACTGAGCTACCTAGTGGCCAGCAATGTCCGTATTATTGTTATTAATCAAGATCCACAGACTCAATCCCATAGCCATACCAGTAAATGGTATCAGGTGCCTTATTCTGTTATCGATATTGATACTGAGCAAATTAAGCAATGGCAAAACCCCGGTAAATTAACCGAGCTCACCTTACCAAAGAAAAACCCCTATATTGTTGCACAACCCGAACTAATGGCTGATAACCAAGATACCAATACGCCGCTATCAGCTCCTGAAAAAATTAGTCAACATAACGGTTTTACTGCATGGTTTAAAAACGATATCAGCTTTAACACCCCAAAAGGCTACATTTATTTATCGATTGAGGCGCCAGCCGTGATAGCAAGCGTCACTACAATTGCCATGACACGTTTGTTTACCGATATCTATAGTGATGCGGTTATCGAACAGCATTACGATGCCGAATTAGCCGGCATTCATTATCACCTATATGCACATCAAAGCGGCTTAACACTAAAACTATCAGGTATCAGCACTAAGCAAGCGCAATTATTACCGCTATTGCTCGCCAGCCTAATGAACACAAAATGTAGCCTGCAAAAGTTTGCTTTATTTAAGCAGCAGCTGCTTAATCATTGGCACAATGCGAAAAACAGTAAGTCAATATCGCAGCTTTTTGCCCATATTAGTGCAACTATGCAACCCATGAGCCCAAGTAGTGAAAGTTTAATACAGGCACTGGAACAAGTTGATCTACAACAGTTCACTAACTTTATTGCCCGCATGTTCAACAATGTATCGCTTGATATGCTTATACATGGCAATTGGACAAAACCTGCTGCTGACGATATTGTTGCCACCGTTAAACAAGTATTTAACGGCAGAATGTCAACAACCAATCAAGTAAAAATCCCCTCACTTGATACCCAAGGAAAAGGCACATTAACCATTGCTATTGAGCTACCTGCTCATGATCATGCTGCGATTCTCTATTACCCAATGCCAAGCAAAGACTTACGCACTGTAGCCCTCACCATGATAGTGAATCAGTTACTTTCACCAATTTTTTTCCAACAAATGCGCACCGAAAAGCAATATGGCTACTTGGTTGGGGTCGGTTTCATCCCCATTAATCGCTACCCTGGTATCGCATTTTATATTCAATCTCCCCATACTGACGCTGGCACCTTAAAGCAAGCAATGACTGCCTTTATTGCAGAGGCTAAACAATATGTACTTAATTTGCCTAACGAGCACTGGCAACATTTACAAGCAGGCTTGTCGGGGCAACTACAAGAAAAAGACACAAATTTGCGTATTAAAAGCCAACGTTACTGGGCGGCTATTTGTAATCAAGATACATCTTTTACGCAAAAACAAGAGTTGATCAACACCATAGAGGGCCTGAGTATTGATGAGGTCATCGCATTTATCGAGCAACACTTTAGCCCAGAAAAAGCCCATGATTGTTTAGCCTTAGTCAGTTATGAAAATAAAGCACAATTAGCCGCCATGAAAAACCAATTTAGCTATCATCATGACAGTGAAGTTTTATTAAAAAAATATCAAAGAAAATATTAATCTTGCCGATATAAAAAGAACGAGGATGCGAGTGAGCTTTGCTCATTATCTGAGACAAAATCATCAAGGATTGACTTCGCCCTTAACATCATTTGTAATGGGTGCTGCATCCTATAATAATAAAAATATCTAGCCTACCTAAGTAAGTTAAAACATTAAGGTAAAGGCTTGCTCTAAAAGGTTGAGTTAGTGCTTTTGCTTTCTTTTAAAAACAAATTAATGACAAAATTATTTTCAACCTGCGTTGCGCTGCTACTGGCAATCTTATGGTTACCTTCTAGTACCGTACTTGCCTTTGAACACCAAGTTAACCACCCGCCACTTAAGTTTGAACGTATTTCCATCGCGGAAGGGTTGTCACAAAGTTATGTTTACGACATTACCCAAGATAAACACGGCTTTATTTGGATTGCCACCCAAGATGGCCTGAACCGCTTTGATGGCAAAAATTTTGTCTATTACCGTCATGACAGCACCAATAAAGGCTCGATAGCAGATAACTTTATTCGTAAACTTTTCATAGATGATAAAGGTGTGCTTTGGGTTGGCACCAACAATGGGCTTAGCCGTTATAACGAAAGCTTAGATAACTTTGATAATTTTTACCATCAAAGCAGTGAGAGTGGCTCGTTAAAAGATAATGAAATTTGGGATATTTACCAAGATAGTCAAGGTGATATTCTCGTTTCCACAAAAGAAGGCTTACATAAATATGAGCCTGAATACAATAACTTTGCTCGTATTAGGATCCGTGGCTTTGACAACGCCTTAAAAGAAATTAAAACCATTTTCCAAGATAAAAAAGGCAATTATTGGTTAGGTACTTATGATCAAGGCATCTTTTTAACCAATAGCACCATGTCATTTGCCGTACCATTAAGCGCACAAAACAAATGGAATTTAGAGCTTAACGCCAGCGCCCTCTTCGATTTAAAGTTTATTGATAATCAATATTGGCTCGCAACGGATAACGGCCTTTATATAATTTCTCAAGATTATGAAGTTGTTAAACATTACACTGAAAATGGCGTTGATAAAACAACAAATATTTTATCAAATAAAGTGCGCTCAATAGCCCAACTTGACGACTCGACAATTTGGTTGGGTACACACAACGGTTTAAATAGCATCAATATTTTGACTGATAAAGTCACTTCCTATCAAAGTGCGCAGCATAAAAATGCACTCTCGTTTGACCTCATTTTAAAAATTCATAAGGATAGCGCAAATAAATTATGGTTAGGCACTAATGGCGGTGGTGTAAGTACTTTTAACCCTACACAACTTGCTATTACGCATGGATTATTTAATTATAACAGCACAGGTCAGGCTGTTTATGCATTTGCTGAAACACCAAGTGGAGTTACATGGTTTACTACTGATAATGGTCAACTTAATAGAATTGATAAATTAGGTAACACAGCCCAAATAAAGATAAACAACCAGACTCCTATATCACATTTATTTAGTGACAATAATAATAATTTATGGCTTAAAACAGAGCCTGGTGAGCTTTTCTATTATGATGTTATTAATAATCAATTAACTGAAAATATTGTATGGTCACAATCATCAAGTGAAATTGATTACAGTAATTTATTTTTAGTCAATGACAGTATTTGGTTTTTAGATGAAAAGAGAACCTTAGCTTCATTTGATCTTAATACCAACAGTTTAAAAAAGTATCCTCATGAAGCTTTGTTAACTTTTACGGCACTTGAAGTAGACAACGATAATTTAATTTGGCTTACATCAACAGATAAAAAGATTTTAAACTTTAACCCCAAACAAAACACCTACTCTCATGAAATTGCTCACGTCCCACCTGCATCAAGATTCGGTAACATTTCAAATTTAGCAATTTCTTCTAATTGGATTTGGTTAGGCTCTAGAGGTGAGGGGGTTCTACTAATAAACAAAAAAAACAATGAATTAATAGCTTTTAACGAGAAGTCTTCGCTATCAAATAACTTTGTCGCTGATATCGTTGTAGATAGCAATGAGTTCGCATGGATTTCCACTAATAAAGGGATCACCGTTATTGACCCTGACACTAAGCTAGTCAAGTCATTTAATCTCGATTTAAAGCTCTTTGATAATGAGTTTATTAGTGACAGTTCATTAATATCTCAAAATCAAGTCATTTACTTTGGAGGAGTAAATGGTTTCCACGCGTTTTCGCCTCAAGATTTACTGCGCATAAGTCAGAGACTATCTAAACCCGTCATTACAAATATTCTAATAGCAAACAAAGAAATTACCGTTTCAGAAGTTGTCTCCGATAAGTTCTCACTTTCTAAAGCGCCTAATAATCTTAACTTTCTGAGTTTGAAGCATAAGCAATCTCCATTTAGCATAGAGTTCATATCACCTAATGCGAAGCTCCCTAGTCTCTTAAAGTACCGCTATCGACTCATTGGTTTGGAAGAAGAATGGATAGATGCAGGTAAAAATAACTTAAGGGCCACTTATACTAACTTAAGTGCTGGTGATTATACTTTTGAAGTACAAGCCTACGACTTACAAAATCAGCAAGAAAGCGATATAAAATCACTAAATATCACTATAATGCCCCCTTGGTGGCTGTCACGCGGCGCCATATTCGTTTATAGCCTTTTTGCGCTATTACTGATTGCCTATATCTTGCAACAAATGCGTCATAAACGCTTGTATCATCTACAAATCAAACTCAGTGAAGAGCGACTAAAGCTATCATTATGGGGTAGCGGCGATGAAATGTGGGATTGGAACATCACTAAAGGAAAAATATATCGGTCAAACATTTGGGGAATTTTAGAGTTTCCACAAGATGGCAAGCGCAATGTTGGCTCTGATCAAACTAATATTCACCAACAAGATATTCCTCGCGTACGGGCAGCATTAAACCAACATTTTGAAGACAGTAGCCAGCATTTTGAAGCAACCTATAGAGTAAAAGATAAAGACGATAAATGGATCTGGGTACTTGATCGCGGAAAAATAGTTGAGCGCGATGAAAACAATAACCCTAGTCGAATGACAGGTACCTTAAAAGATATTAGCCAAATTAAACGGGCAGACGAGCGTTTAAAGCTTTTTGCCAAATGCATTGAAAACATTTCCGATGCGATTGTCATATACGATCGTCAATTTACTGTCGTTGATGTGAATAAAGCATTTCAGCGTATTACCGGTAAAAGCAAAGCGCAAATGCGCGGCACCTTACTGAAATTTGACCAATACTCTGACAGCTTCAATCAAAATGTTAAAAAACATTTGGTGACCAAAGGCAACTGGCACGGTGAAATTGAAAACATGCGTGATAATGGCGCGATTTATCTCACAGATTTAAATATAGATATCATTCGTGACGAAAACGGCAACATATCTCACTTTGTTGGCGTATTTTCCGATATTACTAAACGTAAGCAAACTGAAGCTGAACTGCGAAAGCTGGCCAACACTGACACCTTAACTGGCTTGCCTAACCGCTCTTATTTTCAAGCAAACCAAGAAAAGCTAGTTAAAAATAAAATTCAACACGCCATATTAGTGTTTGATTTAGACAACTTTAAGAAAGTCAATGACTCACTCGGTCATGAAGCGGGTGACCTATTACTGTGTAAAGTCGCACAGCGCATTCGCACCTTAGGTAGAAGCCAAGACTCAGTTTACCGCTTAGGTGGTGATGAGTTTAGTTTAATTATTGAAAATACCAACGATATTCACACCATTACCAGTATTGCCAAAGAAGTATTAGGGTCGATTGCACTCCCATTAAGAATAAAAAACCAAGAAATTGTACTCTACAGTAGTATAGGTATCGTCCTTTACCCTGAAGACGGCGCAAGCCCACAAGAGCTACTAAAAAATGGTGATACCGCTATGTACCATGCAAAACATTCCGGCGGCAATAAATACCAATTTTATAATGGCTCAATGAACAAAGCGGCTGTGAAGCGACTGCAAATTGAAAATTTAATTAGACATGGCCTTAAAGAAGACTTTTTCTCGGTTTTTTATCAACCTAAGATTGAAATTGCCACCGGAAAAATTGCCGGAATGGAAGCATTAGTACGCTTTGAGACGCCAAATAAAGGCATTATTAGCCCTGCTGTGTTTATACCCGTTTCAGAAGAAACAGGACAAATCATTGATATTGGTGAAGTGGTACTACGCAAAGCTTGTTTTGCTACCAAGAAGTGGGTTGACGCTGGCCTGTTTGAAGGACGCATTGCCGTCAACTTATCGGCTGTGCAGTTTACCCAACCGAACTTGGTTGCCATGATTGCTGACATACTTAAAGAAAGTAAGCTAGCCGCAAAGTATCTTGAGTTAGAAATAACAGAAGGTACTGTCATGGACTCCCCGCAAAAAGCCATAGAGACCATGTTACAAATTCGTGCTATGGGCATTCACTTATCCTTAGATGATTTTGGTACTGGCTATTCATCGCTTGCCTACTTGAAAAAATTTCCACTAAATACGCTTAAAATTGACAAAGCTTTTGTCGACGACATTGAAAGTTCTGAACAAGGCAGAAACATGGTCGCTACCATAGTAACCATTGCTCACAACTTAGGCATGCAAGTAGTTGCAGAAGGCGTTGAAACCAATCAACAATTAAGCTTTTTAACTGGGTTACGCTGTGAACAATTACAGGGTTACCTTTATAGTAAGCCCTTACCTGAAAAAGACTTCCAAAAATATCTACTCTCTTTCCAGATCACCAATAAATCAACAACGTTTGGCAACAGCCGACTTTAGCTCTGCCAGTGTCAGCTTTATGACACTTTAATTACCATCAAAAAACACAGTTACAGACCTTATAAAATAAGGCCTGTAACTTTTGGCATGGTTCTCGCTTATATAAGATTGAATTTTTCATAATAATACAAAAAAGGAAACACCATGCTTAGTTCAATAATTCTATCTTTAGCAATGTCAGGTACACCAGCAGTTACTAACGCCAATGAAGTTAATGTTGAGGTAGCGGGCACTAAACGCAATCAAGTACGTATTGGTACTAAACGTAATCAAGTAAGAATCAACATTCACGAACTAAATGTAGAAGAAGTTGGTACTAAGCGTAATCAAGTACGTATTGGCACTAAACGAAACCAAGTAAGAATTAATAACCAAGAATTAAATGTAGAAGAAGTTGGCACTAAACGAAATCAAGTTCGCATTGGTACGAAACGAAATCAAGTGCGCATCTAGGAGGGTTTATGATTAATTTACTTAAAGCTTTCTTTGCGACTGAAAAAGCAGAAAATGCCATTGCCGCGAGCATAGAAATTAAAGAAATGCCGGCCAGCACTTGGTGGAATTAAGCTCAATTAGCATCAAGCTGCTAATCATGAGTATAGGACGCTGCGCTACAGGGATGTTAGCGTTATTGTTTCAAGCAGTGATCACACTCAAGCTGAAAACAATAAACATTCAAAACCGAAACGTTGATATTGCTTCACTCGTTTTTTCATACAAAACATTGGCCAAACAAATGGCCCAAACATTAATCCCGCCGTTGCCCATCGTTTAGCACCTAAGCCACTACTAATGGCCTGACAATAGAAAAACATAGAAAATACAACACTTAGGGCTACTACTAGTAATAAAACCATGCACTACTCGCGATAAATGAAATTGACCAATCGCGCGCATATTAACAACATTAGAGTAAATATTCAAAAGAATATTGCTAAAAAAAGCGCATTTTAAGTATAAAAAAGAGGCAATAAATTGCCCCTTAAGTTGTCAAACATTGCCGCATTATTGGCAGCATACATCCGCTACTAATTAAGCATTATAAAAACTCTCGCCATGTTCAGCCATTTTTATCAATACGTCAGCCGGTGTAAATCGCTCACCAAACTCGGCTTGCCATTGTGTCAATTTACTGACCAAGGTCGCGGCGCCAATTTTATCCATGTACTGGAACGGGCCACCGAGAAACGGCGGGAAGCCAATACCAAAAATTGCACCTATATCACCGTCACGAGCGTTGCGTATAATATCTTCATCTAAGCAGCGTGCTGCCTCATTTAGCATCATATAAATACAACGCTCAACCTGAGCCTCTGTCACCGAAGTATTACTTACCGTTAGCCCTAGTACACCGTACACACTTTCGTCGACCAGTTTTTTCTTACTTTTGCTCTTATATTGATAAAAGCCTTTTTGATTCTTTTTCCCTAAGCGACCGTCATCAATCAACTTAGCAAATGCTGCAGGTGGCGCAAAACGCTCTCCTAAATCAGCTTGCAAGATCGGACCAATTTTAGCGCCAATATCAATACCAACTTCATCAAGTAATTGCATTGGTCCCACTGGGAAACCAAAGTTCACCATGGCTTTATCCAAGGCCTCAATTGAGCACCCTTCAAGTAATAATATCGCCGCTTCATTCATATAAGGCGCTAAAATACGATTAACATAAAACCCAGCTTTATCTTTTACAACAATTGGCGTTTTACCCTGTTTTTTCGCAAACGCCACTGTGGTTGAAATGGTTTGATCTGAGGTTTTTTCATGGGGAATAATTTCAACTAACGGCATTTTGTCCACGGGCGAAAAGTAATGCAAACCAATAACATTTTCTGGTCGTAAGGCTTTTTCGGCGATTTTACCTATCGGTAAGCTCGAAGTATTACTGGCAAAAATGGTTTGCTCTTGGCAATGGCTTTCAATCTCTAACACCATATTTTGTTTTAACGCTAAATCTTCAAATACCGCTTCAACCACCATGTCTGCTTGCTTGAAACCTTGATACTCAGTAGTGCCTGTGATCAAGGCTAACTGACTTTGCATTTCGCTATGGCGCATAAAACGACGTTTAACCTTTTTATGCAAAATATCATAGCCATATTTCATCGCAGCGCTGATACCTTGATGAGAAATATCTTTTATACGCACCGGTAGCTTAGCTTTGGTTGCCGTAACAAAGGCAATGCCTCCGCCCATTAAACCGCCACCTAAAACCGCAACATTGTTGATTTTTTCTGGCACAACACCTTCAACACCCTGCTCTTTTTTCATATCTGTGGTGGCAAAAAATACCTGACGAAGCTGTGCTGAAACATCACTCATCACCAATTGACCAAAATGATCAGCCTCAACTTGGTAACCTTTTGATGGCGCTTGTTCAACACCAGCACGCACACAATCAATAATTTTCAATGGTGCCGGATAGTTGCCTTTAGTTTGGCTTAATACCGCCTTGGTAGCTTGAGTAAATAAAATGCTACGCCCTATACTGTTGCCTTCAAGTAACTTCGCCATCAAACTCACTTTGCGGGCTTTAGGCTTAACCTTACCTGATAACGCTAATTTTTCGGCCGTTGCTACTAGTATGCTATTTGGTACCACATCCGTTACCAAACCCGCTTTTAACGCTTGTTTGGCGCGTAACTGCTTACCCGTTAGCATCATGTCTAACGCTTTTTGCAGGCCAACACGTTTAGGTAAACGTTGCGTACCGCCGCCCCCTGGCAGCAAACCCAATTGCACTTCAGGCAAACCTAATGTGGTTTTTGAACTATCACTACAAACAATGGCATGACAAGCCATCGCTAACTCTAGACCCCCACCTAAACAGGCGCCATGCACTGCGGCAACAACAGGTATTGTTAAGTTCTCAAGCTGATCAAAGATCATTTGCCCTTGTCGAGATAAAGCAGTCGCTTCCGCAGCTGAGTTGCAGTTAGCCAACATATGAACATCAGCACCAGCGACAAAAGAGTCCGCTTTACCGCTAACAAGCACGAGACCGACTATGGCATCATCTTGACGAATTTCTTTTAACACTTGCGCGATTTCATCGGCAAATTCAGCTTTTAGCGTATTCATAGAGTCAGTTTTCACATCCATGACTAAATGCGCTACGCCACTTTCTTGACGCTGTAAACTAAAGGTCTTTTCTTGTTCCTGTGCTGTATTAGTTACTACTTCAGTCATTAGTCTGTCTCCACTATCATAGCTGCACCTAAACCACCTGCTGCACACGCGGTTGTTAAACCTGTGCCACCACCACGACGATTCAATTCATTTAATGTTTGTACGATCAAGCGTGTGCCTGTCGCCGCAAAAGGATGCCCATAAGCAAGCGAGCCCCCCATCACATTGAACTTGTCCATGTCTATTTCACCAATGGCTTTATCTTGTCCAAGGTGTGTACGAGCAAATTTATCACTGCCAAACATTTTCATATTAGCTAGCGCTTGAGCGGCAAATGCTTCGTGCATTTCTATTAAGTCTAAATCGGCTAAGTTCATGCCTGCTCGCTTTAAGGCGATTGGGGTGGCAAAGCTTGGCCCCATAAGCATATCTTGCCAAACATCTATGGCAGCAAAACCGAAGCTGCGAATATAACCTAATGGCTTGTAACCTAGCTCTTTTGCTCGGCCTTCACGCATCATCAACACAGCGGAGGCGCCATCGGTTAACGGTGTACTAGTAGCGGCAGTTACTGTGCCATGTTTACGATCAAATACCGGCCGTAATTTTGCGTAACTGGCTAACTCTGAATGATCACGAATACAGTTATCTTTCGAAATAAACGACTTATACGGCTCGCTATGCGCGGTCATGACTTCACCGTCAAGCTTACCTTCTTGCCAGCTTTGACTTGCTAGGGTGTGCGACCTATGCGCCAATGCATCTTGATCTGCGCGGCTAATACCATGAGTTTTAGCCATCTGCTCAGCGGTTTGTCCCATAGATAAACCGGTCGAGTACTCTGCAACTGCTGGTGGTACAGGTAAAATATCTTTAAATTTAAGCTGACGAATTAGCGCTATTTTGGCAGCAAGCGTTTTAGTCTTACTTAAGTCCAATAAAGTACGCGCAAACTTTTTCGAAACGCCGATAGGCGCAACAGATGAAGAATCGGCGCCGCCAGCAACACCCACATCTACCATACCTGCCATAATAGACTCAGCAACATTCACTGTCGACTGGAAGCTTGTCGCACAAGCGCGCGATACACTGTAGGCATCGGTATGCACATTCATGCCAGTGCCTAACACAATTTCGCGCGCAATGTTGGGCGCTTCTGGCATTTGCACCACTTGGCCGAATACTAACTGGTCAATAATTTTGGGGTCAACATCATGTTTTTTTAATAATTCATTAACAACAATTTTGCCAAGATCCACGGCAGGAACGCCATGAAATGCAGTCGCTTGTTTTGCGAACGGTGTGCGTAACCCCGCGACTATCGCGATACGTTCACCACTGCCTGTTACTAATTTTGATTTTGTCATTTTTATTTCCATCTTGTTGCAACGGCCCAGAGGTCAGACCTCTTTGGATTTAAGATAATTCTAACCATATATAGAAAAAATACAATGTTTAAAAATAAACAATCGAAACCATCATCAAAATCCGGGGTTCAAGTTGACTATTTTTTATTGATGGTTGTTTTTTAAAAGCTGAACCTTATATCAATTTATGGGTCAGAGATGCTGACAAATATTTTTATAATCAATAAGAACGATTAATTATGGCTATTGAACACTTTTCCTCTTTAAAAGAACATTTATCTGCACAAATTATTGGCCAGCATGCGCTGGTTGAAAATCTACTGATTGCACTTTTAGCTAATGGTCACCTTATTGTAGAAGGTCCTCCGGGTTTAGCAAAAACGCGTGCAGTCAATGCCTTAGCGCAAGGCATTGAAGCAGACTTTCATCGCGTGCAATTTACCCCAGATCTACTACCCGCAGATTTAACCGGTACCGATATCTATCGACCAGAAGACGGTAGCTTTGTTTTTCAACCAGGGCCGTTATTTCGTAACTTAGTACTAGCGGATGAAATCAACCGAGCGCCAGCGAAAGTGCAATCAGCACTATTAGAGGCTATGGCGGAAGGTCAAATCACCGTTGGACGCAATACCTACCCTTTGCCTGAATTATTTTTAGTGATGGCAACGCAAAACCCACTTGAACAAGAAGGTACATATCCTTTACCTGAAGCTCAGCTTGATCGTTTCTTAATGCACGTTGAAATTGACTACCCTGATGCTGCCAGTGAGTTAGCAATCTTAAAACTTAATCGCGGTGAAGCAATTCAAGCTGCCAAACCCCTAGTTGAAGAAATCAGCCAAGCGGATATTTTTAGTGCTCGTGAACAAGTTATGCAAATTCATATGGCACCGGCGGTAGAAAGTTACATCGTTGATTTGATCATGGCGACCCGACAGCCTGAGAAATATGATGATAAGTTAAAGCAGTGGCTTGCTTATGGCGCTAGCCCTCGGGCTACGATTGCCTTAGATCGCTGTGCTCGCGCTAAAGCTTGGTTAAATAACCGCGACTTTGTTAGCCCAGAAGACGTACAAGCAGTATTTCACAATGTTTTACGCCATCGCATATTAATGACCTATCAAGCTGAAGCAGAAGGTATCAGTAGTAATCAGCTACTTGACCATATTCTTAGCTTAGTGGCGGTCGCCTAGGCGCAAGATAAACTTATGTGGTTTAAGCAAAAAAATTCAAATCAGCAAAGCACCCCACAGCAGGTGCTAGATGAGCTGTTAAGTAACGGCATTAGCCTAACTATTGATGAACTCATGCGCTATCAAAATAAGAGTTCGTTAATCAATTTGGCGGCGGCTAAAAGCTTACGCGGGAAAATGTCAGGCAATTATCTGGCCCGAAGCAAAGGTCGTGGCATGGAATTTGACGAAGTTCGACATTATCAAAATGGTGATGATATTCGCGCCATTGATTGGCGCGTAACGGCGCGCACGGGTAAAACCCATACCAAGCTGTTTCGTGAAGAAGTTGAGCGCCCGGTACTGATCGCCACCGACTTAAGCACCAATATGCTATTTGGTAGTCAGTTATTGTTTAAGTCGGTACAAGCTGCGCATGTGGCGGCACTGGTAGCTTGGCACGCAAAATCTCGCGGCGATCGTATCGGTGGCGTTGTCTTCAACCAACAACAACACACAGAATTAAAACCACGCAGTCGACAACAAGGCGTTCTGCACTACTTACATGCATTAGTGCAATGTCATGCGGCATCAGTCGCGATTAGTCAAAGCCCACTTGATCACCAACAAGCACAACTGGCCTTTAGCCAAAACTGTACCCGCTTACGTCAAATCGCAAAGCCGGGTAGCCTAGTGTACTTATTGACCGACGCTTATAGCTTAACCGATGACGCGGTGCGTCACTTATCGCGTATTAGTCAACATTGTGAACTAGTGATATGTTTACTCAGCGATCCTCTAGAGCAGCAGCTGCCTGAAACTAGTGAAAAAATAACGGTTAGCGTTACTAATGGCCATCAACGTCAGCAACTGACCTTAGGGGATCAGGCTCTTGCCGAAAAATATCACCAACAAGCCCTGCAGTTAACTGACGCACTCGAACAGAAATTAACTACAGCAGGCGCACGTTTATTACATTTTTGCGCCAGTGAAGCGTTAGAAATTCAATTACATCGTGGGGTAGCTTCATGGATCCGTTAGCACAATTAAAAGATATACATCTACCCGCAACCGTGCCTAATTACCCACTAGCACCCGGTTGGTGGCTACTGGCTATTGCTATTATTGCCTTGCTCATTTATGGCGTGCGTAAGCTATACCGTTATCAATGCCAACGTAAAACCCAAAAGTTAGCGTTTAAACAACTCACCAGCACTGACAATAATCAGCAGATATTACGGTTATTAAAATGGGCGGCATTACAATATTTTCCACGTCAGCAAGTTGCACCGTTAAGTGGTGAAAAGTTTAAAAACTTTTTAACAGCAAGCTTGCCAGATAAACAACAAGCTAAATTTCTGACATTGTGTGATGATGAATTTGCCCATATTTACCAAAACAACAGTCCAAGGCAAAATCAGCCTAGCTTGCATCAGGCAGCACAACATTGGCTGCGTTATGCCTTGCCGCCAAAACAAGAGATGATTAAGCAACTGCACAGTGCCACTGACTTCAATCACGCAGTAAAAAACCAAGGAGTCAAACCATGATCCACTTTGACTTTTTATGGGCTTTAATCGCCCTGCCATTGCCACTACTGGTCTATTTTTTACCGGCGAAAAAGCAAACGCCGGCAGCACCGTTAAGAATGCCCACACTGATCTCAGGGCTAAAAGCTGAAAAGCTCGCACCCGCAAAACAAAAGTCATCGTTATGGCTATTAAGCTTAGTCTGGTTGTTATTGGTGCTGGCAAGCATGCAACCTCAATGGCTGGGTGATGCGGTCAATGTGCCTACCAAAGGTCGCGAGATGATGATAGCAGTTGACTTATCCGGCAGTATGCAAGTTGAAGATATGACGCTTAATGGCCGCAGTGTTAACCGCCTTGACATGCTCAAAGTCCTCTTAGGTGAATTTATCGAGCGACGCAGTGGCGATAAATTAGGGTTAATTTTATTTGCAGATGATGCCTACATGCAAACACCCATGACCTTTGACCGAAAAACCGTACAGCAAATGCTCGACGAAACCGTGTTAGGGTTAGTGGGTAAACAAACTGCCATTGGCGACGCCATTGCACTGGCGGTAAAACGCTTTAATGAAAAAAAAGAGTCTAATCGGGTGTTGTTATTATTAACCGACGGGCAAAATACCGCCGGCAAAATCACCCCAGAGCAAGCACTTGAGTTAGCGGTAGCAAAAGATATTACCATTTACACTGTCGGTATTGGCGCCGACGTGATGATCCAAAACTCGCTATTTGGTGCCCGCCGAGTGAACCCTTCAAGCGATCTCGATGAAAAGTCATTACAGCGTATCGCTGATGAAACTGGTGGGCATTATTTTCGCGCCCGCGCCAGTGAAGATATGAGTAAAATATATCAACTACTAGACGAACTTGAGCCTATTGCGCAAGAGCAGCAAAAAATGCGGCCATTAACGGCATTATTTTACTGGCCATTAGGCTTAGCATTGCTAATAAGCTTGCTTGCCTTGTTGACTAATGCCCTGCTTAATGGTCACTTCTTCAGTCAACAAACAATGGGAGCTAAGCAGTAATATGGCTGACTTTCATTTTATTCGCCCGCTTTGGTTATTAGCCATTATCGCGTTATTTTTCATGCTATTTTTACTCAAAAAAATGCGCTTAAAACGCTCAGGTTGGCAGCAGTTATTACCCACACATTTAGCCAAGGTGTTAGTCACCGATGACCAAGCAGAAAAATCAAGGTCGCTGCTATTACCATTTTTTATCGGTTTACTAAGTATCATTGCCATGGCTGGCCCTAGCTGGCAAAAGCTACCACAGCCAGTGTATCAAGTTGCCAAAGGCTCAGTCTTAATCATGGACATGTCGTACTCTATGTACGCCACTGATGTTGCGCCAAACCGGCTAACGCGCGCTCGCTATAAAGCCATTGACCTACTCGATAGCATTACCGACGGCGAAGTTGGTCTTATTGCTTATGCAGGCGACGCCTTTAGCATTAGCCCACTAACGGATGACAGTAATAATATCAAATTGTTATTACCCTCATTAAGCCCTGAACTTATGCCGGTATTGGGCAGTAATCCCTTTGCCGCATTAAGTTTAGCGCATGATATGCTGATAAATGCTGGCCATAACCAAGGCGATATATATTGGTTTACCGACGGCGTTGATAATATCGATATTCAAGATATCACCCAGTGGTCGCGCAAATACCCTTATCGTCTAAATATTCTTGGTATCGGAACAACCGCTGGTGCGCCAATCAGCCTACCTAATGGCGAGCTGATGAAAGATGATAATGGCGCCATTATTGTGCCTAAGCTCACCGAGCAAGCCTTGCGCGGTTTAGCCAAGCGCGGTCGCGGTAACTATACAAGATTAAGCCATGACAACAGAGACATTGAGCAACTGACTGCCCAGCCATTCAAACCGGGCGATGAGCAAACCAAAGCCAGTGACAATACTGGCGATCAATGGCAAGAGTTTGGCCCCTATTTATTACTGTTAGTACTGGCGATGTTACTACCTTATTTTCGACGCGGAGCATTGTTAGCAGTGCTACCTTTTGTCTTCATGGTAGTGCCAAATCAACAAGTGCAAGCCAGTATTTGGCAAGATCTGTGGCAAACTAAAGATCAGCAAGCGCAAACCCTTTTTGATCAACAAGCTTATCAGCAAGCGGCAGATAAATTTAACGACCCACTATGGCAAGGCAGCGCCTATTACAAAGCCGGTGATTATCAACAAGCATTGTCGGCATTTAAACAACACGATAGCGCGCAAGCATGGTACAACCAAGGCAATGCCTTAGCCAAGCTGCAAAAAATCGACGAAGCCATAGCCGCCTATCAGCAAGCATTAACGCGCGATCCAAACTTAACCGACGCAAAAACCAATAAAGACTTACTAGAGCAACTTAAACAACAACAAGAGAACCAACAGCAAAACTCAGGCGATGAGCAACAACAGCAAGACAATCAAGAGCAGCAAGATCAGCAAGATCAGCAACAAAATGGCGAGCAAAGTGGCGACAGTCAAGACAGTGAAAGCCCAAATAGCGAAAATCAAAGCCAAGCTAGTGACAGCCAGCCTAACCAGCAACAACAAGATTCTGCCGGGCAAGACTCACCACAGCAAAGCCAAGAAAATAACAGCGCCGAGCAAGCAGATAACGAGCAACCAACTGAGCAAGCATCAGCAGAAGACAAGCAACCAGCACAAGCGGAACAGCAGGCCAAGCCAAAACAAGATGTTGAAGGCGAGCAAGAGCAAGCGAGCGCTGCAGCACAAGCGCAGGCAAAACAACTAGATAAAGAAACCGAACAAAAACATCAACAGTTGCTCAATAAAGTTACCGATGACCCCTATTTATTGCTGCGCAACAAAATGCAGTTAGAGTACCAAAAACGTCATCAAGATCGCCGAAATGTAGGAGTAAAGAAAAAGTGGTAAGAGTAATCATATCTTTGTTGACTATTTTAATCTCTCTCAATAGTTATGCCTTAAGCAAAGTAACGGCGAGTGTCGATAAAAACCCGGTAGTGGTTAACGAATCACTGATCCTCACCGTCACGGCAGATGACGATGTCGACAGCAACGCCCTCGACACCTCAGCGCTGTTAACGGACTTTATTGTCGGTCGCACTTCGGTTAGCTCACAAACCAGCATGGTAAACTTTAATACCACACGCAGCACCACTTGGACTACCGTCTTAATTGCCCGTAAACCCGGTGACTGGGTCATTCCAGCCTTTAATATTGCCGGCATGACAACGCAGCCAATAACCATTACCGCCATACCAGCCAGTAAAGTACCTGCTTCAAGCCAGCAAGATTTATTTATTACTTCCGAAGTCTCTGACACAGAAATTTATGTGCAGCAACAAATCACCTTAAAGGTAAAATTACATTTTTCCGCCGAGCTAAAACGTGGCAGCTTAACCGAACCTAGCCTAGCAGGTGCCAACATTTTACAAGTGGGCAAAGACAAAGAGTCTGAAAACATTATCAACGGAAAACGCTATCGCATTATCGAGCGCGTTTATGCCATTAGCCCGCAACAAAGCGGTGAAGTGATACTAAAATCGCCGGTATTTTCCGGTGAAATCATTATGCCGTCATCACGTCGCTCCAACTTTTTAAGTTTCGCTGAGACGAAACCGGTTAGCATTGTCGGAGATGATATTCCCCTCAGCGTAAAAGCAATCCCCACACAGATTTCTGGGCCTTGGCTACCTAGTGAGTTAGTCGCCGTGCATCAAGAGTGGCAACCTGAGCCAAAACAATTTAAAGTGGGTGAGCCTATGACTCGTACCATCACTTTAACCGCTGCCGGCTTATCTGAAGAACAATTACCAGAGATAAGTATGCAGGTTCCTGCAGGTCTGAAAGTCTACCCAGATCAAGCTGAGCTACATACCGGATTAAACAACGAGCGCTTGGTCAGCCAAAAAGTGGTTAACTTTGCCATAGTGGCGAGTAAAGCTGGCGACTTTTACCTGCCGGAAATTCGCATTCCATGGTGGAATACAGTGACTAATCAAGCGCAGGTGGCGATCATTGCAGCAGAAAAAATCACTATTTTGCCAAACCCAGATTTAGCGCCTGCACCCGCTATGCCAGCCGCTAATACCACCCCAATAACTACTCCAACCCCAGTGCCGGTGCAAACCGTTACGGTTACAAAAAACAGTGTTTGGCAATGGCTGTTTTTAAGCTTATGGCTACTAACGTCATTAGCCTGGTTTATTTCTGCAAAACGCCCGTTTACGCGCGCAAAAACAGTTAAGCCCAGCGGCGATAAAACCAATACTGCTCATCTTGACCTCATGGCGGCTTGTAAACAAAATAATGGCCAAGCAGCATTAGCTGCACTTCTACCCTGGGCGCGCTCACAGACATCAGCGAATGCCCACAACGACGCACTAACCACGCTCGACTCATTACATGCTCATTTTAACGATCAAGCACTGTCAGCAGCCATTATTGAATTACAGCAAAGTCATTACGGTAAAGCCCCTAGCCAATGGTCAGGCAACAACCTACTCAATGCGATACAAGCTGTGAACAAAACTAACCGCAGCAAAGCCGTTAATACGACTATTACCCTCAACCCTTAACAAATTGTAGAGCGAATAAATAGCGCACAGGGAGCAAGCGAAGAAACCTCATTCTCTTCTCCTGCTTTGCTCCCTGTAAAATTAACCATGCCATCCACAGGGAAAAAACAAAGAGGGCTAAAAGAGAAAAAATAAAGTGCTGTTAAATTAAAAACCACTCATTTCCTTCTCCTGCTTTGCTCCCTGTAAAATTGCTGTAGCAACTAAAGTCCAACCTACATAAAACCTACATAGCGCCAACAAGCGATAATTTCGAGCTAGGCAACTATTTTTGTAGGTCGGACTTGAGTCCGACAACCGCAAGGCAGCCATAAAGTTAATGCTGCTTTAAACCTGATGGACTGAAGTCCAACCTACATCGAAGCTAGCTGATGAACTAAAGTCCAACCTACATAAAACCTACACAAAACCTACATAGCGCCAACAAGCGATAATTTCGAGCTAGGCAACTATTTTTGTAGGTCGGACTTGAGTCCGACAACCGCAAGGCAGCCATAAAATTAATGCTGTTTTAAACCTGATGGACTGAAGTCCAACCTACACAGAACCTACATAAAACCTACATAAAACCTACATAGCGCCAACAAGCGATAATTTCGAGCTAGGCAACTATTTTTTGTAGGTCGGACTTGAGTCCGACAACCGCAAGGCAGCCATAAAGTTAATGCTGCTTTAAACCTGATGGACTAAAGTCCAACCTACATCGAAGCTACCTGATGGACTAAAATTGCCCCTAAAAAACAACAAAATATTTATCACAGGGAGAAAAAGTGATTAATATGCCTCATTCCCTTCTCCTTCTTTCCTCCTTGTAAAATTGCTGTAGCGACTAAAGTCGCTCCCTACAAAAACAACAATAAATTTTTCACAGGTTGAAAACAAAGAGGACTAAAAGAGAAAAAATAAGCAATCATTAGCCTCAAAGTTAAAGCCAATTTCTTCGCCATTTCAGCCACGATCACGCTATAGTCAATAAATATCAATTATGGCGAAATTAAAACCCACAGCCTCAGGTCTGTTACAACATGGCGACAAAACAAGTTAGATACGAAGCACTCGTTAAAGCCTTACATGCTGATTTATATCGATATAGCTACTGGTTATGCCACGATAAACACATAGCTGAAGACCTAGTGCAAGAAACATTTTTACGTGCCTGGCGCGCACTTGACTCGTTGAAAGACGAAAAAGCCGCTAAGTCATGGTTAATTACCATTTTACGCAGAGAAAACGCCCGACGTTTTGAGCGTAAGCGTTTTGAGATGAGCGAATATGAAGAAGCTAATATTACCGATGTAAAAGCCGCTAGCAATGAACAGCATATCGAAAATCACTGGTTGCGTGAAAAAATAGCCCAGCTACCTGCCGAGTATCGTGAACCCTTGGTACTACAAGTAATTGGTGGTTTTAGTGGTGAAGAAATTGCCGACATGTTGTCATTAAATAAAAACACAGTTATGACACGATTATTTCGTGCCCGCAATCAATTGAAAGAGGCCGTAGACAACGAGCCGAAGTTAAGAGGTTTAGACAATGGATGATTTGCAATTTAGACGTAGTATATTAGCAGATCCTAATCATCGCGACGATGCCATCAATGCCAAAATCAAGCAGGATCCGGTTAACAAAAAATTTACTCAAGATGTTACCGCACTTGATGATGACATTGCCCAAGCATTAAATATTAACGTTCCTAGTGAACTGGTGAATAAATTAATGTTACGCCAAACTTTTGCCAGTCATCAGCAGCAAAAAAGTAAAACCCGTATGCACTTAGCCATGGCAGCTTCTGTAGCCATAGTTATGGGCTTAATGATTAATATAATGCTATTTTCCAGTACCTACAAAAACCTTGGAGATTATGCCATCGCCCATGTTAATCATGAGGCGGAATATTTTTCAAACCAAAGCGAAGCAGCAATTTCTTTAGCAAGTTTAAACGAGAAAATGGCAGTATTTAATGGTCGTTTTGCCAAAGCCTTTGGCAAGTTGCTGTTTGCTGATTATTGTCGCTTTGACGGCAACAAAAGCTTGCACCTAGTATTTCAAGGTAAAACCAGTCCAGTCAATGTATTTGTTTTACCCAATAATGAAGACATTAAATTTGTAGCCCAGTTTTCTGATGACAAATTACAAGGTCGCTCACTGCACTTTAAACAATCTAACGTTATTGTCGTTGGTGATAAACAAGAGCCTATTAACCTGTGGCAAGAGCGTTTGAATCAAAACATTAGTTGGTCAATTTAATCAAAAACACCGCTAGCAGCTGTAAGTTAAAAGCTATCAGCAAAACCTTAAAACCATCCACATGGTACTTGTTTTACTGATAGCTTCAAACTACTTCTTTCTTAACTATGCTTACTGTTAACTTGCTCAAATACCGCTTCTAGCTCTGGTTGTGTTTTTGCCGTTAAACGGCTCACCACTACAATGGCGATACTTGCCATAACGAAGCCAGGTACAATTTCATACATCACAGCACTTAATGATTGACCATTAATGGTAATTGGCGCATAAATCCACACTAACACAGTTAACGCTCCGGTTATCATACCAGCTAAGGCGCCATGACGATTCATTTGCTTCCAATACAAACTCATGATCACAATAGGACCAAAGGCGGCACCAAAACCTGCCCAGGCATTACTCACCAAAGTTAAAATTGAGCTATCACGATCATAAGCCAATGTAATAGCTACCAAAGCAACCGCCGCTACCGATAAACGTCCAACTAATACTAATTGTTTCTCACTGGCATCTTTATTTAAAAATGCTTGATAAAAGTCACCGGTTAACGAGCTCGAGGTCACTAATAGTTGGGAAGAAATAGTACTCATAATCGCCGCTAAAATCGCTGCTAATAAAAAGCCACCAATTAATGGGTGAAACAATACTTGCCCTAATAAAATGAAAATCGTTTCTGAGTCTTCTAACGGCATACCAGTTTCAGCAACATAGGCAATGCCGGCAAAACCGGTGGCCATTGCGCCAACAAGTGCAACAATCATCCAACTCATGCCAATTCTTCTCGCCTTAGGTATATCTGCAACAGAACGAATCGCCATAAACCTAACAATGATATGCGGCTGCCCAAAATAGCCCAAGCCCCATGCCAATGCAGATATAATCGCAACGATACCAATATCACTAAACACATTCAGATATTCGGGGTTAATCTGCGCAATATTATCAACCATAGCTGTCGTGCCACCAACGCTGCTAATGGTAACTATGGGTACCAAAACTAAGGCGATAAACATAATACAACCTTGCACAAAATCAGTCAGGCTTACAGCTAAAAAACCACCAAAAAGCGTATAAAGCACAACAACACCGGCGGTAATATATAAACCTGCCTCATAACTTAAACCAAAAGAGCTTTCAAAAAGTTTGCCACCGGCAACAATGCCAGAGGAAGTGTATAAGGTAAAAAATAGAATAATAACAACAGATGAGGTAATACGAAGAGCATGTGAGCTATCAGCAAAGCGATTTTCAAAAAAATCAGGCAAGGTTATCGAATCATTTGCGAGCTCAGTATAGGTTCTTAACCTTGGCGCTACAATCAAGTAATTTAAATACGCTCCTAAAATTAACCCTAATGAAATCCAAATACTGCTTAAGCCAACGGCGTACATTAATCCAGGTACTCCCATTAGCATCCATCCACTCATATCAGAAGCGCCAGCGGAAAGCGCCGTAACACCTGGGCCTAAACTGCGCCCTCCCAACATAAAACCAGACACATCACTGGTTGATTTTCGATAAGCATACAAGCCTATTGCTAACATAACTAAAAAATATAGTGCTAATGAAATCATCGTTCCAACAGCCATTCAACCTCCAAATATAATTTTTGCCAGACAGCTTAACATAAAAAAAACTAAGTCTCCTGACCTGACATTTGCTCAAATAATCTACATTAAAATAACTATTTGTACTTAAACAAGAATATTATGCGCACTTAATCTCGCATTACCATGTTTTTCGTGAGTATTTTAATTTATTTGTGTTATAAATAACAAAGTGAACACTGATGTTGCTTTGCTGTTTGAAACAATTAAAATAAAAAATTATCGGCTATAAATAAGAACGTTTAGGAAAAATTTATGTACTTTTACGCGGCTAGGCAACCAATACTAGATAAAGAAAAAAAGCTCTTTGCCTATGAATTGCTGTTTCGCGATAGCATAATCAATGTTTTTCCTGATGTCGATGCTGACGAAGCAACAACCAAAATGATTGAAGCGAGTAACTTCAACCTTGGCATTAGTGAGTTTACCGGCAATAAGTCGGCTTTTATTAACTTTACCCTAGAAACATTAGTGCAAGGTTATCCAGAAACCCTCACTACTGAAGAAGTGGTAGTGGAAGTATTAGAAACCATAAAACCGGGTAAAAGGTTATTAGCCATTTGTAAAGACTTAAATGAAAAAGGCTACACCATCGCCTTAGACGACTACATTCATCAACCGGTTTGGCGACATTTTTACCCCTTTATACATATCATTAAAGTTGATTGGCAAGATACCACAATCGACACCATCAAAGCCGTAAAATTGGCTATTGCTGACTTTCCACATATTAAACTTTTAGCCGAAAAAGTAGAAACTTACGACGAATATAATCAAGCGGTCGAACTTGGTTTTGAATTATTTCAAGGCTTCTTTTTCGCCAAACCCGAAATGGTGAAAACTAAAAGCCTGTCACCGTCACAAATTGCCATGGCTGAGTTACTTTATGAAACTTCACAAAAAGAGCTCGATCTAGCCAGCATCACCTCAGTATTTGAACGTGATGTCACCTTGTCATATAAACTATTACGTTACGCCAATTCGGCAATTTTTAAACGCCGCAATGAAATATCAACCATAAAACAAGCGTTAGTGACTTTAGGCTCTGCTGAATTGAAACGTTTCTTAGGATTAATGTTTGCAGCAAACATTAATCCCGAAAAGCCGTCTGAGCTTATTAACACTGCGATGGCTAGAGCAAAATTTTGTGAATTAATGTCTAGCGAAGTAACTAAACCAATTGATAGCTCTATCGCCTTTTTAACTGGGTTATTATCGTTAATTGACGCCATTGTCGATGAAGACCTAGCCAGCATTTTGGCCAAACTGCCATTAGCACAAGAAATCAAAGACACCCTTTTAACCCGCAAAGGAATATTAGCCGCGCTAATTATATTATTAGAGTTTATTGAACACGCTGAGTGGTCTAAAACGGCTGCTGTTATGCAAAAGCTAGGCTTAGAGAAAGAGCACGTTATCAGGCACTACAATGAAGCGATAGCTTGGGCTGACGAACAAGCAACCGCAAACTATTAAAACCCAGCGCTAACCCAGCAACAAAACACCCGACCTTTAAAATAAAAAACCTAATACACTGTATTAGGTTTTTTTCATAACCACTATTAAGACGTTATTACTCAAAGCCGTTAGGGTTTTGTGATTGCCAACGCCATGTATCTTTGATCATCGCGTTTAAATCACGTTCGGCGTGCCAATCTAGCAGAGTGTTAGCCACACGACTATCAGCATAAACCGTGGCAATATCGCCAGCACGTCGAGGTACAATTTTATAAGGAATTTCTTGTCCTGAAATGGCTTTAAAGGTGTTTACAATTTCTAATACTGAGGTGCCCTTACCTGTACCTAAATTAATTGGCACACAGCCATTAATTTCATTAAGTTTTTCTAGCGCTTTCACATGACCTTGGGCTAAATCTACCACATGAATATAGTCGCGCACCCCAGTGCCATCTGGCGTTGGATAATCATCACCAAATATTTGTAATTGCGCTAACCGGCCAACAGCAACTTGCGACACATACGGCAATAAATTATTAGGGATACCATTCGGGTTTTCACCGATTAAGCCCGACTCATGGGCTCCAATGGGGTTAAAGTAGCGTAAACAGGCAATTGACCATTCGGCATCACTTTTCGCTAAATCAAACAAAATATTTTCAATCATCAATTTCGTTTGACCATAGGGATTGGTGGCTGAGGTTGGCATAGTTTCATCAAGTGGTGCGGGGTTGTTTTCGCCATAAACCGTAGCAGAAGAGCTAAACACTAAATTTTTAACACCATGCTCTGCCATCACTTGCAATAAGGTCACCGATCCCGAGACATTATTATGATAGTAACTTAGCGGAATAGTGCTTGATTCGCCAACCGCTTTTAAGCCGGCAAAATGCACTACAGCGTCAATATTATGCTGCTGAAATACGTCACTCATGGCTTGATGATCACAAATATCGGCTTCAATAAAAGTTACTGATTTGCCAGTAATTTGCTTGATACGATCCAATACTAAGGTGGAAGAATTTGACAAGTTATCAACAATAACAATGTCTTTATCTAAGGCTAATAATTCCACAACAGTATGGCTACCGATAAAACCCGTACCACCAGTGATCAACAAACTCATTTAAACAATCCTTAACAATATAAAATAGGCGGCAGTAACACTGCCAACAACTTGGTTTATAACTATTGATAATATTCTGACACTAACGCAATAAAGTTACCAAGCTTTTCTTTGGCGAGTGCATTAATGCCTGCCGCCGCTGCTCGACCGCCACCAGTGTCAAACTGGGCGCATAAATTACCCGCACCTTGTTTGTTGTTTAATGGTGCCCGCAAGCTAACTAAGTAACTATTATCAGAGTTTAAGGTTAATACTGCGTGTGCTTTATTTGGCGAACGATTAGCAAGCTCATTACCAAATACACCACTGACTCGCCTTGACCAAGGGGCATTTTCGAGCACTATCACTTGTAGCACATCACTCTCGTGCAATACGGGAGCATTGTTAGCCTGCGCCATATCGGCTTCATAGGCTTGATCTAACGTGGCAAAAATAGAGTCGGGCTGATTAATTAGCTCAAATGGATCAGGGTAGTTGAGTAAGCTGTTAAACAGCTTGGTCGGCGCAATATGCAAGTCATCTACCGAGCGGCCGTAACCATTATAATTAATATAAATTCCCAACGCTTTCAATTGGGCTTGCTGTTGCGCTGATAACCCTTGCGCCTTTGCCAATGCATCGCCGGCAACTAGCATGTTATCGCCATAGGCAGCAACAATTGCCCAAAGCTCGTACTTGCCCGATAAATGCTGATTTATCAATAAACTGGTGCAAGTATTGGCGTCAGTATCAATAATAGCGTTTAAATATTGTGAGCTTGGAATATCGCCAGCACGATGATGATCCACATAAAACACCTCCACTTCACGCGCCAACAATTGCTCTAGTGGCGCAATGTTTTTTTCCATCGAAATATCAAGCACAGTCACCGAACTTGCTTGTTCAACCGGCACTTGTTGCAATAATTGAATATCACGCTTTACACCCGTGATTAAGGTAGAGGTTTTAGGGTCAGCCAAGCGTAATTGCAACAGAGCAATAATACCGTCGGCATCACCGTTAAACACATCAAAATGCATAAAAATATCCTTTAAATAAAGCGGTCAATAAAAAGCGACTGAAGTCCAGCCTACAAAAACAATTAATTTTTCATAGGAAGAAAACAAAGAGGACCAAAGGAAAAAAAATCAGCAATTTAGCTTTTTAAACCTCCTTCTCTGCTCCTGCTTTCCTCCCTGTAAAAATAACAACAACATCTCACAGGGAGAGAATAAAGAGGACTAAAAGAGAAAACACAAAAGCAACTTAACTTACTAGACCTCCTTCTCTGCTCCTGATTTCCTCCCTGTAAAATTTCTGTAGAGACTACAGCCCAACCTACAGAGAATCTATCTGATGGACTGAAGTCCAACCTACATAAGCCTGCATAACGCCAACAAGCGATAATATCGAGCTAGGAAACTATTTTTGTAGGTCGGACTTTAGTCCGACAACCACAAGGCTGCCATAAAATTAATAGTGCCTTAAAGCCTGATGGACTAAGGCTGCCCCTAAAAAAATACTTCTCATAGGAAGAAAACACAGAGGACGAAAGGGGAACAAATAAAGCTATTTAACTTACTAAACCTCCTTCTCGGCTCCTGCTTTTCTCTCTGTAAAAACAACAACAACAACAACAACAACATCTCACAGGGAGAATACAAGGAGGACTAAAAGAGAAAACACAAAAGTGCTTTTTAAATAAAATACCTTATTCTCTGCTCCTGCCTTCCTCCCTGTAAAATTTCTGTAGCGACTAAAGTCGCTCCCTACAAACTGAAAATTATCACTTTATTAAAGCTTTTTCGCTGCAATAATCCCATGTTCTATCAAGTAATCAACAACTTGTTGTGCACATTGCTCAATACTTTGGTCGGCAGTTTTTATCTGTATTTGCGGGTTTTCTGGTGCTTCGTAGCTGGAGTCGATGCCGGTAAAATCTTTAATTTCGCCGGCGCGAGCTTTTTTATATAAGCCTTTCGGATCACGCTGCTCACAAACTTCAATCGGGGTATCAATAAAAACCTCAATAAACTCGCCGGCAGATAACTTACTTGCGGCTAACGCTCGGTCTTGCCGAAAAGGCGAAATAAATGCAGTAGAGACGATTAAACCAGCATCAACAAATAATTGTGCCACTTCGCTGATGCGGCGAATATTTTCCACCCGATCTTGATCGCTAAAGCCTAAGTCGCCATTTAAACCATGGCGAACATTATCGCCATCAAGCAGATAACTGTGATGTTGATTAGCAAACAGCAGTGCGTCTACCGCATTGGCAATAGTAGACTTACCCGAGCCACTTAAGCCTGTGTACCATAATAAGCAAGCTTTTTGCTGCTTTAACTCAGCACGTTGCGCTTTACTCACATGTTGATTATGCCAAACCGTATTTTCAGTTTTCATATAACTCCTAAATTTAAAAACATAGCTAAATTCATAGCGGTAAGCTGTCAGTTTTAAGCGGTAAGTTAAAACCTAAAAAACTCAGTGTGGCACTTGTTTTCCCTGATAGCTTGTAGCTTGTAACTATATTCATATCTTAAAACGGAAAAACCCAAGGTATCATGGTGAGCACTACCACGCTGTAGGCAACCGTTACTGGCCAACCAAATTTAATAAAATCGGCAATTTTATAATTACCCGCATTAAACACCATAATATTAGTTTGGTAACCATAAGGACTAATAAAGCTACCACTGGCACCAAATACAACCGCCATAACTAATGGTAAGGGGCTTACTCCTAAGCCAATAGCAATATTATAGGCAACCGGAAACGCTAACGCGGCGGCAGCACTATTGGTGATCACTTCAGTTAACAATAAGGTAATAAAAAATATCACCACTAAAGCCAATATGGCGCTTTGTCCGGCTAAGGCGTGCTCAATTTCACCGGCAAAAATAGCAGCAACTCCACTGTTTTCAAACGCTTGCGCTAAGGTTAACGCGCCTAAAACAATTAACCATATTTCTATCGGAAACCGACGTTTAATTTCATTGACAGATAAGCAACCACTAAACATTAATAAGGCTAAATAAAACAGCAAACTCGACAATAAACTAATGCTGCTCAACATGCTGATGGCAATGGCAATAATAAAACCAAATATCGCTAAGCCATCGCGCCAGCCCGACAGCATGTTGTCAGGGGTGTGCCCAGACAAAATATAAAAGTTTTTCGATAAATTAGTGCGAGCACAAAAGTCCGAGCCAACCGCAAGCACTAAAAAGTCACCCGCTTGAATTTTGATATCACCAAGCTTACCGGAAAGCGAGGCACCTTCGCGACGCACAGCTACAACCGCCGCATCAAATCGTGCACGAAAACCAGCCGACTTTAATGTTTCACCCACAATCGCTGAGTCAGGCTTAATCAGCACTTCAGTTAAGTTATCACGCAGTAAACCGTCTTGCTCAGCAAACAATACCAAACCGTCAAACTGCTGAAGAATTAACACTTTGCTGATATCGCCGGTAAAAATAAGCCGGTCATTTGCGTGAATAATTTCATCTGGCGTAACGGGCGAGATCAGCCGACCATCGCGTACTAGTTCGGCTAAAAATAACGCATCTAAATTACGCAAGCCATTTTCTTCAATACTTTTACCCACCAGTTTTGACTGTGCTTTTACTTCCGCTTCCAGTAAATATTGGTCAACGGCCAAGCGTTGATTTTCTGTTTTTGCTAAGGTGTTTTGACGCAGCAAAATAATTATTAAACAGGTAACCAATGCTGCGCCACCCACTAAAGTAAAATCAAAAAAGCCTAAGCTAACTTGCCCTTGTTCAAGCCAAAGTGAATTAACAATTAAATTAGTTGAGGTACCAATTAAGGTTAGCGTGCCACCCAATATTGCCGCAAATGACAAAGGTAATAATAGTCGACCTGGGTTAATAACCGTGTTTTTTTTCACTACTGAAATGAGGGTCGCCACCACTGCGGTATTGCTAATAATGGCAGAGCTTAACGCAGTAAAAACTAAAGTACGCACACTAGCGCTGCGTGCTTTACCATGCAACATTAACGCGGATAAGCGCCGTAAAATACTGGTGCGCTCATAAGCAAATGAGCATAAAACTAGCAGTAATAATGTCACCAAACCCGGATTTACCGCGTTGATGAGTATCTCCTCACTGCTAACAAATGATGCCGCCAAGCACACTAGCGTGGTGCTAGCAAAAACACGTTCGGGCTTATTTGGCCAGCAAACAAGCCCGATCAGGGTAGAGGCAAATATTGCCACTAATAGCCATTGCGTCAACAACATAAATGAAACCTAAAAACATAGCTGTAAGAAAGACATAGCTATAAGAAAGACATAGCTATAAGCTGTCAGTTTAAAGCTAAAACATAGCAGTAAGCTGTAAGTTTTAAGCTGTAAGTAAAACCAAAAAACATCAGCATGGCACTTGTTTTACTGACAGCTGACAGCTTAAAGCTAAAAACTCATCTTTATTGCTTTAACAAGTCGCGCGCACCCCAATGAGGAAAGTGTTTACGCACCAACATATTTAACTCTTTTTCAAACTCAGAGTACTGGTGCTGTTGACCGTCAATGGCGCCTTGGATCATACCAGCACCCACGGTAATATTGCTTAAGCGATCAATAATAATAAATGCGCCAGTGGCCTTGTTATCGTTGTAAGCATCAAAATGCAAAGTTTCCGCAAGCTCAAGCTCAACCACACCAATTTCATTAAGCGCCAACTGATCAACATTCGACTTTTCAAGCGTGTTAACGTCAATTCGATGGCTAATGCTTAGCGCATGACCTGTGGTAAGTTTGCTACCATGCTTAATATAATACTCGCGCCCTGGCTCTAGCTCGTCCTCATGCATCCACACAACCGTGGCGCTAATTTCTTTTGCAGACATGGGTGAATGACCTTTTTTAACAATCATTTCACCACGACTAATGTCGATTTCATCTTCTAAGGTTAAGGTAATGGCCATGCCTTGATCCGCACGCTCAAGTTCACCCTCAAAAGTAACAATTGATTTTACAATGCTTTCTTTGCCTGAAGGTAAAGCAACCACCTCATCACCCACGCGTACATGACCTGAGCCGATAGTACCCGCAAAGCCTCTAAAATCAAGATTAGGACGATTAACGTATTGCACTTGTAAACGAAACTGTGTGAAGTCTTTTTGATCATCAACCTTAATAGTGTTCAGCAACTTCATCATAGTGGCACCCGGGTACCAGGGCATATTGGCACTTTCTGACACCACATTATCACCCTTAAGCGCTGAAATCGGCACAAAGCGCACATCATCAAACGCTAAGTCATCGGCAAACTTACGGTATTCCTTTTTTATTGCTTGATAACGCTCTTGGCTATAATCCACCAAATCCATTTTATTCACCGCCACCAGTACATGCTTTATACCGAGCAAGGAGCAAATAAAAGAGTGACGACGAGTTTGCACTTGCACGCCATGGCGCGCATCAATCAAAATAATGGCTAAGTCGCAGTTTGACGCGCCAGTTGCCATATTACGGGTATATTGCTCATGGCCTGGGGTATCAGCAATAATAAACTTTCGTTTATCGGTGGCAAAATAACGATATGCTACATCTATGGTAATGCCCTGCTCGCGCTCTGATTGCAAGCCATCAACCAATAACGCCAAGTCAACGGCATCACCCGTAGTACCTGACTTTTTACTGTCATTCTCAATCGCCGCTAATTGATCTTCAAAGATCATCTTTGAGTCATGTAACAACCGGCCAATTAAAGTACTTTTACCATCATCAACACTACCACAGGTAAAAAAGCGCACCATTTCTTTATTCTCATGCTGCTTTAAATAAGCTTCAATGTCAGTTTCAAGTAATTCGCTCGTACCTAAATTTTTTTCGGGTGAATCTATCATCGTTATTCCTAAATATATAAAGACATAGCTATGAGCTATAACCATAACTTTGAACTGTCAGCTTGAAGCTGCAAGAAAAACACTAAAACAGCTTAAACCTTCTCTTAAAAGTTCTATTTCACTTACCAACCGCTGCCCGCTTTGAACCTGATGGACTAAAGCTGCCACTAAAAAAATATTTCTCACAGGGAGAAAACAAAGAGGACTAAAGGAGAAAAAATAAAGTAATTTAACTTACTAAACCTCCTTCTTCTCTCTTGTTTTTCTCCTTGTTAAATTTCTGATGGACTAAAGTCCAACCTACACAGAACCTACATAGCGCCAACAAGCGATAATTTCGAGTTAGGCAATTATTTTTGTAGGTCGGACTTTAGTCCGACAACCACAAGGCAGCCATAAAAATAATACCGCCTTAAATCTGATGGACTGAAGTCCAACCTACAAAAACAACAAAACACTTCTCACAAGGAGAAAACAATGAGAACCAAAGGAGAAAAGTACAGCAATTTAGCTTATTAAACCTCTTGCTCTTCTCCTGCATTTCTCCCTGTTAAATTTCTGATGGACTAAAGTCCAACCTACACAGAACCTACATAGCGCCAACAAGCGATAATTTCGAGTTAGGCAATTATTTTTGTAGGTCGGACTTGAGTCCGACAACCACACGGCAGCCATAAAAATAATACCGCCTTAAATCTGATGGACTAAAGCTGCCACTAAAAAAATAATCTTCACAGGGAGAAAGCAAAGAGGACTAAAGGTGAAAAAATAAAGCAACTTACCATATTAAACCTCCTTCTCTTCTCTTGTTTTTTCTCCTTGTTAAATTTCTGATGGACTAAAGTCCAACCTACACAGAACCTACATAGCGCCAACAACCGATAATTTCGAGTTAGGCAATTATTTTTGTAGGTCGGACTTGAGTCCGACAACCACACGGCAGCCATAAAAATAATACCGCCTTAAATCTGATGGACTAAGGCTGCCACTAAAAAATATTTCTCACAGGGAGAAAACAAAGAGGACTAAAGGAGAAAAAATAAAGCAACTTACCATATTAAACCTCCTTCTCTTCTCTTGTTTTTTCTCCTTGTTAAATTTCTGATGGACTAAAGTCCAACCTACACAGAACCTACATAGCGCCAACAAGCGATAATTTCGAGTTAGGCAATTATTTTTGTAGGTCGGACTTGAGTCCGACAACCACACGGCAGCCATAAAAATAATACCGCCTTAAATCTGATGGACTAAAGTCCAACCTACAGAGAGCCTATCTGATGGACTAAGGCTGCCACTAAAAAATATTTCTCACAGGGAGAAAACCAAGAGGACTAAAGGAGAAAAATAAAGCAACTTCCCTTACTAAACCTCCTTCTCTTCTCCTGCTTCCCTCCCTGTAAATTTGTGTATTGCTTGTCACTCTAGTCAACATATAGCTAGCTTTTAAAAATAACCTTCCATCTTCTTCTTCTCCATCGAACCGGCGCTGTCGTGATCTATCACGCGCCCTTGTCGTTCAGAGGTTTTGGTTAATAGCATTTCTTGAATAATTTCAGGTAAGGTGGCGGCGGTTGACTCAACTGCGCCGGTTAACGGGTAACAGCCCAAGGTTCTAAAGCGTACGCTTTTCATTTGCACTACTTCATCTTCAGCAATTGGCATACGCTCATCGTCAACCATAATTAAGGTGCCATCACGCTCCACTACGGGGCGTTTTTCAGCTAAGTACAGCGGAACAATTGGAATACTTTCTAAGTAGATATATTGCCAAATATCTAGCTCGGTCCAGTTAGACAACGGAAACACACGAATGCTTTCGCCCTTGTTAACTTTACCGTTATAAACATTCCACAGCTCTGGGCGTTGACTTTTTGGATCCCAACGATGGTTTTTATCACGAAACGAATACACCCGCTCTTTGGCGCGCGATTTTTCTTCATCACGGCGAGCACCACCAAAAGCAGCGTCAAAACCATAGTGATCTAAGGCTTGTTTTAGCCCTTGGGTTTTCATGATATCGGTATGCTTAGCGCTGCCATGCTCAAATGGGCTAATGTTCATCGCCAACCCTTCAGGGTTTTTATGTACTAATAATTCAAAGCCATACTCTTTCGCCATTTGATCACGAAACGCGATCATCTCTTTGAACTTCCAATTGGTATCAACATGAAGGAGTGGAAAAGGAATTTTCCCAGGCGCAAAAGCTTTACGCGCTAAGTGCAATAAAACGGCTGAATCTTTACCAACCGAGTAAAGCATGACCGGATTATCAAATTCTGCGGCAACTTCACGCATAATATGAATAGATTCGGCTTCAAGCTTTTGTAAATGTGTTAAATGCATCGCTGTTCACTATTGGTGGCATGATATGATTGACCAATATCATGCCACAGCAATTCAGCATTATCCATATAACTAAACGCTTGGTTATACTAAAAAGGTATAAGAGTGACAGCTAATAGACACTAACGGTTAACACAAGTTTAACGCGATGAGAGATCAAGATTATCTTTGTAGCGACGAATTAAGGCTAACGACGACGACGACAAAGCTTCGCTATCAATGTCAGCCATCGGCTTAGCCATAACATGCAATACTTCTTTACCCAGTTGCTTGCCTAGCTCTACCCCCCATTGATCATAAGAGTTCACTTGCCATAGCACGCCTTGCACGAATATTTTATGCTCATACAGCGCTAATAATGCGCCAAGCGAGTAAGGGTCAAGTTGGGGTAATAATAAGGTGTTACTTGGGGTATTGCCTTTCATGGTTTTATGGCGAGCTAAGCGTTGAATTTCAGCGTTATCAGCGCCTGCTAAACGCAGCTCGGCTTCGGCTTGCGCTAAGGTTTTACCTTGCATTAAGGCTTCACTTTGCGCAAAGCAATTCGCCACTAAGGCATCATGATTAGCTAAATGTTCACTGGTAGGGGCGAGGGATAAAATAAAGTCGGTGGGAATAATATCTGCGCTTTGATGCATTAACTGCATAAAGGCATGCTGACCATTGGTGCCTTCTTGGCCAAACACCACAGGCGCGGTTAAATAATTTAGCCTATTGCCGTTATTATCAACCGACTTTCCGTTACTTTCCATATCGGTTTGTTGTAAATAGCCAGGCAGTGCTCTAAGGGCATGATTATAAGGTAAAATCGCTAAGCTGGGGTAGCCCAGGGCATTACGATTCCAAATACCTAACAAGGCCATGATCACCGGCATATTTTGCGCAAACGGTGCTTGCTGAAAATGCTGATCCATAGCATAAGCGCCGGCTTTTAGCGCATTAAAATGTTGATTACCTATCACCAATGCCAAGGGTAAACCCACCGCTGACCATAACGAAAACCTGCCACCAACCCAATCCCACATTGGCAAAATGTTATCTTCATTAATACCAAAAGCCGTTGCCGCAGCAATATTGGTACTGACCGCATACCAGTGTTGGGCAATAATATCGCTAGATGAGTTATTGTGACTCGACGAGGCGTTAAGCATCCACTGTTTAACAATAGTGGCATTGAGCAAGGTTTCTTGCGTGGTAAAGGTTTTAGAGATCACCACAACCAATGTAGTGTTGGCATTAAGCTTAGCAAACTTTTCTTGCGCGGCATCACCATCAACATTAGCTAACACATGCGCTTTTAAACCGGGTTGATGATAAGGCACGAGCGCCGAAAGCGCGACCTTAACACCATAATATGAACCACCAATACCTATGGCTAAAATATCAGTAAACTTTTCACCACTGACCGAGTGAACAGCACCTGACTGCACATCATCAACAATGGCCGCCATTTTAGCTTCAGTATCGATCACCGCTTGTGCTTGCTCACCTAGCACTGCCTTTTTACGCTCATTAGGTGCGCGCAATACCGTATGTAACACAGCGCGCTGCTCGGTATTATTAAGCTGCTCGCCAGCAAACTGCGCAGTAACTTTATCACTAAGCTTTGCCTGTGTAGCCAAGTCAAATAAGCCACCAAGCTCATCTTCAGTAATATTTTGCTTAGCATAATCCAAAAATAAGCCAGCCGCAGACAATGAAAATTTATCACTGCGCGCGGTATCATCAAACAATGAAAATAACTTTCGTTGTTTAGCATTAACGCTGAGCTTGGTTAAATAAGCAATGTCCATATAAATCTCTCTAGAAAGGGCAAATGCCTAACTGTCTCATCAAACAAACTAAATAACTTAATACCACAAAGAGAAAACAAGGAGCATTGAAAGTGGAGAACTAAGCTCATTCTTTTCTCGTTCTCTTCTCCCTGTATATTTAGTCGTTATGGTGTCAAACAAACTAAATAACTTAATATCACAAAGAGAAAACAAGGAGGACTGAAAGAGGAAATCCAAGCTCATGCTTTTCATATGCTCTTCTCCCTGTATATTTAGTCGTAATCGTATCAAACAAACTAAATAACTTAATACCACAAAGAGAAAACAAGGAGCATTGAAAGTGGAGAACTAAGCTCATTCTTTTCTCGTTCTCTTCTCCCTGTATATTTAGTCGTTATGGTGTCAAACAAACTAAATAACTTAATATCACAAAGAGAAAACAAAAGAGCATTGAAAGTGGAAAACTAATCTCATTCTTTTCTCGTTCTCTTCTCCCTGTATATTTAGTCGTTGTCGTGTCAAACAAGTCAAATAACTTAATACCACAAAGAGAAAACAAGGAGAACCGAAAGAGGAAACCCAAGCTCATGCTTTTCTCGTTCTCTTCTCCCTGTATATAGTCGTTATCGCTTGGTAGCCAATTGACAGTAGAAGCGACTAAAATAGCTCCTTACAAAAACCAACTCATCCTACGGTTAAGTTACAGCTTTGTTTTTCTATTTTATTAATTGTTTTAAATATGCCGAAAACTCTTCCGCCAATTCAGGGTGACGCATGCCATATTCAACATTGGCTTTCATATAACCCAACTTAGAGCCACAATCATGCGACTTACCCGTCATGTGAAAGGCTTCTACGGTTTCTAGCTTCATTAAACTCGCAATGGCATCAGTAAGCTGAATTTCGTCACCAGCACCTGGCGGGGTAAATTCTAACAAATCCCAAATATTTTCAGATAACACATAACGGCCAACAACCGCTAAGTTTGAAGGCGCTTCATCAACTGGCGGTTTTTCAACCACCGCTGTCATCGGTTGTGACTCGCCAGCAGCAAAATCAACACCAGCACAATCGACTACGCCGTAACTACTGACTTGCTCCATAGGCACAGGTTCAACCATAATTTGGCTATGTCCGTTTTCAGCAAACTTGTGCAACATGGCGGCAAGGTTTTCAGTTTTTAAATCTGCAGTGGCATCATCTAAAATTACATCAGGCAACACCACCACAAACGGTTCATTACCAACAATAGGGCGAGCTTTTAAAACCGCATGGCCTAAACCCTTAGCTTCACCTTGACGTACATGCATTATAGTCACGCCTTTAGGGCATATCGCTTGAATTTCATCAAGTAGCTGGCGTTTAACCCGTTTTTCTAGCGTAGTTTCCAACTCAAACGATTTATCAAAGTGGTTTTCAATGGCATTTTTAGATGAGTGGGTAACCAATACAATTTCTTTAATACCAGCGGCAATACATTCATTAACAATATATTGAATCAACGGCTTATCAACAATGGGCAGCATTTCTTTTGGGATAGCCTTGGTTGCCGGCAGCATCCGAGTGCCGAGCCCTGCAACGGGTATTACTGCTTTTTTTATTTGGTTTTGCATTTCAATCCTTACTAATTTCTAATCACTAATCTGAGCCAAAAAGGTCGCGAGTGTATACTTTATCTTGTACGTCTCTTATTTCATCAACCATGCGGTTTGATACTATTACATCACAAGATTGCTTAAATTCCGTTAAGTTTTTAATAACTTTAGAGTGAAAAAACTCGTCACTGCTAAGCTCTGGCTCATAGACAACAACTTCTATCCCTTTACCTTTTAAGCGTTTCATAATGCCTTGAATGGCCGATGCTCTAAAATTGTCAGAGCCTGTTTTCATTATTAAACGGTAGATACCTACACACTGCGGGTTACGCTTTAAAATTGACTCAGCAATAAAGTCTTTACGCGTAGTATTAGCGTCAACAATGGCTCTAATAATATTATTAGGCACAGTATTATAATTGGCTAATAATTGTTTAGTGTCTTTGGGTAAACAGTAACCGCCATAACCAAATGACGGGTTATTATAATGTGCACCAATACGCGGGTCTAAGCCAACGCCTTCAATAATATGCTTGGCATCTAAGCCATGCGCTTCGGCATAACTGTCTAACTCATTAAAATAGGCAACTCGCATAGCAAGGTAGGTATTGGAGAATAGCTTAACCGCTTCGGCTTCTGTCGAATCCGTGAAAAGTACATCAATATCTTCTTTCATGGCGCCCTGCGATAATAAACGAGCAAACTCTTTGGCACGTGCACTTTGTTCACCGACAATAATACGTGACGGGTAAAGGTTATCGTAAAGCGCTTTACCTTCGCGTAAAAACTCGGGTGAGAAAATAATATTGTCGCATTGCAACTCTTTTTTGATGCGTTCAGTATAGCCCACAGGTACTGTTGATTTAATGATCATTACAGCGCTGGGGTTTATAGCCAATACATCTTGTATTACTGCTTCAACTGACGATGTATTAAAGTAGTTTGTTTCAACGTCATAATCTGTCGGCGTGGCAATAATAACAAAATCGGCATCACTATAGGCTAGACTTTTATCCGTCGTAGCACAAAAATTTAACGCTTTGTTAGTTAAGAAGTCTTCAACTTCGATATCAGCGATAGGTGACTGTTTTTTATTTAATAAGTCGACTTTTTCTTGAACTATATCAACCGCTATCACTTCATTGTGTTGTGCTAGCAACATAGCGTTTGATAAACCTACATAACCGGTACCGGCTATTGCTATTTTCATATTATTCCTTTCATTTTAACTGTACGTTAGCCGTTAGTGTGCTCACATTGTGATAACACGCACTTTAAATTGCCACGATTACGAGCCATGTCAGTGCGCAAATGCCAGTTATTATAACATTGCTTTAATCTAGAAGCTTAGCTTGAATATTGCTCAGCAATCCAATCTTGGTACGAGCCATCCATAACACTTTGCCACCAAGCCTCATTGTTCAAATACCAAGTCACCGTTTTGGCAATGCCGGTTGCAAATGACTCTTTCGGTTGATAGCCCAACTCATTATTGGTTTTAGTGGCGTCAATAGCGTAGCGGCGGTCATGCCCCAGCCTATCTTTTACATAAGTGATCAATGATTCAGTGTTTTGCGCCATCGCGGCTTTTGCTTGCGGAAAACGTTTGGCTAAATCGGGATTTTTCACAAACTCTTGTTCAACCAGTTTTGAAATAGTTTTAACAATATCAATATTGGCCCATTCGTTATTGCCGCCAATATTGTAGTTTTCACCAATGCGACCATTTTGCAGCACTAAATCAATACCATAAGCGTGATCTTCAACGTATAACCAGTCTCGAATTTGCTGCCCATCTCCGTAAATCGGCAAGGCTTTATCATGCAAAATATTGGTGATCACTAGCGGGATGAGTTTTTCAGGAAAATGGAACGGCCCATAGTTATTAGAGCAGTTGCTGGTGGTTACATTTAAGCCGTAAGTATGATGATACGCTCGCACTAAATGATCGCTGGCCGCCTTACTGGCTGAATAAGGTGAATTAGGCGCATAGGCAGTATCTTCTGAAAAAGCCGGGTCCGTTGGTGATAACGTGCCGTAAACTTCATCGGTTGAAACATGATGAAACCTATGCCCGTCCAGTATCGCATCGCCATCTAACCACACTTTTTTTGCTGCTTTCAGTAAGCTATAAGTGCCAATAATATTGGTTTCAATAAAGGCATCCGGGCCAGTAATAGAGCGGTCAACATGCGACTCGGCGGCAAAGTGCACCAAGGTATCTATATTGTGCTCTGTTAATAAGCGCTCAACTAAGGCTTGATCGCAAATATTGCCATGCACAAAGGTGAAATTTTCGTGGTTTTTAACACTGTCTAAATTGGCGATATTGCCGGCATAGGTTAAGGCATCAAGCACCACCACTTTATCGGCTGAATATTTCGCCAACCAGTAATGTACAAAGTTAGCCCCTATAAAACCCGCGCCGCCGGTCACTAATAACTTTTTCATAAAATCTCTAATTATTTTATTTAACTTTGATTAGCACTATTTTTTAACGCTATCATCATATTTTTTAACTGCGCTTGCCAGTGACAAAGCTGTAACTCAGGTAAAGCTTTAATTAAACTCGACTTATCTAGCACACTATAATGTGGGCGTTTAGCAGGCGTTGGATATTGCTCAGTAGTTATTGGCTTAATGGCTATTTTTTTATCTAACAAACCCAGCTCTATGCCAAAGTTTTGAATCGCGATGGCAAAGTCATACCAACTGGCGACCCCAGTATCTGTGTAATGAAAAATACCCGTGACTTGTTGCTTAAGTAAGGAAAGGCAAGCCTGCGCTAAACCTTTTGCGTAAGTTGGCGTGCCTATTTGGTCACTAATCACACCTAACTCAGGTTTAGTTGCCATTAAATTCAGCATGGTTTTTACAAAGTTATTACCATGGCTTGAGTACACCCAAGAGGTACGAATAATAGCGCTACGTTCAGGGTAAATATCAGCCACTAATTGCTCGCCTTGGGCCTTACTGTCACCATAAACGCCAAGCGGCTTTATGATATCGTGCGGTAAATATGGTGAGCCTTTATCGCCTTGAAAAACAAAATCTGTTGATATATGCAGCAAAGGTATTGCTAAGCGTTTACAGGCTTGGGCTAAATTGCCAACCGCCTTGGTATTTAACGCATAAGCATTTTCAATATCGCTTTCGGCTTTATCTACTGCCGTATACGCAGACGCATTAATAACCGCATCTGCTTTTTTTTGCGTTAACATGGTCTCTAGCGAAAATACATCGCTAAGGTTTATATCGTCTCGCCCTAAACAGACTATTGTTTGCTCTGGGCTCGATAATTGTGCTAATTCCCACGCCAGCTGGCCTGATTTACCAATTACAATAATTTTCATGTTGTTATTATTTATCAATTGATTGATTACTTGTTTTGTTCATCTAGTTACGCAAATGTCGGCGCATCTTTAAACAACAGCCCTACTTCATCTTTTACCGATAACGACGGCTTTTTGCCATCTACTAACGGCCATTGAATATTTAACGCCGGATCGTTCCATAACAGCGACACTTCATGCTCTGGCGCGTAATAATCCGTACATTTATAGACAAACTCTGCTGAGTCACTCATCACATAAAAGCCATGCGCAAAGCCTTCTGGCACCCATAACTGACGTTTATTTTCGCCCGAAAGTACCACTCCCACATGTTGGCCATAAGTTGGTGATGATTCACGCATATCCACCGCAACATCATAAACCTCGCCAGACGTAACCCGCACCAATTTGCCTTGAGTGTTTTTTAATTGGTAATGCAAGCCACGCAAAATACCATGGCTTGATTTACTGTGATTGTCTTGCACAAACGTACGCTCGGCGCAGTGCTTGGCAAACTCATCCACACGAAAGGTTTCCATAAAAAAACCACGATCATCACCAAACACATTCGGCTCGATAATTTTAACATCTGCGATGGCAGTATCTATATAATTCATAAAATTCCATTAAAGCTGTAAGTTTGAAGCTGGCAGTTAAAGCCAGTACCCCCTGATTAAAAGTACTTTTTAAATTAAAAAACCTCATTCTCTGCTCCAGCTTTCCTCTCTGTAAAAAATAACAACAACATCTCACAGGGAGAATACAAGGAGGACTAAAGGAGAAAAAATAAAGCAATTTATGTTACTAAACCTCCTGCTCTTCTCCTGCCTTCCGCCCTGTAAAAAATCATAACAACATCTCACAGGGAGAATACAAGGAGGACTATAGGAGAAAACATAAAAGTGCTTTTTAAATAAAAATCCTCATTCTCTTCTCCTGCCTTCCTCTCTGTAAAAAATCATAACAACATCTCACAGGGAGAGTACAAGGAGGACTATAGGAGAAAACATAAAAGTGCTTTTTAAATAAAAATCCTCATTCTCTTCTCCTGCCTTCCTCTCTGTAAAAAATCATAACAACATCTCACAGGGAGAATACAAGGAGGACTAAAAGAGAGAACATAAAGCAATTTAACTTACTAAACCTCCTCCTCTTCTCCTGCCTTCCTCCCTGTAAAAAATAATAACAACATCTCACAGGGAGAATACAATGAGGACTAAAGGAGAAAAAATAAAGCAATTTATGTTACTAAACCTCCTGCTCTTCTCCTGCCTTTCTCCCTGTAAAAAATCATAACAACATCTCACAGGGAGAATACAAGGAGGACTAAAGGAGAAAAAATAAAGCAATTTATGTTACTAAACCTCCTTATCCTCTCCTGCTTTCCTCTCTGTAAAAAATAACAACAACATCTCACAGGGAGAATACAAGGAGGACTAAAGGAGAAAAAATAAAGCAATTTATGTTACTAAACCTCCTGCTCTGCTCCAGCTTTCCTCTCTGTAAAAAATCATAACAACATCTCACAGGGAGAATACAAGGAGGACTAAAGGAGAAAACATAAAGCAATTTAACTTACTAAACCTCCTGCTCTGCTCCTGCCTTCCTCCCTGTAAAAAATCATAACAACATCTCACAGGGAGAATACAAGGAGGACTAAAGGAGAAAAAATCAAGCAATTTATGTTGCTAAACCTCCTTCTCTTCTCCTGCTTTCCTCCCTGTAAAAAATCATAATAACATCTCGCTGGGAGAGAACTATGAATACTAAAGGTGCTGCGAAGGCAAATTATATCTTCGTAAACCATCTGTTAACTTTTTAACATTAAAATTAATCAACAAACCTTTATTAATATTACTAAGCTTCATATATGTTAATAATTGCGCTGAATACACGGGAATAAGCTTATCTACTGACTTTAGCTCTATAATTAACTCTTTAGGTAACAATATATCTAAACGGTAACCTGCTTCTATATCAATGGTTTTATAACAGATCGGCAAAACAATCTGCGAATATGCTTTAATATTATTCAGAGCCAATTCATGCATCAAACATTTTTCATAAGTTGACTCTAATAGCCCAGGACCTAATTGCTTATGTACTTCAATCGCACACCCTATAACTTTACCAGTCAAATCCATTTCCATACCTTTAATCCCTTAAACGGTTAAATATCAGTGAGAAACCTCTTTCCTTCTCTTTCTCTTCTCCCTGTGATCATTATTGGCTTTTAAAACTCTCGTTCTTCAATCAGCTTAATCAAATACTCACCATATAAATATCAGTTGGAAGCTTCTTTCCTTCTCTTTCTCTTCTCCCTGTGATCATCATTGGCTTTTAAAACACTCGTTCTTCGATCAGCTTGATCAAATACTCACCATAACCACTTTTACGCAGCGGTTGTGCTATTTCACGCAGTTTTTCTTCGCTTAACCACCCATTACGGTAGGCCACTTCCTCGGGGCAATTAACCTTTAAGCCTTGGCGTTTATCTATGGTGGCGATAAATTGCGCCGCCGCCAGTAAGTCATCATGGGTACCGGTATCAAGCCACGCTGTGCCGCGGCCCATAATCTCGACTTTTAACTCGCCTGCTTGTAAATATTGGTCGATAACATCGGTAATTTCTAACTCACCTCGAGCAGAAGGCTGAACATTTTTCGCAAACTCAACCACACGCGAATCAAAAAAGTACAAACCTGGTACCGCATAGTTCGACTTAGGGGCTACGGGTTTTTCTTCAATAGAAATAGCCGTACCAGCGTCGTCAAATTCAACCACACCGTACGCCTTTGGATTAGCAACATGATAGCCAAATACTGTACCACCATTTTGCTGGGCATTAGCTGTTTTTAGTGACTTCACTAAATCATGACCATAAAACATGTTGTCGCCCAACACCAATGCGGCAGGAGCGCCATTAAGAAACTCTTCCGCTAAAATAAACGCTTGCGCTAAACCATCAGGGCTAGGCTGTACTTGATAAGAAATTGACACACCAAAGTTTTCACCGTTGCCTAGTAAATCTTCAAAACGATGAATTTCTTCAGGGGTAGAAATGATTAAAATATCTCTAATGCCGGCTTGCATGAGCGTAGCTAGAGGGTAATACACCATAGGCTTATCATAAACTGGCATCAACTGCTTACTGACCACTTTGGTTAATGGGTACAAGCGTGTACCACTACCACCGGCTAAGATAATTCCTTTTCTCATAATTTTCTCTTTATTTAAATAATCTAAAATACTGATCTTTTACTATTTTCCATGTGTATCGGCGTTCAGCAATTTCTTTCATGTTAGCTGCGTTTTCAACAGCAGACGGGGCGTTAATTAACGCAACTAACTCGGCAGAGTTTACAAAGAACTGGGCGCTGTTTTCCGTTGAAGCTCTATTATAATTACAATCAAAGGCAAAAATTGCTTTGCCAAAGTGCATCATTTCAACCAGAGATGGGTTAGTGCCACCAGCTGAATGACCATGAACGTAAAAAGAACATTTTTGACGAATATCAAAAAGCGTTTCAATATCGTATATAGGATCAACGATATCGATATTCTCAAACTGTTGGTACTTAGCTTTCATAGCGCGACCAAACTCGCTATTATCCCAGTTACCTATAAACTTTAATGTTTTATTGGTTTTACTGAAGCTTTCTAAAATAAGCTCAACATTGTTTTCCGGCTCTATTCGACATAATGCAAGTGCATAGTCTTGATCTGATGCTGCCAAGCTTTTTACAATGGCGTGGTCACCGCCATAAGCAATAATTTCTGCATCAATACGATACTCTTGCTTGACATAATCTGCAATTGCAGCATTATCGGCTACAACAACATCCGAATATCTAACAGCTAACTTTTCCGAAAACTTCAAAAACTTTTTTATTAAGCCATTCCATTTTGCTCTTTTCCACTCTAAACCATCTATATTCGTCACAATTCTAACTTTAGAAAATAGTCGAATAAAGGGTAAACAAATGGCTCCAGAAACCCCTAATAACAATATATTATCTGAGCCTTTGAATACAGCATGACACAAAGACCAAATATCATAAGGAATACTTTGTGCGCCGTTTGCGTTTAATGGGATATAGTGAAGTTTTGCATTTTTAAATGATTTAATTTTACTATCGTAACTTTCCCCTGAACAATAAACAGTAATGTTTTTTTCAACTTCACTTTCATCAAGTAAATTATCTACGAGTGTTTCAAAACCACCATAGCATGCTGGAACACCTACAGTGCCAATAATTGCTAACATTCTTATGCCTTTATGATTATCTTTATTTTAACTTGCTTTAACCGCATATTTTAATAACCCACCTTTACTGAATACTTCATTTGCTAACCACTGGCTACCAAAGGCGTTTAAATGATCGTCATCAAAGTAAATAGGTTCACCGTTTACAAATTGGGAGCACTGGCCTTTTGGGCATGTTAATGGTGTAAAGTCGATTATAGTTACCCCGTCCAACGCCACCAATAGGTCAGTAACCACCTTATTCGCGACTTGGTATTTTATATCAACAGTGCTGGTTAAATCCGACGTCACTCCGTACCTGCGTTCATAAGCGACTTGTTTCAAAGGGTATTTTTCTATAAACTTTGGTACCTGTAAAAGAACATAGACATTAATCCCTTTCTCAACAAGTGCTTCAATATAGCTTTTATACTCTGCTCGAAAGTTATCATCACGTACTAGAGTATCAAATCGATTAGCGATAAAGACATTTTTGACTCCCACAAGTTCACTGATAATCTTTTCTTTAACCGTTTCGCAGCGATTAGAAACAAAAGCCGTTGAATAAAACTTACAACTTCCGGCTGATGCATCTTTAATTGACCACCCTGTCGACAATGATGCTTGCTTAAAAAAATGTGAGAAATGACCTGCATGTGAATCGCCAATTAATAGCGATATATCATTTGAATCTGTTTTATTAATAAAACACGTTTCTGCACTTAAAGAGTTATGACAACCGATAGTCTCTACACGTGAATAAGATAAAGGCATATCAAATCGTTCTGGGTAACCACCATTTTTAAAAATCATCAAGCTGATAAAAACAATCGTTGCTGAAGGCAATCCATATACAAAAACAATCGTCTTTTTAGTTGATATTTTTAGTCGCCTAAAAGGTTTCTCAATATACAACCATGAAAGCCATGAAATAAATACAATAACGGAAATTAAAGCTCCACCAATTAACAGCTCGAAATTGTTTACTTCCATAATATAACGGGCAAATGTCAAAATAGGCCAATGCCACATATACAAGGAATAAGAAATCAAACCAATAAAAACGATCGGCTTAAACGAAAGCCATAGACCGACACGTGTTCCACTACCAGCCAAAATTATTAAACCTGCCCCTAAGCAAGGAATAAACGCTGACAAACCAGGAAAAATTATAGATTGATCGATATAAATAAAACTCAAAAAAATTAAAAGCAAACCTATAAACGACAAATACTCTTTATTTTGATGCGAACTAATTTGATTCGCAGGAAGCATAGCTAAATACGCTCCTAACAAAAGCTCACCTGCTCTCGTTGGTAACAAGAAATAAGCATAGGTTGCCCATTTTTGCTCTGATGCCATCCATGTTGCTAAAACAAATGAGCTTAACATTAATACTAAAACAAATAATCTTAGCCTGTATTCGGATGAAAAAAGGCGCAATGCAAAAATCAGTACAATAGGCCAAATAAAGTAAAACTGCTCTTCTACCGATAAAGACCACGTATGTAAAAGCGGCTTAACGTTATCTGCCTGAAAGTAATTTCCCACTAATGCATAACGTACATTGGCTAAGAATACAGTTGCCGCTAAAGATGAGTTACCTAAGCCCTTAAAATCAAAGGGCAGCTGAATAAAGTACCCAACCAACAATGTTACTAAAATTACTGCGACAAAAACCGGAATGATGCGCTTAATTCTGCGTTGATAAAATATCGAAAAGCTGAAACTCCGGCTTTGCATTTCTTGATAAATAATCTTGGTTATCAAAAAACCTGAAATAACAAAAAAAATATCAACCCCAACAAAACCGCCTGGCATCCATGCTACATTAACGTGATATATCAACACCGAAACAACAGCAAGTGCTCTTAAGCCATCAATTTCTGGCCTATATTTAATTGTACTCATTCTAATTCCTAGCTCTTACAATATTGGCGTTTAATGATGAAGTTCTGCAATAAACTCATGACGTATAGCATAATCTTTAAATGTTATTTTAAATTGCACAGACGTAAAACTCTGTGCATCCAAATAGGCTTGTTTCGCAAAGCGCTGCCAAATCGCTTCAGAGCTATTTAAATAGTTAATAAACTCAATAATTTTAGCTACTCGCTCGGCATTGATAAGTAAGCCATTATATTTATTGACAAATTCTGTAGGGCCTCCTACAGGTGGTGCAACTACCGGTGAACCAGTTGCCATGCCTTCAATTAACGAAAGTCCAAAAGTTTCAACGCAATGTTCAACGTCAGAAAGGTTAAGCACCAAAAAACTGGCAGCAAAATGTTCATGAATATTTTTAGGGCGAATTAAAATGTGCATATTACTAGGCGGTTTATATTGACTGATAAAACCATCTAACTCCTGTTGGGTACAATTAACGGCTGCCACTACCTTAAATGTTGGTAATGCGTTCGCTATTTTAACTAGCTTGTCTACGCCTTTGTATGACTTTAGTGAGCCAGCAAAAAACAATTGCTTATTGGAAAATTTAAACCTGTAATCGACATCTTGGATAACCGGAAAGTCGCTACGTAAACCATTATAAATGACTTCCTGATGAGGTTTTATAAAACGCTCTTGCAAAGCGAGGTATTTAGAAACAAAAATTACATGGCTTGCGCAGTGCTCAATAAAAAAACGCAAAAAAAGCTTCAGTGACTCAGGCGTTATATAAGTTTCATGAACATAATAAATCACTTGCCTTGCGAGCAGTTTAGCCGCAATTGCAGCACCAAACGGTAACATGGTATTAATAATTACTATGGCTTTACGACCTTGGATAGCACCACTAACTAAATAGCTAAATAGCTTTACAAAAATAAAAAATTGCGCGATTAAAAAGTAGAATAGTTGTAGATATTTATTATTACTGCGAGCATAAAAACAATTTACTCGTTGCGCAGCTGCCCCATCAAGAAAACCTTTGTGTTTGCTAGTAAATACATAAGTCTGCTGTGATTGGTGAACTTCACTATCAATAGCATCGCGTAACACCCTTGGGCTACCACTAAAATCATTATATAAATGTATATAATATAAGTCTGTTTTTGAAGAACTTTGCATATCAGTTTTCTTTGAAGTTGTTAACTTTGCGCACATTGTAATCTCTACTCGTCTGGCTCTGACTTAAATATCGACCGAGGACTCTTAGAATTGCAATTACAAAGACACTGAGCCCATTAAAGATAACATGGCCAGCTACAAGAGAGTGAATAAAAAGCAGGACTGCTGCCAATAAAAAAATAACATAGTGTTTTAACAAAAAGGTTAAACGTATGAAAAAAAGCAAATATACAGTTACGCCAACGATTCCATACATAAATAAAATATCAAATATATCTGTTTCTAACGTATCGTAAGCAGAAACATGTAAAGGATTTTGAAAAGATAGAAAAGCACCACTACCAATGATTAAGCGAGTAACTATAGATTCTTGTCCATAAAAAATATCTAATGCTTCCTCAACAAAATTTACTCGCCCGCTCCCTAAGAAAGCAAGCAAACTTTCTGACAACTCATAGCGCTTAATAACAATATCAAAAACGACGGTAAAAACTTCTATTAATTTAGGCAACCCCCAAATAAATAAGATAATTGTAATAATCATCGCTAGATATCTATATTTAGAATACCAAACTAGCAAAAAAAGTAAGATTAATGAAAAAACCAATGCAGTTTTTGAGCCTATAATCGCAGTTGCTATAGCAAAAAATACTAGTGTTGAACTGCGAACATTTTGATACAAGCCATATTGCTTAAAGCCTAACATTATCAAACTACAAACGCCCATATAGACGCCAATACCATTACCGGATGCAAAAAAACCTTTAGTACCAAAACCATAACCATAGGTTTCATTGCCTAAACCGGTTATTAAAGAAAATACCAAGCTACAGGAAATCATTAATAAGTTAAGTTTTAAGAACCAAGCTAATAGAGATATATCTGCAGGCTTTTGACAATAAAACGACAGCACTAAACACATAAAAAACAAATAAATAAGTTTATAGCTCGACATTACACCAAAAAGAAAACCATAATCATTTAAATGTATAAAACCTGCAATAACCTCAACACAAAGAGGGTAAACAACGATCACTGCCCAAATTATATTGAGTTTGTAGCGGTACGAGACGAATAGAAGTATTGCCGTTGCGATCAACCGCCCGAGCTGTGAGGGAGAAGCCAAGCCTCCAGCTGAAATGTAGCCACCCACCACCAAAAAGCCATTTATCATGTCAAAAATGGGCAATAACAAAAACAAAAACGTAAACACTACTTTTTTCTCAAATAGTGTTGCTTCTTTGCGCTGCGGCCTATAACAAGCTTTCACTTTTTTAATCAACTAAACTTGCATATAGCTTCTGCCATGAGAACTTTTCAAAAGCGGCCTTTGAGGCGTTATTACGTTTTTCTTCATTGAGTTTGTTTAAAGTCTTATCAACAGCGACAGCTAACGCGTCGCCAGAAAGACTTTTAGAGTAATGTACAAAGTTATTCATACCTAACTCCTCTGTGGCCGTATTTACGCCACTATTGCGATTAAATGCTACAACTTGTAACCCTGAAGAAAATGCCTCTAACAGCGTTTGCCCCAGTGGTTCGTATCGAGAACTCATCACAAAAATATCGGCACAACGATAATAATCTTCAACGGTTCGAAGTGGATCTACAATGGTAACTTTATCCGTTAAACCCAAGGTTTTTATATGTGTAATAAACGCAGGCCTTTCGTCCCCGCCACCAACCAGTACCAAGTGGCAATTCGTTGCTACCTTACTCATGGCTTCGATCAGTAGATCAACCCCCTTAGCTTTAACAAAACGACCGACAAATAACACTAAAGGTATATCCTCAGGTAATGACAACTTACGCCTAAGTGCTATGCGTTGCTGTAAGCCAGCAAGACAAAAGCGACTTTGATCAACGCCAGGCTTAGTTAACATATAATCTTCGGCTTTGTTTTTGGCTAAACCCATGCACTGCATACGCATGGTTTCACTAAATACAAAGTTTTTACAGCGCTGCAATGCTTTTTTTTGTACTAAACTGTGTAATGCGATAAATGAGTATCGCTTTAACTTAGTTAAAAACGCTTCTTCATTACTTTTTTCACCACGATATTGATTAGAGACAATAGAAGGCACTAGGTAGCGAACACTAGCAAAGCCAGCTAAGATTGCCGCCACCGCGCAAAAATGAAAACGAGCAACAACAATAGCATTAGGCTGTTCATGAAACTTGCTTTTCATCAGACGATACAATTGCCAACTACTTGCAACAATATTAAATGGCTTGAACAGCGCATGACTAAAAGGCGCGATGGGGTAACGGCTTACTTTGATGCCATCAATGACAGTTGCAAGCCGATCTTCATCACTTGCTGGCACACCAATATCACTAACAATAATTTCAACATTATCGCCAGCCTCTTGCGCTTCAATAGCTAAGTGACGCAGTGAGTTCTCGATCCCACCAATTGACGGCCAGTAAGCATTACTCAGTAAAATTACATTCCGTTGCATGACTATTTTTTCGCCTGCGCTATCGAATCAACAATAGCCTTAACGTCTTGCCAAAGTTGCTCGGTTTCTTGTTTAAATACTGAAGCTTTTTTGGCGACTTCTTTGGCGACCTCTGACTCTGTATCTAATGCAAGGCTAAGCACTTCACTTAAGGCTTCATGTGTCATTTTCGGCTTAATCAGCAATGCTTCAGCGTTATATTCTTCATATAATCGCTCATACTTATGGCTCCACGATGTGCCGATGCAAGACTTACCTGCAGATAGCGCACTAATACAGCCATGATAACGTGAACAAACAGCAACTTTTGATGCTTGAATTATACCTTTTACCATTAATGGATTTTCTTCCTTGATCACCTCAAGTGGTTGGCCAAACTTTTCAATAATTTTTGCAATTACTTCACCATCTTCATCACCTTCATGATTTAATAAAAATGGCGTCAGCTTCTTTTCAACGGCTAAATGTGCAAAGCTCACTAAAGTGTCAATATAAGAGTCTAACCACTGACTATGTTTATTTCGTGGATTAACCATATTTTTATTGGGAATAATGCATAGCTTTTTATCACCATCGACAAAATACTCAGGCACTATGCCAGTTACTGCATTGGTAAAATCTTTGTATTGTCTAAGTGACGAAAAACCACCACTGGCTTGAAATAAATGATTATAAGTATCCTTATCTCTGGCACACACCAAGGCAGCATTTGGAAAACCATTTTTGATCAATTTCTGCGTGCTATCTTGATTAAAAGGCCCCATGGCTTGTGGCATAAAAATGTAAGCACCACCTTTCGCTTTTAATCTGCTAGCTTCGGCAGCCGCGTGCCTCACTCGTAAGTCTGATCCCCACTGATCAGAGTAGGAGAAACCTGAAGCATCAATAATCACATCTATATCGGCTTCGGTGACAATACCAAAACCTTTCAGTTTAGCGGTTAATATATTAGGGAGAAATTTTGCTAAAAAATTAACATCTAAATATGACTTACGTAGCGATAACTTCTGCCACGCGCCTAACGACGCTCTTAATTTATAAGGGGCTTTAGCACCTGGTGTTAAGGCTATTTCAGCATCAGGCCAATATTGCTCAATGCGTTGCAATATGCCGTGCAACATTAGCTCAGCACCTTTGTTTTCAAACTCAACGCCTTTTAACTCAATAATCACAACGATACTTCCTTAATCAATTCTTTTGCGCTTTTTTTCTGTGAGAAGGGTATTTTACCTTCAGGGTCAGCATATCCAAGCGAAATAACCATTAACGGGCGCTGATTATGCGATAACTTCAATAGTTTTGACATTTTTTTCTCTAGCTGTTCAACGTCAGGCCAGTTAATAACACAAGAGCCTAAACCTTGCGTTTCAAGGGCTAGCATAAATTGCATTGCCGCCAATGAGCCGTCAATATAAATAACATGGCGATCGCGCTCGTAAGGGTATGCCGCTAAGTCACCTACCACCACAACAACTGACTGAAAGTTATGTGAGAAGCCTGCCGTACCCATAGGAATCGCACCCACTTTTTGCGCTTGCTCTGGCTCGTTAAACAAATAAAACTCAAACGGTTGGCGGTTACACGCACTGGGCGCTAGTGTTGCGGCGTTTAGCGCGTTGTCAATTAACTCACGGGGCACAGGTTTATCTTGAAACCAGCGCACTGAACGGCGCTGTACACAAAGTTGCTTAAATTGTTCAAAGCTAATGTCTGCGCGAACAATATCTTTATGGGCATAAGGCACAGAGGCTAAATTTTTATCACAGTTTTGCTGGTCAGCCATAGCGTCGAAAAATTCGCGACGTGCAGCATTAATAATGTCTGACTCGCCAACCAAAGCAAAATAACGCAACAGCACTTCTTTGGCCCACTTTTCTTCTTCACCATTTAAGCGTTTAGCGCGAAAACATTTATTAAATTGCGCCACGGTTTCGCCAATATAACCTTCGGCAAATGTTGCTCGCTGTGGGCGCATAATAATGCCTTTTTCTAAGCGATGAATATTACGGCGTAATAACACACTGGAGTTTTCAGGCGCGTCAGAGTTGGCATAATATTGAATCCTGCCTTTAAGTACCGACTGGTGTTCTCTGGCAAAACGACGGCTAAAAAAACAATAATAAAACGATGATAAAAAGCGACTTTTAACGAAAAAAGGCAGTATAAAGCGGTCAAATTGCTCTAGTCGCATACGCAGTTGTTCGACTTGCTCTTTGGTGATGATACGTTTCAATAATGCGCGCATTATTTCTCCAGCTTTTGATATATTGTTCGGCCCTTTAGCGCGAAGCGAAAGGGCAATAAAAATGACGCCGTAATTATTTTTGCCATTGGCCAGGTTTTAGCATGTAAAAACAAGGCTAAATACGAAGCGGCGGCGTAGCTTAACACAGTTGCCACAGCGGCACCAAGCGCGCCATGTATTGGTATTAACCAATAGTTAGCCGCGATATTGAGTAACGCGCCAGCAATCTGGGTGATTAGCGAAAAGCGTAATAGGTTTTCGGCCAGTAACCACTTACTGAGCAAAGCACGCATAAAAATAAACACGCCAGCCCAAATATGAATCGATAATACCGCAGCCGAGGCCTGATAACTGTTACCAAACAAAAGGATAATGATAGGCTCGGCAATAAACATCACCACTATCGCTAGCAATAACGCCACCACAAACAGCGCGTCGTTTAATTGCTGTAACTGCTGTTGATATTGGTCGGTGCAAGTGGTTTTACTGGTTAATAGCTTTGGAAAAAACGAGCTAACTAAAGCCACGGGGAAAAAGTACCAAACTTCCGATAAACGCGATGCCACCGCATATATGCCCACTTGTTGGTGGCTGCTTAATTGCCCAAGCATTACTTGGTCAATTTTTAAATACACGATAGCCGCCAACCCAGACAGCATTAACCACCATGACTGCGCCAGTAGTGATTTTGCGGTAGTTGCGCAAAAACGTAATTGTGCAATGCCATTACCTTTGAGCATATACACCAGTAAAAATGCCAGACCCGTTAAGGCGATTTCGGCGGCGGCGAGCCAAACAAAAACCTGCAATTGTGCATCAAAATATACCGCCAGCAAACGAGTGATAGTCAGCAATATTAATACGCCAAGTCGTGCTTTGGCGGCATAACGATTGGCCACATGGGCTTGTAACCAATAATCAAACAGTAAAAAGGCGGTAAATAAATTGGCAATTAACAACATGCTAAACGCGAGCCTAAATCCTGGCTCAACAAACCAAGGCGCAGCAATAAATACCACTAACGACGCCACTGCTGCGCCTAGCAAGCGTAGCCCCAAGGCACTGGCCAGTATGGTGTCGTTAGCTTCAGGTTTTAACACTAATTCGCGGGTAACAATGGCATTTAAGCCCATAGCGGCAAAGGGACTAATTAAACTGACAATGGCCACTAGGTAATTTAATTGTCCAAACGCGTCTGGCCCTAGGTGGCGAGCTAATATTAGCGTGGTGAGTAGCACCAATGCCATGGCGCACAGTTTTTCACTGGCTAACCATAAGGTGCTCAATAATGGCGAAGATTTTTTCACGATCGTCCAATGATTTAAAAAAAGCGTATTAAAACCTATCAGGCATGCCTTGGCAAGTCTAAGCGAAAATTAAGCTACTTTCGCATGAATAAGGCAAATTTTATGCATAAAAAAACGACCCTAAGGTCGTTTTTTATTTTTACTATTTAGCTAATTAATTATCTACTAAAGGTAGATGATTAACGACTAATTACATACCTTCGTATGCATCACTTAATAGTGACATACGGCCAGCGTCATTTAAGTTACTGTAACCAGTAATTTTGATGTCGCCTGCAGGAGCAGTTGTTGTAATAGTAAGGCTTAACTTAGTACCAGCAGTTAAACCAAAAGCAGTTGTAACGTCGTCAAAACCAATTTTTGTTAACTTACCTGCTTCAGCTTTTTGTGGTAGTGTTGCAGAGTAAGTGTTACCCGCAGTATCAAAAGCAGTTAAAATGATGTCACCGTCTTGGTTACCTGAGTTAGCAATTTCAAATTGCGTTACGATGTGATCGTAACCTACTGGTGCGTATGGGAAAGTAACTTCTGAACCGTTAATTGTCCACTCACCAGCAGCGTGACTTGCAACTGCAGAATCGTGTGTAGCAGCATCGTTATCATCATAGTTAACTACCGCGTCAACAGAGAATGTTTGTGTTGGTAATACACCCGCTTCTACATTGTCAATAGTTAACGTTACTGCTACGGCAGCGTTGTGGCTGACTACAATTTTATCAGCTTCTACTGAGTCAACTGTACCGAAATCAACAGTTACTGTGTTAGTACCTAACTGAACACCAGCTGTTACTGGGTCAGTATCTAGGAATGCGAAGTTACCGTTAACTGTGTAAGTTACGGTGTTTAATGTAGCATTAATGTCAGCCGCTGCAGTGTTAACTAGAGCAACAGTTACAGTATCAGCTGAAGCAGCACCTTCAAATGTTTCACGGTTATCTTCAACGTCAATAACACCGTCAAAACCAGTAGTTACTGAAGTTGCATATTGGTCAACTAAGTCAACGATAGTAGCTGTCGCTGTGTCACCACCTGTAGCTTGATCTAATGGTGTAGTACCGTTAGACAATGTTGCACTGTAAGTTACTGTTGCAGTGCCGGCAGCACGTAAAGCAGCGCCTGGGAAAGTTACAGCTTCAATAGCAACAGTCGCACCAACAGTTGTAGTTGCGCCATTACCTAATGACAAGCTAGTTACACGGTAAGTAACTGAGTTAGCATCTTGGCTTAACTTACCAAGAACCATCTCATCACCACCACCAGCACCAACAAGAGTAGCGTTGATCGTAGTAGCAGCAACAAAAGCGGCATCAAGATCTTGGCTGAAGGTAAAAGTAATTAAGTCGTCTTGTTTGTACTCAGCTTTTAATGTCGCGGTTGCTGCAGCTGCTGCGATAGTAGCGGCTGTTTGCACACCTTCATTTGAGTGTTCTAATGCTGTAGATGCAACATTAACAGCAAAAGCACCGGTTGACATAGCAGCGATCGATGCCGCAAGAAGTGTTTTTTTAAACATTTTTAATCCTTAATTTTCATGAAAATGATCTCTGGCTTCTTATTTCTTGAAACAGAGAACCATAATTTTTTTATTTAACGTTAAAAGACTACAGCACTTTAACACTAATTAGCCATACTAACCAGCAACATTAACCACGCTGAAGCAATCGCCAATTTAATCAACTAACTTAGGTGTGTCAACTATATTTTCAGTTAAGCTTTTATTTCTAAGCTGTTAATTAGCTTGCTTTGGCTAAATTTCAGCCAAAAGCATAAAAACAATAGCTGCTCGCTTAACTTTTTTGCACTGCAGTAATCGTTAAATTATCGAAAGTTTACTGTAAATACCTATAATTTCAAGCACTAGTCGCACAGTTATGTTACTAGCTGGCGTTATTAGCACAAATACGAGGCAGTTACACTATAAGCACCATTACCTCGCGCGTTTATTGTTTTGGCGTTTGCTCAGCAAAGCCGATATATTCCATTTTTTGTTTAAACGACTCGGTCAGTTCTTGCCATTGGTCGGTACGGTCGATAACTTTTGGGGTAATTAGCATTACTAACTCGGTGCGGTTGTTGCTATCACCTGACGCTTGAAATAAAGCCCCCAAAAGCGGAACATCCGCTAACCACGGGGTTTTTTTATCATTTTGGTTTACGTTTTCACTGATCAAACCGCCCAAAATAATGGTTTGGCCACTTTGCGCTACTACTTCGGTTTTTAACGAGCGTTCAAATATGTCTGGGTTACCACCTGCGCCAGAAGAGTTAGGCACGGTATTAGAAATGCTTTGGTTAACTTCCATGATCACAATGCCTTGGGCATTAATTGACGGGGTTACGGTAATATCGACACCAGTTTTTCTATATTCTGAGCTGGTGGTTTGTCGTTCACCATTAATAGGGTCGGCTGTGGTTTGTCCAACCACAGAAATGTCTGAGCCAACATTAATGGTGGCAGAAACACCATCGCGCACCAGTAGCGAGGGATTTGACAGTACCTTAACTAAGTTATTAGTACTGATAAAGTTGGCATTAAGCTCACCGTCGATACCATTAAGTGCCAAACTAAAACCACCAATACCAGTAACACCAAAAGCGCCTTTAGTGCTAAAAACGGCGTCGCCGCTTTCTATTGCCCACTCTACCCCATGTTTAAACTCGTCGCTTAAGGTAACTTCGGCAATGGTTATATCAAGCAGCACTTGTCGGGGCATTACGTCTAACTTTTTAATTAATGGTAAAAGTGATTGGTATTCGCTACCTGAGGTATAAAAAATTAGCGCGTTGGCACGTTCATCTACCACTAAAGTCATGTTTTCATTGCTGACACCTGTGTTGCGCTGAGCAGAAGGTGCAACACCTGTGCTACTGGTGGTGGTTTTATTGCTAGCGTTAGATGATTTTCGTGCTGCGCTAGTGCCACCAAATAGTGCCGACAAGCTGTCGCCTAAGTCGGAGGCACGGGCATATTGTGGGTGATACATAAAGTATTGCTTTGATAAGCTTTGTAGCGGTTTATCAATTAATTTTGCCCAATAACGTACCCGCTCTAACATGGCTTTGTTGGCAGCAAATACGGCAATGGCGCCTACTTGCTCTATGGGCACCATAACCAGGTTTTTCCCTGCGGCTTGGTCAATGGCGACAGGGACACCTTCGTTTTCTAATAAGAGTTTTACTTGTTTGGTGAATTCGGCACTGGTGATGTAAGTGAGTGAAATTAAGCCGATATTTTTGCCGCGGTTAGCAGGAGCATCAAGTAAATGAATAAACTCTAGCGAGCGTAATATGTCTTCTCTTTTGCCTTGTAAAAACAATGCGCTTTGGTCTAAGTCGGTACTAATTTGCACGCCGACTAAAGTGCGCAGTGCTCGCTCTATACTGATTTTTACGCCAAACTTTAACGGCACTATTTGCAATATTTCTTGCGAGGTCATGGGTACTGAATCGAGCTCTCTACCTACCGCGGTGACGACATTTTGGCCTTTTTTGTTTTTCTCAACTTTATGAATAAAGTATAAGTCGTCATTATATTGTAGTGACAAACCATGGGAGATAAGTAGGTCATTGGTTAGCGCCATTAAGCGGCGCTGACTAATTTTTTGTGCAATATTTAGGGTAATATTTTCGGCGCTGCTTTGCGCGCTTTTGTCAATAATGTAATTAACTTGCAGTAGTTCGCCAAACGCATAGTGCAAAAAGCTTTGCAATGGCATGTTGTCTACGGCAACGGTTAATGACGGTTGATCGGGAAAGGCGGCAGCAAGTTGCTGCGTTTTACGTAGGTTAATATCTTCGCGTGCTAAAGGTTTTAAGCTTTGCATTTGCTCGCCAGCAATTGCTGTTTTGGAGTTTTCGCTACTATTTGTTTGCGTGTTGGTGTTTTGCTCACCCGCTTTGACCATTGTTGACGATAAGTATGAGTCAGTTATGGTGTAGCGATTATGTCCTTGTGTTTTTGCTTTATCGCTGTTTGGCGATAACGCACAGCCTGACAATACTAAGGCAAAAAAGGTAACGGTGACAGTATTAATGGTTAAATTCATTGGAGCTCTTCACTTGCTGTTAATTTTCTCTAATGCGCCGTTTGGTATAAATATAGTGTTACTTGGCGTTGGTCATTACTTATGAGTTCGATTTTATTACTGGCTATATCTCTTACTTGGTAGCCATTTAAAGATGACTGTAAGGTTATTTTTAGTGTTTCTTTTTCATCGCTGATCATATGGTGTTGCTCAATAACCGCAAAGGCTTGTTGTTGTTTAAAAATACCCAATAGACGATAGCGTAAGTCACCTGAAAACAATTCTGCTAATTCGCCCTTTTGCGCTAATTGCTGGGCGTCAGACATGCGGTTATCGTTAACGCTAGGCGTTTGATCTTGTTGCTGATAGGCGTTGATTAGCTGACGAATTGTTGCAGCATGTTTAGTATCAATTTGTAGCCCTTGAGTAATATGATGATCGCTTTGTTGCCAAGGTTTTTGAGGGCTATTGTCACCAACATTAAGCCGCGTTGTGATATCTAGCACGCTAAGTAGCACGAGTATTGCCCAAACAGGCAATAACGGCTTGGCGGTGATTGTTTGCAAAAGTTTGCCGCTTGCTGCCATTTAGCCTTCACCTTGATAGTTTGCCAATTTAGTAGGAGCTACATTATACGCCGCTACAAGCAGCTGTCCGCGCGTAGTTCCTAATGATGTTTCAGACATATTTCTGATGGGAAAATTCCATTGTATAATTTGCAATAACTGCGGTAATTGTGCCATGGCGAGCTGCAGAGCAACCACGTTTTTTATTTCCCCTTCAAAGCTTATATTGGCACGCTCTTGCACTACATCACCGGGAATATGTGCCACCCAGCTAAAATTTTTAACTTTTAAGTTATGCTGGCTAAACAATGATTCAAGTTGTTGTTGCAGTTTAAGTTTGAAGTCGTTTAAGTTTGCTTGCTGAAAATATTTATCGCTCAGCGTTTGATTAAGCTGTTTAACATGAGCTAGCTCGGTGGCAATTTTTTCGCTGCGCGCTATCACTTGCTCAGATTTGTGTAAATTATTGCTGTTGGCAGCAATGCTGGCTAACTTTTCATCTTGCCAGTCAACTATTGGCACTATAACAAAGCGTGCTATCAAGAGGACCAACAATACGAGCAAAAGCATTTTCCGATTATTTTGCATGGTTTTGGTCTCGACTTGGTTGCACAGCAGCAGTTGTGTTACCGGCATTATGCAAATTTTCTGACGGATTTTCTATCGGCTGATATTGAGGCTGCAGACCAAAACTGATGGCAAATTGCTCGCTACCCCGGTGTTTTCTAACCGGTTTAGAAAATGACGGCGCTAACGCCATGGCATTTTGACTTAATTTGGCTAATATATCGGTGGCCTTGCTATCGTCTTTCGTTATCCCATTAATCGTAATGGCATTGCCCTTATAAGCAAGCCCAGTAATACGAGCACCTGCATGAATGCTTTCTAGCACTAACGGCCAAGCGTTCCAATAAGGTGTTTGTTGCTGCAAAGGTTGCGCTAACGTGGCTTGCCACTGTATTTGTTGTCGCAATTGCTTTTGCAGGTTTAATGCAATATTAACCTGCTCACTTTGTTGTGCAAGTTGTTGCTCTAGTTGGTGGTTTTTATACACTAGCCAAGCACTAGACAAAGCAAAGTAGCACACTAAGAAGCTACCGCTTACTATCGTGGCCATTTTCCATGGGTATTGCTGCCAATCGGTTTTTTCTCTGCTGAGAAAAAAGCCCGCTAAATGCTGAAACTCTAACTGCGTCAGTCCTTGCTGTAAGTAGCTAACAAACTCGGTTTTGCTCGTTACTATTGGTTGGTTATCGCCGTTATTTAGCGGCGCGCCAGTTGCAAAGGCAAATTGCTCTATGGTGTTAACATACTGAGATTGAATTCCTGAAAATATGCCTAGACCGGTTTTAGCAATAAATAGTGTTTGATTAAAGCGCGCTACGCTGGCCAAGCTTGCCTGCGGGCTGATATTTTTAGCTAAAACATATGACTCTGGCAACAGCAACCAAGGACGAGTCGCTAATACTTGAAAGACTTTGGGGTTAATAACCCAAAAGGTTACCCGATGGCTTTGCTCATTAAGGCGCTCAATATGGCGCAAGGTTACGCCGTTAAAAGGCGCTGTGTTATCGTCAAATTGTAGTGCTTTTTTCAAGTCTCGCTTACTGGCAATCGGGTAGTCTTTACTCGTTTCAAAGTAATGTTCTCGCCCTAACACTAACCAACGAAAACTTGCTTTAGTGTTTTCTGCCAATGCTTGACATTGTAGCTCACCATTTTCAGCGCTTTGGAAACGATATAGCTTGTCAGCATAATAACCACCTTGCGCCGCAAAAGCGCCTGCCATAAATTGACTGAGTGAACGGGTAACTGAAGTCGATGACTTTGTGGTAAGAGGCACGTGCTCTGTTTGATTGTTATCTGTTTGCAAAGCGATAATCTTATTCTTGTGGCTAAATGAATACCAATAAGAAATTATACACACACTTGTAGGTGGTTGAAAGCGATTAATTGTATGGTATTTTTTGTCGTTTTTCTTAGTAAATTATTAACGAACTTATCACAAGCTATTGCCGAGCTATAAGCACACTACGAGCAAAAACCGAGCAAAAACCAAGTAAAAACCAAGTAAAAAACATGCAAAAGATGAGCGAACTATTGCTGAAGTAAAGACGCTGTTTTTGTTTAAATGGTTGATGATCTCTTCACAGCTTATAGTCGTTACTTAATAACGTGAAAATATCAGTAGCGGCTCAGTTTTACGCGCTTGTATTTGTATTTCAACCGTTTCTTGTAGCGTGACTTCACCAAGGGTTATTTGCAAAATTATTTTAAATTGGTTACCGGCAAAAAAAGACACCAGTTCATCATCATAAGCATCACCAAGCACATTTATGATATCGCGCTTGGTTAAAGTTCCCTCTCGCCGCTGTTGTATTAATTCTGCAGCGATATCTTCGCTAAAAAACGTTGATAATAGCAAGTCGGGTGCATGCAATAAGTTAATACCAGCCCCCGGAAACGGAGTACTTATGTGTTGTATTAGCGGTGCTAGTTCAGACTGCTTGGTGAAAAACCAAGCAATTTCCTGCGCTAATTGTATGGGTTGGTTTCGATAACGCTGACCGTTGGGCAAGGCTACTGGTTCTTGATTACCTATTAGCCATGACTCGCTGTCGCTGTCTTGCCAATCTTCTAGTTGCCCTTGTATTTCTTTCGCCTCAGCCTCGTTATAGCCAAGATTTAACAGTACTCGCCGCCAATAGGGTGAGTTGCTATTTTGCTGAGAAAGTAGGCCTGCATTATCTTGTATTGACAGAACAGCACGATATTCATTGTCTTCAACTAAGGTAAATGGCTGACCATAAAAGTTCCAAGTTTCACTATTGGGAAACAACAGCTTATCGGTGGCCGTAAGGTTTTGCGTTAGTAAGGTATAAAATATCTGGTTTTGGGTAGATTTTAATAGTTGCGCTGCTTTTATGCGCTGTTCAAATGCGCTAGACGTTGCCACTTGCTCGCGCGCTGTGATACTAAAACGGATCGCCAAAATACTGATAATAGCGCTGATTAATAGCACTTGCAGTAATGCAATACCCTGTTGGCGCTGTAATGGCGTAGACTTGAAAACTCGGCGCATAGCGTTACACCTGCTCAGTGTAGCGAGCTAAGCTGTTGGGAACTGAGTCACTTAATGGCACCAATAGTGTAAAGTCACCTTGCTCTGTGCTAAAGGTTATTTTAATTTGCTCAGGCTGGACATTGCGCTCTAAGCTGTTGTAGTTGCTAAACCAAGCTTTTGCTTGGCGAGCACTGATGGCGCTGTCAGCCTGCCAATGTTTATCGCGTAATGAAGGCCAACCATAATATTGGAACTCTACTGCGGTTAAGTTATCGTATAAAACTACAGCGTCAGTAAAGGTTAATGCTTGCTTGGCTTGAGTTAATAATTGCGTGGTCATAGCCGACTCTTGATAAATGAGTTGATAGCTAAAATCCGCTTTTTGGATAATTTGTACCCGTACCACGGCGGCGACTTCGGGTGAAAAAAGTGAACGTAAAGTAACGCCAACAAAGCCGTTGCGGTTACCTTCAAAGTATAATTTTGCGCGTTTGTTATCATCAGTAACCACGTAAGAAACCACGCTTTTCAGTGCTTCTTGTACCAAAATTAACTGTTTCGCTTGCTTAACCGAACGATTAAAGTGCCCTAAACGCCCATCCCATCGCTCACTAAATAGCGCGTAAGCACTTGATGCGATTAATAGCACCATAGACAATAAAACCATGGCGACCAACATTTCTACTAAGGTAAAGCCGCTATTTTTTTTCACCAACTGATCTCATTAAATTGATAATTACGTACGGCGTTTTTTAACTGCAGTTGCATAGTTACTTGCCAAAGTTTAAAGGTTTTATTACCTGAGTCCATTTGTCCTGAGCCGGCATTAAATTGTTCGGGCGCTTTAGACTGTTGATTTACTGATGCATGCCAGGTAAAACTCAATTGCCCCATAGTGCCACTGCCCTGCAATTGTTCCTCTTTTTTTTCTGCTTTAATTTCCATGCTGATTTGTTCCGCTATCGGCGCAACAAACGCTGAAAAAGTCAGCACGCGCTCAGCCTTGAAACTTGATAGCAAGGCACCTCGGTAAACCATAGTGACTGCGGAGATCACTAAAAACAAAATAAATGACGCCACAAGCACTTCAATGAGAGTGAAACCCTTGTTAGTTTGTTGAGGTGATCTTTGCCACAGTGCCGTGCTCATATTAATTTTCTAGCAACGCAAGTATGTTGATGGTTTTAGTTAAGTTACCTTGTTTAAGCTCAAAGTCGCTAATATTAGCGATGCCATTTTTATTTAACTTAATTATGTCGTCGTTAAAACTCAGGTACTGATACTGCTTTTGCAATATTAATTGTTTATTTGTGGCTGATGTTTGCATTGATGTGGTAAAGCTCGGTTTAATACGAAAAGCTTTTAGTTGATCTTTATTGAGTTCAATATCAACGCCAGCGCCATTAATAAAAGCTTCAACGCTAGCCCGTCGAATGGTCGCCGTTAATGACAAATACTCGCTTTGTGCCTGTGCTTTGTTAACCGTGTCAATGGTAAGCGGAGCAACTAAGGCAATCATGGTCATCATGATTGAAATAACCACTAATAATTCAATTAATGTTAAACCACGCGCTGCGACAATTTTAAATTGAGATATCAACATTTAGAAACCGAGATCGTTTACCGAAATAATACTGAGTAACATGGTGACTACGACACTGCCGACGATGCCGCCCATGGTCAATATGAGCAAGGGTTCAAGTATTGAGGTCATTTTATCAGCCCAACTTTCAAACTCACTGCGCGAGCGCGAGGCAATTTCTGCAAACACCGGTGCTAGTTTGCCACTTTCTTCACCAACTTCTAACAAAGATAAGAAGAAGTCAGGATAAATTGGACTACGTGACAGTGACTCGGTTAGCCCCTGCCCTTTTTTTACTTGCTCTTTAGCGGCAATTAATCCTTGGCGTATATGGCGGTTGTTAACACTACCTGCCGAAAGCTCAAGCGCTTTATCGATTGAAATTCCACCATCAAGCATCATAGTCAGTGCTGAATTAAAGCGAATGCGCTCGGTAACAAGTAGCGCGCCTTTAATCAGCGGTATTTTTAGCATGAATTCATCTAGCCTGACTTTAATAACTGGGTTTTTAAAAGCGGCAATCAGTAAAAATACCAACAACGCCAAACCAATAAATAAAAACCATTGATAGCTTTGCATCCAACGACTCACCGACAGTAATATTTCGGTATAGATGGGCAGCTCAGGTAGGCCGTCAAATAGGCTGCTCATTTGTGGCACAATATAGTTAAAGATGAACAATATACACAAAATACAAACACTAAATATGACTAGTGGATAAGTTAATGACTGAATTATTTTACGCTTTAATTCACTTTTAAATTTAAGGTCGGCTGACAATTTATCAAAAACATCAGCTAAATCACCACTGGCTTCACCTAGTTTGACTAAATTGATATACAGCGCATCAAACACCTGTGGTTGTTCCGCCATAGCGTCGGATAATAAACTGCCTCGCTTAATGGCGGTATGTAAATCCTGTAGTAGTTTAGCGGCAGCGCCATTGGCTTTGTTACGTTTTAATATGGCTAAGCTGCGATCTATTTTTACGCCATTCTTCAACAAAATAGCCAACTCAGAAGTGATAAACTCTAACTCTTCCAAACTGACTTTTTTGCGCTCAAAAAACGAATGTTGTATTTTTGCTTTTTGCTCAGCCTTCAATGAGGTGATGAGCAGCTTTTGCACTTGCAACTGTTGTTTAGCGTCATCATAAGATTTGGCCTCTATGTGACCAGTGACTTGACCTCCGTGGTTATCATATGCGTGATAATTAAACCTGATCATTAGCCGCAAACCCGAATCACTTCATCTATCGTCGTTAACCCTTGCATCGCTTTCACTAAACCATCTTCTAATAAGGTTCTGTTGCCGATGCTGTGGTTATAGGCTTTCGCTTTTTCAATAAAGTTTTCATCTTTTGCCATGCCTCTGATTTCGCTGTCGGAACGCAAATACTCGATAACAGCCATACGCCCTTTATAACCTGTATTAGCACATTGTTGACATCCTTGAGCATTCAACAAGTTTATCGTGTCAATACCACTTTGCTGAGCCAGCGCATGTAATTGATATTTGGTAATTAATTCCGCTGCATTTTCGTCTTGAGTGGCGCAATGAGGGCATATTTTTCGGGCGAGACGCTGAGCAATAATAGCGACTAGTGCAGCATTAAGCAGAAACTCTTCAACGTTTAGATCCAACAACCGGGTATAAGCACTAGGCGCGTCGTTGGTGTGAACTGTACTAAAGACTAAATGCCCTGTTAAGGCAGACTGCATAGCAATACGTGCGGTTTCTTGGTCTCGTATTTCACCTATCATAATAATGTCGGGATCTTGCCTAACAATACTGCGCAAGCCTGAACTAAAATCAAAGCCTATTTCCGGCTTAACTTGTACTTGATTGACACCTTCAAGTTGATATTCAACTGGATCTTCTAAGGTGATTATTTTTACATCGTCATTATTGAGTTCATTTAAAAAGGTATACAAGGTGGTGGTTTTACCACTACCTGTTGGCCCTGTTAATAAAACGACACCTGCGGTGTGCTTTAAGTCGGCCTTAATTTTTTCTTCAATATCTGGCGATAGCCCAAGCACACTCATATCATAACGCACTGCATCTTTGCGTAAGAAGCGCATTACCATGCTCTCACCTTCATTTAAGGGCAACGAAGAAACACGAATATCTAATCCTGTGTTAGATATTTTCATTTCAATTTTACCATCTTGTGGACGACGCTTTTCTGCGATATCCATATTGGCGAGTATTTTTAAGCGTGAGATAACCGGCAGTTGTAATCGTGACGGCAATAATTCGACTTCATGCAAGACTCCGTCAACACGAAAGCGCACTCGGTAACGGCCTTTATGTGGCTCAAGGTGCATGTCTGACGCACCTAGCTTTAACGCTCGTGCAATTAAGGAGTTTAATAAGTTAACCGTTGGTGCTTCACTGGCGAGCTCCCGTAATTTGTCTTCTTCAACATCTGAGAGTAAATCATAATCTTGTGCAACAGATACATCATCCCCTTGACTCGCTAATTTCAGCTGTTCAAACACCTCATCTGTTGCAATAATGCGCTGATAGTCTAGTTGGCTATTGCTTAAGTATTGTAGAACTTCCCAATTTAAAGGAGATACAGTTGCAAAACACCATTGTCCTTCAACGAAGCGGTAGGGAACCCACCCACGCGCGATAAGAAACTGCTGGTTTAGCTGTAAACTTTGCGACGGTGGTTGCCAATTTGCTATTGCGTCTAGTGGTAAAATGGAGGCATTGAGTAATTGTGCATAAATTTCTGGCAAACTATCTTCAGAAATGCTCCCCATATTAATAAGCAAACGCTCCAAGGCCCCACCAAATTTAGCTTGGTAGGCTTTTGCTTTTTCTATGTCTTGTTTTGATACTTCAAACTTTACAAGAACCTTTTCCAGTGCTTGCATTATTGATATACCAAGTCTTCATTTTCATCTTTACCGCCAACTTGTCCATCTTTTCCTAAACTCATTAAGAGGAAGTCTTCACCATTTGGGCCAGGAGACTGATAAGAATATGGGTTTCCCCAAGGGTCATTAGGAACACTTTTCGGAATATAGGGACCATCCCAATTGGCGGCATTAGATTGTCTTAGCTCGGCTAATGTTGTTGGATAGTCCCCAACATCTAAGCGATAGGTATCTAATGATGTTTGTAACATTTGCATTTGCGCTAACGCGGTTTTTTGTTTTGATGAGTCAACTTTGGAAAACATTTTTGGTGCCACCAAGGACATTAACAAGCCCAATATTACAATAACAATCAGCAATTCTATTAATGTAAAACCCATCGTTTTGCGTGTAACTTTCATACTACCTCTAAATATTCAAATGAAACGTTATTTATTTTTACAACATACTAAAAACAAGCGAGTATTGAAACTAATATTAACGCCCTTTAGCCTCTGACTTAAACACTGTGCTCTTTAGTAAAAAAATATTTTGTTTCGTAGGTTGGAATGCGCTTTTAAAAGCGAAATGCGCGACATCTTGTTGTGGAGAAATGTTACTCATGCTTGTTGGATCATTGACAAGTCTTAGGAGCAGAGGGTATATCGGGTTAACTTGCGAACCACAGATATCCCCCTGTTAACATATTTCTTTTAACTTAGTGGTTTAAAGCTAGGCGCTAGTTTCGAAATATTTTTTATTACTAACGAGTAAACAGCAAAAGACAATAAAAACATAGTAAACATAATATATTCTGGCACTAAGTAAACCTCACCTAAAATACCTAATAACGACATAAAAGCGGCAAGAACAGTAATGATGCCTAACGTTTGTTTGCTATTAAAGCCAATACGCATGAGAATATGGTGTAGATGATCTCTATCTGGCTTAAACGGAGACTTACCTTTGCGATAACGTCTGATAACTATTGCCAGCATATCCATTAAAGGTACAGCACAAATCCAAAGCGCGGTAACTGGCCTAAAAGAAGCATTATCACCTTGTGTGCCCATACTGAGTAACCAAATAACACTTAAACCAATAAACATGCTGCCCGCATCACCCATAAATATCTTTTTAGTCTTTTTGTTAAAGAACCCCATATTAAACATCAAGTAGGGCAAAGTGGCTGTGACTAAAATAAGTGGATAGCTCAAGTATTGCATTTGCTCTTCCATTAAGAATAGCAAGGCAATGGCGGTAAAGGTATTCAAGCTTAAACTGCCGATGAGACCATCAATACCGTCAACCATGTTATAAGCGTTGATGACAACAATAATGGCTACATAAGTGAATATAATGCCAAACGGACCTAGCTCTATATTGCCAGAATTAAATAGATTGCCCAGATTTGAAATATAACCACCAACACCGTAAATCATGAGGCTAGCGATAATTATTTGACCAATAATGCGAATGCGAACTTTAAGATCATACTTGTCATCAAGCGCACCAATAAACACCATCATGGCTGAAGCAATAAGGTACATACGCAATTCTAACGTATCTGGCAACCACAACAGGCTTGCCGCTAATACTGCGGCAAATATAGATATGCCACCAATTAGCGGAATTTGACCTTCGTGTAGCTTTCTGGCGTTAGGTTTATCAACTAAGCCAACATCAATGGCGATGGGTTTAAACAACTTGATAGCCATAAAGGCAATAAAAAAAGCCGTAAAGACGGTAATAATCATATTAATTTGACTCCTGCTTTGCGTTAACTCCGTAAGAAATAGCTGATTGTAAAGTTACGGCTTCATCTATATCTGCAAACTGTGAATTAATGGAGTGTGATTTATTTGTAAAATAGCGTATTAAAACGATTAATACTGATAGTATTCCGCCTAGCAATCCCCCTAAAACGACAATCAATGCACGCTTAGGGCTGTCTTTTTCATCAGGTACGTTAGCCGGATCTATCGTTTTCAGTACATATTCAAGGGAAACTTCTGCTAGCATTATAGTTTTTGACTGCTCTTCTATCAGTTGATAAAAAACCGTTTGCATATCAGCAAGTTGAGTTTCCTCTAGTTTTTCTGTTAAATAATCGATACTACGCTGTGCTTCAGCTTTGTCTTGCTCTCGCATAGTGGTATTGATTTCGTCTACAAGCCAGAGCAACCACTGTTTCGCTATTTCAGGAGAATAATGCTCTATTGAGATAGTAATTATTCCTGTTTCTTTGCTAGTCGAAATTGATAACTTATTTTTAAAGGCTTCATAAGCTTCCCAAGATGTGGGCTGAGGACTTTTAGGTGCTTTTACTTCTCTGAGCCAAGTATTATTATCAGCGTTATAAATTTCATCATTTAATATCAGGGTATTGCTAACGGCATCCCAATAATCCGCAGCCATCAATGGCACTAACAACTGGTATTTATTAATAAAATTTTCAATAAAAATTCGCGATTGCAGCACTTCCAGTGCTAATCCTGTTTTATCGGTACCACTATTACCTAAATTTATTCCCGCTAAACTAGCAAGACCGCCAAACTGCCCCGCCATTTTTGCTAAACCACTGGCGCTATTTTGCTCACTTGCAGGTGCTAACTGCGTAGTGGCTTTATAGACATTAGGAAGCTTTATTGCATAAACTGCTGCTGCTATAGCAAACGCAAAACTTATGGTTAGTATAATCAATTTTCCGGACCATAAGGCTCGCCACAGCTCAGCTAAATCAATCTCATCTTCAGATAACTGTTGCCCTATGTCATGGTGCGGATAGGTAATATAATGCGGATGTTCAGGATGGTTTTTACCTTCAACCTGAGCTGATGATGAATTATTCGTTCCTTGATGACTTTTTTTGTCCACGATATTATTTCTACTTTCTTGCATTATATTATATTGAAGCCGACAGTTACGCGTAAAATATTAAAACTTAACACGGCAGCCATCAAAAGGACGGCTATTATAAAGAGTCCATATAGCTGTGTAAAGGTTATCCACTAAGCATTACATCTTAATTACACGGTAATATTGCAAGTAAATTAGGCATCAAGTCACTGTATGATATTCGTACAATAATTTAATTATTTAGATAAGTGTTTAATATACCAAGGCATAGCTTTGTTAATGCCTTGCTGAATACGATACTCGGGTTGGTAGCCAAGTTGCTGTTTAGCTTTGCCAATATCGGCTTGCGAGTGTCGCACATCGCCTGCTCTGAAGTCTCGATAAATCGCGCTTTGCTGATAATTAACCTTATTTTCAGCTAAGGCATTGACCAAGCTACTAAATAACTCGTTGAGGGTTGTTCTGTCACCTAACGCCACATTGTAAACTTGATTTTTGCCGGCGTCATCTGCTGTTGCCGCTAAGATATTCGCTTGTACCGCGTTTTCAACAAAACAAAAATCGCGGCTAGTCTCCCCATCACCATTGATATATAACGGCTGATTTTCGATCATGGCCGCGGTCCATTTAGGGATCACTGCCGCATAAGCGCCATTGGGGTCTTGGCGTTTACCAAACACGTTAAAATAGCGTAAACCTATGCTATTAAAACCATAAGTTTTATGAAACACATCGGCATACAGCTCGTTTACATATTTGGTAACTGCGTAGGGCGATAAAGGCTTACCTATGTTTTCTTCCACTTTAGGTAGTGCTGGGTGGTCGCCATAGGTTGAGCTTGACGCTGCATAAACAAAGGTGCTGACCTTGGCGTTTTTAGCCGCCGTTAACATATTAACAAAGCCCGTAATATTAGCGGAATTAGTTAATACAGGATCAGCAATCGAGCGCGGCACTGAGCCTAAAGCGGCTTGGTGTAATACGTAATCAACCGCTAAGTTATCTAGACTTAAGGCTTGTTCACAATCTTCAATATGGCGAATATCACCTTTTATAAAGCTAAAATTTTGCCATTGCTGAGCCGACACTGCCGATTTTACTTCGTCTAAATTGTGCTGATGGCCGGTGGCAAAGTTATCTAAACCAATAACTTTTTGGTTTAATTGCAATAGTGTTTCTAATAAATTTGAGCCGATAAAACCAGCTACGCCGGTAACAAGCCACACTTTTGGTGACTGTTTAAGTTGATTTTTTACGTCATCGTACTTAGACATGCTTTCTTCCGTTTATGCTGTAATTATATTTAAGCTGAAAGTAAAAAGTCTATAACTTTCAGTATGGTACTTGCTGTAACTTGTCTTAACTGACAGCTTAAAGCTTACAGCTTTCTTTTATCTGACCGCTCAGCGATATGTTTTTACAAACGCATATCCACAGTTTCTTTCGGAAGCACATACTTTAAATCATAAAGTACGTGATTATTTTTGCCTAAGGCACGTATATTATCGACCCCTAAGGCTTTAAACTCGTTATGGGCAACCGCTAAGATAATAGCATCGTAATGACCTTCATTTGGTGTTTGCGTCAGCTGTAAGCCATATTCTTGCTCGGCTTGCTCGCTAGCACACCATGGATCGGTTATATCAACATTAATATTGTATTCTTTTAACTCACTAATAATGTCAACAATTTTGGTATTACGTAAATCAGGACAGTTTTCTTTAAAAGTTAAGCCCATCACTAAAACATTGGCTTCTTCCACCTGAATGCGCTTGTGAAGCATATGCTTAACCAATTGCGATACTACATAACTACCCATGCCATCATTTAAACGACGTCCCGCTAATATCATTTCAGGGTGATAACCCACCGATTGTGCTTTGTGAGTTAAATAATAAGGGTCAACACCAATACAGTGCCCACCCACTAAGCCTGGACGAAACGGCAAAAAGTTCCACTTGGTGCCTGCCGCCTCGAGCACTTCTAAGGTGTCGATATTGAGTTTATTGAAAATAATTGATAATTCATTAATTAAAGCGATATTAACATCGCGCTGGGTGTTTTCTATTACCTTGGCCGCTTCAGCCACTTTGATTGAACTGGCTTTGTGAGTACCAGCCACAATAATCGAGCGATATAAATCATCAATCAGGGTGGCAACTTCAGGGGTTGAGCCAGAGGTAACTTTCAAAATATTAGTGACTCTGTGCTCTTTATCACCGGGATTGATACGCTCAGGTGAGTAACCTGCAAAAAAATCTTGGTTATATACTAACCCTGAAACTCGCTCGACTACTGGAATACAGTCTTCTTCGGTCGCGCCTGGGTAAACGGTAGACTCATAAATAATGATATCGCCTTTGCTGACCACTTTGCCTAACATTTCACTGGCTTTAATCAGTGGCGTTAAGTCTGGGCGTTTATGTTTATCAATAGGGGTAGGCACAGTTACTATATATACATTGGAGCCTTCCAAGTCTTCAACAACAGATGAGTAGTCTAGTTGCTTGGTTGCAACAAGTTCATTAGTACTGACTTCTAATGTACTGTCAAAACCGGCTTTTAGTTCAAGAACTCGCGATTGATTGATATCAAAGCCCAAAGTTTGATACTTCTTGCCAAACTCCACCGCCAGCGGTAAACCGACATAACCTAAGCCGATTACAGCGACCTTTATATCATTCAAATCTCGTATCATGTTGCTATACCTTCCCTTACATAAAGCTTAACTATTATTGCTGAGTTGTTTGACTTACAACTTACTTATTAAAGCCCATTAATTGCTGCAACTGCTACCGCTGCATTATAAATAATTTGCGTTGCTGTTGACCAAAGTGTTAAGTCATTCATATATTCTGAATCTAACGGCACTACTATGGTATCTCCGGGTTGAAGTGCTGAGTTTGATGTTCCGGCAAACCAGTTATTATCGTTTATCAGTTTAATACTACCGTTAGCGGAAATAATGTAAATTCGATCTTCGTCAGCACGCTTTTTGACACCGCCACTTTGTGCAATATAGTCTTCCGCAGCTAAGCTACTATCAAATAAATGTGAAGAACTCACCTGAACTTGACCAATAACATTGATTGAGTTGGTTTTTGTTGGCACATAGAGAATATCACCACCCTCAAGTAGAATTTCTTGTGCGTTATCATCCATAACTTTTGCTAACTCAATCACTAAACGGCCAACAGGTTTTAACTTTGTTAAATCAGCCAGTACTTTTTGTGCTTCAACATAGGAGATTGCATTGCCGTTTTCTGTTAAAGATTTTGACGCTAACTCTGTTCTTAGATCGCTAGCGAGCTTTAATAGATTTTTTTGTTCCAGTTGTTGTAATTTTTTACGCGTAAAAATCGAGCCATCAGCATTAGCATACTCAGTTAAACCACCTGCCTTTGTAACTAAGTCAGCCAGTGTTTCACCGCGTCGAATAGTGTATTTACCTGGAAAAACAAATTCCCCACGCAATTCCACCACGATATTTTCACTCCATGCCGGTATTTTATGAACATTTAGGCGATCTTTGCTGATAAGCTTTATGTTCGATTCGATATCTTTAGAAAGAGCTTTACTTAGATTAATATTGAGAGAGCTTTTAACGGCACGCTCTCCATTAAATGAATTTCTAGTTATTTCAGCACGGGCTAAGTATGCTGACTCATTAACACCACCAGCGGCGGCTATTAGCTCACTGACACGTGCATTTTTGCTCAATGGGTATACCCCCGGAAACTTAACTTCACCATCAACTTCGATTAACTGTATTGGTTGTCCAGATGCACCTTGTTGACGCAACTTTCTTAAGACCGGTGTTAAAAGTCTATGTCGAGAAAATAATGCGATTTCTCTAATATCCAACTCTTCTTTAATATTAGCCCCAGTCATTTCGGTTAAAGACTGACTAACTAAGTCTTCTTCAGCGGTATTGCTGCCATTTAGCGATGATTGAGTAGCCTCATCACCGTACATTAGCCAAAACGACTTTTCTTTATGTAAAGTTTTTGCTTGCTCTCTTTCCTTTGCAAATAATTGCTCTTGTGTATAAGCGAGCTCATCTAATGAAACTTGCTCATCAACATGCTTAGTTACGTTGGAAAAAATTAAGACTGTATCATTAGGGCTTAAGGTAATATTGTCTTTAGAATCTGCGTTACCTATGGCATTGGCTAGACTAAACTGTAAAACCTCTATGTTTTTGGCTCTATCGACTTCCCTGACAATTAATGCGTAGTTTAAATCTGCATTAGCTAAAAGATGTGATTCAATACTTGGTAACAGGTCTGATATTTTTGTATTTTGTTGCCATTGATATTTACCTGGTCGACTGACTGCACCGACAATGGTTATTGATTTTTGAAAAGCACCAGAACTTTTGAGCACACGGATATAATCACCATTTTGCAGCAATTGCTCACGCGCTTGCTGGTCGGTTAGATCTATATTAATTATGCTGCGTAAGCTTTCTGCATTATATCGTTCTACGATAGTGGCTTGCGGGTACGCTGAAGATAATAAACCACCTGCCATGGCTAGCACACTATTAAAGTCATCGCCTCTTTTTAACTCATAAATTGCTGGGCGCTGTACTTCGCCCTGAATAGAAACTGTATTGCCTTGGGTTGGTATGAATACTACATCTCCAGATTGCAATAAAATGTCATCAGATGAATCTCCGTTGATCAAAAGATCATATAAGTCCACTTGCTTCACTAATTGCCCAGCGCGCTTGACTTGAATATCCCTCAGCGAACCAATATCACTGATACCTCCAGCGGCAAAAATGGCATGGGTTACTGTTGATAGTGAGCTCAAGGTATAAGGACCAGGTTTATAGGCGCTTCCCAAGACAAAAACTCGCATTGAACGCAGCTCAGCCAAACTAACGACGACATTAACACCTATGATTCTAGCTTTAATTTTGTCGGCAAGAAATTGCTTCATTTCGGCAAATGTTAAACCAACCACTTTTATGGGCCCAACATCAGGAATAAGTATGGTGCCTTCGCGAGCTATTGGTAATACGTAGTCATGGTTTTCCTTACCATAAATCTGTACCGATAATTTATCCCCAACACCTAAAATATAGTGTTCAGGAATAGCAATATCCATGGTCGGAGAAAACGTACTTGGTGCATTGGCAAAAACATCTATACCAAAACGCTCCAGTGGTTTAAAAAGTTGCTCATCATTTTCAAAAAACTTGAATTCCTCAGGTAACTCCTCTGGCATATTAGTTGTTGACCGCGGAACTACTTCTGTTGTTGAAAGCTGTGTTTGTGTATCGGCATTAGATATTTGTCCCAAAAGCACATTTAAATCAACCCCCATACTATTGGCAACTTGCTGCTGTTGGGGTTTAGAGAGCTTTTTAAATTGCTCAATTTGTTGCTGGCTAATTTGTGCTGAAGTCGCACTGAATGAAAAAATTGAAACAACAAGGATGGATGCCAGTTGGCGAATTAGCTTTATCATTTGAAGGTACTTCTTCCTATACACTTAAGATCCGTGTTTTTGTACAAAAAAGATTTTAAATTGCCGTGGAGTTTAGCAGTATGTTTAGCGTGTTTAAAGTAACTTTTTATTTACAACTTGCGGCTTGAGCGCCTAGTTGGGGCAATCGTATAGCAAAGTGTGTATTACTGACTTACCCGCTAGATTACTGAGTTTGATATTACATGCTTTTGTTCACTTACCAAACTTACATTTAAACATTTATGGTTAAGCTATAAAGCGATGACAAAACGCCCACAAAGCAACACCGAATTTATTGATTAAAAATTTACTTATACAACATAATTAACGCTGCGAGTTCGCCGATAACTTTCCAGCTGTTGGGCTAGAGATTTGCGCTGCGCTCTTGTTTTTCAGTGCTAGCAAAGGTATAAAACGTGCTGGCTAACGCTAGTTTATACATTTTGCTCGATAATATGCCGAAAAAATCAGCTAAATTATAATAATTATGACTTCGAGCATATAATTTTTTAAGGAATCTCTACATGACAACACCTACAGCAGGCACGATTTTCGGTCACCCGAAAGGACTGTTTCTTTTATTCGGAACCGAAATGTGGGAACGTTTCGGTTATTACGGCATGCGTGCCCTTTTGGTACTTTATTTGGTAGCTAGCGTTCAAGACGGTGGTTTTGGCTGGACTAATGCACAAGCATTAAGTTTATACGGTACCTTTACCATGGCGGTGTATTTAACACCTGTCATTGGTGGTTGGCTAGCAGATAACTTTCTTGGTCAGCGTAGAGCTATTATTATTGGTGGTATCGTTTTTTCATTAGGTTACTTTACCTTAGGTATTCCTAAAACCATGTTAGCTGGCATGGAAGAAAACGTTTTTTATCTTGGTTTGACGCTAATTGTTATTGGTAACGGCTTGTTTAAAGCCAATGTATCAAGTTTAGTAGGTGACCTATATGAAGAGGGTGATCATCGCCGTGATGGTGCGTTCACTATTTTCTACATGGGTATTAACCTTGGTGCATTCTTAGCGCCGCTTTCTGTTGGTGTAATTGGTGAGCAAGTTAACTGGCATTACGGCTTTATTTTAGCCGGTTGTGGTATGTTAATTGGTTTAACCTTGCAATTATTGTTTGCGAAAAAATACTTAGGTGACATTGGTATTGAACCGTCAGCTAAACGCACCGACGGCAAAAAAGAAGCACACGCACCATTAACCTCTGAAGATTTTGACCGCATGAAGGTCATTTTGATCATGAGTATGTTCTCGGTGATTTTCTGGGCTGGTTTTGAACAAGCCGGTGGTTTATTTACTATTTATGCCTCTGACTTTACCGACCGTACTATTTTTGGCTATGAAGTTGCTGCGTCGTCGTTTCAGTCGTTAAACGCTATGTTTATTATTATGCTAGCACCAGTTGTCGCCTCAGTTTGGGTAAAAATGGGTGATAAAGAGCCAACTTCGCCGAAGAAGTTTGCACTCGCCATGGTGTTTTTAGCCTTAGGTTTCTTTGTAATGTTATGGGCAACCATGGTACAAGGTGGTGATGTTACGGTTAAAGTCAGCATGCTATTTTTAGTGTTTGCATACCTTTTCCATACTTTAGGTGAGTTGTGTTTATCGCCAATTGGCTTGTCGATGGTAACGAAATTAGCACCACTTAAATTTACCTCGTTATTAATGGGTATTTGGTTCTTCTTTACTGCGCTTTCAAACTGGTTAGCGGCCTTTATTGGTTCGTTTGTTGGTGAAGGACAAGAAATGGTCGACAATGCTGCCAATATTTTCATGGGCGTAGGCTCAGCAGCACTAGTAACCGGTATCATTATTTTCTTAATGGCAGGTAAACTGGTTAAGTGGATGCACGGCGCTGAAGGCGATACCAGCCATGATATCGATGAAAAAATCGAAGAAGAAATTGCAGTAACGGCGACTCATGAAGGTATTTCTGATAAATAATCAATAATTGAGAAGCTGTAAGCTGTCAGTAAAAACGAGTAATATTTAGTTATTACTCGTTTTTTTATGGCTGCATTTTAATGTTTATTGGGAATACATTATTGTGAGTGGTTTTATTGCAACATCTGAGCAAGCTGATCTTAAAACAAAACAAAGCCGGCAATTGCTGCGTCAACAAGTCAGGCAGCAGCGTCAACAATTAACGTTAGCGCAGCAAGATGCCGCGGCGATAAGTTTATTGGCACGATTTTGTGATCACAAAAAAATACAGGCGGCGACAAGTATTGCCTTATATTTAAGTAATGACGGTGAGGTAAATACTCAACAATTAATTGATTGGTGTTGGCAGCAAGGTAAAAACGTTTATTTACCAGTGGTGCATCCGTTTAGTGCTGGGCATTTATTATTCTTACATTATCAGCCGCATACCCCATTAGTGAAAAACCGGTTTGGTATTGGCGAGCCAAAACTCGATGTCAGAAACGTTATATTACCAACGCAAATCGATATTATTTGCACGCCATTAGTGGCCTTTGATGACACCGGCGCACGTTTAGGTATGGGCGGCGGCTTTTACGACAGAACCTTGCAGCATTGGTATCAACACTTTCAAGCCAATAAAAAGAGCAAGCCCTACCCTATTGGCTTAGCACACGATTGCCAGCGTGTAACTGCCATAGCAAGCGAGCATTGGGATATTCCACTGCCGGAAATAATTACCCCGAGCAAGCATTTTAGCTTTAAACTAAAACCTCAGCTGTAAGCTTTAAGTTCTAAGCTGTCAGTAACAGCCAAAGAGCTCAAAATCATCAGAGTGGGTGCTTGTTTTCTTTTGTTTTAACTGAAAGCTGACCGCTTAAAGCTTACAGCTTTCTTTTAACTGTTCGCGTAAAGCTTTAAACTACCCCGTAATACTTTTTACTGAAAGCTTAAAACTTACAGCTTTCTTTTAACTGATAGCTTAAACCTAAGGTTTCCCCATGACTCAAGACGAGATGAAAAAAGCGGCGGCGATAAAAGCGCTAGACTATATAAAAGCAGACACCATAGTAGGTGTTGGTACTGGCTCAACAGTCAACCATTTTATTGATGCGCTGGCAACAATGAAAGATAACATTGTTGGCGCGGTTTCGAGCTCTGATGCCTCTACTGAGCGCTTAATCGCGCACGGCATTGAGGTATTTGATTTAAACCATGTTGACGGCATTGATGTCTATGTTGATGGCGCCGATGAAGTCAATCCACACATGCAAATGATCAAAGGCGGTGGCGCCGCACTGACCCGTGAAAAAATTGTTGCTGCCGTAGCGAAAAGTTTTGTTTGTATTGCTGATAATAGCAAGCAAGTACCTATTTTAGGGCGTTTTCCGCTACCGGTTGAGGTGATCCCGATGGCGCGCAGTTATGTCGCCAGAGAATTAGTAAAACTCGGCGGTGATCCGGTTTATCGCCAAGGGGTAGTTACCGACAATGGCAATGTTATTCTCGATGTACATAACTTATCTATTATTGACCCAAAAACGTTAGAAAACAGCATTAATGCCTTAGCAGGAGTGGTCACCAATGGTTTGTTTGCTAACCGTGGTGCTGATGTCTTAATTATCGGTAGTGCTGATGGGGCAAAAATTATAAAATAACACTTTAGAGTTTATACACTATATGCTAGTTTAGAAATCTAGCCATCTAAAGCGTTTTTTATCAAGAGAAGTTAAATAACCATGAGCCACAATTCATTAGCGAAAGACAAAATTAAGATCCTACTGCTAGAAGGTGTGCACCAAAGCGCGCTTGAAGAGTTAAAAGCCAAAGGCTATTCCAATATTGAGTATCTTAAAACCTCACTAACTGAAGCTGAGTTAATTGCGAAAATTAGCGATGTTCACTTTATTGGTATTCGTTCTCGCACCGACTTAAATAAAAAGGTGCTAAGCCATGCCAAAAAGCTAGTGGCGATTGGTTGTTTTTGTATCGGCACTAACCAAGTGGATAAAGCCGCAGCACAAGCGTTTGGTATTCCGGTATTTAACGCGCCATTTTCAAATACCCGTTCGGTTGCCGAGTTAGTGTTAGGAGAAACCTTATTACTATTGCGCGGCATTCCAGAAAAAAGTGCCCTTGCCCATCGCGGCGTGTGGAATAAGTCAGCGCTTGGCTCAGTAGAAGCGCGTGGTAAAACCTTAGGTATTATTGGCTATGGCCACATTGGCACACAATTAGGCATTTTAGCGGAAACCTTAGGCATGAAAGTGCGATTTTTTGATATTGAAACTAAGTTACCACTTGGTAATGCCAGCCAAGCACCAAGCATGACAGCACTGTTAAAAGAAGCCGATGTGATCAGCTTGCATGTGCCAGAAACACCGCAAACCAAGAACATGATGGGCGCGGCAGAGTTTGAAGTAATGAAAGATGGCGTTATTTTTATCAACGCCTCGCGCGGCACTGTGGTTGATATTGACGCCTTAGCTGATGCCTTAGCGAATAAAAAAGTAGCAGGCGCTGCCATTGATGTCTTCCCTGTTGAGCCCAAAGGCAACGACGAAGAGTTTATCAGCCCATTACGCGCTTTTGACAATGTGATTTTAACCCCGCACATTGGTGGCAGCACTAAAGAAGCACAAGAGAATATTGGCCTAGAAGTGGCCAGTAAGCTGGCAAAATACTCTGATAATGGCTCAACCTTATCTGCGGTTAACTTTCCTGAAGTATCTTTACCTGAGCATGTTGGCACTAGCCGTTTGTTGCACATTCACCGCAACCAGCCTGGGGTGTTAACCAAAATTAACCAAATGTTTGCCGAGCATAACATCAACATAGCCGCGCAATACCTACAAACCGCTGAGCAAATTGGTTATGTGGTAATTGATATTGAAGCCGAAAGCCGTGAATTAGCATTAAAAGAGTTAAAGCAAATTGATGCTACGATTCGCGTACGTCTTTTACACTAAAGACCAAAAAAATTAGCTTTAAGTTATAAGCCGTCAGTAACAACAAGTGCAAATCAGTACCATGCAGATGGGTTTATGGGGTTGCTGATAGCTTTAAACTGACAGCTTACAGCTTGGGTTTAGGCTTACAGCTGTGATTTTGGTGTTTTATTGACAGCTTCAAACTGACAGCTTAAAGCTTACAGCTTGAATTTTGGGTTTTAGCTGTCAGTAAAAAATCACCATCATGATCGCCCAGGCGACGATACCGGCAACAATGTCATCTAACATAATGCCTAAGCCGCCGTGGCAGTTTTTATCAAAGAAAGATATTGGCCAAGGCTTTAAAATATCGAAAAATCGAAACAGCAAAAAACCGAGTAACAGCGATTGCCAGCTAAGTGGTATTAAAAACATAGTGATTAATAAGCCAACCACTTCATCCCAGACGATTGCGCCATGATCCGGCACACCAACATCCGCAGCGGCTTTACCGCAAATATAAATACCTGCAACGCTCATCAGTACCAGCAATAATAGATAGATGCTTGGTGTTAGTGGCGCCATCAGCAAAAGTAAAGGTATTGCGGCTAAAGTGCCAAATGTACCCGGTGCTTTTGGTGCCAAACCACTACCAAAGCCTAAGGCTAGGAAGTGAATAGGATCAGACAAGCGAAAGTTTGCCGTCGACTTACTCATGCTTAGTCTTTACTGTTTTGATTATTAGCAAAGTGCTCATAGCTTTTCGCATTGATTGACACTGACTTGCTATTTAAGGTTGTGCTGATTTTTTCACTGCCATTGATTTGACCAATGCAAGTGATGATATTACCCGTATTGGCTAACGCGGTTTCCATGCCAACACGGTTATTTTCGGAAACAGTAAACAGCAACTCATAGTCATCGCCGCCCGCCAAGGCTAACTCGTAGGCTTGTTCAGTACCTACTGTCTCGCGTAGGGCGTTAGAGGTAGGTAAGTCTTCTAACACGATATTGGCGCCAACCTTTGACGCTTTGCAAATATGACCAATATCAGCAATTAAGCCGTCGGATAAATCAATTGCGGCAGTTGCATATTCTCGCAACGCTTGCCCTGCCAGCACGCGTGGCTTAGGAAAGTCTAAACTTTTGCGCACATCATCAAGAAACTCATCTGCTACCACGACTTCGCCAAAAACATGTTTAAGCGCTAACGCGGCATCACCGATCTCACCTGTTACATAAATCCAATCGCCGGATTTCGCACCAGAGCGCGTTAGGTGACGATCTTTAGGGATCAAACCTTGCGCTGTTACGGTAATACTTAATGGTCCGCGCGTGGTGTCACCACCGATGAGCTGCACATTATAAAATTCGCACAGCTCAAATACGCCTTGGCAAAACGCTTCAATCCACGCCAGATCTGCTTCTGGCATAGTGATCGCCAGTGATATCCAGGTTGGCTCGGCGCCCATTGCGGCAAGATCTGAAAGGTTTACGGCAATGGCCTTATGACCAATGGCACGGGCACTAGTGCCTTCAGGAAAATGCACACCAGCCACTAAGGTATCAGTGGCGATGGCAATATTTTGTCGCTCTGAAGGGCTAACAATGGCGCAGTCATCGCCAATACCAATCACCACATCTTTGCGCTTAATCACTTGCTCAGTAAAGTAGCGCCTGATTAATTCAAACTCTTTCATATTACCACCCAATTTTACCAGCCAATATTGATTATTCGTTCGGACGTTCTAACTTAACCACTTTATCTAAGACACCATTAACAAATTTGTGGCTATCATCGGCCGCAAATGCTTTGGCTAATTCTATGGCTTCGTTAATAATGACGCGGTAAGGGACCTCTTGACAATCTGCTAACTCATAAACTGCCACGCGTAAAATGGCTTTCTCTACCTGGTCAATATCCGCAAGCGGTCGGTCAACATGGGGTGATATTTTTTCATCGAGGCTACCAATTCGGGTTGATACACCACGAAATAACTGTTGAAAATAAGCAATATCAAAACGACGTGCGCTATTTTCTTGCAAGAAATTGCTTTCAATTTCCGCGACATTATTTTGACTTAATTGCCAAGAATATACCGCTTGCACTGCCAACTCTCTGGCTTTTCTTCTAGGTGATGGTTTCACAAATATATCCTGTTATAACTTGTCGAGCACATTAACCATTTCTAACGCGCTTAAGGCGGCTTCAGCACCTTTATTACCTACTTTGAGGCCAGCACGGTCAATTGCTTGTTCTATGGTATCTGTGGTAATTACCCCAAAGGCTACGGGTAAGGTATATTCCATGGCAACTTGTGCTAAGCCTTTGTTACATTCGCCAGCAACAAAATCAAAGTGAGGAGTACCACCACGAATCACGGCGCCAATAGCAATAATGCCGTCAAAGCCACCTTTAGCGGCGATTTTTTTTGCGGCTACTGGTAACTCATACGCGCCAGGCACACGAATAACAGTAATGTCGCTATCGGCAACATTGCCTTGGCGTTTAAGCGCATCAACTGCACCTTCAAGTAAACTTTCAACCACAAAACTATTAAAACGGGCTACGACAATGGCAAATTTTTTGCCGGTTGCATCAAAGTTAGCTTCTATGACGTTCATTTAAAAATCACCTACTGATAAAAATTGCCGCAATTCTAGCAAATTGCGCGCGACTGAGGAACTCGTTTTCAAAAATATATCTGATCTGCGGTATGAATTTTAATCAATACTCAGTGTTGATCTTATTTGTAGCCGCTTTTTACTTGGTGGCATAGCTGTCGTTTGTTTTGTATTATAGCGCTATTATTCATTGTTGAGCTGAGTGCCTACGCCTTATGACCATTTACTTTTCTTCCAATAAAATACCTGCTTTACAGGACTTTAGCTTACATCAGCGCCAAGCAATTTTAGCCTTAGCACAAGCAAAACTTACCGCGCCGGAAAAACTGGTGTTAAATATTATAAAGTTGCTGATGCTGATCCCGCCGTTTCTTTTTATTGCCAATTTGCAAGGCATGGCGATGTTAGTGTCTGTGGCTGTGGTTTTGCTGGCTTATTTTTTCTTATTGCGCCCTATCATGCTGTTCTTTTCATTAAAATACCTAGATAAAGCGATAGCGCAATACCAAAAGAGCGAACCTTAGTTCGCTCTTTTTCATCACTTCTTAATGGTAGTGATCGATTATTTACATGTTTAGTACTGGGCTCGCTTATTCTATTTCTAGCCCATCAAGCTCTTCTAAGTAGGCATCAATGTCTTCTTCTTCTGATGCGTCCACTTCGATGGGTGGGTTACCATCGTAAACTTTGTAACGCATATTTTGAAAGTAAGCATTTTTGACAAACTCATATGGGTCAATCGAGTCTTTTAAGATCGCTTCTTGATCAGCAAAGGCTGCACGGGTTTCCATACCTATAATGCCTGCGCGCAGTAAGTTTGGCCAAAAATCAATAATAGCTAGCGGCCAATAGTAGCGGTCAACATAGTCACCTACCTCTTCACGCACTGAAGATGGCCCGAGTGCCGGCACCATTAAATAGGGTCCGTCACCTACACCATAACTGCCCAGCACTTCGCCAAACTCTTCTTGTTGGCGGCTCCAACCAAAATCATCAGCGGGATCAAAAAAGCCTAACAAGCCGATGGTTGAGTTTAGTACAAAACGACCGGTTGATTTGGCGGCGTCACTGAACTTTGCTTGCAACAAGTGGTTGATGATCGTTGACGGCTCATTCAGGTTGAGTGCCATATTATACACCCCAGTGCGCAGCGGCGTTGGCATGTATTTCACATAACCTTGAGATGCTGGTTTTAGCACATACTTGTCGGCATAATCCCAAGTAAAAGTCCAAAAGGGTCGGTTAATGGCTTCGAAGGGATCTTTGGGATCTGATAGCCCTTGTTGGGCTGACGGGGTTGAAGAACAAGCTGAGATCACCAGCGCGAACAGCAGCGTTAATAATAATTTATATTGCACTAAAACGTTTCGGTTTAGTGTCATCGGGAGATTTTGCTTCACTGGAGCATCCTTGTGTTATACCAACGGATTTATTTACCTGCCGTGCGATGCTTTATATTACGAATAGACACACAACATTTGTTCATGACCGACAGTTTATCACGGTCGCTAATTATCTGGCATTAACTTTTGCGATATTATCAGGGGTTATTTGGACGCTTTTTGTCGGTGAATAGCGAGTAACATTTCTGCTTCGGCGCGCGGAATATCGCATTCTCGCATGATTTCTGCAATATCAGCCCCTAACTCTACCAATTTTTGCGCGCGGCTATATAGTTTGTCTTCAGGCTGTTGTTGCAGGTGTTGCTCTATGCTTTGCAGTTGTGCGGTAAATTGTGTTTGCGCGACTTTTATACGATGCTCTAATTGCTTACTAACTTGTTCGTTTTCTAGCTGCGAGGCACTGTTGCTCGCTTGTAGTTGCTCAAGTTGTGCTTGGCTTTCGCTAAGTAAGCTTTGCAGTTCAACCAGCTGTATTTCTTGAACTGATAGCTTTTGCTGTAATTGTTCAATTTGCTGACTAAAGCGGTTTTTTAACGCTAATAATAACATAGCCACCAGCATCACTATGGCAAATGCGATTAAGCTGATCAAGTTGGCGGGAATACTGTCCATAATTAACTTATTGTCTTAGCGTTAAAAACCGGCTTGTGTTGGTTTTATATTAAAATTGCTTTAACTCATCCCATTCGACATCGGTGAGGAGTTTATCTAAGTCGACTAAAATCAGTAATTCACCGTCTCGGTTGGAAACACCTTGAATATATTTGGCACTTTCATCATTACCAACGTTAGGGGCAATATCAATTTCGGAGCTTTTTAAATACACGACTTCGGCAACGCTATCGACTAATATCCCGATCACTTGTGTTTCGGCTTCGATGATAACAATGCGCGTGTTATCGGTTAGCTCAGCAGATGGCATACCAAAGCGCGCACGCGTATCAATAACGGTGACCACATTACCACGCAGGTTAATAATCCCTAATACATAAGCTGGCGCGCCGGGTACGGGGGCGATTTCAGTGTAGCGCAGTATTTCTTGTACCTGCATAACATTGATGCCATAGGTTTCATTATCGAGCTTAAAGGTTACCCTTTGCACTACTTCGTCGTTAGTATTTTCATTTTCACTCGTATTACGTCTTGTATCAGACATAGCAAAGGCCTCTTTAAATTTATTCTTTCAATATGACTAGCATACTTGTCTTTTGAGTATACTGGCAAGTTTCATTTCAGCAATTATGCTTGGCGTTTACGCCTTTTTCTAACAAGGCTATCAATGACTTAACATCTAGCAATGCGCACATACGATTTTTCACCAGTCCAGCCAGCCAAGGCCGTTTGCTGGCCGAGTCTAACCATTTTACTTCATCTTGTTTCAGCGTTACCGTATCCACTAGGTTTTCTGCGCTCAAGCCCCAAAGCGAATCGCTGAGCAGTATGACGTATTGATAATTAAGCTGGGCAAGTAGTTTGTCATCACATTTTTCCGGCATGACCCAACGGGCGCTATCAACCACATTAATTTTGTTTTCACGATTAAGCATCACGCCTTTAAACCAATCTGGCTTACCCATAAGTGGCGTAGCTTGCTGATAACTGACAATACCACCTAATTCAATTAAAGGCACTGCTATCATTAAACCGGCCACTTCAAAAAACATGGCTTGAAAATCACCTTGGCGATAGCTGCGCTGTTTAAGCTGGCTAAATCCGCCTTGGCTTTTTCGGGTTTTCAACTCGGTTTGTTCGGCCGAGGTCACTGCTGTTGTGCTGACTTTTGCTGTCGTTTGTTTGGCAACGCGCTGTTTTGCTTTTGCTTGCGCTGGTGTTTGCGTTAACTGTGTTGAGCTGGCAGGTTTGACAATAGTCTTGGGCTCAGCTTGTTGTTTTTCAACTTGTAAAACACTAGCGCTGGCTAATAATTTGTCCAGCGGTTTCTGCTCTGCCGCTTTTAGTGCGGTTGTTTGAGGCTCACTGGCTTCTTCGGTTAGCAGTTCTGACAAGTATGTCTGCATTAATTGTTTACTTGCCGCTAATGACTTTGACATAAACTTAATTTCTCAACTGTATTAAATGGCTCAGTAAGTTTCGATACGCGATAACACCGCGCGTGCTGGCGGCGTAATCTGACGGCACTTTTTGCGCGACACTGGCATTACGAAAATTGGTATCGATGGGAATAACACCTGGCCATACGGCATCGCCGTATAACTCTTTTAGTTTACGATAGGTTAATATCGATGCCTTAGTGCGTTTATCAAACATAGTTGGCACTATGGTATATTGAAACAACGCACTGTGCTCGCCTTGCATTATCTCTAAGGTTTTCATCATGCGATCTAAACCTTTTAGCGCCAAAAATTCAGTTTGTACGGGCACGATAATCCTATCACATGCCGCTAAGGCATTCACCATCAACACGCCTAATATCGGCGGACAGTCAATTAACACATAGTCATATTCGTCTGCGATAGCGCGCATTGCTTTTTTCAGGACTAAGCCCATGCCGCCTTTATTTCCCAGCGCGCGATCTAAGGTAGCCAGCCCCATGGTAGCCGGTAGAATGTCTATGGTGGGATAATGTGTTGGACACAAACTTTGTAATATTTGTTCTTTAGTCGAGACTTGTAAAAACAAATCATACACACTGAGCTCTAAATCTTCTGACTCAATACCAAAATAGTAGCTTAATGAAGCGTGTGGGTCGGTATCGACCAATAAAACACGCTGGCCCTGTTCCGCTAATAGCCCAGCTAATGCTATGGTTGATGTGGTTTTGCCAACGCCACCTTTTTGATTTGCAATGGTCCAAATTACCACGTTGTTTTCCTACTGTTCATTTGCTTTAGCTTTCGGCAGGTTCGCCTCTTCATTATGGTTATTTTCTTCGGCTCGGGTTGTAATACGAATACCACCATTGTCGAGGCGAATGATACGAATTTCTCCGTCTTCCTCATCATCGCTACTAATATTTTTAATTGCTTCAACATCTTTGACTGATATGGTTGGCGTGGTCAATAAATTGGCTTTCTCTATGCCATATTTTGATAATGCAATTACCACGCGTCGGTTTTTTGCCCGACCTGTGTCTGTGTTGTTATCGGCGCTGGGGTAATATTGACCATAACCTTCAATCGCCATACGCGCTGGGTTAATATTGAGGGTTTCTAAAACCCGTAAAATAGCGGTGGCTCGAAAGACAGATAACTCCCAATTCGACGAATAAATTTCGGTATCTATGGCCTGATTATCGGTATAGCCGCGAATTCGAATGTAATTACTGGCATCACCGATGACCTCGGATATCGCTGCCAGAATATCTTTTGCCGCATTAGTGGCCGATGACGAACCGCTGGGGAATAATAAGGCGCTATTTAATTCAATTTCTAGCCAGTCACCATCAACTTGTAATTGCGCGTACCCCGACTCTACCAAGTCATATAGGGCGCTATGTAATTCTTTTTCTAGTGAAGTTAACGTGGTGCCTACTTGGGCATGAGAAACATTAGACAGTGTTACTGCGCCAGCGACTAACTCTGGGCCTGCTTCTGCTAAAATACCGTCACCGAATAAACGTTTATTGGTTTTTGCACTATTAACTGGCAGAATATCATCACCATGGCCTCGGTTTTTAACCGCTTTTTCATTAGCCTGAAAAACCCGCCCAATCGACTCGGTTGCGGTTTCAAATGGCGCTTCATCAACCATCGCCATGGCATAAAGCACCACAAATAGCGCGAAAAGTAGTGTCATATAGTCGGCATAAGAAACTAGCCAACGTTCAACGTTGTCATGCTCTACTGAGTGACGTCTAGCCCGTAAGCGGTTCATTGCTCTAACCGAAACGCCGACAGTTTATTTTCAATAGCGTGTGGATTTTCTGCTAACGCAATGGCAACTAAGCCTTCAGTCATCATTTCGCGGTACATGGTTTGCTGATGAACAATCGCCTTAATTTTATTGGCGATAGGTAAATAAATTAGGTTAGCAAAGCCAACACCATAGATGGTGGCAACAAAAGCGGTGGCAATACCTTGCCCTAATAGTTCAGGATCGGCTAAATTTGACAAGGCATGGATCAAGCCCAAAACTGCCCCTAAAATGCCAATCGTTGGGCTGTAGCCCCCCATAGATTCAAAAACATGAGCCGAGCGTAAATTGTGCTCTCGGTATAAATCTAAATCTAATTCGAGCGAGACCCGTAAGTTGTCTACCTCAGCGCCATCAACCAATAAATTTAAACCTTTATTGACGAAAAAGTCGTGCTGTTCTTCTTCTGCGATATGCTCTAACGCTAGAAACCCTGACTCTCGCGCTTTTTCCGCCCATTGCACAATAGCGTTGATGCCTTGTTCAACATCATATTTAGGTGTGAAAAATAGCCATTTAAGTAAGCTGATGGCATGTAAAAACTGGCTTGACGATGACTGCAACATCACCGCGCCTAACGTGCCACCAAAGACAATGATAAATGCCGGTAGCTCCAACAATGAGCCAATAGCGCCACCATCAATAACAAAGCCTAAACAAATCGCTAATAAGGCAATAATTAAGCCCGAGATACTCAGTTTATCCATGCTGTATTTCCTTAAGAATCGCAGCGGGAATGCTTTCAAGTGCTAATGACAGTTCTGATATTCCAGCAAGGGCTACCGCTTGTGGCATGCCATAAACAACACAAGACGCTTCGTCTTGTGCCCAAATGGTGGCACCTTTACTTTTTAACAAGCGACAGCCTTCACGACCATCAGCGCCCATGCCGGTGAGTATTACCCCGAGCACTTGACCGCCAAATACTTTTGCTGCAGAGCCAAAACTTACATCTACACTGGGTTTAAAGGCAATCCGCTGTGAATTGTCTTCCAGTATTCTTAATTTTGCTGCATTTTCTGTACCATCAATGACCATTTGTTTGCCACCAGGTGCTAAATAGGCACAACCTGGGGTTAACACATCACCCGACTGAGCCTGTTTGACCTCTATTTGACATTGAGTATTTAAGCGGTTGGCAAATGCCAAGGTAAAAGCGGCAGGCATATGCTGTACCATGACAATCGGCAATGGAAAGTCTTTCGGCAATTGACTGAGTATTTTTTGTAATGCCACGGGTCCCCCCGTTGAGGTACCAATTGCCAGTAACTTGTAGGCTTTGCCTGAGCTGGTTATGTTAACGTTGACTGGGGTGGTGACGTGACTGGTGGCTGCAGTATTGTTGGTAACAGCAAGTTTTTTTGCCTTGGCTGCGACTTGCGCACGCGAGCGGTAGGACGATATTTTAGTGTGCTTTAACGGTTTTTTACGCGCTAATTCAAGCACTCGTTGTCGCAATAAACTGCCAGCATCGGCTGTGGTTTTGGCGATTTCAGTAAACTTTTTCGGTAAAAAGTCTAATGCGCCGGCATCAAGTGCTTCTAGCGTTGCTTTTGCGCCGGCATGGGTTAATGATGAGAACATAATAATGGCAGTCGGCGCTTTCGCCATGATCTGCTTTACGGCATCAATGCCATTAAGCAATGGCATTTCAATATCCATAGTGATCACATCAGGTTGCAAGCTGATGGCTTTTTCGACTGCATCTAGGCCATTAACAGCAACATCAATCACCTCAAGCTTAGGATCACTGTTGAGGATATCCGTTACTCGGCGTCGAAAAAAACTGGAGTCATCAACCACCAATACTTTAAAGGACATCTATGCTCTCTTTTATGAACGCAGTTTTTTATTCACTATCGATTTCTTGGCATAATATTTCAGCATACTAGGCACATCAATAATAAGTGCAATGCCACCGTCACTGGTGATGGTGGCGCCTGCCATACCTGGCGTGCCATGTAACAATCGATCTAAAGGTTTTATCACCACTTCTTCTTGGCCGATCAGGCTATCAACCACAAAACCAATTTGTTGATTACCTAATTGCACAATCACCACATGACCACGATCACGCGGCTTATCTTGATAGTCTTTAGCTAGCCATTGATCGAGGTAAAATAGCGGGATGGCTTTCTCACGCACGATAATAGTTAGCTGGCCATCAACCAAATTGGTTTTTGTTAAGTCAAGATGAAATATTTCATTAACTGTTGCTAGCGGCAGCGCAAACGTTTGCTTGCCTATCATCACCATTAGCGTTGGTAATATTGCCAAGGTTAATGGCACTTTAATTTCTAATATCGTGCCAACACCCATTTCAGAGTCAATGCTGACGGTGCCGTTTAGCTGGGTAATTTTAGTTTTGACAACATCCATGCCGACACCACGACCAGAAACCTCTGAAATTTCTGTTTTCGTTGAAAACCCTGGCGCAAAAATCAAACTAAAGGCTTCTTTATCCGGCATGCGCGCGGCGGCGTCAGCGTCTAAAACTCCGCGCTCGATAGCAATGGCTTTTAGTTTTTCAGCGTTCATGCCCGCGCCGTCATCACGAATGGTGAGTAGTATATGGTCGCCTTCTTGCGAAGCCGATAACACGACGACACCCTCACGGGCTTTGCCTGCTGCTTCCCGCGTGTCTGGGTCTTCTATGCCGTGGTCCACTGAGTTACGCACTAAATGCACTAATGGATCGGCTAATGCCTCTACCAGGTTTTTATCTAAGTCAGTGTCTTCGCCCTCTAGGATGAGTTTAATCTCTTTATTCAGGCTACGCGCTAAGTCGCGCACAACACGAGGAAAGCGGCCAAAGACTTTCTTAATCGGTTGCATGCGCGTTTTCATAACGGCGCCCTGCAAATCTGTAGTAACAGCATCTAAATTAGACACTGCCTTGGTCAATTCTTCGTCTTCTTTGGTCATACCTAAGCTGGTCAGGCGATTTCGCACTAACACTAGTTCACCCACCATGTTCATGATTTGATCAAGTCGTTTAGTATCAACTCTAACCGTGGTTTCAGCTTGTGGAGCTTTGGCTGCTGGTGCAGCTGCACCGTCGTTGCTAACAGTTGCAGGTTTTGGCGCTGGCTTAACCGCTTTTGCCGGTGTTACTGCGGTGACCGGCGCTGCAGCTGGCGTTGGCGTTGCTTTAGCTGGTTCACTAACGGGGGCAACTTTCGGGCCTTGACCTTTGCCGTGTAATTCATCTAATAGTGCTTCAAACTCATCATCGTTAATTTCATCTGATGAGCTAGCCGGTGCAGGTGCATTATGGCTTGTTGCAACCGCAGGCGAAAATGTCCCTTGACCATGCAGCTCGTCAAGCAATGATTCAAACTCATCGTCGCTAATATCGTTGTTGTTAGCATCAGCGGCTGGCGAGGCGCTAGGCGCCGGTGGTGTGCTAACCGAGGCTGACGGTGCACCACCACCATGTAATTCATCTAATAAGCGCTCAAATTCATCTTCTGACATTTCATCGTCAGCGTTATTCTCTTCAAGGTTAACATCTGGCTTAGGCGCAACACCTTGCTGTGCGGGCGGCTGTTCGGGGCTACTGCTTTCTTGTCCTTCGGGCTCAGATAGGCGATGCAACTCAGCTAATAGCGCTGGGTCGGCACTGCTCAGTGGCGCGCGGTTTTGCACTTGTGCAAACATTTCATTGATGGTGTCAAGCGCTTGTAATATGACATCCATTAACGATGATGTGACCGCGCGTTGCTGATTTCTTAAGGTATCAAATACATTTTCTGCGCCATGACAGGCATCGACTAATTCAGTCAGAGATAGAAAACCTGCGCCGCCTTTTACGGTATGAAAACCTCTAAAAATCGCGTTGAGCAAATCAGCATTATCCGGGTCATTTTCAAGCTCGACTAATTGCTCTGATAAGGTCTCGAGTATTTCGCCTGCTTCGATTAAAAAATCCTGGAGAATTTCTTCATCCTGTTCAAATGACATTAAGTAACTCCTATTAAAACCCTAAGCTAGACAACAAGTCGTCGACATCGTCTTGATCGGAAACAACGTCACTGCGACTTTTGCTATTCATGATTGGGCCTTCGACTAAGTTTTCACCTACTTTTGGCAATGGGTTGGTTTTTTCTGGCTCTGATTCCATACCAAATGCGGTTAGCATGTTTATCAGACTATCTTCAACCTCTCGCACTAAGTCGATAACTTTACGGATAACTTGACCGGTAAGGTCTTGGAAATCTTGCGCCATTAACACATCCGTCATTAAGCGATGAATTTGATTAGATTCTTGCTCGGTGGTCGTTAACAGGCTGTCAATATCTCGACATAAGGTTTTAAACTCATTGACGTCAAGCTCATTATGCATAAGTTTATGCCATAACGGTTTAACTGTGCCGATTTGTTGCTGAAGTCTGTCGATGACAGGAAAGATCGCTTCAACCGCATCCATGGTTTTATTGGCGGCTTCTTCGGTGCGACTAATGACAAAATTCAATCTTTCTTTAGCATCTGGAATATCTGCGGTTGCTAAGTCATTCAAGCGCGAGTCCAGTTGGAAATTATTTAATGAGTCGTGTAACTGCCGTGTTAGTTTACCGATTTCAGCAAATAAGGCACTATTGATCGGACTTTGAATTTCAGCGATGAGCTCATTGGCTTTCTCTTGTTGATCCGTTTCAATGTATTCAACTAAAAGTTTCGCTTGCTCTAAAGAAACATGGACACTAGTTATTGTTTTCATATGACGTCCTTGCGTAACACAACTTGGTGGTTAACCAAGACGCTCAAAGATTTTATCTAGCTTGGTATTTAACGTTGCTGCGGTAAAAGGTTTGACAATATAGCCATTAACCCCGGCTTGGGCTGCCATGACGATTTGTTCTTTTTTCGCCTCTGCAGTCACCATTAACACCGGAATATGTGCTAGTTTTTCATCCGCTCTGATCGCTTTGAGTAAATCAATACCTTGCATGCCCGGCATATTCCAGTCGGTAACGACAAAATCAAAGTCTCCGTCTTTGAGCATAGGTAATGCTGTGCTGCCATCATCTGCTTCTGAGATATTGGTAAACCCTAAGTCACGCAACAAGTTTTTGATTATTCGTCTCATTGTTGAAAAATCATCAACAACAAGTACTTTCATATTTTTATCCAAGGCACCCTCCGGTGAGAACAATTAAAATTCTAACAATACGGTTATTCTACTTAACTTTGCCACGATTGCATACGCGCTTTTAATCTGTGCATAGCTTGACTATGTATTTGACTAACCCGTGATTCACTGACATCAAGTACTTGACCTATCTCTCTTAAGTTAAGTTCTTCATCATAATACAAAGACAGTACTAAAGCTTCGCGCTCGGGTAAAGAGGAAATGCATTCTGCCAATGCTTTTTTAAAAATATCACGCTCAATTTCTAGATATGGCTCGTCTTGCTCAAGTTGTTGCGATACATCAAGCACGTCTTCACTAACACCTAGGTCTTCAATACCCAGTATTTTACCTGCGCTGACTTCATTGAGCATTTGGTGGTAGTCGTTTATGGAGATCGCGAGTTTATCTGCCACTTCACTATCGCTGACATCGCGACCGTGCTCGGCTTCTAAACTTTTTATCGCGCCGCTGATCAAGCGACTGTTTTTATGCACTGAGCGGGGAACCCAATCACCACGACGAATTTCATCAAGCATAGCGCCGCGAATTCTAATACCAGCAAAAGTTTCAAAACTTGCGCCCTTGCTATTATCAAAATTATTTGCCGCTTCAAGTAGGCCGATCATGCCAGACTGAATAAGATCGTCAACAATAACACTTGCGGGTAACCGGGCCAGTAAATGATAGGCAATACGTTTAACTAATACTGTGTGTTGTTCCAACAAAGCCGTTTTGTCAACACTATAAGTTTGTACTTTTACCACTATAGCTCACTTGTTTGTCGGTTAGTTTTCTATCAGTTGCTCTATAAAAAATTCTAAATGACCTGATGCTTGCGCGGGGATAGGCCAACTGACAATGTTTTTGGCTAAGACTTGAAATGCTTTTGCCGCCGGTGAATCTGGAAAGGCGTCGACAATCGCTTGTTGTTTTCTGACCGATTTTCGAATGTTCTCATCAAAAGGGATAATCGCGACTAACTCTAGGGCGACGTCTAAAAACCGATCCGTTACTTTTGAAAGTTTTGCAAATAACTGCTGCCCTTCTTTACTGGTGCGAACCATGTTGGCAACCACTTTAAATTTGAATAAGCCATGATCGCGGCTCAGCAGTTTCATCAAGGCATAACAGTCTGTTATTGATGTTGGTTCGTCACAAACCACTAACAACACATCTTGTGAAGCACGACAAAAGCTCAGTACCATATCTGAGATGCCGGCTGCGGTATCGACGATTAAAATGTCAAATTGCTTTTGCATGTCGCTAAAGGCACGAATTAAGCCAGCATGTTCAGCAGGGGTTAAGTCAACCATGGACTGTGTACCAGAAGTCGCTGGAATGATATTTATACCGGCTGGGCCGTCAATGATAATATCATCAAGCTCACATTCTCCCGATAAGACGTGAGAAAGGTTACGTTGTACTCGTAGTCCGAGCATCACATCAACATTTGCTAAACCTAAATCGGCGTCGAGTACCAAAACGCGTTTGCCTAACTTTGCTAAAGAGATTGCGGTATTTAACGTGACGTTAGTTTTACCCACTCCCCCTTTACCACCAGAAACGGCTATCACTTTAATTTGTTGTGAATCCTGCATTTTTCTTAAGCCACTCGCTTGATCTATCATCTATTTACTTGCTCTCTATCACCAGATTTCTTGCGCTTAAACGCCTATAGCGCCATGGCTGTTTTCGGTATGCGCCAAGAAACGCTTGCTGCTGGTTGCGACTTAGTTGCCATTTTATCTGCAAGCCTAACTAATTTTTCAGCATTTGCAACCTTAATATCTTCTGGAACCCTTTGTCCATCAGTTAGATAGCCAATGGGCAGGCCATTTTGCAACGATGTGCTAAGAATTTCGCCAATACTTAAGCTTTCATCTAGCTTAGTATAAATGCAGCCCGCTAACGGAATACGTTTAAATCGCTCGACATTTTCTTGCATTACTCGCTGTTGGGTATTAGCTGATAACACTAAATAATTACGAATTCTAACACGGGCATTGGCAATTAAGGTAGTCAAATGCTCGGTTAAGCGCATATCCCGTTGGCCCATGCCTGCGGTGTCGATTAGGATCAATTTCTTTTCACTAAATTGTGCCAATAAATGGTCAAGCTCTTGGTCATCGTTAGCTAGTTTAACTTGGCAACCGATAATACGCCCGTAAGTTGCCAACTGCTCAAAGCCAGCTATACGGTAACTATCCGTGGAGATCAAAACAACTTGCTCTGCGCCATGCGCTTGGGCAAATCGTGCCGCCAGCTTTGCAATGGTGGTGGTTTTACCGACACCAGTTGGCCCAACAAGTGAGACAACCCCACCACGCTGAATGATATCGTTATTGGTGGTGTTTAGTTGTTGGGCGATTAAGTCTTTCGCATGTTGCCAGGCATCTTGCTCTTGGCAATTCATCGGGATATAACCGGCGATTTGGTCCGCCATAACTTCATTTAATCCTAACGCCATCAGTTTGTTAACGATAACCGCGCGCATCGGATCTTTTTGCGCCATATCTTGCCACATTAAGCCCGACATTTGATGCTCTAATAATTGACGAATGGACGACATTTCTTTTTGCATCGCCGCAAATTCGCCATGACTTATGTTATTTTCTGCAACCTGCGCCTGTGGCTCTCTTTGGCTAGCCGCACCATAATATCCCTTATTGCTCGCTAACGGCTCAGTGCCTGGCATGGGATCATTGCTATTGGTTTGCTCTAGGCGGGCAGTAAAGTTTTTAAACTGTTGCTCTATATCATCTTGCTCTGCCTGTGTATCTGCAGTCGCGGCTGTTGGCGCTTGCTGCTGAGAATGCGCATGCTCGATTTGGCTATTAAACGCCTGCGTCGCTGGGGCTTTATCGTAACCATTTTGTTGCACTTGACGATTCAATAATGCCGCTAAACTATCGGCAGGTGCTGGCGCTGACTGTGCCGTTGTTGTGGTATGACTTAATGATACGGTATCTTCTACAACGTCGCTGCGATCTGCTGGCGCTACCGTTTCGGCGTTGGCTACTGACGCTGCTGATTTTTCAGCAACATTTTGGCTATAGTCTACCGCAGCCATCAGTTCGACACCCTCAGCAATTTTTTTATTTGACATAATAACCGCATCGGCACCTAACTCTTCTTTAATTTGCGCCAATGCTGTTCTCATATCTTTTGCTACGTAACGTCTAATTTTCATAGCCAACCCCTTATTTTGCTGTACCACTTACCGTGCGTGTATAGTTACTGGCCGATAGCGCTGACAATTTTTATTTGTTTGTCATCTGGAATTTCTTGATAAGAAATTACTCGCAATCCCGGAATAGTATATTTTACAAATTTAGCCAACACTGAACGTAAAATACCTGAGGTTAATAAAATTGGGGTATCGCCAGCCATTTCTTGCTGTTGAGCCCCGTCTGTGAGTGATTTTTGTAACCGCTCTGCTAACCCGGGTTCGATACCTGCACCATCGTCTCCTGCCATTTGCATTGACTGGTGCAACATTTGTTCCAACTCTGGTGACAAAGTTATGACAGGTACTTCAACACTCGGCCCTACTAGCTCTTGGACAATAAATTTACGCAGGGTAATACGTACCGCCGCCGTTAACACTTCAGGGTCTTGGCTCTTAGGACCATACTCTACTAAGGTTTGTATGATGCTGCGCATATCGCGTACCGCAACCCCTTCATTCATGAGATTTTGCAAGACTTTCACTATCGTGCCCAAAGATAGAATATCTGGGATCAAGCCTTCAACTAATTTTGGGTAACTCTTCGCTAGCATATCCAGTAAGTTTTGTACTTCTTCATGACCTAACAGTTGCGCGGCATTGTTAGTTAAAATTTGACTTAAGTGGGTGGCAAGGACGGTGGCCGAGTCAACCACAGTGTAGCCCAATGATTGTGCATGTTCTCGCTGTGCTTGTTTGATCCAGACCGCATCTAAACCAAAGGCTGGGTCCTTAGTGGCAATACCGTCAAGCTTGCCAAACACTTGCCCTGGGTTAATGGCTAAGTCATGATCATGACGAATTTCCGCTTCGCCAACCGTGACCCCCATTAACGAGATTTGATAGCTGTTAGGGTCAAGATCTAGGTTGTCGCGAATATGCACTGCCGGCACAAGAAAACCAAACTCTTGCGATAGCTTTTTTCGAACCCCTTTAATGCGATTCAGTAATTCTCCGCCCTGAGCTTTGTCTACTAAAGGAATTAATCGATAGCCAATTTCTAAGCCAATAATGTCAACATGATTAACATCATCCCAGCCCAGTTCTTTTACTTCTGCTTCTTGGCGTTGATTTTGTACTTCTTCGGCTTGTCCTTGTTCAGCGAGCTGTGCTGCCTTGGCAATTTTGTATTTGCTGCTAAAAAACGCACCACCAGCAATCAAAAACGCGAAAATCAGAAACGCCACATGTGGCATGCCTGGCACTATACCCATGACAAACATGACACCCGCGGCTATGTATAATGATTTCTCTTGACCTAGCTGACGACTAACTTGCTCGCCCATATCCTGCGCGGTATTTTGACGTGTTACCACAATCGCGGTACCTACAGACAGAAGTAAGCCCGGAATTTGCGCCACTAAACCGTCACCTATGGTTAATAAGGTGTAGATTTCAACCGCAGTGTCAAAACTTAAGTCATGTTGCACCATACCTATGACTAAGCCACCCACAATATTAATAAATAAGATTAAAATACCGGCAATGGCATCACCTTTAACAAATTTACTGGCACCATCCATTGAACCGTAAAAGTCAGCTTCACTGGTGACTTCAACGCGACGCTCACGGGCTTGCTCTGCGGTGATAAAACCGGCATTTAAATCGGCGTCAATCGCCATTTGTTTACCTGGCATAGCGTCAAGCGTAAAACGTGCCGTCACTTCTGAAATACGGCCGGCACCTTTAGTAATAACCACAAAGTTAATAATGATCAGGATTAAAAATACCACTAAACCTACGGCATAGTTACCGCCAATAACCACTGAGCCAAAGGCTTCAATCACTTTACCTGCCGCCGCTGGCCCTTCATGACCTTCGAGCAACACCACACGCGTACTGGCGACATTTAACGCCAAGCGTAAAATAGTGGCAATCAGTAATACCGCGGGAAAAGAGCCAAACTCAAGCGGTTTTAAGGTATAGACAGTGATCAACAGCACTACCAAGGACAGTGCAATATTAAACGAAAATAAAATATCCAGTAGAAAGGCCGGCATAGGGAGAATAACCATTGCCAGTGCCGCCATCACCAAAAATGGCGTCCCCAATCCCGATAATAAATGGAGTCTATTTTTCTTTAAATTATTAAAAGTGGCCGTTAACTGCATGAGCTCTTAGTGATAATTTTTTGACATACCTTAGCCACAGCAATAATCAGACCATTAATTGCTTATTATCGTTTTAGCTAAATTTTATTGTGGCACTGGACATTAAAGGCTTTGAGATTGCAGAGTTTTAGTAGCGAAAGTCTTCAGGTATAGGCAGGTTTTTCGCTAACGGCTTAGGCCGTTTTGCTTGGCCTTTTTTATGAGCATTAAGCTGAAAAATAAAGGCGAGTATTTGCGCCACCGCCGCAAATAACTGTTCAGGAATCTCTTCATTTGGCTCAGCCGTATAGTAAAGTGAGCGCGCTAGGGCTGGCGATGCCAGCACTTCAATATTGTGCTCTTTGGCTATGGTGCGAATATGCAGCGCCATTTCGTCAACCCCTTTGGCCACCATAACGGGCGCCCCTCCTGCTTCAGGATCATATTTTAACGCCACCGAATAATGCGTTGGGTTGGTGATCACCACATCGGCGCTGGGTACGTCTTGCATCATGCGACGTTGCGACATTTCATACTGCACGCGACGCACACGGCCTTTGGTTTCCGGACTCCCTTCAGTGTTTTTCATTTCGTCTTTTATTTCTTGTTTGGTCATCTTTAATTGTCGATTGTGATTCCAAACTTGATACGGTGCATCGATGATCACTATGATGCCAATGGATAAGGCCAGCGCCAAAAACATCCACAGTAATAGCGACACCGCATGAGAAAAATTATGGGGAATATTCTCAGTGCTTAAATTGACGATTTGACCAAATAAGCTACTTAACAATAAATAAGCTGAAATAAAAACCACAAAAAATTTTAAAATTGACTTGATCAACTCGACATAAGCTTGCACACCAAACATACGTTTAAAGCCTGCCAAGGGTGATAACTTACTGGCTTTGGGCGCCATAGCTTGCCAAGAAAAGTTCAAACCACCGAGCAGTATATTGCCGATAAGCGCCGCTACAACAATAATAATATGGATCCATAGAAACGGCACTGCGATTGCACTAACCCCATCACTGGCAATTTGATAAAGTGCGTGCACGTCCATAGCCTCTCGACGATTTAAGCTAAATAAACGCTTCATCATTAACGACAAGCCGGTCACTAATGAGTTCCCCACCACCATTAACGCAATCGCACTGCCAACCAGCACAAACATAGTGCCTAAATCTTTTGAACGCGCTATTTGGCCTTTTTTACGCGCCTCGAGTAGCTTTTTCGCGGTCGGTTGTTCGGTTTTTTCACCGCTATCTGACTCAGCCATTAGGGACTCGCTCCACAATCAATTAAGTAGCAGCTAAAGTCTAGGGCCCGTTGCCATTGCATCACAAAATGGTTATAAAAATTGCCCATGGTTAACCACATGATTAATAAGCCAGCACACATGGTAATAGGAAAACCAATGGCAAAAATGTTTAATTGCGGCGCGGCGCGGGTCATGATACCAAACGAAAAGTTAATTAATAACATCGCGGTTAACGGCGCAATGGCTAACGACAGCGCGGTTGCAAACATCCAACTGCCCCATTGCGCTACTTCTTTTAACTTGATACTGGCAAAGTCAGTCATGGGGATGGGGATGGTATCAAAGCTAGCCACCACAAAGTGTAAATAGGCTAAATGCCCATCCATGGCCCAAAATAATAATGACGATAGAATTAGAAAAAACTGACCCACCGCCGGGACATTGGTACCGCTGGCGGGATCAACTAAGGAGGCGAAACCTAAACCCGTTTGCATGGCAATAATTTGACCCGCTAAGGTAAAGGTATTAACCACCATCACAGTAACAAAGCCGAGCATGATGCCGATTATCATTTGTTGGCCAATCAACAAGGAGGTTGCCAATGAAAATAAATTATCCACGCGTGCGGGTGGTAAGGCTGGCATAACCGCTATGGTGACGGCTAAACAAAAAAATAGTTTAATACGCCCAGGAATAGCTTTTGCGCCTAGCCCTATCATAGACATTACCATGGCAGAAATACGCGCCAAAGGCAGTAAAAAGTCAGCCAAGGTTTGATTGATAACTGACTCGGTGAACTCCATGGCTAACTCACCACACTGGGAATACTAGCAATCAGCGCGATAGCGTAGTCCATTAATTGCTGCACTAGCCAATGCCCGCCGATGATCAGCGCTAGTAGCGTCACAATTAAGCGCGGTAAAAAACTTAAGGTTTGCTCGTTGATAGAGGTTGCGGCTTGAAACACTGCCACCACCAAGCCGATGAGCAAGCTTGGCACAATCACGGCAGAAACTAACACTATCACCAAAAATAAGGCGTCGCGTAAAATATCAACAAAAACCTCAGGGCTCATGAGCTAAGCTCCCATACCATAACTGGTGGCCAGTGTGCCTATGACTAAGTTCCAGCCATCAATCAATACAAACAGCATAAGTTTAAACGGCAATGACACTATCATGGGAGAGAGCATCATCATACCCATGGCCATCAAGATACTGGCGACCACTAAATCTATGATCAAAAACGGAATAAAGAGCATAAAACCAATTTGAAATGCGGTTTTTAGCTCGCTGATGACAAACGCCGGAATGATCACTGTCATGGGCAAGTCTGTCGGCTGAGCCACTTGTTCAATGCCCGCCATACTGGCTAAGGTGTCGAGGTCTTTAATTCTCGTTTGTTCAAGCATAAAGGCGCGCAGTGGTACTTTGGCACTATTAATGGCTTCAACTGAGGTTAATTGCTCTTGCAAATAGGGTTGAATAGCACGGGCATTAATCTCGTTGTAAACCGGTGTCATTATAAAGAGCGTCATAAACAAGGTAATGCCGATGATCACCTGATTAGACGGCGTTTGCTGCAAACCAAACGCTTGTCGCAATATCGCCATAACCACCACGATACGCGTAAACGAAGTCATCATGATCACCGCGGCTGGAATAAAGCTCAGCGCGGTCATAAAGATCAAAATTTGTAGGGTCACTGAATACTCTTGCGAGCCATCAGGGTTAGTGGTTAGCTTGAGCGCAGATAATGACAAATCATTGGCGGCATAACTATGCTGACTCACCAGTAATAGAGACAACAACGCTAAGCCGAGGGCAATCAGTTTTTTTGCGGAAAAATAGCGAAAATTATGGTTGTTTGTCATGAGCTTTAGTCGACTTTTGTTTCAGTATGTTAGCAAAGGATTTTGCAAAATCATTAGTAACTTCTGCGTTAGCTTGCAGGGGTTTATCGAGGGTTTTTAACAAACTAATTTGCTGCGGTGTCACCCCCAACAATAGTTGTTGTTCGCCCGCTTGCACTACCACTAACTTTTCTTTTGCACCCAAGTGTAAGCTAGTGACTATTTGCATCCCGTTAATGGATTGACGCACACCCTGAAAGCGCTTTAACACCATGGCACTAACAAAGATCACCGCCAACACCATGAGTAAAGAAATAATCATGCTCATGGCATCGAGGTTACTCGCAACATGCTTACCCACCTGAACCGGCATTTCAGTGACAGGTAGCTCAGCGGTAGCTGCATCTGTGGCTAACTCTTCGGCATACAGCCAGTGACTCAGCCAAAAAGTACTCAGCACAATGAATTTTTTCATCGCTGTTATTTTAACTTTTTAATGCGTTCAACTTGACTGATAACATCAGTTAAGCGAATACCGAACTTGTCGTTTACCACAACCACCTCACCATGCGCTATTAAAGTGCCATTAACTAACACATCCAATGCTTCACCCGCGACTCTATCGAGCTCAACCACTGAACCTTGGTTCAGTTGCAGTAAGTTACGAATGCTAATGTTGCTGCGGCCAACTTCCATAGAAATGGTCACAGGTATATCTAAAATGGCATCAAGTTTACGCTTTTCTTCACCGGTGATCGCTTCGCCTTCTTCTTCTAAGTCTTCTAGCTCAACGGTTTCAGCGGCTTCTGCGGCGGCTTGTTCATCCATCGCCTCGTCCCACATGCCTAAATCATCTTCGTTTTCTGTGCTCATACTGTTCGCCTTAAAATTTACCCAGGCAGCGTCAAATAGTTGCTGCTTGTGTTGTTATTACGCTTTACGCTGTTTTATGCGATTTTTACACCACATTGAATAAAAAAATGTTTACAGATCATCTTCTAACATATGCAGTTCAGCGTCACTGTCTAAACGCTTACCCCCTTTGGTTAAAATGGTCAGTTCTGATTTTACTGATTCAGGACGTTTAATTTTTGACTCTATCTTTATGGCCAAATTATCACGACTACGACCTAGCTTGGCACGAAAAGAAGGTAGGTTTTCAACCAACACGGTAATATGATCTGGCATTTCAACTGGAATAATATCACCAGCTTTCAAGTCCATAATTTTTTGCAAAGATAACTCGGCTTCAATAAATTTAGTAGATAGCTCTACTGGCACATCCATAATTTCATCTCGCAGCGCCTTTGACCAACGCATATCGGTATCTTCTTTGTCACTTTGCACACCAGCATCGAGCAATTCGCGGATTGGCTCTAACATGGCGTAGGGTAATGCCACATGGAAGTCACCACCGCCGCCATCAAGTTCGATATGAAATGAGCTGATCACAACGACTTCAGTGGGACTAACGATATTGGCCATTGACGGGTTAACTTCTGAGTCAAGATACTCAAAGGAGACATCCATCACTGGCGACCAGGCTTCTTTATAGTCTTCGAAGATAATTTTTAGCAACATTTGCACGATACGGCGTTCGGTGGGTGTAAACTCCCGCCCTTCAATTTTGGCATGGTAACGTCCGTCACCACCAAAAAAATTATCCACGAGTATGAATACTAACCGTGCTTCCATGGTCAATAGCGCGGTGCCTTTTAATGGTCGAAAACGTACCATATTCAAACTGGTTGGCACAAATAAGGTATGCACATATTCGCCAAATTTGATCATTTGAATACCGTTAATCGATACTTCTGCACTGCGACGCATCATATTAAATAAACTAATGCGCATATGGCGAGCAAAGCGCTCATTAACCATTTCCAGTGTTGGCATGCGACCACGAACTATGCGATCTTGCGATGAAAAGTCATAGTCTGACATACCATCAGATTGCGAAAAGTCTTCTACTATTTCCTCTTCTTCAACATCATCGACACCATGAAGTAGGGCATCGATTTCGTCTTGAGATAATAAGTCACTCACACGCTAGTCTCTTTCTATTATTAGTTAAATTGCACTGACAAATTTATTGCATTACAAAGCCGGTAAATAACACTCTTTCAACAATGGCATCCCCTTCCACTTCGCTCATGATCTTTTGCACTTCGGTTAACGACTTATCTTTTAAGGCGGTTTTTCCTGCTGTGGTGGCAAGATCATCAGCATTGGCCTGCGAAAACACTGCCAGCAAGGTACTTTCAATCAAGGGCACATGTTTTTTCGCCGCTTCTTCGTTTTTCGCTCCTCGCACCAGTAATTGCACTCTGATCTCAACAAAACGATCACGCGCAGCACCTGGCACATTAAAACGAAATGGTCGCGGCATCGGCACATATAAAGCACTACCGAGTTTTGCTTTGCCGCTCGACGCTGATGCGGGTTCGCTCGCTGAGTCTGAGCTTAACGCTGCGTCAATTTCAGCTTGAGAAACCTCGTCGTCACCGCTGAGTAAAACAAATGCTGCCGCCCCTGCTATCGCTAATATTACAACAATTGCAACTATGATGATCAGCTGCTTTTTTTTCCCTGAGCCTTCCATTTCCAGTTCTTGTTCGTCTGCCATTTACTCTACCTGTTCTGTGTTATTACGCTATTGGGGTAATATATCCTCGAATAGCCACTAATCCAACGTGTTTTCTCAAATATAATCATTCTATTAGCAACGGTTATGCGTAGTAATCAACCCCTGTTGACGACGCTTGGTATAAGTTTATTGCAACATCGGCGCTTTCTTCGCCAATATCTTCGCCGCTTTGACCATCACCACGCTGCTGCGCTTGACTGCCTCCATGGTCACTATTTTGCTCATTCGCTGCTCGTTGTTCGATATTGGTGTCGCCAACGTCAACACCACTTTGCGCTAACATGTCTCGCAATCGCCCCAAGTGCTGCTCTAACGCTTCTTTTGCCTGCGGGTTCTGCACAATAAACTGCACCGCCGCTTGCTCTTGTTGCAAGTTTACTCGTACATGAACATTGCCTAACTCGGGCGGATCGAGTTGAATGTCAACTTGTTGCACTTTCTGATTAATCATCACCATCACTTTATCTTTTAGAGCATTGGCAAAATCTTTGCGATAAACAGCGATAGTTTCAGCATTAACCGCTGTCATAGGTTTTGCACTATGCACGGCATTAGTGGTCAGTTTACTGGCGGTTGCAGTGATATTATGTTCTTGCTGTGTCATTATTTCTGCAGCCGCTGAGGTTTGTTTCATGGCTTGCGCTGCCAGTGTTTGGTTAAAGCTAGCACTGAGCTTTTCCGCACTTGCTTGCGGTTTTTCTTGTTCTGCTTTTATTACAGGTTCTAAGGTTAACTCACGGCTATTAACTTGCTCGCGGGCTTCATGTGCAACCGCTTTGGCCTGAGCGGCAGGTTTCGCGTCACCGTCACTTGCAGCAACCAAGCTAGCTGTGCTCTGATTAATAATCCGTGCTTGTTTAGTATCAGTTCCTGGCTCAGCTTGTGTTGTTGCCCCTAGTGTGGCTGCCATAACTTGCCGTTGCTTGCCCTCAGCTGCAGAGGTTACCAGCCCTGATTCTTGATTGAGCTTGCTGTCGACTTGCGTTGTGGCTGTATTTATTGCGTTCGTCTCGCGGCTATCTTTGCCAGCATGAGATTGCTGTAATTCAGCGTCATCGCTTGGTAACAACTCATGCGTTGCTCGACGCGTAATCGTTGCGGTTTCTGTTGGCTCTGCAAGCGACTTTTTATTATCACTGATTGTCGCTATATTTACGGCCTTGTTGGCTACTTTAATATTGCTGGGCTGAATACTGTCTAGTTGAGTATTAATAACAGCTTTCGCGTTAGCCTTGCTTGGCCCAGCCTCTGGCTTGATACTGCTAGTGGTTTGGCTAAAACCTTTCCCTACATCTGTCGATGCTGTCGCCAATTTTTTGCTGCTACCTTCAGCATTTGACGCTTGTACATTGGTGTTAGTTAAAGTTTGCTTTTCGACAGCGACTTTTTGTGTTGTTTGTTCAGTTTGCGCACTATCACGCGTTAGCGCTGTTGCACCAACATGACCATTACTCACCTTGCTTTCGCTACTCAATAACTCCTTACTGCCACTTAGCATAGTCAATAAGTCTTTAGCATTAACGGCGTTATTGATACCGCGTGACGTATTTGGCGTTTGCGCACTTAAGGTATGCGAGCTACTGTTTTCTACAAGCTTCGGCTCTGCGGCTATTTTGACATCGGCTTGATAAGAAACTTTATCGAGTGCGGCACTTTGCTGAGCCGCTTTCAACGGTGTCATTGGCACAGGTAAGGTTTTTTCATCGGCTTTTGTTGTGCTTTTTTCTTGCTGTTGAACTTTTGCTAGCGGGCCTTGATTGCGGCTTTGAATATCTGTTGGCTTATTAAGAATTGTAGCGCTTAATTCCACCTTATCTATGGGTAAAGGTACCGGCAAAATATGACTATCTTCGCCTTTAATGTGCGCCTTTAACGGTATTTCAAGGTTTGGCTTTGTCTTAGGCTGGGTTGGTTCTGACTGAGATCGTGGCGATTCAGATACCGCCTTAGTTGCAACACCTGCGCTCATTGTACTGTCCATGTTAGCCGATGCTAATGCTTGCTCGGGTGATATTGGCACGGGTAAAGTATGTTCATCGCCGGCTTTCACTATCGACACGGCTTTGATTAACAGAGGTGGTTGGTTTGCCGCTGCTGACCCATTATTGCCGTGTTCTTGATTATTTTCCGGCTGAGCTGCCGCTGTGTTGTTGGGGTAGTGCTGCGCCATTTCGGCAGAAAAAGCCTGACCTCTTATTTGGTTTTTAATTACCGCCTGCCCCTGAGCTGCTTTACTATCAGAGCTAGTGGCAATATCTATAGACAATACTTTTAATTCAGGCATAGCAAACCTTTCTTAACAATTATTTAAGCCGTATTCATTAACTACCGGCACACTCACTAAGTTAAGCAATTTTTATTCCAAAAGGTAAAACGTGTAAGACAAACTGAGCTATTGAAGTGAGCAGAAGCAATGCAGCGCTTAACGTTTAAAACTGGCGTCGAACAAATTGTTGGGTGGCGATTTCATCAAACATTTTTTGCTCGCGCTTATGCTCGGCTAATTGCAACTCGGCAAGCTTTTTGTCGCGCAAAATTTCTACCGCTTGTATTTTTTGTCGTTGTGCTAGCCATTGTTTTTTGCGTGTTGCCACCAGTGACTCTGCTTGCTGTAGGGCAATTTTTACTTGTTCAGCGGCATTATCTAATTTGGCAATAAAGGCGTGGAAATGGCTATAGGTGGCACTGTCAATTCCGGCCAACGAGCGCTGGCTAAGGCGCTTCATATATTCTAAGCGATAATCGCTAACACTTTGTAAACGCAGCTTGTTTTGTTGATACTCTAACTCAGCAGCTTGCAAAGCCTGTGATGCTTTTCGCTCTTTATCTAGCTCAAATTTATATAACGTATTTAACTGTTTCATGATCACCTAGTGACGGGTCACCTTACTGACTTGCTTGATGTTGTTGGTTTTGCTGCGCATGTGCTTGTGCCGCCGCTAATATTTCTTGTAACTGACTTAAGCTTTGATCGTAAGGAATAACTTCAAGCATTTTTTGCTGTAAAAAGAACTGCATAACCGGTTGTAGATCAATCGCTTGATCGATTCTAGGGTCGGTACCTTTGCTGTATGCGCCAATTGAGATTAAATCTTTATTTTCTTGGTATAAAGCATAAATCTGCCGTAATTGTTGCGCAAGTTGTTGGTGCTCAGCACTGGTAACCAGTGGCATGACACGACTAATAGAACCTTCAATATCTACCGCAGGGTAATGGCCGGCATCGGCTAATTTTCTTGATAAGACAATATGACCATCTAAAATTGCCCGCGCCGCATCGGCTATCGGATCTTGTAAGTCATCACCTTCGGTAAGCACGGTAAAAAACGCACTAATAGCGCCTTGACCGTCACCACCATTACCAGCACGTTCTACTAATTGCGGTAATTTAGAAAAAACCGATGGCGGATAGCCTTTGGTTGCTGGCGGCTCCCCTACTGCCAGTGCAATTTCTCGTTGTGCCTGTGCATAACGCGTGATTGAGTCAACCAATAATAAAACGTTTAACCCTTGGTCACGAAAGTATTCGCTAACTTGCACTGCGGTTTCGCAACCTTTAAGGCGCATTAATGGCGAGTTATCTGCCGGCGCCGCTACCACAACCGCACGAGCGCGGCCTGCTTCACCCAGAATATCTTCTATAAACTCTTTCACTTCTCGGCCACGTTCACCGATTAAGCCAACCACAATAACATCGGCATTTGTGCCGCGCGTCATCATCCCCAGTAAGACACTTTTACCGACCCCTGAGCCCGCAAATAAGCCCATGCGCTGCCCAACACCTACGGTTAAAAAGCTGTTGATTGAGCGCACACCTACATCTAGCGGCTCAGAAATGGCACGGCGTGACAACGGATTGATGGGTTTACTATCATATTGATAACTCGCCGATGCTTTGATTGGCCCTTTGCCATCAAGTGGCTTACCTACGCCATCAATCACCCGACCGAGTAAATCCATAGAAAAGGGTAGTCTGGCCTTAGTGGCCAATGGCACTACACGAGCCCCCGGTAATACCCCTTGTAAGCTTTGCTCTGGCATCAAAAACGTGATGTCTTGGGCAAATCCGACCACTTCTGCAATCAAATCGCCAGCGGAGGTTGCTACTAAACATTGACTGCCAACAGGTGCTTTGACGCCGACGGCTTCAAGTGTTAGCCCGACAACACGCACTAAGCGCCCGGCCACCGAAACTTGATGCGGGTGAATAAATTGCTGGCAATTTTGTAAACGTTCAGTAATACGCTTGATGTCGACCATAGAAACTCTTAACGCTGCTGAATGAAATTATTGATGTAAAGCTTCCTGCAAAAACGATTCCAACACTTCCTTTAGACGCGACTTTACGCTTAAGTCGATATTAGAGGTGCTGTTTTCTATTTGGCAACTGCCGGCACTTAAATGCGGTGCGGCTAATAAGCGCCAACCTTGTTGCTGAATATGCTCCACGCCAAACTCTTGCTCAACCAATTTTATATCTTGCGGATTTAGTAGTATTTGTGTCTCTGGCTCTTGGGCCGGTAGGGCTTTCATACCTTCAGCAATGGCGGTTAATAAAATTTCAGGGTTGGTTTTTGCCTCATGCTTAGTTACCGCCTGCGTTAATTGCACCACAAGTTCTAATAACTGTGCCTCAACATTTTTTTCGACTTTGGCCAGTGGCTGATGTAATTGTTCGATCAAGGCTTGTAAACTGGCAATATGCTGATCACTGGTGTCTTTGCCTTCAGCTAAGCCTTGACTAACACCTTCATCAAAACCTGTACTTAAGCCTTGTTCGTGCCCTTCTGCTTTACCTTCAGCAAAGCCTTTACCAAAGCCTTCTTCTTTGCCTTGCGAAAAACCTTCCTCGTAGGCGGCTTGTCTTATCGCCTCGATGTCTTCGGCTGTTAATGGCGTAGGCTCAACAACTTCGCTTTCTTCAGGTGGCTCAAAGCGCCAGTTTCTTGACTTCCCTAGGGCATTGGTTTGCTCAAGGTCCGCGTGTTCGCTTGCTTGTACATTGGGAATTTGCCAAGTGGCGACCTGCGCCTCTGTTGCCTTTTCTGTCGCACCAGTTGTCGTGTCAGTCTTAGCGGCTGGTTTAGTGCTCATAGCGTGCGCTGCCTGTGTGAGTGCCTAGCTGTGACTTATAAGAATTCATCGCCACCACCACCGCCACCAAGCATAATTTCACCGGCATCTGATAATCGACGGGCAACGGATAAAATTTCTTTTTGCGCCGCTTCAACTTCACTGATACGCACCGGCCCCATAGCTTCAAGGTCATCTGCTAACATTTCTGCAGCGCGTTTTGACATATTGGACATGATTTTTTCTCGCAACGCTTCATCTGTGCCCTTAATGGCTTTCATCAGCGCATCTTGCTGCACTTCGCGTAAAATGGCTTGAATACCACGGTCATCAACATCGGCGAGGTTTTCAAAGACAAACATTAAGTCTTGAATTTGCTGGCTCATTTCTTCGTCATGCTCGCGAATTGAGTCCATCAATACCCCTTCAACATTCGTCTCTAGGTAGTTCATAATATCAGCAGCCGCTTTTAAGCCGCCCATTTTCGCCGCTTGTGCACCCGCTTGACCAGCAAACTGTTTCTCCATAATTTCATTTAATTCTTGTAATGCGGCCGGTTGCACTTCTTCTAGGTTAGCGATACGCATCATGAGATCTAAGCGCACTTTATCAGCAAACTGGGTCATGATCTCTGCGGATTGCTCTGGCTCTAGATATGACAGTACTATGGTTTGAATTTGTGGATGCTCATTGCGAATAATGTTGGCAACCTGTTTCGAGTCCATCCATTTCAATGAGTCGAGACCTTTTGCACCGCCGCCCATGACAATTTGATCGATTAGGTTGCCGGCTTTGTCTTCACCTAACGCTGCGGTTAAGGCTTTACGAACAAACTCTTCACTTTGAAAGCCTATGGTGGAAAAGTTTTGAATTTCGTCAATAAATAACTTATGGACAGCGGTTATTTTTTGTTGGGTAAAGTCTTCCATACCCGCCATAATCATGCCGACTTTCTGCACTTGTTTTGGTTCTAAGTGCTTTAGGATTTGCGCGGCATCTTCTTCCGATAAACTCAACAGTAAAATCGCCGCTTTTTCACCGCCATCGAGTTTATTGACGTCAAAGCCAGCCGGTTGCTGGGTCGCTAACTCTTGATTTTCATCACTCATCTTCGTTCAACCAACTTTTAACTACTTGCGATGATAGCTCTGGTTCATTCGCCACTAAGGCTCTAACGGCTTTTAAGACGTCTTCATCGCGGTGTAAATCCGGTAATTGTAAACTGCCATCTGGGGCAAAGCCTACAGCGCCGGCATCGAAATCTGATGTTAACATATCCATGGTCTCATCGCCCAAATCAATGTGACTATCCAAAGATTTTTCACCGTAATCACTCGGGGTTTGATCTGGGTAAATAAGGCGTTTCAGCATCGGGCGAACTACAGCCAATATCAAAACAATAATCACCAAGGCGCCAAGAATCAGCTTGGTCAGCTTTAAAAACCAAGGCTCTTGCCAAATAGGTAGTTGTTCTGCTGCTATCACGTCAGGGCGTGAAAACGGCAAGGTAACTACGTCAAGCGAGTCGCCTCGTTGCAAGTCAAAGCCGATACTACCTTGCAGTAAACGGCGAATATTGGCTAACTCTTGCACCGAGCGTGGTGTCGGTATCACTTCGCCTTCGGCATTAGCTTGCGGTAAGTAGTCTAGAGCCACAGAAACACTGATGCGACGAATAACACCGGTTTGTTGTTTGGTGTAGCTGATGGCCTCATCAAGCTCATAGTTACGCGTTGACTCCGTCAGCTTACGGCCCGGCATGGCTTGCTGACTGTTACTGGCACTGGCGTTTTCAGGAATATTGCTATCAAGCGGAGGTTGGTTGCTTAACGCGCCAGGGATACCGCCGAGCAAGCCGCCAATGGTGTTATCTTCCACTTTCATTTCACTGCGCAGTGCTGGTAAGTCGGGGTTGTAGCGACGTTGCGTTTCTTCAGTATTAGTAAAGTCCATCGCCACATCAACTTGTGCGGTGTAATTACCTAAACCAACCACAGGGATTAAAATAGAGTCTATTTTATCCATGTACTCTTTTTCACGTTTTTGCTCGATTTCAAACTCTTTACGCGAACGTGATGATACTGAGTCTTGTGAGCCAGAGTTTAGTAACCGGCCGTTTTGATCTGTCACTGTTACTCTACTGGGTGTTAACCCTTGCACCGCTGAGCCAACAATATCCACTACAGAGTCCACTTCTTCTTCGGATAATAAACGACCACGACGTAAGGTAACTACGACAGTAGCCGATGGGTTTTTAACACGCTTAGCAAAAATATTGTCCCGTGGAATGGCTAATAAAACGCGCGCTCGGGTGATGGATTGCAATTCTTCGATGGTACGGGCAAGTTGCTGCTCTCGTGAATGCTTTAAGCGTTCACTTTCAAGCCGCTGGCTCACACCAAAGCCCATATCTTGCATTAAAATTTCACTGCCTTCTGACGGCCCTTCATTTAAGCCTTCACGGGCTAACAATAATTTAACCTTTTGATATTCATCACTTTGTACTGAGATGGTGTTGTTTTCTTGACGGTACTTAACTTTATTAGCGTCAAGAAAGTCCATAGTGGTGATCAACTGCTCTGTGGGTAATTTTGTTAAGAAGCGATATTCAGGTTGGTTCGCCCACAAGATAACAAAGATAGCGATAGCTAAACAAATAGCTAGGGCCATGACTATGGTAATTTGGCGTAGAAAGTCGACATTGCCTAACGCGCCGGCAAAACCAGACTTTTGTTCACCAACAACACCATCATCGCCGTCACTTGCCACAAGGTCATTATTGCCTTCGGCTAGTGCTATGCTTGTATTGTCTGTTGAATCTGCCACTTTTACTTCTCCGCCTAACTACTGTGTTGTATTAATTATCATCTCTGCTTAGTTTGCTCAGCTTACTAAGCTGCTACACAGGCATACTCATGATTTCTTTATATGCTTCTACAAATTTATTGCGTACTTGTACTGTGGCATCAAAAGCAATGCCTGCCTTTGAGGCGGCGATCATAGTATCGGCAAGCGTGACATTGCGATCGCCCATTTCAAAGGCGGTTCGTTTAGCACCGACATCTTGTTGTAGCTCGTTAACATTGGCGATGGCATCTTTGAGTAGGCTACCAAAGTCGCCACTGGCTTTATTGATTGCGGGACTCGCCATCGCGCTTTCATCACCAATGGCTAAGCGATTACCTGTGGCTTGTAGCGACATACTTTGCATTTGAGCATATAAAGAGTTGGTTTTAATATCCATGGCTAACTCACTTGTGTCAATTTCTTGTTACTGAGTAATTAACAAGATTAAAGCAAACATAATGCCAAGAACAAAACCCCTGCAGCACAATCATCTTTATGCCATACAAATCAATACATTACATGGGTTTAAAAGCATAAAAGCAACTTAGAAAAGTTGCTTTTAGTAGTCATGAGCTGTAATGACGGAGTCGTATTACACGCTTGTTATAGCGGTATTTGAATGCCACTATCTCGCATCCGAGCAATTTTATAGCGTAAGGTGCGTGGGCTGATGCCTAAACGTTCAGCGACATCTTTGCGGCTACCTCGACAAGCTTGTAAGGTATCTAAAATAATTTGATGTTCTTGTAACTTTAATTCGCTGCCCAGTTTATCGGCTTTTTCGCTTACTTCCGTTTCGCTCGGTAATTGCGCGGTATCAAAGTTATCAATTAGCAAGTCATTGGCATCGATACAGCGATCACTTTGCAATATCAAAGCCCGCTGAATAACATTGTCTAGTTCGCGAACATTACCCGGCCAGTCATACGCTAATAATTTGCTACGCGCTGCCGCGGTAAACTCAGGAATACTATTCCCCTCTTTTTGACAGTTTCTTGCGATTAAATGTTTTGCCAACGGCAAAATATCATCTCGGCGTTGCTTAAGTGGCAACCAAGTCAGCGGAAAAACATTTAATCGATAGTATAAGTCTTCTCTAAACACGCCTTCTTGTACTGCCTCTTTTAGGTCGCGGTTACTAGTGGCAATCACCCGCACATTTAAACTGATGGTTTTACGACCACCAATACGCTCAACTTCGCGCTCTTGCAATACCCGTAAAATTTTAGCCTGTAGGCCTAAATCCATTTCCGTGATTTCATCCAGTAATATGGTGCCACCTTGCGCTTGTTCAAATTTACCTGGGCTGGCTTGAATAGCGCCAGTAAAAGCCCCTTTTTCATAACCAAATAAGGTAGCTTCTAGCATATTTTCAGGTATAGCAGCGCAGTTGATCGCGACGAATGGGGCTTGATCTCGGCTTGAATGATTATGAATATACTGAGCGAGCACTTCCTTACCTGAGCCACTTGGGCCCAGTACCATTACCGAAGCTTCTGTTGCCGCAACTTTTTTCGCTAAGTTAAGCAGTTCTAAACTTTTGCTGTCGGCAACAACTGGATCGCCACTTTGTGCGGTTTTTTGTGGCACATATTGGTTAACCATGTTTAAAAGAACTTCAGGAGCGAATGGCTTGGCCATATAGTTACAGGCACCGTCTTGCATGGCTTGTACTGCATCATCTATGGTGCCATAGGCGGTCATAATTAATACCGGCAATTTAGGGTAATTACTGACGATACTTTTCAGTAAGGTCAAGCCAGACATCTCCCCCATTTGCACATCACTGACCACTAGGTCGATGTTATGGGACTTTAACTTGAGCAGCGCTTCCTCACCTGAATCAACCGCTAGGCATTGGTAGCCCGCTAACAATATGGTATCTACAAGTGCCTCTCTAAGCCCAGCATCATCTTCGACTACCATGATTTTACTTGTGCTCATTAGTGAACTCCTTAGACAACATTGCGTCGTTTTCATTGATGGTGTTTTTTTGCTCTGCCTTGTTAGTGCATAGCTTAGGTATCTTGATACAAAAATGTGCCCCTTCGCCTGGCTTGCTTAGCAAGCTTACTTCGCCTTGGTGGGCATTGGTAACAGATTTAACAACTGCCAAACCTAAGCCGGTACCTTGGCTTCTGGAGGTATAAAATGGTTCGAATATTTTATCGGCTAGCTCTGATGATATACCTGGGCCATTATCGCGGACACTGATATAGGTAAAGTCGGCTCGACAATAAGCGCTAATATCAATAATGGCATCGGCTTTGATCACCGATAAACTGTTGTGAATTAAGTTTTGAATTGCCCCAGACAAGGCATTGGCATTTCCCAAAACTTCACAGTCTTGCTGACAAAAATGTAAATTTACTTGCGCATTCGCTTGGCTAACTTGGGCTTCAATGGCCTGCTTGGCTTGGGTGATCAGATGATTAATATTCACCGGTTCAACAACGGCTTGTTGACCACTTTTTGCAAACAACAACATATCGTTTACTTGTTGCTCTAAGTCATGCAAACGCAGCATGAGTTTATCTTGAAAATTTTCGCGCGCGTTATGAGCCAATTTTTGATTGCGCAAGTTGGCGCCATACAACATCGCAGCAGAAAGAGGGGTGCGAATTTGATGGGCCAGCTTTGACACCATACGCCCTAACGACGATAACCGTTGCAGTTGGCTGAGCTTGTCTTGTAATAAACGCGTTTCGGTCAGGTCTGTGATCATGATCAACTGCCCTGGTTGCTCACCTAAGGCGGTGATTTCCAACTTAACTCGGCGTCCGTCATTTAACGAAACTTCATGCCAATCGTCGGCTCTGGGTTTAAAAGAACGTTTAATAACATCAAACCAAGCTTGTCCTAAAATAGGTTCGTCTAACAGCTGCTGGGCGGTGTTATTCATTTTTACCACTATGCCATCACCATTGAGCATGATCATGCCCGTTGGCATAACATCGATAACGTGCTGAAGCTGTTGATTTTGTTGGCGCAATAAAGCCAGTTCACCTGCGAAATTTTCTTGTGCTAACGCTTGGCTTTGCTCAGGTGGTAGGGTTACACGCGCAAAAGCACTAACGTCGGCATTGCGAATGGGGTTAGCTGAATAAGCGTTATTTGCTGTCGAAAAGGCAAAAGCCATAATAAATCCACCTGAATCAAATAGTACACTCAGATGAAGCATGATCTATGCCAAAGAATTAACGCTTTAATTATCAACAACTAACGTAGTTTTATTGGCATAGCAATGGGTTGTCAATAAAATGGCTAACAGTGGTTTGAATACTGAAAAAGTACGCTAGCTAAACACACTTAAACCCGAACTACCGCACTAACTAAGGGTGACTTTTACCGATAGCAATCGCCATTTATGCGCTAAAAAGCACCGCTAGCGCTAACGCTTACAAGCACTGATCAAGCGTCTTTTTGCAGATTATATTTACGCATTTTTTCCACCAAGGTGGTACGACGCATACCTAACAGCTCAGCCGAGCGAGCAACAACCCAATCATTTTTATGCAAGGCTTGTGTGATCAATGCAACTTCAAGCTCTGCCAAGTATTCTTTTAAGTTCAAGCCTTGATGCGGCAGGATATCTACTGCAGAATTACTATTGGTGGCTGACGTGGTTAGCTCATGCTCTGTGTTGGTTTGCGTATCGTCTTCATCGTCATAATCAAAACCGGCGAACAACTCATTAATGGCTTCACGCTCTTGGATTTCTTCAGGGTACTCAATCGCCTGTTCATCAACATCTAGGTGTTGATACTTTAGCGGCAACTGCCCAACATTCACCACTTGCTCACCATACATGATGATCATGCGTTCAATTAAGTTTGACAGTTCGCGAACATTACCTGGCCAAGGGTGCTCTTGTAGCGAAGCAATCGCTTGCTCGGTAAAGCGCACCGACTGCCCTTGTTCAGAAGAATAACGGGTTAATAGCTCTTGCAATAATAATGGAATGTCTTCTTTGCGCTCTCGCAATGCTGGCGTTTCAATGGGAAAGACATTAAGGCGATAGTAAAGGTCTTCACGAAATTGATTACTTTTGATCATTTCCTCTAAATGCTGATGCGTTGCGGCAACAATTCTCACGTTCGCTTTAATGCTTTTAGCACCACCAACGCGCTCAAAGGTGCGCTCTTGTAACACGCGCAGCAGCTTTACTTGCATCGGTTGTGGCATGTCTCCAATTTCATCGAGAAATAAAGTACCGCCTTCTGCCAACTCAAAGCGGCCTTTGCGCATCGATATAGCCCCCGTAAACGCGCCTTTTTCATGACCAAAAAGCTCACTTTCTAATAACTCAGCTGGGATAGCACCACAGTTTACCGGTACAAATGGCCCTTTACGGCGATCTGATAAATTGTGAATATTGCGCGCCACCACTTCTTTACCAGTACCTGACTCACCGAGAATCAAGACGTTGGCCGCTGTACTTGCCACTTGCTCAATTAAAAAGCGCACCTGTTGCATCGGTGCACTTACCCCAACTAAAGAGCGAAATAAGGCGCTGGAACGGGTAATATCGCGCTTATTCGGTAAATTATTATGGTATTGATGGCTGTGATGTACCAATTGCGTTAATTGCGCGTAGTTCAGTGGTGTTGTTAATTCACCAATCACATTGGCATAACCATTAACTTGCTTTTTATCTAAAATATCGTGATACACAAACGGGTAGGTGGGGTTTGCTTTTATCAGGTTTTGTAATTTTGCCGAAATGTCGCCACACAAAATTATCGTCAAAATATTAGGGGTTTCGGCTAAGTGCTGTTCGATTTCGGCCTCACAAAGCACTTGAAATTGCTCACCAACAAATGCCAGTACTGTTGCCAGCTGTTGACGTCGTTCGGCGTCGTTATCAACCACCAAAATATGCTTTTGCGCTTGCATTTTTTGCCCTAACATAGTGCTCTAATCAGCCATTATTATTCTAAATTAAGCTTATATTAACTTGCTGTTATGATTAATCAACAATAATTTGACACTGGGTGTCAGATAATTGACTTTTACTTACAAGGATTTAGCGCGTTTTGCCGCCAATATGGCAAAACAGGTAAACGGATGCGATTTAGCCTTTATGTAACACAACGGCATGGTTCATGCTTACAACAAGCGTAAGTGTGGCAATAATTTTGTCTTGGTTATTGCTTCAGTCGGATTAAATGCCTACAGTCATAGCAACAGGCAATCAACAACATTTGCAACTTTTATAAGCGAGTAGAGTCATGAGTAATTTATTAAAAGGTAACTTCACCCCGAAAAAACAAGTTCAAGCTAATACACAAGAAAGTGAAGACAGCTCATTACAAGCAGAATTTAAAAAGGCAGCACTTAACTCAATTGGCGGCAGCATGGTCTATGTTGAGCGAACAGATTTAACTTGGTCTGGCGATGACGAATAAGCTAAAGGTTAGTTAGGATTATGCAAGATAATAAGCTAGATAGCAGCTTTAAAAAAGTGGTGGCACAAATTACCGATATTGGCAAAGCGTGGCATTCCGATGATCTGATCATTAATGCAAAAAATAACGTAGAGCCTGATCAAAAAAGCTTAAAAGACTTGCCGCCACTGAGCGCTGCAAAACAGCAACAGGCGATAGTGATCAGTGCAGGGCCAAGTTTGCACAAAAAAAATCAGCTAGAGAAGATCAAAGCCAGTCATTATCAAGGTACTATTGTTGCCATTGATGGTTCGTTAGTTAAGTGCCTCAAACAAGGTATTATACCAGACTATGTTTTAACACTTGATCCTCATCCTACGCGTATGGTTCGTTGGTTTGGCGATGATAACTTTATTGAACATACGAAAAATGATGATTATTTTAGCCGCCAAGACTTAGATATAAACTTTAGAAATAACTCTATCGCTGAAAACGAAGCCAATATTGCCCTGATTAATCAATATGCGCCGCAAATTAAGTTAATTATTTGTTCTTCAGCACCAAAAAACGTGGTGAAAAGGGCTAAAGAAGCGGGTTTTCAAATGTATTGGTGGAACCCCATTGTCGATGACCCACAGCAAGCACAAAGTTTGACCAGAGCCATCTACCAGATCAATAAATTTCCTTGCATGAATACCGGTGGCAATGTCGGCACCGCGGCATGGGTATTTACTAATGCAATTTTAAACATTGGGCGCATTGCCTTAACCGGTATGGACTTGGGGTATCATCTAGACACGCCAGTTGAAATGACCCAAACCTATTATGAGTTACAAGAGTTTGCCAACAGCCCTGAAGAGTTTAACGCCTTTTTTCCAAAGTTTACTTACCCTGCCACTGGTGAAGTATTTTACACCGACCCTACCTACTATTGGTACCGACATAATTTTTTGCAATTGTTAGAAAAAGCCGCAGGTGAAACATTTAATTGTTCAGAGGCGGGCACGCTATTTGCTGACAACTTACCCTGTATGCCCCTTAACGAATACATCAATTAGGTAGATATAACATGGCTAAAGTTTTATTTATTAACCCCATAGTTCGTGAAGAAGATGTGCCAAGACATATTCCTTATGGTATTGCGCTATTAGCAGCCATTGCTATGAAGGAGGGACATTTAGTACAGGTCTATGATGCCAATGCTTGGCGGCTGCCCATCAGCACCATCACTGAAGTTTGCCAAGCAGACGATTGGGATGCTATTTGCATAGGTGGTTTAACCACTAGCTACAATTACATCAAAAATGCCTGTAAATTAATTCGCCAAGCGGCACCCAATGCCACCCTAATTGCCGGCGGCGGTTTTCTAACGAGTATGCCACATGAGATATTTCAATGGCTACCTGAATTAGACGTTGGCTGCATTGGTGAATCATTTGTTACTTTCCCCGAAGTGCTAAAACAGATTGATAATGGTAACCATGACTTTTCATCCATACTTGGTGTGATTTACCGTGATAGCAATGCCAAGGCGCATTTGACTAACGTCAGACCCAATATTCATGACTTAGATACCCTACCTTGGCCGGCTTGGGAGTTATTTCCACTGGATATTTATTTCGAAAATTCGGCCTCACTATTTAGTGAAGAGTCGTTTACCTCTAAACGTCGAATGGATATTAATGGCAGTTTTGGCTGCGGCTTAACATGCAAATACTGTTGGCACTTAGGTACAACCGGCGACATGCTTATTGAACCTAATGAAAACGGTGATAATGACGTTGTATTTACCTATGGTCGTAACATTCGATATCATAGCGCTGACTATATTGTTAACATGGTCAAACACTTACATGAGACTTATCAGATTGATTTTGCCGCTTTTATCGACGAAAATTTAATGACCATGGATGTGGCCAGTAAAGGCACTTGGCTGAAAGAGTTATGTGAAAAGTGGATTGAGGCAGGCTTACAACCCACTTGTCGACAGCAAGGTATTCCACATGATGAAAACTGTCGTGGTGTACATTGGAATGGCACAAGCCATGCTGGGTTGCATCGCCCCGAAACGTTAAAGTTAATGCATCAAGCCGGCTGCACGCACTTAGTTTACGGTTTAGAATCTTTTGACCCTAAAATATTAAAAAACTTAGGTAAAGGCTCCAATGCCAGAAAGAACTTTAACAGTATTGCCACATGTTTAGAATCTGGTATTAAACCTATTCCCAATATTATTATTGGCTTCCCTGAAGAAAGCTTTACCAGCGTGAGAAATACCATTACCGCCTTAAAAGAGCTGGGTATAACCGCAAAACCGCACTTTGCGACACCGTATCCAGGCTCTGAGTGGTATTACCAATATAAACACTCAATATTAGCGCAATATAACGGCGATCTTGAGGCCTATATTATGGACTTAGGGGATGCCAGTAAAATTACCGCGGTGATTTCTCATGAGTTTTCGGCGCTGCAATTATTAGGCTTGCAGCAAATTGTTTACCTTAAAGATCTGCGATTACTGGATCAGTCAGAACAACACTGGGGTAAGGCACAAACGCTAACACAGCCTGTGGCGGTGCCGCAAGACGCGTTTAATTTAAAACCCTTGAGACAAGCTGGGCCATTAGCTATCCCTGTGGTTAATGTTGAACCTGTAGCCATTAAGTAATGAGTACCCTATGGACGTAAAAGAAAGTTTTTTAAAATCTGCATTTGATGAAGAATACCTATACTCCATTAACCGCAATAGCTTTATTAAAGAACCATCAACATCAGTTTTTAAGCGCATATATAAAGATAAGCTTAACCAAGAAAACAGCTTTTATTTGCTATTAGGCACAGACTCAGGCCTCTTACTCAACTATATTTTGCAGCAAGAGGTCCCCGATGATAGCCGCTTTTTGTTTATTGAATTACCGCAAGTTATAGCGCAGCTAAACAACAAATATGACTTAACTGACTTACCAGAGCATATTAAACTTTGCACGTTGGACAATTGGCAGGACACTGCTGCTGATTTTGGCATTGAGCTATACCTATATAAAGATAATTGTAAATATATTAAATCGTTAGCCGCTATAGACTCGTTTTTACCTGATTATAATCAAGCCATTCTTTCTTTTGAGCAAGACTTTCAAAGTGTACGCTTTTTTACCCGCGCAACACTGGCGGTATCGCCATTTATGGGTACACAGCTGAAAAACATTTGTGAAAATAACACCCCAGCGCGTATTCTTAAAGACCAATTTAGCCATGATAGCTGTGTGCTGTTAGCCGGTGGCCCTTCATTAGACGAAAGCATTGACTGGATAAAAAGCAACCAACAACATGTCGTGGTGATGGCGGTCTCTCGTATTGCTAAAAAGCTCTTGCAAGTGGGGATCATACCCGACATTGTGGTCTCGGTTGACCCCTTTGATATCAGCTTTGATGTTTCAAAAGAGCAGCTATGCTTTCCTGACTCGGTACTCTTTATTCATAGCAATAATGTCACGCCATTATTGCTTGGCCAATGGTCGGGTAAAAGTGTTTATATGGATCGTCGCTACCCATGGGATGTCGAAGGTGATGATGCGAATTTAAACTCCTGTGGCCCGACTGTTACCAATACGGCACTTAAAGCCGCCATTGATATGGGCTTTAGTAACATTTTACTCGCCGGTGTTGATTTATGCTTTTCAGAAAAGGGGGTCACTCATGCCTCTGGCAGCAATGAAGCCAAAATAGGACCGACACTTGGGCAAACTGGCAAATGGGTTGAAACTTACCGTGGGAATATTGTTGAAACCTTAGTGGTCTTTGAACAAGCGGCACAAGGTCTTGCCAGCGAAGCCGCGCGTGCTAAAAAGCAAGCGAGCGCAGTGTATAATTTATCTGCCAACGCAGCAAAAGTTGACAATATTAGCCACATCCCACTGAGTGCACTTAGCTTTACTGATGAGCAATGTTTGTTTCAAGAAAAAATCGCCCAATTACTCCCTGAAAAAACCAGTAGCGAGATAGTACAAGACTACAATGAGGTACTGAACAAAGTTGAGAAAACCTTAGCGGATGTGAAAAAAATTAGCATCTTGGCCAAAGAGGCCCTGCAAGCCAATGACAAGCTATTCGCCGAAAAAGGCCAAGAAAGTGAAAATTTTAAATATAAAGTACAAATGGATAAAATTGAGCGACAATTAAATAGCCGCTTTAAAAAAACCGCTAAATTTGTCAAAAACTTTGGTATCGACAAGTTTATCAAATCAGCACAAACTGACTCGTCTGCAGAATGGTCAAATGAAAAACTTGAGCAAACCGGACGCTTGTATTATCAAGCTTATATCGAAACTTGTGACAACCTCATTAACCACTTATCAAGCACACAAAGCCGCGTAAAAAGCCGCATTGAAGAGCATAAAACGAAAGCTAATATTCCGGCGTTGCTAGCGCAGTGGCGCGCAGACAACAACCTAGGTCGTGCCAAAATTTGGCTTGATGCTAGGCCAACAGTTGCCAACACATTAACAGCAGATGTGCTGGAGCAATTTAATCACTTTCAAGTTGAGTTTGAGAAAATTATCGCCAATGAAGATACTCAGCATTTACAGCGCACCAAAAATGAAGCATCGTTACATGGTGTCAGACGCAAAGTGATCACACTTTTTCATCAAAAAAACAGCGCCGCATTACACACCTTGGCACAAAGTCTAAAACTTCATAAAGAAACTAACCCTGCAGCAACGCCTTTGTACCACTTATGTTTGGCCTATTTTTTCACCGCCTCAGGTGAGGAGCGTCAAGCGCTTGAAAATTTTGAGCTACTCCCTAGCGAAGATATTTTAGAGGATGAATTACAGCAAATTGCCAGTATCGCTTTTAAGGTTGAGAATTATGGCTTAGCAAAAGCATGCCTTGGACAGCTGGCCACTATCGCCAGTATTTATATTCCACAATATGCCAAGCTACTATTACTCTTGGGTGAACAAGAGGCAGCGATTGCATGTTATACCGATTTTCTGCACCAACACCCAGAAGATACCTATATCTGGTGTAGTTTAGGTATTTTTTACTTTGAACTTGGCGCCAATGATGCGGCAAAACTGGCATTTGATAAGGTTATTGCTCAAGATAGTGAACACAGCCAAGCGCAAGTTTATCTACATAAAATTAATAACATAACAGCCTAAACAGTGTTGGCTTTTACCTTTAATTCGGCGCTTATCGGCTTACTAACAAGCAAGACTGGTTAGCGACTAGCGCCGCAATCGTTCGGTCAGCAGTAGCTCTGCTAAGGTAAAATCAAGCCGGCTGTCGATATCTATCGATGACTCTTTCGCCATTTGATATGCAAAAACATTTTGCGTTAAAAAGAAACTTTTTTCTTGCAGTAGCTGCGCTGTTTTTGCGAGATATATGGCACCATTTAACCGATAGTAATCTGGCAATGCCTGACTGCGCGGGTTATTTTTTACAAACGGAGAAAGGAAGTTGTCCATACTCGCGGTTTCATCCAAGGTGTTACTCCAAAGCGGTGAGTGATCGCACGGACAAACGCTGATCACAGCATCGGCCTCTTTTGCCATTAAGGTGGCAATAGCCGCGTTAATATCTTCTGTGGTGCGCAATGGTGAAGTCGGTTGCAACCAAAGTACATAATCATAATGTTTTTGCTGAGCGGCAAAAAACTCAATGGCATGTTCGATAACATCAATAGCGGTTGATTTATCGCCAGCATAGACCTTTGGGCGCATGAAAGGTACCGGCAAACCACAATCGGCGGCAATGTTTGCAATCGCAACACTGTCGGTACTTACCACGATATCAGTTAATTGCACGCAGCCTTGTGCCGCCTCGATAGTCCATTGGATTAAGGGTTTATTATAAAGCAACTTACTGTTTTTTCCGGGTAGCCTTTTACTACCTGCTCGGGCGGGAATAATCGCTAATATTTTCGCTGATTGCTGCTGTTGATTATTTTTTTCACACTTAGCCATCGAATCTGCCACCTTGCATAACGTCTTTTTGTGCTTGGTAGAAGTCCACCATTTTACCAATATCTAACCAATACTCATGCACGGGAAACATAGCAATATACTCTTGATTTGCTATGGCTGCTTCAACCAGCTCTGTCATATCCACCCGTTGATTTGTGCGAACTTTGTGGATTAGCGCTTGACTAACCACATAAACGCCAGCGTTAATAAAGTATTTATGTACCGGCTTTTCAACTAAACTAACAATGCGGCTGTCATCGGCCTCAACCACACCATAAGGAACTTGGTATTCATCTTCCCTGACACACATAGTACAAATAGGTTGATGTTGGTTGTGATATTGCAGCAGTAGTTCAAAGTCTATCTTGGTCAGTACATCACCATTCATCATAATAACCGGCAAATCCGGCAGAGTTTTAGGCAATAAACCTAAGCTACCACCTGTGCCTAACGGCGAATCTTCGTGAACATAATGAATATCGACTTGCCATTTTTCACCATTGCCAAAGTGCTCGCGTATTGCCTCGGGCATATAGTGAGTGGAAATATAAAATTGATGAAAGCCGGAAGCAATAAAGTTCTCTAAAATGGTTTCTAAAATGGGCTTATCGCCCAGCTTTAGCAATGGCTTTGGGCAGTTGTCGGTAAGAGGCTTTAAGCGTGTACCAAAGCCACCCGCCATTAAAAAAACGGGATTATCATATCGCTTGGCATCCATGACTTTTTGCAGGGTTTCTAAACCAACAACAATACCATCTTTAACGATTGGTATGGCAGTAAGCCCCTTGCTATTCATCATAGCTAATAGTTTGCTACGCGAGGTATCAGGTGGCGCAATTAATGGCGTTTTATGCATAACTTGTGCAATTTCCACGTCCATGCTCAGATGTTTAATTAGCGCCCGCCTAATATCACCGTCAGTCACTACGCCAAGTAATTGACGTTTATTATCAACCACTAACGCCAACTTCAATGCACCTTTATCAATTACGGAAATCGTTTCTTCCATACAAGTCGTGGGTGAAACGAGGATCTCCTGCCAATTATGGCTCATATTTAGCCCTCACTATAATTTTACTTACGCAACCATGATAATAAACAAGCGACTTATTCCGCGCTTTATAAGTATTAATACAATTATTACGCCAAGTCGTGCGTTAGGGCGTAATTAAGTCACCAGGCTGGTAGTCTTTATTGGCTTTAGTGTGCAATATGTCAAAATAGTTAACCGCAGAAATACCGCTACCTGGTCTTAATACCGTTAAGTTATCTTCACTATATGGCTGACCTTTAGTGATGGCTTGTTTAGCAACCAGACTTTTACGGGCCACCGTAATATTTTTTTGCTCACTGTTGGTGGGTGATTTACGCTTATCACCCAAAGCGAGCTCTAATTGACGAATATTTTGCACCATTTGTTTTAATTCACTTGGCTCGAGTGACGCTTGATGATCTGGGCCGGGCAGGTTTCTGTCTAAGGTAAAGTGCTTTTCGATAATAACCGCCCCCTTCGCCACTGCCATGGTTGGCACTAAAATACCTTCAGTGTGATCACTATAACCCACGGGCAACCCAAAAGTTTCACGCATCAGCTCCATGGCATTAAGATTGACCTCATTAATGGGCGCGGGGTATTCAGTAGTGCAATGTAACAACGAAACTTTCTCAGCCAAAAGCTTTTTACCTTCAGGCGCATTATAGGCCGCTTTAAACGCCGCTAAATTTGGCGTGACTTCGTTTGCTGCCTTATGCAATAAGCCAAAGGCAATAATCCCTAACGCCAATTCTATTTCAGCTAAGGTTGCCATACCGGTTGACATAATGAGTTCTCGCCCCGTATAGGCGTGTGCTAATAACAAAGGGGCATTGGTTAATTCACCCGAGGGGATTTTTAGCATTGGCAAATTAATATCTGTAATTAAAAACTGCAAACTGTCAGCATCAAACGCGGTGGATAAATATGCAATCCCTTGCTGTTGGCAATAGTCGCGCACTAACAAATGCTGGCTAAAGCTCAGCTCTAGCTTTTTCAGCATATGATATTGTGATTCAACTTGGTTGCTATTTTTGCGTTGGTAATCGGCCTGCTGAGCCTGTGGTGTGACAAGATTTTCAGCTTTAAATGTTTGAAACTTAATGATATCAACACCCGCAGCCACGGCAGCGTCAACAAGTTGATAAGCAAGCTCTACTTGCCCATTATGGTTTACGCCCGCCTCCGCAATAATTAAAGTCGAGTCCATAATCGCCTCTATAAAAGTGATGTAACCTAAACGTTGCCTGACTCTTGCATCGCTTATGGATTAGTGAGGTTAAAAAAACGTTTTTGTAGAATATTATCCCAGTTAACAGTTTTTAGTGTGTCATATATCGCTTGTGACGCGCCACCTTGTCCATAGGGGTTTGCCATTGTCGGTAGCGCCGACTTAAACTCAGCGCTGCACGCTTGCGTAATGGCGTCAACAATCGCATCGGTATCATGCTGACAATGGATGACACTTTGGCTGGCAACGCGGCCTTTTTGTCGGTCGCCAATATTAACCGTTGCGACCTTTAGCGATGGCGCTTCGATAATACCACTGGAACTATTGCCCACCACAGCTTCTGCATGTTTGACTGCAGATAGATAACGTTGATGACCTAAGTTTTTCACTAAAAACACTCGTTCGTGATGCTGCTGTGCGTAATGCTCTAAGTGTTGAATGATGTCTTGCCCAAAGCTATCCGCATTGGGATACGTTATGATCACTTGATGATCAACAAAACGTGTTAACGCTTGTAATAAATTTTTTAAGCCATTCACTGCCCCGCCTTTTGACAAGGTAACGGGATGATAAGTGACCATAAAATAAGGCTTATCTAATTTGTCATCGAAATAGCGTCTGACTTCTTGACGACTAAAAAGACTTAACTTCTTGATACTGTCAATGCCGGGGGCGCCAACATTAAAAACATGTTGCGGTAATTCGCCTAACTGTATTACCCGTTGTCGGTAAGACTCAGTCGCAGTGAAGTGAAGGTGGGAAAGCTTAGTAATGGCATGCCTGATGGCATCATCATATGCGCCTTCGGTAATTTCACCTCCATGGATATGGACAATAGGTACTTGGGCTATCATGGCCGCTTGTGCAACCCCAAAGGCTTCATATCTATCTCCTAAAATAACAATAGCGTCAGGCCTATGTGTAGCTATGACATCAGCGCTGGTGCTAATGGCCATGGCTAAAGATTTACTGGTGGCATTGGGCGATGTTGACGGCAAAAGAAAATCAAGCGTTGCGGTGACATCAAAACCGTCACCAATAATTTCGTCAATAGTATTGCCATACTCAGCCGATAGATGGGTACCACCGACGTATAACTGCAAATCAAACTGACTATCTTGCTGCAAGAACTTTAACAGCCAATACAATAAACTGTACTCGGCACGCGTGCCGGTGAACACTGCTAGCTTCTTCATTTACCTGCCTTAACGGCTAATTTAAAGGTTATAAATATCATGTTTATACAGGCGCAGGTTTTCGGGTTTAAGAAACCAATTAACCGTTGCCGTTAAGCCTTGTTTTATGGAATACGCGGGCGTAAATTCACTTAAGGTTTGAATTTTTTTATTGTCACACCAGAGTCTAAAAACCTCTGACTTGCTGGGGCGAATCCTTTCTTCATCACTAATAAACTCAACATCACTTTGCATAATCTCTTTAATTAAATTCAAGGTATCTGCCATGCTAATTTCAAAATTTGAGCCTATATTAACCACCTCTCCTATGGCTTGATCACTTTCAGCGATCGCTAAAAAGCCGCGGCAGGTATCTCCAACATAATTAAAGTCTCGTGTCGGGGTCAAATCACCCAGTTTAATTTGTTTTTCGCCATTCGCGATTTGGCTAATAATGGTAGGAATAATGGCACGAGCAGACTGCCTTGGACCATAAGTATTAAACGGTCTTGCAATACTTAGTGGCAAATTAAAGGCGTTGTAATAACTCATTGCCATGGCATCTGCACCAATTTTAGAGGCGCTATAAGGTGACTGAGCCTGTAATGGGTGCTTTTCATCAATGGGAACATACTGGGCTGTGCCGTAAACCTCGCTAGTTGAGGTATGTATAAAACGCGACACCTGATTTTCTAGTGCTGCCTGACATAAATTTAACGTGCCATTGATATTTGTTGCCACATAACTTTGTGGCGCGCTATAAGAATACGGAATGGCAATCAGGGCTGCAAGGTGAAATATGGTGTCTATTTCGCGCGTTATTTTTTGACAAAAAAACGGGTCGCGCACATCGCCACTGATAATGGTTAAGTTCGGGTGTTTTGGCACACTTTCTAGCCACCCCCAAGTATTAAAGGAGTTATATTGTGCTAATGCCGTGACCTGAAAGTCTTTAGCTAATAGCAACTCAACCAAGTGTGAGCCAATAAAACCATCGGCGCCAGTGACCAATACGCGCTTTTTCAGCATAAGTATAAACCTAAATAAATCAGTGATTTTGTTGATAATATCACTGATTCAATGGGAAGTAATCAATCACTAAATTTTTGATAAGCGTTTAACGCATTAGTGCGTTTTTTTTGCTGGCTTGCCACTGCGACTATTTTATTTTTACTTTCATGAACAAGCTTTAAGGCTTGATTATCTCGGGCTTGAATAGATAGCAAAAAATCACGATAGTGCGCTGACTTTGCAGGATCAGTGGCCATATGCTCATCCAGTGCTTTTAGTAAGGTTAAGCGCTGCTCTAGTAATGCGGCACAGGACGCTTCATTACCAGCAGCTATCAAGGCTTCAATTTGTGCTGATAAATCTTTTATTTCACAAGTGAAGCGCTCAAATACCACTTAAGCCCCAGCTACTTGCTTATTTTTTTCAGCTAGTAATGTCAGTCCTTCCTGTTTACCGCTTTCCGGCATTGCAAACCAGGCATCCCTTAAGGGTTTCAACATATCAACAACCTCGGCGAAGCCATCTACATCTAATGACACGCTAATATCGGTTAACTTATCAATACAGTAACTGTACATAACATCAAAGTTATTGGATATTTCTGGCTGACTTTCAAAGTCGAGTGATTGACGCAAAGCCTGCAAAATATTGATCGCTTTCGAAATTGACTTTGCTTTAAGTTCGTAATCTTTGCGCTCAATTGCACCTTTAGCCACGGCAATACCTTGTAGCATGCCATCAAACATCATTAAGATGATTTGGTGTGGGTTTGACTCTAATAAACTGCTGTTTACGTCAACTTGCTTATACGCTTTTAAATTTTGTCTCATGATAGTTACCTTACCAATTCGCTTGCACTATGAAGAGCTATATTAATCTTTTGAGACCGGCTTTAATGCCGACGTTAAAAAGTTCGATGTTGCATTGTAACCCGCAACCGTCGAGTCAAGAAAAGCAAAGCGCTTTCTTAATGTATCTTCATAATTTCTTAAGCGCGCTTCTAAATTATCATACTCATCTGAAATACCTGATAAGTCTTTATTTAGATCGGCTTGCCTTTTTGTCAATGTACCGTCACTGTCATTATAATTGTCAATTAGTGCTGACAATTGACTGACGATACCATCTGAAGAAGCAAAAAGCTGGCCAAGTTCGCCTAAATTGTTATCAACTTTTTTGGCCAGTGTTTCAACACCACTATCTAAAGTGCCGATTCCAACCGCTGATATTTCAAGTTTGCCAAATTTATCAAACGAAACACCGATATCACTTAACGACTGAATATCGCCAGTCATGCTACCTACGGTATTGCTAAGAATATTGCTGAGTTGGCCTTTCATTGCCCGCAAGTCAGAGTCAAACGCCAATTTACCGAATTTTGGAGACGCTAAAACATCCATACTGTCTGCCAGGGCATTAAATGAATTTACAAACTCATTGACCAAATCGATAGCAACTTGATTATTTTGCGAAATATCTAACGTTGCCGCACCGGCAACACTCACTTTGTTTGCTACTACAGTGACATCTTCTATGGTGTTTTTAAATTCATTACTGGCACTGGTCACTGTATTGCCCGCACCATCAATTTCAATAATGGCATCTTGCGCATTTCGGGTGATAGTGGCATTAGTGGCTAAATTATCCAGTGCGGCGTCGTTCGTCGACACTGATAACTCATTGGCGGTGCCCGTGTTGTTGGAGGTATAACTTAAATAAGTTCCAGAATCACTATTAACTAACGATGCTGTGACACCAAAGTTGCCACTTTGTGCATTAATTTTATCGCGAATAGTCGAAAGATCGTCAGCGGCATCAATGGCAACATCAAAGCTATCAGCACCAGCCGCAAACGTTAATGTGCCTGTACCTACTGTGCTGGCTGAGCTAGCAAAATCAGGGGTTTGAATACGGGTTGCTGCCGCCAGTTGCAAGACACTGACTTCGAAGCTGCCGTTACTGGCAAAGCCATTGGTGGTTACTGAAATATCATCATTACCGACATTCAGCACTTGTTCATTGAAATTTTCGACCGATTTCAATTTATCAGCAACGCTTTGAAACGAAGCCAAGGCGGATTTAAAGCTACCTAAACCCGATAGCTCTGCGGTAATGCGCTCTTCTTTCTTTTGCAGTCTTATTTCGGTGGGGACAGACTCTGCCGTCACGAAGGCTTCAATAATTGATTCGAGATCTAGTCCAGACCCGATACCAGCTGATGTAATATTCATTTGACCTCCACTCAAGCGTTAGGCGATATTAAACCTTTTCTTCAAGAAATATGCCAGTTTTCTCACCAACATCTTGGCGCAGGGCAATAATTTTTTGCGCAATCTCTAGCACTTCTTCCGATGGAAATTGTTTTATCAACTCTTTACTTTCGGTATCAAAAAACTTTATCACGGTTTTGTCGCTAACATCATCCTGCTGAAAATTAATATTGCGAGACGATAACTGCATAAAATCAGCAATTACTTCAAGCGCTTCATCAAGCACCAACGACTCTTGCTCGTTTTTTAACTCACTTGCAGTTTGCGGCTTGCTCGCATTTGAGGCTGACGCCTCATTAGTTAGCTTGTCATTTTTTTTAGCTCGCTCCACTCGATGAGTCAAATCTTTACTGAGCTTATCTTCGCTATTTTCGCCAACTTTGTTTGTTGCAGCAGTGCTGACTTCCGGTGCTTGATTAGCAAAACTGCTTTGTGTGGCAGTTATTTGCGTACTCATACAAACCTCCAACGTGTCGATATAAAAACAAAAATGACACTCAACTTGAGTGCCATTTTATCATCAATAACACTACCGTAATAATTATAGTAGCGATAAAGCGATTTGTGGTTGTTGGTTTGCTTGCGCTAACATTGAGCTCGACGCTTGTTGCAATACCGTGCTACGCGCTAACGCGGCACTTTCCGCTGCATAGTCTGTATCTTGAATACGTGAACGTGAAGCAGAAAGGTTTTGCGAGGTGTTTTCATTACTACGCACAACTGAAGCAAAACGGTTTTGCTTAGCACCTAAATCGGCACGAGTACTGTTGATCGATGCTAAAGCAGTATCAATTTTACCTAAGGCGCGAGACGCCATACTGGCTGCCGAGATACCAACAGTAGATAACACAGACGCTGCGGCAAAGTTTTTACCAATACTGACTTCAATACGTTGACCGGCATCAGCACCAACTTGGAAAAATTTAGAGGTATAGGTACCGTTTAACAGTTTTTCACCGGCAAAACCTGTATCGGTAGAAATACGCGTTAGCTCTAACTCTAATTCAGAAAATTCTGCATCTAGTGCCGTACGGTCAGCGTTACTGTTTGAACCATTTAGCGACTGTACCGACAAAGTACGCATACGTTGTAGAGTATTAGTATACTCATCTAACGCACCTTCAGCGGTTTGCGCTAAAGAGATACCGTCATTAGCGTTACGAGACGCTTGGTTAAGGCCATTAATTTGCGCAGTTAAGCGACTTGAAATTTGCAAACCAGCAGCATCATCTTTGGCGCTATTAATACGCTTACCTGAAGATAAACGCTCAAAGTTTGTTGCCAAGGCATTGGTAGAACCTGACAATTGACGTTGTGAATTTAATGATGCGATATTACTATTTACGACTAAAGCCATGATAATGCTCCTGAGCTAATTGCCCTATATATTTAGTTAATTGCGAAGCGATTATTAATGGTCAATAAATGCTTCTTGTAACCTTTATCGGACAACAATCAGCGAACTTTAATCTTTTTTCTTAATATTTCTCTTTTATCACCACAAAAGCCAGTAACCCACTGTATTTATTGACTTTAAATTTAAAATTATTTTAACTCACTAGCTTTGAACACGACTACATAAGTACAGATATTAAGTACAGATGCCCCTAAAAACAAAAAAAAAGCCTCCAAGGAGGCTTTTGATAGCTGCGCATTTTATCACTAGCTTAAGACTAGCGCATTCAGTACCACGAGGGGTAATTACTGTAGTAAAGACAACGCTATTTGGGGCTGCTGATTCGCCTGCGCTAACATCGAGCTCGACGCTTGCTGCAATACGGTACTGCGCGCAAGTGCTGCACTTTCTGCTGCATAATCTGTATCTTGAATGCGAGAACGAGACGCAGATAAGTTTTGTGCGGTATTTTCATTACTGCGAATAACCGAGGCAAAACGATTTTGTTTAGCACCTAAATCAGCTCGGGTACTGTTTACAATAGCTAAGGCAGAATCAACCTTAACTAAAGCGCGCGAGGCATGACTTGCCTGCGAAACACCAGCTATCGTAGATAAAATACTGGTGGCAGCAAAGTTTTGCCCTATGCTGACTTCAATTTTCTGTCCGGCATCGGCACCAACCTGGAAAAACTTCGAGGTGTAGGTACCGTTTAATAGTTTTTCGCCGGCAAAGCCAGTATCAGTAGAAATACGCGTTAACTCGGTTTCTAATTCAGAGAATTCTGCATCCAATGCTTTACGATCAACGTTACTGTTAGAGCCGTTTAATGCTTGTACGGCCAAGGTTCTCATTCGCTGCAGTGAGTTGGTGTATTCGTCTAGTGCCCCTTCTGCAGTTTGCGCGAGTGAAATACCGTCATTGGCATTACGCGCCGCTTGATTTAAGCCATTAATTTGTGCGGTTAAACGACTTGATATTTGCAAACCTGCTGCATCATCTTTTGCACTATTGATACGCTTACCCGAAGATAAACGCTCAAAATTAGTTTGTAAGTCATTGGTAGAACCACTCAAATTCCGTTGTGAATTTAAAGATGCGATATTACTGTTTACGACTAAAGCCATTGTTATCCTCTCCTACGTTATAGGGTGTGGCTCAATTGCTGACAACAACACATTGGTGGAACCACATTGCTAATATTTGACACTGTTTAACTAAGCATATCGTGTGCCAAAACATAATTTTTATTAAAAATTTTTAAATAAAGTTAAATAGGTTTAAGTCTTTTACTTGTACAAAGCTTTGCTGTGCTGCCTGTAATGCCACTTTTGACTGCTCAAAGTTAGCCACAGCTTTGGCAAAATCTAAATCTTCTATATTGGATTTACCTGACGCTAAGGTTAATTCCGTATCGGCATGGTTATTGGCTTGGCTATCAATGAGCTGCAAACGGATGCCCGATTCACTGCGCCGCGTTGTTAAATGATTTAGCCCTTGGTCAAGTTGCGATAGTATATGCGCGTAGTCCACTTCATGTTGTAGTGGATTAGCTGGGGTACTGCCGCTGGCCATCCAATCGATTGCCGCTTTTATGGTGCTAAAAATATTAACCTCTTGCTGTGGATAAAGATCAACTTCATCTCCCGGCAAAGGGTTGCCACTTAGCTGTACCTCGACACCATTAAAGGCAATGGTTTGCCCTGCTACATAAGGTGCGCTCGGCACTACCACAGCGCCATTACCGTCAGTGACGGTTAAATCATTAGGGGCGCTAAAGCTTAATTTATAATTAGGGGGGTTGGTTGTGGTGTCGTAGCTACTCGGATCAACCACAGTGGCATTGTTGACACTAAACCCTGAGCTATTATTAATATAATTAGTACCAAAGTCGCCAATATCGTTAGCAATCTTGGCGAAAGCGAGATCACCTGGTTGGTTGGTCTCAACAAAAACATTTTTCGCAATCTGTAATTGCCTAATACCACTATCACCTTGGTAAGTAACTGTGTTGTCCAACTGCAATGAAAATGGCTCTTTATGGGTTTGAAAGCCCGCAAAAATATAGCCACCCGTTTCATCTTTAGTATTGGCAATATCGAGTAGTTGCGATTGTGAGTTTTTTGCTTGCTCTGCCAAAGACACCAAATCATCACTTGATAAAGTACCGTTATTGGCTTGCGTAAAAATGCGCTTTAACTCTTGCATCATGTTTTCTGCGTTTGCAAAAGCATTATCTTGCAGCGAATTACGATTTTCCGCTTGGGTAATATTACGTTTATATTTTTCAATATTGGCCAGTTCGTCTTTATAACCGGCCAAGGTGCCGTAGGCTACCGCATCGTCTTTAGCGGTAAGTACTCGTTTACCACTGGATAAATAGCCCATTTGATCATTAACGTTCGACTGCTTGCTTGTGAGCTGCTGACTATTTTGAAAATAAAATTGTGCCGTTGAAACTCTCATAAAAACTCCTACCTTGCCGCCGACAACAAGGTGTCAAATAGGGTATTGGCCACTGAAATGATGCGTGACGATGCCTGATAAGCTTGCTGAAATTTAATCATATTGGCGGCTTCTTCATCTAAATTGACACCCGAGGTTGATTGGTTGCGGTTATATGCTTGAGTAAATAATGCTTGTGCGGTATCAGCGACTAATGCTGCCGAGCTAGCATTAGCACCAATTTTTGCTGTGGTAACCGCTAGGCTTTGACTAAAGGTTTGAGAACTTCCGCCAACAATGGCTTGCTCTTGCGTGATGGCTATTAAAGACGCATTACTACCATTACCCGGTCCAAAAGCATCAGAGACAGTAAACTTTTCTCGTGCTAAGGGCCCTTGTCCAACTGGCAAACCTGATATTTCAATTTGAAAAGCCGCAGCGGCTGGCAAAGGTGGCATATCAATAACGGCGGAATTACCGGCAGCAAAACTACCAGCACTGAGCACAGGCGCAGGTGGCGGGTTGGCGGCGTCATATACTCGATAATCAAAGGTGCCTGGGGCACTTTCATAAACATCAACCGTTAACTTGGCATTGACCCCTTCAGTAAACGCTCTGGCGGTGACAGGGTCGGTTACATTAATGATATTAACCGCACCGTCACTGATATTATTACTATCAGGGTTAACGGCCACCGAGGTACTGGCGGCAATAGCTTTCGCATCAGTTAAGGTCACTTTCATTAACGCAGCAGCATTTTCAGATGGACGAATGGTAAATTTATCATCGGTACTGGGTACGCCGGCAGTTTCAATAAATTCAAAACCAAACGCTGTGCTATAAGTACCCGCACCCGGCGCGCCTAAATTGGTCACTGAGCCGTCAGTGGTGTTGGTTAACTGATAATCTACGCCATCAAACTTTAGCTCGAACTCAGCATTGGGTATCAGCGATATATCGCTGATGTTTACGCTGCCGGCTAAATTGCCTGCGTTAGTGCTGTAAGGTAAAACTCGCGCGGCTTGTATGCCACTGCTATTAATATCAGTAAATAAATCACGTCCTTGCTGTGCATCTAAATCAAGTCCCTGTGCTTGTGCCTGATTCAAGGTTTCTGATATTGCCATGGCTAAACGGTTTATTTCGCTTCGCGCCTGTAATAAATGTTCATCGCGATAGCTGAGTTTTGCCGCGAGTGCGCCGCCGAGTTGGGTGCCATCGATTGACACTTTGCCATTGGCACTATTGAGCTGTAATTTGGTTTGTAATGGGTCGGGGTTGCCCGCTTGCACCGTTAGAGTTAACGGGGTAATACCGGCAACTAAGGTCGCACCGTTGCCTATCATCACCGTCATAACACCATGGCTGTCTTCTATGGTATTGACTGAGGTGTACTCGCCTAACTGACCAACAAGCTGATCACGTTTATCAAGCAAGTCATTCGGCTGCCCCGCCACCGTGATATCTTTATTTTGTAGTACTTGGTCATTAATCTTTGCTATTTCTAACGATATTTGCGAAATTTTACTGGCAATTTGACTTATTTCACCGTTTGCGGCTTTTTCTAACTGATCAAAGTTAGCATTTAACGTATTAAAATCACTCGCTAAGATATTTGCTTGGCTTAAGGCGATATTGCGTAAGCCAAGATCGCTTGGGTTATCAGCAATGCCGTTCATTGCTTGATAGAAACGATCAATAGAACCGGAAATAGCATCCCCAGACTGAGACATTATATCGTTAAGCTGGTTTAAATTGATGCTCAACGAGTCGGCATTACCTAAGTTACTTTGGCTTAACAGCTGTTCTTTATGAGCAAATTGGTCATAAATACGAGTAATATCTTGTACATAAGTACCGGCGCCAATATAGTTGCCGCCATTGACAATACCTGCGGCGGCATTTTGTTCAGCGCGTTGGCGATTGTATCCTTCAGTATTGACATTGGCGATATTGTGGCCAGTCGTCGCTAACTGTTGCTGTGCAGCTAATAAGCCACTGACACCAGTTTGATACAAATTAATCGACATGACGTAAACTCCTGCTCCAACCCTAACTTCAACGCTTAATACTTGAAGTCACCGGTACACTTATTTATTTAATAAGCCAGTTACTGTCCGCAGGGTTCCCATTATTTTTTTCGCGTAATTAGGATCAGTGGCATAACCAGCACTTTGTAAACCATGCAGAAATTGTTCCACATTGCCAGCCTGTTCTAAAGCGCCTTGATATCTATCACTTGTGGTGAGTAATTTGAGGTAGTCATTAAAGCTGTCGGCCAGTGTTTTATAGACGCGAAATGGCTCACGCTTTTTCACCATGGCGCCTTGTTCAAACTCTAAGGTTTCTTTATGGGTTTTTTCACCCGCCCAACGGCTATCAGCTTTAATATTAAACAGGTTATTTGAGCTGGTGCCTTGGTCGGTTTTAATGATTTTTTGTCCCCACCCAGTTTCCAGTGCTGCTTGCGCAATCACCACTTGAAAAGGCACGCCAATGACTTGCTGTACTTTTTTTGCGGGGCCAGTTAATGCGCTGACAAAATCTTTCGGCTGCTCAAAAACTGGACTTTGCAACATATTTGCCGCTTGTGCGGCAATATTGCCATTAGTTTGACGATCCGGCGCTGCAACTTGCTTGGTTGACGAATTATTGACTGCTGCTAATGGTTTTATCAGCGCTTGATTATTAACCTGTTTGCCGCCGCGGCTGTCGATATTGCCGTCTGATCGTAAAATACTGTGCGGGGTAAAGTTTTCACTGTCGCCACCAAGTTGACGCACAATCAACTCAGACAAACCAAGCGCACCGTTGTTGGAAAGCTCCAATGACATTTGTTGATCATGCATTTGACGATAAAACTTGGTCGATTCTGAGTTAAACGGGCTATCGGACTCCAACACGTCTTGTGCTTGACGCATACTTTTCATCAGCATTTGCATAAAAATCGCTTCAAACTGTTTTGCCGCTTGCGTTAATGCCGCTTCTTTACTGGCTTTATCACCTGTTTTCGCGTCTTGGCGAATGGCATTTAAACCATTAATATCAAGAAAGTTTTGTGCGTCTGCAATCCGTGTTGTCATCTGGGTATTTTTTGATCATTAAATAATGATCAAATCTCCTCGTAAAGCGCCAGCTTGATCTAGGGCTTCAAGTATCGCCATCACGTCACCTGGGCCTGCACCGACTTGGTTAATGGCGCGTACTAAGGTATCTAGGCTAACGCCGGGGTTAAACACAAACATCCTTGAGTCGTCTTGATTGACGTCTATTATGGATTGGTTGGTGGCAACCGTTTCACCTTCTGCAAAAGCATTAGGTTGAGATACATTTTCAAGCTCATTAATGGTTACCGTAATACCACCATGGGTGATTGCTGCCGGTAATAAACGCACGTCCGCGCCAATCACTATGGTGCCGGTGCGAGAATTAACAATAATTTTTGCCGCTGGCGAGGCAGGTTCAAACTCTAGGTTTTCTAATGTTGCTAAAAAGCTGACTCTGTCCGCGGCATCTCTAGGTGCGGTAACTTGAACCGATGTCGCATCCACAGCTCGTGCTGAGCCAGCAATTAAGTTATTGATGGTGTCTGAGAGTCGTTTGGCAGTGGTAAAGTCTGCCTTATGCAGATTAAAAGTAATATGATCGCCTGAGGTAAAAGGCGATAACACTTCTCGCTCTACCATAGCACCATTAGCAATTCGGCCGACGGTTGGCGTATTAGCAATTACTTTTGAGCCATCAAGACCTTCGGCGCCTAAGCCACTGACCACTAAACTGCCTTGTGCTACCGCATAAGCGTTGCCGTCGAGGCCCATTAGTATGGTTTGTAGTAAAGTGCCGCCACGCAAACTTTGTGCGCTCCCCATAGAGGAAACTGTGACATCTATAGTTTGCCCTGGCTTAGCAAACGCCGGTAATTCCGCATGTACAGCCACCGCAGCAACGTTTTTAATTTTCGGCTTTAAGTTGGGCGGCATAGTGATACCGAAATTACTGAGCATGGTTTTAAAGCTTTGCTCAGTAAAAGGGCTTTGCTCACCTGTGCCAGGTAAACCAACCACCAAACCATAACCAATCAACTGATTACTGCGCACACCCGCAACATCAGCTAAGTCTTTAATGCGCTGCGCATGAGTTGCTGTTGATAAAGCCAACAGCAGTAAACAAGCTATTGTATATAAATATGTTTTCATCATTTTATCCACCTAAAGCGGCCACCAAGAACTACTGAAGAATTTTGCTAACCACCCTTGCTCTTGCACATCGGCAAAAGTGCCAGTGCCAGCGTACTCAATTCGTGCATTAGCAACCTTGCTTGAGGTAACCGTGTTATTGGAGCTTATGTCTTGCGAGCGCACAACGCCGGTTAAACGTATATATTCATCACCATTATTTAATGACAGCCACTTTTCGCCGCGGATCATTAAATTGCCATTGGGCAAAACTCGTAACACATGCACAGAAATATTGCCTGACAAGCTATTGCCTTGTTTGGCTTTTGAATCACCTTTAAAGTCTGAGTTTTGATCGTAACCAAATTGAATGGCTTTATTTTTAATATTGATCGGCGAGCCACCAAAGCCCGTGATTGGGTTCAAAGTAGCACTGTTTTCTTTCTTTAATTCGGTTTTAGCATTTTTTTGTGCTTGTGTACTCTCACTTAAAATCACCGAGATAATATCGCCGACTCGATGTGCTTTTGAGTCCGAATATATGTTATTAACGTAATTAACCTTAAATAGCGAACCGGTTGGTACTATCGGTTGGTCTTCGGCTTCAGGCAGAATAGGCGCAAAGTCAGGGTCATCTGGCAAGGTTTTCGCTTGCTCTATACTGGCGCACCCTGTAAACAGAACACTCAATATTGCCAAGGTAGTTAGCCTGTTAAATAAAGAAGCTGGCTTGCCTTTCATAATATGCTCCCTAAGCCTATAGCTGTTGGTTGATGTAACTCAGCATTTGGTCAACGGCAGAAATCACTTTTGAGTTCATTTCATAGACACGCTGACTTTCGATCAGGTTGACTAGCTCTTCCGTGGTGTTGACATTGGAAGTTTCTAGCGCCCCTTGCACTATCATGCCGTAACCTTCTAGCCCTGGAACGCCTTCTTGAGGTGCGCCACTGACCGCTGTTTCAACAAACAAGTTTTGTCCGATCGGCTCTAGGCCCGTTGGGTTAACAAAATTAACGGTATTAATTTGTCCAATCACGGCCGGCTCGGCTTGCCCTTGTAATGTCACCGACACCTCACCATCTTGCGAGACTATTATGCTTAAGGCATCTTCTGGGATGGTAATTTGCGGTTGCATTAAGTAGCCAGCACCCGGTGTCACTACATTGCCTTCTTCGTCCATGGTAAATTGGCCATTGCGTGAATAGGCTGATGAGCCATCTGGCATTAAAATTTCAAACATACCTTCACCTTGGATCATCAAGTCCAAAGCATTATCGGTATTGAGCATGTCGCCTTGGGTATGTATCTTTTGTGTTGCCACCACTTTGGTACCAGCGCCTAACATTAAACCAGAGGGCATTTCGGTGTCTTGTGCTGAGCGCCCGCCAGGCTGGTTAATGTTTTGATAGAGTAAGTCTTCAAATACGGCACGGCTCTTTTTAAAGCCAACGGTACTGGCGTTAGCTAAGTTATTAGAAATAACAGCAATTTCTTTTGTTTGTGCATCTAAGCCTGTTTTACTGATCCATAATGCTGGGTTCATACATCACCTCGTAATAATTTGTTTAGAATGCGCGTAATAACGATGCGGCACTGGCATCAACTTCTTCGGCGGTCTTCATCATTTTTAACTGCATTTCAAATTGACGCTGCAGTGCGATCATATCGGTCATTTCACCAATAGGATTGACGTTACTTGACTCTAACGCGCCATTAACCACAGTAACTGAAATATCAGCAGCTTCATTATTGCCATCTTTGCGACGAAACAGGCCATCATTGCCTTTTTCTAGCAAGCGATTATCTGGGTTAACAAACTTAATACGCGCCACTTCTTCTTGCACTGAGCTTGGTGCGCCTTCCGGCTGAACCATGATAGTGCCGTCGCTAGCAATATTAATGTTATTAACCGGTAGCGGTAAAAACACCGGACCATTTGCGCCCATTACTAGATCACCATTATTGGTTTCTAAGGCGCCATTGTTGTTAAGTCGTAATTGTCCGTTACGGGTATAAGCTTCCTTGCCATCGGGAGTTTGCACTGCCATCCATCCTTGTCCTTGAATGGCAATATCGAGATCACGCCCTGTGGTCAGCAAGGCACCACTGTCAAAGTTTTGGCCCGCCCGTTCGGTCATAGAAAATACCCGTGTCGGTAAACCATCACCAAAGGCTTGCATAGCGCGAGCATTAGCTAAGTCGGCTTTAAAGCCTGTGGTTTTAGCATTGGCGAGATTATTGGCATTCACTGATAAGGCGTGCATGTTTTGCTTAGCACCGCTCATCGCTATATACAGCATCTTATCCATAATGAACTTACCCTAAAAAGTTAGTTATAGCTCAATTAATGCAATTAAAGTGCCATAATAAAATGGCGATAAGTTATGTGTTTTTAAGGGGCGTGTATGTAATACAAAAAAGCCAGCTAATGGCGTAACAATAGCTGGCTGGTATTTACGTTAACGTTTCGTTAATTAACGAATTTGTAGAATAGTTTGGTTCAGCTGGTTATCTACTTCTAGCGCTCGTGAGTTGGCTTGGAAGTTACGCTGTGCAGAAATTAAGTCTATTAACTCTGTGGTTAAATTGACATTTGATTGCTCAAGCGCCGATGAGTTTATGGTACCAAAGGTGCCAGAGCCACCTTCACCGGCAAGCGCTTCACCTGAGGTAATGCTTTCTTTCCAACCCGTATTACCCACTTGTGTTAAGCCTTGCTCATTTGCAAAGTTGACCATAGCGATGCGAGATAATGGCTCTGAAGTACCATTACTATAGGTCGCTCGAACTAAGCCGTCGGTGCCAATATCAATACCAGTTAAACGACCAACCGCCAAACCATCTTGTTGCAACGAGGTCACTTCAAAATTCGAGGCGAACTGGGTTGGCTCATTGGGGTTAGGTGCTAAAACATCTAAGTTGAAGTCAATTTTAACGGTTTGCGTTGGATCAGCGCCGTTTGAAAGAATACCCGCGCCAAATGGGTTAGTGATAAAACCACCATTGGCCAAACTTGGAATCTGATTAATAAAGTCGCCTGACGAATCAAATTGTAATTTGCCGCCAACGACACCTCTATCTGCTGCTGCGTAAGGTGGTGACGGTAAAGGTCGTGCTGATAATGGCCCAGACGCATTACCACCAATAGGGTTATTTAAACCAGGATCGGCGACTAGATCTACCATAGTGCCGTCAATAGCCGCAAACACATTCCACTCATTTGGGTTGGTGGATGGATCATCTTTGACAAAGTAATACGTCATGATATGACTATCACCGAGTGAGTCAAAGACAGTAACCGATGTTGAGTGGTTAAAAGTCAAGGGATCGGTTTGATCAAAATTGCCTGGCGCCCCTGAAATATATGCGTCACCTGCTGGTAAGTTCATGCGAATATCCACTTCTGATGACTGCTGCGGCGCACCGGATGAGGTAGGAATACGAATCGGTTCAGCAGTACTTAAACTGACTGACGCTGATGTGCCATCTGGGTTAACTGGAAAGCCAAGTAAATGCCCGCCCTGCGAGTTAACAATAAAATTATCTTGATTTAATTTAAATTGCCCTGCTCGGGTATAAGAAGTTTCTAAACTCCCCAATTCTGGTACGGTGGCAAAAAAACCATTACCTGTGATGGCTAAATCTAAGGCGTTATTGGTAAATTGAATACTGCCTTGAGAAAACTGCTGTGCTACATCTGCGGTTAGCACACCATCGCCAACCTTTGTTTTACCAGAGGAAAGCAACGATGCGGCATAGACATCAACAAACTCTGCACGCGACTCTTTAAAGCCAGTAGTGTTGACGTTGGCAATGTTATTGGATGTTACATCCAAATCTTTTTGAGCTGCGTTTAATCCGCTCAATGCAATATTAAATGACATAATTTCACCTCGTAATAAATTCTGTTAGTTTAGCCCTGTGTAACTTCAACAACGTCTGATAGCTTCATGGTGTTGCCACCATTTAGGTTTAATAAGATACTGCCACCCGTTCCCGCCAAGGTAACACTGTCAACTTTCCGGTAAGTCATGGCTTGTAACTCTGATGCTTCACCTTCGACTAAACCCGCAACCCGAAAACGATAGGCCCCTGCTGGTGCTGGCTCTCCATTGGCATTTTGACCATCCCAATTAAAGGTAAACTCACCGGCTTTAACACTACCTACTGGCACCGTTTGAATAATTTCACCTGCCACGTTTTCAACATAAATATTGACATTACTTGCCGGTTTATCGGTAACAAGCTTACCTTTAACCTCTTGTCCTGCTTCCATTCCAAACACATTGTCTTCAACTAAGACACTACGCCCCACCAAAGACGATGCCTGTAATGCTTGGCTGGACGACATGGCCGCGGCAAAGTTGGTAAACTGATCGTTTAGCTTAGTGACCCCATCTGTGGTTGAAAATGCCGTCATTTGAGAAATCATTTCATTGTTCTCAACTGGCTTAGTGGGATCTTGATGCGAAAGCTCTGTGGTTAATAAGGCGAAAAAGTCTTCCTGCGTTAACATACCACGATTTTTATCGCTCTCTGGCGTCGTTGGTTCTTGCTGCCAGCGCATATTATCCAGCGGCTTACTACCTGATACTGTATCCATGTTCGTTCCTATTTACCCTTAACGTTGGCCCAGTGTTAGCGTTTTATTGAGCATATTTTTTGCTGACTCCGCTAGTTGCACATTGGTTTGATACGAACGAGATGCTGAGATCATATTGGTCATCTCTTCAATCACATTCACGTTGGGCTTGTAAATGTAGCCTTCCTTGTCGGCCATGGGGTGGTCAGGAGCATATTCCACCTGCAGTGGTTTATCGCTTTCCACCACTCCTAACACCTGCACGCCGGTTGCTTGCTGTTGCCCAGCGGCAGCTTTTTGCATCTCAGCGGCAAAAACTGGGTGGCGCGCTCGATAGGTTTGATCAACACTACTGCTGACGCTATCTGCGTTGGCAATATTACTGGCGGTGGTATTCAAACGCACTGACTGTGCGCTCATACCACTACCAGAAATAGAAAATACGTTAAATAGGCTCATGATTATTGCCCTCCAGTGATTGCTTTTCTCAAGCCTTTAATTTTACTGTTAAGAAATTGAAGGCTTGCTTGATACTCCATTGAATTTTCTAGATACAAGTTTCGTTCCACTTGTACATCTACGGTATTGCCATCACCTGTATCTGGTTGATCAGGCACGCGATATCCCACACCATTGTTAAGGCTTGTACGAACATCAAAGTGTTTTTCATTGGTACGAGTCATACCGGATTGCTGCTTAGCACTTGCTTGTGCCAATGCCGCTTTAAAATCCATGCCTTTGGCTTTATAGCCAGGTGTATCGGCATTCGCTATGTTACTAGCAATAAGTTCAGCGCGTTGGGCACGCACTTGCAGGCCTTGTGGGTGAATACCAAATGCTTTTTCAAAACTAATCGCCATAAGAATACCTCCAATTACATAAATAGTGACATTCAATATTTATGCCAGAGCTGGCGACATGGTTATTTTTTTTGGTAAATAATACCGGGGTTACAACGCACCATAGTAAAATTTTGATTGATGCTCGCCAGAGATTCTGAAGCACCAAGCAATAAATAGCGACCAGGATTTAACGCGCCATATATTTGTGAAATTATTTTCGCTTTCAGCTCTGGAGAGAAGTAAATCAGCACGTTGCGGCAAAAAACGATGTCAAAACGCCCCATTAAGCTATAACTGTTTAACAAGTTCAGCTGGCGAAAGCTGACCATGTTTTTAATCGCATCTTTGACTTGATACATACCATTATCACAAGCTTGAAAGAATTGCTTTTTACGCGCTAAAGATAAGCCTCTGGATAAAGCTAGGCTATCATATTGCGCGTCTTTACACTGGTTTAGCATAGTATTTGAAATGTCAGTGCCAATAATTTGAACACCGGCTGGAAATGCGCCTGGATTACTTTGCAAGTACTCATAAACCGTCATTGCAATGGAATAAGGCTCCTGCCCTGACGAACTTGCTGCTGACCAAATTTTTAGTGGTGTGCGTTGACCTTTAAGCTCAGGCAATAAACGTTTTTTCAGTAATTCAAAGGGATATTCATCACGAAACCAAAGGGTTTCATTGGTGGTCATAGCGTCAATCACAGCGGCGCGTAATTGCCGTTGGGCAGGGTTTAGCGTCTGCGCAACTAATTCAGATAGCGAGGCGATCTTAAATTTTATCATCAGCGGGGCAAGGCGGATTTTCACTAAATATTGTTTGCTTGCACCTAAAACGATGCCGCATTGCTGCTCTAAAAAGGTGCTAAATTGAAGATAACTTTTATCATCAAGTTGTTTTGTTAACACGCGCTAAAATCCATCTTAATTATGTCACTCTATAATATTTAAGAAATCTCATCATGTTTTAACCACTTTTTAACTGCCGTGGCTAATTCATCTGGGTGAAACTTAGGAATAAAGTCTTCAGCTCCCACTTTCTCAACCATAGCATTATTAAACACACCACTGAGCGAGGTATGTAAAATCACCGGAATATCTTTCATTCGTTCGTTTTGCTTGATCTCTGCGGTCAGGGTATAGCCATCCATTTCCGGCATTTCTATATCTGAAATTAATAACGCCACCTTTTCGGTGATAGAATTTTGACACTCTGCGGCAATATCTTGCAGCTGCATTAATGCATCATGACCATTTTTGGCAAGCAACATATTTAAACCTAGCGGCTCAAGTGCACGTTTCACTTGGTTTCTTGCCACGGTTGAGTCGTCGGCAATCATGATCACGCGATCGCCTACTTCTTTACCGACACTCACATCAGCAACACCTGCACTTAATTCTGTTGAGATAGGGCTAATTTCATTAAGTATTTTTTCGACATCTAAAATTGATACCATTTCTTTGTCAATTTCCGTCACTGCGGTCAGGTAACTTGACTTACCCGCGCCTTCAGGCGGTGGCATAATATCTTTCCAACTCAAAGTGACAATGCGCTCAACACCTGAGACAAGGAAGCCCTGCACGCTGCGGTTATATTCTGCTATGATCACAAAACTATTTTCCGTTTGCTGAATCTCAGGCCCACCGGTCGCTTTACTCAGGTCAATTACAGATATCGTTTGTCCGCGAATATGTGCTACGCCTTTGATGAACTTATCTTGCTTAGGAAACGCGGTTAACCGAGGGCATGGCATAACTTCACGCACTTTAAAAACATTGATACCAAAACGTTGGCGACCGACCAGCTTAAATAACAACAGCTCAAGTCTGTTCTGACCAACTAATTGCGTTCGTTGGTTCACTGAATCTAATATACCCGCCATAAAAACCTCTCGCTATTGCCAATGAAAGTAGAACAAAGGCACAATTCTTGATTGTATTTATCAACAACCAATAACGTAATTATTTTGACGTTTTCGGTGATTGATGACATTTATTTACCCGCGCTTATTTAACTTTCAACTAAGTGCTAGTTAACGTACTGATAGCTTTAGCTTATTAGTTTTCAACCATCAAGTTAAGTTTATCAATAACAATAATAAAATCAGCACCAGAATGCTACAGTTAGTACAATTTAAGCAACGCGGCAAAGGTATCCGCAGCACAAAAAAATTGGTATTGAACCACTAATAAGCATAGACGAGTATCTTTTATCCCGAACAGGCAAATAAACAATTTATGAGTAAAATATATACTTTTACAATACTTATGGTGATTTATTTAACGGCATTAAATTTCGCTAATGCCATGACAATAGATCGTGACTACCTATATAACTTCATAAAAACACATGTGAAAAGTCAAATCAAAGCGCCTGAGCATGGCAAGTTATCAATTGAGGTATCGCCAATAGACCCTAGGATTAGCCTACAAGCTTGTTCTGCGCCCTTAACGGCAAATATACCTGAAAATCATAACGGTAGAAACGTAAATATTAAAATTGTTTGTCCTGATCAACAGTCTTGGTATTTATTTGTGCCGGTAAAAATTCATACCATTATCCCTATTGTTGTCACCAAAAGGCGTTTAGCCAAAGGGACACTCTTAGATCACAATAATATTGAAGTAGTTTATAAAGACAGTGGACAAATTCGCGGCACAACGCTTAGTGAGATAGCGCAAATAAGTGGCGCTCGTACCAAAAGAAACCTGTCGCAAGGCAGTGCTATTACCAACCGCAACACCTGCTTTGTTTGCAAAGGACAAGCGGTTAATATCGTAGCATCTTCGGCTGGCTTTGAAATTAAGTCAGCAGGAATGGCTTTACAAGACGGCAGCTTAGGCGAGCTAATTTCGGTAAAAAATAAAAAATCAGGCCGTGTCGTACAAGGACAAGTTAGCGCTATCAACCAAGTTGTAATTAATTTATAATATTGGTTAAGTTTTCTGTAATATTGCCGATAAAAGATTAGAAACTAATTCCTGTTGTAACTAGGACAAACTAATGGCTATTAATATCAACAACTTGAGTAACACCAATCAAGTCAAACAAAAGCTTGAGCAGCAAGTTCAGAACAAACAACAAGTGAACGAAAATGCGCAAACATCGCAACAAGCGAAAATAGCAGCGCGTGATTCTGTCTCAATAACACCACAAGCAAAGCAGATGAATGAACTGCAAAAAAAGGCCAGCGACTCTGCACCGGCATTAAATCAAAAGAAAATTGCTGAGCTCAAAAGTGCGATTGCTGCCGGCGAGTACAAAATCAACCCTGAAAAACTTGCCGCCAGTATAGCTAGCTTTGAGTTTGAGCTAAGTTAAAACGGAGTAAATGAGTGTCAGATAAGCTAACGCCAGAGCAAATGGTTGCTCAACAATTATCACAGTTGACGCAATTAGAGGCGCTATTAAACACGGAAAAAGAAATCCTTGTACAACAAAATCCAGAAGCACTGCTGCAACTGACACAAGAAAAAAATAATTTATTAATGGCCATTCAAGACGTCGATAACGTCATTGGCCAAAGCTTTGAATTTAAACAAGCAAGACTAGCTGGTAACTTTAATGAGCAAATGTCTGAAATTGACGCTTGTTTAAGCCGTTGCAAAAAACAAAATGAACTTAATGGTTTGATCATCAGCCAATCACAACTTGCCGTTGAGCGCATGAAAACCACACTGCTAGAAAACCACAATAAATCGTCGATGACCTATGATAATAAAGGTAAAACATCTGGCGGCCTCAATAGCTTGGGCATTAAGGCGTAAGCATCCAAGCACTGTCAACCCTATAAAAGCACGGCGCTAATAATAAGAAATACGTTTTATTTCTTGTCGATTTGCGTTGGCGTTATACAAATCATAAACTTCACGAAAATCTAAACTTAACTCTGTGGTATAACTGTCACCAACTGGGTAGCTTTTCACCACTTTAGCCCCACGAATAACCCCCTGAACAGACGCTTTAAGTTGCTGGTCATTGATCACTAAATTAGAGACAGTTGTTTTGCCATCAATACGTTGCCCATAAACCTGCTCGGCTAATTCTGCATACGCAGCTATTTTAGAAGCATTCATCGCCATTAGCATGCGTTGTGTTTTGTCAGCGGAGCTTTGTAAACTAATAGGTGCCTGCCCTATTGCGGTTAACACAGGAAAACGCTCTGGCTTCACGGGTTGCCATTGCACATGTTTATCATACATAGATGAACATGCACTTAAGCCCACCACAATAAATAAAACGCTTATGTATTTGTTTAACATATCACTATTTACCTTCGCTATTGTCTTTACGCAATAAAACCCTACTATTGCTGAATTGCAATCGCACGAGCATCATCGACCAACATGGCGCTGTCACGCAAAATCATGCCGTCTTTCATCTTCACATTTTCACTATGGTTAAAGTCTTCACCCACAACCCATGCAGGTATAAATGACTGGGCGGTCGCCACTACAACCCGCGATTGCATGCCTATCATACGGGCATTAACTAAAATACCATCTTGCTGTTGCATCATAGTACCAGCAACGACATAGTCAATTATCTGACGTTCGGGCAACTCTTTCCAATCACGACTAAACACATAATCACCATCGGCGGTAACCCTGATATGTCCAGTAGTTTTAAAGTCAATCACCACTAAACCATGGCGCTGCATTTCATGAACAAAACTTTCTGACAATTGATTACCCAGCCAGTTAGTTGACTCTAAGTTTTTTAAATCAACAAACGAGGCAATCGCAATCGGTGTTTTTGGGTTAACAAAAGAACTGCTAGCTAGCATTTGATACGCTAAACCTTTAACCACATCATTTATGGCATGGCGTGGCAATTTATAGCTGTTAATTTCTTTTTTATCGGCATAAGTTGAGCGATAAAAATCATCACTAGACTCCATAGAGCATGACATAAGTGTCAATAATAGTGCTGCGATAAGGCCATTTTTCATTGAGCTCTCCTCAATTAATATCTATATCTTTATATGAATGGAATTAGTAAAGCATGATCCGCGCCAATATTTCTATATCGGCTTATCTGAGCTGACTTTTTAAAAAGGCACAAAAACTGCATAAGCTAAAATAAAACAGCGACCCCATGTTATAAAGCTAACAAGAGAAGATTATGCGCGTATATTTACTTTGCCTTGGTTTAATTATATTTAGTGTTTCTGCGACAAGTCAGTGGTATGAATCACAAGGTATCGCTAGCATCAAAAATGGTGATACTAAAGCGGCAAAAGCCCAAGCAGTGCAAAACGCGCTTAAAAAAGCTTTATTGGTTGCTGGCGCGTCAGTGTCTAGCGTTCAGCAGGTCGTCAATGGTTTACTAACCCAAGATGAAATCAGTATTCGCGCCAGTGGTAGCGTCAACTCACTCGAACTTGTCCGCGAGCAATATAATAACAATACTGTCACAGTCACAATACGTGCCGATATCTTCCCCAAAGAAAAGCAATGTTTTGCCGCAGACTATAAAAAGTCGCTGTTATTAACCCGCAGCAACATTTTACATCGCGAGCAAGCTAACATAGGCAAGATTTACAATTTAGATAAAACGCTAATGCGACAACTTGCCAATAAAATACAACAACAAGGCTTATACTTAAACACCACATTGGCATTACAAACAAAAACAGAGTTTTCACGCTTAAATCAGAGCTTACAAACACAAAACCTGAAAAACTTAAGCAAATCACTCGCTGCTATGGCCGATAGCCAATATGTTTTATTTTCAGAAATTCAAGATCTATCGCTGGCAGAGCAAGAAAACAACCCATGGCAATTTTGGCAACAAAATGTTTATCAACGCCACTTTAAAGTTGCGTTTTATATTCATGATGGTGCCACAGGTGAACGATTATTGACGAAACAATACCACAACTCAGCTCCTTGGCGCTTTGATAAACGCCAACAAGTTGACGTTACGAGTCATAACTTTTGGCAAAGCGATTATGGTCAACAAATTAATTTTACCCTTGAAGACATGGTCAACGATATTGATGAGAACATGATGTGCCAGCCAAGCCAAGGCCGAATAGTTCAAGTTAACGGTAATCAAATAACCTTCAATCTTGGCAAACGTCATGGCGTGCAAGTTGGCGATGAATTTTCTTTACTACATTTACACAACATTATAAGTGACGACCAACGCTCTTACCCAAGCTTTAACATCAGCCCCTATAAGGTGATTGTTCACGCTGTAAGTCAAGATAGCGCCCATGCCACAACTAAAGAACAACATATATTAGACAATATTCAAATCAATGATCTCGTGGTGCGCTATTAAATTGTACTGCATTTATCTGTATTGATTTTTGGCTATTTGACAATAAAATAACAAGCTAAAGTGCGATGCTATGTCAGTCCTCATAGTTTAACTGGATAAAACTGCGGCCTCCTAAGCCGCTGCTCCAGGTTCGAGTCCTGGTGGGGACGCCAGCTTGCAAATTTTTGGGGCTTTCTTTTTTCAACTTCGCCAACGCGACTGAGCAAATAATTACGCATAAAAAAACCTCGCGATTGCGAGGTTTATATTAATTACTGAGTTCGTTTACAGACTCAGTATTGACTTGTTCCATATTACTTTGCTTTATAACAACGTCCTTGTCGCCTGCTGCTGAGCCACTGCTCAACACCGCTGATACAGCTAATATTAATACCGCCAATATTACCGTAGTCAGCTTAAAACCGCGTGACGACGACCTGTTCATGATTTTTTCCTATGTCAGGTTATATCTTTGTAGTTATTATTTGTACATACAACCTAATTACACTAGCGCAACATCGTTTTAATTTCAATAACCTAGAAAAATTACGCATAATTTTTTCTCATACCAAGTAACCTTTTGCCAGCCAACATAAGATTTGGCTAGCTTTAGCACCTTGACTTTTTATCAAACATTGGCGTTGCGTAGACTTATCCGAGTAATTGCGCCGCATTTAAGACATGAAAGATAGGAAAAGTAACCGAGTAAAAATAATTTTCAAAAAAGTGACAATTAAATTTGCAGTTATGGTGTGGTCTAGGCGAAAATAAGCGCAATTTATATCCTTTCAAAATTAACATTAATTGGAGCAATTATGCCGTCGCGTCAACAACTGGCCAATGCAATTCGAGTTTTAAGCATGGATGCTGTACAAAAAGCTAAATCAGGACACCCTGGAGCCCCTATGGGTATGGCAGATATCGCTGAAGTTCTCTGGCGTGACTTTCTAAAGCACAACCCTAGCGACCCTAACTGGGCCGACCGTGACCGTTTTATTTTATCAAATGGCCATGGCTCAATGCTGATTTATTCATTGCTGCATTTAACCGGTTATGATTTACCCATTGCCGAATTGAAAAACTTCCGTCAATTACACTCAAAAACACCAGGCCACCCTGAGTACGGTTATACACCAGGCGTAGAAACTACCACTGGGCCATTAGGTGCGGGTGTTTCTAATGCCGTAGGTATGGCGATTGCGGAAAAAACCTTAGCTGCACAATTTAACCGTGAAGGTCATAACATAGTCGATCATAACACCTATGTGTTTTTAGGTGATGGCTGTTTAATGGAAGGTATTTCTCATGAAGCCTGTTCATTAGCGGGTACCTTAGGCTTAGGCAAGCTTATCGCGTTCTGGGATGACAATGGTATTTCAATTGATGGTGACGTAGAAGGCTGGTTTACTGACGACACCCCTGCTCGCTTTGCATCATACGGTTGGCATGTCATCAGTGATGTTGATGGTCATGACAGCGCAGCGATTGCCGCAGCGATTGCCGAGGCTAAATCAGTCACGGATAAACCAACCATGATTTGTTGCAAAACTGTGATCGGCTTTGGTTCTCCGAATAAATCTGGTACTCATGATTGTCACGGTGCACCATTAGGTGACGATGAAATTGCTGCCACCCGTGAATTCTTAAATTGGCCACATGCACCCTTTGAAGTGCCTGCTGATGTTTACGCACAGTGGGATCAAAAAGAAAAAGGCAGTGCCGCACAAACCCATTGGGATGAAAAATTTGCCGCATACCAAGCAGCGCACCCTGAGCTAGCGGCAGAATATGAAAGACGTGTACTTAAGGGTGATTTACCCGCTGAGTTTGAAGAAAAAGCCAATGCTTATATCCTCGAGTGTCAAGCAAAAGCAGAAAATGTTGCCTCCCGTAAAGCCTCGCAAAACACCATTGAAGCTTTTGGTGCGATTTTACCTGAATTATTAGGTGGCTCAGCCGATTTAGCCGGCTCTAACTTAACCTTATGGTCTGGCTCTAAAGGCATTCAAGACGACGCCGCCGGTAACTACATTTTTTACGGCGTGCGTGAATTTGGCATGAGCGGCATCATGAACGGTATTTCGTTGCACGGCGGTTTTATCAACTATGGTGCAACTTTCATGATGTTTATGGAATACGCCCGCAACGCAGTGCGCATGTCAGCATTAATGGGCATTCAAAACATTTTTGTTTATACCCATGACTCAATTGGTCAAGGTGAAGATGGCCCAACGCATCAACCGATTGAGCAATTAACTAATTTACGCACCACACCGAATATGGTGACCTGGCGCCCTGCCGATGCTACAGAGTCTGCGGTTGCGTGGAAAAATGCCGTGCAGCGCCAAAATGCGCCAACCTCACTAGTTTTCTCACGCCAAGGGTTACCTGCACTTAGTCGCACTGCAACACAAGTAGCGGATATTGCTAAAGGGGCTTACATCTTAAAAGATAGCGTTGGCACACCAGAAGTGATTTTGATTGCCACTGGCTCGGAAGTATCTTTAGCGTTAAAAGCAGCAGCAAGTTTAGGTGATAAGGTGCGTGTGGTATCTATGCCATCAACAAACATCTTTGATGCTCAAGACGCGGCTTATAAAGAGTCTGTATTGCCAGCAAGCGTTACCAAGCGTGTTGCCATTGAAGCAGCGCATACTGACTTCTGGTACAAGTACGTTGGTTTTAACGGTAAAGTCGTTGGCATGACCACCTTTGGCGAGTCAGCGCCAGGTAACGTATTGTTAGAGCACTTTGGCTTTACGGTTGATAACGTCATCAATACCGTTAACAGCCTGTAAATAACCCGAGCGCAATAGCCAGTTAACTGCTATATAACTGGCTATTTTACTCCTAATCAGCTAGGCGTTCAGGTCGAGCTTTAACTCAACGCTAGGCGCTACACATTAGAAAAATATGTCAATAAATATCGCGATAAACGGCTTTGGCAGGATAGGTAGAAACTTGGTTCGAGCGCTATATGAAAACGCCAGAACCGACGAATTTAAGCTAGTCGCCATCAACGAGCTTGCTGAGCCTGCAGGAATAGCGCATTTGCTCAAGTATGACTCGACCCATGGTCGCTTTTCATTTGCTGTACAAGAGAATCAAGATAAGCTCTATATCGCAGGTGATGAAATAGCGCTTAGCCATCAAGCCGATATAACACAACTGCCGTGGCAACAACACCAAGTTGATATTGTTATTGATTGTACGGGTAAATATGGTAGCCAAGCTGATGGGCAACAGCATATTGCTCAAGGTGCGAAAAAAGTGTTGTTTTCCCACCCTGGCTCGCAAGATCTAGATGCCACCATTATCTATGGTATTAATCACCAGCGACTAACCGCTGCCGAGAAAGTGGTATCTAATGGCTCGTGTACCACCAATTGTGTGGTGCCGGTAATTCAAGTGTTAGATAAAGCCTTTGGTGTCGAAAGTGGCGCTATTACCACCATACATTCATCAATGCATGACCAACAAGTGATCGACGCCTATCACCCGGATTTGCGTCGTACCCGCGCTGCCAGCCAATCCATTATTCCGGTTGATACTAAGCTCGCTGCAGGCATTGAACGCATACTGCCAAAGTTTGCTGGTCGCTTTGAAGCCATTGCGGTACGCGTACCTACAATCAATGTGACCGCGATGGATCTTAGCCTTAACTTAGCGAGCGATGTTAGTATTGCCGATATTAATAACGCCATTGTCAGTGCTCAAAATAATGGTTTAGCGGGCATTTTAGGCTATACCACTGAGCCGCTAGTTTCCATTGACTTTAATCATGATCCGCACTCATGTATTGTCGATGGCAACCAAACACGGGTTAGCCATAAACGCCTAGTCAAGTTGTTGATATGGTGTGATAACGAGTGGGGCTTTGCCAATCGCTTGCTTGATACTGCATCTGCCATGGCGGATGCAGGTTAACTTTGCCAAGCTCAGACTCACGGCTTACAACTAGATAAATTTATACCTTACTTTTACCAACAGGAAAATAACATGTCTGTAATTAAAATGACCGATTTAGCGCTTAGCAATCAGCGCGTGCTGATCCGTGAAGACTTAAATGTCCCCGTTAAAGATGGCAAGATCACCTCAGATGCTCGTTTAAAAGCCGCGTTACCTACCCTTAAGTTGGCGTTAGAAGCGGGTGCTAAAGTGATGGTAATGTCACACTTAGGCCGCCCAACAGAAGGCGAATACAACCCAGAATATTCTTTACAACCCGTTGCCGACTACCTTGCAGCCGCGCTAAACTACCCTGTGCGCTTAGTTAAAGCTTACCTCGATGGCGTAGAAGTCAACGTTGGCGAGTTAGTCTTATTTGAAAATATTCGTTTTAATGACGGTGAAAAAAACAACAACGAAACCTTATCAAAAAAATTAGCCGCCTTATGTGATGTCTTTGTCATGGACGCCTTTGGTACCGCACACCGTGCGCAAGCCAGTACTCATGGCGTGGCCAAATATGCCCCCATCGCCTGTGCCGGTCCGCTGCTAGCTGGTGAATTAGCGGCATTATCAAAGGCATTAGACAACCCTGCTCGTCCGTTAGTGGCAATTGTTGGTGGCTCGAAAGTGTCCACTAAACTGACCGTACTTGACTCATTAGCCGGTATTGTTGACCAACTTGTTGTCGGTGGTGGCATTGCTAATACCTTTATTGCTGCCCAAGGCCACAATGTCGGCAAATCGTTATTTGAAGCAGACTTAGTACCTGAAGCAAAACGCCTAACACAACAAGCAAAAGACAATAATGGTGACATTCCTGTACCGAGTGATGTGGTGGTAGGGCAAGAGTTTTCTGCCACTGCGCAAGCAACTTTAAAACAAGTAAGTGATGTTGACGATAGCGATATGATTTTTGATATTGGTCCAGACAGCGCGCAAGCACTAGCACAAATTATCAAAAACGCCGGTACTATAGTATGGAACGGTCCAGTTGGTGTGTTCGAGTTTGATCAATTTGGCCAAGGTACAGAAGTTATCGCTCACGCCATTGCTAACAGCAAAGCGTTTTCGATTGCCGGCGGTGGTGATACCTTAGCAGCCGTGGATAAGTACGATATTGCCGATAAAATTTCTTATATCTCTACAGGTGGCGGCGCTTTCCTTGAGTTTCTAGAAGGCAAGAAGTTGCCGGCGGTAGAAATTTTAGAGGCTCGAGCTAAGCAAGCACACTAAAAATAGCAGTTAAAACTTTAGGTTATAAGCGGTCTGCAGAGCATAAACTATTCAGGCCGTTTTTGTTTTTTGTTTTTTGTTTTTTGTTTTTACTGACAGCTTCGAACTTACCACTCTCCGTTTTAAGTTTTTTCATGTTAAGTTTTTTCATGGTCTCAGCTGTTATTTAATATCATTTTTCGTAATTAAATTACATCAAAGGCTCTTTACAACCATTAAGAGCATTTAAACTCACCGTTATAAAGTAATAAAAAAACATTATTGATCTATAAGCAAAATCATAGCCTTTAGCCTGTGACTAAGGCGATTTTTTCTAGTGCAAATTGTTAAACCCATCTGATATAATTACGACATGAAAGTGTTAAGTTTCACTACGAAACTTCATGAAATTTATTATTGCCCATATTCAATCACAGGAGTTAGTTCATGGCTTTAGTTTCTATGCGCCAAATGTTAGATCATGCCGCCGAAAATGGTTACGGTATCCCAGCCTTTAACGTGAACAATTTAGAACAAGTTAGAGCCATCATGCTTGCAGCTAATGAGACCAACAGCCCCGTTATTTTGCAAGGCTCTGCTGGCGCACGAGCCTATGCCGGTGCGCCATTTTTACGTCACTTGATCCTAGCGGCTATTGAAGAATTCCCTCATATTCCTGTGGTAATGCATCAAGATCACGGTACTTCTCCTGCGGTTTGTCAACGCTCTATCCAATTAGGTTTTTCATCCGTAATGATGGACGGCTCATTAATGTCTGACGGTAAAACACCGTCTAGTTACGAATATAATGTAGATGTAACTCGTCGCGTGGTAGAAATGGCGCATGCATGTGGCGTCTCTGTTGAAGGTGAGTTAGGCTGTTTAGGCTCACTGGAAACTGGCGAAGCAGGTGAAGAAGATGGCGTTGGTGCAGCCGGAAAATTAACCATGGAACAAATGCTAACCGACCCAGAAGAAGCGGCAGACTTTGTGCAAAAAACCCAAGTGGACGCGTTAGCTATTGCTTGTGGTACCTCTCATGGCGCTTACAAATTCACCCGACCACCAACAGGTGATATTTTAGCCATCGATCGCATTAAAGCGATACATAACCGCATTCCAAATACCCACTTAGTTATGCATGGCTCGTCTTCAGTACCACAAGACTGGTTAGCAGTGATTAACGAGTTTGGTGGTAAAATACCCGAAACCTACGGCGTACCGGTTGAACAAATTCAAGAAGGTATAAAAAATGGTGTGCGTAAAATTAATATCGACACTGATTTACGTTTAGCGTCAACCGGTGCCGTTCGTCGCTTTTTAGCAGAAAATCCAAGCGAATTTGACCCGAGAAAATTCTTAAAAGCGTCAACACAAGCCATGTCTGAAATTTGTAAAGCTCGCTACGAAGCTTTCGGTGCTGTTGGTCAAGCCGACAAAATTAAACCTATTTCGTTAGAGAATATGTTTATGCAATACGAGTCGGGTAAATTGGATGCCATAATCAAGTAAAGCGCTAACAGCGAGCTAAAATAATAACAAGACGACCTCAAGGTCGTCTTTTGCTTTTTATCGGGCCATAGTGCTGTAAATAATGAATGTATCCCTTAAAAAAGCAAACATAAGCTAATGATTTTTGATGACATGTTGATTATAATTTGACATTTCGCACACTGCTGTAAGGTAAACCATGGAAACGATACAAAACTGGCTAATTAACAACCAACAAATTCTGTATGATTTTAGCCTTAAATTATTGGCAGCTATCGCCATTGTGTTAATTGGTAAACTGGTCGCTAATATAATCCGCCAAGGGGTGGTAAAAGTTTTACGCCTCAAAGGTATAGATCCTGCGATCATTTCTTTTATCGGTAGCCTACTTTATAGCATGCTGTTTTTTATCGTTATTGTTGCTGCTATTTCTCATTTAGGCTTTAATACCACCTCATTAGTCGCCATTGTCGGTGCCGCTGGTCTAGCGATAGGTTTAGCATTACAAGGCTCATTATCTAACTTTGCGTCTGGTGTTTTGCTGATTGTTTTTAAACCCTTTAAAGCCGGCGATTTTATTGATGTTTCGGGTGTGTCTGGCATAGTAGAAGAAATACATGTCTTTTCAACTAAATTACGCACCGGCGATAATAAAGCGGTGATTATTCCAAATAATAAAATAACCTCTAACACTATCACCAATTTTTCAACTAAGCCTGAGCGACGTCTAGATTTAGTGATAGGGGTCAGTTATGACGCAGATCTAGCAAAAACCAAAGCGCTACTTACCAAGCTAACCAGTGAGCATGAGTTAGTTTTAAAAGATAAAGAAGTGGTTATTGGGGTGCAGGAGTTAGCCGAAAGCTCAGTCAACTTTGTCGTTCGCCCTTGGGTAGCCTCGGGCGACTACTGGCCTTTACATCGCGATTTGCTGGAAAAAATCAAAATCGCATTAGACGATGCAGGCATCGAAATACCCTACCCACAAGTATCTATTCATATGAATAAAGAGGAAAAACATGCGTCATAAATTAATTTCAGCCGCGCTATGCTGTGTTTCACTGGCAACAGCTGCTGAAGAAGCAAAAATTGAAAAAGCCAAGTCGCCATATACCGCTTCGGCCGAGTTAGGTTTATTATTTAAAACCGGTGATACAAAAAGCGCAGATATTAAGGCAGGCTTTGACTTAACGCATGAGCTTGAACGCTGGAAATCTACACTACAGTTAGACCTACTCGTGAAAAAAAGTGAGCAGGAAGATGACAACGGTGAAGATCATTTTATCACCAGTGACCAGAAATGGACCGCTGTGGCACAAACCAACTACACCTTAGATAAAGCCAGCCCAAACTATATCTATGGTAACGTTTCCTATGAAGATAATCGCTTTAGTAGCTTTGAAAGCCAAAGTTCGATTTCAACTGGTTGGGGTCGTCGTTGGTTTGAAACTGAAAAAGCCACGCTAGATGCCGATATTGGTCCAGGTTACAAACGTGATGTATTACGAGCGACGAATACCGAACCAGAAGAGACCAACTCTGCCTTTATCATTCAGGCACAAGCGCTATACAAACGTCAGATTAATGAGCATGTGTTATTTAGACAATTACTTGTTGCTAAGTATTCGCCTAAATCAGGTGAAAACAGTACCTATAAAGCACGCACCTCAATTTCAACTAAATTAATTGAAACCTTACAGCTTAAGTTTAGCTTAACCTTGGATTACAACACAGAGGTTGATGAGGACAAAGAAAACTTAAATACTGAAACTGCCATGACTTTGGTCTACAGCTTCTAAAAGCTAATTCAAAAGTAAGTAAACATTAAAAAAAACCAGTGCCTAGGCGCTGGTTTTTTATTGCATTAATGGTAAATAGCACTGTTAAATGACGACATGTTAAATAACAGTGCTTTACCTTGGCTAACTAAGGAGAGCTTAGTTAAATTGATTTGAGGTGTTTTTCTCGCCAGCAGCTTTTAAAGCGTTTTCACCAGCAAAATATTCTTTGTGATCATCGCCAATGTCAGAGCCAGACATGTTTTGATGTTTAACACAGGCAATACCTTGACGAATTTCCTTACGTTGTACCCCTTCAACATAGCCTAGCATCGCCGCATCACCAAAGTACTCTTTCGCTAGATTATCCACTGATAATGCTGTGGTATGGTAGGTTGGTAAGGTGATCAGGTGATGGAAAATACCCGCTTCTCTGGCCGTATCAGCTTGGAAGCTACGAATTTTATCATCTGCACGCTTAGCAAGTTCACTGTTATCGTATTCAACATTCATTAAGTCGTCACGCACATATTCAGAGACATCTTCGCCTGCTTCAACCATGGCATCATAAGCTTGTTGACGGAAGTTCAAGGTCCAGTTAAATGACGGACTATTGTTATACACTAACTTAGCATTAGGGATCTCTTTACGCACTTCTGTCATCATGGCGGTAATATCAGCCACATTCGGTGTCGCGGTTTCAATCCAAATCAAATCAGCACCGGCTTTAATGGCTTCTACGCTGTCAAATACACAACGCGCCTCACCTGTCCCTGGACGAAATTGGTATAAACCGGAAGGTAAGCGCTTAGGGCGCACAAGTTTACCATTGCGATTAAAACATACATCTCCTTCAGCCATATCAGCTACATCGATTTCTTCAACATCCAAGTAAGAGTTATATTGATCACCTTGATCGCCAGGCTCTTTTACAACGGCAATTTCTTTGGTCAACCCCGCCCCTTCAGAGTCGGTGCGCGCCACAATAATGCCGTTGTCAATACCCAGCTCTAAGAACGCATGGCGCAGTGCACGAATTTTGGCATGAAAATCAGCGTGTGGTACGGTTACTTTACCGTCTTGGTGACCACATTGTTTTTCATCTGCCACTTGGTTTTCAATTTGCAGTGCACAAGCACCAGCTTCTATCATTTGCTTTGCCATTAAGTAGGTAGCTTCAGCATTACCAAAACCCGCATCAATATCGGCAATAATCGGCACGACATGCGTGACATGGTTGTCAATTTGATCTTGTATTGCCGCTTTTTCGCTCTCACTGCTTGCCGCATCTAAGGCACGAAATAAATCACCTAATTCACGAGCATCAGCTTGACGCAAAAAGGTATATAGCTCTCTTACTAAGTCAGCAACCGTTGTTTTCTCGTGCATGGACTGATCGGGTAATGGACCAAACTCACTGCGTAAGGCCGCTACCATCCAACCAGACAGGTATAAATAACGACGGTCAGTATTGCCACCAAAGTGTTTTTTAATCGAAATCATTTTTTGTTGACCAACAAAACCATGCCAACAACCTAACGACTGAGTATATTTAGAACTGTCAGCATCATACGCGTCCATATCTCGTCGCATAATATCAGCGGTATATTGTGCTATTTCCAAACCGGTTTTAAACTTATTCTGCACCCGCATACGAGCCACAGATTCTGGATTAATGGCATCCCAAGAGCTGCCTGCTTTTTCTTTAATTGCTCGTACTGCTGCTATTGCGCTTTGATAATTCGACATAGTGGTTCTCCAAAAAGTCTTAACTGACTCGATTTATGATCATGCTGATGCTTGGGGTATGCTGTGATACCGAACACCATTAATACTAAACCACAATATAGAAATAAACAAAATACATACCAAACATCCTTATCATTCACACCATGAATACATCATTATATACACAACATCTATGTCTGGTTAGTTAGTGTAGTTTTTCACCATCTTGACTTAGCCATTATCGGTTGGCGCAAACTTTAGCCTACTAAAGGCATTTATTTCATAAATTTACTTGATTATCATTTTTAGCCATGACATATATTTGAGTTATATTTTTCCGCTAAATTATTAGTAATATGAATATCTCAAAAATTGATTTAAACCTGCTTATTTATCTTGATGTCTTACTACGCGAAAAAAACGTCACTCGCGCGGCTGGTCAATTAAACATTACGCAACCAGCCATGAGTAATGGTTTGAAGCGTTTACGCACGCTATTTAATGATCCGATATTGGTTCGTACCTCTGATGGCATGGTGCCGACAGAACGAGCTCGGGCGTTAGCGCCGACCATTCGAAAAATATTATTAGAGCTAGAAGAAGCACTTCAAGGAGAAGAAGAGTTTAATGAACAACATAGTCAGCGTGTATTTCGCATTATGGCTAGCGATTATGCAGCATCAACACTACTCCCTAAATTGTTAAAACGTATTAATCAAATTGCGCCTAATGTTACTATTGATATTATGACGCCAAGTGATGTGACCTTTCACGACGTTGAAGCGGGAAAAATTGATATGGCAATTAATCGCTTTGATGAATTACCACAGTCTTTTCACCAAAAAACCATCTGGCGCGATTCGTTTTCTTGCTTATTAAGTGCCGACAACCCCGTAGTGGCAAAGTTTAATCTTAATTCTTACCTCAGCGCTAAGCATGTTTGGGTATCAAAAACAGGCTTTGGTGTCGGTGTGGGTATGGACCCCAAAGACGTACAGAAGCTTGGCTGGGTTGATGAGGCACTAGCGCGATTAGGCAAAAAGCGCGATATTAAAGTCTTTACCCGTAATTACCATGTTGCTATGCAACTGGCATTTGAAGACGAGTTGGTCGCCACTTTGCCTTCTCGTGCCGCGCTGATTCATAAGAATGACAGTAATTACACCATAGTCAACCCCCCCTTTGATATTCCAGATATTGAGTTAAAAATGATCTGGAGCCCGCTACTACATCACGACGCTAGCCATATTTGGTTTCGACAATTAGTAATTGAAGCGGCCAATGAAGGGTAAAACGAAACGATATGGCCATGCGTGTAACCATGTTTAAAAACCACATGGCTCAGGTGTTATATAGTGTTTTTGCTATCATGACTTGTCTAGGTTTAGGTAAGCTTTGCGCTTTACTCGCCCCTATTTTACCGGCAAGTCTGTACGGCCTGATTATTTTTACCCTGACCTTGCATTTTCGGTTATTTAACGCCGATCAGATCAAAGCCAGTGTGGTTTGGAGCATTAAGCATATGGCGGTATGCTTTGTGCCGGCCGGTGTTGGCATTATCAACCATTTTGAGCTGCTAAAGCAATTTGGGTTGACTATTATTGCCATAACCTTTGCCACAACTTTCTTGCTTTTAACCTTAGTTGCGCTTTGCTATCAGCAGTGCAGCCAAGAGAAAAACTAGGCAGGCAATAATGACAGGCTTTATTTCTCACCACCTGTTTTCGTCCATATTGGCGGTCGGTGGCACCATTATATTGTTTCAGTTATTTGCCCGGCTACAGCAAAGACTGCGATTGATTTGGCTACAGCCAATGCTAATGACTATTTTAGCCCTTATCGCCATTATGCTTTGGCAAGGTATTAGCTTCGAGCAGTATTTTTCAAACGCCTGGCTGCTCAATGCATTATTAGAGCCGGCGGTTGTCGCCTTGGGTTTTCCACTTTATCAGCATTTAGGCACCATAATAAAACAGTGGAAAGCTATCCTGTTAGTGTTATGTATTGGCGCTTTCACGGCCATTATCAGCAGTTTTTTGCTCACTATCGCTATCATCGCTGATCACAGCATAGCGGTGGCGTTAGCTCTAAAGTCGGTCACCACACCGATTGCACTGGCAATCGCAGGCCAGCTCGATGGCAATACTGCTATTACTGCGTTTGCGATTATATTGGCCGGTATTTTTGGCGCCATTATCGGCCCACCTTGGCTAAAGTTTCTTAACGTAAACTCTGCAAAAGTACAAGGTTTAGCCATAGGCGCGGCAAGTCATGCCATAGGCACAGCAACGGTTAGCAATATTAGCTACCAACATGCTGCCTATAGCTCACTAGCGCTGATTGTTTCTGCCGTGATCACCGCATTAACCAGCCCGTTTATCATTAACTTTTTATCCAGTCTTCTCTTAGCGGTATGATTTGCAGAACCCACCCAAACATTCACGATATGAATGATAATAATAGTAACAAACAATACTATGAATACACCTATTTTCAAAAGTGCTGCTTTAACTTTTTAATCCATAACTTACAAAGACTTAAAACTTCGAACTTTATTAAAATGCTTGCACATGGCGTTTTAATATAGCAATCAGCGCGCGCAGTGCTATTGCATAAGCCGATTAATATTTTTACATTGCAACTATAAGTTCTTTAAAGCGCGTAGTTTATTCAAACAGCTTGCTTACTTTTTTAAAAAAGGTGCCCCATGACAAAACGAATTACCATTGAAAACTTGCAAGTTGCAGAATCTTTATATCAATTTGTTAACAAGCAAGTACTGCCTGGTTTAGCGATTACTGAAGCGAGTTTTTGGGCTGGTTTTGCGAAAATTATTGCCGATCTCAGCCCAAAAAATCACGCGCTATTACAAACACGCATCAGTTTACAGCAGCAAATTAACGACTATCATCAACAGCAATCCGCAAGTGACTTTGATTTTAATGACTATAAAGCGTTTTTAACGCGTATTGGGTATTTAGCGCCCGAAGTTGCAGACTTTACCATTAGCACTGACAATGTCGACGCCGAGCTAGCCACCATCGCTGGACCACAATTGGTAGTGCCAGTTATGAACGCCCGCTTTGCGTTAAATGCGGTCAATGCGCGCTGGGGCAGTTTATATGATGCACTATATGGCTCAGATGTTATTAGTAGCGATCATGGTGCAGAAAAGAATAAAGCCTATAATCCAGTTCGAGGTGGCAAGGTTATCGCTTTTGCCCGCGACTTTTTAGATCAAACCATTCCTTTACAAGCCGGCTCTCATCACGAAAGCAAAGGTTATCACATTGTTGATAACACCCTTACGGTTGTATTAAACAACGATCAAGTAACCCAGTTAGTTGAGCCCGCATTATTTATCGGCTACCTTGGAGCCAAAGACTGTCCACAAGGCTTAGTGTTTAAACATCACGATTTACATTTTATCATCGAATTTGAGCAAGCAAGCGCCATAGCGCAAAGCGATATCGCAGGTATTAGTGATATTGCGGTCGAGTCTGCACTAACCACGATAATGGATTGTGAAGACTCCGTTGCGGCAGTCGATGCTGAGGATAAAGTCATTGCCTATCAAAATTGGCTTGGCTTAAATCAAGGTACATTAACGGAAACCTTTGAAAAATCTGGCCAACAACAAACCCGTGCTATGCACCAAGATATAGAGTACCAAACACTTAATGACAGTAAAGCGACACTTAAAGCCCGTAGCTTAATGTTTGTACGCAATGTTGGCCACTTGATGACCAATAATGCGATACTTGATCAGCAAGGCCTTGAGGTACCTGAAGGTATCATGGATGCGGTGATCACGGCATTAATTGCTAGCTATGATGTCAAACAAAAAAATGCCTTAACCAATAGTGCCACCGGCTCTATCTACATAGTTAAACCCAAAATGCACGGCCCCGATGAAGTGGCTTTTGCTAATGAGTTATTTGACCGCACAGAAGACTTACTATCGCTACCGCGCAACACCATTAAAATGGGGATTATGGATGAGGAACGCCGCACCAGTGTCAACCTAAAAGCCTGTATTTATCAAGCTAAAGCGCGCGTTGTCTTTATCAACACTGGCTTTCTTGATCGCACCGGTGATGAAATTCATACTTCAATGGCAGCTGGTGTTATGGCACGAAAAGCCGATATCAAATTAACTAAGTGGATCAGCGCTTATGAAGACAACAATGTTGACGTTGGCCTAGCCTGCGGTTTCAGTGGTAAGGCGCAAATCGGCAAAGGTATGTGGCCAGTACCGGATCAAATGGCCAATATGTTGGCGACAAAAATCAACCATGTCGAGGCAGGCGCAAATACGGCTTGGGTGCCTTCGCCAACCGCCGCAACCTTACACGCTTTGCATTACCATAAAGTTGACGTTTTTAAATTACAACAACAGCTAAAGCGACGGCCACCTGCGCGCTTGGATGATATTTTAACAATACCATTAGCCGAGCATAGCAACTGGACAAGTCAAGAAATCAGCGACGAGTTAGATAATAATGCTCAGGGCATTTTAGGCTATGTAGTGCGCTGGATTGACCAAGGCGTGGGCTGTTCAAAAGTTCCTGATATCAATAACGTTGGTTTAATGGAAGATCGCGCAACTTTACGCATATCGAGTCAGCACATGGCGAATTGGCTACAACATAACATTTGTACACCTGAGCAAGTGTTAGCCAGCATGAAAAAAATGGCGCGGGTTGTCGACAAGCAAAATCAAAATGACAGCCAATATCACGCCATGGCTGTTGATTTTGACAATAATATTGCCTTTCAAACTGCATTATCCTTAGTGTTTGAAGGACATTTACAACCTAATGGCTATACCGAACCCCTGCTGCATAAAAATAGAGCGTTATTTAAAAGCGTGGCTCAAGCTCACTAAACAACAATAACTCTCAGCCATGCTAACTAAGCCCAAGCTCTTCATCAGCTTGGGCTAGTTAAGTTTGCGATCAGCCGTTAGCATGATTAAGTTTCGTTACGCTATGGTGAAATTTATTTGCGGATATCGGGTTCTTATAATAGATGCTTAGCTCAGGCGCTTAGCTAGCAGTTATAACTATCACAACGCTTAGTCAGAAAAGTGACTCGGCCTTGTTGTTACAGTGGTTACTGCGCTGTTGGTCTGAAAAACAGTACCTTTTATCTTATTTTTGTCGCGCAATTGCCAACACCACACTATATTAATTTGTAACAATTTAGTACTATAGCGCCGTCATCAAGGATTGAGGCTGCGAAAATATTATGGGGGAGTTGAGATGAACAAACAAATAAAGATAACCTTATCTATCACACTTTTGTCGACCCTTGGCTTATATAATTCCAATATACTAGCCGCCCCTCATACGATAAACAACGCGCTAGCAAGTATCAGCGCCTATCAACTTGTGCCAAAAGTACCCAGTTTAGCTGGCAATAGTGCCTACCCTAGCCTGACGAGTGAAGTTTTTATTTCCTATCCAAGTCAGGGATTCATCTCGTTACCCAAAGCGCCTGTAAAACCATTAGCTGGCATCGAAGTCGTCGATTTTGCCATAATAACGCCAAACGGCATTCAGAAAAAAAACTCTATCTTTGAATTTGCGGCAAAATTTAACGATACGCTGCAACAAATACTGGCCTTTTTTGACTTGTCATCAGCAGAGAGTGATGGCAAAAATAAATCTTATAATGAAAGCCCTAGAGCTGAAAATAGCTATTTAATTAGCCAAGTTACAGCGAAAAAACCAATAACAACCTGCCGCGCTAAAAGCAGTAGCTAAGAGCAGCAAAAAGTTAACCCTTAGCTTTAATCTGTAGCTTATCAACAAAAAAGTCGCTTAGTAGCGACTTTTTTCATCAACATTAGCGCTGTAATTAAATAACCCCACCTGCGCTTAATATATTATTCACCCTTAAAACTGATAAGCATTGGCGCTTTCCATCAGTGTTTGTGCATTAATGCTATCTTTAGCACAACGGGCAATATCTTTTTGGCTAAACACCATAATTCTATCTTGGTAGCCTCGCTCTGACTTTTCTCCTGCTGATTTAACAATGATACTGACATGCTCATTGCTAGGTAACGCTTTTAGGCCATTACCATATAAACATAAGGTCGCGACTAAACTTTGCGTAAGTTGCTGATATTGCTCACTACGCGCTTTCGCCTTTGCAGCTTGCTTGGCTTTTTGCGCCATAGCCATTTCCTGGCCGATTTGATGTAAAGATTGTTGCTCATCTTGTAGCGCTTTTTCTTTTTCAGCTAACTTAGCTAATGCTTGTTCGAGCTCTGCTTTATCGTCATCATTAGCACGGGCAAGTTGGTAGCTTAGATCACGTTTTTCGCGGGCAATTTCTCGTAAACTATAGGCTAAGTCACGTTGCTGCTCTCTTAACTCTCGAGCTTGCTCACGGTTTTGCTGCAAAGCTTCCCTGACACTCTCATATTCAGCAGCGGCTGAGCCTAGTGCCTGAGTAACAGTTTCATTTACGTCAATATCAAACATTTCATGAAACTCTTGATTAACCTCTGGTGCTATCGGCGCAGCAGGTATATCTGGCATCTTGGGTAATTCAGGCAAGGTAAAGTTAAAATTATATTCATGCCACTGCCGACCCATAGCCCCTGAGCTAATGGTAAATACCACCCCTTGGCCGCGCAGGTAAGTGCTATCAATACGGTTTATTTTCATGCCATGAGCTGCTGATTGATCAGCCATCGAGGATTTAAAAATATCGCTCATGATCGATAGTTGTTGACGCATCACTGAATATTCTTGCTCTGCTGCAGTTACGAACCCTGAAACGAGTAAACAAGGTAATATCATCTTGGTGGTAAAGTTTTTTAATTTCTTCATTTTCTACTCCTCAGCAGTCCAATTAGCAGGTGTGCGATTGACATCACCATGATTTAAGCCAAAGCCTGTCACATTTTGTCTTTGATAAGCTTGGTTATATTTAATTGCTTGTTCAAGCGCTTGAAACTTTAAGTTTTGCTCGAGTAATTCATCTTGTCGTTGCGCAGTAATATAGTGCATAAAATCACTGATATCTTCTTGGCGCTCTTGTCGCGAAGCCGACAATATATAGCTTGCCAACTCTAAGTTACTTGCTTGCTGTTTTTCTTTAATTTCAGCAGCATAACTGGCGAGTATTCGCTCCTGCCTCTGAGCAAAGCCTTGTAGCTTAGCATCAACGAGTTTTGCCAATTTATCATCTGTTACTTGCGTCGAGCTGCCGGCAAAACTTAATAGCAGCCCTTGTTCATGTACGACTAGCTCCACTTTAAATAACACTAACACCAACGCAAAAACAGAAAACGCCATCGACAAAGCGGGTAAACCGCGCCATGACCAAAAAGGCACTTTATTGCCGACAAAGGCACGGCCGCGATCCCAACTTGGCACGTCTGCATCTGCTGTCATAGCAACATGCTCCTTTAGGGTGTTGACGGTATTTTTTCGCTGTTGCCACTCGGGCTCTGCGTTAATTTGACTATCATCTGATTTACCATCAAGCCAGTCGGCAAACGCTTGCTCTTGCGCTAACTGTTCTTTATTTGACATGATCTATCTCCAAATGATGTTTTAACTTATCTAATGCACTATACAAACGAGACTTAGCTGTATTGACTGAGATCCCCAATTGCTGGGCAATGTCATCAAAAGTACAGTGCTGAAAAAACTTTAACTCCACCACTAATTTTTGGCTCAGTGGTAAGATTTGCAGGGCTGAGTTTAAAATATTTGCCTGCTGATGTGACCACAAATCTCCCACAGGGCAGGCGTCACTTGCTGTCTCGGCTTGCTCTGGCGCATCATCGATAGATTGGGTTGGCTTTCTGCGCCGATAAAACTCAATACAACGATAATGGGCAATTTTAAAGAGCCAGCCTTTAAACGGGCTATCACCGCGAAACGCCGCGAGATTACGAAACACCGCAAGAAATACATCTTGCATTAAATCCATCGCATCATCAGGGTTATTTACCATGCGTAAACTATAGTTGTATAAGTTTTTCTCATACCGCTTAACTAAGGTGATCCAAGCTGACTTTTTGCCTTTCAGCGCTTGCTTTACTAGCGTTTCATCGCTTCGCTCAAACACGCAATGTCCTATTATTGTTAGTTAATCCCTAGCGTTCTAAGAAATATTCGCCAAGCGTTAGTTTCTTATTGCTAAATGATGTCAGTGACTCTGTTATAGTTAATGTCGCATTAAGATCAAATAAAGTTTGAAAATTAGCACTTTATTTTAATAAATTTTGCAAAATTTCTGAAAGTGTTTGATATACCGAGGTTTTAGCACTTGTTGCTCGCCGCAGTAAGGCAATTTCTCGGTAGACTTTACTGGCTAATGGCTCAACTATTAGCCCTTCTGCCCTCCCTAAACCTTTGTTCACCGCCATTTCTGGTAAAAAAGTAAAGCCTTGGTGATAGGCGGTCATCTGCACTAAAGTCGACAAACTCGTCGCGGAAAAAGGGTTGATTCGGCTAGTATCAGCCAAGTTGCACGCGGCGATGGCATGGCGCGTTAAACAGTGTTCATTAGACAGTAAAAATACACTGTGCTCAGGCAGACTTTGATAGTGTTGCCCTAAACGAAACTTCGCCATAGCTTGAGGAGCGCCGGCCGCATAAAAGTGGTCCTTACCAACCACTTGGCTTTCAAAACCACTGTCGACAATAGGTAACGCCAAGATTACCGCATCTAGCTCGCCTTGTTTTAGCAAGTGTAAAAGCTGGTCTGTAGTATCTTCTCGAAAATAAATGAGCAAGTTTTTTAACGCTTGTTGGCAAACGGGCACTAAGTCGGTTAACAAATAAGGGGCAATGGTAGGAATACAGCCGATATTAAATACTCCGCCATCTGCTTGCCCTTGCTGCTTGGCAAAGCTAACTAAATCATTGGCATCTACCAGCAATTTACGCGCTTTCTCGACAAAGGCGTTGCCTTGGTTGGTAAATAAAAACGACTTATTATCACGCTCTATCAGTTGGCAATTTAATTGTTGCTCTAGCTTTAATATTGCGCTACTTAAGGTTGATTGGCTAACAAAGCATGCTTGCGCCGCTTTATGAAAGTGCTGATGTTGGTGCAGAGCCACTAAATAACGTAGATGCTTTAAGTTCGGTAAATACATGCCAGCCTCATTCGCTCATGATGTAAAGAAGTGCCTTGATTTCAATTAACTTAACCTATTAATGAATCACTATACAATCAATAATATTAATAGCCTTTTACCACTGGCATACTCACGATAATGCGATAGCCTATTTTTCCACGCTTATGTAAGTTAACGAGCACTGTAATTAAAATAATTACGCTGCTTTTGGCAGCAAAAAAGCACGATGCCAGTTTTTTTTGATTATGAATTAAGGTAAGGTTTTGCAACTTTACACCGTAAAATAATAGAGGAAACACAATGTTAAGAGCGTCAGCACGTCATATTTTGGTCGACACTGAAGAGCAATGTCTAACATTAAAACAACAAATAGCCGCTGGTGAAGATTTTGCAAGCATCGCTAAAGCCCATTCTAATTGCCCATCGAAAGCACAAGGTGGCGCATTAGGATCTTTTGGTCGTGGTCAAATGGTGCAAGAGTTTGATGAAGTCGTGTTCTCAGCGGCGCTTAATCAAGTACAAGGACCGGTGAAAACGCAATTTGGCTATCATCTCGTGGAAGTCACAGCGCGTAGCGAATAAATACCTATTAAAGAACAAGGCAAGCGCGCAGCAAGAGTATGACGCGCTTGTTTATCACGGCTTAAGTTATGAGCTCTTTAACGCAACCAGCGACTAATCTTCTGTTTACGCAAGCTCAACAACACCAGTACCATCAGCAAATAAATGAGTGGCTCGACTATATTGCTTTTGACGGACCAATAAAAATGCCATGCGATTAGCAGCGCCGCTACATAAACAAAATTATGTAACTTTTGCCAGTTTTTCCCTAACTTGTTCTGTAAAGCGCTGACCGAAGTAATAGCTAAGGCGAGTAGTATTGTGAAAGCTGTCATGCCGATCGTGATATAGGGCCTATCGATAATTTCTGCAACAAATAACCGCCAGTCAAATTGCACTTCAAACGCTAAAAAACTCAGCACATGGCACAAACCATAACTAAAGCTGTACAAGCCGAGTAAACGCCTAACTTTCAGTAAATAGCCGGCACGAAATGTTTTCGCCAACGGTGTCACTGTCAACGTCAACAGCAATAAATTAAAACCGCCAATGCCGGTAAAGTGCATCACTGCTTTCACCGGATCCGCCCCTAATTGATCAGCAAAGGCTAAGCTATATATTGCCAGTAACGGCAGCAAAGCAGCGCAATGAATCACAAGTTTAAGCAGCCAAACCCGCCGGCGTAACCGCTGTGCTTTAACGGTGAAGATTGCAGTGTTCTTGGCATCACTTGACACTAGAAATACTTCCTTAAATCCATATTTTTATATAGCTTGGCAACTTCTTCACCATAACCATTAAACGGCAAGGTCGCGATACGATTGCGCGCTAATAAGCCCCCTGTGGTCAGTCGGCGCTCACTCGCTTGGCTCCAACGTGGATGATCTACCTCAGGGTTCACATTGGCATAAAAGCCGTATTCATGAGCTGCAAGCATATTCCATGTGGTTGGCGGTTGCCGCTCAACCAACTTAATGCCAACAATCGACTTAATGCTTTTAAAGCCGTATTTCCAGGGCACCACCAAGCGAATTGGCGCACCATTTTGTGGCGGCAGCGTTTTGCCGTATAAGCCAACCGCGAGAAAAGTTAAGGGATGCATGGCTTCATCAATGCGCAGCCCCTCGCGGTAAGGGTAATCGATACCACCACCAATACGCCGACTGGCTTGACCTGGCATTTGCTTGGGATCATATAAGGTTTCAAAGGCAACAAATTTGGCCCGTGAGGTAGGTGCGGCTTTTTTTATTAGCTGTGCCAATGGAAATCCAAGCCAAGGAATAACCATAGACCAAGCTTCAACACAGCGTAAGCGATATATACGCTCTTCTAACGGAAATTGCCGAAATAGCTGATCGTAATCGAGAACATAAGGTTTATCTACCGCTCCAGAGATGCTTAGCTGCCATGGATTAACCTTAAATGTTTGACTATTGTCCATAGGATCGCTTTTGCTGGTGCCAAACTCGTAAAAGTTGTTATGGGAAATAATTTTCGCTTCGGGGGTCAGTACTTGCTGAGTATCAGCGGCCTGTTGATAAGCTAAGTCATGGCGTTGAAAGTGAGTTTTTGGGTTACTAAAAAAATCCAAGCTTTGCGCTGGCATCGATTGCGCTAATAAACTTGCTGCGCCTAAATAGCCAAATTGCTTTAAAAGTTGACGTCTGTTGAGGTAAGTCGCCTCATCGGTAACCTCATGTTCAGACAATGTGCTGCTTTTTATGTGCTTAATTAACATTTTTACCTCTAAGTGATCACCCTATCTTGTGATAGATAGACCCCTTTAGAGGTAAAAAACTTCAAATTAATCTGCGAGGGTTCAGCTTTTCGGGGCAAACTTCGCTAAATAATCAATAATATCATTTGACTCATAAAGCCAAGTAACACTTTGGTCTTCATGGCAAATTTTTAAGCAAGGCACGGTTCTTTTGCCCCCTTCACGGATCAGTTCTTCTCTATATTCGGGCTGTTGATTGATATTGCGTAATTCAATATTTAAACCAAAACGTTTTATCGCTCGGCGTGTTTTCACACAAAACGGGCAGGCGGGTAGTTGATATAAACTTAAATGTGCTGTGCTGGCATCAACGGCTTGTTGTTGCTGTGCTGAGCGTTTTGGTGCGCGTGGAGAAAAGATAAAATTTAACAATAATATTAAACGACCAATTGGCCAACGAATTAAAAACATAGTAAAAAGTAACTCTCTGTTAAGTGATTTGTGTTAAGTGATTTGTGTTAAGTGATTTGTGTTAAAAAATTTCTGCTAATAGCTAACGAGCAACAGGCTTGTTAGCTACGCATTACCACATTAAATCATCAGGTATTTGAAACTCAGCGTAAGGGTCGTCATCGGCAAGGGATTCGTCGTCGACTTTGGTATTTTGCACTAACACCACACGGGTATCTAAACTGGCAACTTTATCGGCGGTTTCAGCGGTAACTATATAGGTCGTATCATCCATACCGCATAACGCTAAACGGCCATTGACGAGCGCTTTATGACTCACCTCATCAAGTAACAGCTTTTTAATTTTATTGTTGAAAGTATAGTTGTACTCGGTATCACCGCTGACATTCGTCACTTGATGGTGTTGTAATATTTGCAAAATTCTCAAGCGTTGCTCTTTGGCTTGTAACGCTTGTTTTTTTTCATTATTTAACGCAGTATCACGCGCTAACTTTTCTTGTTTGGCTAGCTCAAGCTCTTGTTTTACCTGCTCTTGTAAACTCGCTGCTACTTTTACGCCACTACGCTTTTGCTTGGAGCTTTTGCGTTTGTCAGTATTGGCTTGTCGCGCTTTTTGTTTAGTGGTTAAACCGGCTTTTAGCAACTGCTCTTGTAACGAGGCCATGTTAAATCCTATTGACTAAAATGAGATATGGTCGCTATTTTATCAGGTCATTACTGAGATTACAGTAGCCATTAAAAAAGTAGCTATCATAGCTACTTTTTTATTCAGTCTATCAGGGTATCCGCATTAAATATTAATTTTTTTATTTAATAACTTAAACAATACCATATTGTTTCAAGGGTAGCTCTCGATAACGTTTGCCTGTGGCATTAAAAATGGCATTAGTGATAGCGGGTGCTATCGGTGGTACACCAGGCTCGCCTACGCCCCCTGGTGGTGCGTCACTGTCGATAATCTCGACATGCGTGGTTGGCGTGTCAGCATAACGCGCGATTTGATAATTATCAAAGTTACTTTGCTCTATTGCCCCATCTTTCGCACTTAACTCACTGTAAAAAGCTAATGATAAGCCAAAGATAGCTGCGCCCTCCATTTGTGAACGAATGCGCTCTGGATTAACCGCTAAACCACAATCTACGGCGATCCAAACATCAGTCACTTTAATTTTGCCTGCGCTGTCTTCCACCACTTCCACAACACAAGCAACATAACTGACAAAGCTTCGATGCATGGCGATACCTAAACCATGACCTTTTGCTCGCTTACGCTGCCAGTTGGCCATGGTGGCAACTTTTTCAATCACCGCTTTCATGCGGGCAGTATCAATCGGGAACTGCGCTAAACTTTCGCCGTAATTACCGTATTGGGCCTGTTGCTGTGATAAATCAATTTTCCGATCCGCACCAAGCATGGCAATGAGGTTGTCTTTACTATCCATGCCTCTGGCATTGGCAAGTTCGTCAACAAATGAACACAGGGCAAAGGCGTGATTGATATTGGTTACTGAGCGCATCCAGCCAATACGGGTATGTGCTGGCGCTTTACCAATACCACAACTGACATTGGCAATATCATAGGGCATATCGATCAAGCCTAGGTCGGCTTCTGAGCCAATTAAATCAGCGCCCTGACTAAAGGTTGACGCAATTGGCGGCTCGGCAGCGTGGTGCTGCCAAGCAGATACTTGGTTGTTCTCGTCAATACCGGCAACCAGCTTTTGGTAACTCACCGCATGATAATAGCCGTTTTGAATTTCATCTTCGCGACTCCACATTACTCGGATCGGCACCTGTAATTGCTTTGATAACAAGGCTGCTTCCACAATAAAATCAGGTTTAGATTTTCGACCAAAGCCACCACCTAGTAAGGTGACATTTATATTGACCTGCTCTGGGGCGACGCCAGTTATTTGCGCGACAGTCGCTTGTGCCGATTGCGGGGTTTGCGTGCAGGCCCAAATATCAAACACACCATCATGAAAGTGCGCTGCAGCCGCCGGTGGCTCCATAGGAACATGAATCAGCTCAGGTACATAATAAGCGCTAGTTATCACTTGTTTAGCTTCAGCTAAGGCTTTCCCAACATCACCTTTGCGACGAATAATTTTTGCCGGCTTGTCGCAACTTTCAGCCAAGGCTATTTTATAACTCGCACTGTTATAGCCACTATGGACACTGTCAGTCCACTCTATCGCTAAAGCAGCACGCCCCTGCATTGCCGCCCAAGTGTTTTTTGCGATCACAGCAACACCTCCTAAAGGCTTAAATACAGCTGGCTCGACTAAATCAGGCATTTGCACCACATCAATAACCCCAGTAATAGCTTTAGCCGCTTGAGCATTGTACGACTTAACTGTTGCCCCTAGCACTGGCGGTCTGGCGATCACGGCATATTGCATATTGTCGAGTTCAACATCAAAGCCATAAGTGGTGGCACCTGTGGCAATATTTTTACCATCGACTAAGGCAACGTTGGATTTGCCGATAAAATTGAAATCTTTTTTCGCTTTCAGTACTAAACTGGCGGTTTCAGGAACGGCGAGCTGACTGGCACGGGCCACTAAAGCAGAAAATGCTATGGTTTGGCCGGTATTTTTATGCACTATGGTGTTATTTTTCGCATAGGTTTCACTGACATCCACTTGCCATTGCTGGGCCGCTGCTTGTTGTAACATCATGCGCGCCGCAGCGCCGGCTTCTCGTAACGGTTGATAAAAACGCCTGACAGAGCGCGAACCATCTGTGTTTTGACTGCCATACTTTTTATCCCCTAGCCCTTGTACAACTTTTATTTGCTGCCAGTCGGCGCCAAGTTCGTCGGCTACTATCATGGGAATACTGGTTCTGATCCCTTGGCCCATTTCAGAGCGATGCACAACAATGCTAACAATGTTGTCGCTACCAATTTGCACATAGACATTAGGGGCAAACTGGCCAGTGTTGGTCACCGCTGCTAATGCCTTCGGGATAGTGAGCATAGACGGTAATTGCACGCCTAACACCAAGGCGCTTGAGCTGATGCCCAGTTTTTTTAAAAAGCCTCGGCGGCTGACATTTTCAATATATTTCATCTTCAGCTTCCTTTGATTTCTGTGGCTAAATCTGCGGCATGATGAATAGCGGCCTTGATTCTTTGATAAGTACCACAGCGACAAATATTGCCGCTCATGGCTTGCTCTATATCTTGGTCGCTAGGTTGTGCATTGCGCGCTAGCAATGCCACCGCCGACATAATTTGCCCTGACTGACAATAACCACATTGTGGCACATTTAAGCGTTGCCAAGCTTGTTGTACCACATGCTCACCTTGCGCTGACAATCCTTCAACGGTGGTGATATTTTGCTGCCCTACAGCCGACACTGGCGTGACACAAGAGCGAATGGGTTGACCATCTAAATGCACAGTACAAGCACCACATAAGCCCTTACCACAGCCATATTTGGTACCGGTATATTTTAAAATATCTCTCAATGCCCACAATAATGGCATGTCGCCGTCATCGTCAAATTGATGTTGTTTGCCATTAACCGATAAGGTGATCATGGTATTGCTTCCCTCTAAGTCATGTTAAAGTGATTCCAGTTATAGCGCCGTGCTATTACCGATTATTTTATGTAATTCATTTAGTTGTTCTGGTGTATCTAAATCGATAAAGGCATGGGCTAGTGGCACTTTTAATAATCTATTTTGATACTTTTTCAGTAATCGTTTCGCCCCTTGATGCCCCTGTAATTGTTGTAGTTGTGCAAAGTATTGCCGTGGAAAAATGACCGGCGGCCCTATGCTTTGCTGATCAGTACTGGCGTTAATATCTTGCGCAACAATAATAGTCGACGGGCACTGTTGCCAATATCGGGCCTGAGCCAGAAGATCGGCGCTTGTTAGTTGCCATTGATCCACTAACACTAACATAACTGCTGCACTGTTGGGCGCTAACGCTGCAACCCCTTTGGCTATCGATGACGCCATACCGCTTGACCATTGGCTATTAATAATAGTCTGAATTGGCAAATGGTCAATTTGCGCTTGTACCTGCTGTGCTTGAAACCCTAACACACAATACACAGCGCTCGTTAACGATAACGCCTGCTCGAGTTGGCGGGCAACTAAGGTTTTACCATTAATGGTAACTAATTGTTTCATTTGCCCTAACCGCGCTGACTGTCCTGCGGCAAGCACGATAATGGCAAGTTCTTCTTGCTGATAAATGGCCATCAAAATCTCTCTGTTGTGCGCTTTACTGCCCCAATTTTAGCTTGCGCTATTTTGGTCTTCATTGTCAAAGCAAGATCACAAGTCGATGAAAATAGCATTTTTCATGTTACTTTAGCGCTCGCAAAAAATTAAAACCCTAAGCAGCTTGCAGCGCTCGCCTTTAGCGACTTTCAACGTGTTCAACGCTGAGCTGATCAACTATCTTAATCAAGTATGACAATTGTTTAACTAAGAAAAGCTAAAAAGAATACGGTACTGATACAAAGAAATAATTCCCAAACGTAAAGACGTAGTCTATCTGATTAATCACCATTCAAAATTGAATATTTTTCAGGTACTCTAGCATATCGCTATGATGATATTACACACTTATGAGACACCTAAAACGTACGCTACTGAGTTTATTTTTTATTCTGCTTTTTATCCTTGCCACGTTTTTTACTTGGCTATATAGTCAAATTGACAGTGCCTTGCCACAACTAGAAGGCATGCGAACAATTTACGGCTTATCCAACAGCGCTACGGTAACCCGCGACCAACATGGCATCGCCACCATCAAGGCAGATAACCGTTTAGATGTTGCCGTAGCAACAGGCTTTGTTCATGCACAAGAGCGTTTTTTTCAAATGGATTTATTACGTCGTAATGCAGCAGGAGAGCTGGCGAGCTTATTTGGCGCCGCGGCAATCCAATACGACACTGATATACGTCGTCACCGCTTTCGAGATCGTGCTAGCACCATAGTCAAAAAACTCCCTCCCGCTGATGCTGCACTATTAAAAGCCTATACGCGCGGAGTAAACCAAGGCTTAAAATACTTAAAAGCTGCACCATTTGAATACTTATTACTGCGGCACGAGCCGGTGGAGTGGCAAGAAGAAGACACCATATTAGCCGTATTTAGCATGTACATTGACCTGCAACATCAAGACGGCAGACGCGAGCGAAGTTTAGGTTTATTACATGCTCTGTTGAGCCCAGAAGTATTTGCGTTTCTCAACCCAAAAGGCAGTCGATGGGATGCGGCCATAGATGACAGCACATTTTCGCCAGCACCAATGCCAAAAGCGGCTTGGCCTGCTGCGGCCGGTGCAGATATTACCGCAAGCGCCTTGGTCAAAACAGCCGCTAACCAGAGCACCTCAGCAAACTTAGCTACCCCAACAGACTTTCCCGGTTCAAATAACTGGGCGGTTGCCGGTAATATCAGTACAACCGGCAGCGCTATCGTGGCCAATGACATGCATTTAGGCATTCGAGTGCCAAATACTTGGTTTAGAGCCTCTTTTGAATATCAAAACCAGCAACAGCCTGTCAAAGTCACAGGTGCGACATTACCGGGAACGCCCAATATTATTGTCGGCAGTAATGGCAATATTGCTTGGGGCTTTACCAATAGCTACGGTGATTGGAGTGATGTGATTGTCTTAACAACCAACGCCGACAACAGTCAATATTTAACGCCAAGTGGTTATCAAAGCTTTATCGAACGCAAACAAATCATTGCCGTTAAAGATCAAGACGCGGTAAACATTAGCGTCAAAGAAACCATTTGGGGACCTGTGATAGGAAAAGATAATCAAGGTAACCTACTCGCCTTTCGTTGGATAGCGCATGAACAAGCGGCGGTGAATATGGTGATTAGCGAGTTTGAAACCGCAACCAGTGTTGAACAAGCCATCGCCATCGCGCCACGCGCAGGTATGCCAGCACAAAACTTAGTAGTGGGTGATAAGCAAGGCAATATTGGCTGGAGCATTATGGGGCCTATACCCGTGCGCAGCGCTTCGTTTGGCGATGTTCCAACATCATGGGCTAATGGAGAACACCAATGGCTTGGGCTATTACCCCCAGCACAATACCCAAAAGCTATTAACCCTAAAAATGCGCGCTTGTGGACCGCAAATTCGCGTGTGGTAGGTGGCAAAATGTTAGCGAAAATTGGTAATGGAGGCTACGCCATTGGCGCCCGTGCCACGCAAATCAAGCAAAGTTTGTATGCCAAGCCAACATTTGATGAACCAGCACTACTCGAGATTGCACTGGATGATCGCGCGCAGTTTTTAAGCCGTTGGCAAGACTTGCTGCTAACACAGTTACTCACTGATGACCTGCTAGCGCAAAACCCCCATTGGCAAGAGGTAAAAGAACTGCTTTATGATAAGCAGCTAACCGCCAGTACTGACTCGGTCGCTTATCGCTTAGTGCGAAACTTCCGTCTCAATGTTAAGCAGCAGGTGTTCGATATTTTTAATGAACATATGGCTAAGCTTGACCCAAGCTACAACTATAACAGTATCAGCCACCAATTAGAGACGCCTTTATGGCAGTTGGTCAATCAACAACCCGATAACTTTCTCTGGCGCGGCCATGATAGTTGGCCAGCCTTATTAAGCGCGAGCTTAAATACCACCTTAGCGCAAATGACAAAAAACGATAGTTTAGCAAACGCCACTTGGGGTAAACAAAATGTCAGTAAAATTCAACACCCGTTAAGTAAAGCGATCCCTTTTATTGGCTACTGGCTTGATATGCCAGCGGTTGAGTTAGCCGGCGACAGTTACATGCCAAGAGTGCAAGGACCGGCATTTGGCGCCTCACAACGTATGGTGGTGTCGCCCGGCCATGAAGAACGGGGTATATTTCATATGCCCACGAGCCAATCAGGCCATCCTTGGAGCCCATATTACCGGGCCGGGCATGAAAACTGGCTGACCGGACAAGCCTCGCCCTTCCTACCAGGTGAAAGTAAATACCAATTAACCTTATTAAATTACTAGGAGTGCAATATGACCACTTTAATCGTTTGCCTATTTATCGCCACCTTATTACCCATACTGGCAAAAGTCCCTGTGGCAATGAGCATGCACAGGCTTTCTGGTTACGATAATCATCATCCAAGAGCACAGCAAGCAAAATTAACCGGGATAGGCGCACGCGCGTTAGCAGCACACCAAAATGCCTTTGAATCGCTCGCTATTTTTGCCCCCGCTGTTTTGCTAGCAATCGCCACTAATAACACCGGCATAATGATCGAGCAGCTCGCCATTAGCCACGTCATTGCGCGCTTACTTTACCATGTTGCCTACATACTCGACTGGGCCTTGTTTCGCTCCTTTATTTGGGCGTTAGGTATGATCAGCGCGTTTAGTATTTTTGTGCTCTGTCTTTAGGGCCTGCTTAGCGGCTACCATCACAATAAAGCCGCAAATAAACGGTTGAACTCTTGCGTCAGGCTCGATAAAGTAAAGGCATGCAAACGATCAAGCCCTCTTTTATTTTTATCTCTTTTTTTCTCGCTATTTTTTGAGCGCGCTTTGGGTTTTGGCATTCACTAAAAAACCTCCTTTTCGGAGGTTTTTTAGTGTTAGTGGTTTCAATATCGTTATTGAAACACGGTACTTGCACGCAATACACACATGATAATTGACTAGGAAACCACGGTGAACCAAGCATTAGATCTCAATAAAATACGCGAAAAAATTACCGAACTCGACCAACAACTACTGACATTGTTTGCAGAACGTCGCGCCTTAACGTTAAATGTTGCAAAAAGCAAAGCGCAGCAAGTGCGTCCGGTACGAGACCAACAACGAGAGCAAGAGCTGTTGATCAGCCTGATCAACAAAGGCAAGGCTTTAGGGTTAGACGCACACTATGTTACCTGCATCTTCCAAACCATCATTGAAGACTCAGTGCTCAATCAACAGGCCTATTTGCAAACCTTAGCCAATCCAAACATGCAAGAGCCAACGGTCAGCGTTGCGTTTCTCGGTGCTAAAGGCTCCTATAGCTATTTAGCCAGCCACCGTTATTTTTCTCGACGGGCCGAGAAAATCATCGAACATGGCTGCCAAAGTTTTTATGACATTATGCAGCAAGTGGAGTCGGGCATGGTTGACTATGGCATGCTGCCCATTGAAAACACCAGCTCTGGCAGTATCAATGAAGTTTATGACATTTTACAACATACAAACTTGTCCATCGTGGGTGAAATAACTCAGCCAATTGAGCATTGCTTGTTAACGGCCGTGAATAGCCAATTAAGCAAAATACGCACTATTTACGCCCATGGCCAGCCGTTTGCACAATGTAGCAACTTCCTCGACAAGCAAAAAAATATTCGTATAGAATACTGTGAAAGCACTGCCGATGCCATGGCAAAAGTCTACCAATTACAAGATGACAGTGTGGCTGTTATTGGCAGTGAGGAAGGCGGTAGCTTATATCAATTGCACGCCCTTGAAAAATCGATTGCCAACCAAGTTGAAAACCATAGCCGCTTTATTTTAGTGGCGCGCAAGCCGATTGATGTTGCGGAGCAAATACCTGCAAAAACCACATTAATTATTGCTACAGGTCACAAGCCTGGCGCGCTAGTTGAGTGTTTAATGGTATTAAAGAATAAAGGCATTAACATGTGCAAGCTTGAGTCGCGCCCAATTCAAGGCCGACCATGGGAAGAAATGTTTTATATCGATGTAGAAGCCAACTTAAAGCATTTGGCATTACAAGAAGCGATCACTGAAATCACCGAGCAAACGCACTTTATTAAAATTCTAGGTTGCTACCCAATCGAGCACATCAGCCCCACCAATGTGCCAAGTAGCGCATTAGCAGACGCTTAAAAACCGCGTTAACACAGAGCAAGAATTTGTTCTGTGTTTATTTGCTTAAGTGTTAACGCGTTTACGGCTTTTATACGCCACAAAACCAAAGGTTAGCAATGCCAATAGAAACATACCAAAAGTAGACCCCCCTTGATCGGCGGCAATATCTTCGGGTGTTAACAGGGTTTCTGTCGCACTTTTTATTTCATAGCTTTGATAAAACTCACCATTAACAGGGCGCGCCAATAAGCTAACTTGCTTACCCAACAACGCTTGCGAGTCGTTACCGTTACAATAATCTGCTCGAAATTTTACACTCAAGTTAAAGGTATATGTTGAGTTATCTAAGGATAATGCAGCCGCACCTTTGTGTGGGCAATGTAATTTATAAATCATGCCTTCAAAACGTTGAATATCCGTTAATTCAGCAAACGGCTTATTATTAAATGCACTTTTAACGCCAACAAATAAAAAGAAACTCGCTAATATCAACAAGCTAATTTGGCCAAATTTATTCATATTCCTGCAATCCAAACCAAGGTAAAATTATCAATGCCAGTAAAACAGCTTTTATCCCCTTAGATATTATTTCAGATCATCTTTTCCACTATTAATACACTGCGCTAACCATGCCGAGCGTTAAGACGAGCTAGGTATACTGCAATAACGCTGACCGCCCTAGCTCTTCTTGATGAGGCAATTTGTTACCGGTTCTTTAATGCGGCTTGTTCTTGTTGTCGAGCAATTTCTTGACTAATGCGTTGCGGTGAGCCGGTATGGCGACACAACCAATAGTATGCACCCGGCACAATAAACAACGTAAAGATACTGGCAATCGATACGCCAGCAAAAATTACCACACCAATTACCATCCGACTTTCAGCGCCAGGGCCCACTGCTAATACCAGAGGTATAGCACTGGTTACCGTTGTAAATGTGGTCATCACAATTGGTCTTAAACGCTGGCGGGCAGCGGCAATTAATGCTTCTTCAAAACTATGACCTTTATCTCGCAATTGGTTGGCAAACTCAACAATCAAAATGCCGTTTTTAGCGGCCAGGCCAATTAACATCACAATGCCAATTTGGCTATAGATATTAAGACTCATCCCCATAAAGTTAAGGCCCACTAACGCCCCAACCAATGCTAGCGGCACGGTTAACATAATAACAAAAGGATGAATAAAGCTTTCAAATTGTGCTGACAACACCAAAAACGTGATCACTAACGCCAACGCAAAAATAAAGGCAATCGAGTTACCAGACTCTTGCAGTAATTGAGATTGCCCTTTGTAGGCAACTTGGGCCTCTTCCGGTAAGTTTTCCGTTACCGCAGTGTTTAAGAAATCTAAGGCATCGCCCAGTGCATAACCATTGGCTAAACTCGCGGTAATTGTGATACTGCGTAATCGATTAAAACGATTTAGTTGTGACGACGTCGCGTTTTCTTCAATGGTGATTAAATTTGATAGTGCCACTAACTGGCCGCTAACGGTTGAGCGGACAAAAATGTTATCGATATCTTTAGGGTTGGTAAAGTCACTTTTTTCGCCACGCACCACCACATAATATTCTTCACCACGTTCGACAAAGTTCGTCACCCGGCGCTGACCTAGCATGGTTTCTAATGTTCGGCCGATATCACCGACACTAACCCCAAGGTCAAAGGCGCGGCTATGATCGATTTTGACTAACAGTTGCGGGTAAGTTTCTTTATAGTCACTATCAATACTGTGCAGGTTGGGGTTTTCTTGCGCTTTAGCAATTATAATATCACGCCATTTAGCCAACTCTTCGTAGGTATTACCTTGTAAAACAAACGCCACCGGAGAGGCAGAGCCACCACCACTTAAACCACGACGCATCATGGCAAATGCTCTAACGTCAGTTACTTTCGAGAAGTCGGCATTAATTTTATCAATAAAGGCAAAGGTATCTATGATGCGATCTTTCCAAGCCGGCATTCCCACAATGGCAATACCGCCGGCACCACCAAAACCTGGCACACGCACTAATACTCGCTCTAGCTCACCTTCTGCTTGATAAGCTAATAATTTTTCTTCAATTTGTTGCATGTTTTTGACGTTATTTTCATAACTCGCGCCTTCAGCACCACGCATCATGACAAAGAAATTACCGCGATCTTCCTTGGGCGTATATTCAGACGGTAGCTGATTAAATAAGCCGTAAACTGAAAACAGTGATAACGCGATAACGAGCACCAACATAATTGGCTGATGAATACTGTGCTTTAAGGCGTTGGCATAGGCTGCTTCTAATTTGGCAAAGCCTTTATCTAGTTTTTGACCAAATGATGAGCCGCGCTTTTTATGCCTTAATAATTTTGAACACATCATAGGCGTGAGCGACAAGGCCGTTAAACTTGAGAAAATAACGGCCGCGGCAATAGCAATGGCAAACTCGGTAAATAAACGACCGACATTACCTGATAAGAAGATTAACGGCACAAATACCGCCACTAAAACTAAGGTGGTGGCGATCACAGCAAAGGCAACTTCGCGACCACCTTCATAGGCGGCTAACAATGGCGTTTGACCACGCTCAATGCGACGATAAATATTTTCTAATACCACAATCGCATCATCAACTACCAAACCTATGGCTAAAACCAAAGCCAACAAGGTGAGTAAGTTAATAGAAAAACCAAACCAAGACAGCACCATCATAGAGCCAATCAAAGCAACCGGTACTGTCACCGCAGGTATTAGCGTTGCTCTGACATTGCCTAAAAACAAGAAGATCACTAACACCACCATCAACATGGCTATACCTAAGGTGTTATAAACTTCATCTATCGAGCCTTGAATAAATACTGACGAGTCATAACTATTGGTGATAGTTGTCCCTTGAGGTAAGCCACTGCGAATAGCCATCATTTCTTTGCGAGCTGACCTGACCACTTCTAAGGTATTGGCTTTTGATTGCTTGATTATGCCAAGCCCCACCATGTTTTTACCATTACCGCGAAAGAGGTTTTCTTCATCTTCGGCTGTCATGGCAACTTTTGCAACATCACCTAGGTAAACCAGTGATTTATCATCATTACGCGCGATTACCATAGTCGCAAAGTCGTTTTCGGTTAAGTAACTACGCTCAACGCGAATCGAAAAATCTCGGTCGATTGACTCGACTTTACCTGCGGGTAACTCAACATTCTCAGCCCGCAGCGTGCGCTCAATGTCATTCACCGTTACACCGCGTGCTGCCATAGCTTGACGGTTTAACAGTACCTTCATGGCATAAGTTCTACCGCCACCAACACGCACTCGTGCCACGCCGTCGACCACAGAAAATCGGTCAACAATATAACGTTCGGCGTAGTCTGTTAATTGTAGTGTTGTCATAGTGTCACTTTGTAACACAAACCAAGCAATGGCATTCTCATCATCGTTGGCTTTAAAGACTTCTGGCGGATCAGCTTGCTCGGGTAGGTTATTTAACGCCCGCGAAACCCGATCTCTAACATCATTAGTGGCCGCGTCAATGTCGCGGTCAAGTTCAAACTCAATAGAGATATTGGAGCGTCCGACACGACTCGTTGAGTTGATGGATTTAACGCCTTCAATGCCGCTTATTCTATCTTCTAGCAGTTGCGTCACTTTACTTTCAACTATTGCTGCCGACGCACCCGGATAAGAGGTATTGATACTTACCACGGGGGGATCTATATCCGGGTACTCACGCAATGGCAACGTTAAAAAGGCAACGATTCCGAAGGTGATTAACAGTAAGTTAATAACAGTTGCGAATACCGGACGTTTGACGGAAAGATCGGATAATATCACGGTTACTCTCCTAGCACGTTAACTGCTGTGCCATCGCGCAATTTCAACGCCCCTTCAACCACCACTTCAGTGCCCACGTCAACACCACTAAGTACTTCAACAAAGCCTAGATGGCGACGACCGATTTCAATTTCTTTTTGCAATGCTTTTTCTTGCTCAATTACAAAGACAAAATGCTTATCTTCAATTGGGATGACGGCACTTTCTGGTAATTGCATTATTTGTTCTATATTGCGCACAACCTGCAAGTTTAACAACATACCTGCACGCAGCTTAAGCTCTGCATTTGGAATTTCTGCACGAACTTTTAGGGTCCGAGTCATGGCATCAATACGAGAGTCTATTGAGGTAATTTTACCAATAAAGACTTGCTTGGCATAAGCGGTATTTGTTGCTTCAATGGTTTGACCTACAGCTACAGTCGTTAGGTAACGTTCAGGTACCGAAAAATCAACTTTGATAACGCTCAGATCATCTAAACTGGTAATCACATCACCGACATTAACAAATGCACCTAGGCTAATTTCCCGAAAGCCTAATACGCCGGCAAAAGGCGCTTTAATAATAAATTCATCGTATTTTATTTTTGCCATCAGCAGTTGCGCCGCAATAGCTTTGGTTTTTGCATCTTGTTGGTCAACTAAAGACTTGGAGGTGGCTTTTTTCGCATATAAATCTTGAAAGCGATTAAGCTGCGCTACTGATTCCGCTAGATTTGCTTGTAGCTCTTTAACTTTTGCCGCTTCTTCTTCGCTATTAAGGCGCACTAAAATATCGCCTTTTTTTACCGATTGACCATCTTGAAATGAGATTTCATCTACCAAGTCAGAGTACTTGCTGGTAATAAATACTTGCTCATTAGCGCGAGAGGTTCCTATGGCTTCTACCGCATCTTTAAACTCAGCTAAGGCAATTTTCACTGTTTTTACTGAAACTATACGCTGCCTTTTCTCTTGCGCTGTTATTGCTTGTGGCCACTGTAAATAGACGATTAAAGCGACTAATAAACTTACAAGGATAAATAAGGGTAAACGGCGACTTATAGCGACGGGCATAAAAAACTCTCTAAATTATCAAAATTATAGGGTATAACTATAACCTAGTTAGTTTTTAGGCTCGATACAACTTAGCGTATGATTTGTGACTTTGGTCGCAAATGATAACCATAATTAACGTGGTGATTATTAAAATATAATTTAGCTAAACACCCACAAAGTGATACAGTATCTCGGCTTAGATATCTCTTCATTTTTACTTTTTAAGGATTGAACTTGTGAAAATTATTGCAGCAATTATCGTGATTTTATTAATACTTTCTGGTGGTGCACTTTGGTTTTTGGCCGGTGGCTCACTGAATGACTATGTTAAAAGCCAAATTGAAAGCCAAGGTAGCCGAATTACTGAACAAAGCGTTTCTGTAAAAGCGGTTGATATCAAATTGAGCAGCGGTGCCGGTAGTATTTTAGGGGTTAATTTAACTAACCCTAGTACTTACAGCCAAAAACACGCCTTCGTTTTAGACGAAATTACCCTCGACATCAACCTACAAAGTTTAACCTCATCGCCTATCATCATTGATGCCATTGTCATTAAGTCGCCACAAGCCTTTGTGCAATTTACCCAAGCCGGTGGTTCAAATATTCAAGATATTTTAGATGCCATTGAGCGCAATAGCCCTAAAGCCGATCAACAAATTGCCGATAACAGCAATAACGCAGAAGAACCTAAGATACGCGTTAGCAAACTTATTTTAGCCGGCACCGCATTAACGATTGATTTAAGTGCCTTTGGCAATAAAGCCCATAGTGCTACCCTAGCCGATATCAGCTTAACAAATATCGGTGGCGAGGCGGGTTTACCTGCGAGCCAATTAGGCAGCGCCATTGTTAAGCAAGCGCTGGCTAAAATTTGGCAACAAGCGAAAGCGACACAAAAACAAAAATTAACCGATGAAGCAAAAGATAAACTAAAAGAAAAAGCGAAAAAGAAATTAACTGAGTTATTTGGTTAACTGTAAAGTTGGCTAATAAAAAATATAAGCCAGTTACTGTGTTGGCGCTGTCATTAAAATAATAATCAAAGGACACTTTGTCATGAAAGTCATTAGTCGATTAAAACCTCTCATCATTATCGGCACTTTGTTGTCGTCTAGTAGTGCCCTGGCTTATCAATTTGAAATTAGTGCCATGCTTGGTCAAATGTACAGCTCTGATCTCTTAGCGAGTGACGACAGTAGTATCAGTGTTGACTCAGGAACCAATATTGCGCTTGGCGTTGCATGGCAAAAAAATCACAATGGTCAAGGACAAATACTGCTCAACCGTGTCAGCCATGACTTTAGCGGTGAAGATAATAGCAAGGGCGCTATTGACATTACCTATGCCCACTTCAATGGTGTAGCACTGTTTCGACAACAAAACTATGTCACCACCATGAGCTTGGGACTCGGTGGAGCTTATTTTGATAGCGAGCAAGGAAATCAAGAACTTTATCCTTCAGCCAGTATCGCCTTTGGCACCCGTTATGAAGTCGCGCAGAATGTCGCCATAGTCACCGAATTGCGTGCCTATGCCACTTTAGTTGATAACGATGATGCCATGTTTTGCCAACAAGATGTTTGTCATGCTGCTTTTGATAATTCATTGTGGTTTGATAGCGCCATTACGCTCGGTATAGCGATAAAATACTAACTGCTCACCTACGTTTTAGCTAACTACAGTAACATTGGCAGCGCGTAAAAATATTATGCAGCCCACTGATTTGACCGAGGAATGTTATGGCTTCGCCAGCACAACAACTAATTTCTATAACCGATATTGACGGTCGGTATAACTATATTAATAACGCCTTTGCCGAGGTATTAACAATTGCGCCGGCACTGAACAGTGATATTTATCAGCAGGACTATTTTCACCCTGAAATGCCACAGTGCATTATTGACGAAATTGCCGCCACCCTAAATAAGGGCTTATCTTGGCAAGGTCTGATCAGATATAAAAGCAAACATAATGATAATATTTGGCTTGATACTTTTATAACACCACAATATCAAGACGGTAAAATTAATGGTCACCAAGCGGTTGCGACCCCAGCATCAAGCAAACTGATTGCTCGCGCTGAAGCCGTTTATCAAGCGCTCAATAATGGTAATTTTTGGGCAAACCTTGAGATCACAAAAAATCATAAATTTGCTTTTTTACTTTTGATCAGTGCCATTGTCCAATATTTTATATTCAGCCGCTTTGGTATCTACCATTCAATCGTGGCTGCTTTATGTGCTGCCACGCCTATTGCCGTATTTTGGCAAGACATTATCCCCACTGCTAGGCGCGCTCAGCGTATGCAGTCTTATTATGATTCACCGTCTCGTAAAGTCTATTTTGGCACAGGTACTGCAAGTATATTCGACTTTAACTTTGCCATGTTAAAAGCAAAGCTTCGGGCCATTATCGAGCGCACCTTAGATACGGCGAAACCGATTAGTACAGTCATGAACAACGTGAGCTCAGGTATTGAGTCCACGCGCACCAACTTAACGAGCCAACAAGAAGCTGTTGCACAATTAAGTCAGGCCATGCACGAAATGCAAACCACCACCACAGATATTTCTGCTAATGTGGCAACCGCAGCTGGTGATTTAGATAATACCTTTGGTCAATGTGAACAAGCACAACAAGGCATTTTTGCAACCTCAGATAAAATTAAAGCGCTTGCCAATGACATTGACCAAGCATCAACGTCTGCCGATAGCTTAACGCAGTCAGCTAATAACGTTAGTAGCTTAATGGAAGAAATACAATCGATAGCAGATCAAACTAACTTATTGGCACTAAATGCGGCGATTGAAGCAGCGCGGGCTGGTGAACATGGGCGAGGCTTTGCCGTAGTAGCTGATGAAGTACGCAGCCTTTCATCGCGCACACAAGACGCTGCAGAAAAAATACATCAACGGTTGTCGGTTATGATAGAAACCATAGAGCAATGGGTCAGTGTGATGTTAAAAAATAAGGGCGAAGCACAACAATGTGTAGACATTGCAGAAAGTTCTAATCAAAAAATTGCTGAGGTTGTTGACCGCGTGCAAAGAGTGGCCAGTGCTGCAAATCAAATTGCCACCGCAACCGAACAGCAAAATCTAACCTCTGGTAGTATTAATGAGCATGTTCAAGAAGTGCAACAGGCCATTGAACGTACTTGGACGCAAACCGATTTGGTGAATAAAGAAATGCTGGTACTTGCCCGCAGCGTTAATGATATTTCTAATGTTGCCAGCACCTTTATTGCGCCAAATAAATAACCCGCCTTAACTAAGTGCGAACTGATCGCACTTAGCCAGATGCGCTATCAAGCTTATGGCACTGTGCTTGATGGCGCTATGTTAATCTTAATCAAGTCAATTTTGCTAATACACGATCCGGTATCTAAGAGCACAAACCTGTGCATTAATCTGCTGTAAATGCCCAACGTTTATCAGCGCAATTTTCTGCCATTTAGAGCGCTAAACTGATAAAAGTCATTAAAGACTGGCCACCCACTAAAGCATTATTGCGCAACTGTCTAGGCTCTGCTGCAACAGCGGGCAAGCAACCCAGAAAATAACGACACCAACCCGCTGATGACAAAAATCACTTACAATAGCCAAGCCCACAAAACACTATATATTGTGCCTTAACTTGATCTAGATCGGCACATATTGATTATCTACTTGTGTGCATCTAGGTTTTTCCTATCATAAACGCATCACTAACTCGATAATAACAATAAGCCTATTATGACCACAGAAGATATTAGTACTGCCTGCGACAATACACAGCAAGATAACACACAGCATCAATTGCCTCTACAAGCGGCGTCCTACGATATTTGGAATAAAAAATATCGCTTAAAAGATAAACATGGCACTAGCCAAGAAGACTCAGTGCGCGCCAGCTTCAAACGCGTTGCCAAAGCGCTAGCCGCCATTGAGACAAAAGATCAATCACAATGGCAAGACAAGTTTCTTTGGGCCATGGAATCTGGTGCCTATCCAGCTGGTCGTATTATTTCCAATGCTGGTGCTGAGCAGTTTAAACCCGCAACTTCCACCATCAATTGCACGGTTTCGGGTACCATTGAAGACTCCATGACCGGCATTTTGCACCGAGTTCATCAGGCCGGGCTGACCTTAAAAGCTGGCTGTGGTATTGGCTATGAATTTTCCACCTTAAGACCTAGCGGTGCTTATGTTGCCGGTGCAGGAGCCACCACCTCAGGCCCGCTTTCCTTTATGGATATATATGACAAAATGTGTTTTACCGTCAGCTCAGCCGGTGGACGACGCGGCGCGCAAATGGGCGTATTTGATATTTCACACCCTGATGTTAAAGACTTTATTCTTGCCAAGCGAGAAGACGGCCGCTTGCGCCAGTTTAATTTATCATTATTGATCAGCGACGACTTTATTGGTGCGGTAAAAAGTAACCGTGATTGGCCGCTAACCTTTCCGTTAACCCTGACTGAAGTTAACGCTGATAAGATAAACTTAGACGACAGCAGCCAAGTGATTTTTAAAGACAATCATTATTCCAACGACTTCATTAAACAACACGATTATATACTGAATCAGCAAGGACAAATTGCCTGTAAAATTTATCAGCATATTCCAGCTCAACGACTTTGGGATATGATCATGACCAATACCTTCGACTATGCCGAGCCAGGCTTTATTTTAATTGATCACGCCAATGACATGAATAACAACTGGTTTTGTGAGCAATTGCGCGCTAGCAATCCCTGTGGCGAACAAATATTGCCACCCCATGGTGCTTGTTTATTGGGTTCGATCAATTTAGTGAAATTTGTTAAACAAGCATTTACCAGCAGCGCTAGCTTTGACTGGGAAAAATTTAAACAAGTGATCCGTATATTTACCCGCATGCTAGATAATGTGGTGGAAATTAATGGCCTACCTTTAGCTGAGCAACGCCAAGAAATTGCCAGCAAACGCCGCCACGGCATGGGCTACTTAGGCTTAGGCTCAGCACTAACCATGCTAAAACTGCCTTATAACAGCCCCGAGGCCATTGCCTTTACCGAGCAAGTGTCAAAAGTGTTAGCCATTACCGGTTGGCAAGAAGCGCTAGCACTGGCGAAAGAAAAAGGCCCTGCGCCCATTCTTAAACAAAGCTTTAATGTCGATCAAGCCATGCTAAACAAGCGACCTGAAATGGTCAAAGATGGCTTTAAAGTCGGCGACAGTGTTAAAGGCTCGGTATTGCACGCGAAATACAGTCGCTATATGCAAAGAATAGCTCAAGAGCAACCCGAGTTAGTCAAGCAATTAGCAAAAGTGGGCGCGCGCTTTACCCATCACAGCTCTATCGCCCCCACAGGCACCTTAGCGTTAAGCTTAGGAAATAATGTTTCCAATGGCATAGAGCCCAGCTTTGCGCATGAATATCAACGCAATATTATTCGTGCCGGCAAAAAATCAAAAGAGTCTGTGTCTGTTGTCAGCTATGAGTTGTTAGCTTATCGTGCTTACATCAATGCCGATGCCCAAGCCTATGCCACTGAGGGCGAGCATCAACTGCCCAACTACTTTACTGTCAGCGATACCATCAGCCCACAAGCCCATGTTGATATTCAAGCCGCAGCACAATATTGGGTTGATTCTTCTATCTCAAAAACCATTAATATTCCCAGCGATTTTTGCTATGAAAAGTTTAAAGATATATACCTTTATGCTTACGACAAAGGCCTCAAAGGCTGCACAACGTTTCGCTTTAATCCCGAGGTTCACCAAGGTGTGCTGGTCAAAGAAACCGACCTAGAAAAAGTAGAATATGAGTTCACGCTGGAAGATGGCAGCACAGTGACCGCCAAAGGTAATGAAGAAATACGTTATGACGGCGAGGTCCATAGTGCCGCTAACTTGCACGACGCCTTAAAAGAAGGCTACTACGGCAAGCTATAACTCACAAACTAATACCAACAAATGATCACCACGGAAGTAACGACTATGAAAGAAATAACTCAGCGTATTAGCGCGGCAAAAGTAAAACCGATCGCTAGCGCCGCACCAGAGAAAAACACCACTGACAGTGATGTTGCGGTCAATTTAACCGAAAAAACCCAACGCCCAGAAATGCTAGTCGGCTCAACGTATAAAATCAAACCGCCGGTTTCAGATCATGCTTTATATATTACCGTCAATGATATTTTGCTAAACCCAGGCACAGCAAAAGAAGTTCGACGGCCCTTTGAAGTATTTGTAAACTCAAAAAATATGGAGTTTTACGCTTGGGTAGTAGCGCTAACCCGCGTCATTTCAGCGGTATTTCGCAAAGGTGGTGATTGCACGTTTTTGGTGGAAGAGCTTAAAGCCGTGTTTGATCCTAAAGGGGGGTATTACCAACCAGGTACCGGTATTTTTATGCCATCGGTTGTTGCTGATATTGGTCATGTCATTGAAACCCATTTAAAAACCTTAGACATGTTACCCAGTAATGAAATTGACGCTCACCAACAAGCCTACTTGCAACAGAAAAAACAAGCAGCGATGGCCTCCAGTAAACAAGGCAAGCAAGCCGATAGCCTAAACTTTCCGGATACGGCGCTCAGTTGCAAAAAGTGCCACCAAAAAGCGGTGCTATTACTTGACGGCTGTGCAACTTGCTTAAACTGCGGTGACTCAAAGTGCGGCTAAGCAAAATCAGCGCAACGGCTGTTTGCTTAGCTAGCACTTTTGAAACCGTATTAAAGCATCTTAGAAATATCAGTGATTAACGAATCGGTTGGCCGTTCGATAATACGGCCAATTTCTTTATTTTCTCGGTAGACAATAAAGGTGGGTGTAAATTGCACCTGCTGATGTTTCGCCGCGCCGCTGGGCTCAGACTTATTTCGGTCTAGGGCGATCAAACGATGAGAAAGTCGTGAGTTTTCTGCCAATATTTTTAAAAATTTCGGCACCTCACGCTTACTGTCATGACACCAAGTGGCAAAATATATATCAATATGCAAGTTATCAGGCCAGCGACTGACGGCAACACGTTGCGACTTGGATAATTGAAAACTTTGGTAGCCTTGACTAAAGGCATGATATTTTGTCAATAAATGCTGTTGTTTTAGTTCACCAATGGCAATTGCACCGTGCAGTTCTTGACTATTAGCGCAAATGGCTAAGGGTAAACAAAACGCGCCTAATACACGCCGCCATAATACTTTCATCTGCTGCCTTTTTAAATTGAATAATTTTTAAGCCTAATAAATCAACAGCCCTTAAACTACAACGCTACTGCTTTGAGTTAATGTTTCTTTAACTGATCCGCTTTAATCAACATCGCCTTGCTTTCTTGTAAGAAAATATCAGCATAATCACCAAACCAGTGCGCTACCTGAGAAAACATTTCGGTAAATGCCGCTTTATCACCGAGTTGCACGTCTTCAAGTAATTCTAGAAAACGATAGGCAAAGCGCTTCATCATAGCAATATTGTCTTGATTAGCAAAAATAATATCAGTATACAACTCGGGGCTTTGCGCAAACAGTCGCCCAACCATAACCAACTCAAGACGATAAATAGGCGAGCTCATTTCTACTAATTGGGCAATATCTGCACCTTCGGTCATTAAATGATAACCATAGGCAATAGTGGAAAAGTGACGCATGACTTGTACCATTGCCATGGCTTGATCATGCGTGTCTGCCGCCACCGGATGAATTTTTGCGCCCCAAACTTGAAATTGCTCTAAAAGCCAATGATAACGTTCAGGAAAGCGACCTTCACAAGCGATTATGGTTTGTTTGACTAAGCCCGTTACATCTGGGCCGAACATGGGATGCAAACCAAGTACAGGGCCGGCATGAATTTTCATCATTTCATAGAGTGGCCCCGCTTTGATACTGGTAACATCAGCTAAGATACAATCGTCAGGCAAAGCGGTTAATTGTTGAATAACTTGTGTAGTTAGTCGAATAGGCACGGCCACTAACACCACACTCGCGTTGGCTAAAATAGCACCACTATTTGGCCAATCATCAGGCCCCAGCGTCTCAACCTGATAACCCGAGCGATGAAATAAATCGCCAAATATGCGACCTAATTGACCGTCGCCGCCTATGATCACCACTTTATTACAGCGCGGGTTTACACACCGGTAGCCACTGGCATCTTGACTTATATAAGAGTCTTGCATCAAGCGTCGTAAGATATCTTCAATCAACTCTGGCGAAAGCCCAACGTCAATCGCTTGCTGACGCCTGACAGCGAGCAGTTTAGCTTCCCGATCCGGTGCAAAAATCGGCATACCCTCTTCACTTTTAAGTAAACCCACTTTAGTTGTTGCCGCACGACGCTTCGCTAATAACTGCACAAGCTGATGATCAATATCATCTATCTCATCGCGCAATAACGAGAGCTTTTCTTGGAAACTTGATTTATTGCTCATGGCTAATAGTTTATTCCTTATTGCTAACTTGGTGTATTAACACGTTGTGTTAACGCATGGGCAAGCTTAGTGTTGGCGGTGGCAATCAGCTCTGCTGTGGTATCAAAATCGATACAAGCATCGGTCACAGAGACACCGTACTCAAGTTGCTCAACAGGTAAATCAGCACTTTGATTACCCGCATTAATATTACTCTCTAACATTATACCTATAATACTTTTATTCCCTTCACATATTTGATTAAAAACATTGTCGGCAACTAAGGGTTGACGACGATAGTCTTTATTAGAGTTACCATGTGAACAATCAACGACTATCCCTGGCTCTAAGCCCTGTTTTGCAAGCTCTTGCTCACATACAGCGACATTAACTGAATCATAATTGGGTTGCTTACCACCGCGTAAAATTACATGGCCGTCAGGGTTACCGGAGGTTTTGATCAATGCCACTTGCCCTTGACGGTTAATGCCCATAAAACGATGTGAAGACGCCGCAGATTGTAAGGCGTTTATTGCCACTCCTAAACCACCATTAGTGCCGTTTTTAAAGCCTATCGGCATTGACAAGCCGCTGGCCATTTCACGATGGGTTTGAGATTCAGTGGTGCGGGCCCCTATCGCTGACCAACTAAACAACTCGGCTAAATATTGTGGACTAATGGGATCCAGTGCTTCTGTCGCCAGTGGCAAGCCAAGCTCAGTTAAATAAATTAAGAGTTCACGGGCTTTACGTAAACCACTTTCAACATCAAATGAACCATCCATATGTGGGTCGTTAATAAGTCCTTTCCACCCGACTGTAGTGCGTGGCTTTTCAAAATAGACTCGCATGACTATGTATAAACTATCTTGGTATTGATCATGTAAAGCTTTTAACTGGCGGGCATAAGCTTTAGCTGCGTCAACATCATGCACAGAACACGGGCCCGCAATCACTAATAAGCGATGATCTTTTTTGTGGATAATATTAGCGATTATTTGTCGGGCATCTCTGACAAAAACACGACCGGCTTCAGGCAATGGTAGCTCAGCTCTTAGGGCTTCGGGTGTAATTAACACATCCTCAGCGTTGACATGAATATCGTTTAATCGGCTTTTTGGCTTTACAGCGTTAGTTGACGCAGTAGGGGTATTATTTGACATGGGCTTTCCTGAAATAGAGCTATAAATTTAAATTGTTACAGTAGAATAATTAATGAGCAATTTGCCAATAAGCAAAGTGCTAGACGAGTGACTAGCTAAAGTATGGGAGGTAATAATATCGATAGTGACGTTTGTGCATTATTGTAAATTTCTTTCTGTAAAAATATGTTTACTTGTTTCGTATTAAATATCTTACACGATAATTTATTCAGGTACAGCTTTAAGCGTAAGTTTTTTTCAATAAAAAAGCGCCTGTTGGCGCTTTTTTTATGGATGTGAACAAAAAGTCTTTTTAACTTAATTGCTTAGCCTTGCATTTTTCTATTACTGACTAAGTGATCAACAACCGCCGGGTCAGCCAATGTTGAGGTATCGCCTAGTGTACCGAGATCATTTTCAGCAATTTTTCGCAAAATACGCCGCATTATTTTACCCGAGCGAGTTTTCGGTAGCCCTGGCGCGTATTGAATATAGTCAGGTTTGGCAAAGCGCCCAAGTTCACCTGCAACAAACTCAGTTAACTCGGTTAATAGCTCATCCGACTCTGTGGCGGTATTCATCAATGTCACATAGGCATACACCCCTTGCCCTTTGATGTCATGCGGATAGCCCACCACAGCCGCCTCAGCAACTGCAGGGTGTAATACTAAAGCACTTTCAATTTCTGCTGTCCCTAAGCGATGCCCGGAAACATTCAACACATCATCAACACGGCCAGTGATCCAATAAAAGCCATCTTCATCACGTTTAGCACCATCACCGGTAAAATAGTTACCCGGATATTGATTTAAATAGGTTTGATAAAAGCGTTCATGATCGCCATAAACGCTGCGTAATTGCCCTGGCCAACTGCCCGTCATCATTAACAAGCCTTCATTGGCACCTTCAAGGGTATTACCGTCTTTATCAAATAGCGCGGGCTGAACACCAAAGAAAGGCTTACCGGCTGCGCCTGGCTTCATATCAACAGCACCTGGTAGCGAGGTAATTAGTATGCCGCCAGTTTCAGTTTGCCACCAAGTATCAACAATGGGGCAGTTATTTTTGCCGACCACTTCATAATACCAGTGCCAGGCTTCTGGGTTAATCGGCTCACCCACTGTGCCTAATAAACGTAGGCTTGATAAATCCGCTTGTTCGACAAAGCTATCCCCAACACTCATTAATGCGCGAATCGCCGTTGGTGCGGTGTAAAAAATGTTCACTTGATGTTTATCACAAACCTGCCAAAAGCGTCCGGCGTCAGGGTAAGTCGGCACCCCTTCAAAGACAAGGGTGGTAGCACCATTGGCCAGTGGGCCGTAAAAAATATAGGAATGCCCAGTGATCCAACCGGCATCCGCCGTACACCAATAAATTTCACCGTCTTTGTAATCAAAAACATATTTATGGGTCATAGCGGCATAGAGCAAATAACCACCACAAGTATGGAGCACGCCTTTGGGGGTGCCGGTAGAGCCTGAGGTATAAAGAATAAATAAGGGATCTTCAGCGTCCATCACTTCAGGGGTGCAATCGGCCGGATAGTTGCCCACTTCTTGCTGGTAGCTCACATCAAGTTTATCATTCCAAGCAACATCCCCCCCGGTTCTTTCAACCACAATGACCGAGTGTACCTTAGGGCATTCAGCTATTGCGGCATCAACATTCGCTTTTAACGGTATCACCCGTCCGCCACGCAAACTTTCATCTGAGGTAATAACAACTTCACAGTCGGCATCGATAACCCGTGAGCGAATAGCTTCGGTAGAAAAACCACCAAAAATTACCGAGTGCACCGCGCCTATGCGTGCACACGCTAACATGGCGTAGCCAATTTCGGGGATCATCGGCATATAGATACACACGCGATCGCCTTTTTTAACGCCTCGCGCTTTTAATAAGTTAGCAAAGCGACACACATGATCATGGAGCTCTTGGTAAGTGATCTTTTTATCTTCGCTTGGATCATCACCTTCCCAAATTATTGCAACGTCATTGGCTTTGGTCGCTAAATGACGATCAATACAGTTATAGCTAGCATTGAGTTTCCCCCCCGTAAACCATTTAATATTGGCTGACTTCATGTCCACTTCTGAGACCGTATCCCAAGGTTTATACCAGTCGATAAATTCTTGCGCTTGTGCCGCCCAAAATACATCGGGTTGCTCAATAGACTGTCGATACATGGCCTCATATTTTTCAGCATCAATATGAGTATGGGCTTTTGCCTGTGCTAATACGGGATAACGGCTGTTGAGTTGTTTCATGCTTAATCCTTGATATCTTTATTTTTTATAACGTACAGGCAGGAAAAGTTAACGTGCCCTGCAACTGGCTTAGAAATTCAATTACTGACATCATAGCCTAAGTTTTATTACGGTTATACCCGACTAAAGTCGGATATTAAGAAACTATTAAGTGTAAATTAGCGCTTAACACTCTCTGTCTGACGACTAATAATTCAGCATTGTTAACCATGCAAACAAAAAAGCCTTGCACTGCCTAGTAACCTTTATCAGCCATATAATTGCCTACCTTAAAGTTAATAAGTATTTAAAGATATTGCTAACTTGGTTTTTCACTTCCACTTCACCTAAGTCAAAATCACCATGGCGTCTGGTGGATAAAGTTGCATGATATTTTCCAGGTAAAACTTTAGCACGCACGTCAAAGCGCTTAGCCTTGGTTTTCTGAGATATTTCAATTGGCTGCTCATTGCCATTGCTGAGTATGAGCGTAATTCGGTCTCTTAATCTGGATTTAATTTCAAAATTAAAAAGCGCTTCTCTTGGCATTAAACGACCCGTGATAGTGATACGCTCAATGGCCGTTTCGTTTTTGCCCTTAGAGAGTTTTTCCTGAATGTTAACAGCAGCGTCATTATCTTGCGTTACTGGTAAGCTTTTCTTAGCTGCAGTCTTTTTAGCAACTGGTGGCACAGTCGCGCTGAGTTTAGTTTTAGGCTTAGGCGTCAATATACTTAAGCTAACATCAAGTTTACTTAATTGATTTTTAAATATTTTAATTTTTTTTCGTGTCGGACTATAACCCTTTTTAGCGACCAAAATATCATATTCTCCAACGGGTAACCGCATGCCCCTGTGATAATTTAGGTCATAATTCGTAATTTTTATGTTTGCCGCTGTCGGTGTTGAGTTAACTTCAAGTCGACCAAAACTCAAGTCACTTTTTGCCCCAGTGACACTTAGCAATTGATAATAATCTAGCGTAAAGCTTTTCGAAACAGTCATGCGCGCCAATTTGGTACCTTTATTAGCAACTAGCTTATAGGTACCGGGGAAAAGCCGGTTATCTTCAAACAAACTTCTTTGCCCGCCAAGTGCCTTGATAGGTATCACAGAAAACTTAACGTTCGGCTGATAATTTTTAATTTTCAACGCAACACCTTTTCCTCGTTTAGCACTATGCACTCTATTCGTTTGTTTGAGCGTTAAAAAGTAATTTAAGTTCACCAAATTAAACAAGCGCTGAAATGAATACTCTATTGGTTGAGCCACCACTTGCTCTTTAATGATCTTCTTGACGGAGTCAGTAGCACAATAGGCTGAGAAACTGCTCCACAGCAAGACTAAAATAGCAAATCTAAACACCCTATGCGTCTCCTTCTAAACTGTCTGCCAAACTGAATAGCCCAGAGCTAAGCAGGTCAGCAAAAACACCATCGATATTAGTGATGGTTAGCTCATACGTTTTGGCAAATATTTGGTCAAAACTGTCACTGTTTTGTTGGATAGCAAGAGTAATCGCTTGGTCCACCATCTCACCTTTTGCGGCATTGAGTGATTCTTTATAAATATCATCAAATAAACTGTCTTTTTGCTGTGCTATTGCCGCTAACTCTGCGGCTACCTTATCTTTACTTTTAGCGTCTTTTGATATCTCACTGTTCTCTGCGTTTTGAAGAAATTTTTTGAGCAAGGTTTTAGCCATACAAGCGCTCGCAACTTCTTGCCACTTATCAACCCCAAACTTACCTGAATGAATAGGCCTATTCTCCATATAACCTGCAAACTCAAAACTGTTCGCATCCGCACTTGGGTAAGGAAAAAAAGCCACCCAAGTAAAGGTCTTTTCAACGTTATTGACAATATAGGTCAGCGGGTCTTTCTGATAAACGACCTTCAATGGCAGTTTAATTTGAATATCCGCAGCGGTTATTGATGAGGGCACAATATAGTCTTCATTGAGAAAGTTATTTAATGCTGTACTTAAGATGCTCGAGAAGCCGTTAGATAGCCGCTGAGCACTGGGCAATGTATGGTCTGAGCCATAATCCATTGCATCATCTAGTTGTTTTATCTGTGCTTTGGTAGCTAGGTCTTTAAATACCACATCAACATTTAATGTTGGGTTATAAGATTTACACCTTCTTATTTGTGCTATCAGTGAGTCGTATATTGGCTGAGGATTTTTTTGATTAAGTAAAGCGAGGTAATTCGTTAACTGTTTGTTATAAATTTGACTAATGTTAGCCAAAGCTTTTCTGGCCTTTTTACGCTTAAATGGTTGCAACATTCTTACAGGCTGCGATGCCTCAAGGTAGTCTTGATAGTGACTGATTTTTGGGTCCGCTATTGCGCGTCGATAGAGACTAATCGTAGCAAGCGAATTATGCAGTCGGTTTATTAATACATACCACAAGAAAAACAATCCCAGTATGGCAATCTCGTTAACATAGCTAACATAGCCAGCAATTGAAGGGTAATGCTCAATGCGTTTAACCTTAAAGTCGTCAAAAGCGTCAGTGCTAGCAACAAATTTACTTAAGTCTTCGGTTATCACGCCTGCTTGCTCAAATTGGCTAAACTGAAATATCGGATGAAGTTTCACCGCGGGGTAGATGCTGCCATATTTCGAGTCATGAGGCTGAACATGATCGTAAACTATATATTCAGGAACACCGTTAATTTTAATTAACAAATAGAAAAAAATAAAAAATGGCAAGCCGATAAAGAAATGACTGAGCGCCCGCATTTTTTCTTGCCATATATTGGCGTAAGACTTGGTGCCAGAAAAGCAAAAATAGACGGCCGCCAACCAGAACAGAATAACGCTACCCCAGCCCAAAATAATATCGATAAATAAAACTTTAACAATAAATGTCATCTGTGATGTCCTATCTCACCTTATTTAAACTAAATCCATTTAACATTTTAATGGCCGACTTTTGCTAAGGTAACGACTTGCGATTTCCCTACCTTAACGTCACTGTGCGTTAGCAGCATGGCACAAATTCAGCTAAATATTGAAACCTTCAATACGTGTGGTACGAGTAAGTCCATAGCGCAGGGTTAGCTCCCTCACTGAATCGAGCACTTACAAGACGACATAAAACTATAGACGCACGACAAACACAAGCGCAGATAAGTTCCGTATTGCATTAAATACCAAGCTATCGCGACGAGTGGTTAAATAAAAATAGTGTTAATTTTCAAAGGTTAAAATATTGATGTTTCAGCAAGGAAATGTCAAATAAAAGCCAACAGAATACTTTTAATCACTGGGTGTAATATGGTTAGCAAGGCGATGGGGTTGTTTTATACTCGCCAACTCAGTCTTGTGCCACTGGCGATTGAGCAAGGCACTTTAAAACAAAAAGCCTGAATAATTGCTTATTCAGGCTTTTTTCATCATCTTGCTTTACTAAAAAACTAGCAAATAATGCACTTGTATAAAAGCGCTTATTTCTTGGCCAATTTCTCTTTGATACGTGCAGACTTACCTGAACGCTCACGAAGGTAGTAAAGTTTAGCTTGACGTACATCACCGCGACGTTTGACTTCAATTGAGTCAACGATTGGGCTATGTGTCTGGAATACACGCTCTACACCAACACCGTTTGAAATTTTACGCACAGTGAATGCAGAATTGATGCCGCGGTTTTTAACAGCGATAACAACACCTTCAAATGCTTGAAGACGTGATTTGTCACCTTCTGTAACTTTTACTTGTACAACAACCGTATCGCCTGGGCTATACGCTGGTACATCTTTTTTCATTTGTTCAGCTTCAAGCTGTTTAATAATATTACTCATAATACCTTCTTCCTAGGGTTCACAGTCATCAGCAGCTTTGTGTTCAGCCTTAATGGCCGCTAACATTTTTTGCTGCTCTGCTGTCAGAGCTAGGTTAGTTAATAGTTCTGGTCTTCTAGTCCACGTTCTTGCTAACGACTGATATTGGCGCCATTGCCTAATGTGTTCGTGATTACCACTTAGCAGCACTTTCGGCACAGATTTACTTTCATGCTCTGAAATATCCATCACCTCAGGCCTAGTGTAATGTGGACAATCTAATAAACCGTCAGAAAATGAATCCTGCTCAGCTGATTGTTGATGTCCTAATACCCCAGGCACAAAACGTGCTACAGCATCTATTACATTCATTGCGGGGAGTTCACCACCACTTAAAACGTAATCACCGACCGACCATTCTTCGTCTACTTCAGACTCAATAAGTCGTTCGTCTATCCCTTCATAACGTCCGGCAATAAATATCAGCCTGTCATGTTGGGCTAGTTCACGTACACCGGCTTGGTCCAATTTCCGTCCTTGCGGCGACAAATAAATAACCTTAGCTTTTTTACCATCCTGCTCAGCCGCAGTTCTTGCTGCTTGGATAGCATCTCGTAATGGTTGTACCATCATTAACATCCCTGGGCCGCCACCATAAGGTCGGTCGTCCACAGTGCGATGCTTATCATGAGTAAACGCTCTTGGGTTCCACGTGTGAAACTCAATTAAGCCATTACGAATCGCTCGGCCTGTCACCCCATACTCAGTAATGGCGTCAAACATCTCGGGAAAAAGGCTGATCACCCCAATCCACATTTTCTTATTGCTAAGATCGTTTGTTACAACACTATTACTCAAGCTAGAAACCTGGGTCCCAGTCAACACAAATTTGTTTATGTTCAGTACTAACTGACAGTACAACTTGGTCCATTAAGTACGGGATTAAGCGTTCTTTTTTACCAAAGCCGTCTTTCAAGTTAGCTTTTACAACCAGTACATCGTTAGCGCCAGTTTCCATTAAATCAGAAACCTGACCAAGGTCGTAGCCTTTATCAGTAACTACTGTCATGCCAATAAGGTCGCGCCAATAGTACTCACCCTCAGGCAAGGTTGATAACGCGTCTTCGTTAACAAATATTTCTGAACCAACAAGCTTTTGAGCAATGTCACGATCATCAATACCTGCAACTTTAACAACAAGACCATTGTTATGTTTACGCCAATCGGTAATTTCTACTGATTGTGTTTTATTTCCTAATTTTAAAGACCAAGGAAAATAGTCTAATATGGCTTCTTGGTCATCTGTGAAGGAATGAATTTTCAACCAACCTTTGATACCGTAGACTGCGCCTACCTTACCTAAAGTGACTTCTTTACCAATATCTTTCACAATCAACTCCTAAAACCTACCAATTTAACTTAAGCTGCTTTTTGGGCATCTTTAACTAACTTGGCCACACGATCAGATACAGCTGCACCGTTAGCAACCCAATGGTTGACACGGTCAAGGTCTAAACGTAATTTTTCCGCTTGACCTTTTGCTGTTGGGTTGAAGAAACCTACTTTCTCGATGAAACGACCATCGCGAGAGTTACGGCTATCTGCAACAACAACCTGATAGAATGGACGCTTCTTTGCGCCGCCACGAGCTAAACGAATGGTAACCATATCGTCCTCTATATAATTTAAGTGTTAAAACGAATTTTCCAGACATTTCTATCGACCAACCGACAGAAAAGCTCGCGTATTTTACGCTTTTTTGCCGATAAAGCAACCTAAAGCGCAGCTTAGATGAGTTATTTTGCAAATAAATTGCCGCCGCTACTGATATAGCGGTATAATTCGCGCCTGCAAAACCAAGCGCCTTTTCAGTCGCGCTGTAAACAGCCCTTGTCTGGGTGGAAAACTATGACTCAACTCGTAAATAACAGTGCTAAAGGCTTAATGCTAGCCATGACCACAGCCATCATGTGGGGCATATTACCTTTAGCGCTTAAGTCTGTACTATTATTGATGGATGCCTATACCATTACTTGGTATCGCTTTATTTTTGCCGCGTTTTTTGTTGGCTTATTGCTCGCTGTTAAGCGCAAGTTGCCTAGCTCAATATTGCAACGCACTGGCATTATGAAGCGCTTACTCTTTGCGGCAATATTTTTAAGCTTAAACTATATAATGTATCTCGTTTCTTTACATTTTATTCCTGCTGAAACCGCACAAATGCTGATACAAATGGCGCCGTTTATGATGCTGTTGGGTAGTGTGATTTTTATTAAAGAAAGTTTTAGCCGTGGTCAAATGGTGGGCTCTGCGGTATTAATTTCAGGTTTGTTGTTGTTTTTCAATCAGCAGTTTTTTGACAGTAACAGTAACATCAGTAATGATGATTTCTTACTGGGTTTTCTGTTGATGTTAGGCGCTGCCATAACGTGGGCAGCGTATGCGATATTACAGAAAAAAATGCTACGTCACTACAGTTCAAATCAAGTGATGTGGTGCATTTATTTATTAAGTGCGGTGTTCTTTTTACCTTTAGCAAACCCAGAGCAAATTACATCGCTCAATACAACCGCATTACTGTTATTACTTTTCTGTTGTGCTAATACATTAGTGGCTTATGGTACATTCGCTAAATCGCTTGAATACTTACCTACCGCTAAAGTCAGTGCCACTTTGGCTATTACGCCATTACTCACCGTAGCGTTTGCCAATATCGCCGAATACCTTTGGCCAACAGCCTTTCAAGCACAACACTTAAATCTAATTGCTTATATTGGTGCTGGTGTGGTGGTGTTAGGCTCTATGTTAACGGCACTTGGTGATCGGATATTAAGCAAAAACAATATCAATAAATTAATACGTTTAGTGTTATATAAATAACAGCCTGGCACTCAACTTTTAGCCATATAACCATAAAATTATTAGCCACCCTACAGCCTATGTTGGTGATTGACTACACAAGGTTTTCGGTGGCTATTTGCTTATTGGAACTAATATTATGAACCTATATAGGCTGTTCCTAGCGATGGTTTTGCATGAGTAACTGAGCCCATTTTTAAACGTTTAATTTGGTAAAGGCGCTTAACACTGGGCTACTAAAAATTGACTCTGGTCGGCTAGCGACCAAACATGCCACCGCCCATACCACCACCTGGTGGCATCATACCTTTCATCGAGCGCATCATTTTTTTCATGCCGCCTTTGCCTGACATTTTTTTCATCATTTTTTGCATTTGCGTGAACTGTTTCAGCAACTTGTTAACATCTTGTATTTGCGTACCTGAGCCCGCCGCAATACGACGCTTGCGTGAACCCTTGATGATTTCAGGGCGTTGTCGCTCTGCTGGCGTCATGGAGTTGATCATGGCTTCCATGCGGATGGTTACTTTGTCATCCATTTGGCCTTTTATTTGCTCAGACATATTGCCCATGCCCGGCAATTTATCCATCAAGCCCATCATGCCGCCCATGCTTTTCATTTGCACCAATTGGTCGCGAAAGTCTTCTAAATCAAAGCCTTTGCCACTTTTTACTTTTTTCGCTAGTTTTTCCGCTTGTTTGCGATCAACTTTTTGTTCGACTTCTTCAATTAACGACAACACATCGCCCATACCGAGAATACGCGAGGCAATGCGGTCGGGATGGAAAGGCTCTAGGGCTTCAATTTTTTCACCAACACCCATAAACTTGATTGGCTTACCGGTAATATGACGAATTGAAAGCGCGGCACCGCCACGGGCATCACCGTCAGTTTTCGTCAAGATAATACCCGTCAACGGTAGCGCATCATTAAACGCTTTTGCGGTATTTGCCGCATCTTGACCTGTCATAGCGTCAACGGTAAACAAGGTTTCAATCGGCTTGATGGCGGTGTGTAAGGCTTGAATTTCAGCCATCATTTCGCCATCAATATGTAAGCGACCTGCGGTATCGACAATCACCACATCAAAGAAGTTTTTCTTGGCATGGTCGATAGCACTATTAGCAATATCTATCGGCTTTTGCGTGATGTCACTTGGGAAAAAACCGACATTGATCTCAGTTGCCAAGGTTTCCAGTTGTTTAATCGCCGCTGGGCGATAAACATCGGCGCTGACCACTAAAACTTTTTTCTTTTCGCGTTCGGTTAAAAATTTTGCTAATTTCGCGACTGAGGTGGTTTTACCGGCACCTTGCAAGCCCGCCATTAACACCACTGCGGGTGGTGCGGCTTTGAGGTCAAGTGCTTCATTGACTTCACCCATCGCAGCTTCTAATTCTTTCTGTACGATTTTGACGAAAACTTGCCCTGGCGTTAAACTTTTAGAAACGTCTTGCCCTACCGCACTTGCTTTGACTTTACTGATAAATTCACGGATCACCGGCAAGGCGACATCAGCTTCTAATAACGCCATGCGTACTTCACGTAAAGTGTCTTTGATATTGTCTTCAGTTAAGCGACCTCGGCCACTGATGTTTTTCAGTGTTTTCGTTAACCGATCGGAAAGATTTTCAAACATAAATAACCTAAATAATAACTTTGCGCAAAAAATTACTCTCTATTATACCTGTACGATAAATTAGCGAAAGAAGAAGTTCTATTTTTCAGCATTTGTCATTATATCGTTAGCGACGTTTGAAAATAATAAAGCGACAATACAGATCAATAATCACTAAAATTTTTATGATAAACTGTGACAAGAAACTCTATCTGGATCCTGTATGAATACCGCCATACTTTTTGCTGAAAATTTTTTGCAATTAAGTGTCGAAGCTAGCCCGTGGCTATTTCTTGGCTTGCTTATTGCGGGCTTAATGAAAGCTTGGTTACCCAGCAAAGCGCTTAATCGTCATTTAGGACAAGGGCATGGCGCTATAATAAAAGCGGCCATTATAGGGGCTCCATTGCCATTATGTTCATGTGGTGTAATACCCGTTGCCACTGAACTGCGTCGCTCGGGTGCTTCAGCACCGGCCACGTCAGCATTTTTAGTGGCCACACCTGAAACTGGGGTTGATTCCGTCTCTGTCTCGTATGCTTTATTAGGACCAGTTTTAGCCGTATACCGCCCGATCACGGCAATATTATCAGCGATATTTACCGGCATGCTAGTTGCGACAATAAAAACGCCTCAGCACAACGTTGAAGCTGGGCTTACACCTAAAAGTGCTGATTGTTGCACCTCACATCAAGCGGTTGCTGAAGTTAAAAAGCCTAATTGTTGCGCCAGTGCATCAGCACACGCCACTGACTCTGTCATAAAAAAAATCATCGCAGGGCTCCATTACAGCGCCACACAATTAATTGACGACTTAATGACCTGGTTAGTTATCGGCTTATTATTCGCGGCAACGGTGAAAACCTTTATCCCGAGTTCTGTTTTAGTGAGCTATGGCAGTGGCGTTATCACTATGTTGGTGATGATGGCACTGTCGGTACCTATGTATATCTGTGCCACAGCGTCCACGCCAATCGCCGCTGGCTTTATTATGGCGGGCATATCTCCTGGTACAGCCTTGGTTTTTATGATGGCAGGACCAGCCACCAATATTTCAACGCTAGGCGTTATTAAAAATGAAATGGGCACCAAGGTATTAGTAAAATATTTACTCGGCATCAGCGTTTCCGCTATCGGCTTTGGCTTATTATTAGATTGGGCTGTAACGTACTTTATGATTGATATTAGCCAACAAATGCAACATAGCCATCAAATATTGCCATATTGGCTTGGCTTAACTTGTACTGGCCTACTGGCGTTTTTAGCAATTAAACCTTTACGTAAACTATTGATATAAAATACACATTAATCGTGGTGTCTAGTGGTTATTCTGCTAGAATCGCCATAATAACTATAGCTATGATATAGCTAGTATAGTTTTAAATATTTTCGGAGCGTTTTGTGGAATTCTCAACTATTAGTTCTTTTACCGCCTTTATATGTTACAGCGTCGCGACCCTGTCCATTTTATCGCGACTATTTCACCCTAAAGGTCCAAACTTAATTATTACGCTAATTTTTGCAAGCTTAGCTATAGTATTCCATGTTTTAAGTAGCTCACAATTTTTATTCACACAAAACAGCCTCAATTTATCTTTGCCCAATGTGGTATCCCTGGTTAGCTTAATTATTAGTTTAGTCATCTCTACCGTGGCGCTGCGCTTTAAAGTTAATCTACTATTGCCGGTAATTTATGGCTTTGCTGGGCTTTGGCAGCTGAGTATGATTTTTATTGCTCCCATCGGCAATATGGTTATAGTCGCTAATAAGCTAGCGATGTTAAGCCATATCACCTTAGCAATTATTGCCTATTGCGTGCTCGTAATCGCCACCTTATACGCATTCCAAGTGGCTTATATTAATATGAAATTAAAAACCAAAAACTTACAAGCAGTGAGCCACTTACCACCGTTAATGCAGGTTGAGCGCCAACTGTTTATTATTTTATTATTGGGTAGCTCTTGTTTACTTTTAAGTGAAATTTTGGGCTTTATTTTTCTAAATGGCATGATAGCTAAAGAAAATGCCCACAAAACTATTTTATCTTTGGTTGCTTGTGTGCTGTATTTTGTGACGTTATGGGGCCACTTTAAGCAAGGCTGGCGCGGTCAACGGGTATTAATATTAACTGTCATTGCCACCTTCATACTGACCTTGGCCTACTTTGGTAGCCGATTTGTAAAAGAATTTCTCTTATTATAAATTTTAAGGTATAAATTAAAGCTTCTTCACAATAAAATTTTATACTGTGATATAGCGTGTAAATACTTACTCATATAGGAAACCTTTATTGGATAACATCTCAACTGATGTGCTGTTTGTCGTGCTCGGCATTCTCATCTTTATATCAGCATATTTCTCTGGCTCTGAAACCGGCATGATGTCGATCAATCGTTATCGACTTAAACATTTAGAAAAGCAAAACCATGGTGGTGCGAAGCGCGTAGGAAAATTGCTCGCTAAGCCTGATAAGTTGATTGGTTTAATTCTCATCGGCAACAACTTAGTGAACATTTTTGCCACGTTAATCACAGGTATCATAGCGCAACGTTTATATGGTGATGCTGGGGTGTTTTATTCCGGCTTATTGCTCACTTTGGTTATTTTAATCTTCGCTGAGATCACCCCTAAAACCTTGGCGGCGCTTTATCCAGAAAAAGTCGCGTTTCCGAGCTCTTTTATTCTCACCCTATTATTAAAAGTGCTGTACCCCTTTGTGATCGCGGTAAATTGGATCACCAATGGCTTATTAGCCCTACTTAGAATTAGCCCGGAGCAGCGCGAACAACACAGTTTGAGCTCAGAAGAGCTGCGCACCGTCGTTAATGAGTCTGGCGCCCTGTTGAAAGCTCGCGATCAAGACATGTTGGTGGGTATTCTCGATTTAGAAAACGTGACTGTTGAAGATATAATGATCCCGCGTAATGAATTGGTTGGTATAGATATTAATGATGAATGGAAGCGCATTCAAAAGCAGCTTACGCAATCAAACCACACCAGAGTTTTACTTTATCGCGACAGTATCGACGATGTGGTCGGCTATTTTCATATGCGTGACGCGCTACGACTAGTCTCTAAGGAGCAGCTCACTAAGGCAACCCTATTACGCGCCGTGCGTGAAATTTATTTTATTCCCGAAGGAACACCACTTAATGTTCAATTATTAAAATTTCAACGGGCAAAAGAGCGCATTGGGCTAGTCGTTGACGAATACGGCGATATTCAAGGCTTAGTGACACTCGAAGATATTCTAGAAGAAATAGTCGGCGACTTCACCACAACCATGACCCCAACCACCAGCGATGAAGTTAACATGCAACCCGACGGCAGTTATTTAGTTGATGGCAGTGCTACCGTGCGTGATATCAATAAAGAGATGACATGGCACTTTCCAACTGATGGCCCTAAAACCCTCAATGGTTTAATTTTGGAGTACTTAGAAGATATTCCAGAAGCAAACTTAAGCGTAAGGATCGCTGGTTATCCACTGGAAATTATCGAAGTAAAAGACAATATGATTAAAACCGTGCGTATTTTACCCGATTTTTACCTAGAAGAAAGCGACGAAAGTTAACCCCCCCCCAAGAAAGCCCGTAATCGGTAGGCGTATTTAAGGCTCTCGTCGTTGCGCCTGCACTTGACAATATCGACTTTAATATTGCTCCTTAGCTGCGAGTGAAAAACAGCGGTGACGTCTCGTGCTGGAGAAAGATATTTTGCTTACAGTTGTGGATATAACCATCAACAGAGAAAGTTAATCACAATGTTATACACAAGCTTAGATCTTAAGATCAGGTTTCCACAATTTCTGTGGATAACAAATGCAAAGCCACTAAACATCGGGCTTTGTATTTTGCAAACTATTTCGTGCAAAAAATTGCAGATTTTTTCAAATTAATTTCTTTTGTTTTCTATGCCTTACTGCCACTAGCTTGGCAAAGTTCAAGTACAAATATTTTACACTTTGGCAAGAAAAATGCAGTTCGATTAATGAACGGCAATTAAGGTATGGTGTCATGATAAAACGCATAATTTATGCGTAAGGGTACGCTTGAAATAAGCCACTTTTTAGCTTAAAAAATGGCGCATTGGCAATTTATCGAGCTAGGCTAATAACCTTAAAGCCCACAGCAACGCATAGCGACTAACCATGCGTGTCTGCTACGTTGGCGAATTCAATATCGATCACCCAAAAAATAAACGCCATAGCCAGCCATGATTTAACTCATCTTCACAACTTTTTAATTGGCTTGAGTAACGCTTAGCACGGTGATCGACTTTTCGGGCAACTTTCACTAACCAGGCTTTTTTCTTGTAGGTTTTGCGCTTAAAGCCGCCCCAACCTTCGTGGTAATTTAAATATTGGTTATAGCCATCCCATTTCGACACTTTATTAATTTTTTGCGTTTTAAAAATAAACCAACCCATAAAGTCGATAGCATCATCGAAGTCATCACGATCAGCACCCGAGTTATTAGTTTCTCGAATATAATCATCCCAGGTCATGGTTTTTGCTTGTGAGTAACCATAGGCGCTACTGACACGTCCCCAAGGAATAAAGCCCAGCAGGTAATCTCTAGGTGGCAGTGCATCAGCATTAAAAGAGCTTTCTTGATACATCATGCTCATCGGCACATGAATAGGTACCCCCCAACGTTCGCGCATATCTTTGGCAGCAAAATACCAGTCCCTATGCTCGCGAAATATTTCACAAAGGTTTTCTGGGTTTTTAGGTGGGCTAGTGGCGCAACTCGATAAGGTTAAACAAATCAATATTGAAATAATAAGTGTTTTAAAATAATACATAAAAACAGTCATTTAATTTTAATTAACCGTATCATGCCAGAATATTTTGCCATTTTCAGAATAAAATGTTCTTTTAGATAAAATTCATCAAGCGGGTCACAGGTTATCAGCTTGCAACTGTCAGCCTAAGAGCACTTGCTTACTATCAGCCACCTCAGAAGTCTTAAGCTCCCTAGCGCGATAAGCTGATAATAACACCCAATAATAATGGCCTAACAATGCCTTACAGCGCTGTGGCAGCTAACGCGCAATCAAGTTTGATATCCGTATGAAAAATAACGAGTGAATAAAGTGAACTTTTAGAACAAAGCAGAGTCATAACTTTTGAAAGCAAAACCTCCCTGGACTGCTTTCTTAATATTTTCAGCGCGTTACCCTAACGCGCTTTTTTTTGTCTAGGTTTTGAAAACGAGCGTTGATACTGGCGAACTCGGTGAACGAGTGCCATAGATAGCAACAATTAGTCTTGAAAATAATCTTGCAAGAACTCATCAAAACTTTGCGTATCAGCTTGCTCTATCTCTAATTGCTGCGCCATAGAATCTGCTACACTGCGCTTGAAATACGCTTCATCAAACTCTTGATAATCGTTGGCGAGTAATTGTTGGCGATAATCTGCCGCCCGCTGCAGTGCGGTTTTGGTTAAAGACTCGTTATTATTAACCACAGCAGCTAAAATTTTTGCTGAAGGTGTTAAACTTGGGTCACTAATTTTTGCCGCTTCCACCGCCAGCGCATCACGGTATAAGTGGCTGTCATTGGCCTGATCCAGTAAATCTGCAACTGCTGTCATTTGTGCGAAGATTTCTCCCCCCCACTGAACAACCGACTTTTGTTGGTCGTTGTCTTGCAGTAACAGTTTAGGATCACGACCACGAACAACCACAGCATTCATGTTTTCTTCCGTGATAGCTTGCTCTTGATAGGTGCCTTTCGGACTTGGCTGCAACATACAAAATGTCAGAAAAATATCTAAAAAGCGAATTTGCTCAACGCTGATGCCGGTTGCTGAAAACGGGTTTACATCAAGTGCTCTGACTTCAATATATTCAACCCCTCTATTTTTTAGGGCTTGCGAAGGCTTCTCACCCGCTTTGGCAACACATTTAGGTCGCACAGGCGCGTATAATTCATTTTCAATTTGTAATACATTGCTATTAAGCTGTTGATATTGACCATTAACTTTGACGCCAATCTTCTCAAATTTAGCTGAGGGCAAATTAATTGCGTTTTTCACACCATCTAAGTAGCCCGCAAGATCGTTATAGCAAATTTTTAACGACGATTGTTCACTATTGGTATAACCCAAGTCACTCATTCTAAGCGAGGTTGCATATTCTAAATACATATAACCTTTATCGGTTTTCTTAAACGGTAGTTTGGTTGGCTTATGTTTTAAAAACGAGCCACATACCGCCGGAGAGCTCCCATATAAATAAGGGATTAACCAACAATAGCGCTTATAGTTTCTCAGTAATGCAAAATACTTATCTGCAATATATTGCTCTAATGGTGCACTATTTTCTTCAATACTCTGCAAGGATTGAAAAAAGCTTTTTGGAAACGAAAAATTAAAATGTATGCCGGATATTACCTGCATCATACTGCCGTAGCGGTTTTTTAAACCTTGGCGATAAACGGTTTTCATTCGTCCAATATTAGATTGGCCAAACTGGGCTAGTGGTATTTTATCATCATCCTCGACAAAACAAGGCATGCTCATCGGCCACAGCAGCTCACCATCAAGTTGACTTAAGGTAAACTTTTGCACATCTTCTAACTGGGCAATGGCTGTTTCTGGCTTGAAACTAACCGGGGTTATAAACTCCAGCAAAGTTTCTGAGTAGTCGGTGGTGATATTAGGATGGGTTAATGCTGCCCCCAAGCGCGCACTATGTGGACGCTCAGATAAGCGACCTTGTGGCAGCACGCGCAATGCTTCACGTTCGATACCTCGACCCAGTTGACTCAAAGATGATAAATGTTTGCTTTGAGCAAATGCCGAGATATATTGCTGTAATGATAATGTCAAAATTTGTCCTGATGCGTGACGCCAGTGAGTTACTGCTATTTATGGGTGAAATGTTAATTTTCAATGCTTGTCATCATTATTATCCATATATCGCTAAGATCAAACCATTAATCTCAGCCAATAGAGATAAAAACTGAATAAGCCACTTTATGTTATTCTCATTATATTGATAAAATGAGTATATCACTGCAACTTATTATATCCGTCTTGGTGTAATTTTTTTAAGCTAAGCTTGTTCTGTGTCATGATTGTGAACTCTCACTGCCACTGAGCCTTGCAATTGCAGGATTAAATTGATGCTTATTATCCGCGAAAAATTAGCGTAAAGTTGGCAGCTAATAACTTTTTTCATTAAAAGTGCACTAATCGTTAAGAAAACAATAAAAAAGGCTATATATGTCAGACAGTGCTTTGAGCTTACTCCCGCCACTTGTTGCTATCATCATTGCTATATGGCGAAAAAACGCACTGTTTGCGCTGTTTTTTGGTGTGGCACTTTGTCACTTTATGCTGGTTGATGGCCAAGTTGTTAATGGCATTGTCGGCACGGCTACGGGTATCAGCGAGGTCTTTAGTTCACAAGGCAATGTTTATATCATTAGCTTTAGCTTGTTAATTGGCGCCCTTGTTACGTTAATGAATCAATCTGGCGCCGTAAATGGTTTTATTAATCACTTAGCATCGCTGAATTTAGTTAAAAATAGTCGCCAAGCGAGTATGTTACCTACAGTTATCGGCACCAGTATATTTACCGATACCAACCTCAGCATGTTTACCGCCGGCATGGCCAGTCAGAAACTTTTTGATCGTCATCAACTCAGCCGTGCTCGGCTAGCTTACTTAGTTGATTCAACCTGTGCACCGGTCAGTATTTTATTTTTAATCAATGGCTGGGGTGCCTATGTTTTAGGTTTACTCGATGGGTATTCGTTTAGCGATCCTGTTGGCATACTTATCGGCACAATAGGCTATAACGTTTATGCTATTGTGGCGGTAATGTTAGCGTATTACACCGCAATAAGCGGCAAAGTGTACGGCCCGATGAAAAGCGCAGAATCAATAACCGTGAGCAGCCAACAACCCCATGTTGAGCATGTCGCACCTGCCCATATGATGTGGTTACCAATGCTTACGTTATTATTGAGCACCTTTATATTGCTTTGGCTAACCGGCGATGGTGATATTCGCCGGGGCGCAGGCGCGTTTTCGGTATTTTGGTCTGTAGTCGGTGCTTTAGTCTTGCTGATACTGCTGGTAATCGCCCATCAGCAAATGTCGTGGTCTAGCATCGGCAAAGCACTCATCACAGGGGTAAAATATATGGCGCCGGCTGTCGCTATTTTAATCCTTTCATTTGCTTTTGGTAGTGCAATTAAAGCGCTAGGCACAGGTATCTATGTTAGCAGCCTGATTAATGTACAAGTGCCACTCTTTTTCATGGCTCCTATTCTGTTTATTGCCGCCGCTGTGATGGCGTTTGCCACTGGTACTTCTTGGGGCACGTTCGCAATTCTCATTCCTATTGCCGTGCCTATTGCACAACAAAGTGGCTTACCAATTGAGTTTTTAGTTGCCGCGGTATTGGGTGGAGGCATTTTTGGTGATCATGCTTCGCCTATTTCTGATACTACAGTTGTGGCCTCAATCGCCAGTGGTTGCGATCATTTTCAACATGTAAAAACGCAATTACCTTATGCTTTAGTTGGTGCAGCAATTACGTTAATTGCCTATATTATCATTGGCTTAAGCTTATAGTATGTCTGCGAACTTAACTGTCATTGCTGATCAAGACGACTTTATTGTTATTGATAAGCCCCAAGACGTCAGCTTTCATGATGAAGAAAAAGTTGGCAGCGGTTTATTTTCACAATTAAAGCAGCAATTGCGAGCCCAAGCGGGTTTAAACGAACTATATCCCGTGCACCGACTCGATAAAATGACCTCAGGCTTGATCATTATGGCAAAAAACCAAGCCACAGCGAGGGCGTTTCAACAACTGTTTGCTCAGCATCAAGTAGAAAAGTACTACCTTGCTATTGCCGATGGCAAGCCGAAAAAAAAACAAGGGCTGATCAAAGGCGATATGGTTAAGAGCCGCCGAGGCATGTGGAAGCTACTTAGAAGTACAGATAATCCGGCCATCAGTCAGTTTTTTTCTTTTTCCATCGCCCCCAAAAGACGCCTGTACTTGTTAAAACCACACTCAGGCAAAAGCCATCAAATACGGGTTGCACTCAACAGTATTGGCGTGCCGATATTGGGTGATCCGCTTTATAGTGATAAACATACTTGCTCAGATAGAGGCTATCTGCATGCCTTCGCCTTAGCTTTTACGCTGCATAACAAGCGTTACCAATATTGCTTACCCCCCACTGAAGGAGCAAGCTTTAACAGCCCAGCAGCACTTGCACTTATTACACAGTTATCGCCACCTTGGCAGCAGCCCTGGCCAGCGCTTTAGATCGATAAGGTGAGTACTTAACAGCAAAAAAGGAGCAATTTGCTCCTTTTTTGATGTCCACTTTTAGTGCTATGTTTACAACGAGTGCCAGAATACAATCGCAATGGCAGTTGGACAGACAAATTTCGTATACCAAGGCCAGATCTTCCAAAACAATGAATGCTCGACCATATCATTACCTTGTTTCAGCTCAGTTAAAATGTCATTACGAAACCAAATCCAACCGACAAAGATACAGCACAACATGGCAATAATCGGCTGGCCATATTGGGTGGCTAACACAGCCACAAAATCCAGCATAAAGCTGATATTAGCAATAATAATCGCACTTAAAATAAAAATCCCTATGCCAATATAAGTTGTAACTTTTTTCCGTTCTACTTGGTGTCGCTCCACCGCATAAGATACCGGTCCTTCTAGCATAGAAATCGATGAGGTTAAGGCGGCAACCGACATCAGAATAAAAAAGGCTAAACCAACATATAACCCGATACTCCCCATACTATTAAATAAACTTGGTAGCACAGTAAACACTAAGCTTGAACCTGAGATTAAGCTACCGTCAGCAGCAAAAATCGCTACGCCTTGCGCTTGTGCAACGTACATGGACGGAATAATTAACAAGCCGGCTAAGAACGCAATGGAGACATCAATTAAGGTCACTTGTGCGCCTAAAGTCACTAAATTTTCTTTCTTAGAAATATACGAGCCGTAAATCACCATAACACTGGTACCAAGCGACAGTGAAAAGAACGCTTGCCCTAAGGCACTGATTAACAAGTTAGGCTCTAATACCCGACTAAAGTCTGGGTTTAAATACGCATTAAGACCTTCTTGAGCGCCCTCTAAAGTTATCACATAGGAAATTAAGATTATCAGTAACACAATCAAGAGCGGCATCAATCGCTTCGACCATTTTTCTATACCTTCTTCAACACCACGTCGAATAATGAAAATGGTCAAAAACATAAAAAGAGCACAAAATAATAAATTACGCGCCAGTGATTGATTAACAACCCAGTCGGCGGTTGCCTGCAAACCAAGTAGGCGAGAAAATGGCTCTACAGCATATGACATCATCCAGCCCGCTAAAATACCATAAAAGCTCAAGATCAACGCCGCACAAACAATGCCGCCAAAGCCAACCACAAAAGCAAAACGCTGGTGAAATAAATTACGAGAGATTTTTTGTAATGACGTGACCGCATTGGCTTGTCCGTAACGGCCGATAAGTAGTTCAGCCATAAATGCTGGATAAGCTAAACAAAACGCTAACACTAAATACACCAACACAAACGCAGCACCGCCATTGCTTGCCGTTTGGGTTGGAAACCCCCAGATATTACCTAAACCGACAGCCGAACCTGCTGCTGCCATGATAAAACCTAAACGAGAACTGAATCCACCTCTAGAAGTAGCCATTTAAAACCATTTTATTATTATGTAATGAGGGTAATTTACTCAAAGTATCAACAAAACAACAGCCTTAATTGATAAAAATCACAATGCGATTTATTTTTAACCACTATAAGATCGTAAAGATTTAGTTACTGGCAAAATGCGTAACTGCTTGGCCATGTAGACATGGCAAAACTCATGATTACTGTCACTAAAAAATACCAAAGCGGCGGGAGTTACTGTGTCTTTAGTTTTAGAAAAGGTTCAGTATATATAGGCGGCTGCATTGCTGTGCACTTATGCTATGTGCCTGCATGGCTATGTGCCTGCATGCAAACAACAAACGCTAATCGCCGCCTGATAAGCTATAGCGTATTAGTCTTTAAAGTTCTCAAATTGAAATGATTGTTCAAAGTCAGTGCTGCGCACTAGCTGCATTACCGCTTGCAAGTCATCACGTTTTTTACCCGTTACTCGTAACTTTTCACCTTGAATAGCGGCTTGCACTTTCAGCTTGCTATCTTTAATTAATTTCACCACTTTCTTGGCAACCGGTTGTTCAATGCCTTCTTTAAAGGTGGCAACTTGTTTAAAGTTTCGTCCTGAGCTTTCTATATTACCAAGGGTCAGTGCTTTGGCATCGATTTTTCGCTTAACTAGTTGACCGCGCAAAACATCAGTCATTTGCTTCAATCTTTGCTCTGAGTCTCCTTTCATGGTGACAGTTGGTCGTTTCCATTCAAAACTTGCGTCACAATCTCGAAAGTCATAGCGGGTTGCTAATTCGCGATTGGCATTCTCAGTAGCGTTTTTTACTTCTTCCAAATTAATTTCGGAGACGATATCCATTGCAGGCATAATGATTCTCTATCTAAAAAAAATAAATGCTAGTTTATCAAGTAATTTATGCAATACCAACGCTAGCGGTTGAGTTTTAAGATCTGCCGTCTCTCACTCTTGCAGAACAGGACAGAGATAGTTTTACGCATTCAGCCCTGATATGATGCAAAGTATCAAATATTGTTAACAAGCGTTATTTCCAACAACCTAATGAAAAGTCGTTATCATTTATCCCTTCTCAGCATTATTGTGCTGCTAGTTTTTGCACTTTATTTTATCTCAGACGATTTTCGGCGTGTGGTTTTTCGTGGCACTGAAATCGACTCAATTGGCCACATTATCAGTTTTTTTTGCTTAACTTGGGTGCTACACAGTATCTTAAAACTGCCGCTTTTTAATACCATGCTGACTGTCGCGTTTTATGGCGCGCTTACTGAATTAGGGCAATATTATTTAGGCTTTCGTAGCGCGCAGCTCAGTGACTTTATTTCTGATCTGATCGGTATTGCTTTTTTTGGCATCATTAGGTGGTCAATATTGATGTACCGTAATCGCTCAAGTAATCGGCCAACACTATGAATATTGTTGTTATTGGTCAAGGCGCTATAGGCTTACTTTGGTATCATCATTTAGCCAAGATGCCAGCACTCTCGGTGAGTTTGTCAGCTTCAACCAGCGCACAGCAAATACCGCGACACTATAGTTTTACACACCTAAACAACCAAACCACCCAACAGACCTTAACCATTGCTGATGATAAAGCTTTTGCTGATGCCCAATGCCTGCTTTTTTGTGTCAAATCTTACCAAGTACAAGCGGCGTTAGCGGCACTTAAACATAAAATAGCGCCCGAGACAGTCTTGATATTTTGTCATAACGGTATGGGGGCATTAGACGATATAACTTCACTGTCACAGCCGGTATTAACGTTATTAACCACCCATGCTTGTAAAATACTTAATCCTTTTCATGCCCAGCACACCGGCCTTGGTCATCACCATTTAGGTTTGCTCCATGGTGCACTTAGCACCAAAAAAAATCAGCAAATAACGGCCGCTTTAGCGCAGGCATTACCCACTTTAAGCTTTAACCATGACATCGTAGCAAAACAATGGCTGAAATTAGCCATTAATTGCGTCATCAACCCGATAACGGCACTAGAAAATATCAACAATGGCCAATTACTTGTTGGCAGTTATAATGACACCATAAGCAAACTTATCGCAGAAATTGTCAAAGTAGCAGCGGCAGAAGACATTGTTTTCGATTTCAAGCAGCTCCAAGCCAGCATACAAACCGTCGCTAAAAACACCGCCGACAATTGCTCATCAATGCGCGCAGATATTCTGAATCAACGTAAAACTGAAATAGACTTTATTAATGGCTACATAATGAAAGTCGCGCATAAACATCGGCTTAGCGTGCCAGAAAATCAACAGTTATACCAAAAGATCAAAGCGCTCGAAGCTAAACGCTAGTTTATAAACTGACCCATTAAGCTGCTAATAAAAAACCCGACACCTGTGATAGGGATCGGGCTTTGTGGTTGTGTTTCGCTAACCTGCCGACGCAAGTAATATCGCTGATTTACGGGCGATAAACTTTAACATTAGTAAAGCCATCGCCAAGTAAATATAAAGCCTGTAGTTTACTCATGACCCCTTGATCGCAATATAGCAGGTAGTCTTTCGAGCGATCTAAATCACCAAATTGGGTCGCCAATTTATAAAAAGGTAAATGCAAAACTTCAACACCGTCAATGTCCAATGGGTTTTCGTCTTCTTCCTCTGGGCTACGAATATCAAGCACCACAGCGTTTTTAGGTATATTATCTAAGGTATCAACCGCATGAATTTCTGCTTCACTTTCTTTGCCAATATCACGAATATCAAAGACACGCGCTTGGGCCACCACGTTATCAAGCACAGTGAAATCAAAATTTTCTTCTTCTGCTTCCACTTTTGACAATACGGCTTTGACAGTTGGCTTTTTAGAAATAACACCACAATACTCAGGAATTGTTTTAGCAAAATCTTCAGTGCCAATCTTACGGGCTATATCAATAATATCTTGCTTGTCGTAGGCAGCTAATGGGCGCAAAATCAAGGTCTGTGTAACGCGGTCTATCACGTTCAAGTTTGTTAAGGTTTGACTAGACACTTGTCCGAGTGCTTCCCCTGTGACCAAGGCTTGAATACCCATTTTATCAGCAATTTGGGCTGCTGCTCGCATCATCATACGCTTAAGCACCACGCCCATTTGACCATTTTCAATGTTTTCTAAAATTTGCGCAACTACAGGTTCAAAGTCAACGGCAATAAACTTTACTCGGTGTGATGCTCCGTATTTATTCCATAAATAATGACTGACTTGTTTAACGCCAACTTCATGTGCAGCGCCGCCCAGATTGAAGAAACAATAATGCGTACGCGCCCCTTTTTTGATCATTTGGTAACTGGCAACGCCTGAATCAAAGCCGCCAGACATTAAAGATAATACATCTTCTTGCGTTGCTATCGGGAAGCCGCCCATGCCCTTATGACGCTCGGTGACAATAAATAGAGTATCGTTTTTGATCTCTAAATGCACAGTTACGTCAGGTTTACTTAGCTTGACGCGCGCAGACTCAACTTGTTGGTTTAAGCCGCCACCAACGTATTGTTCCACTTTTATGGAATTAAAATCATGCTTGCCTGTACGTTTAACTCTGACACAGAAGCTTTTATTTTCAATCGTTTTGGCATGAACCGCTAAGGTTTTCTCATAAATATCATGTAGATCAGTGAATTGACTTTGTTGCACTTCAATAAACTGCGGCACACCAGGAATTGATTTTAACGTCTCAATTAGTCGTAAACGATTTTCTGACGAATGATCTCGGGTATTAACTTCAATATTGTCCCAGTTCATGCGCGTGGTCACATGCTCATCCACACGACGTAAAACGTTTTTAACATTAGACTCTAAGATCTTAGTAAAACGCTTACGCACCGGACGGCTTTTAATCGTAATTTCAGCCTGTAACTTAACAATAAATTTCATTCACACTAACACCCATATTAACAATGGCGCGCATTATATACCCGTTACAGTTCAAGATGCAATTTCAGACTCAGCACATAGCAGCTAACGCGATAAAGTACTTAGTCTAAAGCTATAAAAAAGAGCCAAGAATATCGGCTCTTTTTTGTTAAATTCTAGGCAATTACTGAATGCTAATTGGCTCGGTTTCTTTCGCCTTACCTTGGTTGATGGCAATTTCTACTCGGCGATTGCGTCGACGGTTTAGGCGATTAGTATTCGGCACTAATGGTCGCGTATCTGCATGCCCAACCACCAACAAGCGTGTTTGATCAAAACCTGGCACCTTGATAATTTCATGGGCAATGGCAACCGCCCTTTTACTTGAGAGATCCCAGTTAGAGGAGAATAACTCTGAGTTTATCGCTTGGTTGTCGGTATTACCTGAAATCATGATCTCACCCGGCACAGTGTTTAACAACAAACCTATTTCTCGAATTATCGGCTTAAATTGTGGTTGTAAAAAAGCAGACCCTGACGGAAACGAACCATTTTCACGAATACGAATAATGACTTGTTGACCTAATGACTCTAGCTCAATGGCACCATCTTGAATTTGCTGCTCGAGTTGATCGGCTATTTTTTTCACCAACTCATTAACTTGTTCCTGTGACGCTTGCTCTAATTCATCCTTCGCTTTTTGCATGGCTTGTGCTGACATTTCATCGGCAGTACTTTGTGATTGCCCCCCACGCTCTGTACCGCGCTGCTGTTGTCGGCCACCGGCTGAAGTTTCATCTCCCGCTTGAAACTCTAACATTTGCTGGGTCATTTCCATGGTTTGTTGTTGAATCACCTCAATAGGCGTCGGCTCAGGTTTACCTGGACGAAACTCTTGCGCAATAATACTGGTACCTTTGGGAATGTCTTTCACTTCAATTTTATTTTGCACCCCAAAGGCAAACTTCATTGAGCCGGCAATTTGCTTAAACTTTAAAACATCCATTTCTGAAAATGACAACAGCAACACGAAAAAGCACATTAACAAGGACATTAAATCAGCAAATGTTCCCATCCACGCAGGTAGTCCAGGAGGTGGGCACTTACATTCTTCTGCCATAATGAACTCCCGCTACTCTTCTGTTGTGCTAATGGTGCGCTTACTTTCAGCCAGATAGTTTTTCAACAAGCCTTCAATCACGCGTGGATTTTGACCATCTTGAATGCCTAATACGGCATCTAAAATTAACTCTTGATTAAGTTTTTCTTCCGCTAAACGCAGTTTTAACTTATTGGCAATGGGAATGGCAATAACGTTAGCTAAAAATGCACCGTATAACGTGGTTAAAAGTGCTACCGCCATCGCTGGACCGATAGCTTTAGGAGCATCCATGTTTGATAACATAGCAACTAAGCCAATTAAGGTACCTATCATGCCCATCGCAGGGGCAACATCCGCCAGCGAGGTCATCATGCCAATGCCGGTTTCATGGCGCTCGCTGGTTAAGGTGATATCTTTTTGCAAAGTGCCACGCACCACATCAGCGTCATGACCGTCTACTAACATATCCACGCCCTTTTGCATAAAGGCATTTGATATCTCAGCTTCTTCTAGTGCTAAAAAGCCACCTTTGCGCGCAGCATCCGCCATCTCAACTGATTTTTCGATTAACTCATCAGGCTGCTCTATCTTGAAGAAAAACGCCTTACCCGCAATTTTGCCTATAGAAAAAAATTGACCAAAGTTGTAATTGGACAGCACGACAAATATTGAGCCACAAAATACGATCAATATCGACTGCGTATCGATAAACATATTAATGTCGCCACCTAAGATCATTGCCATTACAATGAAACCTATGGCGCCTAGTATTCCCAATAGCGTTGCTAAATCCACAAATGCCTCCGATATTATTCTTAGATATACTCGCTACAGGGATAATACCTGATATTATTGTTTAGGCGAATAATTATATTTCAGCTGGTACTTCTGTTATCGTCCATATTGTCAATAACTTAACATCAGTTAAGGATTTTTTTAACCCTAACGATAAAATCAACATTAATTGACCCAGCGCCCTAGCTAAGGTAAGTTTGCGCCTAGAGTTCCTATCACGGTAAAATACATCAATGGCGAGAAAAAAAATTGAAAATTTAAGCTTTGAAGAGTCTTTGCTTGAATTAGAAACGATAGTGCAAAATCTAGAGCGTGGTGAGCTAAACTTGGAAGACTCCATGAGCCTATTTGAGCGCGGTCTTCAGCTCAGTAAACACAATCAAGGTAAGCTTAAAAGCGCCGAGCAACAAATTAATATTTTGTTAGAAAAAAATGGCGAAAGCCAGTTAGTAAATTTTCATACCGATGAGACTACCCACAGTGACTAAATTAGCACATCTAGATGCTATACAAACCCGCATTGACCATTACCTAACAGCGAAACTTGCCAACTTAGCGAGTAATGATGAAAAACTGCTTGCTGCCATGCGTTATGGCTTGCTTATTGGCGGCAAACGTATGCGACCTTATTTAGCCTACATGACCGGTGAAGCCCTTGGTGCTGAGCAAAGTGACATTGATGGAGTTGCCGCCGCCATTGAGTGTATTCATGCTTATTCTTTAATTCATGATGACTTACCCGCTATGGACGATGACGACTTACGTCGCGGCCAGCCTACTTGCCACAAAGCGTTTGATGAAGCGACCGCTATCCTTGCCGGCGATAGTTTGCAAACCCTGGCCTTTGATATTATCGCCAATCATGAATTTTCCACTGCTGTGGCAGATAAACGTATAAATTTATTACGTTATTTAGTTAATGCCGCGGGCTATCAAGGCATGTGTGGTGGCCAAGCATTAGATTTAGCGGCAACCAACCAGCCAATAAGCTTAGCTGAACTAGAAAACTTGCACGCGCTAAAAACCGGTGCACTCCTTGAAGCAGCCGTGATCATGGCGGCAGAGTGTAGCTCAAAAGCAAGCGAGAACGATAAACAACAATTAGCCCAATACGCGAAATATATTGGCTTAGCATATCAAGTGCGTGATGATATAATTGATATAACATCAACCGAAGCCGAACTAGGAAAACCCAGCGGTTCTGATATTGCGGCCAATAAAAGCACCTACCCAGCACTGATAGGTTTACAAGGTGCGCGAGAAAAAGCAGAAAACTTATATCAACAAGCGCTTCAAGCTTTAAGCACTTTGCCCTACAATACACAGAACTTGTCTGACTTTGCGACTTTCATAGTTTGTCGTAAGCATTAATCATTAATTTTAATAGAACAATATGACTATAAACCTCACAGAGTACCCGTTACTGGCTAATATCAATTCGCCTGATGATTTACGCACCTTAGATCAGAAGCAATTAACGCAAGTCAGCAATGAGTTAAGACATTTCTTACTGCATTCGGTTAGCAAAAGTAGCGGCCACTTTGCCTCGGGTTTAGGCACCATAGAGTTAACCGTTGCCTTACATTACGTTTATAACACGCCATTTGACCATTTAATATGGGATGTAGGCCACCAAGCTTACCCACATAAAATACTCACTGGCCGTCGCGATCAATTACACACCATTCGTCAAAAAGAAGGCTTACACCCTTTTCCATGGCGCGAAGAAAGCGAATACGATGTGCTCAGTGTTGGACATTCAAGTACCTCAATTTCCGCAGCGTTAGGGCTAGCGGTAGCAGCGGAACAAGAAGCTAAAAACCGTAAAGTTGTTGCCGTTATAGGTGATGGCGCTATGACCGCTGGCATGGCTTTTGAAGCCTTAAACCATGCTGGCGATATCAAAAAAGACATGTTGGTGGTCTTAAATGACAATGAAATGTCAATTTCCGAAAATGTTGGAGCCTTAAATAATCATTTAGCGAAGTTATTATCGGGTAGTATATATACTGGCCTTAGAGAAGGTAGTAAACGCTTACTTAGCAATGTACCACCAATCAAAGAACTGGCCAGTCGTGCAGAAGAGCACTTAAAAGGCATGGTAGTCCCTAGTACGTTTTTTGAAGAGCTCGGCTTTAACTATATTGGCCCCATCGATGGTCATGACGTGAATGGTTTAGTCAACACTATTGCCAACATGCGTAACCTCAAAGGTCCACAATTACTGCATATTGCCACCAAAAAAGGTAAGGGCTACCAACAAGCTGAGCAAGACCCTATTAAGTACCATGCCGTGCCTAAATTTGACCACACTGAAACCTGTTTACCGAAAAGCGCCCCAAGTTTACCAACCTATTCCGCTATATTTGGTGATTGGTTATGTAAAGTCGCAGAGCAAGACAGTCAACTGGCCGCAATTACCCCTGCCATGCGTGAAGGCTCAGGCATGGTGCAATTTAGTCAACGTTTTCCCGAGCAATATTTTGATGTTGCCATTGCCGAACAGCATGCAGTAACCTTTGCCGCGGGTTTAGCCATTGGCGGACGTAAACCGGTTGTGGCAATTTACTCAAGCTTTTTACAACGCGGCTATGACCAATTTATTCATGACGTAGCAATACAAGACTTACCGGTTTTATTTGCCATTGACAGAGCAGGTATCGTGGGTGCAGATGGTCCAACTCATCAAGGGGCCTTTGATTTAAGCTTTATGCGCTGCATTCCTAACATCACCATCATGACCCCTTCAGATGAGCGCGAATGCCAATTAATGCTCAATACCGGTTATCAATTAAATAGCCCAGCTGCCGTGCGTTATCCTCGCGGTTGTGGCAATGGCGCTGAGCTCCCTAGCATTGATGAAACCATTGAAGTGGCAAAAGCTAATATGGTTCGCACCCGAGCTAACAACCCCAGCACCGACAGCAAAATCGCATTACTTAACTTCGGTACCACCTTAGCGGAAGCGAAAATAGCTGCTGACGCACTAAATGCTACCTTAGTGGATATGCGTTTTGTTAAACCGTTAGATCAAGCCATGATCCAATCTTTAGCTGCTGATCACGATTATATTATAACGGTCGAAGATAATGCCATTGCCGGTGGTGCAGGCTCTGCCGTGAATGAATATATTTTAAGCCAAGGCATCAGCAAGCGCATTCTTAATATTGGCCTGCCTGATAGCTTTATTAAACATGGCACACAAGCAGAAATACACCAAGAGCTAGGTTTAGACAGCCAAGGTATTATCGATAAAGTTAAAAGCTTTATCGCCTAAACGCCTCTTAGTAGCCACTACGCTATGGTACTGGCGATAAGTTTTAATTAAAAAACGCATTGTAAGATACAATGCGTTTTTTTGTCACCTACACTGGTGTTCCTTCTTAAGCTACCAAAGGCTATGAGTCGCAACGGCCTTTATTCGGCAATATACTCCACAACCTCTAAACCAAAGCCTGACAGCGAGTGATATTTGGTTTGTGAGCTTAATAGCCGCATTTTGCTAACACCTAAATTAGCGAGAATTTGCGAGCCAACGCCAACGTTGCGCGAACCTATGTGGCGCTTAACTTCTTTTACGGATTCACCTGCATCAAGTTTGGCGTACTTTTGTACTTGTGCAATCAACTCTTCTGGCGATTCGTGTTTTCCTAACAGCACCAACACGCCACCTTCTTTACCAATTTTTTCTAATGCGCCAGCAATAGGCCACTTAGCAACGCTTTCACGCTGGCTAAATAGTAAGTCTCTAAAGGTGTTTTCTAAATGCACACGCACTAACGTGGGTTGCTCAGGCTTAATCTCACCCTTGGTTAAGGCAAAGTGGGCTTGGCCGTCGATGGTATCTTTAAATACGGTTAACTCAAAGTCACCAAATTCTGTAGGTAATTTACATTGAGATATACGCTCAATGGTGGTTTCATTGGCATTACGGTATTCAATTAAGTCCGCAATCGTGCCCATTTTAATACCATGCTTTTTGGCAATAATTTCAAGATCAGGTCGACGCGCCATAGTGCCGTCAGCATTTAATATCTCAACGATCACTGCCGCCGCTTCTAAGCCCGCTAAACGTGCTAAGTCAACGCCCGCTTCTGTGTGACCTGCACGGTTTAATACACCACCATCTTTAGCAATTAATGGAAAAATATGGCCCGGTTGCACAATTGAATTGTGATCCGCATCTTTTGCCACCGCGGCCAATACAGTTGTCGCGCGATCAGCCGCGGAAATACCTGTGGTCACGCCTTCGGCTGCTTCAATAGAAACGGTAAAATTAGTGGTAAACTGAGCGTCATTTTTATCTACCATCAGTGGCAATTTCAAACGCTGACAACGCTGCGCTGTCATCGGCATACAAATCAGGCCACGGCCATGCGTTGCCATAAAGTTAATCGCTTCTGGCGTAACTTTTTCTGCCGCCATAATGAAGTCGCCTTCATTTTCACGATCTTCATCATCCATTAAGATGACCATTTTGCCTTGAGCGATATCGTCGATAATCTCTTGTGGCGTGTGTAAATTCATGACAACCCCTTTATTTAATAAAACCATTACGCGCTAAAAGCGCTTGCGTTACCCCAGACTCTACTGACGCATCTGGACTTTGCTTGGTAAGTAATCTTTCAATGTAGCGAGCAATTAAATCAACTTCTAAATTCACTTTCGTGCCCACTTGATAATTTTTAATGATAGTTTGCTCTGTGGTATGCGGCACTATGGTTAAGCGAAACTGATCTGCGCTTAAACTGTTTACCGTCAAACTCGTACCGTCAATGGTAATAGAGCCTTTTTCCGCTATATATGGTGCCAGCTCTGTTGGCATATTCAGCCAGTAATCTATGCTGTTACCTTGATGTTCAATGCGCGTGATGGCACTAACCGCATCCACATGCCCTGATACCATATGACCACCAAAGCGCGTACTTGGCAGCATCGCCTTTTCAAGATTAACGCTATCACCTATTTGATAATGTCCTAAACCAGTACGGGCTAAGGTCTCGCTAGAGACATCGGCGCTAAAACTGTCATGACCCAATGTCACCACAGTTAAGCAAATACCATTGGTGGCAATAGAGTCACCTAATTTCACGTCAGACAAATCTAATGATGCGGTATCAATAGTGACCCGCGCACCACCTGCAGAGCTATTAATCGCTCTCAACCGTCCTACGGCTTCTATGATCCCAGTAAACATTTTATTTCTCGTCATCTGAATTAACTATACTGAACAGGGCTTACCCTTTCAGCGATTGAGTTTAACGGCTACACTGAGCCGTTATTCTAATGTCTTTTCCCACCATACGCATATCGGTAATTTCAAGGTTTTTTGCCGCTGATAACTGCGTTATGGCGGGCATATTCACTAAACTTTTTGCTGCTGCCCCCATCAACTTTGGCGCTTGATAAAGAATTAACTCATCCACTAAGTCTTGACCAATAAAGGCACCAGCGAGTTGCGCGCCAGACTCAATAAGCACATCGTTTAAACCTTGTTGGGCTAAGTATTCTAACAATAATTTCAGATCGATATGGTCACTATTTTTAGCTTTTTCAATTTCGACTTGTTCTACAAATTGCGGCCAGCGCTGACTGTTTTCAATGTGAGTGCGAATTAACAGTATTTTACCCGGCGTTTGAAAAATGGCTAAGTCAGGTGTGATGCGGTTTTTGCCATCAATAATAACGCGCACCGGTTGCCGAATATCAGTTTCTGGGTATTGCTCTTTTAATGGTCCTAAAGCCTGCCAACGCACATTCATTTTCGCTTCATCAATTATTACAGAGTCAGCACCACAGATCACTGCGCAACTTTGCGCTCTAAGGCGCTGCACATCACAGCGAGCTTCCGCTGATGTGATCCATTGGCTTTCACCACTAGCCATTGCAGTTTTACCATCGAGGCTGGCAGCGAGTTTACAACGCACATAAGGTCGTTGCTGAGTCATTAACTGAATAAAGCCGATATTTAGCGCTCTAGCGTCTTGCTCAAGCAAACCAAAAGCTGTGCTGATGCCAGCGGCTTGTAAAAGCTTTAAGCCACGACCCGACACTTTCGGATTGGGGTCTACCATGGCGGCAACCACATGGCTAACTTGTGCATTAATCAGTGCTTTTGCGCAAGGTGGCGTTAAGCCAAAGTGACTACATGGCTCTAGGGTCACATAGGCTGTTGCGCCTTTGGCTTTGCTACCCGCTTGAGCAAGTGCGTGCACTTCAGCGTGCCCTTGTCCCGCTTTTTGATGAAACCCTTCACCAACGATCTTGTTATCGCGCACAATCACACAACCCACGCGAGGGTTTGGCGAGGTGGTATAGTGGCCGCGTCTAGCTAACTCAATAGCGCGCTGCATAAATTGATGATCTTGTAATGAAAAGTTAGCCATTATCGCCCCTTAGCCTTGGTTCTGATAAGCATGATTTAATCATCATCGCCTAAGCGGGCAATTTCTTCACCAAACTCTTTAATATCTTCGAACGAACGATAAACTGAAGCAAAACGAATATAGGCGACTTTATCTAAACCTTTTAGCTGCTGCATAATTAAGGTACCTAACATTTCACTGCCCACTTCCCGCTCGCCCGTGGCCCGCAATTGTGATTTCAGTTTATTAATCGACAACTCGATCTCTTCGGTACTTACCGGTCGCTTCTCCAGTGCGCGTAATAAACCACTGCGCATTTTTTCTTCGTTAAAAGGTTCGCGTGAGCCATCGCGCTTAATAATACGCGGCATAACAAGTTCCGCGGTTTCAAAGGTGGTATAGCGCTCATGACAAGCTAGACACTCACGCCGGCGTCGCACTTGGTGGCCGTCGGATACTAAACGCGAGTCGATCACTTTGGTATCGTTAGCTGAACAAAAAGGGCAGTACATAGATAAGTTCCGTGGTTAACAAGTCTTGAACAATAATGGCAGTATTTTAATGGAAAACAGGTCATTAAGCGAAAAATCTTCGCATTAATATTGCACCAGCGAAGTTGAAAACAAAAAATGGCCACTAAAGTGGCCATTTTATACCCAGTAACTGCAATTATGCAGTACGGCTAGTTGTCGAGATTAATCTCTATTTGTAAACAGGAAAACGTGCACACAGCTCACTAACGCCTGCTTGTACCTTGGCAATTACTGCCTCGTTCTCAATATCATCTAAGATGTCACAGATCCAATGCGTGATGGTTTTGGTTTCTTCAACACCAAAGCCACGACGAGTAATCGCTGGCGTACCTAAGCGTAGGCCTGAGGTCACAAACGGTGAACGTGGGTCATTAGGAACCGAGTTTTTATTCACCGTAATATGCGCACGACCTAAGGCAGCGTCGGCATCTTTACCTGTAATGTCTTTATCGATTAAATCCAACAGTAATAGGTGGTTTTCGGTGCCATTTGACACAACTTTATAACCACGCTCTTGTAATACCGCCACCATGGCTTTGGCATTAGCTAATACATTTTGTTGATAGGCTTTAAATTCGGGTGCTAAGGCTTCTTTAAAAGCAACCGCTTTTGCCGCAATAATATGCATTAGTGGGCCACCTTGACCACCTGGGAATACCGCGCTATTTAGTTTTTTGTAAATCGCTTCATCATCACAACCTGAAACAATTAAACCGCCACGTGGACCCGCTAAAGTTTTGTGTGTAGTGGTAGTCACCACATGGGCATGAGGGACAGGGTTCGGATATAAACCTGCTGCAACCAAACCAGCAACGTGCGCCATATCAACAAAAAAGTAAGCACCGACTTTATCCGCAATTTCACGCATACGCGCCCAATCAACTATGCCAGAAAACGCTGAGAAACCACCGATGATCATCTCTGGCTTATGCTCTATGGCCAAACGTTCTAATTCAGCGTAGTCGATATCACCGGTTTCAGGATGTAAACCGTATTGAATGGCTTCGTATGACTTACCGGAAAAGTTAACATGAGAGCCATGAGTTAAGTGACCACCGTGCGCTAAGCTCATACCGAGAACTTTACCACCTGGGGTAACTAAAGCTTGAAAAACCGCCGCGTTCGCTTGTGAACCAGCATGAGGCTGCACGTTGGCGTATGTGGCACCAAATAATTCTTTAGCGCGGTCGATGGCCAATTGCTCTGCAACATCAACATACTCACAACCGCCGTAATAACGCTTGCCTGGGTAACCTTCAGCATATTTATTGGTTAACTGTGAGCCTTGAGCTTCGAGTACACGTGGGCTACAGTAGTTTTCTGAAGCGATGAGTTCAATGTGTTCTTCTTGGCGAACAACTTCTTTGCTCATTGCTTGATAAAGTTCTGGGTCAAAATCAGCAATATTCATATCACGTGTAAACATCTTTTATCCTCAAATAGTCTGCGATAGCAGTACTGGGGTTAGCGTAAATGCAAAAATTAATTGCGGCATATTTTGCCTGATCTTGTAAAACTTGTACACGATAAAACCGTGCTGTTTTAGCTCATTTTGCAATCCAATATGCATTAATGTCAGCATGGTAGACTATGCACGCTAACTTTAGTGCCTTTTAGTAATTAATATACTCAGTTAAAAATACAAAAACAACAAATAATAAACAACAAACCTACCGTCAATATAAATTTAATTCAATAAAACAATAAAAAGTCCGCTTATAATTCTACCACCATTTAATAATGTTCACCGTCAATCGTGCCAATAACATAATTAATGTACTAACACTGAACTTGATGAATGCCGCTAAAGGTTTCCTCAGGAGCTGATTAATGCTTTAACAACACTAAGTTATTAGCAAGCATGGGCTAAGTAGACGCTAGTTTATGTCAGGTAAAAGTCATAAACTGCCGAATTGATTTATGAGTATATAAGCAGCACCTATACGCTCAGCACCGGCGCTGCAATTATATTTAAGACAGATCAATCGCTATTTGCTTTGGCAGCGCTTAACTCAGTGACATCACCACTTTTTCTGAGGTCAAGCGTTTCGCTAATACCCAAACTAACAGCACGGTAAGCGCAATTGTCGCCGCGCTAGTAAAAAACAGCGCACTCCAATCAACGGCTAAGCCTTTAAAAACGTCTTCCATTAATAAAGACTGGCCCGAAATGGGTAGCCAATTGACCCACGCGGGTTTATCGTCCATCATCATTAAGGCGAAGGGAATAAAGCTTGGCACCATAATCAACATGGTAACGGTAGATTGCGCTTCTTTAAAACTTTTCGCTTGAAAAGCAAAAAGCAATTGTAATGCCGCGGCCAGTAAGCAAATTGGCACCAAAAGCAGCAATAAAATGGCAAATGTTGATGCGTCAATGCTAAAAGTGGCCCCTATTTTCGTTAAATCAACAAAATTCATTGCCAGCGAGGTTAACACTAGCATCAAGATAATAGAGATAATGGCAATGGCACTGGCACAACTTAGCTTAGCAAGCACGATTTTTAAGGTACTAACAGGCTGGCATAACAGCATTTCTAAGACATTTCGCTCGCGCTCACCGGCACTGGAGTCAATCGCAACTGGCAACCCCGACATAAAGGCGGCCATCATTAAATAAACCCCTAAGATCAATGAGATCATCATCGCATTGCTGCTCGGCAATGCCGTATCTTGTTCTAGCAGTTTAATCGGCTGTAATAACTTGATATCGATACCACGCACTAACAGGCGTTTATAACCAATGCTCAGTGAATACTCATTAATCAAAGTTTTAATGCGACGAATAGGTGTGCTAAGTGACTTCTCGTTAAAGTCGGCACGCAAAATAAGCTCTATCGGTTTACCCGCGGCCATATCTTCGGCAAAGTGTTCTGGAATGGTTAATTCAATATTGCGCTCATTCCAATTGCGCTTTTCATCGGCTGGCACCTGTGCAAAAGAGAGAATATTTTTATTTTCTAATGCGGCGATCAATTTCGGCGCATATTGCGCACCGCTGTACTTTACATAGACAGGCGGATTATCTACTGCCTCCTTAATCGCCACCTTTAACATCACCATAATCATCACTGGCATTAATAACGCCATGCTCATGGCGACCATTAATGCCCGCTTATCGCGAAACGCTTCTTTAAACTCTTTTACCATTAAGGCTTTTAATTGCATCATGCCGCTACTCCTTCATCTGAGCCAATTAACTTGACAAAGGCTTCTTCTAAATGCGTTTCGCCGGCTAACTCGCATAGCTCTTGCGGCGTGCCTTGGGCAGCCATTTTGCCGTTGGCTACTATAATAACGCGATCACAAAGTGCAGCCACTTCTTGCATAACATGAGAGGAAAATAAAATGCAGTGTCCTTTGGCTTTAAATTTTGCCAAATGTGCGCGTAAGATGCGGGTACTCATCACATCTAAGCCTCGGGTTGGCTCATCAAGCACGAAGTTTTTCGGTTGGTGCACAAGTGCTTGAGCTAAGGTTACCTTCATGCGTTGCCCTTGTGAAAAACCGACGGTTTTTCGATGCGCCAAGGCATGCATATCTAAATCGGTGAGAATTTGCTCGATTGCGGTCTGTTTTTCAATGCCTTTCATGCCATGAATGCTGGCAAAATAGTCAATTTGCTCGTAGGCAGTCAGACGTTCGTAGAGGCCAAACTTATCTGGAAAAATACCTAAGCGTTTTCTCGCTTTTATTGGCTCTTGAGTTACTTTGATGCCATCGATACGCGCCTCGCCCTGATCGGCACGCAATAACCCATACAAGGTACGCAAGCAGGTGGTTTTTCCGGCGCCATTGGGCCCTAAAATGCCGGTAATTTCACCATCTTTGGCGGTAAAGGATAAGCCGTCTAATGCGCGCACGGTATTTTTTTTACTGACAAAACTTTTATGTAAATTGTTAACTTCTATCATAATTTATTTCCTTGCTTGTGCAGGCTTAGTTTGACTTGTCGCAATCGCAACACCACCATTTAACCCCAACATAAACGACTCGGCTGGCACGTCATCTAGGCAGGACTCATCAAGCTCGGTTGGTTTTTGTGTCGTTAAAAATTCATTAATAATATTGATACCACAAGCCGTTGAGGCAACAATGTGGGCATTGTTTTTGGCAATAATATGATGGCTATTGACTAGGTGCGCATGTGCCTGCTCACCATTACTCGGCGGCGTGACCGGATCTAACGCACCCGATAATATCAAGGTAGGTATCTCAACATTTACGCTTTGATAAAAATTCTCACTTGGTTGATAGCTAGGCCACACTGAGCACGCTTTTGCCACCATGGCTAAACTCATGCCCTGAGCAAAACTATTGTCAGCATCGGCCGCTTTCATGCGCTCTGAAATTTTAGGCAGGTCTTCATTACAAACAATGTTAAAATGCAAACCAATATATATGCCCATATCGCCTTCACTTTGCGCTATTAGCCCCGCCAACGGTTTATAATCACCTAAGTAAGCTTGGTGGATAAGTAGCGGCACTAAACTGCGCGTTGGCATCGAGTACAGCTGCATTTGTAGGGTTGAAAGAAACTTATCATGACTAATAGTAAAAGCCGTATTAGTGCCTAACCTTGGGTGGGCAATTTCAACAGTCACTGGCGCGCGCTTAAGTTTTGCCTTTAGCGCGACAAATTCTTGCGCCAAGTTTGGGTATTGTTTTGCACAAAGTTGGTCATTTTGACAATGAGCCAGTAGTCGCTCAAATGACTGTGCCGCACTTTGACCAAACAAGCCTATGGGGACTTCGATAGGCCCAACACTGTCTAACACCACGCTTTTTATTGACTCAGGAAACATACGCATATACACCAAGCCAGCTCGCGTACCATACGAGCCGCCATAAATATGCACCTGCTGATGATCTAGCGCTGCCCGCACAGCGTCAAAATCTCGAATGGCATTTTCTGAATTGAACTGGCTTAAATCACCGCGAAGTTGTAACAAGCATTGCTTAACGTCACTCAAGGTGAAGTCTTCTGGTACACTGGTATAAGGATCGAGCGTCAGTGGCTCTTGACACTGTAATGGCGCAGATTGCCCCGTACCTCGTTGATCAATCAGTATTAAATCACGGGTTTTTCTAACTTCATTAAAGCCACTATAAATATGACTGGCTAACTCAGTTGCTGCTTGTCCAGGGCCACCGGCTAAAAACATCAGCGGTAACTGCTTTTTGCTACTGTCTATGGCGGGTAGAATGACAAAGTTAATGCTAATGCGCTCGCCATTTGGTTGTGTATAATCTTCAGGTACCATTAAGGTGCCACATTGTACTTGCTGGCGAACGCCCTTAACATGACAGCTTTGCAAGCTCAGCTGTTGTGAGTCGCTACTCTGAGCGATACACGCTTGACTAAAGCCCATAGTTGCAATAACTAAACCCACGCTAAGTCTCCCTGCGCGACATAACCTGTGCCAATTTTTGATCATCAAATTCTCCTTTTAAAACAGTGCTCGGCTATTCTAAAGCTATTTGTCGTGGTATTGACAATTTTGCCGCATTTTTTTTCAAAAATACTGCACGATATTGCACCTGTGAAATAATTAAAGTCGTTTAATTGCTACTTTGGCTGCTATTGCGGGTCAAGCCAGCCTCTAGTTAGCTTGCACATGCAACAAAAAAGCGGCTTATGTGAGTAGGCATTTGGTCTTTATTATTAGGCTGGCGCGCACAAACTGAGCGGTCGGAGCAAAAATGCACCATAATCATAAATAACAGAATTAATCATTCACATATGATGTAAATAGCGATAAAGTCTGTATTAGATATTATCCACAAAAAGAGGATGACTGATGGAACTAAATCAGTGGGTTGATGAACTTTTTGAAATTTTTGATGAAGATAAAGACGGCGTAATTAATCGCAGTGAGTTTGTCGAATTGATTGACTGCTTGCTACAAGAAAAAGGCATTCGCATGTGCGAAACTATTTTCAACCGTTTTGATAAAAACCACGATAACTCGATCTCTAAAGACGAATTGCGCGAAATGGTGATAGACCTTGCCCTTTAAAGCAATAGTTGGCATTAATATCTCGTTCAGTATATTAATCCACCTTGGTTGATAGTTTCGTTTTTACTAGCAAGCTGTAACTTGACGCAAAATCCGGTGTTTATTTTCACTGTTTTTCGCTTACTTAATGTCATGTTCAGGCAAGCTTGCCTATCCCGTTTGAGTAAGCCAGTGCGTAACACTATTGCCTGATATTGCTATTTCGCCCGCCACGCCGTTAAGTGACAGTGCGACAAACTAAAGTTTCGGCTTGAGCTTGCAAGCACTCTAGTGAGTTCTTGCTCGCTGAGCAAATCAAAGTTTGTTGCTAATTGTTCCGTTAAGGCATCAAAGCCACTTAAGTTTTCACCATTGACTTTCACGCCACCTAGCCATTTATCTTGCGCTGTTGTCGACAATTGGTAGTGATAATCTGATAAAACAAACAATATCCCGCCCGGGTTTAGCCGGCTGATCGCATGACACAATAACGCTTTTGGATCATAACTTTGCTCTAAAGCATGCTGAAGTAAAATAACATCATAATGCTGCAATTGTGCTTTCAGGTTGCCACCATCACCTTGACTAAAAGCAATACGCGCAGCATCTGCCTGCTTAACGGTGCTGGCCAAGCTAACTTCTTGGTATTGGCAGATCTCCCCTTCTATGGTTTGCGTATAACGCACAGGTAATCCGGATTGTAATTGTACGCCATGCTGAATGGTACGCGCTGAGAAATCGACCGCATCAATATGTTGAAAGTAAGGGCTTAACTCAAACGCGACTCGACCGACACTACAAGCTAAGTTTAGCATTCGCTGTTGCGCTGTTTTTTCTTTTGCCAGCACTTGTAACACTTGCTCGGCAATTTGTTGACCATAATTCTGATAATTGAGCAGTGGCGGGCCAAAATAGCAGTCGAGTTGTTGGCAAATATCAACGCTGGTTTCAAAGCGGTTAATCGGCACTTGTGACTTGCTTGGCTGCGTATTGACCACATAGCGAAAGCCAGCATGTTGAAAGAAGTGACGCCGAAACGCATATCGCGACGAGGCCAAAGTTTCATTACCTGTTGAAATCCATGATCCGCCCTTAATTAAATTATGTTTGCCGTCAAAGGTGGGCGTTGAAAAGTCATCGTATAAAGGGTGAACACGAAAGCCGGGAAACCCGTCAATCGCCGTCGATGTCCATTGCCAAACATTACCAACAATATCAAAAAAATCACCATGACGGTGTTGGTTTATCGGACATGACGACGCATATTGTTGCAAGTTGATGTTTGCACTAAGCTGTTGACCTTGCTGCGCAGTGGTTAACGTATTGCGCAAACTATACCACTGCGCCTCTGTGGGTAAGCTGATATAACCCTGGGTATCTTGTTGACGCCATTGGCAAAAGGCATTGGCTTCAAGGTAGTTTACTTCCACTGGCCAATCTAAAGGTAACGCAATTTCGTTAACTAAATTGCGTTGGTAATATTGCCCTTGTTGCAAACGCCAAAATCGCGGCATAGTCGCTTGCGTATATTGCAGCCAGGCTTGACCTTCTGGGCACCAATACTCAGGCTTTTGATAACCGCCCCCTTCAACAAACGCTAAGAATTCTTGGTTAGACACTAAGTATTTTGCCGCGCTAAATGCTTCAAGCTTTATCGTTTGTTGACCATATTCATTATCCCAACCAAAAGTGGTATCAGTATCTGCTTTCCCTAAGGTGACCGCTTGTGCCGCAACGGTAATTAATTCATTGACCGGAGCACCAGAGCTTGCTGAGCAGGTTTGCCATGCCTGTTGTGTATTGATGCAATCAAGTGGCAACATACGCATCAACACAGATGAAGTTTCTAAGTGAATGCGCTCGTGCTCACAACCCATTAATATTACCCAAGCTAATGAATCTTGCTCGATAGGTAAACTTAACTCCATAGTCTCAATTAAGTTGATGAGCAACTTGTAGACCTGCGCTCGATACGATCGCACCGTTTCGACACTGGGCCAGTCATAATGCTCACTATTGAGATCATCCCAGCTCATTTCATCAACCCCAACCGCGCAAATTGCCTCTAACTCCCGGTTGACTCTTTGGTGAATATATTTGCCTAAAATTAATTTATTGATATAAAAACTAGCGGTATGGCCATAATAGAAAATCAGTGGGTGGCGTAATGGCTCAGGACGTAAAAAATATGCCTCATCGTTACTGAGCAAAGCGAATACGGACTCATAGGTCGACCAGGTATTTTTAAAGTAAGCGATTAATTCATGGCGCTTATCTTTTATGGAGTTGCCGGTGAGGCTTGGTGTCTCGAGTTGCTTAATCATATAGTTACCAGCGGCTGTTGAAATTGCTGTAAATAGCTTTGTTTTATCTGTTGCCCTAGCGTTAAGTGTGTAGCAATTTCATCGCTTGGCAAGTGAGACTGTGGCAACACCCTGTCTATCGTGCGCTCAAACCAATCGCTTTGCGCAAAAAGGCTAATAGCGCCAAGCGCACTGGCTTGGTCATAGAGCGAATTAGGCAATTGGCCGTAGCTATTGCTCTGCTCTTGCTCAGCCACGATAGTACCATCGAGTGTATCAATCACATTTAACAAGGTATAAATTACATTTAAATAGGGGTTATAAGCAACACTTGACGCGCCTAATCTATGCTCAATACGTGCCGTTTTATGCCAATTCTCAGCACTAGCAATGACATTATCTTTGGTATCATAGAGCAATGGCGTTTCACCCATTTTTTGATTGTGTTTACCAATATCCCGATATAACGCTATGCTGCCTTGATGTCCGCCTGAAATATCAATCGGTGAGCACAGCTCAGCGACTAAGCCATATTTAAACTTTAACGCTAATCGTTCAAACGCTTCTTCTTCTGGTAAGTAAATTAAACTCGAGACCCGACTGGTTTGTAATAAGTTTTCTTGTAAATGTTCAGCAAAGCCCGCTGCAATCATTAAGCTTTTGCCAGTTAAGTCTTGAACACTCACATTAATTTGCACCGCGTTAGGAATATGTACGGCAGCGGTATCTAGGCTGAAGATATTGCGACAGCCTGTGGCTAAGCGGCCAGTATCACCAGCCCACACCACTGGCTTTATTAAGGTTTTTGTCACCCCTTGTTTAGCAAACAATTTTGGTAATACTTGCATGGCGCGGCTAAGATTATAAGCTTCTTGTAATGGTGACTGGCCCTGAAAAAGCGACACATATTCCCACTGATTACTCCAATATTCGGCAACTACTTCACCGGCAATGTTAAGTTGACGCAAGGTGTCATTGATTGCTTGATAATCAACTTTTATCTGGTTGGGCTTTTGATAACAGCCTTCTAATTCAAAGTGGATCAGTGCTTTGAAACCCCGCTGCTGTAGGTGATCCTCTAACCCAGTGATGATAGTTACCGCTTGCTTATTTAAACTTTTCATAGTTGATAAAAGCTATTTGTTACCTTAGTCACTCATCACGGCATTGACCAGCACTAGTTAAGCAAAGTTAAGCGCTACTATGCTGGACTATTAAAGACATTGATTTGATTTTTACCTAAGCCTTTCGCTTGGTACAAGGCCTGATCAGCATTAATGTATAATTGATTAATATCGTGACACTGGCTAGATAGCGCCGCAATGCCTATGCTCACCGTGATCGGCTCATGAGCCCATTTAACCAGTGTCGACTGATTAATCAGTGTTAAAAAGCGCTCGGCAATTTGTTCTGCGGCGCCGATCTCAGTTCGCGGTAAAACACATAAAAATTCTTCGCCACCAATGCGTCCAAAAATATCCTCTTGTCGAAACACCTCGCGACCTACGTCTGCAACTTTTCGGATCACCTCATCACCAACAGGATGGCCATGTCTATCGTTTATTTTCTTAAAGTCATCAATATCAATTAAGATAATGGATAATTGCATTTTATCTGCATTGCCATGGGCAACGGCATCGTTTAAATAATCAAAAATATAACGGCGATTATACAAACCCGATAACGGATCCTTTATCGTTAGCAGCTGCATTTTTCGATTGCTACGATATTGGGCTACTATCACTAGCAGCACAATTAAGGCAATAACGGCGACAAAGACATTAAAGTTAGCATGTTGCGCATTTATCGTTTGCATTCTTTCTTGCTGTAGCTGAGCAATTTTTTCGCTTTTTCTTTGTAAATCTTCGGAAACGGTTTTGCGCTCACCCTCTTGGTTAGCCCTAACTTCAAGCAACCGTTGCGTAGAGTTTTTGATCAAAAGCTGTATATATTGCTCATTATACTGCTTGAGCAATTCATAGGCGCTTTCATGTTGTCCATGAGCATGCGCTAATTCTGCTTTAATTTTTAATAGTTCAATTTGCCATGTGGTACCGCGTAATTCTGGCATTTCGGCAAAAATAGCGTCCGCCGACGCAAGTGCTTGCTCAGCAGCCGCTAACTGACTAAAGCTAATAAGGCAGCTTGCTTGACGTTTATAGAGTTCTGCGTTGTAATCTTTAACGCCTTTTAATGCTAATGCTTGCTTGATCACAGATAACGCTTGCTCGCAGTCACCTTTCTCGGCCAAGGTCATACCAAGCCCGTAGGCAGAAAAAAAGCTAATATTAGAGTTAGGAGTGTAACCGATTTGTTGCTGGTATTTTTTAAAGTATTTAATCGCGATATCGTACTTTTTCCAGTACCGATAAGTCGACGCTAAGCCGTAGAGTGCTTCTGCAATATGGGCTGGATACTGCAGGTTTTGATAGCCATCTAGGGCCCGTTGATAATACGCTATGGACTGTTCAAAGTCGTCTAAGTAACCATAAATCGCACCATAGGTTTCATTAATGGTGGCAATTAAATACTGGTCTTGTAAGGCAAAGGCTTCAATGTAAGCTGCTTGCATATCAAGCAAAGAACTCGTATAGACTTCGGTCAAGGTTTGCGTGTAAGCTAACTCTTGCTTAGCAAAAATATATAAACTACTTAACTTGGCGTTGTTCGCTAATTTTAGCGCCTCTGTAAAGGTTACGATCGCATCACTAAATTGACCATTACGCCGCTCAATAAGGCCTTGAAAAAATAACAAACGTGTTTGAATTTCTGGCGGCGTATTACCGTTAATTAGGCTATTGGCTTGTTTAACGGTTTGGTTAAACTCATCGTAAAAATAAATCAGGTTTTCAGCTTGGGCTTTGCGTACTAACCACCATAAATAAGTCAGCTCATCGTACGACTCTGCTGTTGATTGTAAACCCAGTAATTTTTGATAAGTCCGCCAAGGTTGCAAGTTAATTTCGTGCTCCATATCACTGAAATTAACCGCACCTTTCGCAACAGCTGCGACAGGGAAATTTAACAAGAGTATGAATAAAGTTGCATAACAAGCTTGCAAAGCTTTCGTCATAAGGCGTCCGTGTTGAGTTTTAGAAAGTCTTTAATAATAACGCTAGCACAAAAGACGCAAATAAACGACTAAAAATCATACATATCAAAATTTGCCACACTTAACTTCTCGGTAACTTGGGTAAGTAAAAGTGGCGTGAGCAATCAATCGCTAATCACCATAAAGTCGATTAAAACTTTTCACATTAAAGCCATGAAGTATATGCTCGCCTATTTTCAAAACCGGTACCGCTCGTGCTCGCAACTTAGCAAATTCTTTTTGCCCGGCAGGGGTTTTAACATTACATAAACGAAATGGAATTTTTTGCGCTTCTAGGTACCGCTTAGCGGTCTGACAATGAGAACAATTATTAGAGCTATACAGAATAACGCGCTTCATATTGAATAAATTAGACTATTGATTTGCGGGCATTATCGCACAAGAGAGCGAAAATAAATAACGCAAACGTCAATACCTCAACCTTAAATCGCTTGCCACTGTTGACTGACTATCACAGTATCAGCCGATAGAACATGCGCTTGAAAAATATCACCCGCAACAACCTCTCCCACTCCTGCCGGCGTGCCTGTCATGACAATATCACCATCATTTAACTCGGTAAATGACTGTATTTCCGCCAATATCTTAGTGGGTGAATATAACATCATATCGACAGAGCCTGACTGACGGCATTCGCCATTAATATTCAAACTTAATGCGAGTGGTTGTTGGTAATTTGCCAGCGGTACAAAGTCACTAAAAAGCGCAGAGCCAGTAAAGGCCTTTGCGCGCTCCCAAGGTAGGCCTTTCGCTTTCAATTTTGACTGTAAACCTCGTTTCGTCAGATCCAAGCCGACAGCGACATAATGAAACCCGCCTTGTTGCACCATAAAGCATAGCTCTGCTTCATAGTGCAGGGGTTCTTGGTGGCAAGACTGCAACTGTTGGCTAATTGCGGCATTAGGCTTCATAAACAACACCATATCTTCAGCAACTTCATTACCAAGTTCTTTAATATGATCAACGTAATTTCGACCAACACATATTATTTTGGACGGGAAAATGGTGTTATCACCCACCTGAACTGACTTCATGCTCAATACCTTTTATCACAATAACGCAGTATCTTATAGCGAAACAGCCCACTCTTGCTAGTAAAGGTTTTAGCATCAATGATAAACCCGTTGTAGCGCCAAGACGCCAAACTATACCAAGTGAGACACTTTACACAGGGTAATTTAAGGTCTTAATCATCATCGGACCTGATCAGAAGTTGCTCTACTCACGCATGACTTGAGCAGAGCAGCTTAGGCATTACAACCGCGGCGCTAAATTAACTTAGGCTTTTACCAGCTTAAGCTCAGGGGCTAAAGGTTCAATCGGGGCGACTTTTACGGTATGAGATACGCGACGCTGTTTTTTAAATCGGTCAAAATTAAAGCTTTTTAGCTCTAATTGCTGGGTTAGTTTTACAAATGCTTGGTAATCTTCCCGATTAAAATCCTCACCTTCCTTGGTTAACAAGCCATCAATATAAGCACTGTCGCCGTTAAGTGTGATATTCGCCGTAGCCGAATAAGGTTGACCAAATTCATTGACGCGAATGGCGCGCACTGATTTAACCTCAAAAATCCATTGATCTATTTTCACACAACGAGACAAAGCTTCAGGAAAGGACGTTTTATTCATGGGACCCCTTTTAACATCAAGAAAAAAAGTCGACTGATGGCTGGGAAATATGGCGTACAGTCGACAAAAAGAGCGCTATCAACGCAAAACTTTGCTTCTGACTACAAAGACATTTTTAAGCTTGCAAGGTATTGACTATATTCTTGGGCGCTAATTTCTTTATCGCCATCCACATCAATCTTTGCAAATAACTTGCTTAACTCTTCATTGGCGGCTAATTCGCTAACGCTCAACGTTTGGTTATCATCACTATTGTAGTCAGTTAATAACTGTGAGAAAGAAGAAACTGGTGCAGTTACAAGCGCTTTATTAATATCATTATCTGCAAATACCAAGTTAGAAGCGAATGATAGGGCAATGACGGTAATCGATAATTTTGTTAGGCTTAAGTTGTTCATCGTTGAATCCTTCTAATAAATTAATAGCACATAAAAAATATGCCGATGGGCAAGTGCCATCTACACCTGACAAATAGCACATACCATACCAAACCTGTAAGGCACTGATTTAAAACAATTAATAAAAATAAAAACCGAAATCAACTCACTAAACTGTCGCCAATTAGCAACAACATCTGAGGTGGTTTATTTATTATCGACAGCATGAACGTTAGCAAGATAAATAATTAACATAAAAACAATGCCTTACATAAATACAGCACAATAAGAACGCTTGTCTCATATTTGAGACAGTATTGTTTTTTTGCGGTTTTTGGCTAACACTAGTGACCACCTTGAGCGGACATACGAGCGACGAGTCACCCTGTGAGAAAGCTAATGGCGACAGTAATTGCCCCACAAAACCATAACTTTTCAATAAAAAACCTATCCATAAAATCCTTGACCTTATTAGGTTTTGGTTTAGTGGCATTTCCTTTGGTTATCGCGCTAATCTTTGGTGCCTCACAAGTCAATGCCCTAGCAAATAGCAGCGCCGGCGCCATTACAGATATCGCTAAAATATTCGATTTACAACAATTACTGAAAAGCCATCAATTGCGAATGGAGCGTAGCGCCGCTCAATATTTAGTGCTGCGAGACCCTGCACTTGCACAAAGTTATCAACAACAAAGCCAACACATCGTTCAATTAACAGCACAATTAACAGCCACAAGCCAAGATGCAAAATTGCAGCAATTGGTGACGCACTATAGTGAAACCGTTGCTGACTTAGTCGATAACATAATGCCAACGGCAGCGGCAAAACCCGTCACTGACAGTCAAATCCTTAAGCCATTGCAATTAAAATTTCATGCCTTAAGTACCATTTACGAACAAATAACTCAGCGCAGTAATGAGCTCAACAGCCTGCACATCAGTAACATTCGACAAGCCGCACAAGGCCTGCGTGATATTATGATGCAAAGCTTGATCATCATCCCTATTAGCTTATTAATTGCCGGTATTTTTATCGTATTGATCACTAGCCCACTGAAAGTATTAACCGGTAGCATTTTTCGATTGCACCAAGGTGACTTTGCCAATGAGATCAAAGTAAGTGGCTCTCCGGAAATTCAAGAAATAGCCCATGCGCTAGAAAGTATGCGTATGCGCTTACAAGCACTTGAACTGCAAAAGTCGAGCTTTATTCGCCATATATCACATGAACTAAAAACGCCTCTGGCCGCTATTCGTGAAGGCACAGAGCTATTATACGATAACAGTGTTGGTGAGCTAAATGCAGAGCAACACGAAATATCTCAGATTATCAAAAGCAGTGTTTATCGTTTGCAAAAACACATTGAAGATTTGCTTGATTTTAACATTGTCCTCGATTCAACAAGCTTACAAGATTCTGCCGCCATCGAAATCAAGCAACTATTTCAGCAAGTACTCACCGATAGAAAACTAGATATTAAACGTAAAAAGCTTACCATCAACAATACGCTAGAACCGGTTGCTGTGGTCAGCAACCATAAGCAAGTGGCGGTGGTTATTGATAATATTTTATCAAACGCCATAAAGTACTCACCCAATGAAGGCATAATCACGGTAACATCACGCTTAGTAAATGAACAAGTCATGCTGTTTATTAGCGATCAAGGCATGGGCATTGCGCCGGATAATCAAGAGAAGATATTTGATGCCTTTTATCAAGGCCCGCCACCTGAGCAAAGCCCAATCAAAGGCAGTGGCTTAGGCTTAACCATAGTAAAAGAGCTTTTATTACGTCTTAATGGTGAAATTGAAATACTCTCGGCGAAGAATCATCAACAAGGCACCACTGTTAAAATTACCTTGCCACGCGCGTATCAACTTGAGGGACAAACCTGATGATTTATTTACTGCATGCAAGATGGCTATTACTGACAACAGCGTTGCTGTTTTTGTCTGGTTGTCAACTCACCTTGCCCAGTGAAAGTAAACCAAGTTACGGCGAGTATTACCTTACCTTGCAACAACTTAGTAGCCAACAGCTTGCCGATGAAGTCGCAAAACAACAGGCGGCTATAGCACTTGATAAAGCGCCCAATACCGCCCTATATTACCAAGGCCAACTCAAATTACTTTTGCTTTACAGCTTACCTAGGTCACCCGTGTATAATAGCTTTAGTGCAAAAACTTGGTTAAATAACTTACAAAACTCAAGTGATAATGGTGCCTTTGCGGACATTAGTCCAAGTGATCAAGCGTTTTTCAGTTTGCTACGCGATCAGCTTAACCAGCGCATATTAATGCGAAACCGTTTGCTGGCAGAACAACAAAAACAACAACAAGCCGCGCTCAATCAGCAGCAGCAACTCATCGAACAAGTAACTTTATTACAACAAATCATTAAACAACTGCAAAATATCGAACAAGCAATTGATAAACGCATACCCTAAGCCGCGATAAATACCGAGAGATAACTTGCGAGATAAACCATGAGCAAAATAACACCAAGCCCGACGTTAACTGACAGTAAAATTCTCATCGTTGATGACGACCCTAGCCTATTGCGCTTACTCGGTATTCGCCTATCTGCCGCCGGTTATCAAGTCGAATCAGCAAAAAATGCCAAAATGGCGCTGGGTCGTTTAGAGAGTTTTCATCCGCAATTAGTGATCAGCGACCTTAAAATGGAAGGCATGGATGGCATGGCGTTATTTGAACAAATTCGGGCTAAACACCCGCATATTCCTGTCATCATTATGACCGCCCATGGCACCATTCCCGACGCCATAAATGCCACTAAACAAGGGGTTTTTAGTTTTCTGACCAAACCTTTTGAAAGCAAAGAGTTGCTTGCAATCGTCGAGCAAGCAATTCGATTACAGCCAGCAGAATTAAAGCATGATCAAGCAGACAATCAGTGGCGGGAAAAAATTATTAGCCGCAGCACCATAATGGAGTCGCTGTTACAGCAAAGTAAACAAGTAGCAAAAAGTGACTTTAGCCTACTCATTCATAGCCAAAGTGGTACCGGCAAAGAGCTACTTGCCAAAGCGATACATTTAGCCAGTCCGCGCCATAACGAAAAGTTTACCGCGATTAATTGCGCAGCAATTCCTGAGCAACTACTTGAGTCTGAGCTCTTTGGTCACACGAAAGGCGCGTTTACTGGGGCAGAAAAAAACCATAGCGGCTTATTCCAAGCCACCGATGGCGGCACGCTCTTTTTAGATGAAATTGGCGATATGCCCATGAGTTTTCAGGTCAAACTATTGCGCGCATTACAAGAACGTGAAATACGCCCCGTTGGCAGTACACAATCGATTAAAGTCGATGTTAGGATCATCTCCGCCACGCACAAAAACTTGCAGCAAGCCATTATCGACAAAACTTTTCGAGAAGATCTATATTATCGTCTCAATGTGGTGGAGTTAGTACTGCCACCTTTGTCAGAGCGCAGAGAAGACATTCCATTGCTGGCACAGCACTTTTTAAATCAATCGGCCAAGCAATCACACATCAATATTTCTGGCTTTTCACAAGAAGCAATGGAAATTTTGATCAGTGCTGATTGGCCCGGCAATATTCGACAATTACAAAATGTTGTTGAGCAAACCGTGGCCTTATCCACAGAGCCCTTAATTAGCGAAATGTTAGTAAAAAGCGCACTGCGCGATAAAGCCACTATCTTGCCCTCATTTGCACAAGCCAGAGACAAGTTTGAGCGTGACTACCTAGCCAAATTACTAAAAATAACCGCCGGTAACGTCTCGCAAGCGGCTAAAATTGCCCAACGCAATCGCACCGAGTTTTACAAATTATTAAATCGCCACCACCTTTCAGCAGAGGCATTTAGAGAAGAGTAAGCACTTACGTTTTATAGTAAGTTGCTAATGAGTCGCGACACTATTCAATCGCCAGCAGTTCAACATCAAAAATTAATAACGATCCGGGCGGGATTTTACCAGCACGACTATTACCATACGCCAAACTAGCGGGGATAAATAGCCGAGTTTTCTCACCCACCACCATTAACTGTAGCCCCTCAGTCCAGCCCTTAATCACCTGCTTTAGGGCAAAACTAATAGGCTCGTTGCGGGCTACTGAACTGTCAAACACTGTGCCATCGACCAAGGTGCCATGATAGTGCACAGTAACTTTTGAGTTAGTACTGGGATGAATATCACCTTGGCCAGGCGTTAACACTTGATACTGTAGGCCTGAATCGGTTTCAACAACACCCTCAACTTGTTTATTGGCGTGCAAAAACTCACTGGCTTTAATAGCGTTAACTTTTGCCGCTTCGCGATTAGCATTATTGCGCACAAAGTAGCTAACCACTAGTCCGATAACGAGCAGTAGTATGATAATTTTAGTCATTTTTGTTCCTATTGAGGTGATACCTGTTAATCAATCACTGTGCGTTTTTTATGACCGAAAATCGCCGTCACTTCTGCCGCACTTAGCTGTCTACTTTGCCCGAGCGCTAGCGCGCTATCAAGTGGTAAATGACCAATAGCAAAACGATGCAAGCCAATAACTTGGTTTCGAAACCGACCAAACATACGTTTTATTTGATGATAACGCCCTTCTATCAACTCAACTTCTGCTTGATAGTCAGTCACTATGGTCAGTTTTGCCGGCTTAGTGGTGAGGTCTTCAAAGGCAAAATACATGCCGTTAGCAAACGCTGAGATATACGCTTGGTGCAACTTATTCTCTAAGGTTACTAAGTAACGTTTTGCAACTTTTTGCTCAGGCAAGGTTAAGCGCTCTGACCAGCGACTATCATTGGTCAATAGCACTAATCCTGAACTATTAAGATCCAGCCGACCAACAATATGCAGTTGATTTTTAAACGGATAATCAAGTAAGTCAAGTACGGTTTTATGTTGGCTGTCACGCGTTGCGCTAACCACGCCAACCGGCTTATTTAGCATAATATAATAAGCCGCGTTCGCTTGCAGTACTTGCCCGTCCAGCATGATCTTACTGAAGGTATCGATGATGGTATCGGCATCTTGTGCAACAATGCCGTCTACCTGCACTCTGTTTTGCGCCAACATCAAGCGCACCTGCTTGCGATTAACTTGGCAAGCTTTTGCTAAAAACCGATCTAGTCGCTGAGTATTTAACGCCATAACAGTAACTGCACCATAATTACTGCTTACGCCGAATCTTTAATAAGATGCACATCGCGTTGCGGAAACGGAATTTTAATATTGGCATTTTCTAAGGTTAAATAAATCGCTTTATAGGCTTTATATTTCGAGGTATACAGATTTTCAGTCGGAGTCCACAGTCGAATACCGATATTAATCGCACTATCAGCAAATGCTTCAATACCAATTTGCGGCTCACGGGCTTTACTGACAATATCTAACTTAGCGATGGCATCTTCTAGCATTTCAACTACCGCTAACGGGTTTTCACTATAATCAATACCAACACTGAGCTCTAGCAAAGAGTCATGTCTAGAATTATGTAGCACTTCACCGACGATATGTTTATTGGGTATGGTAATTTCAACATTGTCTTCATCCGTTAATATGGTATAAGCCAATAAAACTTCTTTGACTAAGCCTGTTACCCCTTGCACGGTAATGGTATCGCCAACCACAAAGGGTCGAATAATAATGATATTAAAACCTGCCGCATAGTTTGATAACAAACCTTGCAACGCTAAACCCGCTCCCAAGGAAATTGCACCAATGGCCGCAATAAACGGCGTCACACTGATACCCAGCTTGCCTAAGGCAATGATAGTGATCATCACTACAATCAGCATTTTACTGGTGTTGGCTAAAAAGCGACTTAAGGTTACATCAAGCTTATGACGCTCACACAGTTTTAATACAAAGTTGGCAATTTTACCGGCAAAAATATAACCAATAATAAAAATGATAAAAGCGCCAATTAATTGAAAACTATAGTTGGTGAAAAACTCGACAATAATATTATAGATTCGATTTACTTGATCAATTTCATCCTTTAATAAGCTTGCTGGATCTAACGTCTTCACTACCTGCTCTGTACTGTTTTCACTGGTCGATTCAGCCATAAATTCATTCCCTATTATCATTATCTAAATTGCGTTGGCTGACTATCTTACGACAAATTTTGCCAAAACAAGTACTCAAATATGTCATTTTTTATCTTTTTTGGACGGTAAATTCAGCCACACCTTTGCGCCAAAAGCATATGGCTACCACACAGGCAACAAGTGCAACCATGGCATCAAACTCATCAATTTACCCCGCAGAATTAGTCTCAAGCACAGTGATAGGGGTCAATAGTTTTTGTAGCAATTTATTCGAGCTTGCATAGTAAATAACCGCACTCCACAAATTGTTGGTTTAAGTGAAGAAGCGCCATAATAACGCCGGTTGCGACAAAAAATAACCTAAAAGCACCACTGAAAATACACGGGGATAACAGCATAACCAAACAAGCCTTTAAAGATTAACGGCCAACGCCAAAGCGCGAAATTTTCGAGTGTGATAACCGGTGCTAATGACCTTTTTGGCGGTGAGCTAGTTTAACGCCCTGATTACCTATTATTGACTCCGTGCGCGGCTAAATAAAAAAACTATTGCCTAACAAACAGTTATCAAGCTAGAATCATCTCGCGTTTAACTAGCGTTAAACCTATAGACTTGTCGGAGTGCCAAAGGGCTGAGATCGCGAAAGCGGGATCCGTAGAACCTGATTAGATTAACATCTGCGAAGGGAACAAGTGAGTACTGGTAATGGCCATAATTGCTATGGTGCTATTGTCAGCGCTCCTCGTTACTACCCCAAAAAGCTCCGCCTAATTTTTATTTTATAAAACACAGGTGAGAGAACATGAGTTCCATTTCAAGACGTGAACGTCGAAAACAAGCCAGCGACTTTTTACAACGCACGGCTGAGCTATCATTTCCAAATTCAAAAAAAATTTACCTCGCGGGAAAGATTCACGATATCCAAGTTGGTATGCGAGAAATAACCCTGTCTGACACCTTAATTGGTGGCGATAAAAACCAGCCACAATATGAAAAAAATCCGCCATTATGTGTTTACGACACCTCGGGTTTTTACACTGATCAAAAGGTTAACATTGATGTGCACAAAGGCTTACCTCGCTTGCGTGAAGGCTGGATTGATGCCCGCGCCGATGTTGAGTGTTTAGCGCGTAGCTCTTCACACTATAGCCAGCAACGCTTAGCAGATGAAGGCCTAGACCATATTCGCTTTGAACACTTGCCTAAGATACGCAAAGCAAAAGCCGGCAAAAACGTCAGCCAAATGCACTATGCTCGCCAAGGCATTATCACCCCTGAAATGGAATATATCGCCATTCGTGAGAACCTAAAACGTCAAGAGGTTAAAAACGAGGTGTTATTGCAACAACATCAAGGCCAAGCATTGGGTGCTAATATTCCTGAGCAAATTACCGCCGAATTTGTTCGCGATGAAGTCGCGCGGGGACGAGCTATTATTCCTGCAAATATAAATCACCCTGAGCTTGAGCCGATGATCATTGGTCGCAATTTTTTGATCAAAGTAAACGCTAATATCGGTAATTCAGCGTTAACCTCGTCCATTGAAGAAGAAGTCGAAAAACTGGTTTGGGCAACCAAATGGGGCGCCGATACCGTGATGGACCTTTCAACTGGCCGTTACATACATGAAACCCGCGAGTGGATTATTCGCAACTCGCCAGTGCCCATTGGCACAGTTCCTATTTATCAGGCCTTAGAAAAAGTCAACGGCATTGCAGAAGATCTAAGCTGGGAAATATTTCGCGATACCCTTATTGAGCAGGCAGAACAAGGGGTAGACTATTTTACCATTCATGCTGGTGTGTTACTGCGCTATGTCCCTATGACCGCAAAACGGGTTACAGGCATAGTTTCACGCGGTGGCTCTATCATGGCAAAGTGGTGTTTAGCCCATCATAAAGAAAACTTTTTATATAGCCATTTTGAAGACATTTGTGAAATTTTAAAAGCGTATGATGTGTCATTTTCACTGGGCGATGGTTTACGTCCTGGCTCAATAGCCGATGCCAATGATGAAGCGCAGTTTGCCGAATTGCGCACTTTGGGTGAATTAACCCAGATTGCCTGGCAGCATGATGTGCAAACCATGATTGAGGGCCCAGGTCATGTTCCGCTGCATATGATTGAAAAAAACATGACCGAGCAACTCAAGCATTGCGGTGAAGCACCTTTTTATACCTTAGGGCCATTAACCACAGATATTGCCCCCAGCTATGATCACATTACCTCAGGCATAGGCGCGGCGAATATTGGTTGGTATGGCTGTGCCATGCTTTGCTATGTAACCCCGAAAGAGCATCTGGGCTTACCCAATAAAGACGATGTTAAAGCCGGTTTGATCACCTATAAAATTGCCGCTCATGCGGGTGATTTAGCCAAAGGACACCCAGGTGCACAAATTCGTGATAATGCAATGTCAAAAGCGCGGTTTGAGTTTCGTTGGTACGATCAATTTAATATCGGTTTAGATCCTGACACAGCGCGCGCGTATCACGATGAAACCCTGCCGCAAGAGTCTGGCAAAGTTGCGCATTTTTGCTCTATGTGTGGCCCTAAGTTTTGCTCGATGAAAATATCTCAACAAGTGCGCGATTACGCCTCTGACTTAAGCCAACAAGCAGATAACGAGCACAGTATTGATATTAAGCTAGTTGATGAAACCCTGAGCATTTCAGTTCAAGGCATGGCAGAAAAAGCCGCTGAGTTTAAAGCTAACGGGAGCGAGCTTTATCAAGCAAGCCATACAGCATATAGCACAACCAAGGATTAATCGGGATCATGCCAACTATTGCAATTATTGGCGCTGGTCTGATCGGTCGTTTGCTGGCCTTGTCGTTAAATCGACAAGGCTATCAGGTTACGCTATTTGATAAAGACCAAAAAAATGGTCAACAAAGTGCTGCCTATGCGGCTGCAGGCTTGCTGACGCCATTAGGTGAGGCGATGCACAGCCCTGCCAATATAGTAGCGATGGGTTTTGCCGCGCTGCCACTGTGGCCAAAATTGCTTAATACCTTAACAAGCTATAGCTTTTTTCAACAAACCGGCGCCATAGTCGTCAGCCATGCGCAAGATATTAACGATTATCATCGGCTCAGTCGCTATTTAGCCAAGCATTACCCACAACATCAGCAACAGCAGATAAATAGAGCGCAGCTAGCAACACTCGAGCCCGAACTAGCACAGCGTTTTGCCCAAGCATTGTACTTGCCAGATGAAGGGCAAATTGGTAACCGTAAATTGCTGACGGCGTTGCAACAACAACTAAAACTCGAAGCCGTTAAGTGGCTAAGTGAAACCAAAGTAACTGCGATCAAAACCACTCGCTTGCAAAGCGGTTGTGATATTCAGGTGCAAAGTAAAGGGCAAGGTCATGGTCAACAATGGCAATCTTTTGACTTAGCCATAGATTGTCGGGGCATTGGCGCGAAAGCAACAGCCACATTGGCCGACAAAAATAATGCGCCATTGAGTGGTTTACGCGCCGTACGCGGTGAGTTGTTTCAACTGTTTGCGCCAACAGTGAATATTTCAAGACCCATCAGATTAATGCACCCACGCTACCAACTGTATATTGCCCCCAAAGGCAAAAGTCATTATGTGGTGGGGGCCACTGAAATTGAAAGTGACGACACAGCGCCGATGACAGTGCGCTCGGCGATGGAGCTCCTCAGCGCCGCTTACAGCGTGCACCCCGGTTTTGCCGAAGCCCATATTCGCCAACACCTGAGCCAACTTAGGCCAGCTTTTGCGGATAATCAGCCGAAGGTTATCACCCGTGGCGCATTGCTACAGGTGAATGGTTTGTATCGACACGGCTTTTTAATTGCCCCTATTGTGCTCTCACAAGTGCTTGCCCATGTTGACAACTTGCTAATGCAACAACAAAAGCCATGGCATGAATATCAATACGCTAATTGGTTACCCGTTACTTAACCAGCTTTGCACTTAACACACCGGCGTTAATAACATTGAGAAACTTATGAAAATTTATATAAATGGTGAAACCACAACATTACCCAAAACCTCAACCAAGATGAGTATCCAGCAAGTCTTAGCCATTGTTTTAGCCGATAACGAGCAAACACAAAGCTTTGCCTTAGCACTAAATGGTGAGTTTGTCGGTCGCGACCACTACCACGCAACACAGGTAAGTAACCATGATCGCATCGACTTACTGTTTCCGATAGTGGGAGGTTAAGCCGTGCCATTGCATATTTATGGTCAAACATTATCAAGTCGCTTGCTAATAGGCTCAGCCTTGTACCCGTCACCTGAAATAATGCAGCAAGCCATTATTGCCAGTGGCGCACAAGTCGTTACTTTATCATTGAAGCGGCAAAATCCACTTGCGCGCTCAGGCGATAAAATTTGGCGTTATATTCAAGAAAGTGTCAGCGAAAACCAAGGCTTTTTGCTGCCCAATACCGCTGGCTGTAAATCGGCTAGCGAAGCCATAAGCTTAGCCAAAATGAGCAGAGAATTGTTTCAAACTGACTGGATAAAGCTTGAAGTCATCGGCGATGACTACAACCTACAACCCGATCCTGTCGCACTGTTAACTGCCACAGAACAATTGCTTGACGAGGGCTTTAAAGTATTACCCTATTGCACTGACGACTTAGTGGTTTGCCAACGGCTCTATCAGCTAGGCTGCGAAGTGATCATGCCTTGGGCGTCGCCTATTGGCACCGGCAAAGGCTTAATGAACCGCTATAACCTAGCCTGTATTCGCCAACGTTTGCCTCATGCAACCCTGATACTTGATGCCGGCATTGGCAAGCCTTCCGATGCCTGTATTGCCATGGAAATGGGGTTTGATGCTGTGTTGCTAAATAGCGCCATAGCCTTGGCGGATAATCCAGTGTTAATGGCTAAAGCCTTTGCCAAAGCCATCGCTGCCGGTGAATCTGCTTATCTTGCCGGTACTATGACAGAGCGTCAAACCGCGCAAGCAAGCACGCCAACCTTAGATAGCCCGTTTTGGCACCAAGAAGAGCATAAATCATGACAAGCCATATTGCCGCTACTGGCACTGTTGTAAAAAATAAAGCCATTATTTGGACGATATCTGGCGCAGATTGCTCAGGTGGTGCTGGCATCGCTGCCGATATCAAAACGGGTCATAATCTCAAGGTCGAAGTTTGTCACCTCATTACCGCCAATACAGTGCAAAACTCACATCAACTATTAGCGATCAATGCCGTAGATGTGGACATTTTAGCCGCACAAGCAAAGGCACTGACTCTTGATAAACCGCCAGCCGTAATAAAAATTGGTTTAATTGCTAATCAGCAACAATTAACGTGGCTGGTGGCATGGCTGGGCAACATTAAACAGCAATTTAGCTCGGTCATTGTGGTTTACGACCCCGTGCTACAAGCCAGTGTCGGTGGCCGACTGTCAAAATTAATCTCCACTGAGCTACAGCCGTTATTGCCGCTTATTGATGTTATTACGCCTAACCTTATCGAAGCAACACAATTATCCGCGATGGTCAACAGCCCGACAACCGCTGACGTGCTTACTTTGGCAAACCGCATACTCAGTTTAGGCGTGAAAGCGGTGATCATAAAAGGTGGTCATCAGCAGCAAGCGGCAAACCAGGTTGTTGATTGTAGCGATACCTGCTTACAGTCGTTAACTAGTAGCCAGCGGCAAGTGTATACGTTACGCGCCGATAAAATTGCCACAAATGCCAGTCATGGCGGTGGCTGTAGTTTTGCCACGGCGCTAGCAAGCTTTTTAGCCCACGGCTATTTATTGCGTGATGCCTTTACCCTAAGCAAAGCTTTTATTCACCAAGGCTTAGCACTCAGCCATGAAACTGAGTGTGGCACTAACGACTATCGCGCTTTTGAGCAAGGCCCTTGGCCTACGCAGCCAAGCGACTTTCCAAGCGTATTTAGCCCTTTAATTGCGCGCCATAAAAAGTTACCGCCGTTTCCTTGTTTAGGGCTTAAGCCCAGTGAAAAACTTGGACTTTATCCTGTTGTAGACTCTTTGGCTTGGCTAAAACGCTTACTGCCACTAAATATAAAGATCATTCAGCTGCGTATTAAAGACAAGCAAGGGCAAGCGTTAGCCAACACCATAGCACAAGCCATAGCCTTAGCGCGTTCTTATCAGTGTCGGCTATTTATTAATGATCACTGGCAACTCGCCATGAAATATGGCGGCTATGGGGTTCATCTTGGCCAAGAAGATCTTGCTAATGCAAACTTAATGGCCATAGCGCGTGCCGGATTACGCTTGGGCATCAGTAGTCATGGCTGCTACGAATTGTTATTAGCTAAGCAACTACAACCGTCTTACCTTGCAATTGGAGCCATATTTGCAACAAAAACTAAAGATATGACTGGGCAAATTCAAGGATTAGCCAACCTAAAACAACTGCTAGCACTGGCAGAATCTGTGCCCGTTGTGGCAATTGGTGGTATTAACACCGAGCAACGTCTTCAACAGGTATGGCAAACAGGGGTCAACAGCATTGCGCTAGTATCTGCTATCACCAAAGCGGCGCAGCCACTTGAGGTGGCAAAAAAGTGGCAAGCACAACTAGTTTAAGCACTTACGATCCTTGGCTATTGGCTAAGGCTAATAACTTCCGGGTGGTGAATAAACTCGTCTAGCTCATCTTGCGCATTGGGGTAATGGCTGCGATGTTGCTGTAACACTGCAACCGCCTGCTTTATTGCCTCACGCAGCTCTGGGCTAGGCTGCTCATTGGCATCACTTAACGCTGCTGTTGCTGGTAACTGCTCGCGAATGAAATCCATATCGACTTTACTGCCTGGGCATGATTTGCTGGTGCGATAACGACTTGAAATAACGCCGCGCTCTGCCAGTTGATTTAACTCGCGATGACCAATAACTTTTTCAACCGGTATGGCGAACTCGGTCATTAAACGCCGTATTAAGCGATATAGGCTCTGATATTGTGCTGGGGTAAAGTCATTGATATCGCCATGACCAATACAACAAATACCTAATGAACGACTGTTTAAGCCCAACGCATGGGCACCTGCTTTATTAGTGGGCCGTCCACTTTCGACACTGCCATCGGCTTTGCTGCTATGCTGATCGTTTACAATCACAAAATGATAGCCAATGCCGGACCAATTTCTAGCTTTATGCCAAGCATCTATCATGTCGCGATCACAATCTTTTCCGTTAAAGGCGGCGGTGTGCACAACAATATATTCTGGGTACATAAAGATTCTCCTTCCATAAAAGCCAGCCAAGTATTGGCTCGCCTTTGCTCACTTAAACGGCTTGCGGCTCAGCTTGAGTAACTTGTGCATATTGAGCTCAAAATATCGGTAAGCCTGTTGTCACGATTTGCTTAACACTGCCGGCGATAAACTTACCCACCGATGCGCCAAACCCCGTCGCTTGCTGATGTATGCCATCAAGCTCTGTTTTTAATTGCTTATTGGCTTGTTTAAGTTTATTTACTTGTTCGGCCAGTGCTGGCGCTTTAATTTCAAGCTCAGCAATAATCTCATTAATATTGTCCACTTGTTGGCTGGCTGCTTGCCCTTGTTTAATGATTTGCGCTGTGTGTTGTTGAAATTGCTCGCTGTGATCTGTGTTTTCAACTTCTTTTACTAACTCAGTGAGATGGCTGCGAAACTCTTCAATATAAAGATTAATCTTCTGCTCGAGTGCTTGCTTGGTTGTCTGGGCTGACTTTTTAAACTCTTCACTGACATAGGCATTAAACAGTTCTTCATTCGCTTTCATGGCTGTTATCCTTGTTTATGGTCATCGCACGCTGCTATTGCGCGATGGCTTTAAGTACTGACATAACCGATTGCTGTACCAGTTGCTCAGCGCCAACAAACAGTTGCTCTTTAGTTTGGTTTACGGCCTGTTGTGCCGCTTGTAGGCTGGCGGCAAATGCTTGCTTGCTTTCTTGTGTGATACTGCTCAGTAAACCTTCCCCTAGCTCGCCAATTTCACGGCTACTGGGTATCGCCACATCTTTACCAAGCACTTGTGTGATAGCCCCCTGACCTAGCCCTTGTAGCGCACTTGCCAGTACGCCTTTTTCTGACAATATATTGTTGGTATGCAAATACATCATGGTATTACTATAGGCTAATTCGTTTTCATGTAACCATGCCGATAAGGCAGCAAAGTGCGCTTGGCTATGACTTACGCTTAACACTGGCATGGTCGTTATCGCTTGCATTTTGCTGTCAGCTAATGCCGTTAACTTAGCTTCTTGGCTATCTTGTACTTGCGTTATTTTTGCTAGCGCTTGGGTTTTTGCGCTTTCTAGTTGCGCTACACATTTCGTACTATGCTCATCACTGATGCTATTAGTGTCATTTAATTCGGCAAAATATTGGGCGGCCGCTTGCGCGGCTTGTAAGGCAAGAGTTTTATCATTGGGGAACTTTTTGCTTTCTGCAAGCCAGGTTTTAGCATCTTGCTCAGCGGCGCTAACTAAGGTGGTTAAATGCTGTACTTGCGCCGCTATTTGCGTAAGACAGCCTTGTTTCGCTTTGGCAAACTGGCGATTAATGTCGCCATACACCACAATGACACTTGCCCTTAACCTTGCCAAGGCGTGAAAATAATGTTGCTGTACTTGCGCTGTCATCAAGATTTTGTTTTCATTTAAGCGGCGATTAAGCAAGGTGGTTATGGCTTTATCTTTAGCACTTAATTGCACTAGCACTTGCGCCGCTTGTTTATTACTAGCGTTGAGCTGAGTGATCACTTGGCTCATTTCATTATTGGCGACACACGCACTTAACAACAAAACCAGCAACAATGATAATAGCGGCGCTTGCATACTTTTTTTCATCGTCTTAGCTCCGTTATTGCGCGCTGTCTAAACGCGCTTTTTTAATTACTTGGTTGCGAATATTGCTCACGGTCAATTCAGTGTTAACCAACGCATGCATATTGGTTTCCAAATGGCTTATCGAGGTGTTAGCTAACGGTGTATAACTTGCTGCAGGAGTTAATGCTGCCATGGTTAACTTGCGCTGCTTTTTCGCTTTAATCGAGTCCAATAACTTATTAAAAAACTGTCGTATTCGTAAGGTGATTGACTCTGACATAAAACCAAGAAAAAACGCCGCCACCAAAAATGCCGGCAAGTTATTCAGGTTACTAATATCAAAACTGGCAATGCCAGAAGAGATCATGGCCAGAAAAATAACACTAATAAACGGCGCGATCGCTAAACGCGGAAACAGCATTAAGTAAACTGGCGCGCTATAGGCTAAGTCATGCGCTTCTTTGCGCTGTTTGGTTAAGCGAATCAACCAAACGATGTTGTTGATCAACACCCCAAACCAAGTCCAAAATATTAATTGCACAATCCAAGGCAAGCGATTTAGCCATTCAAACGACATATAAGCCTCCATCGAATTAATATAGCTTTCAACTTGCGCCAAATAATGTTGTTCCGCCTGATATTGTAATTTAACTAGCGCCAACATAGTGTGCCAAGCCTCTACGCCAGAGGTTTGATTAGCAAAGCTTTTAGCGCTTAAAGGCGGTACAGTTTGCTGCGCTATTGCCTGTGCTAAGCTGGGGTAAAATGTGTCGGCTGGGTAAATTTGCTGCGCGGTATCTAGGCTATTACTGTCAACAATGAGTTTCATGGCAGCGGCGACTTCTGGTAAAAAGGTTTTGCCCAAACGCTGCGTTAATACTTGATGGCTAGCCTTGGCAGCCACCACCCGTCCTTGTAATAACGACTTTTTTAAGGCTGAGAACTTGGTTGTTAAATTGGCGCGTGTGCGTTGAATTTCTTCAACCGGAATCACCTTCTGTAGCTCATATTCTAGCAAGCTAATATTTAAGCTTTGGCGATCAACGGCAATACCTTGTTGAAAGATACTTAGCTCAGGCTCACAACCATTGTGCCCACACGGCGCTGCTTGCCCGCTATAACTGGCAATTAAGTAAATAAACGTCACTGTGAGCAACAGCGCCAAAGAACAAAATAGCGCGGCAATCGGTGTGGCGAACCTGCGGATATACCAAGGTGATTTACTGGCGAGATAACAACGTGCTAAGCGATTTAATTGCCAAGCAGCGTCATGTTCATCCGCCATTGGTGTTTGCTTATCATCCATGTGCAATAAGCCCTCTTTACGTTGTAACACCTAAACTTTAGTCTATTTTTTCGACAACACAAATGAACCACCGGTAGTTAAACTGTTGTCAAATTGGCGAAATAGCGCTGATTTTATGCCCTTAACCTCAGCAACAATGGCAAAAATTTCCCGAAGCTAGAGCCCGCAAGCTTTGGCTTTAGTGGCAACTCTGGTCTACCTTTAGCTTTGTAACATCCAGCACAGGGATACGCTCCATGCGGTTAGCTTCGAAACGTTTTACCGGATTAATTGTGGTCATTATTAGTGTGTTATTGGCATTAACGGCCAGTGGCTTTTTCTACTATGTGCAAATTAACGAAAATGAGTCATATCAAAACCAATTACATTTTCGTGAGTTAAATGAAGTTAGCCGGGCATTAACCGATGGTTTAAACCAGTTAGCTACCGTAGCAAAAGAAGATGCCGTGACTGTGTTAATCAACAACTATAACCAAAGCATTGCCGAGAAAGTTAATCGTTTTATCAAGCCGGCTTTAGAAGAATTTGCCGCTGAACATGGAAAAACACAGGCCGAATTAAACAAGCTAGCACAGGCTATTGCCGACTTAGAGCAAGAGCGCGACAACAATGCTCGAAACCAAAATACCAGCAGCACTGCGACAATAACCTTACCTGACAGCGAAGGTTTAGCACAACTGGCAACAGCGCTTACCGAAAAGGCTGCAGAAATAGCGTTGCAGCAACAGCAATTGCGCGAGCGTAAATACCAACATGAAGATTACATTGAAAGCTTAGTGAGCTTTATTGATAACTATGACGAACAGGATATTGATTACATAGGCGAGCAATGTGACATCGACGAAGAGTTTTGCCAATGGTTTGATGATTTGTTCGCGCAGTATTTAGAGTTTAAGGCTTACCAAAACGTCGATATCAATGAACTGACTGCTCGCATCACGAGCAAGCATCAAGCGATGATGGCTAAAGCCGAGCTCTTAACAAAAAGCTTAAAAACAGAGCAAGCCAACCTAACGCGCATCAGTACTTTGTTAAAAAAAAGCGTTACGCAACTTAGTCAAGAGCCCGAACTGGCGAGCAAACTCGCTTGTGACAATGCGCTGATTTGGCAATCACCACGGGCTTGTGAAAGCTTTACTAGCTCGCTAGCAAGTGACCATCAAGTGCCAAGGCAACAACAAAGTATGCCCGCTGACATGCTCAAAAAACAGCAAACTTATGGTAACAATAAAAATACCGCGTCCTGGCAAAGTGACCGTAATCGACTACGGCAAGATATCGCCTACAGCCAACAAATAAATCAACTCAAGCAGGAAGCTTTGCGCTACCTGGTCAACCAGCTAAAACTTACGACGACACAAGCGAAAGTGCGCGAGAACCTAACCGCCCTTAAACAGCACAGCATTACCATTGCCCAAGCCCAAGCCGCGCATGACCAGTTAGCCCAAGCCAGAATAAAAAAAGCGGTTGCGAACGATCAAGCGCTTAGCTATTTAAGTGAGGATATTAGCCGTAAATTAACTGGTTTTCGGGTCTCTATCGAAGAAAAACAGCAAGCGTTAACTCAACATAAGCACGACTTATTGCGCCAGCTTGAGGGCTATCAAAAGCAGCTATCTTTTACGGATAAAGCGGTATTTGAAGAGTCCAAAGATTTCAAAGTTTTTTACGAAAACCTAAAGCGGGTTTTTAATCAAATGGTCGACTGTATTAATGGTGCACCGAGTAAGGCGCTTGATGTTTGTGCTAAAAATTTTACCAAGCTCGCCGAGCTAACTAAGCCGCAAACCCTTGAAAAGCTCTTACAATCGTCAACTTACTTAAAAAATGCGCAAATTCTTACCACCAATATTGACAACTTTGCGCAGGCCAAGCAGCTTTGGCCAAATCAATTCAATTTGTTTTTATCGGCGGAGCAACAGCGCCAAGTTGCTTACTTTTATAAAAACCAACAAAAACAACAGCAACAATCGTTAACAGCGGTGCCCTTAGTTGACTTACTGGGGAATAATATTAGTCGTTTCCCATTGCTTTTACTTGTCGACCAACAAGGTAAGCGCCTAGTGCGGAAAGATAATAGTCAATTAGGCTCGTTTCAAAACGGCTTAGGCTTTGATTTAACCAAGCAAATTTTGAAAAAACTGGCGCGCCAACAAAACGCCGAAGCGAACTTTTTTCAAACCTCAGGGCAACAAGTTGACAGCCAACAAATCATAGAAAAGTCCATTGATTCACAAGGAGAAAGCAGCGAGCAGCGCGAGTCTAAACTCACCCGCCATGGTGAAATTCTACCCGGCTATTCTGGCTTTATTGATGTCAGTATTTCAGGACAAGACTATCGGGTGTTTATTTCGCCCTATCAAGGCAAGGTTTTTGATCTTGATAACAACCAGCATTTAGACACCCTGTATTTAATGGGCTTTATTGCTAAATCTGCCTTGGTGAGTAAAAAATTACGCATCTCTAATACCGCAGTAATGATCAGTATTTTATGCCTAATTATTTTAATGGCTTTGATTCCGCTACTAAAAATTCGTTTGATAGCCGTTCAGCAGTCATTCTCGCTTGCTGACCGACATTGGGCGTTTATCGGCTTAGGCGCACTAGCGGCCATGCTCGCCATTGCGATTTTTGACTATGCCTTTTACCAACACTTAAAGCACGAAGTATCGCAACAAAGTAAAGCTATTCACCAAGCTATTCGACACAATTTTAAACATGAGGTTAGCGCCTTAACTCAGTATGCCTATCGCAATATAGCTCAGCTCAACAATGCCACGGTTAGCAACGCACTCTTTAGTGACAAATCGCTGAGCGAGCAACAGCAGCCATACTTTCTAGAAAATTTATTTATCTTGCCAGAAAGTGGCAAATTTAATGGCAGTGCTTTGTGGTCGTCTAAGCAACTTTACCGCAAAAAAGAAATCGACTTAAACAAACGTGACTACTTTAAACGCGCCATTCGTTGCGATGCTTGGCCCATGACGTTTATCGATAGCAGTGCACAAATAAAGCTACAAGCGTGTCAACAACAGCTGTATATGCAGCGGATTTTCAACGTGCGAGACAGCCGCAAAACCACGCAATTATCTATCCCGCTCTTTGAAAAAACGATTGCAAGTAACAAAGCAATTTTAACCTTTGGCACCCGAGTACAAAGCTTTTTTGCGCCTTTGCTGCCCAGTGGATTTGGCTTTTTAGTGTTTGACAACGCCACTGGCGAGGTACTTTTTCATAGTGATGATGAGCGCAGTCTGCTAGAAAATATTTATATCGAAACCGACAACAACACCAAGCTATTGAAGCTGGTAGAGAACGCCAATTTAACGCCAGAAGAAAGCTCATTTACCAGCTCATACCGCGGCAAAACCCATCATTTTAGGGCGGGTCGATTGGCAAAAAATGTCCCCTGGACACTGGCAGTATTTTACGACAAGTCACAGCTGCGCACGTTAAACATGCTCACGGTTTTTACCGCCATCAGTTGTTTTATGTTGCTTGTTGTTACGCTTTATGTGCTGATTACGCTATTAACCAACAAGCGCTTTTTGCAACAACTGTGCTGGTTTAACGATAAAATTCAACCGCGCTACCAAAGCTTTGCCATTGCTTTAATACTTGCAAGCCTCTTACAATTAAGCCTGTATATTTTGCTAGAAAAGTTCGCGCCACAATTGCCGTCATTACTTGTTTTGGCCATAATGCTAAGCTTCAGCGCCACGGTAATTTTTTTATTATATCAACAAATTATCGCCACCAAGCCCAATAGTCATCATCAAGATAAGTCGCTAAATCACTATACCAATACCGGCAATCGAGCCTATAACGGCTATGTATTGGCGTTGATCATCTATGCCTTTGCAACGCCGGCGGTTTTACTGTCAATGGCCTCGGCCGGCTATTACCTAGAAAAATATGCCGTGCTACAAGCCATGCATTTGCATAAATCACAAGCCCAACTCACGGCAACGCATAAAAACTACTATGAGCTAGTGTTAGACAAAGACAGTGTTTTTCACTTAAACCCTAATACCCTGCCTTGTTATTTAGGCGCCCAAGCAACAGCCGCAACGCCCACACGCGCCATTACTTGTAATAGTGACGAGCAAGATTTACTCGGCACTACGTTTTGGTTTGGCAATTTAGTTAAAGCCAATACGCAGACAGTAAATAACAATGTTTTTGATATTGTTTGGCACCTTATTCCCCTTAACTTTCCCTTTGCGCAGCAAACCTGGCTGTTAAGTGCGTTAGAAGAAAATGATTTTGAATGGCGCTTTCATTTCTCCCGCAAGCATAACCGCATACTACTCAATGCTTTATGGCAGAACTTGGCGAGCACGGTACTTTCCGTAGTATTGGCGATGGCCTGCTTATATTGGTTAATTCGACATTGGCTCAGTAAACGCTTAATTGGCACTAATGTGCCGGCTAACTTCCGTCTCAACGACAGCAATAAACAAAGCACCGCAGAAAAAGTGAAGTTGCTATTCAAACATTTAGCCATCACCGACCCTCAGCACCATCACGGCCGTTTTGTGCAAATAATCAGGCCCACACGGCAATTGTTTAACTATTTTTCAAGCGAAGAAAAAAATCCCTACCATCAACAGGTCAACAATTTGGCGTTAACTAGCGATCGCGCGATTGCGGTTAGCCAACTCACTGATTGTAATCAAAACATTGAATACATAGTAAAAAACATATTAAACGTTAATAACAACAGCCAAGCTAAAACTGTGATTATAAAACGTTTAGAAATGGTGGCTTTAAATGCCCAGCAGCGTATAAAAGCGCTAGAGATACTTGAGTATTTAGTAGCGCTTGGCAATGTCAACATTATATTGCTTGCCGATATAACCCCATTATACCGGCTAACAAAACAAGCAGCCTACCCCAACACACTCGCCACGAGCGACTATGCCAACAGTGATGAAACCGTACGCTGGGCGCGATTAATGAAGCGCTTTGTCAAGTTTTATGACTGGACGCCAATAGCGCGTAGCGCTTGCCCAAGCAATGCTAGTAGTGCGCAAGTGTTAGCGCACGAAGCCAACTCATGGCCTGAATGCCAGCGCTTACAACAAGACTTTTACGACTATCACATGGCAACTAAAAACACTGAGTATTCACTGCGTGATGGCCAGCTTTACGATCAACAAGGCAATTTAGTGCCAGTAACACAGCAAGACGCACTATTAGCGCAATCAATTAACCGCTATTGGAGCTCAGAGCAAATTATTGAATTTTTCAATGCCAATTCGGGTGCAAGTTACCGTTATCGTTGGGAGCTCTGCACCAAGGCAGAGCGATTATTGTTAATTCAACTCGCCAATGGTTATGCCCCCAATCCCAGTAATATAGAGCCGCTGGAGCACCTAATACGCCGTGGTTATATCTATCAAGATAATGGTTGGCATTTAATTAACCAAAGCTTTAAACGTTTTGTTTTATCGGCAGAAAGCGATACTGTGGTGGCATCTTGGTTACAGGCGGCCATGGAAAGTAACTGGCAATATGTGCGCATTCCATTATTTACCTTAGTGTTAGTAGCAATAGCTGTCTTAGCTTATTCGGCCAGCGAAGCGATAGAGTCGCTGATGGCAATACTTACTGGCGTATTAAGTTTAACGCCATTACTGCTGCGCAGCTTTAATTTATTTAAAGGTAACACCAGCACTGAAAACCCTTAAACGAAAGTCAATCAGTGAGCAACAAAGACGAAAATGACGTGCAAAGCAGCTTAATTAACAAAGCCTTATTGAATTTTTGAGTGATCATGACATGATGGTTATCTCTATTATTAAACAAACAAGTGCATAATGCACGCAACAGTTATTGAATCAATCACGCTCATAGCAAGGAGTCACTATGAAAATTCAGGCAGACGTAGGCACTATAGATATACTCGGCCATTTAATACTTTGGTTTATTATAATATTGATAACTTTTGGTATTGGCGCGTTCTTTTTTCCTTATTCATTTTCTAAGTTTATTATTAACCGCTCACAGTTAATTGATGAAAATGGCAACCCAAGAAAAATGACCTGTCACACCGATATGTTTGGCAATATTGGTCATGTCATCCTCTGGATTATAATCTCTTTAATCACCTTAGGTTTAGGTTATGCTTTTTACTTTTATAAAGTGTGGAATTACTCGTTAAACAATACCACGATAGAGTAATGAAAAGTCTAGTGCTATCGAGCCAATGCCGCAGCGACTAGCCAACTAAGCTCTGTTAGATACTATACTCAGCAGCTGCGCATTTCGTGCAATACCTATCACTAAAGCGTGATTATTTGACGGAAAAAACGTCATAAAAAAGCCCCATCCGATTAAGGACAGGGCTTTCATATAATGGTACCGGAAGACGGACTTGAACCGTCACGCCCGAAGGCAACGGATTTTGAATCCGTCGTGTCTACCAATTCCACCACTCCGGCAAAGGGCTGTAGCACACATGTTAGTATGCAAAGAAGTAGATTTTATCTATTAAAAGCTGCTTCTTTACATACTCATTTATCCAAACAAGATCAATAGCTGATTAAACTAATTGAGCAGTTAATCATGCTAAACACTGTCTAGGATGGCAGGCATTATACGAGAAAAACGCCTATTGGCAATAGTTTTTCTTTAATTCTGGTTTGAGTGCTGCTTATTTGTGCAGCAACAGGCTAACGCTGATAAAACGTCGCAGTTAACAAAAGCAACAACTAAACTTATCGCTTAATTAATAAGCAGCGATAGCGGCTTTCGTTGCCATGCGCTGAATTATTGTGCGCTTACTATTATCGTTTTGTCTAAGTTGGCTTAAGACATTAAGCTTATACTTTAGTTTTGCTTTTGTTAAACTAAGGCAAAATTTTTTCGGGTCAGCTTATGTCGTTTATTTCTCAATCTAGTTTTCCACGTGCCGGTTTTAGGCGTCGTTTTGCCTCGTGGATTTATGATGCTTTACTGGCGATTGCCGTCTACATGACCGCGGGCGCGATTTCATTTTTAATCATTTCATTATTAGTGCATTGGCGGGTGTTTGATTTACAGGGCTATCAGCATTTAAGTGATACCATTACTCATACCCCCTGGCTGCTGTGGCCTAATGAGCTGTGGAAGCTCAGTTGGGTTGGGTTTTTCTTTGTCTGGTTTTGGGCAAAAAGCGGTCAAACCTTAGGCATGAAGGCGTGGCGTTTACGAGTACAAAACCACGATGGTAGCTTAATTAGCAAAAGCACGGGTCTTAAACGCTTACTGCCCACGTTGTTGGGGTTAGGCAATTTAACTGTCTTAGTCGATAGAAAAAACATGTTAAGCCTACAAGATAGGCTAACCAACACCGAAGTCGTATTATTAACCTTAGCGGCGAATCGCGGTCGACTTTAAAGTCCCGTTTATGATGTTTACCGCGCACTTAATAACCTTTGTTCCGCCTCACATTACAGATGCTTAGGCGGCGCGTTTTTTCAAGAAATAAACCGCGATCATGGTAAAAATAATGCTGGGCATAAAAGCGCCAAACATGGCTGGCAGCTGATAAACCAAACTCAGCGAGCCAAGGACTTCGTTGACAATAAAGAATAAAATACCGGTTGCCACACCCATCATAATTCTTGCGCCCATTGACACTGAGCGTAACGGCCCAAAAATAAAAGACAGTGCCACCAATAACATCACCGCTAAGGTGATGGGTTGCGCTATTTTGCGCCAAAAGGCCAACAAATAACGACTCGGATCTTGCTTGTTGGCGTCAAGGTAATCTAAATAATCATTTAACCCACGCAACGATAACGACTCAGGTTTTACCGTTACCACGCCTAATTTGTCGGGGGTTAACGTTGAGCTCCATGACATAATCGGTTGACTGGTCTTAATAATTTCTTGCGCGGTGATCACGGTTTCAACCACATCGCGTAATTGCCAAGACTCTTTTTGATACACAGCGCTTTGCGCAGATACCCAACTAGAGAGCTTAAGTTGCTCATTAAAACGGTAAATTTGCACGTTTTTCAAGGTGCCTTGATCTCGCACCTCACCAATATGGACAAAGTAATCGCCATCTTTTGCCCAGGTACCTGCGGTTGACGAAATCAAGCTGCCGCCTGAAATAGCCTGTGCGCGCACTTGCCGTGCTGCCGCTTCACCTTGCGGTGCTAACCACTCACCCACGGCCATACTCACCAAAATAAGCAATAGCGCAGACTTCATCACCGACTTAATAATATCAAGTCGTGATAAGCCTGCAGCCTGCATTACAACTAACTCACTGCTGCTGGCCATAGCGCCCATGCCAATTAAGCCACCAATTAACGCCGACATCGGAAAAAATAACGACACATCTTGCGGAATAGCATATAGCACATAAAGCGCGGCATGCGCTAAATCATAGTCACCTTTACCAACCGACTTCATTTGCTCAACAAACTTGATGATACCGCTTAAGCTAACAAAGACGGCTAAGGTCAAAAAGGTGGTCGAGGCGATCACTCGACCAATATACAAGTCAAGAATACGCATTTAGCCAGCCACCTTGTTTTTTACGATTTTTGCTTTCAGTTTGCGACCACTTTTTCGGCCTTTTACCAATAAACTAGCGCCCAGGATCAGCACAATCAAGTGTACCGGCCATAAGCCGACACTTTGAGGTACTGAGCCTTTTTCTATGCCTGAGCGAATTGCGGTTAACAATAAAAAGTAACTTAAAAATAACAGCAAAGCCGGCAGCATTTTGCCAAATTTACCTTGACGCGGGTTTACCACACTTAACGGCACTGCCACTAGGGTCATGATAATACATGCTAAGGGAAAGGCGATACGCCACTGGCTTTCGGCACTGGTTTCAGGGCTGTGATCTTGATACAACTCATGGGTAGGAATGGCGCTAAGTTTGCGACGTTTATGCGCCACTTTTTGGTCTTGAATTTGAATATAGTACTTATCGAACGCCACCTGACGAAATTCTTGATTATGGATATCATTTTGGTAACGGGTGCCGGCCGATAATATTAAACGCTGCGAACCTGTCTCTTCTTCCACCACTTGACCTGTGGCAGCATACACTAGGCTAGAGTCGATAATACTGGCCTCAGGTATGTTTTGATCGGGTAATTGCGCAACAAACACTTTTTCAAAGGTATTGTCGTCACGATTTTTTTCATGAATAAACACCACGGCTTTTTTATTGCCTGTGGTTTGAAAGCGCCCCGCAATTAACGAACTTAAGCCAGAGTCGGCCGCCAGTTGATCTTTGACTTGGTATTCATACTCTGCTGCCATTGGTGATAAATACAGGGTGAACATGCCGGTAATAATAGCGGTAACCACGCCCAAAATTAACGTCACCCGCACCACGTACCATTCACTTACTCCACAGGCATGCAAAACCGTCATTTCGTTTTCAGCATAAATGCGGCCATAGGCCAACAATACTCCGAGAAAAAAGCTCAAGGGTAAGATCATACCGGCAAGATCGGGTATTTTTAAACCGATAAAAGTCATCACTAAATGACCTGGAATTCCGCCTTCTGAGGCATCATCAAGCACACGAACAAATTTATTGCTGATAAAAATTGTCATGATGACAAGAAATACCGCTAATTGCGTTTTAGCTACTTCTTTCAGTAAATAACGAAATATAATCACAAAGTGATCCTATAAAAACTTAGTTTTTCCTGACATACAGGCTTTTTTTCAGTAAACTTGTCATTTTAAGCATTAATTAAATATCAGCTAATCAGGAAATTCGCTGCAATGCGTCTATAATTATAGCCTTTAGCTGAATGTATTTAAAAGCTAGCTTAGCGATTATTTACTGTTTTTAGCAAGTTAATTAGTATATTTACCATAAAATATGCTGATTTTAGTCAAATTAGGAGACATCATGGAGTTCAGTGTAAAAAGTGGCAGCCCAGAAAAACAACGTAGCGCATGTATTGTTGTCGGCGTTTTTGAACCACGACGTTTATCGGCTATCGCTGAGCAACTCGATGAGATCAGTGAAGGCTATATTAGCAATTTATTGCGCCGTGGCGACCTTGAAGGTAAGTCGGGGCAAATGTTGTTATTACACCATGTGCCAAATATCTTAAGTGAGCGCGTTTTATTAGTTGGTTGCGGAAAAGAACGTGAATTAGACGAGCGCCAATATCGTCAAATTATCAGTAAAACTATTAATACTTTAAATGAAACTGGTTCTATGGAAGCAGTATGCTTTTTATCTGAGTTGCACGTTAAAGGCCGCGACACTTACTGGAAAGTTCGTCAAGCGATCGAAGCCACGCAAGACTGTTTATACAGCTTTAACAGCCTTAAAACCCGCAAAGAAGAGCCACGCCGCCCATTGCGTAAAATTGTGTTTAATGTCCCCACGCGCCGCGAACTGCCAATAGGCGAGCGTGCAATCAGTCATGGCCTCGCCATTGCCGAAGGTATCAGCACCTGTAAAAATGTCGCCAATATGCCGCCAAACATTTGTAACCCGGCGTATTTAGCAGAGCAAGCGCGTATTTTGGAAAACGACTATAGCAATATCAGCACGCAAGTCGTTGACGAGCAAGAAATGGCCGAGCTTGGTATGGGCTCTTATTTAGCGGTTGGTCGCGGCTCAGCGAACGAATCATTAATGAGTATCATTAAATATAATGGCGCTGCTGACGATAGCAAGCCTTTGGTTCTAGTAGGTAAAGGGTTAACCTTTGACAGTGGTGGTATTTCCTTAAAGCCCGGCGCTGGTATGGATGAAATGAAATATGACATGGGCGGCGCAGCCGGTGTCTTAGGGGCAATGCATGCCTTAGCTGAGTTACAATTACCGATTAATGTTATTGGGGTATTAGCCGGCTGTGAAAACATGCCCAGCAGCAATGCCTATCGCCCAGGCGACATTTTAACCACTATGTCAGGCCAAACCGTGGAAGTGCTCAATACTGATGCCGAAGGCCGGTTAGTGCTGTGTGACGCCCTGACCTATGTTGAGCGATTTGAACCAGAGCTGGTGATTGACGTTGCCACCTTAACTGGTGCGTGTGTGGTGGCGTTAGGCGCCCATGCCACGGGCTTAATGAGTAACCATAACCCGCTTGCCCACGAATTACTCAATGCCTCGGAGCAAAGTGGCGATCGTGCTTGGCGCTTACCACTATGGGATGACTACCAAGAGCAACTTGAAAGCCCATTTGCTGACTTTACCAACCTAGGCGGCAAAGAAGCGGGCACCATTACCGCAGCATGTTTCTTGTCTAAATTCACCAAAAAATATCATTGGGCACACTTAGATATTGCTGGCACCGCATGGCGCGGCGGCAAAAACAAAGGCTCAACAGGTCGTCCGGTGAGCATGTTAACGCAATTTTTGCTTAATCGCTCGGGTGCTGAGCAAGGCGAATAGCAGATACTGAGCTTACAGCGGATAACTTATGCAAACCCAAGCCATGTTTTACAGTATCGAACCGCAAAGTGCCGTGCCAGGTGTAGCTGAACAACAGTTACACCTGCATTATGCTTGTTTGCAAGCGGCACATTTTTATCGGCAAAATCAGCGGGTATTTATCTATACCCAAGATCAGCAAACTGCCCATGAAATTGATGAAATGCTCTGGGCATTTGAAGCTGACAGTTTTGTGCCGCACAATTTAATAGGCGAAGGCCCAAAACAAGGTGCCGCGGTTGAAATAAGCTGGCAAGCGCCCACTAACCGGCGCGCTGTATTGATCAACCTAACCAGTAATGTACCCAATTTTGCTGGCCAATTTTCACATTTGATAGATTTTGTTCCTCGTGATGAAACCCTAAAAGAGCAAGCGCGTAATCGCTTTCGTACGTGTCGTCAATGGGGTTTTACTGTTGCGCACCAAGTTGCCACCTCAGCACAAACTATCAATACACCAAGTTAAATATCTTCTGACGGAAAATCTGATGGAAAAAACATTTACCCCCGCCGACATTGAACAAGCCCTGTATAAAAGCTGGGAAGAACAAGGTTACTTTAGCCCAAGCAGTGCAGACGACGGTTACTGCATTGCCATTCCACCACCGAATGTCACGGGCAGCTTGCACATGGGGCATGCGTTTCAGCAAACCATTATGGATACCTTAATTCGTTACCAACGTATGCAAGGTAAAAGCACCTTATGGCAAACCGGCTGTGACCATGCAGGTATTGCCACGCAAATGGTGGTTGAGCGCAAAATTGCCGCAGAAGAAGAGAAAACACGTCACGACTATGGCCGAGAAGGGTTTATCGACAAAATTTGGCAATGGAAAGAAGAGTCTGGCGGTACTATTGGCCAGCAAATGCGCCGTTTAGGCAACTCCATCGATTGGTCTCGTGAGCGCTTTACCATGGACGAAGGTATGTCTGAAGCGGTACAAGAAGTGTTTGTGCGCTTGTTTGAAGATGATCTCATCTATCGCGGTAAGCGCTTAGTCAACTGGGACCCTAAGTTTCATACTGCTATCTCCGACTTAGAAGTGGAAAATAAAGACAAAAAAGGTCACATGTGGCACTTGCGTTACCCGCTGGCTAATGGCGCAAAAACCGCCGATGGTAAAGACTATTTAGTGGTTGCCACCACCCGCCCTGAAACCGTATTAGGTGATACTGGTGTTGCGGTCAATCCAAACGATGCTCGCTATAAAGACTTGATCGGGCAACAGGTGTTGCTACCGCTAGTGGATCGCTTAATTCCGATAGTGGGTGATGAACATGCCGATATGGAAAAAGGCACCGGCTGTGTGAAAATTACCCCAGCTCATGACTTTAATGATAACGAAGTGGGTAAACGCCACAACTTACCATTAATCAATATATTAGATAAAAATGCCGCTTTACTCGCGCAAGCCGAAGTGTATAGCAATAACGGTGAAAAATCTGATGCTTACTGCCCTAAGTTACCAGCTGAATTTGCCGGTATGGACCGGTTTGTTGCCCGTAAAGCAATTGTCGCGGCCTTTGATGAGCTTGGCTTATTAGTCGAGGTGAAAGAGCATGATTTAGTGGCACCATACGGTGATCGCTCGGGTGTTATTATTGAGCCATTACTTACCGACCAATGGTATGTGCGTACCGCGCCCTTAGCCGCGCCAGCTGTTGCTGCGGTTGAAAATGGTGATATCGAGTTTGTCCCTAAGCAGTACGAAAACATGTACTTTGCTTGGATGCGTGATATTCAAGACTGGTGTATTTCACGTCAGTTGTGGTGGGGGCATCGTATTCCTGCTTGGTATGACGAAGCAGGTAAAGTGTATGTGGGTCGCAGCGAAGCTGAAGTGCGTGCAAAACACAAGCTAGCCGCTGAGGTCAACCTAAGCCAAGACAATGACGTATTAGATACTTGGTTTTCATCAGCACTATGGACCTTTTCCACTTTAGGCTGGCCTAACAACGTAGCAGATTTAAAGAAATTCCACTCAACCGACGTTTTGGTTACTGGCTTTGATATTATTTTCTTCTGGGTGGCGCGCATGATCATGATGACCATGCACTTTATCAAAGATGAACAAGGCCAAGCGCAAGTGCCGTTTAAAAAAGTGTATGTTACCGGTCTGATCCGTGATGAAAACGGTGATAAAATGAGTAAGTCAAAAGGCAATGTGGTTGACCCACTGGATATGATTGACGGCATTAGTTTAGATGACTTATTAGCCAAGCGTACCGGTAATATGATGCAGCCACAATTGGCGAAGAAAATTACCAAGCTAACCAAGAAAGAATACCCTGACGGAATAGAAGCACACGGTACTGATGCATTGCGCTTTACCTTAACCTCAGTTGCCTCAACCGGTCGTGATATTAGCTGGGACATGAAACGCCTTGAAGGCTACCGTAACTTTTGTAATAAGTTATGGAATGCCAGTCGTTATGTGTTAATGAACACTGAGCAACATGATTGTGGTCGCACATCAGCAACTGCTGAACTTGAGCTGTCATTGGCCGATCGCTGGATATTAGGGCAGTTTCAACAAACGGTTAAAACCGTGCATCAAGCCTTTGACAGCTTTCGCTTTGACCTTGCCTCACAAGCGCTGTATGAATTTACTTGGCATCAATTTTGTGACTGGTACTTAGAGCTAACTAAGCCAGTATTATTTAAAGGTACTGAGGCACAACAACGCGGCACGCGCCATACCTTAGTAAATGTATTAGAAAACTTATTACGCCTAATGCACCCAATTATGCCCTATATTACCGAAACCATTTGGCAACGTGTGGTGCCGTTGAGTGAGTTTGAAAAAACCGGTGATAGCATTATGGTACAAGCGTTCCCGCAGTTTGATGCTAGCCAGTACGATCAAACCGCCATTGACGACTTAGAGTGGGTGAAGCAGTTTATTATTGCCATTCGCAATATTCGCGGTGAAATGGATATCGCGCCAAGCAAGCCATTACCGGTATTGTTAAAAAATGTTGATGCCAATGATCAACGTCGTCTTAATGAAAACCAACAATTTATCAGCGCCTTAGCAAAATTAGCCAGTATTGATGTTTTAGCTATTGATGAAAAAGCGCCAGCATCGGCTACCGCTGTGATCGGCGAGTTGTCGGTATTAATTCCGATGGCTGGCTTAATTGATAAAGACGCTGAATTAAACCGTTTAGCAAAAGCGATTGATAAACTGAGCAAAGAAACGGATCGGGTGCGTGGTAAGTTGAGTAATGAAAACTTTGTCAGTAAAGCGCCAGCTGCTGTCATTGATAAAGAAAAGGCCAAATTAGCCGATGCAGAATCTCGCTTAGCCAAAATGGTTGACCAGCGAGAAGAAATTGCACTGCTTTAAGCTGTAAATTGCAAAAAACCTATAAAAGCCAGTTATTTAGCTGGCTTTTTTTATCGGCAAAAAACTCCAATAATCTTTGTATTTTATAGAGATTCCTATTTTTTATTGTGTTAATATGATCCGGCGTTGAGTTTTTGCGTTTCGGGAGAAGGAGAGATCAACGAGTCTAAAAAGCTTGTGATCAGCCTAGGCGCTTTAATATGTGTTACTGGAAACCTTTCTCTGTCTGTACTTTTGGGTAGAGGGCATTTACTCCGTATATGGCCATGTTGGCTAAATTTTAATTTTTGACCTGCGAGAAATGTTGGTATGTCTGATACAGTAACTGGTAAAGTAAAATTTTTTAACGAATCAAAAGGATTCGGTTTCATCGAACAAGAAAATGGCCCTGACGTGTTTGTTCACTTCAGTGCAATCTCTGGTGACGGTTTCCGCACCTTAGCTGACGGTCAAACCGTGACTTTCAGTGTAAAACAAGGCCAAAAAGGCCCAGAAGCAGAGAACGTAGTTGCTTCTTAATCTTTAGCTCAGTCTAACGATAAAACCAAAAAACGAAACCTAGGGTTTCGTTTTTTTGTGTCTAATTTATCGCTAGTGTTTATTAACGCAATGAATAGCTTTGCTATCAATAGCTAAATTTATTCACTCTGATTGATATGCGGCTCAATCGACTCAAGCAAAGCCGCAATATGTAAATCATCATCATTAAGTGCGGCAATATAATGGTATTTTTCGCCGCCGGCATTGATAAATATGTCGCGGTTTTCATGCACCAACTCTTCTAAGGTTTCTAAACAGTCGGCGCTAAATGCTGGGCTAATAATCGCCACATGCTTATCACCCGCCTTTGCTAACTCAGCTAAGGTTTCATCTGTATACGGCTTGAGCCATTCTGCTTTACCAAAGCGCGATTGAAAGGTCATGACATAATCATCTTCTGCAAAACCCAAAGCTTCAACCACTAAACGCGTCGTTTTATGGCAAAAGCAATAATAGGGATCGCCCTGCTCTAGAAAACGCTTTGGCATGCCGTGATACGACAACACCAACTTGTCTGGCTTACCATGATTTTCAATATGGCGCTTAATACTCGCCGCTAATGCTTTGATGTATAAAGCTTGATCATGATAGCTACTGAGAAAGTGTACGCTTGGGATCCAGCGCCAAGTTTTGATTTTATTAAACACAGCGTCAAAGGTTGAACCCGTGGTAGGGCCAGCGTACTGGGGATACAAAGGCAGTACGATAATATTATCCACGCCTTGCGCCTGAAAGTTTGCTAAGGCGTTGCTAATTGACGGCTTGCCATAGCGCATCGCCACATCAACCACGACCGTATCACCATATTTTTCTGACAGTAGCTTGGCCACTTTGGCTTTTTGCTGTTGGCTGATCACTAACAAGGGTGAGCCTTGTTCAGTCCATATGCTTTCATATAACTTGGCAGATTTTTTTGGACGCACGCGTAAAATAATACCATGTAAAATGAACCACCAAATTAAGCGTGGAATTTCTACCACCCGAGGGTCAGACAAAAACTCGCGTAAATAACGCCTTAATGCTCCAGCGGTTGGACTGTCTGGCGTACCTAAGTTGGTCAACAACACCGCCGTTTTTTTGCTGAAATTATGAATCTCTTTACTTTGACCTTCGTATCTTGACATAAATACTCTCTATAAAATGTCGTTAATGGCATCGATAAACGCTGCAGAATCTGGGCTTACTCGACTATTAAAATGTTGTACGCTTTTACCGTTCGCACTGATCAAATATTTGTAAAAATTCCACTTAGGTGCTGTGCTTCGCTCGGCTAAATATTTAAAAATAGGATGCGCATTACTCCCCCAAACGTGAACCGGTGCTAGCATGGTAAAGGTAACCCCATAATTGACGAAACAAATATTGGCGGTATCTTTTTCATCATCCTCTTCTTGAAAAAAGTCATCAGACGGGAAACCTATCACCACTAAACCTTGTGCTTGATACTCTTTATGTATTGCTTCAAGGGCAGTAAATTGCGGGGTAAAACCACAGTGACTGGCGGTATTAACAATTAATATTGGCTTGCCTGCGGTTAACTGACATAAATCTAACATTTCGCTAGCATGGAGTTTTTTCTCGCTGTGCTGCATAAACGCTAAACACGGGTTTGTGGCCTGCTTTGGCGATGACGCCTGTGCCGGTATAACACTAAACACCAACACTAATAGTACCAACACAGATAAATGCTTCATATTCTTTCCTTTGCGGCGAGTTTGGCCGCCATATTATCCTAATTGCCAGAGTAAAGGAATTGCGCTACATCAGAGCTTGATGCTTTTTATTTCGCGTCAAACGAGGTTAAACATGCCAGCGCAAGCTGTGCGCAATGAATAAATTTAGCAAGCCAAGGTAAGTTACTGGTCTTTGCAGCTCGATATAGTATCATAGCGCCAGTTTACTGTGATGAAAGTTAAAATATAGTGACATAAGTCAAAACTTGCGCATTATAAGTACGTTATTATTTGCGCGATATCGACCTATACCTAACTGTTAAGTGAAGCCGTGTGTTAAACCTAAACTCAACAACTCAAGACGCTAACCAAACCGACACTTGTTTATTAAGTGCGGTGAATCTAACCTGCATTCGTGAAGAGCGCATGTTATTTGAACAACTTAACATTTCGATTTCAGCCGGCGACATAGTGCAAATTGAAGGACCAAACGGCTCAGGTAAAACCAGTTTATTACGCATCTTAGCTGGGCTTTCGCAGCCATACGAGGGAGCCGTTTATTTTCAAACTGAAAACATAAGCCAGCAGCGGGAAAACTTTCATGAAAATCTTCTGTATTTAGGGCATTTACCTGGCGTTAAAGGTGAAATGACTGCACTAGAAAACCTTGAGTTTAATCTGAATTTACATGGTATCAACAACAAAAACGCAGAGCGCACCTTAGCTGAGGTCAGCTTACTAGGCTTTGAAGATGCACTAGCCTCACACTTAAGCGCTGGCCAACATCGCCGCATTGCCCTAGCACGTTTATGGCAAAGTCGGGCAAAAATATGGATCTTAGACGAGCCATTTACCGCTATTGATAAGCTAGGGGTGGAAAAGTTAGAGCAATTATTTTTACAACATGCTGATAATGGCGGCTGCGTAATATTAACAACCCACCAAGACCTGACTATACCACCAGAGCGCATGAAAAAAGTCACGTTAGCGTATCGCTTTTATTAGGCCCTTATTTATGACACCAGTTTCTTATCGTGCTGCCTTTAGCTTAATTGTCAAACGTGACTTAATGATCGCGTTTCGTCATCGCGATGATATTATCAACCCTCTGCTATTTTTTATCATAGTAGTGACTTTGTTTCCATTAGGCATAGGCCCTGAAAGCAGCACTTTATCACGCATTGCTCCTGGCATTATTTGGGTTGCCGCGCTCCTTGCAACCTTATTGTCTTTAGATCGCCTGTTTAAATCTGACCACCTAGATGGTTCGCTTGAGCAGATGCTATTAAGTCCCCAACCAATATTTATTTTAGTGTTGGCAAAAATTGTTGCCCATTGGTTATTAACCGGTTTACCTCTGATACTGATTGCGCCTTTGTTAGCGGTATTACTGCATTTACATGAAAGCAGTTATGGCGCATTAATGTTTACCTTATTACTTGGCACGCCGATATTAAGCTTGTTAGGCGCGATAGGCGTGGCATTAACCGTAGGGATAAAAAAAGGCGGCGTGCTACTTAGCTTATTAGTGTTGCCGCTCTATATTCCAGTGCTAATATTTGCAACCAGTGCAATTGATAGCGCGGCAATGAACTTACCTTATAATGGTCAACTTGCTATAATCGCCGCAATATTTTTTGCCTCGTTAACCTTAGCCCCATTTGCTGTTAGTGCAGCATTGAAAGTGAGTACGAATTAATATGATGTGGAAATGGCTACACCCTTATGCAAACCCTGAAGTGAGTTATCATTTTGCTGGCAAATTACTACCATGGTGCACGCGCTTAGCGTTTATATTTTTATCCGTTGGCATGGTTTGGGCCTTGCTATTTGCCCCAGCAGATTACCAACAAGGTGACACTTTTAGGATTTTTTATCTGCATGTGCCGGCGGCGATGTTATCTATGGGCATTTATTTAGGCATGGCCATTGCGGCGCTGTCGAGCTTAGTGTGGCAATTAAAGTTAGCCGATGCCTCAGCCGCAGCCATGGCACCAATTGGTGCTACGTTTACCTTTATTGCTTTAGTCACTGGCGCCGCGTGGGGTAAGCCTATGTGGGGTACTTGGTGGATTTGGGACGCAAGACTCACCTCTGAGTTGATCTTATTATTTTTATACTTAGGGGTTATTGCCCTGCATAACGCCTTTGAAGATAAAAGTTTGGCGGGCAAAGCAGCGGGCATTTTAGCACTTGTTGGGGTAATTAACTTACCTATTATTAAATACTCAGTAGAATGGTGGAACACACTTCACCAAGGTGCGACGGTTGGAAAACTAGGACAGCCATCAATGTCTGCCGATATGTTTTGGCCATTTTTAGTCTGTTTTATTGGCTTTTCATTTTTCGTCACGGCATTAATCTGTTTGCGTTTTCGCAGCGAGGTATTAACCCGAAACAGCATGCGCCCTTGGGTACGCACTCTGGTGGCCAATGAGGAGAATAAACATGCAATTTGATAGCGTCAGCGCCTTTTTAGACATGGGCGGTTATGGCTTTTATGTTTGGTTATCCTACGGCGTTAGTTTCGCCGCCTTAGCGTTATTAGTGACTTCCAGTATTGCCGGCCATAAAAAAGCCAAACAACAAATCGCGCAGCGTCAAAAGCGCGAAGCAAAATTACGTCAAGCGGCTGAGCAGCAAAACGCGCACGCACATGACAACCCCAATCGTGAACATTAAGAGGTAACAATATGAACCCCCGTCGTAAAAAGCGCTTAACCATAGTCAGTACCATAATTATTGGCTTAGGTGTTGTTGCAGGACTTGTTTTATATGCCTTAAGTCAAAATATCGATTTATTCTATAAACCGTCTGAAATATACCATGGTAAAGAGGGCACAGGCTTAAAAGCTATTGACGGCCAACGTTTACGCATTGGTGGCTTAGTGGTGCCAGGTAGTGTACACCGCGACAGCGAAAGCTTGAAAGTCAGCTTTAAACTGGCAGATATGACCATGCCGATTGCTTTTTCTGAGTCAGATCCAACCGTCACTGTGAGCTACGACGGTATTTTGCCTGACTTATTTCGTGAAGGCCAAGGCATAGTTGCCAATGGTATCTTAGTTAATGGCAATACCATTGAAGCAAGTGAAGTATTAGCAAAACATGATGAGAACTACATGCCTAAAGAGTTGGCGGATGACCTTGGTGAACAACATGTTAAACCCAGTTATAGCCAAGCACAACTTGACTCAAAAACTTAGCTTATGGTGAAAAAATAATATTCACTTTGTTAGTTAACTAGCAAAAAGCGAACCCTAGTTCGCTTTTTTGTTGTCCGCAATTTACTGACACTATCATTTATAATGCTTGTGCTAACTCAGGCAACACCTCAAATAAGTCGGCCACTAAGCCATAATCGGCCACTGAAAATATCGGCGCTTCGTGATCTTTATTTATAGCGACAATTATTTTTGAGTCTTTCATACCCGCTAAATGCTGAATCGCGCCAGAAATACCCACCGCAATATATAAGTCTGGCGCAACAACTTTACCGGTTTGCCCAACTTGCATATCATTCGCCACAAACCCAGCATCAACCGCGGCTCTTGACGCGCCAATAGCTGCGTTAAGTTTATCCGCAACTTTTTCAAGCAAGTTAAAGTTTTTGCCATCGCCTAAGCCTCGACCACCAGCAATCACCACTTTCGCGCTACTTAAGTCTGCACGACTTGAAACCGTTAACGTTTCACTCTCAAATCGCGATAGCTGCAGGTCGTAAATAATATCAAGTGCTGCAATTTCCGCATTGCCTCCAGTGATAGCGGCGGCATCAAATGCGCTGCTGCGCACTGTGATCACTTTAATGGTGTCTAGCGAGCGAACACTCGCAATAGCATTGCCAGCATAGATTGGACGCAAAAATGTATCCGCTGATTGCACTGCGATAATTTCAGATATTTGACCTACATCTAGTAATGCTGCAACCCGTGGCATAATATTTTTTGTAGTACTACTCGCCGCAGCAAATACATGACTATAATGGGTATTATACTGACGATAGCCTGCGGCAATTTCGGCTAAGGTATTTGCAACATTTTCTGCTAACTGATACTGATAACAGCTCGCATCAACCACAACTACTTTTTTAATGTTATTAATTTTCGCCGCTTGTGCCACCACACTTTGACACTGAGAGCCAATTACCGCCAGATGAAGTTCACTGCCCAACTGCGACGCGGCTTGCACCGCATGCAAAGTGGCGGCATTGAGTTGATTATTATCATGTTCGGCTAGAATAAGTATCGCCATTAAAGAACCTTAGCTTCGTTTTTCAGCTTTTCAATTAACGCCGCAACACTGTCTAATAGCACACCAGAACTGCGCTCATTGGCTGGCATAACCGCCACTTGCTGACTATGTTGCTTAAGCTTCACCGCTAAAGCCTCAGGCGTTGTAACATCAATGACTTTACGCTTCGCTTTCATGATATTAGGTAGTGAAGCGTAGCGGGGTTCATGCAAGCGCAAGTCGGCTGTAACAACCGCTGGTAAGGTTAAATTTAACGTTTGTAAGCCTGCATCCACCTCACGAGTTACTTGTATGTTAGTGCCGTTAACTTGTAATGCACTGGCAAAAGTTGCCTGCCCACACCCCAAAAGTGCTGCTAGCATTTGCCCCGTTTGATTGTTATCACCATCAATGGACTGCTTACCTAAGATCACTAGCTGAGCTTGCTCATGCTCAACCACTTGCGCTAATAGTTTGGCAATGTTTAACGGTTCAAGTTTATCTTCCGCGTCAATATGGATCGCTCGATCGGCTCCTAGCGCTAACGCCGTTCTCAGTTGTTCTTGACAAGCCGAGCTGCCAACAGAAATAACAATGACTTGTGCTGCCTTGCCTGCTTCTTTTAATCGAATGGCTGCTTCGATAGCGATTTCGCAAAATGGATTTAACGCCATTTTTACATGGCTTAAATCGACGTCGCTGTGATCGGCTTTAACACGAACTTTTGAGTTAAAGTCGATCACACGTTTCACCGCCACAATGACTTTCATTGATAACCCTTGCGCCAAAGTGCGTTATGAAACGATTGCCGACAAACGCTGTTTAATAATAGTCTCTGCATCTGTAACTATACGTTTAACCAAATCTTCGATGCTAGGTACGTCATACACTAAGCCTGACGACATGCCAGCCCACCAAATACCGTGTTCCATATCGCCGGTTTTTAATAATTCACCGCCTCGTTGCCCAGAAACAAGCGGCGCGACATCACTAAACTCGCTGCCCTCGCGCTGCTCAATTGCCGCCACTTCCAACGACACAGAGTTTTTAAATACGCGAGCGGTGTTTTTAAATTTCCTAAAAATAAGCTGGGTATCTAGCTCACTAGCCGCCACTAATTTGTCTTTCAAGTTTTGATGTACTTGTGCTTCTTGAGTACATAAAAAGCGGGTGCCCATACTTACCGCTTCAGCCCCTAACGCAAGCGCTGCCGCTAAACCACGGCCATCGCTAAAGCCACCACAGGCAATGACCGGAATATCTAACTCGTCAACGGCTCTTGGTACTAAAATTAGCGAAGGAATATCGTCTTCACCTGGGTGACCGGCAGCCTCAAAACCGTCAATAGTGACCGCAGCACAACCAACCGATTGCGCTTTTTTTGCATGGCGTATCGAGGTACATTTATGAATAACTTTTACGCCAGCCGCATTGAACATGGGCATAAAGGGCGCTGGGCTGCGACCTGCGGTTTCAACCACTTTAATCCCCGCATCAATGATCACCTGTGCATACTCTTCATATGGCGGCGGTGTAAGGGTTGGCAAAATAGTAAGGTTGACCCCAAACGCCTTGTCCGTCATGGTGCGAGTACGGGCAATTTCTTCCGCTAATAGTGCTGGTGTTGGTTGCGTTAGTGCACTTAAGAAGCCCATCGCGCCTGCGTTAGCCACGGCAGCAACCAATTCGGCGGTGGATACCCGCTGCATACCCCCTTGAATTACAGGGTGCTCTATATTTAACATTTCAGTAATTGCTGTTTTCATCTTTTCTACTCCAAAAATTCGGGATGTTGCTCAGCCAAAGGTGTTTTTAGCACTGACATTGACTCACCAAATCTAAACTTACCTTAACCATCGCCCTCAGTGGCGATAATTAACTTTCTACTGCTCTGAGCAATTCGCGTGAAATAATATGACGTTGGATTTCAGAGGTGCCTTCCCAAATACGTTCAATACGGGCATTACGCCATAAGCGCTCTAGGGGGGATTCATCCATCAAGCCCATGCCACCAAAAATTTGTACGGCTTCGTCAGTAACCTTGCCGAGTGTTTCACTGGCAAATAATTTCGCCATGCCGGCATCGCCGTCAGTCATGGTATCAAGGTCCATTTTTTGTGCGGTATATAGGGTTAAGAGATCGGCGGCGCGAATATTGGTTGCCATATCCGCGAGCTTAAATGACACCCCTTGTTTTTTCCCTATTGCTTCACCAAATTGTTTGCGTTCAGCGGCCCAATTAATCGACAGGTCCATAGCACGTTGCGCTTGTCCAACACAGTTCGCTGCCACCATTACCCGACCAGCATTTAGCCAATCGCTGGCCACATCCCAGCCTTTCCCCTCTTCGCCGAGTATTTTTGACGCCGGCACTCGACAATCATCAAAAAACATCTCGTATTGCTGATAGCCTAAGTTACTAACACATGTTGGACCGCGGCGAATCGCTAGACCTGGCGTGTTGGTATCCACTAAAAATGCGGTCACTTGGTTACGCGGACGCCCTCTTACCTCAACCACATCTGTCACGGCAAAAACAATGGCAAAGTCAGCATCGCCCGCATGACTAATAAAGTGCTTCGAGCCAGTGAGAATAAAATCATCGCCGTCTCTCACCGCTCGTGTTCTAATACTGGCTGCATCTGAGCCAGCGTCAGGTTCGGTTAAGGCAAAACAGTCAACTTTTTCACCGCGCACACAAGGTAATAAATATTCTTCTATTTGCTCACCTTGACAAGCCATCAGTATTTTACTGGGTCTTGCCACATAGACATGTAAGGCCCAACCCACTTTTGACAGTTCACGCTCTATGATTGCTTGCGATACATAATCTAAGCCGGGACCACCAACACTTTCTGGCATGTTAAAGGCATAGAAACCGGCAGAAATTGCTTTATCTCTGATCTGCGCGGCTAACTCTTTAGGTACCTCACGAAGCTTTTCAACTTCCGCTTCATATGGCAATAATTCTTTTTCTACGAAGCTACTGACCGCTTCAATTAGCATGTTATGCTCTTCTGTTAGTTGAAAGTCCATAATAATACAGCCTCTACCTATTAATTTATTCTTGATTAAATAATGCCACGAGACCTAGTCGTGTCGTGCCGCGGCGATGAAGCACTCAATGTTCGACTTAACAACCACGCCATTTAGGTGCTCGGCGCTCTTGATGAGCAATGGCACCTTCAGTGGCATCACTACTGGCGAGCATTTTTTCAAACTCTGGCCATTTACCCGCTCTAAGTGCCTGATAGCTTTCGGCAAACGATAGTTTTTCTGTTTCTCTCACCACTTCTTTAATCGCGGCAACAGACAGGGGCGCCGATTGCATAATTTTGTCGGCCAAGCTATGCGCATGCGCAAGTAACTCTGCTTGAGGCACCACAGTATTGACTAAGCCAAGATCGGCGGCATCGTTAGCAGATAAGCGTTTGCCTGTTAATAAAATTTCCATCGCCTTTACTCGCGGCATAATTTTAGGTAAAACAAACGAGGCGATATCTGGTGCGACCCCCACTTGCGCTTCAGGTAGCCAAAACTGCGCATTGTCACTGGCCACGACAAAATCTGCATTGAGCAACATTTCAAAGCCAGCCCCTAAGGCATAACCGTTAACAGCACAAATAACCGGCTTAAGTAGACTGTCCATTTCGGGAAAACCACCAAAGCCACCTTCGCCAAAGTCGCCGGTGTATTCTTCGCCATCGGCAATGGCATTTAAATCCCAACCACCACAAAAAAACTTTTCACCAGCGCCCGTTAAAATCGCCACTCGTAATTTAGGATCATCACGAAATTGCGCAAAGACCTGACCCATTTCACGGCTGAGTTTGGCATCTATGGCATTGCCCTTGGGCTTATCTAAGATAATTTCTAGCACTTGGCCTTTGGTACTAACATGTAAAAATTCTGACATTTCGCTTCTCCTGTAGAAAGCTTTAAAAACCTTTTCGGTGATCACTCATAGTAACCTGGGTGTTGCGTTAAACTCTGATACGCAATAACGCATCTGCCGCTATCGCCCCTTGACCTGTTGCTCTTAACATCAGCGGGTTGATATCTAATTCTTCAATGGTATCGCCATGCTGTTGTGCAAAGTCTGCAATGGCCAATATTGCATCAACAGCCGCATCTAGGTCAGCTTCAGCACGCCCCCGAAAGCCATGAAATAAAATGGCACTGCGTAAGCTCTTTAAGGCTTGGTTAACTTCAGCACGACTTACCGGTAGCAATAACGAGCGACTATCACGCATCAACTCGACTAAAATCCCGCCGGCACCTAGCACTAAATAAGGACCAAACTGTTCATCCTTCACCACGCCAACAATAATTTCAGCAACCACATCACTGATCATTTCTTCTATCAAAAATCGGCTTGATAATTCCGCCATGCCAGCAACAGCTTCACTAACATCTTCTAAGGTGCGCAAGTTTAATTTTACTGCGCCAAGCTCAGTCTTATGAGCAACACCTAATGCTTTAACCACCAATGGAAATTTTAAACTGGTTACTGCGCTCGCTACCTCATTTGGCGTTGCAACAATGACACTGTTAGGTACCACAACACCATGTTCGGCTAATCGCTGCTTTGCTTGCGCCTCATCGATTAAAGTCAGGGTTTTATCTTCAGCATTTTTGGGTGGCGTAAAGAGTGCGGCTGGCAATGGCGATTGCCAAGCAACGCCGATATCTGCAGCCGCTTGTAAACCCTCTACCCCTGCAATTAATCCAGATAAGGGGACAATCGAATGTGCCATAAGTGTTTTGGCGGTATGTTCTGGCAAACATTCCGGCATGGTGGCTAACACCGCAACTTTAGCGTCTGTGCTTGCAACCGCATTTATGATCGCTTGTTGTGCTGGCTGCCAATTGCCATCATCGCAACGGTCGGGTCGCGGATAATCAAAAACACAAAGCGATATATCAAACTCTCGCTCGATAAATGCTGCATAAGTGGCGGTTAAGCGCTCAGTATCTAACCAATCAAACAGCTGGTAATCTAAAGGGTTTGAAACCGTTACTAAGTCATGCACGGTATTTTTAACGGTTTGTTGATGGTGCTCGGTTAAGGCACTGAGCTCAAAACGCGTATCTTCAACCGCATCCGCAACTAAAGCACCGTCACCTCCTGATGGACTCATTGAGCCAAGCTTGTAGCCCTGCAAAGGTCCGTGAATATGCAATACTTTTAACGCTTCTATTAAAGCATCTAATGAGTTAACACGCCCAACACCATTACGCGCAAATAGTGCGCTAATAAGTTCGTCTGAGCCTGCTAATGATGCCGTATGTGACAAAGTGATTTTTTGTGCTACCGCTGAACGGCCTGACTTTATTGCCACTACCGGCTTACCTAATTCTCTGGCATAGCGAACCGCACTTTCAAAGGCACTTGGATCGCTAATACCTTCAACATACAAACCTATGGCACTGACACTGTCACGCTTAGCAAACTCGCGAATAGCATCATGTAAATCAAACTTCACTTTATTGCCAAGTGAAACCAAATAACTTATCGGCAAACCCCGTTGTTGCATGGATAAATTAACGGCAACGTTTGAAGATTGAGTAATGATGGCAACGCCTGTTTCAACCTTTTCTCCACCATGTTGATCAGGCCAGATAATGGCTTGCTCGACATAGTTAATTAGTCCGTAGCAGTTAGGCCCAAGTAACGGCATCTCTGCTGAAGCGGCCAATAACTCAGCCTCTAGCGCTTCCCCTTCAGGGCCTGATTCTGAAAAGCCCGTGGCGTAACAAATCGCGCCACCAGCCCCCATGGCAGCAAGCTCTTTCACCATGTTAATGGTTAAGTTTCGATTGACCGCAACATATGCCGCGTCAGGCGCAGCTGGAAGGTCTTGTAATGAGGCATAAACATCTAGGCCAGCAATTTGCTGCTTTTTTGGGTGTACTGGCCAAAGCTTACCTTGGTAGCCGGCTTTAATGCATTGCTGAATCACTTCTTCAGCTTCTCTGCCACCTATGATGGCAATATGGCGTGGTTGTAGCAAACGGGCAAATGACATAATTTTTATCCTGGTTCAACAGAGCTAAGCATTAATAAAGTAACGGTTATTACTAGGTCAGTGCAATGACACCTCAACTTGTTTCCATTTAGCCGCCAGTTATTGCTACCTAATGCGCGCTAACCAAAACTAGAATTACCCAATAACAAAACCATACTAATCAAACTACCTATGCTAAAAGTTGCTATTTCTGCCAAAATAGCTACTATTTTCGACATTGATTTAAACAAATGACCATTATTGAGACTTTAGTTTATCGCGAGAGCACGATTTTCCACTGACCATACGCTAAGTTTTATCTTGCGACTTAGCAATAATTTAGATGAGAGATATTTTGACCATTAAACATTACTGCTACTTGTTATTGCCAGAATTTAGCAACTTATGCTTATTTAATTCAATTGAACCCCTACGCGCTGCCAATAGCTTTATTGATGGCCCTGGCTATAAATGGTCATTAATCTCGATGGATGGCGAGCCGGTAACTAGCTCTAGCGGCTTCGAAATGCGCGTTAATAGCAGTATTGAGCAAATGATAGCCAGCGAAAATAAACCCGATGTATTAATTGTCATGGCCAGTTACAATTATCAGCGACATAGCACAGATACTGTCATCGATAAATTACGGCTTTTAAAAAACCAAGTAAAGGTGCTCGGCGGTTTAGATGCCGGTAGCTATGCCTTAGCGAAAGCGAAATTATTAAATGGCTATCGGGCGACAATACATTGGGCCGAGCTTGACACCTTTAGTGAACAATTTCGCCAAGTTGACGCCTGCAATAATCGTTACGTTATTGATCGCAATCGTATTACCTCTGGTGGTGCAACCACAGCGTTAGATCTTATGTTATCCATTATCAGCCTAGATTTTGGTAAAGAAATCGCCATTGCTGTTTCCGACTTATTAATTTTTGATACCGAACGCTCAGGTAGCACCCCGCAACGGGAACATGTACCGGCGATGATAGAAAAGCAAACACCTCGACTGGCGAGAGCCATAAAGTTAATGGAGCGTAATATTGAATCACCCCTCACTGTGGCTGAAATTGCAGAGCAAACATTTGTCTCCCAACGGCAACTAGAGCGCGACTTTAAAAAAGTGCTCGGTAATAGCATTGCCGGTTATTATTCAAGGTTGCGTATTATGTTAGCGCAGCGTTTGTTGACAGAAACAGCGTTAAACATAACTGAAGTAGCCATTCGCTCGGGTTATAGCTCACGCGCGTCGTTTAATCGCTCTTATAGACGTATTTTAGGGAGAACACCAAGCGACGACAGACGCAGCAGCACGTCATAGCAGCTTTATTGGCCGCTGGCGTGGGGGGCTTGGGCTGCGATGGCTACGTCAGTACTGAGTTTGCATAGCGTTAGCGTAATAGTAATTTAGTTTAGCCTCTGTAAAGCATTGGCAACAAAAGCATCCACCCAGCATTGACAAATTTTCGCCGCTTCGTCTGGTGAAAAATTAGTTGAATTTAATGACCACTCTAACCATAGCCCGTCCATCAAGGCCGATAATCCCGTGGCGGCAAGGCGTACATTAACAGCCTCAAGACTAAGCTCACTCACGGTGGCTGTCATTAATTTTTCCAGTGTGCTGATCACGGTATCGTTAACTTCATTGCGTAATACCGCAATAGCCGGCTTTTGCTTACTGAGCCCCCAAAACACTAACCACACCATTAAATAGTCTTTATCTAGCACTGGACGACGAAAACTGACATCAATAAATAAGCGTAATTTTTTCAGTGCCGACGGCTCTGATACCTGTGCTAGCGATTGATTAATACGGCTATAAATATCTTTGGTTAAAAAGCGGTATGCTTCAATGATCAGCTCTTCTTTACCGGTAAAGTGATGCGTTAATAACCCCGCTGAAACCCCAGCCTCTTGACAAACTTTGCGTACAGATAGACCCGCATGACCTTCTTTTATAATGCAACGTAAGGTGGCATTTATTAAAGCGCTACGTCTTTCTTCGGGGCTTAAACGTGCCCCTGTTCGAGCCGATTGAGTATATAATTCTTCCATAAAATGCCCCTAAACCTAAGCCTATTTATAGCTAAGCTATTGATTTTAATGTTAACAAATAAAAATCCAAAATAAAATATCAGTACGCTATTGTACACTCGTATAGTAACATGCTAGCTTACTATACTGAAACAGTTTACTAATAAAATAATTTGACAAAGCAGCAGCAACTCTAATTTTGAATGCACCAAAGGTGGTGCTTTAGCAGCTATTATTGTACGCCTGTACAGCAAAATGCTTTTATCTTTTTATTGTACGACTGTATAACAACTTAATATCTCGAGTGAATGAGGCTAGATCATGACAACAAAAAATATAGCGCAATTAACCTGTGGACAAGCACTGGTAAAACTACTTGAAGCCTATGGCGTTGATACCGTATTTGGTATCCCAGGTGTACATACGCTAGATCTTTATGATGGCTTAAGTGGTAGCCCGATACAACATGTCTTAGCCCGTCATGAGCAAGGTGCTGGCTTTATGGCTGACGGTTACGCTCGTGTTACCGGTAAGCCTGGTGTCTGTTTTACCATCACCGGCCCAGGGGTAACCAATATTGCCACGCCAATGGGACAAGCCTTTGCTGACTCGATCCCTATGTTAGTGATCAGTAGCGTGAATAAAGTCAACTCTATGGGTCGTGGCCGTGGTGAGTTACACGAAACCAAAGATCAGCGCGCCATCACTGTCCCCATCACAGCCTTTAGCGCCACTGCCTATAGCCCAAGTGAAGTGCCCGCCCTAATCGCTAGAGCGTTTAGTATTTTCTGTAGTGAACGTCCGCGCCCAGTTTTTATTGAACTGCCTCTCGATGTTATTAACGCCCCTATTGATGAGCATTGGCTCAGTACGCCAGTGCAATTAGCGCCTCGCCCCGCACCACAGCAAGCAACAGTACAACAAGCAATTACTATGCTTAGCCAAGCGAAAAAGCCGGTGATCATTGCCGGTGGCGGCGCAATAGCGGCCGGTGGTGAACTGCAACATTTAGCTGAGCAGCTAGCTGCCGGTGTTTTTACCACGGTTGCTGCCAAAGGTTTATTACCGGTAAGCCATCCACTTTATGCGGGTTCAACACTCTGTGTTGAACCCAGTTGGCAGTTTTTAGCTGACGCCGATGTGGTATTAGCAGTCGGTACTGAGTTAGCTGAAACCGACATGTGGCGAGAGAAACTACCGTTAACTGGCAAACTGATCCGCGTCGATATCGATCCAGAGAAAATGAATGATCTTTACTTGGCCGATTTACCCATTATTGCCGATGCTGGCTGCACGTTAGCCGCGTTTAATCAAGCCCTTGCCCAACAAGAAAAGGCCGACAGCAGCGTAATGGCTGATAACTTAAGCACCTTAAAAGCAAAAATTCAAAGCGATACTGAGCCGCTACAACATATTCACCAACAAGTGTTGCAAGTGATTGCTAACGTGATGCCAACACAAGGCTTTATCTCAGCGGATATGACACAAATAGCCTATACCGGTAATTATTTATATAACTCAGCTCAGGCTCGTTCATGGTTGCACCCAACTGGCTATGGCACATTAGGTTATGCTTTACCTGCCGGTATTGGCGCAAAGTTTGGCGCTCCAGATCGTCCTGGCTTAGTGTTAGCCGGCGATGGTGGCATTTTATATACCATTCAAGAGTTAGCCACAGCCACTGAAGAGCTTAGCTCGCCGCTGGTTATTTTACTGTGGAACAATGACAGTTTAGGACAAATAAGAGACGACATGGTAGCACAAGGCATTGAACCCATAGGCGTCAACCCGAAAACGCCCGATTTTATCGACATTGCGCGAGGATTCGGGTGTCAAACCGCCAAACCTGATTCACTAGCAGCACTTGAATCGAGTTTACACACCGCCTTGGCCTTCAACGGGGTGACCTTAATCCAAATGAACCAAAATTACCTGAGCGCATAACCGTACATCACGAGGTGTTAGAACATGAAATATTCCGCTTTAACAGAGCGTATTGGCGGTGACTCAGCCGATGCTTGGCAGATACTATATCGAGCCATGGACCGACAAAAAGCCGGTGAAGACGTGGTGATCCTTGCCGTTGGTGATCCGGACTTTGATACGCCAAGCCCTATTATCGATGCCGCTATTCATGGCTTACAAACCGGTGCCACTCACTATACCGATGTTGTCGGTGATGCCGAATTAAGAACGATTATCGCGCAATCTCACACGCAAGCAACGGGCCAACCGGTCAGTAAAGAGCAAGTGGTAGTGATGAATGGCGCACAATGTGCTTTGTATGGCGCTGCACAATGTATTATGGAAGCCGGCGCGGAAGTAATTATTCCTGAGCCTATGTATACCACCTATGAAGCGCTTTTTAACGCAACTGGTGCAAAAGTTGTGAAAGTGCCAATGCGTCCGGAAAATAATTTCCAGGTCTTGCCTGAGGATATTGCTGCAGCAGTAACGGATAAAACCAGTGCTATTTTAATTAATAGCCCAAATAACCCAACCGGCGCAGTATTTCCCCGCAGTACTATGGAGGCGGTGGCAGACATTTGCCAACGTCACGACCTATGGCTAATTTCTGATGAAGTCTACTCAACGGTCACCTTTGCCAGCGAGCACTTTAGCCCTTGTGCACTGCCGGGCATGGCGGAACGCACAATAACCATCAATAGCCTGTCAAAGTCACATGCCATGACAGGTTGGCGCTTGGGTTGGGTGGTTTGCCCTGAAGAAATGGCGATTCATTTAGGTAATTTAACCCTGTGTATGCTCTTTGGCAGCCCTGCTTTTATTCAAGATGCCGCCAAAGTAGCACTCACCACAGCCCTTCCCGAGCTCGAACAAATGCGGCTCACTTATCAACGTCGTCGTGATGTTTTTTATCAACACTTAAAAGGCATTACTGGTATTCATTGCCACCTTCCTGAAGCCGGTATGTTCTTGATGATCGACATTAGGGCAACGGGTATGACGAGCCAAGATATGGCGGAACTGCTGTTAAATAAATTTGATGTAGCCACGCTACCTGGCGTCGCTTTTGGTCCCTCTGGAGAGGGGCATATCAGAGTTAGTTTAGGAGTGGACGAAGCAGAGCTTGTAAAAGCCAGTCAACGTATTGCAGCGTGCATAGACTACATTTTTGCCCATAAGCCTCAAAGCCAAATCGGCTAAATGCCTATTATTAGCACGGCAAGTGAGACAGGATAATATTTCTAGAGGAAAGGTATTTATGGTTCATTGTGACAAACTATTTATTAACGGCGACTGGGTAAGCTCAGCAAGTACCCTAGATTCAGCACTGATCAATCCGGCTACGGAGCAAGTTATCGCTCATGTGGTTTCAGGTAATCGAGATGACGTTAACCTTGCGGTGCAAGCAGCAAAAAATGCGTTTGCAGACTGGGCCAATACCACAGGTAGTGTTCGAGCGTCTTGGATAGCAACACTAGCCGATAAATTAACCGAACGAGAACAAGAACTTGCTGAGCTAATTTCGGATGAAATGGGTATGCCACGTCACCTGTCGCTAGACATCCAAGTTAGAGGTCCCATTCAAGGCTTAAGGTCATATATAGAATACGCGCACTTAATGGATGATAGTGAACAAGTAGGGAACTCCACCATAATAAAAGAAGCGCTCGGGGTTTGCGCATTAATTTGCCCTTGGAATTATCCATTACATCAACTGATCGGCAAAATTGCACCTGCACTTGCTGCCGGCTGTACTATGGTGGTCAAGCCGAGTGTCGAAGCGCCTTTAAGTGCATTTGTGTTGGCAGAAATATGCGCTGAAATTGGCTTACCGGCAGGTGTACTCAATATTGTTACTGGTCCGGGTCGCGAAATTGGTGAGGCGCTTTGCAGTCACCCTGATGTCGATTTAGTGTCGTTTACCGGCTCCAATCAAGTCGGCATTAGTGTCATGCAAGCGGCTAGCTTGTCCGTTAAACGTGTCTGCCAAGAGTTAGGTGGCAAATCGCCACTCATTATTACTGAGGACGCAGATCTTGAAGCTGCGGTACGATATGGCGTTAATGACATTATGTGCAATACCGGCCAAACTTGCACCGCCTTAAGCCGAATGCTTGTACCACGCAGCCGTTATCAAGCGGCAATATCTATCGCTAAAAACGCCGCAGAAGCACTCGTTGTAGGCAGCCCCCTTGCCGCAGACACGGATATCGGGCCATTAGTTTCAGCACAACAAGAAAAAAATGTCTTGGCTTATATCCAGCAAGGTATCGACGAAGGCGCTCGTATAGTGACCGGTGGCCTAGCAAAGCCGGCCGGCTTAGATTCCGGCTATTATGTTAAAGCGACTATTTTCGCCGATGTATGTAATAGCATGCGCATTGCCCAAGAAGAAGTTTTTGGTCCCGTGCTGGTAATGATCCCCTATGACGATATTGAACAAGCCATAGCAATTGCTAATGATAGCATTTTTGGCCTCTCTGCCGCAGTATGGGCTGCAAGCGAGTCACAAGCCATTTCCATTGCAAAAAAAATCAAGTCGGGTCAAGTTTTTATCAATGGTGCTGAGTTTAATTATCGAGCGCCCTTTGGTGGCTATAAACAATCGGGCAACGGCCGAGAATGGGGCGAAGAAGGCTTAAAAGAGTTTATCGAAATAAAAGCAATTCAAGTTTAAGTGGTGCATTGTCCTTGAACGGCAACGGCAACGGCAACGGCATCAGCCATTCACCCAAATAACGATGACATGTTCATTAAAAATTAAAATAAAATACAGGTGTTATACATGCTAGAACATTCGCTAAATCAAGATCAGGCATTGAAAAAGCGTCAAAATGATACTTGGGCAATTTTGCTCAGCATAGGTGTCTTCTTGACGGTAAACAATATTATTTACAACGTGTTATTTATTATTTTAGGTTCAGCTGCTGATTTAAAAGGCTACAGCGAGCAACAAATCGGTTTCTTGGGTACCGCTTATTTAGTGGGTCAAACCTTAGCTAACTTATCCAGTGTCTTCTGGGTCAGAAAACTTAATTGGCAGCTGATGATTGGCGTTGCCACTGTCGTGTCCGTGTTATCACTCTATGCCGCTACATTCGTAGATTATAATGGCTTTTTAAGCTTATTGATTATCACAGGCTTAGCCTGCGGCACCGCACAAGCGTGTGTAATGTGCTGTATCAGTGGTTTAAAAGATCCATCAAAAGCTTATAGTTTAGGGTTAGGTTTACAAGTTATCGTCGCCGGCGCCGTCATTTACTTTTTACAGCTGCACATTACCCCCAACTATGGTTATTCAGGCTTGTTGTACACCATAGCCGGCCTGTTTGCTTTATCATTAATTTTCTTGTTTAGCATGCCCAAATCTGACGATAGAAGTCATGCCAGCGAACATAACTCTAAACGGAAAAAAGTGGCCGCGCGCTTTTCTATGCCGTCCATTATTGCTTTAGTTGGTATCGGCATTTACTTTATTGGACAAACCGGCATTTGGGGCTTTTTAGAGCGCATTGCCGTATCGAAAAATATGGATTATGAGTTTATCGGTATTGTTTTAGGCGCTGTGCTTGTGCTGTGTTCGATTGGTGCATTTTTAGCGATTAAAGTCGGCACGCGCTTTGGTATTTTGATGCCGATGATTTTTGGTATCGGACTATTTTTTATCTCAGTGGCACTTTGGCTCGTCAGTGATAACAAATGGATGTACGCACTATCAGCGCTGATCTACGCCAGTGCATGGAACTTCTGTTTGCCCTATCAATTGTTAGCCGTCAATAAAACCGATAAAGATGGCCGTTATGCCGCCATGATCCCGGCGTTTCAATCAATTGGTGGTGCTGTGGGGCCAGCAATGGCAGGGATTTTGATCTTTGATGGTAACTTTATTTATGTTTACCTGATGGCCATCATCACCGCACTAGCAAGTTTAGTGATTTTTTGGCTAGTCACCAATAGACACGCGGCAGATAACGAGCAAGACATTAAAACGACCACCGACCAAACAACAACGCTTAAAGAGTCACAGTTAAGCTCGTCAACAAACGCATAACTGCCAAGCTCAGCAACACTTAAACAAGAGCGTATCCGAATATCTTGGATACGCTCTTTTTTCTTAAAGCTAGGGTCTGCTGACCTTTGAAGATCACTTTTTCAGCGACTTGTTGGCTATTTAGACACAGCAGAGCGTATGACGTTTAACTAGCTACATGAACAGGTGAAAACGCTGTGTAAACGTCACACAAGTGCTGCCTTTAGGTTTATTTAAAACGAATGTAAGCGTGGTTGCTCGCTTATTAAAGAGCATAACCATTATTCAAAGCGCGCGCCGCGATTAAACCGGTTTTAAGTTGTACATATTTTATATATGCAAGGTCAACAGCCCCTGATGTTTAAAGCTTAATGTTAGCGGCTTTGAGGGTGTGAATTAAGGGCGCGAGTTCTTGCTCATAATGACGCCACTTAGCCACTGAATGTTGGTATATGGGTTGTCGCACTTGTGCAGCACTGGCAGTGGTTGAGGCCGATTTATTATCATAAAAGCGTAAGCATTGCGCTTGCCAAGGTAGTTGGCAAAACGCTAATAATTGTTGGGTTTGTTTAGTCGCATCTTGGACGAGTTGCTCGTATTCAATATCATAAATAACGCCGGGCATTATGGTGTGCCAATGTTGCATCAATTGGTGGTATGCAATGTAGTAATTGGCTATTTCCGTTAGATTATATGAAAAGGCATAAGAGTTTTTAAATAGCTTTTTGTAAATAGCGTAACAAGTATCAATCGGATGGCGACGTAAATGAATTATTTTTGCTTTAGGTATCGCTTTGTGGATCAAGCCCGCATAAAGAAAGTTTAACGGCATTTTGTCAATCAAAATATCAGTTTCTGGCACCAACTGCGCGACACTCTCTAGGTAGGCCTGGCCAAGTTGATCAAAATTAAGCTGCTGACTGAGTGCAACTAAATCATGACTTTTAACTGGCAGGCGGCTATTAAGTTGCTGGCACTGCTCAACAAGTATGGTGGCAAAGTTATTGAGCTCGCCGGCTGAAGTCACCTGCTGATGGCTTTCAAGAATGCGCTCGACTAAGGTGGTACCGGTACGCGGTAAGCCGATAATAAATATAGGTGCTTGCTCACTGCTACCTTTAGCTGTGTTATTTATCCAGCTTTGATCAAACGTGTCAATCACCCGTGTAATGGTTTGGGTTTCTCTTTCCGCGTCATATTGCATATATTTTCTGCGGGTATCTGCGCCGGTTTTTAAATAACGAAACGAGGCTTGGTACTGACCAATATCCTCTAATTCTTTTGCCAAGGCATAGTTAATTTTAACCTTATCACTGGGCTGAGCAATACCATCGACCAATAGTTGCTCTAACTGGGCAATATGATTGCGATCTGATTTTTGCGTAATAATGTCCGAGCGCAGCGCTATAGCTTCGTAGTCTTTGGGGTTTAGCGCAATGGCATTGTTAAGGGCTGCTTCAGCGGCGCTAATATTACCGAGAAAACGCTCTATCGTGGCAATATTGTAATACAGTGAAGCACTTTTATGACCACGAGCAAGCATATCTATATAGAGTTGTCGTGCTTGTTGATATAGCTTTAAGCTACTTAAACAGGCACCTAGAATCCCTGCCAGCTCAGGATTCTTCGGGGCAAGCGCGTAAAGCTCTAATGCAAGTTCTTTTGCTTGCTTAACCTGTGCACAAACATGTAAACATTTAACTTTTTTTAACTTAATCGCAATATCGTCAGGGTTAAGTTGCAATAGCTGATTTATTGATTGTAAAGCCTGATGAGGCTGCTTAGTCATCAATTGAATTTGCGAAAGCAACTGCCAAGCTTGTTGATGATCTGGATAACACCCTAATAATGCTCGACAAGTTTTTTCAGCACTCGGGTATTGTTTATGCTTTATCTGTTGCTGCGCTTGACCAAGCATTTGCTCGGCGCTGTAGGTTTTGCTAGTCATCTTGGTACGGGTCATTTCGATCACTCTTTATTTCATGATAAACCATAACGTTTGCCATCTGATAACGCAAAATGACCAACCACTAAGCAAGATAAGTTTTGTATCTTAAATAGCGGTTGATCAATTTACGCTGACGCTGTTAACCTCGGATCAGGATGATAGCAAGCTAAAGCCGTATTATTGACTCGCCTTTAGTCCTGATAGGTTGGTTAATTAATAGCTATACTTAAACCCTAAACCAACCGTAAACGGACGGGCAACATAGCTGTATAGGTCGCGTTTAGTGGGATCAAGCGTCGCAAACTTACCACCACGGGTATTAGTTGGCGCACGTTCATTCGTGATGTTATCAGCAAAGATATTAATGCTTAAGTTGTCATTGAGTTTAATGAATACTGAAGCATTTAACATGCTGTAACTATCAACATGGGTAAAGTTTTCGGTATCAGTTGAAAAGGCAGTCGTGACCTTATCCGTAAACGAGCCGTTTAAATGATATGAGACTTCAATATCATTAATATATTGGAAATAGTTCAGCGCTAAGGTCATCATGTTTTCTGGCACACCCGGCAATTTATCGCCATCAATACCATTAATGCCATCGGTAGAAAAATCGGCTGTTAACGTGGCGTCCGTATAAGCATAACCAGCGGTAACGCTAAAATCATCTGTGATGGTAAAGTGGCCTTCAAGCTCGATGCCCTGTGAGCTGGCAGTTTTACCATTGGTTAGAATGGTAAAGCCACCATTAGGTGAAGACGTGGTTAATATAACATCATCCCAGTCAATACGATAAGCGGCAACATTAAAGCGTAGTTTTCTATCTAAGGCATAACCTTTGGCACCAATCTCAAGGCTCAACGCGGTATCGTTAGTATAGTCTACCAAGGCTTCTGGCTCGCCCCAAGGCCCTGAGGTTGGAATACCATTACTACCACCATTGCGAAAGCCTTCGGCAAGGGTAACGTATGCCATTACATCATCGGAAACGTCATAGGAGGTGTTTAACTTAAAGATATGATCGCTGATAGCAGAGCTATTATCTCCCCCGTAAACACCGCGTGGGTCAACACCGTCATCTGAGTTCCAGGCACCAAACAATGGCGAACGGTTTTCTATGCTATTGGCAAACGTGGTACGAAAGAATCGTGCGCCCCCCGTAACTTGCCATTTTTCGTTTATTTGATAAGACAATTCACCAAATAACGCTTTATCTGTCGCTTCAACTTGTTGATATGATGCGTAGAATAAGTCATTTTTTTCACCAAGATCATTTAGTAACCGCACTTGCTCGGCAAAGTAGCCATTATTATCATCGTGCCAGTTGTAAAAGCCACGATGGAAGTCTTCGTTACTGACATCTAATTCTTGTTTGCTGTAAAAAGCACCGACAATCCAACTGAACGCTTCATTACCATTTGACGATAAGCGAACTTCTTGACTGAAGGTTTCTACGTCTTTGTCATATTGACCAATAATCGATTCGCGTGGAAAGCCATTATAGTAATAATCGGCCCAATAGCCTTTATTATAATATTCCGCCGATTGGTCACCGCTTAAGTCTGACTCGCTTTCAAAATGTGAGGTTGCCGATGTTAAGGTAGCAAAGCCTAAATCCGCTTCAACTTCTAGTGAACTCAAACTCAGCTCGCGAGCAGAGTTTTCACGAATACGCTGTAAGCTAATATAGTCACCGCCGTCACTGTGCTGGTCGTTAGCTACTTGGCGGTCGCCAAATTCATCACGTTGTATTTGATGGCTTGCGGTAATATTCACATCGTCATTAATAAACCAACGCCAACTTAATTTTAAGTGCTTAATGGTTTCGTCATTACTGTCTTTAACGGCATATTCTTTGTTAGGGCTATTAGGGTCGCTGGGATCAGCCGCTATGGGTTGGTTATTGTCGTCGTAAGCAAATAATCGATTAGCGTCAATAAAGCCAGCCCGTTTAATGTACCCGCCCACGGCGCGCACTGCCATATCATCATTTAAGGGTAGGTTTAGCACTAAATGAGTATCGCTGTTGATACCACCTGCGCCGTCAGTTTGTGAGCCACGACTATGAAACTCAAATTCTGTTTCATCAACATTCGGTTTTTTACTGATATAACGCAGCGTTCCACCCAGTGAACCCGAACCATACAAGGTACCTTGCGGGCCTCGTAACACTTCAACGCGTTCAATATCTTTAAGGATTACATTATAAAATAACGGTGTTTCGTCAACATACACAGATACCGTTGGCGCGGCAACGGTTGCTAAATCAGTAAAGCCTGAACTACTGGTGTTTAAACCGCGAATAATTAAACCGCTATTAATGCCTGAATCACGGCCACCTGTGTCTGTATAGGCCAGTCCTGGTACCGACTGGGCTAATTTAGAAAAATCGACGATACCTTTTTTTTCTAGCGCTTCTGCTGAAGTTGCCGAAACATTGTAAGGCACTTGCATAATCGAAGTTGCTCGTTTAGTCGAGGTTACAACGATTTTTTCAATTTCATCTTCTTCTGCGGATACTGCCAATGCAGGAACCCCAATACAGGCTAAAATAATGCTCTTTGCAAGCAAGTTGAGATTCTGTTTTTTTGTTTTCACTTTCATATCCGCTTCCCCTCGATAAATATTATTATTCTTCGACTACAACAAATTAAAGTTTCTATTTTCACGCTTGTTTATTCCTGACTGCATTTATAATGACTCAGTCAGATCAAGTAAATGTTGCCTTTTTAGACATAGATATTGCAAAATGCGCCATTCGTGAACAAAATTTGTCAAATTTTTATGCAAATTTTGCACTTATTTGGCCACGGCGTTGCCGCGCTGAATTAGATTTAAAAGCGGATGAAGGTGATTTTAGGCGAGAGGCTGCCGCCCACCTGTGTCAGCATAAGCACAGTGTTAACTCGTTGTATGGATAATAGCAAAGATAAAAAAACGCAAAGTGCTAACACTTTGCGTTTCGTTTATAGGTCGGGATTAAAACCGTTTTTAATTTTTTCAATCCGTTCTTGGTGTCGGTGATGCGCTTTTAACGCCGCAACAGCAAAGGCACCTATAATAGCTACTATTGGAATTAATAGTGAAAGTGTTTCAGGTTGTAATAGTGTTTTTAACCAATCCATCGGATAACCTACTTTTAATTGTTAGGATTTAGGATGTTGATAGGATAAATAACAACTCTCTTATGCAACATCGGTTTATTCTTCGAAATAAGTTCCCCATCCATCATAATCAACTTTGCACTGTTTTGCTAATTCAAACATTTTTTTTGTTTCATCAAAAATAATGTCAAAGTCGAGTGCTTGCTCGGTAATAATGTCAAAAGCAAAGATTTTTTCACCATTTTCTAACTCAGCTTCTTCGGGCTCTTCTACTTCATAGCCCATTTTAAAAGCGCTAATGGCAGCCTTTTCTAAGATATCAAAGTCAACACTGGAAAAATGATGTTCTATGGTGTGATGAACTTCTTCATTGGTACCATCTTCAACTAAGGCGGCAATTAACTGCTCTGTATGCTCGTGCCATTGCTGCAATTCTTCATCAATCATTATTTTATCTCACTCGCTTGCTTTTTTGATGACTTGTTATCGTCTTCACTGGGTAACTTGTGCCCAACTTCTTGGTTTAGTTGGGCTATTTTGGCTTGCATCTCAGCATGGGTTTGATTGGTTATCTGGCGAATTTTGTCTTTATCAGCGCTTGATAAAGCAACAGGTGCTAGAAACTCGATGATCATTTTGCCGTTATTCCAACGATTCAAATCAATAGTTTTATGCGTGGAACTTGCGCAAATAGGGACAATTGGCACTTCAGCTTGTGCAGCAGTGCGAAAAGCGCCGGTTTTAAAAGGTAATAATCCTCGACCATAACTTCGTGTACCTTCTGGAAAAAGCCACACCGACAATTTCTTTTCACGAATTTTTTTTGCCGTCAAAGCAATAGTATTCATGGCTTTATTCTTGTTTTTCCTATCAATTAATATATTGCCAGTTAACCAATACATTTGGCCAAAAAATGGGATCCATTTTAAACTTTTTTTGCCAACACTGACGGTGCCCGGTTGTACCGCATTACTCACCGTAAATATGTCATAGCTATTTTGGTGGTTGCATATATAAACCACAGGACCAATATCTTTTGATACTTCTGGTATTCTGACTTCAACATCTAAGCCTAATACTTTTGCAACCTTGCCCATATATTTAGCGGTATGATGAACATTATCGCGATGAAACGGGCGCAGCAAACAAAATAGACAAGAGCAGATAGAGACGACGATGATGATTAACGTCATCAATATAATACGAATTACAGCTAACAAAGGCATTCCTAAAAAAAATTATCAGCGCTGATTATACCCTTATTTGTTTACAGAACTAAACCTAGAATTTATATCGCGCGCTTTACTCACCACTCGCTAGCATTAGCGACTAACGGGCCAGTTGGATTTCACGATATTTTGAATACAATAACCTCAGCCGCTCATATTCAAAAGCGGAGCCAGACGCATAATAACGAAATGGCAAAGTAGCACGACTATCAACAGCGCCTAAGACATTCAGGTAACGCGCGTCATCGCCGCGGATGCCTAATTCAGTGATCGCTTGCTGATATGCAACAGTATCGAATGCAAACCCTGTGGCATCACGCAAAGATGATGGCCCTAACAAGGGCAAAACTAAATACGGCCCCGAATCTAGTCCCCAAAACCCTAAAGTTTGACCAAAGTCTTCATTTTGCTCAACAATGCCTATGGGTGTGGCGACATCCACTAAGCCTGCTACGCCTATGGTAGAGTTCACCACAAAGCGACCTAAGGTTTGGGCCGCTATAGCTGGCTTCAATTGCAATAAGGCATTTAAAAAGGTCTTCACTTCCGCTAAGTTGTTAAAAAAATTGCTGATCCCTTGTTCAACTATATCTGGCGTTACTTGCCGATAACCGCGAACAAGAGGCAAAATTAAGTATTGGTCGGCTTTGGCATTGAAATAGTAAATACGACGATTCATTCCTTGCCAAGGGTCAGCATAGCCACTGATGATGGCTAACTGTTCATCTGGCGCCGGTACGTCGACTAGCGGCGGTACGGCATTGGCTGCTAAGTTTGGCGCCGAGCTGCAACCACTAAGCCAAAGCATAATCACCAGCGCCATGCTGAACTTGATAGCTAGCTTGATCATTTGTTACTTGGCCTTGCAAATTGAGTGGCCAAGTAATCGACAAAGCTTTGCCGATCAAAATTGCCACAATGACCACCACGGGGAAATATTTTCGCGCGCTCGGCAAAAACCTGCTGCAGGTAGGTTAACTCGCCAGCTTGAAGAATAATATCATCGGCATTGGTCACAACATTAATTTTATTGGCGCTTTTCAGGTAGTCTTCAATGGCATGTAGGCTGTAACGCTGAATTAGCTCTGCTTTACTAACGCTGGCATCTTGTCGCTGAGCTCTGGGTAACATGGCGTGCTCAAAATAGTCGATAAAAGTAATGACACTCGTACGATGCATTGAGTGAGTTAAGCTTTCAAATTTACCTATTTGGTGGTTTTTATAGGTAATAGTGCCAGCGTTATAGCTCACATCAAGGGCAAATATCATGTCGGATAACGACATTCTAAACGTAGCGCCAATTAGTAGCCGCAACTCATCAACAGACAAGTTGGTATCTTTAAAAAGGTTAAATATCGAGCCTTGGCTAAAGTTAGATGACTTTTGCCGTGCATAAACTTGCGCTAGGCGGGTAAAAACCTCTTCAAACATGGCAACCGCAGCCGGTCGGTTATTTTTTAAATCAAAGTACTGATCTAAAATGCTCACCGAATTATACAAACTCACCGGTGGGTTGATCAGTAACACCTTGTTAAAGTTAAACACTTGCAAGCTTTCATCAACATGAGCAACAAAAGCGGCATGCGCGCCACCTAAACTATAACCGGTAATGGCAAACGACGAGGCTTGCACCTTATTTTGCGCTTGCACCTGCGCCCACACTAATTGCATTACCTGATAAAGGTCGATGGCATCGCTCGCAAGGTCGCCCGGCATTAAGCTGTCATTACTGGAGTTAACAATATAGTTAGCATAGGTAGGCGACGACAATGAAATAACATGCATGCCTTGTTGATAAAAGCTTTTTTGCAAACTTTGCATTTTTGCACTTTCAAAACTGGCGCCGGTACCGGCAATAATAAAAATAACCGGTGCTGGCTGGGCTTGCTTGATAAGCGAATATTGCATTTGTTCATTAAACCAAAACACCGCGGGTATTTCATTTAGTGGCTTAATGGTGATGCGTTTATTGATTACCTTGAGCTTATGGGGCAAGTTTGCCATCGGCTCTTGACAGTAGCCGGTCACTGTTGCTTGGTATGGAGAGTAAGGCAAATCACACACGGGTTTTTGTGCTGAACTCGCAATAGGCTTAGCGCTACAGCCCGTTAACAAAATAAAAAGTAATACCGAAAAAATGCGCACTAAAAACACCCTTATAGACCTATTTCAGGCAACTTATTATTTGCCCTGACGCCGCAACACTCTGTACGCGGCATAGCTGACGCTTGGCACGATAAACAAGCTTCTTCATGCTAACAACACCTTAGCTATAGTAGCGTTTTGCCAGCAAAATGTATCTAAATTTTGCGACTGATAAAATTTTTGTTAATTTTTCAGCTCTGCGGCTATTCTTTAGCTATAGTTTTATCATTAGGTTGTACTTGTTCATTGGAAATTTCAAAACTAGCATCTGCGCACCAAGCTACTTAGGCTAAGTTAGCGCAAACAAAAAGGCGAGCATCATGCAAATAACGCGCAATATATTCAAGCAGGTATTTATTTTTATTGCGCTAAGTTTAGGGCAATTTCAGGGGCTGGTTTGTGCAGAAACGCTTGCTCAATATCTGGCAAAAAATACCACAGCTTTGCCAAGCACTGGCAAAGGTTCATTAAACCTAACCCACGACTGGGGCTTGGCAGCAGTCAATTATCAACTCAACCGTCGGCAGAATGCACACCAAGCAAGTAGCGACAATAACAACAACCAAAGCAGCACGTTAGCGAGCATTGACGCGCTTTTTGTGGTAACCGATATAAAATCACTACAACAACAAATTAACCAACACTTTAGCACTGGCTTGTATAGCCTAAAAAACAGCTATATTTTATCGGCTAATCATCGCCCGTTTTTGGCCCTAGGTTTAATACCTAAGCAAGAGCTCAGCAACGATTTCTATCAATATGGCCGTCTAAGCACGGAAACTGGCTATAGCAAAGGCCAATTAGGCGATGTCAGTAGCAGTACAGCCTATATTCGCAGTAGCTACAATTTATTGCGAGCAGGCCGATTTGATCTATCTTTTACCGCCAGCGTTGAAGGTCAACAAAACATTGCGCTTGCCTATACACCGCGCGCGCCTCTGCCAGCCATAGCAAGTGCAAACTCTAATCGGCTAATGACATCAGCCAATTTAGCTGTGGTAGGTAGCTATGATGTTACCAAACGCTGGAGTGTTATCAGTGCCTTAACCGTAAGCCAGCTAAGCTTTAGCAGTAGCGAAAGTGAAAACGCCAATCGCCGCAATATGGCGCTTATTGCCACCACTTATGCATTTTAAAAATAACTCAGCGCAGGCAAAGCTTGACTAACTAACTAAGCCCAACGCCAATTGTGCCAGTAGTTACTGGCTGCTGAGCGTTATCTGCAGCTGTTTTTTCAAGTTGAATTAAGCTATAGCCTTTGCCCCAGATAGTATCAATACTCACGCCCAACAAGCCTTGCGTTAATAACTTATCGCGTAGTTTAGAAATACGCACGTCAATCGTTCGCTCAGAGCCATTGTATGGTCGGTTTAATAAAGTACTGTAGATCACTTCCCGTGTCATTACCTGCCCTAAGTTCTCGGCCAACAACACCAATAAGCGAAACTCAAAAGAGCTCAAGCGAATCACCTGTTGATTGACTTCGCATTTGTGCGCTTGGGGGTAAAGTACTAAATTACCAACATTATATTGTGTTATCGCAGCGGGTTTATGTGCAGGCAGGCGTCGTATCATCGCCTCTATTCGGACTTTTAACACCTTAGGTGCGACTGGTTTACTGATAAAATCATCCGCACCAAACTCAAAAGCTAAGATTTGATCTTCATCAGCTTCTCGAGCGGTTAATACAATAATCGGCTGGTGGTATATTTTGCGTAACTCTTGGCAAAGGTGTAAGCCATCTACTTGGGGTAAACCAAGATCAAGAATAACCAATTCAGGTTGATGCTCTGTAATGGCTTGTTTCACTAACTCGCCATGAAACACTTGTTGGACGGAAAATTCAGATTTTTCTAAAAATGACTTGATCAGGTGAGAGACCATGCGGTCATCTTCGACTAACAGTATCGTTTTCATACTGAGATCACTTTTTTAATCGTAGTTACATTTACTATCATTGATTACACAACACAGCTACTGGGTCAGGGGCGGCGCAGTATATCGCTAATAAAGTGCTAAAAAGTTCGATTATGTTGCTGAGCTCGTAACAGTATGTAACTGAGTTACAGCCAGCTAGCGTCTGTGATTAATAGCCGCAATATTGGCACGAAAAAAGCCAATTCTTACTCAGAATTGGCTGGTAAAATAACGTAATTTAGTCAGCGGCTAAAAAAGCGCATCGTCAATATCAAACAAAGTGGCTGGTCCCGCTTTTGCGGCGCTAATTAAAGACTGGCAACGCGGCAATAAGCGTGCATAAAAATAACGTGCTGTATGTATTTTGCTGGCATGAAACTCACTATCGGCGGGTGCAAGTAACGACACTGACGCCATTTTTGCCCAAACATAAGCCATCGCAGTATAACCAAACACATGCAGATAATCATTGGCGGCACAACCGAGCACTTCTTTTGATTCTGTTGCCGCAGACAACAAGTCCTGTGTTAAGTCATCAAGTGCAGTAACGGCTTGTGCTAAGGGCTGTATAAACTCCTGCATCGCAGTCGTTTGTTCACTCGCAATATAAGCACGAACTTCATCAATAAATACGGTCACTAACTGGCCTTGACTACCCGCGACTTTTCGTGCCAGTAAATCCATAGCTTGCACGCCATTGGTTCCTTCATAAATTTGCGAAATTCGCGTATCCCGCACCAATTTCTCTTGCCCCCACTCACGCACATAACCATGACCACCAAAAACTTGCTGCCCCGCAACTGTGCTTTCAAAGCCTAAATCAGTAAAAAATGCTTTCGCAATCGGCGTCATCAAGGCCACCAATTGCTCTGCTTTTTGCTGCGCTTGACCTTCGCCATAGGTGGTAATATCTAATTGCATAGCAATATAGGTCGATAAAGCGCGTGACCCTTCATTCATGGCCTTCATATTTAATAGCATACGTCTTACATCGCCATGCACGAGCAGTGAGTCGGCTTCGGCATTGGGCGACTTGGCACCGGATAATGCTCGCCCTTGAATTCTCTCTTTGGCATATTCTAAGGCATTTTGATAAGAGCGAACCGCCGCGCCTATGCCTTGAATGCCTACGCCAATACGCTCAAAATTCATCATGGTGAACATACAGGCTAAACCTTTATTAAGCTCACCAACTAAGTAACCCGTCGCACCATCAAAGTTCATGACACAAGTAGCAGAGGCATGAATGCCCATCTTATGCTCTATCGCGCCACAACTAACCTGGTTTTGTTCGCCAAGCGAGCCGTCATCATTGACATGAAATTTAGGCACCAAAAATAACGAAATGCCGCGCGGCCCTGCCGGAGCATCAGGTAACTTTGCAAGCACTAAGTGGATAATATTTTCCGTCAGGTCGTGTTCACCAGCCGTGATAAATATTTTTGTACCTGTAACCAAGTAGCTACCATCTGCTTGTGGCTGCGCTTTGGTTCTGATCATCCCTAAGTCGGTACCAGCATGTGATTCTGTTAAGCACATACTGGCGCTCCAATCACCCGCGTACATACGCGTTAAATAGCGTTGTTTTAATGCTTCACTACCATGTTTAGCTAACGATAAGCCTGCGCCAGCCGTTAACCCAGGGTAAAGTGAAAATGAAATATCTGCTGAACATAACATTTCTTCATGAAAGGCTGTCAGCATTTTTGGCATGCCCATGCCGCCGTAGGCAGGCTCGCCGCCGAGTGACGTCCAGCCCCCTTGAGCATAAGTATCAAAGGCTGCTTTATAGCCTGGCGCAGTGCTCACTTTACCCTCTTTAAAGCTCACCCCAACCTCGTCACCGTTGCGTGATAGTGGCGCAATTTCTTGTTCTGCAATTTTCGCACACTCTTGCAAAATAGCATCGGCGGTTTCTCGATCAACCCGCTCAGCTAATGTTGGTAATGACTGCCATAATTTTTCAGCATTAAATACGTCATAAAGTAAAAAATTCATATCTTTTAAAGGCACTTGATAGTCAGCCATTACACTCTCCAAACAAACAATTTAAACAATTAATTAAAACAACTGTTTGAATATATCGTAAATTCAGTAAAAGTAAAGGCATGAACGAAAATGTGTCGAACAGATTCGAAAAGCGCTATGCTGATAAATTGCTATATAAATGCTAGGCGGGTTAAGCTTGCTACTGAATGTTCACCGTAAGGAAGGCAGATGAAACTATTTCAACTGATGATTTTATTGTCTTGTTTTTCCTCTTTGCTGATGGCAAAACAGCTTAAATTTAATAAGGTCATCAATGACAATCAGGTGCAATTTCATTATTTGTGGTTAGATCAAGATCAACAGCAACACGCGCTAAGTTTTGCAATTCAAAAAACGGCGGTGTTTAATGATTTTCGTAATTTTAAAGCTTTTAAAAGTCAGCGTGCACAACGCTACGTTAATCTGCAACTTGCTAAGACCCTAAGCCAACAACCCCTTGATGGTGTGCAACTCAAATTTCTCCCTGCTAGCACTGAATTTACTATCACCATCAAAGCCGAATCAGCGCTAAACATTCGCCAAGCAAAAGAAAAAATCCAGCGCATGCAGCATCAGCTTATGCAGCAATACTTGGCAGACAACTTCTATCACCAGTTTGTTAACTATGATCATAGCACCGCCATAAAGCCGGATCATTTGCGCTTTGCCCAAGACTCTATCAGTCACTTTAATAACGTAAAAATCGCAGTTTTATCGCAGCTAGCAAATCAAGATGCTCGCACTGTTATCAACTATGTATTAAGTTTTGTCCAAGCAATCCCCTACGCCACATTAGCGTCACGAGTGACCGCTAGCGGGGCAGGCTTTAATCCGCCTTTACAACTGCTATGGCAAAACCAAGGCGATTGTGACAGTAAAGTTACCTTAACGGCCGCTATTTTAGCGGCGCTTTTACCACAGCTAAAAATGCAATTGCTATTTATTAATAATCACGCCCTTATGGCATTTAACATACCAAGCCAAGGGCAAGAACGAACGGTAACTATTGCAGGTCAAGTATATGTTTTAGCTGAGCCTACAGGCCCAGCAGCCATGCGCATTGGAGAAGTATCACCAGAGGCAGAGTTTGCCATACGCAATAACCGCTACTATAGCGAGGCGTTTATTAATACTAGGAGTCTTTAGTGGCTGACAATTGCAAGATGCTGGCTTTTAACACCACGGGGCTGATAGGTTTAGCAATATGGTAATCCATGCCAGCAGCTAAGCATTGTTGCTTGTCTTCTTCTCGAGCATGTGCTGTCATGGCAATTATGGGTATACCGGCATATTCTGGCAGTGCTTTGATACGTTGCGTTGCAGTTAGACCATCCATAACTGGCATTTGAATATCCATTAAAATGACATCGACTTCAACAGTTGGCAACATATCTAACGCCACTTGGCCGTTTTCGGCTACAAGCACTTGCGCCTGCATCGACTCTAACAACTTTACCGCCACTAACTGATTAACTAGGTTATCTTCCACTAATAGAATGCTTAAACCATTTAAACTCTCATCATTATTAGAGCTAACGACTTGCTCATCATTGACCGCTACCTTATCTGTTAATGATATGCTCGCTAGCTCTTCGACAAAGGTTGGGATCACTTGCCGATAAAGCGGCATTTCAAGCAACAAGTAATTTATTTGATGTTGATTAAGTTGCGCTAAGAGCTCAACAGAAACACGAGCTGCAACTGGCTGGCATAAAGCTAACAGGGTGACGTTCTGAGCTATAAGTTGTAACGCTTTATCCGTAAATCCTTGTTCATAACTGCTACCGTCAATAAATAAAATAGCCGCTTTGTCGTTATCTTGCGCTGACAGTTGCGCAACTTCAGCTATAGCCGTCACTTGTTGGCCAATATCAGCAAAGTTTTCGCGTAATTTATCCGGTAGTGCAACCGCTAAGTTAAAGAAACAGCAATGAGCCATTGGTGCTTGATATTTTGTTAAATCATCACCACTGACTTGTTCGTTACCTTCTGCAAGTGGCAGCACTAAGGTAAACTCTGCGCCTTGGCCAAGCGTACTTGTAACAGTAATTTCTCCACCGAGAAGTTCGGCAATATGCTGACAAATGGATAGACCTAGCCCTGTGCCACCATACACTCGGGTCATTGACTCATCGGCTTGTTTAAATGCTTCAAACAATACCGACTGCTTTGACTGCTCAATACCAATACCCGTATCTTTTACCCTAAATAAAATCGCCCTGCCAGTTTGCTCGCCTTGCTGTGCTGGCGCTAGCGTTACGCGCAAAGTTACACTGCCCTGTTCAGTAAACTTAATGGCATTATTAAGTAAATTACTCAACACTTGCACCACACGCATAGTATCCGTGTGCAAGTGCAAAGGCACTTGACTATCGATAGCTACTGTTAAGTCCAGCGCCTTGCCAGTTAATGCGGCAATATTCAGGTTTAGTGCTTGTGCGATTAGGCTATCGAGTGCCACCTGCTCTTTATGTATGGTCATATTGCCCGACTCTACTTTCGCAGAATCCAGTAATTCATTAACCAGATATAATAAGGTAACGGCAGCGGCCTCCGCATTAGATAAATATTGTTGCTGTACTTTATTGAGTGGGCTTTGCTGCAATAGTAAAAACATACCTTGAATCGCATTAATCGGAGTGCGTATTTCATGGCTCATATTGGCTAAAAACTGGCTTTTAATTTGGTTCGCGGCCTCAGCTTGGTTTTTTGCACGCTCCATTGCGCGGTTGATCTCAACTTGTCGCGTTACGTCCCGAATTAAAACAATACTGCCGAGCAAACTGCCATGCTCACCATAAAATGGCGCTTGATAAACTTCATGGCTATGCTCGTCATTGCTAATAGTTTGATGTCGAGTCTCTGTCATAGCCCCGCCATTATCAATACTATAGGCAATGGCTTTACCTAACACAGGTGCAATAATATCGCGTACTTTAGCCCCTAAGATATCCGTTTCATTTTGCTGTAATAACTGTTCAATAGACTGATTACAGCCAATTAGTTGTCCTTGTTGATCGTTAAATAAAGTATAATCGGGTATAGCATCCATCACTGAACGCAATAAGGCATAGTCTCGTTGATGTTGCTCACTTTTATCCAGCAAGGCTTGAGTTTTTTCTTTTACTCGACAATCTAGCTCATTATTTTGGTCTTTCAGGCGTTGCATCAAGCTGCGATTTTCGCCAAATAAGTCTTCGACTATTTTAAACCAGTGCTGCCATTCAACTGAGGGCTTAATTTTGCCTGGGTCGCCTGCAGAGCAGTTTTCAATATGACTAATAAACTTTTTAGACGGGGTAATAAAAGTACGGTGTGTGACGTAGTACACCACCACTAACAAGCTTAATAAGCCAAAAAACATACTGACAAAAATGGTAAAAAAACGTGTATTAATGGCGCGATAAAAGTTGGATTTTTTTTGATACTCCACTAATAACCAGCCATTAATCGGCAAGCTTGTTTGCTGCAAATGCCAAGCAGCTACTTCAGTGCTGGCCTCTTGCTGTTCTAGCTGTTGATAATGAAGGTGCTGTAATTGCGTCGGCACCACATCAGCAAATAATGCTTGTGCGCTTAAGCTGGGCGATGCGTTGGTTTTATGCAATATCACTTGGCTTTGTTGATCAATTAAAATATAGCCTCGCTCTGGCGTGCTCACTTGCGGTAAATAGCTGGCTAATCCTTCAGTACTGATATCGACTTGCATTACCCCTTTAAGTACTCTGTCGACATACACGCCCATGCCTAAGGTTGTACTTAAACCTTTACCTGCTGAGTCTAGGTAGGGCGGCGACCAAAACTTGTCATCTAACTGCTTACTCGCCTTAATTTTTTCTAACAGGTTGCTGTCTAAACTTTGTTCGCTGTATTGCCAAATACTTCTTGGTAACCAAGGATATAAGTTAATAAAACGCCGCAATGAATTATAATAGAGCCAGTTCGCTTCTTTTATTGACTGCTGCGCCGCGACAAATGCAGGCGTTAGAGCATTAGCCATAATAAGTTCATGGTTCAGGGCTTGATCAAAGCTATCAATGCGGCCAATACCGGTAATATTACCACTGATGATGCGATCGCCAGCGGCGATATTTTGTCGTGACTTATCGAGATAGAAATACTTGCCTTCTTGTCGAAAAGCTAAAGGTTGGCTTGCTAATTCTGCTGGGTAACGTAAATAATATTGTGCCAAATCACGTATCGCCGTCAACGTTTGCTCAGTATGTTGCAACTGCTTGTTTAGCTGCGCAGTATAGCTTTGCATTTTTTGCAATTGTTCACGGCGGTGCTGGTCTTTTGCCAAATAATAATTGTAAAGCGTGATCATAAAGGTCAACAGCATAATGCCGGCAAAGACCACCATGACAGATTTATTGTAGCGTTGAAATAATTGCTCTTTAGCCTGTTTTGTCGACACTAAGTCACCTTACTTATACCAAGAGAATAAAAACATCATGTTAGGCTTGCATTTTAAAGCAAAGTGACGAGTGTGAATAGCCAAAAACTAAGGCCTATAAGTTCTCTTCAGCAAATGACGCTAAACGACTACGCACCACACCATTTAAGTTAATGGTGCTACTGCCAGGGAAGTCTTTAAAGCGCTCAACTATATAGGTTAACCCAGAAGTTACCGCTGTTAAATAATTGCTATCAATTTGCGCTAAGTTGCCTGAGCACACCAATTTGGTGCCTTCACCACAACGAGTAATAATGGTTTTTAGTTGTGATGCGGTCAGATTTTGACACTCATCGAGCAACACCAACGCATTTTGTATGCTGCGTCCTCGCATAAAGTTGACCGATTTAAACTGAATGTTGGCTTTGTCCATAATATAATTAAGGCTGCCTGTCATATTCTCGTCTTGCTTATGCAACACTTCTAGTGAGTCAGTGATGGCGGCTAGCCAAGGCGCCATTTTCTCTTCTTCTGTTTTCCTAAGATCCACACCTAGGTTGTCAAAAACTTAAGCTTGCGAATCGACTCTAAATCTTTTCTTGCATGACCTCTAAGTAAGAATAGAGTAATCATTAATCGTACTTTCCAGAATCTAACCCATCTATAAAATCATTCCCGTCCATAAGATCAATTTCATCAATATTTTCAAAACGTGATCGAACAAGCTCCATTTTCAATTCTTCAATACGGCTGTATTCTTCACTAGACAAAATCACTGCAACAGGGTTGCCGTTCTTCTTAATTTCAATAGGTTCCGATTGAACTTTCAAAAGGATCTGCCCGAAATTAGTTTTTGCTTCGTTTGCATCTAGTGTAAGCATCTTAGAGACCCTCGTTTATAATATTACACACTAGCAATATCAACCCAAACGGTCAAATCGAACGATTTTTCAATTTAGGCTTTATCAATATTGGAAGCTGTTAATTCAAGTACCAAAACAAAAATAGCTCAGTCTGCTTAAAGTTATTTAGTGGTAACAAAATACCTATTTATGATGATAATGAGCACTCATATAATGAAGAGAAATTAGCTATCTTATTGAGTACCAGTTTTGTTTTGAATGCTACGACTTGTTTGTGAAAAGAGCATCCACTATAGGACAGTCATCTATTGAATAGTTGCTGCCTTTACACTGATTCACCATTTCATTTAATGCTAACTGAAGACGTTGCAAATCATCTATTTTTTCTTGTACAACTCTTGCTTGCTGCATTGCCATTGCCTTTACCTCGCCGCAATAATGATCAGGTTCATCGATGAATTTAAGCAAGTCTTTGATCTGCTCTATCTTAAAACCAAGATCACGGCTTCGTCTGATAAAATTTAGCCGCTTAATGTGTGACAAGGCGTACACTCTATGCCCACCTACGGTTCTTGAAGGCTCAGGCATTAGCCCGATTTTTTCATAATAATGAACTGTTTCGACCTTACATCCTGATGCTTTGGCAAGTTGCCCAATAGAGTATTTTTGACTATTCATGTAAAACTCCTTGAACCTATAGTTACTACAGGTTCTATACTAGCATAAACAAACTAAGGATCTATATGGCTGAGATTATTACAAAGTCACAACTAAAATGCCCTGAATGCGGGCATACAGAGTTAATTGAAATGCCAACAAACTCTTGTCAATGGTTCTCTGAATGCACTTTTTGTAAAGCGCTACTAAAGCCTATCAAGGGCGATTGTTGTGTATTTTGTTCCTATGGCTCGGTTCCATGTCCTCCAGTTCAGGAGGATGGATCGTGTTCAAGCTGTGGAGATTAAAATGTCTATAAGTAAGTTATTAGAAAAGCGTTACCTGAAATGGATCACCCTCTTCATTGCTAGTGGAACTTTGCTTTGCTGTGCCTTGCCTATTTTGCTTGTGACATTAGGATTTGGTGCTGTCGTTGCTAGCTTAAATTACAACATTCCAGCACTGCTATTTCTTGCAGAACACAAGAGCTGGACATTAACAATAGCAGCTCTTATTTTGATGGTTTTAGCTTGGGTTATTTGGCGGCCAAATCAGCATTGCCCATCAGATCCTGCTTTATCTGCGCTTTGTATTAAATCGAGACAATGGAATAAAAGAATCTTTTGGCTAAGTTTGTTGATCTGGTTAATTGGCTTTTTCACTAGTTACCTTTTATTACCCATTCGTAACTTACTTGGTCTATAGCGGAGCAAAAAAATGAAAAAATTTTTATTATTCACGTTGATTATAGCTTTATTTACTTCATTGTCAGCCAAGGCCAAGACAATCGAAGTTGAGGTACACGGTATGACTTGTGCCTTCTGTGTTGACAATTTGAATAGAAAATTCAATAAAATGGAAGGAGTATTAAAAGTTCAAGTTAGTTTGAAGACGAAGAAAGTTAGGATAGAAACAGAAGCAGAATTACCAACTATTGAGATGATTAAACAAGCAGTATTGGATGCTGGGTTTACCCCGATAAAAGTAACGGTGCTCTCTAATGAAAAAGCTAAAAAATAGAATTAAATCAATCGCCATTATTACACTGATTTCAATACTCAATGTACAAACCGCTCATGGTATGGGATTGAAATCATTTGTCGCGTTACCTATTGATAAACATGGTTATGTTATTAGGTTTTCATATGAGCACTTAACAGGTGGTGACAAAGATAATTTTATTACAAGCGTTGCCTATGGCCTCAGTAATGACCAAGCACTACTTATTGCCCTACCCTACAAAGTAAAACCAAGGGAGGAAGAACGAGTTGGTGATCTATCAGCTTTATATCGCCGCACTGTAATACAAAATGATTTTTTCTTAGGCACTTCAAGACTGGCATTACTAGCTGGTGCTGTTGTTCCTAGTGATAATGATCGAGATCCAGCAGTCCAAGGAGGATTTGTTTATACATTCTTCAAAGGTAGATATGAATTCGATATTGATGCACTTTATCAAGCTGGTATTAATAACCGTCCTGATAGCGGTCGATATGATATATCTTGACAATATCGTTTATCTCCTCCAGTTTACCCTGATTGGGGTATTGAATCTGAATTAATTGCGGTTACAGAGCTTAATGGAAGATGGGAAGAAGGAAAGGAAAGGAAATGAAATCACTCACCAAGTTACTATAGGTCTTCAATTGGTGAATCCAAAGTGGGTTTTGGAAGGAGGCTTGGTTAAAAATTTAAACAATAATAATGATCTTAGTCTCTTGTTAAGTACACGAATTCATTTTTGAAAATAATGGTTGTTATTTATTAAATTTACAGTGAGATTATTGATGTCTAGAACAATTAGTAAAGTAGCGAAAGAAATTGGCATTAACATTGAAACAATACGTTTTTATGAACGTAAAGGCTTAATAGAACAGCCCATAAAACCTATACAGGGGTACAGACATTATCCTGATGAAACAATCAATAGAATTCGCTTCATAAGGCGTTCTCAAGAATTAGGCTTCACGCTAAATGAAATTGAAGGATTGCTTTCTCTTAATGATAGTCCCTGCAATAAAGTCCAAGAGTTAGCCCAAAAAAAATTAATTGCTGTTCAAAAAAAGCAAAACGACTTATTGCTATTAGAAAAAGCTCTTTTAGAGCATTTGAGTCAGTGCAAGAACAACAAGGATAATACTCACTGCCCAATTATTGATTCATTACAGCCTAAACTATAACAACGTTTTAACCTGCCCCCTTTGTACCTCATATTTCTATCAATTTATTTATACCCAAATTAATAATTGACCCCGTACCTAACCACAGAGTTTATTCTCTATTTACCTAGCTGTGTTGGCAAGATTTTTCAAGCGAAAGACCAAAGCAAAATCAAAGGTCATTCTATGCATATCACAGTTTAGTTTGTTGCTTTAGTAATAAATAACGGCGGAGGATACCAATGACAACTTTATTTGAAGATGCACAATCACGTCTTACTGAGGTTATGAAATATATAACACTATCTGATGACGTGATCAGTAGAATGAAATTTCCTAAGCGAACACTGATCGTCAGTATCCCTGTGCGCATGGATGACGGCAGGTTACGGGTATTTAAGGGGTATCGTGTTCAATTCGATGACACACGAGGTCCAACCAAAGGAGGCATTCGCTATCACCCATCTGTAAATTTAGATGAAGTCACTTCGCTCAGCTTTTGGATGACCATAAAATGCGCGGTAGTTGGCTTACCTTTTGGCGGAGCTAAAGGGGGTATTGAAGTTGATCCTAAGGAGCTGTCGCTATTAGAACTTGAGAGGCTATCACGCGGATATATCAGAGCGATAGCCGATATTATTGGACCTAAGCGAGACATCCCAGCCCCTGATGTATATACCAATGCGACCATAATGGGCTGGATGGCAGATGAATATAACCAAATCATGCGAGAGCAATTACCTGCGGTTATCACAGGTAAGCCCATACATTTGAATGGTTCATTAGGTAGAGAGGCAGCAACAGGTCGAGGTGCCTTATTTGTACTTCTCCAATGGGCTAAGTTTAAAAATTTAATACCTGAACAGACAACTATTGCGGTGCAGGGTTTTGGTAACGCAGGCTTTCACTTTGCAAAACTAGCAACGCAAGCAGGGTTTAAAATTATCGCATTGTCCGACTCTAAAGGCGGAATCATCTCAAATGATAGCTTAGATCCCCAATTGATTATGAATCACAAACAAACAGAAAAAACATTAAAAGCCATGCTTTATTGTGAAGGAACTGTGTGCGAAGAAGCTGAATTTGAAACTATATCTAATGAACAACTACTTGAATTAAATGTCGATATTTTAGTTCTCGCGGCATTAGAAAACCAAATTACTGAGCATAATGCCGCTAACATAAAAGCAAAGCATATACTCGAAATAGCCAATGGACCGATAAACGCTGCCGCTGATGAGTTACTTAATCAACGAGGCGTTAGTGTATTACCCGATGTACTTGTCAATGCCGGAGGCGTAACCGTAAGTTACTTTGAGTGGGTACAAAATCGTGCAGGTTTCTACTGGGAAGAATCGGAAATCAACCATCGTCTACAGAATGTCATGGACAAGGAAGCTGTGAACATTTTTAACCTAGCTCAAAAAAATAATACATCACTTAGAACTGCCGCCTATTTGCATGGAATCAACAGAATATCTGGTGCAATGACAGAGCATGGGACTCATGAACATTTCCAAAAGTAACACTTAATTACATTTGCCTAACAAATAATCATTGACTCCGTACCTAGGTACATAAAATACACTTATTCCATAACTTAACGAGGTAATCATATGAATCAGAAAGAATCCAACCTTCCAGTGATAGGAGGCATTATCGCCGCAATAGGCGCGGGTGTGTGCTGTGTTGGCCCGCTAGTGTTATTGCTACTGGGCGTTAGCGGCTCATGGATTGGAAATTTAACCGCATTTGAACCTTATAGACCAGTATTTATTCTATTTGTCGTTGTACTGTTCAGTTATTCAGGCTGGAAAATTTATCGCCCGGTCGAAGAGTGTGAACCGGGAACAGCTTGCGCAGTTCCAGCCAAACAACAGCGACGTAAAGTTATCTTTTGGCTTAGCGCGATAACTGCCATTACTTTAGTCACGAGCAATTACTGGATACTCATATTCGCTTAATTTTTATCAAACTATTTACTATTACAAACATTAAACTGAGGAATCACCAATGAAAAAATTACTACTAACCGCTTTGCTTACTTTATCAAGCATGAATGTATTTGCAGAAATTCAAACCGTTACGCTTGACGTACCAACGATGAATTGTGCTACCTGTCCAATCACAGTTAAAAAATCATTAAAAAATGTCGATGGAGTTGAAAAAGCGGAAGTCACTTATGGAACCAAACTAGCAGTGGTTTCTTATGATGATGCCAAAACCAACGTTGATGCTTTAATCAAAGCAACAACCGATGCGGGTTATCCGTCCAAATTGAAAAAATAGAGGTGTATTATGCTTAACCCTTTGAAATTACTTACCCGCATTGGCGATAAAGCTGGCTCTTTGGGCGCTGTTATTTCCGCAATGGGTTGTGCTATGTGCTTTCCTGCTATTGCAAATGTTGCTGCCGCATTGGGCATGGGGTTTTTAGGGCAATGGGAAGGATTATTCATTAATACTTTGTTTCCGTTATTTGCTTCATTAGCGTTAGTTATGAATGTATTGGGTTGGTTTAGCCACCACCAGTGGCACCGTAGTCTACTTGGCTCAATAGGCCCCATTTTAGTGTTGTTATCGTTGTATCCTTGGTTTGAGTACGATTGGAGTACATACGTAACCTATACAGGGTTAGGTTTAATGGTTGCTGTTTCCATATTAGACATGGTTTCTCCTGCTAGTAAACGTTGTGATGACGAAACGTGTCCTGCTTAAATTGAGAATAGATAATTAAGGAAGTATAAATGTCAGATATTAACGAAGAAAGTTGTTGTTCGTCTAACTCCACAGAGCAACAGAAGCAATTGCATGTGGCTATTATAGGTAGTGGCTCTGGTGCTTTTGCCAGTGCTATTAAGGCGGCAGAAGGTGGTGCTAGAGTGACTATTATCGAAGGTGCAGACGTTATTGGAGGCTGTTGTGTTAATGTCGGTTGTGTACCTTCAAAAATACTTATTCGTGCTGCACAATTAGCGCATCAGCAACGAAATAATCCCTTTGAAGGTCTTGAAAATCATCACCCTCAAATAAGTCGTTCTTTGCTTGCACATCAACAAACAGCGCGTGTTGATGAATTACGAGGTGCAAAGTATCAAAGCATTTTAGATAACAACCCTGCATTAACCTTGCTAAAAGGTTATGCGCGTTTTAAAAATGAAAATACTTTGTTGGTGAAAAAAACAGATGGTAGCGAAGATGAATTGATTGCTGATCGCATCTTAATTGCGACTGGCTCTACACCTTCTATTCCACCTATCAATGGCTTAACCGACACTCCGTATTGGACATCAACTGAAGCCTTATTTGCTGAAGAATTACCGACAAGTTTAATCGTTATAGGCTCTTCGGTTATTGCCCTAGAAATTGCTCAGGCATACGCACGTTTGGGTAGTCAAGTCACTGTGTTAGCACGTCATACCTTACTGTATGCAGAAGATCCTCTATTAGGTGAAAAGCTTACTGAGTGTTTCGAAAAAGAAGGCATCCGCGTGTTAAACAATACGCAAGCAAGCAACGTCAACTATGATGGAAAAACATTCTCATTAGACACTAATGAGGGAATATTAACGGCTGATAAATTGCTTATATCTACAGGCCGTCATGCTAATACTGAGCAGCTTGGATTGGAAAAAGTGGGGATTGAAACACAAAAAGATGGAGCCATTATTGTTAATGAAAGAATGGAAACATCAACAGCGAACATTTATGCCGCCGGTGATTGCTCAAATATGCCACAATTTGTTTATGTAGCGGCCGCAGCAGGTAGTCGCGCTGGTATTAATATGACAGGTGGTGACGCTAAACTTGATTTATCAACCATGCCAGCGGTTATCTTCACCGATCCACAGGTTGCAACGGTAGGATTAACAGAAGAGCAAGCAATAACGGGGGGATTTGACGTGATTAGCCGTGTGCTAGACATGGAAAATGTACCACGTGCATTAGCTAATTTTGAAACCGATGGTTTTATCAAGCTAGTTGCTGATAAACCAACAGGTAAACTTCTTGGCGCACAGATACTCGCGCATGAGGGTGGTGAGTTGATCCAAAGTGCAGCTCTCGCTATTCATAATAATATGACGGTAGATGATCTGGCGGGTCAACTATTTCCATATTTGACTATGGTTGAAGGATTAAAACTCTGTGCACAGACCTTCAGCAAGGATGTTAAAGAGCTATCTTGTTGTGCAGGTTAATCTTTGCTGTAGCATAGCTTAATAGAACACTTATTCGCTTAAATAAACGATCAAAAGCGTTAAGTGTTCTACTTCAAAATTCGATAAAGGAATTTATAATGACCAAGCCGAAAATTGAAAATATTCCCATTGAACACGATTCTTTTTTAAATGAAATACCCGATTTTGATGGGTTTATTCATGCCAATGATGACCTTTTGAATTTCCCTTTGAGTATTTCCCAGTTAGCAAAAGCTGCTCAAACTACAGTTCACACAGTCAGGAATTATTTAATTGAGGATTTACTGCATTGCAGTGAACAGACTAAGGCAGGTTATGGCCTTTACGATTTGTGTGCATTGAAACGCCTTCGATTTATTCGTAGTGCTAGAGCAGCAGGTCTTCTAATTGTTGATATTAGGCCGCTATTACTAGCGATAAACGAAGATCAGCACAGTATTCCAGCCAATATACTTACGCAACTATATACAAAAATTCAGCATAAAAGAATATTTTTAGAGCATGTTCGCAAGCAAATTGAAGAGATAGATCAGTTAGTCCAAGTTTAAATAACCGATAATGGTTACTTATGAGTAACTTTATTTCACCATAGATAATGTTCTATTGAAATTTTATCTCAATACAGTTTTATCGTGAAACTCCAACTTTCAATATAAAGAAGCATACAATAGAAATAATTAGCCGCGAGCGGCTCAGAATAGATAATTAATATTTATTTTGTACTGATTTATTATTTCCAAAAAAATATATAGACTGTATCTTTTCAATATCAATTCCAGAGGCAACAGTTGGGTCTAGTAGTACAAGGAAGCGTAGTCAAAGTTGAGCATTCAAATAAGGATTGGTTAAAAACAACCCCTCATGGGAATCCCACCAAAGAAAATATTGAAGGATTACTTGTATATTCCTTATTTAAAAGACTGTTAGCTTCACGTAAATCACGAAGAAAATATCGAGATAAAATTCCCGGTGATAACTGCCCTATTATTTATGCTTTGAAAGGTAAAGATAACCTTACAACAGATATAACTAGCATTAAAAAACTTAGGCTTAGCTACGCGACTATTGTAAGTGTTTTTCAGGCTAGTGAGCCTGATGGTTATGATTTGGTTATCTCAATGCCATCTGCTTATAACATTAGCAGCATTATTGGCAAGCGGTTGGCAAGAACATTCACGGCTCAACACTCTTATGATTTTTTACGTAAGTTAACAATTGAAGAAGCATTTAACTTACTAGATAGAGCTGACATAAGTGTTGAAGAGCATAAAACGTTATCTCATAGGCTAAGAAAGCAAATGAATGAAAAAGGGTTTCAGGGGGATTTTTCGTTAAAAGGTATTCCAGTTCCTTTTCGGAGCGAGTTCCCTCCACTATGCCTGAATAATACAGGAATTGAAAATTTGGAACCTAAGCGTATTCTACTAGTCGATGATCTACTGGCGACAGGGACTACATTAAAAACTGCTTATAACTTAGTAGAATCATTGTATCCACATGCTGTAATACATGGCGCTAGTCTTATAAGTTCATCGACGAAATGAACTTGACGAATTCGTCAATTAACATCATAATGATCGATACAGAGTGTGCTTGAGTCTCCCCGCTCTTAAAATCCAGACGAGACCCGCGTAGGCACCTTGCTGAAGGTCGGTTCGTAAAGAACGAGTATTTGGCAGGTTAGGCAGCGGCTAACCCTTCAACTCTTTGTTGTCGTATTAGTAACTTTAGGAGAGCTTTTTGCTCTCCTTTGTTCTTTCTGGGATTTGATATTTAATTAGACCCCGATTCCTTCAGCGCTGATTTTTATTCCGTTTATCATTACACTCCTTGTAATATTCTTTGCTCCGTCAAAATGCTTTATTTCGGTAAACCTTGCTTCTCCTATATATGCGTCAATAACATTGCGAGGGTTAGATAAGTCAACGCTGTTGTTAACATTTTTCTTAGAAAAAGAACTTTCATAATAACCATTTTGGTAAAACTCAATTGACCCCCAACACCCAGATAGTACCTTCTTAAAAGTATATAAATCGTAAAGGCAGATTCCGTTGTGGAGTGTAATGCAGTCAAGGGAACCAATATTATGAACGACAATTGGTTTTAGATTTAAAATTTCATCTTTAGTTAAGCCATTTTCAATTAGGTACTCCCTTGCTGAGCTGGAGTTATTGACGACTTCATCTAACCTTTCAAGTTGAAGTATTCCCGTATTAAGCTTTTTGTCTTCCTGCCCGATAAGCTTGAACCACGATTTCAAACCAGCTTCCGTATCTGTAGTAACATGTTTAAGCTGAACCGCGTATACGATATTGATTGATTTATCTCGAATGAAAAAATCAACATCTAGTCTTAAATCTGGGTAGTCAGACGAATCAAATTTATCAGGCTTTAGTTCAAATTCGAGAACATCAAGGTGATTACATTTTATCAAATCATCGAGTAAAAAACGGGTTTGCTCTTTTTCAAGTAATGAGTGCCAATCAGGTCCTTGCTTTTTCAAAGCAAAATATTCCATCTGTTGGATTAGGCCACGTACCAATTTCAGTGGCCCCAAAACTAGTCCTCCATTTCTAATATCAAAGAGCCTATCTTCTGGTTTGTTCTTTTTCTGAAATTCCCTGATCAGCTCATAAGTTTTCAATAGTCCTTTTCTCTCTGGGTATTGACGGATCATTCGTTTAACCTCGCCCTTACTTAAAGGTTTTTCAGATTTATCGATCTCTTTTCTTTGAACAACATTTACCAAGAAAATTACCAGATCTGCGATTTCATGAAATAGTTCCAACGTTCTACTGCCTAAGCCTAGTCGCCAGTGCTGAGGAATAATTGAGAGTACTCTGGCATGTAGACCTTGAATTGACTCACCCATTAGCTCTTCATTTTGATGTGTAGCAACAGCGAAACTTGCTATAGCATTGGTTGCCGCTTTTAACGACAGATATTCCAATGAATCGCCAAACCACGTTGGGGTAAGTATACCTGACTCCATTTGTTTAAATATAAGGGAGCCATCTGGTTGAGCTTCCAATCTCAATGTACCCGCTGCCAATAAAGCAAAATGTTGAACAACCCAAGCTGTATCTAAAATTTCCGATACAACGCCAGAATCTAACTCACCATTGTTTAATTTAATCTGTTGATTATTAATAAGTTCGGCAACATTCATATTTACATTGCTTATAAGATTGTCAATACCTGCGGAGGTTAACGTTGTGGACGTGTCATCACGAAGCTCAGATTGGACATTTACGTAATTCGTCGTTTGATCAGTAATAACACTCTTAATCCTTTTATAGCCTTCTGCATCTTTGGAAGAAAAATCCATATGGTTTGCCAGCTTTAATTGTGACTCATTAAGCAATTCAATAAGGCGCTCCGCTGGATCATGTCCTTCAAACATTGTTTTCAATCTAGTAATGTTTGCAGGATTAGCAAAATATTTATGAGGAAAGCTCAACATAGAAAAAGCAGCTTTCATGGCTCGTTGATCTTGGGTGTTAATTAAAGGCACTGACATAACGATTATATGTATTCCTTACTGGTGTAAACAAATGTTCTATTACTGAACAGGTTTAGATTGAAGAGATTTAACAGCATTGTGATTAAATACAGATGATGTTACTCCGTCAAAATATGCACATTGGTGGCTGTTACACGCTATTGAATAGCCAGTATATTTTTCAACCACTCCTTTATTAACTTCGACTAATAGTTCATCAACCGCAACCTGATTATTCTTGATCTTTTCCATATATTGCTCGGCATTTTCTTTGCCTACATGTTCAGCCGCAATAAGCACCAGTATTACAGAAAGATAAAAAAACACTCCAGCACAAACATACCAAAACACTTTTGCTGAAAATTCTGCAAAGTCTTCTAATGCAGGATGTAGTTCAATTTTATTGGGTTCTTTATTGAATGCATTTCTTAGCTTTGAAAATGCTGGTTCGACAAAATTGGAGCGTTTCGCTATTTCGATAACCAAAATAGCTAAATATGCCGTAATCAGTACGCCAGAAGCGCATAATAAAACAAAGCTAATATTAGGAGCGGTTAAATTAGCAAAGGCAAAAAAGCCCTGATAAAAGATCCTGTCAATTGACAATGGAAATTGCGTTTCTTCTATGCCAAACGTTTTGAGAAAACTTAAATGATACATCAACCCAAGCGCATATAATGCCGCTAAAATCAGGCTAATGATCACTGACGCATGATTTAAAAGTCCTTTCATGTTACCTCTGGTTTTCAGGCTCTGTTTTCGGATGTTCACGGTGATCATCAGGCAACTCTTCAAGTAAATCATCACTGTAAAAATCGAAGATCATCTCACCAGTAGTTTGTCGCTCAGTCCAATAGCGCCCTTTTAGCCTACGCTTAGGGTTTTCAATAATGGACAAGACACATGCGCCATCATGGGGGTTACTCCTATGCGACAAACTAGCTCGTGGTCTACTCGTATAGCTGTATGTAAGCTCTTTTTGCTGACGCTGTTCGTCAATTAAAAAACCTTCTACATAAGAGTCACTCTGCATTTCAGAAGTTCGAACAACATATGATGTTGAGAAAAATGTCTGTTTAACGGTGAGCATTGCAGGTATAGGAGTTATTTTATTACCTGTAGCTTCGTCTACCCAGTTAGAGTATACATAACCAACCCACGTACCGTTTAGATCGGGAAATGGTACTAGCCACCCCCTAAATATTTTAAACTTCCACCCCCATTTGACAAAAATAGCTATAAGCAATAAATCAGCACTAACAACTTTAGGTACAAGGCTAAAAAAATCTTTAGCTAAAGACAGGTTCAGGCCACTAATCCAAGCAAAACCAAACCAGATAAGCGCTGATACTCCAATTAAAACGTAAATGGTGCTTTTGAGTACTATATTTTTCATTATTCGTACCCAACATAATTCCATGCCGCCACTAGTAGCCTTCGAGCCTGCTGTTTTGTCCATTTTTGATTGGAACCAAATAAATATTTTAACTCACTAACTTCACCCCATTCATCAGATGACTCTTTTCCCAATTCTGCGTACAGATATACTATCGCGTTGCGTAAAACGTCATAAAAAGTAGTGTAATTGAAATATTCATTTGGCACGTTCCAGATCAAACACTCACATAAAAATCCCGGAATGCTTCTAGCATCCTCAATTCCATTTGCGGCCATTTCATTCGTTAATTTTTTAAAGACACGGACAGTTCGCTTATACTTTTTTGAAGTAAGTGTATTTTTACTAACACCGTTTTCGTAATGTTGTTCAGGCCAATTGATGATTTTTTTACCATCGTCAGAAAATTGTTGGACGCCTGTAATATAGCTTCCATTAGTTTTAAATCGCCTGTGTTCCATAAATGGCGCAACATCTGCTTCAACTCTATAAGTGTTAGCTTTGATATCAAAGGCTTTGCTTCCCCGTGTTACCGCCGCCCTACCAAACTTGTCAACTAATGCCTTTTCTATGTCATCTTTGAAGTCATCAAAGCTATAAGATGCAGCAACATAGCCAAACGAATCTCTGTTATACCCTTTAGGGTAATGTCCAAAAAAGACATCCGAGCAAACAATCCCGACATCAACGTCCGAATCGGCCTGTACATTTACTTTATTTCGATAAGATCCCTGCAAAAAAACATTAATCGACTTGCTCGTAAGTTTTTCGGATGATTCTATTGCACTTTTAATCATACTAATGGCATTTTCGCAGCGCACTCGCTCTGTTTTTCCCGGACCTGTTGACCAGTCTTTAAACTTGTGTTCCCAATTTGATGTACCCAAGGCTTTAGCTGCGGAATTATTAAAAGACATACGTCCCCCTTCTGCGCTCGAAAGCGCAGGTAATAGTTGCAATTATTTACTATCTTGCTTTATTTGATTGAGATAGTACTGACGCAGCGAAAGACTTAGTCTCATCACTATATTTGCTACTTTTTAATACCTCAGAAGCTTTTGTTTCCATCTCACTACTAGTCTGGTTGCTTGAACTTGACTGGCTTAATACAGATGCTGCAAGCGACTTTTGCACTTGCGATGCAGATGGGTCGTTTAATGTGGACGCTGCTTTTGACGCTAACGCCTTTGAGGATTGCTTAGAATTAGTCATTTAAACTACTCCGTAAAAAATTAATAAGAATTTGGGCATCAAACATCAAGCAAAATGCCCTAGTTTTAGCTAGCTGTTATTCAGCAGGAACCAAAAGAGGCCAAGCCTTACAACCATATTTTCGAGCATCTAATAGTTGTTTTGACTTGGGATCCTTACGATATCTGCGAAAAATCAACTTCATGCCCTTAGGAACACGGATCTTCTTTTTCTTATCGGCCATCGCCAACTCCTTAAAGTTTTAAAGAGAGGCTAAAGGTTGAAATTAATTACGAAATAGACTAAATTTAGCCGCGCTTGGAACGTAAAAAATTCCTTAGATGTGCCTCTCAAGTATGGTTCATCTTTGCCTGATCTTGCTGGTAACTCGATCAGGCAGTCCTTTCCTTGATAAGCTTTTTTGACTTTCATAAACCTAATGATTCAATCTAATGTACAACAAAGCTAGACCATCAAAATAAATTTTGATGGTCTAATTATACATATTCGAACAAAAGGATCAAAGTTTTTTTTGATGGTCTATTTAATTGCGTAATATTTGAATTCAACACCGCCAGTTTCTGACTTATCTTCTACACGAAGTAAGAAGCCATCTTCATATAGCGATTTTAGTTTTGTACTAGCGTTATTCACTTTAAAACCAAGGTATTCAGCAACATCACTTGCACTTGAAATACCATTCTTATAAACGAAATCAAATATAGGTTTATTAGTTTTTGAAGGACTGCCGACTTTGTCCATTTTGATATGATCATAATGATCGCCATTATAAAAAGGCATCGGCTGATTTAAACTCAAGACGGGAGCAAGAATGTTAAGTCTTAACATTTCTTTTTCTGCATCTATAAGACAAATTCCTTTTTCTTTTCTGTAATGCTTTGCCAAACGAACAAGACCTTCTCTAGCAAAAGATGCGTCAAATACAACATCTTTAATAGAGATATAGAAAATTCTATATTCTGGTTTTTTGTCGATAAAAAAAACAAGCTCGTTAAAAACTTGCTTGCCTTCATCGTCCCCGATCCCTGTCAAAGAATTCTTTTCAAAAATTCTTACGAGACTTATAACATTTTCATTCTGTTTCATATTTTATATTGAAGCAGATAACTCTACATTTTGTCAAACTATTTGTTAAATGGTACAGCAAAAGAAATGAATGTGCCTGTGAGTTCTAGTAACTGCTCACTAATCATTAGGGAATCGATTAAATTAGGTTTGTCTGCGACTTTGAAAAAGTGGTAGTAGGTTTCAGATAGTCTAATGTGCATATCAGAATTCGTTAATTTTGCATGATGAAAACAAGTACAAAGGCCATTACCACCTTGATCGCCTTCTTTACTTGAAATACCTTTAGTCAACATTTCCAATATAAGTTCAACATCAGAGTACCCTGTATAGGCAGCATTATGGCTTGCTAAGCTAGGCTTAAGTGACTCAAGTAATCCGATCCCACTGTCACAAACCACAATTTCAGCTCTATTTTTATATATTTGTAATGCTGCCAATCCATTTAATTCCGTCTGGCTATGTTCGCAAACGTTTCTAGTTAGTTCACTAAATAGAGAAAAAACTGAATATAGAGTTCGCTACGCTGTTCTTCAGTAATATTGGGGATCTTATCAGTAATTTTTGCTGCCAACTTTTTAGGTAACGATTTATCGTGTACAGAACCAGATATTTTATTAATAGAAATATATGAGTTGCCAGATTTTTTGATCCTACTGACTTTATTGATTCCATTTGGAGATTTAAGTTTTACGCCATCAGAAAGGCATTCAAAAAAACCCATCGTCTCACAGTAGCCAAGTAATTTATTAGTTTTTCCAGAAAAATCTAATGTTACTTTCACGCCTTTATGATCAAGCTGGTTGGCTACATTAATCAAGCGTATTAAGGTGTTTATTGGTGCATTTGCTCTGGCTTGAATAACTATAGTTAGAGCTTTTTTATTGGTGAAAATCTTGTCTTTAACTTCGACTAGGAGCTTCTCAAGATCGTAACCAGAAACCCAACCAGATTTTTTTTCCGTTTTAAATTGAATTGTTGCAGCCATTTATTTTAATTCTTATTCCTTTATTCATTATAAATGGGGCGAATATCCATATTTTCAATGTGGTCACACTGTTTTTTTGTAACTAGGCATTTTAAATTATTAGATAAAGTTTCTATCACCAGCGCTTCATTAACTTCCCACTCAATAGCTAAGTAATCAATCACTAAGTTTACATTTGATGGAAATAATACATTGCCATTGAATCTTGCAAATGGACCGTCAGTTTCCAATAGGACCTTATCCTGCGGTAGCCATGAAATTACTTTTTTAGCTCTGGAAGAGTTAATCATACTAGGACCAATGGAGAAGTAACACCCTAGCTCAACGGCTTCAAGAACTTGCTTCTTTGTACCTAAGAACCAGTGGAGGATTGAAGTACCAGCTTTTGGGTGCAACCCTAGTTGTTTGAGTACTTCCCCTGTAGCGTTTAGACTATGAATAGTAAGTATCTTGTCCTCGAACATTTCACACTTTTTTAGAATATGTGTAAAAACCTCTAATTGATCATCAAAATGATCTTTAAAGCCCTTCGAACCGTCGAGACCAATTTCACCTATGTATCTAGTTCTTCCTACTAACTGGTCAAACAACGTAAGTTCATTTTTTCTTAAATGCGCTAATTGTGGGTGTAGACCTAGCGCAGTTTTGCATTTGTTTATACCTTTGGTTAGATTCACAGTGCCTTCAAAAGCAGAAGGCACTGTTGTTACGGATAATACGTAGTATCCACTTTGCTGTATGTCATTTAAAACCAGCTCGTGATCGGGATATAAATCAACATGACAATGAAGATCCATCATGATTTAAATTCATCTTTAATAAACGCTTCAACTTCAGCTAGACCACGTTTAATCGTTGACTCCAGCTTTTCACGCTTGTCCAATTCTTGAGGTATCGGCCCCGACATTCGTAGCCAAGAACGATAATTATCAGTCTGTTTCAACCTAATAATGGCTGTTTGAACCGCTTGTAGATCATCTCGCGTATCTTTTTCTTTGATAAGCCCTCTCAACCGCTTTGTCTTGTATGGCGCATCTTCCTTAAATCCTGCATGAAAAACTGACGCTCTTCGAATTAGACAAGGCACACAATGCCCACACTGTTTATGTTCTCTGTGCCAATGACTGCATGATACGCTCAAGGGAACTGCTTTTTTAATTGCATCTTGATCAACGCATTCAGCTAACATTTCACCTTTGGTTTTAAATTGATAAGGGTTTACAAATTTTACATGGAACCCAGTATCTCTAAGCAAAGATTCAAGCCTGTTCAGAAAGTTTGGGTGAGTAGTTCTAGTGCTATGGCTACCTATCCGTCGTCTTGTAAGCGGTGGATTTATAGAAATATAGCCATTTTCAGGTACGACAATAGTTTCAATGCTGCTATCGCAATTAGCATTTCTTAAGGCTGATATACCAAGTACCGCCATAGCTAGGAAGTTGAAGCTTCTTCCCCTCATGCTAATGTCGGTTTTACCTTCTAAATGCTTAATAATATGAGGAGACATTGAATAGGACAATTCGCCGAATGGCGGGGATAATAACTGCTTTATCTCCTCCTGTTTTGCACCATCTCCACGATACGCGTGACTAACCAGAAGAGGCTTTAAATCCGATTCTTCGTTTAAAATATCAATTGCACCAACTGCGCTATCAAGACCACCAGAAAAAAGGCAAACAGAGTTAAGTCCAATTAATGATTTTGCCTTTACTTTCGCTTGCTCGCTTGTTTTAGGAGTCGGCATCGGCATAGTTGTTTTTTCAAAAGTAAACTGCCATTGATCACCCGTTAGAAAGTTGAGCAAAGAACTTAGTTCAGGCTCTACAAAATTCCACATATCCTCATCGGTAACAGGAACATGTAAATGCATTTTTCTAGCCCATGCATTTTCTGCATTATCCCTCAATTCAAATGTATCAGCGGCGGTAACGGCGGTTGCAATTGTTATCAGATCTATTGCATCAGCGTCTACATTTAACCCTAGATCACGTACTGTTTGAAGCAATTGCTTTGATACTAAGCTGTGCTTAGTGATGTCATTTTGATGCGTATGAAACATCTGGACAGGATGACAATCATCAGAAAAGTCAGGCAAGTTAGCTGGGTCATGGTTAAAATAAAAATTAGTCATCAAAGCTCACCCATTCATCCACTGTCATTGCAATTGCATCGGCTTGAATTTTAATAATATTTTCCTTGCTAATAGTGCTGGGGTTGCCTCCAGTTACTTTGTCTAACTGCTCTTGTGTGATCACTTTTATTAATTCCCTTAATTCAACTTCCATTTGATGATGCTTGCTTGCAGGCTCAACATGAAACCAAGCTCTGCCCATACCTTCTACAACATCTTGAAATATAAGATCTGTTAAATAACAGCCTATTGCTTCTTGAATAACTTCGTCAGTAAAACTGTTTGGGTCAAACTCTTCTGTATCGGGTAGTGCTTCTTCTAATGCGTAGTCTAACGCTACTCTTACAGCATCCGAATCGGCATTATCAGGTGCCAAATGACTAGCAATTTTGTCAATCGCTTGGTCAGTCGATAAACCAGTTAAATCACCTAATGACAAGCTTTGATTATTGATCGTTACGGTGTCTCCACGCATGACACCAAGCAATCCAGAACCAGCAGTTATTCCACTTGCTAGTCTCCGGCTAGTACTCTTACCTCCACCAGAGCCTTTTCTAGAGTAACTTTTTAATGAACGCCTTAGATCCGAAGTTGATCCACCTGTTTGAGCGTACTTACCAAATGCTCTTCTTGCACTAGCAAACCTATTTGGAGGCGGTGTTGCTGTTGGTGAACCGCCGATTTCTTGTTGAACCTTGTCATTGTCAATATCGTTACTATTGTCATTCTGATCATCTGCTTGACCACTGTCAAAGCCTGTTTGATCATCCCCATCAGTACCTGATGCAGGTTCTATCGTGACGGGGTCTCCTTGCTCTGCCCACGATGGAATTAGCGGACTCTTGTTATTCGGTCCTGTTGACGATGCGGACGTACCCATATTACTTAGTTCCCTCTAGTTCTTTTAAAATTGGATTAAGCCACCTTTGTCGGGGCAAGCTTTTTAAGAATGTAAGAAGACTTAAACAACATTTATCATCCTGCTTGGCAAGTAGCACTGCTCCATAAATGCCTGTAGGTCTTTCAGTCCAATCACCAATCAACTTAAAGTTTTCAATCAAACCATCCATGACTGACATGTATTCTTCCTTAGGAGTTGTGGTAATCGCAGTAGAGTTAACGCCACTGACCCTTACCTTTTGCTTCATTAAGTCTTCTACAAGTTTTTGAGCGGCTCCTGACATTACCGCATTAACAGCGCCCATTGGAATGCTTTCTCGACTCAGATACGCCGCTGGAGTCAAATCCATCTCAGTAAACATTGGAGGTAATTTTGACCATTTATCAATAAAAGCTAGGTCTAGCTTCCACTCTTCAGGTAACTTAATTTCGTCAAATTCAACTTCTGAATTTTCGAGTTCCGCCAATACTTTTGGGAATCCCTTTTCCTTGTCAATTAATTCATAAAGCTTATTGGTAGCCTGAGTGCCTAAGCACCTCTCAAAAATTACCAGCTTAGTGATGGTTTTTTCATCAAGCTGCATACCTCGACGGTGAGCCGTTTTCTTTCTCATCTTCACTTGGTTCAGTAATCGCTTAACTATGCGAGGGTTGCCGTTAATGTTTGTAGATTCAGCTAATAGTGGAGCTAACTGCTCAGCAACTACAAATTTACTTCTGAGTTCTGAATGCTTTTCGATAGCGTGATCTTGAAGTAGCTCATCAATGGTTATTTGTGGTTGTTTCCACGACAGCCTTAATGATTCTTCAAGGGCACATCTTATCGTTTCTAATTGAGCATCGGTAACGCCGTGGTCTTGAGCAGTAAGCATCATTAAATATGCCCTTATCTCCAGAACGCCGGGTCTTGGTACATGCACAGGAATTTGAATAAGCTTGTCTAAATAATCAGTTTGATGTCGTTGAGATGCACCTTTGTGATATTCCGGCACAGCCAAGCGGATCATGTCTTCATCGGCGGCAATAACAAATGCGGTATTTGGTAGAAATAGAAATAATCTGATCGCCTCAAGTGTTGAAATGGCATTAAATGGAGAGCAGCGATCTAAATTATCGACATAGACAATAAGTGGTTTATCAAACTCCTTTAGCAGATCTGAATATGCTTTTCGGAATTCTTTAATTTCTTTAGGAGGTGAGAATGATTTCTTATCTTTGATCAAACCTTTGTTTTTCTTCGCGACATCCTTAGCGCCATCGACAGCACCTTTTACATCATCAACATCCAGTTCACCATCGTCACCACCACTGAATAGTCCCATGATCTTCTGTATACCACCTATAGTTGGTATACCAGCTAATGCTGCACCACCATCCATAAGTAGTCCCATCAGTCTGATCTTATCTATTCGTCCAGCAAACTCTTTTGCTTTTGCACTTAGGTTTTTATCGTCTGCTGCTTTTTTAACTAAAGTAGATGCGATTGTTTCTAATAGCGCAGCTTTAGCATCATCGTACCCTTGGAAAGTCCATGCATCAAAATGTACTTGGATATATTCTTGTTCATCAGTTTCCAAAGATGCTTTGGTAAGTTCAAGAATAGTAGATTTTCCTGCGCCCCAATCACCAAAGACACCGACGCTAATAGGCATTAATTCCTTTTCTGTTATAAGGTCTTTAATCGACTCAGCCGCTTCATTAAAATTTAAGAAATCAATTTTTGATTCTTTGTCAGACCACATAACATCTCCCTTTATTTATTATTTTGCTTTTCCATTCTTTTAATAGTTCTGTGAACCGTAGGGCGGCTAACAGAATATTTTTTTGCTAATGCAGAAATCGATTCACCATTTAATTTATCTTTATATAATTCCTTCGCTTGTTTATCAGACAAAGCAGGCATTCTCCCCATATGTTTGCCTTTAGCCTTAGCCTCTTCACGACCTTCAGCTGTTCTGGCTTTTATTAAATCCCGCTCAAGCTGAGCGAAGACTCCGCAAAGGTTGATCATCGCCGTCGAGAATGGATTATCATTTTTAGTATTGAGAGAGCCGTCGATGATATTTAAACACGCTCCCTTTTTATGAATACTTTCAATTGCTTCGAGAATAGTCTTTAATGATCGGCCAAGCCGGTCAAGGCGAGTAACAATTACTTCATCGCCTTCTCGTATAAAATTTATGAGATCTTTTAACTTCTCATCATTTTTAATCGAAGCACCACTTTGCTTCCCTTGAAATATTTTCTCACAGCCATGAGCGCCCAACTTGGACAGTTGAACTTGTAAATCTTGTTCTTGAGTCGAAACTCGTGCAAAACCAACTTTCATATGTACGAAACCTATACCTTTCGTACACCATAACAATTACATGAACGAAAGTCCATTTAATAATTTCGTACATGAACGAAATAAAACGATGACTTTCTATCATAAATTCTAGTTGTTTACTCTAACATACTAAAAGTTTATAGAGCCATATTCATAATTTCTTTGTACCCTTCTATTGCTTTATTTCTAACTTGTATAGTGGCTTCAGTAGCAACTCCTGCTTTTGATCTTGCAATCATAACCTCTGCTAAACTAATGTCTGTTGTCCCTAACTCGAATTCTTTTGTCGCTTTACCTGCTTTTTGATGCAATTCATTTACATTGTCAATCGCTTTAATAAGTAGTTTAGAGAACTCATTATTATTAGTTTTTTGTTCCTCTAAGCTCGATTTATAAACAGATGAGTTTTGGAGCTGGCTAATTAAAGTGTTTTCGATATGAAGCATAAACATACTCTTCGTCAATTAATTGTCTCTCACTAAGACTGCAAATTGAGTGCCAGATAAAATACACTTTACCTTATAATTCAATAACTAAGGTATGTTTAAGTCACACCTTAGACTTCAAATTCAAACTGAAAAAAGTTTTTCATTCTTGCTTAGCGTCATTCAATTAATGATTGATTAAATGGATTCGCTGTTGTTAATTTAATTATTTCCACCAATCTAAATGTGACTACTATTTCGAATTCAGGTTATTGTAAATCTTTGCTACAATTCCCCCTGTTACACCTGCAAATAACACCCAAAAAAATCCACCAATAAATACTCCTATAAAGGACATCTGCCAGCCCAGAATTTTCCAGTCAGTATGCAACATGTTGCCCGTCATACTAGACATCATATCAGGCAGCATCATTACCACCATTGAACAAACCAACCAAACAATGCCAAAGGCGGCTGCACAAGCCAACGCAAAAGCTTTCTCATTAAGTTTCATCGTTATTCTCCAGTGGTGGCTTGCGCCACCACTTAATTACTATTCAAGCTCCACCATATCTTTCGCTGCAATATCACCTGATAGTAGTTTTACCGTAGCGAAGTGATCATTCACAATTTTAGTAATTTGAACAGTTCCCACTTTTTCTATGGTATACGGATCATCACCTTCACCCGGCGCTATTTCCTCATGGAATCTAATAACACTGTATTTTTGTCCAACCTCCGCGCCATGTTTGGCACCAATACAAATCAGAGTTCGATCAGTAGACTGCTCAACCACTTGACCCCTCATCATATTTTTGTGATAAAACGCAGTATTGGAACAACCCGCTAGAAAGATACCAAATACAAATAAAAGTAGAATTTTCATATTGGATGTTTTCATCATTTTCTCCTCATCTTACTTATTAACTGAGCAAGCTTTTCGTAAGCTTACTTATTTTTCCGGCTTGCACCCGGAGGAACTTTGTGACAACTCCACGGTTTATGAGCAGCGTTGTCTTTAACATTCTGATCAACAAATTTGTAGTAGCTTTCTTTAGTATGTGTCCACCAATCATCATGAACATCAGCACCATGTTTGCGAATTACTTCCTCAACCCCATCAAGGTTTATGTTCACCGCATCATATGCGAGATGTATTTCACCTTCTTTGATGTTGTAGCTAACTTCATCAATACCAAAAAGCTGATCAATTTCTTTTACTAGCTCGTCACAATTTTCTTCTGTGACATTACTTAGCCTCAAATTGCGAACAACTAAATTCTGCTCTCTAACGCCAACTCTATGCTCTAAATCGCTCATAATTTACCTCCTAATGAGAGTGCGAGTGGTTTTGTTTTTTGCCTTTCATTTCTGTCATCTTTTCTTTCATTTGAGGCATCATGTTTTCCATCATTTCCAGATGATGTTCAGCCATTGCAATTTGTTTATGTATAGGTTTGTCTTCCATACCTCGATGCATGATCTGCATAATTTTCATCATTGAACGTCTATGTTTATGCATCATTCTTTTTTGCTTTTCAGGATCTTGTTCAGATTTAATTGCTAAAACTTCTTTTTTCATTTCCATCATCTTTTTATGCATTTTTTCCATATTTTCATGCGACATTGCCATGCCTTGATGCATATCAGAATTGTTCGCACCTTCATGTTTATGCTCATTGTTTTGAGCAAATAAACTTGTGGCCGCCAATAGTGAGCTGACAAATAGAATTGATTTACCTAACGTTTTCATGATTTTTACCTTCTATGTTCTTATTAAAATTTGGAATCCAACTTGGTGTCGACTCCATATACTTGTGGTACTCAGAGCCAAATTCAGTAATCGCTTGTGCTTCTTCGCGTTTCGCTAGCTTGACGTAAACAACGACTAAGATTGGAAACATCGCAAGTGTTGGGATGGTCGGCCACTGCAATAAGAAGCCGAACATGATTAGAATGAAAGCTAGATACTGTGGGTGGCGACACCTTGCATACCATCCAGTTGTAGCCAATTGATGATGTTTTTGCGCGTGATGCAATACATTCCATGCTGAAGACAACATAAAGAAACCTGCAACAATAAACACCATACTCGCTATATGAAATGGGTCCCAATGGGCATCACCTTCAAAACCAAAGAAGGTATGTAATAAATGTCCATTTTCATGCGCAAAGAAGTTAACTTCTGGATAGTTTTCAGTTAACCAACCAGACAAAAAGTAGATAGTTAAAGGGAACCCATACATTTCAGTAAATAGGGCGACTACAAAGGCGGAGAACGCTCCAAGGCTTCTCCAATCAGTAGAAGTTTTTGGTTTTACAAAACTAAAGGCAAAAAAGATAAAAATTGCTGAGTTCAGTATCACCATTGACCATAAGCCATAATCATATGTCTCATTCATCACTGTTCTCCTTTTTATGTGATTCCTTACGTCCTTCCTCTAACCCTTGTATGTAGCCGTCACGATAGGCAGCATTTTTATCCGTTAGTTCTTGAAAGCTCTCTTCCTTTTTCTCATCAGGCGCATGTGAATGATCGTGGCCATGTTTGCCATGACTGCCATGCATAAATACGTGCATCAACGGGCATAGCAATAAAATCAAATAAGGAAGAAATTGCAGTACATGCTGTCCATGTTCAAAGATTAAAAAATAGGTGGCTGCGGCAATAAGCACCAATGCAGCCCAACCCGTGGGTGTTGACCAAAATTTAGGGTGCTCATTTTTCATATTGGCCTCCTATTGACCTTAAATCTTCCTTTGAAGCTTCAGACTTAGAATTTATCCAGTAGAGATTATCCACAGGAGAGATGCTAACTAATCCTTCGCCTTCAATGTTGGTATGCGCAGCATCGAGCAAAACTTCAGCAACATGTTCAGCATCATCAAAAGCAACATAAATGGTCATTACTATATGTGCTGATAAGTGATTTCTGTTGTAAGTATCAGCATATGCACCTCTGCCTGTTGCTTTATGAATGGTAAAGCCTTTATAGCCATGTGAAAGTAGTGCCTCTTCTACTCGTGTTAACACCATTTCATCAAAAATGGCTGTCACTTTTTTCATGTTCATAACCCCTCCTAAACAACCTTTAAAACACCGCGATACATTTGCATCTGACAATGAAACTCATGCTCTCCCGCTGATAAGTTCAATAAGGTAATTTGAGTAATTTCATTTAATTTAAGCTGCTCGCTTATCTCTAATGATGGAATAAGCATTGTTTCAGCGCAGGGTGATTGATCTTTGCGCATAAACTTCAGAGTGACAGGCTGACTAGCAGACACTTGAATTGAGGATGGTGAATACACGCCATCCCTCACTTCAATGAGTACTTCATTATCTTGAACAATTGTTTTATTGGGTTTGTATAGCCAAAACCACCAAGTAATCAGCGCGATTAACACTAAGCCTAATAAGTTAATTATCATCATTGTGATTCTCCTAATGCTTACTTTCTATGAGTTTTGGGCTTTAAAAAAGCGAAGTCGATTTGCATTTGACACTACAGTCAATGACGAAAACGCCATTGCAGCTCCTGCAATTACAGGGCTAAGCAGAATGCCAAAGAAGGGATATAGAATCCCCGCAGCAAAAGGAATCCCGGCTACGTTATAGACAAACGCGCCAAACAAGTTTTGTTTTATATTTCGTAAAGTAGCTTTGCTTACCGCTATGGCATCAGCAAGGCCATGAAGTGAACCACGCATTAGGGTAATGTCAGCACTTTCGATAGCTACATCAGTCCCTGTGCCTATGGCGAAGCCAACATCGGCTAACGCTAGCGCAGGAGCATCGTTGATGCCATCTCCTGTCATACCAACAATTTCGCCGCCTTCTTGTAGCTCTTTCACCTTGTTGGCTTTATCTTCTGGCAGCACTTCAGCAAGAAACTCACTAATACCCGCTTTTTTGGCAACAGCGGCAGCGGTTTCCTTGTTATCACCCGTTAACATGATGACGCGTATACCATTAGCCTGAAGTCGTTTGATAGCAGAGATTGAGTCTGATTTAATAGGATCTGCAACTGCAATGATTGCTGCAAGTTCACCATCTACAGCAAAGTACATAGGTGTTTTGGCTTCTTTGGCTAAAGACTGCGCTTGTTCAACAAAGCCAGTGAGGTCTATGCCTTTTAACTTCATTAGTTTATCGTTTCCGAAAAGCAGGGCTTTATTGTTGCAGTTTGCTTCTACACCAAAACCCGTAATGGCGTTAAACGCTTCAATTTTTAGTAACTCAATATCCTTATCTAATGCACTTTCAACAATCGCTTGCGCTAAGGGGTGCTCTGAGCCACTTTCTAAACTTGCTGCAAGCTGTAGCACGTCTTTTTCGTCAGTGGCTTTTGCTAAGACAATATCGGTTACCTTAGGTGCTCCTTCAGTAATAGTGCCCGTTTTATCTAAAATCATGGCAGTGATTTTAGAGGCGGTTTGCAGTGCTTCACCGTTTCGAATAAGCACTCCGGCTTCTGCTGCTTTTCCTACTCCGACCATGACAGACATGGGCGTTGCCAAGCCCAAAGCACATGGGCAGGCAATAATGAGTACGGTAGTTGCTGATACGATGGCAAAAGCAATTGCTGGCTCAGGTCCAAAGTTAAGCCATGCTAGCGCACTTAACACAGAGATGATCATCACTACAGGCACGAAAAAAGCTGAAATAACATCGGCCAAGCGGCCAATCGGCGGTTTTGAATTTTGTGCTCGTTTCACCATATTGATGATTTGCGCAAGCGCCGTGTCTTTACCAACGCGTGTGGCTCTAAATAAAATCATGCCTGATTTGTTCAAAGTACCAGCGACAACCTCATCTTCTTCGGCTTTTTCAACAGGCATCGGTTCGCCTGTCAACATGGACTCATCAATAGAGGTGTGCCCTTCCAATACTACACCATCGACGGGAATTTTTTCACCCGGCTTTACCTTCACAACATCATGAAGCAAAACCTGTTCGATACCTATCTGAACCTCTTTGTTGTCACGAACCACGGTTGCTGTTTTGGCTTGCAAGCCGATAAGACGTTTAATGGCCTCAGAGGTTTTACCTCTGGCTTTTATTTCTAATGCTAGACCTAAATCAATTAAGCCAATGATCATGGCTGTAGCTTCAAAATAAACATGCCGTGCCATCAATGGAACGGCGTCAGGTGCAAACACGACAACCATCGAATACACCCAAGCTGTACCTGTTCCTAAAGCTATTAGAGTGTCCATATTAGCGGAGTGGTTTTTAAAGCTTTTCCAAGCGCCAACATAAAAATGCTTACCTGAAAAATACATAACACCAAAAGTTAAAATGCCGACAACCAGCCAAGACATGCGTTCAAGGTTTGTTTCAACCGTCATTTCTCCAACCACAATGCTGTAGATCATCAAAGGAACGCCGAGTGAAAGGGCAATAAACGTATCGCGCATTAGCTTTTTGTAATATGCCCAATCCGCCGCCTCTTTCTCGTCAAGCGCATCTGTTGCCGAGCTATCATCAATTGGCTTCGCGTTATACCCCACAGACTCAACAGCTTTGATCAAATCTTCTGTCTTAGCTGTCCCAGAAACTGTTACAGTCCTATCAGCAAAATTCATTTCCGCACTGACTACACCAAGAGTTGCCTTTAACGCCCCTTCAATTTTGCCTACACAGCTAGCACACCCAGCCCCTTCAATGATGAGCTGTTGGTTATGTGATACTTTCTCCAACGTATTCTCCTTACTTTTACACGAAGAGGATTGAGCTTTTGCCTGACAGCAACAGCCTGATTCGGTTTCTATATTTGTATTAGTAGTCACCATTTTTCCTCCTATGCCTTTTTAATTTGTTCAAAGTTTTCGATGAGATGACAAACCATGTTTGCAGTCGGTGCTTTGTCTTCCATTTCTTCCCATTGAGAAAGAGCTGAAGACATTTTTCCTCGAAGTGCCAACATTGCTTGAAACTGTTTTTCTGTTTCTTCAAGCCGCTCTTTGATCAGGCTTCTGACTAATGGGCACGCACTTTTACCATCTTCAGATTCATTAAGAATTTGCTTGATATCAGCAACGGCAAAACCAAGGTTTCTGGCACTTAAAATGAATTTAAGTCTCGATACCTCTTTATTCGAGTATGACTTGTAGCCGTTCACTGACTTAGCAGGTTTTAACAGTCCCAATCGCGTGTAATAGCGCACCGTATCAGCAGTCGTTCCAAGGCTTTTTGCCAGCTCTGTTACTTTCATATTTACTCCTTAGTTTTTCACCTAAGTTTGTACTCTCACCTACAGCTTAGACCTGTGCCTAAGACACAGGTCAAGCGCTTCCTTATGATTTAATGTACTCAGCTATTGCTTTTATCTGTTGCTCGTTTAGCGGCATTTTAGGCATAGGAGAAGATGAGTTATTAAACTGAGGATTTTGGAGCTTCTTAATAAAGAAGCCGACCCCTTTGTTTTTAATCGTTTCATCTAACGCTGGGCCAACAGTGCCACCATCACCTTTTAATGAATGGCAGCCTTGGCAACCAAATTGGGTAAACAATTGCTTTCCATCAGGCGCAATCATCTTTTCTGGCGCTACTTTTTTTGCCAAAGGTACGCTTTGGCTAGTGAGTTCCAAAAATTCAAGAACAGCTTGCGTTTCTTTACCTGTTAAATGCGCCTTTTCTCGCATATGCGGCATAATGACTTTCCATTCGGGAATAGAAAATTCATGAACAGCGCGAGCGTTATGGCATCTTGCACAATTGTTGTTGATCACTTCCGCACCGGAAATTTTCTCTTCTGCATGAGAGCTAAAAGCAGACAAAAGAGATAGGCTGACAACCAGTAATATTTGAATAATTGATTTCATTTAAGTGTCTCCCTTAAAAGCCATAGCTGTATTGAATAGCGAAGCGCTTGTCATCTTTGATCTGGTCAAGCTAGGCCGCACACTTTTTACTTACACTTTCAAACTCAATTGGCGACATATCATTTAAGGTCGTATGTAATCGAATTGAGTTATAGTATTTGACGTATTTTTCAACATCGATTTTCATACTTTCTCTTGTTAAGTGATAAACATTTAACAGCCATTCATTTTTCAAGCTACCGAAGAACCTTTCAACTACTGCATTATCCAAACAAGCGCCACGGCCACTCATTGATGACATGATTCGATTAGCCCATAACAACGCTTGGTAACGTTTGCTGGTAT